>NC_018691.1:1365833-2731666 GCF_000300005.1 Alloalcanivorax dieselolei B5 | reverse complement strand
GTCAGGCGTTGGGAAACGCCAAATTGACAGCCGACGATCTGGATGCCGTGCTGGTGGCCTGTTCCAATATGCAACGCGCCTATCCGGCCATGGCGGTGGAAGTGCAACAGGCACTGGGCATGGAGCATGGCTGGGGCTATGACATGAACGTGGCCTGTTCCAGCGCCACCTTCGGTATCCAGGCGGCGGTGGACGCGGTGCGCAATGGCTCCGCCCGGCGTGTGCTGATGGTCAATCCGGAGATTTGTTCCGGCCACCTGGCCTGGCAGGATCGCGATTGTCACTTCATCTTTGGTGATGTGGCCACCGCGGTGATCGTGGAGCGGGCCGAGGACGCCACCAGCGACAACCGCTGGGAGATTCTCGGCACCCGCCTGCAAACCAAATTCTCCAATAACATCCGCAACAACTTCGGCTTCCTGAATCGGGCTGACCCGTCCGGCATCGGCGCCCGTGACAAACTGTTCCGCCAGGAAGGCCGCAAGGTGTTCAAGGAAGTTTGTCCCATGGTGGCCGAGCAGATCAGCGGCCATTTGAGTGACCTGGATCTGCCGGTGGAAGAGCTGCGCCGGATGTGGCTGCACCAGGCCAATCTGAGCATGAACCAGTTCATCGCCCGTCGGGTGCTGGGGCGTGACCCGAGCGAAGAGGAAGCGCCGGTGATCCTGGACGAGTACGCCAACACCAGTTCCGCCGGCTCCATTATCGCTTTCCACAAGTACAACGCCGACCTGCCGGTGGACAGCAAGGGGGTGATCTGCTCTTTTGGCGCCGGTTATTCCATTGGCAGCGTGGTGGTCAAGCGGGTGCAGTAAACGGCGAGGCTGTTTCACCCTCTCTCTTGAGGGGAGAGGGTGAAACTGAGTCAGTTCCCTGCGTCGAGAATCACCCGACCCGCCACTTGGCCTTTTTCCAGATCCGCCACGGCTTGAGCGGCGCCTTCCAGCGGACGGTGCTCGATGTGAATGGGCGGCAGGTTTTTCGCCTTGGCGAACGCCACCAGATCCTCCAATTCCTTCAGTGTGCCCACATAAGAGCCGATGATGCTCACTGCTTTGTTGGTAATGACCGGCAGCGGGTAACGCAGTTCGCCGCCGTGCAAACCCACCGGTACGTATTTTCCGCCCTTACCCAGCAGGCCCAGCGCCAATTGGGCGGTCTGCTCATTGCCGACGAAGTCCAGGGCCGCCTGCACCGTGCCCGGACAGGTTTCCGCCACCACCCGGTTCAGTTTCGGGGTGTTCGGGTCGAAGCTGTGGCGGGCGCCGCTTTCCTGCGCCAGCTTGCGTTTCTCCTCGGACAGATCGATACCGATCACGTTGCCGATGCCCATGGCCTGGAGGATGCGCAGGGCCATCTGGCCCAGGCCTCCGCAGCCGATCACCACGATCCACTGGTCATCCGCCAGCGGCAGCACTTTGTTGATGGCGGAGAAGGTGGTCAGCCCGGAGCAGGCCAGGGTGGCGGCGTCGCCGGGGTTGAGGCCGCTGATGTCGAGCAGATAGCGGGAATGGGGCACGACAATGTGGTCGGCGTAGCCGCCAGGCTTGTTCACGCCCAGGTGAGCCGGAGTGACGCACAGGTTTTCTTCGCCTTTCTGGCAGGCACCGCATTTGCCGCAACCGATCCACGGGTAGATCAGGCGTTGATCGCCGGGTTTGGCGTCGGTGACCTGGTCGCCCACCGCCACCACGGTGCCGATCACCTCGTGGCCCAGAGTAAGCGGCAGTGGCATGGCGAAGTTGAGGCGTTTGTCGCCGCCCAACTCGAAATAGCCATCGTGAAGATGAACGTCGCTGTGGCAGACGCCACAGTAGTTGACCTTGAGCAACACTTCGTTGCCGGCGGGGGCGGGGAGCTCGTAGCTTTGCGGTGCGATCGGACCGCCGAACTCCTGGAATTCGAAGCGGCGACTGTCCGATACACCGTTTTGTTGTTCTGCAGTCATGGCTGGCGTCCTTGTAGGTAACGTCATTGGGGGCCGGTCATGCGGGTTGGCCGCACCGACGGGTCTTTGTATGTTGTATATCGTATAAAGCAAGTTGGTGGGAAGGGACATCGTCCGTGAAGACGATTTACACTGTCCCGCCTTCCATGGCGCCTTCCATGGCGCTTTCCATGGCGCTTTCCATGGCGCTTTCCATGGTACTTTTCATGCCACCACTGTTATCCAGGCTCCATACGGGGCTGCCCCTACCCACGGAGACGGCTATGTCCGCGGAACTTCAGGATTCGACTTTGCTGTGTGACCAGTCACTGATCGACGGTGTCTGGTGTGACGCGCGCTCCGGTCTTGCTTTCGACGTCAAGAATCCGGCCAGCAGCGAGGTGCTGGCTCAGGTGCCGGATATGGGGGCCGTTGATGCCCGTACCGCGGTGGAAGCGGCGGCGGCCGCCTTCAAGGACTGGCGCCGCCGGTCGGCCCGCGAGCGCATGGCGATTCTGCGCCGCTGGCATCAGCAGATCATTGACAACGCCGATGACCTGGCGCTGCTGCTTACTCTGGAGCAGGGCAAGCCATTGGCGGAAGCCCGGGCGGAGGTGCTGTCCGGCGCCAATTTCGTCGATTGGTTCGCCGCGGAGGCGATGCGGGTGATGGGGGACATTCTGCCGCCGGCGGACAACAGCCGCCGTGAGTGGTCAACGCGCCACCCCATCGGTGTGGTGGCGGCGATTACCCCATGGAATTTCCCGTCCTCCATGGTCACCCGAAAAGTAGCACCGGCTCTCGCGGCCGGCTGCACCGTGGTACTCAAACCCGCCGAGGACACGCCGCTGTCGGCACTGGCATTGGCCGTGCTGGCGGAACGGGCCGGGGTGCCGGCGGGCGTTTTCAATGTGGTCACCGCATCCCATGGCGCGGAAGTGGGCGGAGAACTGACTTCCAATCCGCAAGTGCGCAAGCTGTCGTTTACCGGTTCCACCGCGGTGGGCAAATTGCTGATGGCTCAGTGCGCGGCCACGGTGAAGAAGGTGAGTCTGGAACTGGGCGGCAACGCGCCGTTCCTGGTATTTGAAGACGCGGATCTGGACGAGGCGGTGCGCGGCGCCATTGCCATCAAATTCTATAACACCGGTCAGACCTGCATCTGCGCCAATCGCATCATGGTGCACGAGCGCGTCTACGATGCCTTCCTGGAACGGCTTGCCCGGGCGGTGGGAGCACTGACGTTGGGCGAAGGGACCGGGGATGGCGTGACCCAGGGGCCGTTGATCAATCCGGCGGCGTTTGCAAAGGTTTCGTCGCTGGTGGAGGACGCGGTGTCGTCGGGTGCCACGGTGGTGACCGGTGGTGGCGGTGATGCCGGTCTGGGAGGCACTTTCTACCCGTTGACCGTGCTGGGTGACGTCACCCCGGCGATGAAAGTGTTCAATACCGAGATCTTTGGTCCGGTGGCGCCGGTTTATCGTTTCAGCGATGAGGATGAGGCGATCCGGCTCGCCAACGATACCCCTTATGGCCTGGCGGCGTATGCCTACACCCGGGATCTGGGGCGGATTTTCCGCCTCAACGAGCAGCTTGAATATGGCATGGTCGGCGTGAACACATCGCGCTTCGTTTCAGAGACGGTTCCCTTCGGCGGCGTCAAGGAATCGGGTATTGGCCGTGAAGGCTCGGTGTACGGCATCGACGAATTCCTGGAAACCCGTTATTTGTGTCTGGCCGGATTGTAGGGGCGTGGCGGCTGGCATGCCTTGCCTGCCGCCACTGTTTCTTCCGCCTCCTCAGGGGCTGTGCTAACCTCGAAAAACCCTCATTTCTTTTGGAGAAAACGCTTGTCAACGGATAAAAAACGGGGCGCGAAGCAGACCTCGAACGGCGAGCAGTTGGCGGAAGCCGTGGTTGATGGCGTTCAGGATACGACACTGATTGAGACGCGCCGCAATCAAATTTGCGATGCCGCTCTGGAACTGTTTCTGGAGAAGGGCTTCGCTTCCACCACGATTCGCGATATCTGTGCCCGCTCCGGTGTCAACCAGGCCAGTATTTACGATTACATCGCCAATAAAAACGACATCCTCCGGCGTTTGTTGAACAAGCTTTGGTTTCGTCCGGATGTGCCGACGCTGGCTGAACGTCTGGATCATAGCGGTGACACGCCGTTCGCGGACACGGTGGCGGATTATCTGCACGACACCTGGACCAAGAAGCGCCGAGGCACTTTGCTGATCTACCGTTCGGTGCCGTATCTACAGGAGGATGACCGGCGCGCCATGCGCGCCCGTGACCGGGCGGTAATTGAAGGGCTGGCGGCGCATCTGCGTCAACGGGCGCATTTGTCCGAGGAAGACCCTCGCGCGGAAGTGCTGGCCAATCTGATTATTTTTCTCGGTGCCTTCGCACCCATGCGGGACTGGCTTAACAAGGACGTGGATGACGAGGTCATCCTGCGAACGGTGTCCGCGGGGGTGGCGGCCATGCTGGATCAGCTGGCGCAGGAGCGCTCCGCCGGCAACTTGTCCGGCAAAGACAGCGCCTGACGTCAACGAAGGGGTGTCATATACCGGTGCCCGCGGCGTTATCGCCGCGGGCACTTTGGTTCTGGCTATGGTGGATTACGCGCTCTGTGTCAGTCGACGATTATCGTTCCAGACCAGCGCTACCAGCGCCGCCGAGGCGAGACCACCGATAATGGTGGTCATCAGCCCCGGAAAGCTGAAGGCGAAGCCCGCCGCGATCAACGGAAAACGCAGCCAGGGGCGCACCCGGCCGGCGCCCAGCAGATACCCCTCCAGACCGCCGGAGATCAGCATGATGCCGATGATGATCGAAGGCAGCACGTAGATCAGCGGCGTCAGATCGCCCTGCAAGACCAGTGCCGGTTGAAACAGGAAAAACAGAGGCACGAAGTAGATCACCACGCCCAGGCGCATGGCGGTGAAGGAGGTCTGCATCGGCCGTCCGCCGGCGATGGTGGCGGCCAGAAACGCAGCAGCGCCGACAGGGGGCGTGATGGCCGACAACATGGCGTAATAGACGATAAAGAAGTGCACGGCGATGGTATTGAGTCCGCCCACATTAATGATCGCTGGTGCCAGGGTCACTGCCAGGAAGATATAGGCGACGATGGCAAGTCCGGCCATGCCCATGATGAAACAGGCGAGGATGCCGAAGAGCAGGATCAGAAATACATTCCCTCCGCCCATACTGACCAGGCCGGATGTCAGCGCTCCGGTTACCCCGGTGATGGTGAGTGCGCTGACCACGAAGGCGATGGGCAGGATGATGGCCGCGGTCTGGGTGACCAAAACGCCGATCTGGCGGATGGTCTGGTACAGCCTTCTCGGGGTCATGCGGGTGTCTTTTTGCAGGAACGACAGCGCGACCATCAGCACACAGGCGTACCAGGGTGCGTAGTACTCCCAACGCATGTACATCAGACCCCAGATCAAGAATACCAGCACGGAAATGAACGGCCAGCCTCGCTTGAGAACCTCTTTTACCGCAGGGAGCTGATCCCGAGGCATGCCTTTCAGCCCGGTACGGGCGGCGTAGGCATCCACTTGTAAGAGCAGCCCGAAGTAGAACAGCAATGAGGGCAGAATGGCCGCGACCATGACAGTGGCATAATCCACCCCGATTGTGATGGCCATGACGAAAGCGATGGCCCCCATAACCGGAGGCATCAGTACCCCGCCGGTGGAAGCGCAGGCTTCGATGGCTCCGGCGTAATGAGCGGGGTAGCCGACTTTTTTCATGGTCGGAATGGTGATCGAACCGGTACCGGCAATATTGGAAAATACCGAGCCGGAGAGGCTGCCGAAAAAGGCACTGGCGACCACGGACACCTTGGCCGGCCCACCCCGGTAGCGGCCAAAGCTGGCATTGGCCAGATCAATGAAGAAGGCCCCCCCACCAGTGGCGATCAGGACGCCGGCAAAAACCAGGAAGCCAAGGATGATTTCCGCCACAATTTTGGTGGTAATCCCCATCATGCCCTCGGCGCGGAAAACATGCGCCTCGATCATGCGATCAAAACTGTAGGGAATGCCCATCAACAAACCGGGCAGCCGGTCGGATATCAGCGGGTACAGCCCCAGTCCAACTACCACCAGCAGGAACGGCAGGCCACCGCTACGCCGTGCTACCTCGAGCATCAGTAGCCACATCACCGTGCCGAGCGGAACATGGCTCCAACTGGACTGGACCATATCCCAGGCATAGTTGGAGAAGTAAACGCTGATGCCCAGGGCGGCGGCGGCGGCGATCAAATCATAGAAGGGAATCCGGGTTTGTCCGCGCCGCGCGGGTAAGGCGATAAAGGCGGCAGCCACGAACAGGCCGATGAATAACCAGTAGTACTGGCCTTCCAGAAGGCGTTCGCCGTTCCAGGTAATACCGAAAATATAAACTATGCCGATGCCCAGACCAGCGATAGTGAGAAGCACGAACAGCAGGCTTTGCCAGGAGTACTGTTCACCCAGGCGGGTGGGTTCCGCTTGCGCGGCGCTGCTCTCCGATTCTGTGGAGGTGTTGTTCATGGTATTCCGCTCAGCAATGGAAATGACGGATCATTCGGCTTTGGGCTGCCGTGGCGACCGGGGCCGGTCCTCCACGGCATCCAGTGCGGTCAAAGGCGAGACCGGAAGCGCTCAAGACCCTGGGTGTGTTTGTTGAGAATCTCGACGAAATCCGGGTTTTCGAAGTCGATCTTGACGCGAGCCTTGCTTGCTTCTGCTTGAGCGGCTTGGCGTGCCTGCATCCACTGTTCCATTTTCTTCGCGGCCGCCTCGTTCCAGGCATCGTCTTCCTCGGTCCAGGCGCCGACTTCACGCAAATACTTTACGGTGCCCTCATGAATCGGGAGAGGAGAGCGGTCCAGGTAAGCGCGGAACTGCTCCAGTGACATCCGGGCCGCCATTGGATGGGAGCCCTTATAGGCGTCGTAGGACTGATGAAACCACTTGACCAGGTTGTATACGAAGTCTTCTTCAGTATCGGCCGGGACAGCGTAGAGGAAGTTGGAAGTGGCGCCATCAATGCCACGGGCGGTAGTGACGCCAAGACTGATCTCCGTTGGAATCAGCATCGGACGGTGCTCAAGAAAGGCGTTCCAGCCTTCTGTATTGTCACTGTCCAGTGGCAGCCAGCGAATGCTGCCCGGTGCGCCTTCCAGTTCGGACATCACTGAACTGATTGGTGAGCACCAGGCGACGTCGGCCTTGCCTTCCACCACGGAACGGCAGTTTTCAGCGTAGCTCCCCGCGGGCACGAAACGCAGAGTCTGCTCTCTCTGTTCCTCGGAAAGGCCAAGATAGGCTCCCAACCCGTCAGTGACCGCGGAAATCATGGCGGGAGAAAACATTCCCTTGGCCACTTGATAGCCGCCGTCCTTCAGATCTTCCACGGTTTGCAACTTGGAGTCACCGGAAACCACCAGCCCCCAGGGGGTGTCGTTGTGGTGCCAAATGATCCGCTGCGCAACGGGCTTGGTTGGCGCATAACCTCCAATACCTTCGATCTGATACAGCATTTCCGAGCCGGCCACGGAGGAAAGGGCGATGTCGCGGCGGTCGGTGAGCCGGCGATAGCGCATGGATTCGTTATCCTCCGGCACCACCCTGACGACGGCTCCCACCTCTTTCTGGAGAATCGGTGCCCAGCCATTGGTGGACGCGAAACTGGCCGAGCCGGTACCCGGCGTGCCCACGACCAGTAGCCTTGGCCATTCGAAGTTATCGGTGTCATCGGCGCTGGCGATAGGGGAGGTGAGAAGGGCCGCGGCGGACAATGCCGGGACCAAGGTTTTGAACAGAGCGGAATGTTTCATCGAATGATTCCTTGTTCTTCTAAAAGATACAATTTTTATCAGTGTCCCCTTGCCCTGAGCGCGGGGTAGACAGTGGCTTGGTATGTTTGGCTAGCTGGTGAGTACTCGGTGTGCTTCGGAGTGTTGGTATGAGGCTCCCGCGAATTCGGTAATTGAGTGGTGATTGGTTTTTTGAAACACTATTTCAAAAATATCGAGTGTCCCAGATTAAACTGTCGGGTGTCCAGAATTCAAGCCATACCATGCGTATCGACCCCAAAAAACCTACCTGAAAGAAGGTCGATTTTGTTTACTGATTTTTCAGAAAAATAAGGTCAGCTTTCCTGATCTTTTTATGGCGCCCATGGAGAAGGAAGATGCCCCTTGTGCAGCTCGGCTGCATTAGGCCAAGAACATCACAAGCAAACCGCCCCAGGCCGAAGGTGAGCCTCTTTCGGACTGAAGCGGTTCGCTGGGTCAGGCAGTCTCACAGGCGGGATCGGAAACCTTCAAGATCCTGCGTATGTTTGTCTTGAATATCGAGGAAAGCCTGATTCTCGAAGTCCACCTTGACGCCATTTTTATTGGCTTCCTGCAAAGCCGCCTGGCGGGCTTGCACCCAGTGGTCCATCTTGGCCTTGGCCTGTTCGTTCCAAACGTCGTCTTCCTCACTCCAGGCGCCGATTTCTCGCAAATATTTCACGGTGCCTTCGTGTATCGGCAGAGGCGTGCGATCCAGGTAGGCGCGGAATTGCTCAAGGGACATACGCGCGGCCATGGGGTGGTTGCTTTTGTAGTCGTCATAGGACTCATGGATCCATTTGGCCATGTGGTAAACGAAATCCTCATCAGCATCGGTGGTTACGGTGTAAACGAAGTTGGAGGTGGCACCATCCACGCCCCGGGCGGTGGAGACACCCAGCTCGATCTTGGTGGGGACCAGCATGGGCCGGTAGCTCAGATAGCCCTCCCAGCCTTCCTTGTTTTCGTGGCTCAGTGGTAACCAGCGGATACCGCCGGGAGCACCTTCCATCTCAGACAGCACTGAGCTCACCGGCGCGCAGTAGGCCACATCGGCTTTACCTTCCACGACTGAGCGGCAGTTTTCCGCGTAGCTGCTGGCGGGAATATAGTTGATCTTGCTCTCGGCCTCTTCTTCGGACAGGCCGATGAACGCCGGAAGGGCCTGGGTGGCGGCGGCGATCATGGGGGGAGAGAACATGCCCTTGGCCACCCGGTATCCGCCGTCTTTCAGATCCTCCAGGGACTTGAGCTTGGAATCGCCGGAAACCACGAATCCCCAGGGGGTGTCGTTATGATGCCAGAGCACGCGCATGGACGCCGGTTTGGTGGCGGCGTAACCGCCGATGCCTTCGATCTGGAAGCGCATTTCGGCGGCGGATACTGAACTGATGTTGAGATCGCGGCGATCGGTAAGACGGCGATAACGCATGGCCTCGTTGTCTTCCGGCACGGCGCGGACAACGGAACCGGTTTGTTTCTGCAGCACTGGTGTCCAGCCATTGGTGGAGGCGAAGCTGGCGGAAGACGTGCCCGCCGTGCCGATCACCAGCAGCCGGGGCCATTCGAAATCGCCGCCCTCGGCGGCGAAAGCAGCGCCGGATACCAACAGGGCGCTGGACAGGGCAGGGGCGAGCACTCTGCGCAGGGTACGATGTTTCATCGGTGACTCCTTATTGTTCTCTAATGGTTCACTTTTTGATGATTCAGTACATGTTATTGAGCTATTTGTATATGGAATTCGGCTGCTTGTGAAAACTCTCCCGAGTTAACCGTCGCCGGTTGTTTGCCAGGGCTATGCGCTCCTATGAATCCCTTGTTTTAAAAGGATATTGTTTGCGCGGGCCCGAGTTCGGCTTATCCGCCTGACGTATGTCAGGTTAAACCGCCGATAATCGGAATTTCAAGCGATAAAAACGACGTTTTATTAAAAACCTACTAAAAAGAAGGTCGACTTTGTTTACCTGTTTTAAAAATCGTCGGGAGCGATTTTTGACGTCGAAAGGCTCGGGGGAATGAATCAAGGAAGGCGGGAAATAACCAAAATCGGGTATTCGCTGGCAAGTCAGTTTCCCACAGCAGGAACTACGGAGCGGCTGTGGGAAGCTGGCTTGCCAGCGAATCAGCGTGTTGCATGTAAGCGGACTGTTTCACAACTGTGGGACAGCGATGATTGGTTACCGCATCATCCGAGCGAGCGGGCGATCCGGGCGCCGACTTCCGCCACCCGGCGGGCGCGGGCGCCATCCCGGATCGGATCGGCGCTGGCGCTGCTGACGTTACCCTGGGCCGCGCGCGCCGCCACCCCTTGAATAATGGCGGCGCTGCGGAAGCAGGAAAACGCCATGAAAATCGGCCATTCCGGAATACCGTCCCGGCCGGTACGTTGGCAATAGCGGTCCAGCAATTGTTGTTCCGGCGGCAGACCGGCCTCAAGCAGGTCCCGGGCATCCGGTTCGCTGCCTGAGGTGTGGTAGGGCATGCACAGATAGGCGAGGTCCGCCAACGGGTGGCCCAGTGTGGACAATTCCCAGTCCAGTACCGCGATCACGCGAGACTCTTCAGGGTGCAGGATCATGTTTCCGAGGCGGAAATCGCCGTGCACGATGGCGGTCTCGTTGCTCACATCGGTATGTTCCAGCAGCCAGTCCCGCAGCCAGTCCATCTGTGAATAGTCGAAGTCCGCAGGCAGTGCCTCCTTGGCGCCTTCGTACTGTCCCGCCCAGCGCGCGGTCTGGCGTTTGAGATACCCTTCCGGCCGCCCGAAGCGCTCAAGGCCGGCGGCTTTCCAGTCCACGCTGTGCAGTTGTGCCAGTGTATCGATCAGGGCATGAGCAATGGCCGGGCGCTCTTCCCGGGCCACCGGGTCCATGGAGGGCGGCGGAATGATGCGCCCTTCCACGAACTCCATGACGAAGAACTCGGCGCCGATCACTTCGGGATCCTCGCAGTAGGCCAGCATGCGCGGCACCGGCACCCCGGTATCGGCCAGCGCATGCATCACCGCGTGCTCGCGGTCCACCGCGTGGGCCTTGGGCAGCAGTTTGCCGGGGGGCTTCTTGCGCAATACGTAGCGTTTGCCGCTGGCACTGGTGATCAGGTAAGTGGGGTTGGACATGCCGCCCTGGAATTGCTCGACAGTCAGGCCCTGGGCGGCCTCCGGCAGGGCATCGCGCAGCCAGTGCGCCAGCGCCTCGGCGTCGATGCGGTGGGCGGGCAAGGGCGCGACCAGCTGCGGGCCCGCGGTGGTGGCGTTGTTATTCATATCCCTTTCCTTCCAGTGGGAGCCTTTGAATCAATAAGGCATCGAACGACGATCGGGATTGAGCGCCTGTTCCTTGATACCGAACGGCGCCGTGTCACCGGTCGGACGTGCACGGCTGACGTTTGTCAGGATGAGATACTAGGAACGGACGGAGCCCGGGTCAATGCATTCGAATGATTCTTCGCCGGGGTGCATGGGTCGCGCTTGACATCACCTTCGGATCCGCCGTAGCGTTTCCCTGACAAACGTCAGCCCGCGACCTTCGGGCCGCGAGATGCGGACGGGCCCCTCCGGGAGAGCAGAGAGAGAACAACAAAATGTCAGGATGGGACAATAACCCGACCGCCGCCCAGGAGGCCCCGGTTACCGATACGCCGGCGCTGACTCTGGAGCAGGCGGTGGACCATATCACCAGCACGGATCCACGTTTCGCCGTTACCGAAGCGGACATTCGCGGACAGCGGTATCCGGTTTTCGCCAACACCCCGGCGCACTTGCGCGAGGTACTGCAGTCGGTGGAGGCGATTTATGGCGATCGTGATGTGCTGGTGTATCGAGACGAACGCTGGGATTACCCGCGTCTGGTCGACGAGGCCAACCGGCTCGCCAGGGCCCTGAGTGAGCTTGGTGTCCAGCCCGGTGATCGGGTGGCTCTGGCCATGCGCAACTATCCGGAATTTCCGCTGTTACTACTGGCGGCTACCGCCATCGGCGCGGTGGTGGTACCGATGAACGCCTGGTGGTCCGGTGAGGAACTGGCGTTCGCGCTGGAGGATTGCGGCGCCCGGGTGGTGTTCGCCGACAACGACCGTTACCGGCGTATCGAACCGTTCGCGCAACGTCTGGGGCTGGTGCTGTTCGCGGTCCGCGATGTGGAGGGAGAACACAACTATTCGGATCTGTTGGCGCGGGTGCCGGAGGCGTCCTGGCCGACGGTGCCGGTCGATGCTGACGATGATTTCGCGGTGTTGTACTCGTCGGGCTCCACCGGCCGTCCCAAAGGCGTGGTGCTGACTCACCGGGGGCTGGTGTCGGCGGTCTATTCGCTGATCATGCTGCGGTTACTGCCGGCGCTGATGGATCCGGAGCAGCCGGCGCCGACGCGGCCGCCCTGTTCATTGGTGGTGACGCCGCTGTTTCATGTCACCGCCCTGAATTCAAATCTGATTCAGGGACTGGCCGCCGGCGCCACCCTGAACCTGATGTACAAATGGGATCCCGAGGAGGCGATTCGTATCATCAACGCCGAGCAGGTGACCCGCTTCGTCGGCGTACCGACCCAGTCAGCGGAATTGATGGAGGTTGCCCGGGGTCTGGACCAGCCGTTGCCCTCGCTGGAATTCATCGGCGGTGGCGGCGCCAAACGTCCGGCTGCCCAGGTGGGACGTTTGGCCAATGCTTTTCCCGCCGCCAGCATTGCCTCCGGCTGGGGCATGACCGAAACCAACGCGCTCGGCATCATTATTTCCGGTGATCCCTATGTGGAGAATCCGGAAGCGGCCGGTCGCCTGACGCCGCCGCTGCAGGAAATGCGCATCGTCGATGAGCAGGACCGGCCGCTGCCGCCGGGCGAAGTGGGTGAATTGCTGGTGCGCAGCGCCGCCAACATGCGTTGCTATCTGAACCAGCCGGAAGCCACCGCCGCGGCGATGCGTGACGGTTGGCTATACACTGGTGACATGGCCCGCGCCAATGAAGACGGCCTGGTGTATATCGTCGACCGCAAAAAGGACATCATCATTCGCGGCGGCGAGAACATCGCTTGCCTGGAAGTGGAAGACGCTTTGTATCAGCACCCCGAGGTCGCCGAGGCCTGTGTGTTCTCGGTACCGGACGAGCGCCTGGGCGAGATCGTCGGTGCTATTGTGGTGTTGAAACAGGGGATGGTGTTGAAACAGGAGGGCGCGGTGGGCGAGGCGGAATTGAAGGCCTGCGTCGCCGAACACCTTGCCCATTTCAAAGTGCCGGAACGGTTCTGGTGGCAGAGCGGTCCGTTGGCCCGTGGCGCCACCGACAAGATCGACCGGCGCGCGATTCGTGCCGCATGCCTGTCCATGCCGGATACAGATAACAATGCAGCTGGAGCTGCCGCTCAAGGAAACTGACATGGCTTATGAATTCGTCAAAACCGAACGCCGGGGTCCGATTCTGATCGTCACCATGAACCGGCCGGAAGTGTACAACGCCGTGCACGCGCCCATGCACAATGAGATGTCCCGCGTGTGGGACGACTTCGCCGCCGACGATGATCTGTGGGTGGCGGTGCTCACCGGTGCCGGCGAGAAGGCGTTTTCCGCCGGTAACGATCTCAAGTACACCGCCCAGGGCGGCAAGGGCACGCCGCCGCCCACCGGCTTCGCCGGCCTGTCGACGCGCTTCGATCTGGAAAAGCCGCTGATCGCCGCGGTGAATGGCTTCGCCATGGGCGGAGGATTCGAAACCGCTTTGTGCTGTGACATTCTGCTCGCCGCCGACACCGCTCGCTTCGCTTTGCCGGAGGTCAAGGTCGGCTTGTTCGCCGCCGCCGGCGGCGTGCAGCGCCTGAGCCGGCAGATCGGCCGCAAACAGGCGGTGGAAATGATGCTGTCCGGCCGTCAGGCGAGCGCCGCCGAGGGCAGGGAGCTGGGCTTCGTCAATGCGGTCTATCCGCAAAATGAACTGATGGACGCGGCCCTGGCCAAGGCCGAGGAAATCTGTGCCGTATCGCCGTCATCGGTGAAGGCGACCAAACGGGTTCTCAATCATCTGGATGAGCTGGAACGTTTGCAGCAAAGTCTGGCGTACAGTCGCGAGGTGATCGAGGATTTGCGCCATACCGAGGACTTCAAGGAAGGCGTCAACGCCTTCGTGGAAAAGCGCCCGCCGCAGTGGAAGAACCGCTGATCGCGCCGACCCCATTATATTGAGGAGTAAAACCATGGGTAACGATACCAATCTGAATAATCTCGCCATGTCCGAAGAGGCGCAGCCGCTGCTGGACGCGGTAAAAAAACATATTCGTGAGAATGTTGATCCGATCACCGAGGAATACCACCGTCTCGGTGAAGGTCGCGCCGAGCGCTTCAGTCATGCGCCGGGCCAGTTGGAACTGCTGGAAGAAGCGAAAAGCAAGGCCAAGGCCAATGGGCTGTGGAACTTCTTCCTGCCCAACGCGGAAACCGGGGAAGGCCTGTCCAACCTGGATTACGCCTACATCGCTTTCGAACTGGGCAAGAACCCGCTGGCGTCCCAGACCCTGAACTGCTCCGCGCCAGATACTGGCAACATGGAAGTGCTCGAGCGCGTGGGTACTCCGGAACAGAAAGAAAAATGGCTCAAGCCGCTGCTCAATGGCGAGATCCGCTCCTGTTTCGGTATGACCGAACCGAAAGTGGCCTCCTCCGATGCCCGCAACATTGAAACCAGCGCGGTGCTGGACGGTGATGAGTGGGTCATCAACGGCGAGAAATACTACATTTCCGGCGCCGGCGATCCGCGTTGCAAGATCATGATCTGTATGGTCAAAACCAGCCCCGACGCGCCGACGTTCCGTCAGCAGTCGCAGATCCTGGTGCCCATGGACACTCCCGGCGTGAACATTGTCGGGCCGATGTGCGTGTTCGGTCATGACCACGCTCCGCACGGTCATATGCACATCAAACTGGAAAATGTGCGGGTACCCAAGGAGAACATCCTGTGGGGCGAAGGCCGCGGCTTTGAGATCTCCCAGGTTCGTCTCGGCCCGGGCCGGATCCACCATTGCATGCGCTCCATCGGTTCGGCGGAAAAAGCCCTGGATTTGATGATGGAACGTGGCCTCAACCGCGAAGCGTTTGGCAAGAAGATCCTCGATCTGGGCAAGAACATGGAAACCGTTTCCCGTGCCCGCATCGAAATCGAGGCAATGCGAATGATGGTGCTCAAGGCGGCCAAGGCAATGGACGTGATGGGCAACAAGGAAGCGCGTATCTGGGTATCCATGGCCAAGGCGATGGTGCCGGAGAAATGCTGCCAGATCATCGATCAGGCCATGCAGATCCACGGTGCCACCGGTATCAGCCAATGGTCTCCGTTGTCCGAAATGTACATGCAGCAGCGCACCCTGCGTTTCGCCGATGGCCCGGATGAAGTACATCACAATGTCATCGCCCGTAACGAGGTCACCCGCTACAACCAGTCCGGGGGCTGATGTCATGGTCGATACCTCACTCTTCGACCTGAGCGGCAAGGTGGCGCTGATGACCGGCGCCTCCAAGGGCATGGGCAAGGCGATGGCGCAAGCCCTCGCCGCCCACGGCGCCACCGTGGTGATCTCCGCGCGCAAGCAGGAGACCCTCGACCAGGCCGCCGCTGATATCAATCAGGCGGTGGGCGTGGAACGGGTGCACGCGGTGGCGGCCAATGCCGGTCGCAAGGAAGAACTGGAAGCGCTGGTGGAGAAAACCCACCAGCTCGCCGGGCCGGTGGACATTCTGGTCGGCAATGCCGGGGTCAATATTTTCTACGGCAAGATTTCCGAGATTCCCGACGACGCCTACGAAAAGACCATGAAAACCAACGTGCAGGCCAACCTCTGGCTGGCGCGTCTGGTGGCACCGGACATGGTCGCCAAGGGCAACGGTTCGATGATGTTCACCGCCAGCGTCGGCGCCTACAAACCTTCCGATACGCTGGGTTTGTACGGTACCTCCAAACTGGCGCTGATCGGTCTGGTGCGTAATCTGGCGTTGGAATACGGCCCTCAAGGGATTCGCGCCAACGCCATTTGTCCGGGCCTGGTGCGCACCGATTTCGCCAAGGCGCTGTGGGACAATCCGGAAGCGGAAGCCCGTGCCAATTCGCAGATTCCTCTGCGCCGTTTGGGTGAACCGGAGGATTTCAGCGGTCTGTCGGTATTCCTCGCCTCCGACGCCAGCCGTTACATGACCGGGCAGGCGCTGACTGTCTGCGGCGGTACGCATATGTGGGCCTGAGGTTGAGTGGGCCCGATTCCGGTCGGGTCCTTTCCAAATAACAAACAGCGAGCGAAGGCATGGAAATTAAAGACCGGATAGTCGTGGTCACCGGCGCCGCCGGTGGTATCGGTCGCGCGCTGGCGGAGTGTTTCGCCAAGGCCGGCGCCAAGCGTGTGATCTGCGCCGACCTGGACGGCGAAGGCGCCCAGGCCACCGCCGACGCCATCGGTGGCATCGGCCGACGGGTCAATGTCGCCGAGGAAAGTGAGATCCAGGCGTTGATCGATGAGGTGGAAACCAGCGAAGGGCCGATTGATCTGTTCTGCTCCAACGCCGGCATTTCCACCCGTGGCGGGCCGGAAGTGAGCAACGACGTATGGCAGAGAATCTGGGACATCAATGTCATGGCCCACGTCTACGCCGCACGGCACCTGGTGCCGAAGATGACCGCCCGTGGCGGCGGTTATTTGCTTAATACGGCTTCCGCCGCCGGGCTGCTGTCGCAAGTGGGATCCGCGCCCTATGCGGTGACCAAACACGCGGCGGTGGGGCTGGCCGAATGGCTGGCGCTGACCTATGGCGATGACGGCATCAAGGTATCGGTGCTGTGCCCGCAGGCGGTGCGCACCGCCATGACCAAGGGCAAGGAAGATGGCGTCGCCAGTATCAATGGCATGATGGAGCCGGAACCGGTGGCCCAGGCTTGCCTGAAAGCGATCCAGGAGGAGACCTTCCTGGTTCTGCCGCACCCGGAAGTGCTGGAATACATGCGCAACAAAACCGCGGACTACGATCGCTGGATCGGTGGCATGCGCAAGCTGAACCGCCGTTATAACGACCCGGTTTAGGCTGAATCCGGGAACACGCTGCTCAGAGGTTATCGGCTCCCCGCGCTTCTTCAATAATGGGAAAAGTGACTCCGGTCTGCCGTTCCGACTCGTTCCATAGCCTTTCCGCGGCGCTGATATCCAGTGCTTGCGGAGGGACTGTGGCGACAGTGGGATAGCCGCGGATTTCACCAAGCTTGTCCGGGCCGTAATAGACGCCGCCCTGAGCCTGTGGCGATGTCGCGGCAAAGAGCGTCGGCAATGCCCCCTGTGCCGACGGCTGGAACAGGAACCACAGGAAACGACGAGCCAGAGCCGGAGCGCTCCATGCGCCGGTGCCATTGGGCAGCAGTTCGGTGCGCGAAATACCGGGATGGGCGGCGACGCTCTGGATACCCCAGCCGGCGGCATCGCTACGGCGTTGCAATTCAAGAGCGAACATCAGGCAAGCCAGTTTCGATTGGCTGTAAACGGGCATTGGCTTGTAGTTCCGCTGCGCTTGCAGATCCTCGAAGCTGATCGTGCCGCTGCGGGCAGCGACGCTTGAGAGGCTGACGACACGCGGCTTGTTGCCTTTGCACAGCAACGGCAGAAGTCGGGCGGTCAAGGCAAAGTGCCCGAGATAGTTAGTGCCGAATTGCAATTCGAACCCATCCTCGGTTTGCTGTCGTTTCGGTGGCATCATTACCCCCGCGTTATTGATCAGCAGCTCCAGACTGTCGCGTGAGCTTCGCAGTTCGTCGGTGAAGGCCTCGATGGAGTCGAGACTGGCGAGATCCAGTGCCTGGAAAAGCACGCTCGCGCCGGGAACGCTTTGCCGAATCTGATCCACGGCCGCGCACCCTTTCGAGGGGTTTCGGCCTGCTATGATGACGTTGGCGCCGGCACGGGCCAGTGCCAGCGCATCCTGGAATCCCAGGCCGCCTGTTCCAGTGACGACCGCCGTGCGGCCGCGTTGAGAGGGAATGTCGGAGACTGTCCAATGGGTCATGGCGCTTGCCTGGCTGAGAGTGGGAAAGATAAACTGAGTGCATGAATTTGTGCACTCGGTGCAATTTATAATGCACTTGGTGCATTTTTGCAACAGGTCATCGAAATGTCAGCAAATACTCCTGCCGTGAAACCCGCGCCCACGGAGAGCCCGCGGGAACGCAAACGCCGCGAAACCCGTCAGCGCATCGCCGAAGCTGCGCAACGCCTGTTCCTCGCCAATGGTTACGAGGGCACGACGCTGGACGCTATCGCGGCGGAAGCCGGCATCTCACGCCGTACCTTTTTTTCGTACTTCAAAGCGAAGGATGACATCATCTTGTTCTGGCGTGACGCCGATTCCGCCAGCCTGTATGCCGATCTGCTAAGAACATCCCCCGATGTGCCGCCGCTTGATGCTGTCCGCGATGTGATGGTGAAGCACATTGAGCGTTATACCACTGAGCAGATGACGGCCGTCGACAATCTGATGCGCTCAAGCGAGGCGCTTCTCACGCGTAAACAAGCCTATTACGCGGATCAGGAACAAGTGCTTTTCGATACGCTGTGCGAAGTCTGGCGGCAACCCGAGCGCCGGGCGGCACTGCGCATGGTGGCAATGGTTTCCATCGGAGCAATGAGACTCGCGCTGCAGGCGTGGAGGGAGCAGAACGGGCAGAGAAAGTCGGCGGCCAGCTTTCTGCGGGACGCTTTCGACAGACTGAAATCCGAACTTTGACGGAGCACCGGGTTTCGTCGCCGGCCGGCTTCTCGGTGCCAGTACCCGATGCAGGCGCGCTTTCCCCAAGGTGGCCGGCCCTGGTTTGCTCCTGGATATCATATCTTCATGTAACGTTTACTCCCGTCGTGCATCACTATAGTGTCGAAATCATGAACCGGGCCATTCCGGGTCTCGGTGGTGTTTCGACCCCATCAGCGAATCAGGAGAAGATGACATGGCTAAAGCCAATAAACTCAGTCCTCTGGCGGCCACCGTTGGCGCCGCTTTTGTCGCATCGGCGATGTCCCTGCCGGTGACCGCCCAGGCGGTTGAAAATCCGTTCGCCGCCTCCGATCTCGGAGCGGGCTATCAGCTGGCCGACAAGCACGGCGAAAAAGGCGCCGAAGGCCGTTGTGGCGGCGACAAGAAAGGTGAGGGCAGCTGTGGTGCTGACAAGGGAGACAAAGGCGAGAAAGGCGCCGAAGGCAAATGCGGCGAAGGGAAGTGCGGCGGAGCCGCCTGATCCCCAATCCCCTCATATAAGAGTGCCATGATGACAGCCCTTGCCCCGGTCCACGGGATCGGCCTGGGATTACGGCGGGCCCTGATGGGCCCGCTTTCCCAATGCGAGACCGTGCCGTTCCAGTTCATGGAGGTGGCGCCGGAAAACTGGATTCCCATGGGCGGTCGCCTGGGCCGGGAATTCCGTCGTTTCACCGAACGCTTCCCGTTCGTCTGCCACGGCCTGAGCCTGTCCCTGGGTGGGCCCCATCCGCTGGATTTCGAACTGCTGGCCGCGGTCAAACGGTTTCTCGATGAGCATCAAATCCGCTGTTATACCGAACATTTGAGCTACTGCAGCGACGGTGGCCATCTTTATGATCTGATGCCGATACCGTTTACCGGCGAGGCGGTGCGTTACGTCGCCGATCGTATCCGGCAGGTGCAGGCGTTTCTTGAACGTCCGATCGGCATTGAACACGTCAGTTATTACACGCCGCCCGGCGGTCCGGCCGAAATGACCGAGCTGGAGTTCATTCGCGCGGTGCTTGAGGAGGCCGATTGCGGTCTGCTGCTGGACGTCAACAACGCCTATGTGAACGGCATCAACCACGGTTACGACCCGTACCGCTTCATTGACGGCCTGCCCGGCGAGCGGATCTGCTATGTGCATATCGCCGGCCACTACGACGAGGCCGAGGATCTCAAGGTGGATACCCACGGCAGCGCCGTGATCGAGCCGGTGTGGTCATTGCTGGAACACACTTATCAGCGCTTCGGGGTGCTGCCAACGTTGTTGGAGCGAGATTTCAACTTCCCCGACAACGACACCCTGTTCGCGGAGTTGAGCCGCATCGGCGCTACCCAACGGCAGACGGAAGGTCAGGCCCGGAAGTCGGGCAGGAGCTCCGCATGAGCGAGCCGCACTTTATTGCCGTACAGCGGCGTTTCGCCGCCCATCTGCGCGACCCGGACCGGCACGCGGCGCCGGAAGGGTTGGAGGATCGCCGGCTTGCGGTATACCGCGACCTCTTTTTCAATAATGTGCAGGGCATCCTGAGCCAGGGCTTTCCGGTCCTGCATGGTGTCTTGCCGGAAGCCCGCTGGCGGGCCCTGGTGCGCGCTTTTTTTCATTCTCACCACAGCCACTCACCCTACTTTCTGGAAATTCCCGGCGAGTTCGTTGCTTTTCTGGCCGGAGAGTATCAGCCCGATCCCCAGGACCCTCCCTATCTGGCGGAACTGGCCCATTACGAGTGGATGGAGGTGGTCCTGGACACCGCCACCGAGGAGATTCCCCAACAGGGCTATGACCCCGACGGCGATCTGCTCGCCGGGGTGCCGGTGCTCAATCCCCTGCATGTGTTGCAGGGTTACCGCTTCCCGGTTCACCGGATCGGTCCGGACTATCGTCCTGATCAGCCCCTGGCGGAGCTGGTGTGGCTGCTGATTCACCGGGATCGGGGCGATAGAGTCCGCTTCACCGAATTGAACCCGGCCACCGCCCGCATGCTGCAATTGATGGCCGCCTGTCCTGAAGAGCAGGGCGAGGCTGTGTTGACAAGACTGGCGGAAGAGTTGAACTTTGCCGACCAGAGTGCGCTGCATGGTTTCGCCGTTGAGTTGCTGGAGCAACTGCGCGGCAAGGACGTGATCCTGGGAGCACGCTGAATCGCGCTCTTGTCCGGTTTGGCTCTTGTCCGGTTTGACAGGGGCTGTGTCCGATCCTGGGAGTGATGGCACCGACGTGCCTATAATGCGCTCACCAACGAACAGAGGATTGCTTGTGCGTAAATGGATTCTGCTGGCTTTCGCTGGCCTGGTGGTTGGGTGTGCGCAGACGCCCCGGGATAACAGCGAAGCCCGGGCGCCGTTGGCGCCGCCGGAAGCGGTGCGCGCCGCCGACGCCGAACGCGGCAAGGTGGAAAGCACGGTGGAAAGCACCGTTGATGACGCTCCGGACGCCTTGCCCACCGGGTCCGCCGCTGATGGTGGGGACGATTGGGGGGAAAGCGCTCCGGCCGCGGATGACGGCTGGGGTGAAGGCGGCGACGACTGGGCCGGCTCCGGCTCCGGCTCCGGTTCCGGTGACCTGGACGACCCCTTCGCCGGCCCCGCCATGGACTGGGAAGAGATTGATCCCTGGGAAGGCTTCAACCGCAAAATGTTCGGTTTCAATGAGTTCGTGGATCGCTACGCGCTGAAGCCGGCGGCCAAGGGGTATCGATTCGTTACTCCGCAATGGCTGGACGATACCTTTACCCGTTTTTTCGCCAACCTGCAGGACTTCCGCAGCGGGCTGAACAATGTGCTCCAGTGGCGCTGGGGGCAGGCGCGGGACAATTTCGGCCGCTTCTCGGTGAACACCACTCTGGGGCTGGCTGGCCTGTTTGACGTGGCGTCCGAGCTGGACATTCCGAAACACAAGACTGATCTGGGCCTGACTCTGGGACGCTGGGGCGTGGACTCCGGCCCCTATCTTGTGCTGCCGTTGTTCGGCCCGTCCACGGTCCGGGATGCCGCCACTATCTGGCCGGAAGACTATATGCGGTTGTCTCACTATTTGCTGGAAGACACCACGGATCGTCTCATCTTCAGCGCGGTTTACGCGGTGGATCTGCGCGCCGATCTGCTCGATCTGGAACGCAACATCATCGGCGACCGTTACACCTTCATCCGTAATTTCTACATTAACCAGCGCATGAAGGGGGAAGGACTGAGCCGGGTGCCGGGACCGGCGCCGAAAGCCGAAGGGCAAGCGGCGCCGTCAGAAGAGCAGGGGGCGGAATCGGAACCGCAATGGTGATCCGCGCGGATTACTATTCGCCGGTGGCGGCGAGTTTGGCGCGAATATAATCGCCGTGAGACACGTAGAGCAGGTCCGCCACCCGGCGGATCAGATGCTCTTCGTACACGTCCACCTTGCCGTCGGCGGCGGCCACGGCCCACATGTCCTCGATCAAACGGGCCCGGGGTTCCGGGCCCCAATGTTCACGCAACGGACTGGTGAATTCATATAGATCGGTGGCGCCTTCCACCTGTTCATGCAACTCAGCGACGATCTCCTCCAGTTCGTCGCTGTCCAGTTGCCAGCGCTGGCGCACCGCCTTGAACAGGCTTTGTTTTTCGCGATCATCAATGCGGCCGTCGGTGCGCGCCACTTCCAGCAGCAGGGCGGCGGCGGCCCGGTGCAAATCCAGCTCCGTTACCGGTTCCCGGGTGGTCTGGGGTTCGAACAGGCGGGCAATCCAATTCACGCGGCACGTTCCTCCTCGCTTAACAAAGTTTCCAGCGCGACCTGATCCGCGGCGAAGCGGCGGATGCCATCGCTGAGCAGGTCGTTGGCCATGGGGTCTTGATTCATTGCCCAGCGGAAACCGGCCTCGCTGATCGGTGTCCAGTCTTCGTCCGGTTCCACGTCGGCGGCGTCCAGGGCCTGGGTCAGCGGATTTTCGTCGGCGGCCAGGGTTTCCAGCAGGGCCGGGCTGATGGTGAGACGGTCACAGCCGGCCAGGGCGCGGATTTGATCGGCGTTGCGGAAGCTGGCGCCCATGACGATGGTTTCCAGCCCGCGTGCCTTGAGGGTACGGAAAATACCGCATACCGACTGTACGCCGGGATCGTCGTCGATGTGCTGGATGTCGAGGCCGCGTTTGACGTGCCAGTCCTGGATCCGGCCAACGAACGGGGAGATCAGCGTGGTGCCGGCCTCGGCGGCGGCCAGGGCCTGGGCCAGGGAAAACACCAGGGTCAGGTTGCAGCGGGTACCTTCCTCTTCGAGGAGACGGGCGGCCTCGATGCCCTCCCAGGTGGCGGCGATTTTGATCAGGATGCGATCCGGATCCACATCCAGTTCCCGGTACAGCGCCATCAGCCGCCGCGCCCGCTCCACCGTGGCGCGGGTGTCAAAGGACAGGCGGGCGTCGACCTCGGTGGAAACCAGCCCTGGAACGTGCTCCAGCACCGCTTGCCCGGCGAGACAGGCGTAGGCGTCACTGCACCAGGTCAGGTCGTGACCGCGGCCCATTTCCGCGGCCAGGCTCCGGGCCTGGGTCAGCAGGGACTGGTAGCGGCTGTCCCGCGCCGCCGCCAACAGCAAAGAGGGATTGGTGGTGGCGTCACAGGGGGCGAGAGCGGCGATCATCTCCATATCGCCGGTGTCCGCCACCACGGTGGTCCATTGCTCCAGTTGCTGCCGCTGATTCGCCATGATCCGTCCCATTAACCAAAAAAACGTGAGTGAGCATTAGAGCATAAGAACCCGGGAAGGTTCTTGCCAGTGCATTCCTTAGCTCACCAGCGCCAGCGCATCCTCGAACACCTTCGGGGTGGTGTCCGCTTTGTGCATGTTCTCGCTCAGATGACGGCGGTAGGCGCGGGCGCCGGGTATGCCCTGAAACAGGTTCAGGGCGTGGCGCAGCACATGCTTGGGGTGACAGCCGCCCGCGTAGCGCTGCTCCAGATAGGGGAGGAAGGCTCGTGCCACCTGGTGGCGATCCGGTTGTGGCGCGGGATCACCGAACACGGTGGCGTCCAGACCGGCCAGGCACCAGGGGTTGCCGTAGGCTTCCCGGCCTATCATCAGACCATCCACCTGATCCAGATGGTGCAGCACGGAAGGCAAATCGCGCAGGCCGCCGTTGAGAATGACCTCAAGATGCGGGAATGCCTGCTTGATGGCGTAGGCCCGCTCATAGATCAGCGGGGGAATTTCCCGGTTCTCCTTCGGCGACAGGCCATTGAGGATGGCCTTGCGGGCGTGAATGGTCAGACTGCGGCAGCCGGCGGAATCCATGCGGGCGACGAAGCGCTGCAGGAACGGATAGTCGTCCTGGTCATCGATACCGATGCGGGTCTTCACCGTGACCGGCACCGCGCTGACCCGGGCCATGGCCTCCACGCAACGGGCCACCAGATCCGGCTCCGCCATCAGCACCGCGCCGATCTTGCCCTGCTGCACCCGGTCCGAGGGGCAACCCACGTTCAGGTTGATCTCATCATAGCCGTAGTCGGCGCAGATGCGCGCGGCCTCCGCCAGTTGCGCCGGGTCGCTGCCGCCGAGCTGCACCGCCACCGGGTGCTCGGCGTCATCAAAGCCCAGCAGCCGCTCGCGATCGCCATGGATCACCGCCTGGGCCACCACCATTTCCGTGTACAGCAGCGTGTGACGGCTGATCAGCCGCGCCAGATAACGGTAATCGCGGGTGGTGTAGTCCATCATCGGCGCCACGGATAGCCGTCTATCCGGCTCGCTGCCGGTAAATCCAGAATTCATACGGTGTTCGCCGTTATTGCGGTGAGTTTTTCCCGAATCATCCTGATGAGGTTTTCACCGACGCCGGCGATGCTTTTGTTCTGCGAAACGACCTGAGCCCCCTCCATCAGGTAAGTGAGCTCCATCGCCGCTTCTTTCGGCTCGGGCAGACCCGCCTCGGTACAGAGAGTCGCTAACCGGAGGAATTGGCGCTTTTTATGTTCTTCGATGAGTCGGCGGGCGGGATTGTCTGGCTCAGGTATTTCCGCCAATGAATTGGTGAAAGGACAGCCCCTGTAAGAAGCAGTCGAAAGGTCATGCGCGATGAACTTGGCCAAGCCGAGAATCTGCGCCTTGGGGTCACCGGTGTACTGTGCCGAAAGCTCTTCGAAGACCTCGGAATATTTATCGACGAGCAATCGTAACCACTCAAGAACGAGCGCGTCTTTCGAATCGAAATGCCGGTAGAGGGTCATCTTGGTGGATTTGGCCTTTGCCGCGATGGCATCCACCGTAACCCGACTGATGCCTTCAGTAAGAAACAGCTCCTCGGCTGCATCGAGGATCCTTTCTTTGGGGGGCAACTGTGGAATTCGTTCGGGCCGCATGGTGTTCTCCGCTTGACAGCGATACTTTTCAGTATCTTGCTATACTAGTAAGTATCGTTCGATACTGACAAGTACAATCATACCGCTTTTGCCAAGTAAATGGCTCGGAGAATTTGATGAGAACCGCTGAATATGCCGAATACGATGCACTGGGTCTTGCTGAGCTGATCGCCAGCGGTCAAGTCACCCAAGCCGAAGTCAGTATCGCGGCGCTGTCCGCCATTGAGCAACTCAATCCGAAGATCAATGCGTTGGTTGAGGTTTGGAGGAGTGAACCCCGGGCCGCTACCGGGCCGTTCAAGGGCGTGCCCTTTCTGGTCAAGGACTTGGGGCTTACTGCCAAGGGGCACCTGAATGAGCTGGGCAGTCGCTTGGCGGCCGGGTGCATCGCCGACGAGGACTCTAACCTGATGGTCCGCTTGCGGCAGGCAGGTCTGGTTACCATCGGCAGAACCACTACTCCGGAATTGGCTGCCAGTACAACCACCGAGTCGGTATTTTCGGGGCCGACCCGCAATCCATGGGATCTGAGCCGCAGCGCTGGCGGGTCAAGTGGCGGCTCGGCGGCTGCCGTAGCAGCTGGTCTGGTACCGGCGGCGCATGCCACCGATGGCGGTGGTTCCATCCGTGTACCTGCAGCCTCTACCGGACTATTCGGGCTTAAGTCCAGCCGCGGCAGAATTTCCATGGGGCCGGCGGTGGACGAGGTGTGGGCCGGGCTTGCCGTACACGGTGTGGTCAGTCGAACAGTGCGCGATAGTGCCGCTTTACTGGATGCCATCGAGGGCGGAGCCGTGGGTGATCCCTTTGAGATCGCCAAGCCGCGCCATTCCTATTTATCGGAAACCACTCGTGAACCTGGGTCGCTGCGGATTGGCCTTCTCCTGCATCCGCTGAGCAACAGTCGCTCCGTCGAACCGGTCGTAAACGCGACTCGCAATGTTGCGATCCAGCTCCAAGGCATGGGGCATAGTGTGGACGAGGTCTGTTTGGACATGGGGGTAAGCTGGGAAAGCTTTGTTGAAATGAATGCCCGGTTCTGGTCAGCAAATACGGCTGCCTGGATCGACGCCATCGCTGCGGAAACAGGCCGACCCATTGATGCCGGCACGCTTGAGCCCGCCACTCTTTCGTTGCATCGGATGGGGCATCAACTCACCGCCACCGATTTGCTGGAGGCCATGCATTCAAGAAATCTTGTTACTCGCAGCATGGGGCATTTCTTCTGCAAATACGACATCCTGCTGAGTCCGACTCTGCCAGAGCTGCCCCCAGCAATAGGCAGTTATAACGTAGGTCAGGAGCATCTGGATGGTAGGAGCTGGATAGATCGCGTATTCAGCCACTCGCCGTTCGCCGCATTGGCGAATGTGACTGGATCCCCTTCTATGTCCATGCCATTGGCGTTTGATCCGGAAACGGGTCTTCCTATAGGCATACAGTTCTCAGCGGGCTTTGGTCGAGAGGACATGCTGCTGCGTCTGGCGGGTCAGCTAGAGCGCGCTTTGCCTTGGGCTGCACGCAAACCTGAGGTATGGGCTGGAAAGTCATAGCACGGCTGCGTGCGATGGTCATTGTGGCCACAGTCCAGCGGCGGCGGCACGGACAGGCATTGGTCGGGCCGGGGCAAAGCCGGATCCGAGGTGGGAATAGCCGGCGCGGGCTGGTAGACTGCGCCGCTTTCCATGACGGGTAATGTCTGATTTTCATGTTTCATTCGCATTCCTCCGCCATCCTTGATGGCCTGACTCCGCCCTAGCGCGCGGATCTTCCGACACCCGGCAGGTGCTTCTCGCGCCGGCCCGACGGTGTTCATCCCCGGAACTTCCTGGTTCCCGCGGGACTCTGGTCCCGTATTCGCGATTTATCGCCTGTTTTTATGCCCAAATTGCTTCAGGCAATTTTTGTTGCCGCCTTTTGTGGTGTTGTTTTTTGCATACGTACATGGGGTTTTCCGTTAATGATTGCTTCCCTTAAAGAGCATTGGTTCAGCAATGTTCGCGCGGACGTGCTCGCCGGCATTGTCGTGGCGCTGGCATTGATCCCCGAGGCCATCGCTTTTTCCATCATCGCCGAGGTAGACCCCAAAGTGGGTCTTTACGCATCGTTCTGTATTGCCGTGGTCACCGCCTTCGCCGGTGGCCGGCCCGGCATGATTTCCGCCGCCACCGGCGCCATGGCGCTGGTGATGGTGACCCTGGTCAAGGAGCATGGCCTGGAATATCTGCTGGCGGCGACGATTCTGGCTGGTGTGCTGCAGATCATCGCCGGCTTTCTGAGGCTGGGGCAACTGATGCGATTCGTATCCCGGTCGGTGGTCACCGGTTTCGTCAATGCCCTGGCGATCCTGATCTTCGTGGCTCAGTTCAAGGAACTGGTGGACGTGCCGTGGCTGGTCTATCCGTTGGTGGTCGGCGGCCTGGGGATTATTTATCTGTTTCCGTTGCTAACCAAAGCGGTGCCTTCGCCCTTGATCTGCATCATCGGTCTTACCGTGTTGTGCGTGGCGATGGGCTGGGACGTTCCCACGGTGGGGGATAAGGGCGACCTGCCGGACAGCCTGCCGGTATTCCTGCTGCCGGATATCCCGTTGACCCTGGAAACCCTGAAGATCATTTTCCCGGTATCCCTGACGCTGGCGATAGTGGGGCTGCTGGAGTCGATGATGACCGCCGCCATCATCGATGAACTGACCGACACCGAGAGCAATAAGAACCGCGAGTGCAAGGGGCAGGGCATCGCCAATATTGTCGCCGGTTTCTTTGGCGGCATGGCCGGTTGCGCGATGATCGGCCAGTCCATGATCAACGTGAAATCCGGTGGCCGTACCCGCTTGTCCACGCTGGTGGCCGGTGTGGTGTTGCTGATCCTGGTGGTGTTTCTCGGCGATCACGTGTCGCGGATTCCGATGGCCGCCCTGGTGGCGGTGATGGTCATGGTGTCCATCGGGACGTTCAGTTGGGAATCGCTGGTGAACCTGCGCCGCCATCCGCCCAGCAGCACCATCGTCATGCTGGCCACGGTGGTGGTCACCGTGGCCACTCATAACCTGGCCCTGGGGGTTGCCGTTGGCGTGGTGCTGAGCGCGCTGTTCTACGCCAATAAAGTCGGGCGGGTGTTTTATGTGCGTTCGGAACAGGACGCCCCCGGCGAACGTACCTATCATGTGGTGGGCCAGGTGTTTTTCACCTCATCGGAACAGTTCCTGGACGCCTTCGATTTCCGTGAGGCCCTGGAAAAAGTGGTTATCGATGTACATCGGGCCCACTTTTGGGATATCACCGCCATTGGTGCTCTGGATAAGGCGATCATCAAGTTCCGCCGGGAAGGCACCGATGTGGAACTGATCGGCCTTAATGAGGCCAGTGCCACTCTGGTGGACAAATACGCGGTGCACGATAAGCCGGATGCCGTGGAAAAACTGATGGGCGGACATTGAGGAAAACAACATGAGCAAAGTCGTTGCCTGTATTGATGGGTCAGTGGCCGCCAGCGCGGTATGTGATGCCGGGGTTTGGGCCAGCCGGCGCCTGGACGCGCCGCTGAAGCTGCTGCATGTGCTGGATCAGCAACGTTATCCGAGCACCCCCACGGATTTGAGCGGGTCCTTGAGCCTGGGCGCCCGTGAACATCTGATGGAAGAGCTGGCCGACCTGGATGCCCGCCGTAACCGGGTGGCCATGGAACAGGGAAAGTTGATGCTGGACGCGGCCAAGGCCCGCGCGATGGACAAAGGCATTGAGGAGCCGGAGTTGCAGCAACGCCATGGCGATCTGTTGGAAAGCCTGCTGGCACTTCAGGACGAGACCCGGCTGCTGGTGATCGGCCGGCAGGGCACCGAGCATCAGGGGGCGTCCGCCAAAGTGGGGGATAACGTGGAGCGGGTGGTCCGGGCGGTTTACCGGCCGATACTGGTGGTGCCCGAGACGTTCTCCGAACCCGGCGTGATCATGCTGGCTTTCGACGGCAGTGATACTTGCCGCAAGGGTGTGGAAATGCTGGCCGCCAGTCCGCTGTTCCGTGGTCTGGAGTGTCATCTGGTGACCGTTGATGACGGACAGCATGCCCGTCATGAAGAGCTGGCCTGGGCCGGGGAGCGCTTGTCCGAAGGTGGTCATCAGGTCTTCACCGCCATCCTGGAAGGCGAAGTGGAACCGGCGTTACATCGTTATCAGCAGGAGCATGGTATCGAGCTGCTGGTGATGGGCGCTTACGGCCATTCCCGTATCCGGGAATTCCTGCTGGGCAGTACCACCAATGAAATGCTGCGAGAGGCGAAGGTGCCGCACTTGCTGTTGCGTTGATAGCGGAGAAGGCAACACAACGGCGGGGCGGGGCGGAGAGCCCCGCCGCGGAACCGGTTTACTTCACCGTGATGGTGATTTCCTCGCTGGTGATGGAAGGCTCGAACGGCACGTGGCGGGCATCGCCCATGATCAGTTGCAGGGTATGTTCGCCCGGTGGCAGATCCAGCGTGGTTTCGGTCTGGCCGCCGCCGAAATGGCGCACGTTGTCATTACTGGGCAGAGGCTGATCCTCGTTCACCGCCTCCTTCAGATCCACCAGGAGGTGGTGGTGCCCGGTGTTGTCCTGGGTGACGCCGGCGGGGGCCACGCCCATGCCTTTGAGACCGAATTTCACGGTGACCGGCCCGGAGACGGTGTCACCGTCCTGTGGTGTGATGAAATACACCTCGGCTTCGGGCGGCGCGGGAGTGCGCTCGATGGCGGCGGCGAACGGTGCCAGCACCAGCAGCGCGGCGGTCAGTAGTACTTTCATTTCAGGCCCTCCTTGATTACGGCGAAGAAAGTAACAGCGTCAAAGTCGGTCGGCATGGATCCAATGCCAGACAGACCGGATACAAAAAGGTCCTCCTGTTGCCGTTTTTTGTCAAATAGGGAAGGTGCCGGGCGGCGGGCGAATAGCATGTTGCATGTCGGCGTGCCGGCAAATGCCGTATAATGCCGCCTTTTTCCGGCCGTGGAGTTGTCATGACCGTTCGTACCCGGGTAGCCCCGTCCCCCACTGGCGATCCCCATGTGGGCACCGCCTACATTGCTTTGTTCAATCGTTGTTTTGCCCGTCAGCACGGTGGTCAGTTCATTCTCAGGATCGAGGACACCGACCAGGTGCGCTCCACCGCGGAGTCGGAGCAGGCGATCCTGGATTCCCTGCGCTGGCTGGGGCTGGATTGGGACGAGGGGCCGGACGTCGGTGGCCCTCACGCGCCTTACCGCCAAAGTGAGCGCGGCGATATCTATAGTCAGTACGCCGAGCAATTGGTTCAGGCCGGCCACGCCTTCAAGTGCTACCGCAGCGCCGAGGAACTGGACACGTTACGTGCCCGGATCAAGGAGAGCGGTGAAAACCGGGCATTGAAACCCCGTGATCTGGAGCTGGATGAGACCGAGCAGGCCCGCCGTGAAGCGGAAGGGGCGCCTTACGTGATCCGTATGCGGGTACCGGAGGATGGCCGCTGTGCCATCGAGGACATGCTGCGCGGTACCGTGGAGCTGGATTGGGCCCTGGCCGACGCGCAGGTCCTGCTGAAATCCGATGGCCTGCCCACCTATCATCTGGCCAATGTGGTGGATGATCATCTGATGGGCATCACTCATGTGCTGCGCGGTGAGGAATGGCTGAACTCCGCGCCGAAACACAAGCTGCTGTACGAGTATTTCGGCTGGGACATGCCGGCGCTGTGCCACATGCCGCTGCTGCGTAATCCGGACAAATCCAAGCTCAGCAAGCGCAAGAACCCCACCAGTATCCATTTCTATCGTCGCATGGGCTTCCTGCCGGAAGCGCTGGTGAACTACCTCGGCCGCATGGGCTGGTCCATGCCCGATGAACGTGAGCGCTTCTCTCTGAGTGAGATGGAAGCGGCTTTCGACATCAACCGCGTGTCCCTGGGCGGGCCGGTGTTCGACGTGGAGAAACTGAGCTGGCTCAACGGCCAGTGGCTGCGTGATTTGTCCGACGAACAGTTCCTGCAACAACTGATGGGCTGGGCCTTCAATCGGGACTACGTAATGCAGGTGCTGCCGCACATCAAGCAGCGGGTGGAAACACTGAGTGACGTGGTGGACAAGGCCGGCTTCTGTTTCTCCGGGATGCTGTCCATCAGCGAACAGGATTTTGAGCATAAGCAGTACAGCACCGAGGATATGAAGGAATGGCTGCAGTTCTTCCTCTGGTCCTGCGAGGCCCAGCGCAGCTGGAACCGGGATAATCTGTTCGCCGACGCCAAAGCCCTGGCGGATGCTCTGGATGTGAAAATCCGCGACTTCCTGTTTCCGGTGTTCGTGGCGATCGCCGGCACCAGCGCCAGTTTCTCGGTGGTGGACAGCATGGCATTGCTGGGCGCGGATATCAGCCGGGCGCGATTGCGTCACGCGGTGGAGGTGCTGGGTGGGGTCTCCAAGAAGCAAACCAAGAAGCTGGAGAAGGCCTACGCGGGGCTGTTATCCCAGGCTGATTAAGATTCCGGCAATTTGACCAAGGGATGAACAGACGGGGCAAAAACCGTGAAAAACCGCCGCTAAGTGCTTGACAGGATAGGGCCCCTGGGTAGAATACGCCGCACCACACGGGACGCACATACCGGTGGTCAGAATCTGGGGCTATAGCTCAGCTGGGAGAGCGCTACAATGGCATTGTAGAGGTCGGCGGTTCGATCCCGCCTAGCTCCACCAAATACGTCCCCTTCGTCTAGTGGCCTAGGACACCGCCCTTTCACGGCGGTAACAGGGGTTCGACTCCCCTAGGGGACGCCACTATAAAAACCCTCGCTCATTGAGCGGGGGTTTTTGCTTTGGAGCGGATACTCTTGCTGCCCTCTTAGCGAAAATCCCGCGACTTGATATTCAATTCCCTGAGTGCATCACCGGCATCGATCAAGGCTCCGGCCATCAGATGCACGATACCCTCCGGACTGATTTCCAGAGTGCCTTTGACGATCACCAGAGGACTGCGCAGCAGGGTTTTGCGGAACCGCTCCTGAATGGCGTTCCAGATCACCACGTTGGTGTTGCCGGTCTCATCCTCCAGTGTCATGAACAGCGCGCCTTTGGCGGAGCCGGGTCTTTGCCGGTTGGTCACCAGTCCGGCGACCCGGATCAGTTGCCCCTGGCGGCCCCGCTTCAATTCCCGTGCCCGGCGGCAGCCGCGAAAGCGGGGCAGATGGCGGACCAGGGCCATGGGATGACGGCCCAGGGTCAGACCCAGGTGACGGTAATCCTGCAGCAGATTGGCGTGCTCCGAAGGGGCGTCGAGGTAGACCCCGTCATGGTCCTTGCCGGCCCCGCGCTCCGTTTCAAGCAGCGGGCGCGGCGCTTCCAGTCCCTGGATTTCCCAGTGGCCCTGGTGGCGGTGGCCGCTGAGAGCGCGCAGTGCGTTGCCGGCCACCAGCGCTTCCCGTTCCCGTTGATTGAGACGGGCCCGCTGGCACAGGTCACGCACACTGCTGAAAGGGTGCTCGGCACGGGCCCGCACCAGGCGCTCGGCGGCTTCCGGATTGAATCCTTTCAACTGACGAAACCCCAGCCGCAAGGCCGGCTGTACCCCGAGCTTCTGTCTTTGTGTCTCTTCCAGAGTGTGGTCCCAGTGGCTGTGCCGTACGTCCAGGGGGCGCAGTTCAATGGCGTGGCGGCGCGCGTCCTGAAGGATTTGCGAGGGGCTGTAAAAGCCCATCGGCAAGCTGTTGAGCAAGCCGCAGTAAAAGGCGCTGGTGTGATGGCGTTTGAGCCAGGCGGACACGTACACCAGCAGGGCGAAACTGGCGGAATGGGATTCCGGGAAACCGTAGCCGCCGAAGCCCTTCATTTGCTCGAACAGGCGCTGGGCATAGTCCTCGCTGTAGCCGTTGGCGCGCATGCCCTGGATCACCTTGTCCTGGAACTGCATCAGTTCGCCGCTCTTGCCCCAGCGGGCCATGGCCCGGCGTAACTGATCCGCCTCGCCGCCGGAAAATTTCGCCGCCACCATGACCAGTTGGATCACCTGCTCCTGGAAGATGGGGATGCCCAGGGTGCGTTTCAGTACCGCTTCCACTTTCGGGTCCGGGTAATCGGGTTCTTCCAGACCATCTCGACGGCGCAAATAGGGATGCACCATGTCACCCTGAATCGGGCCGGGGCGAACGATGGCCACCTCGATCACCAGATCGTAGAACTTGCGTGGCCGCAGCCGCGGCAGCATGTTCATCTGCGCCCGGGACTCCACCTGGAAGACCCCCAGGCTGTTGCCCTTGCAGAGCATGTCGTAGGTGGCGGGATCCTCGGTGGGGATGTCCTGCATGATCAGCGGCCGGCCGCGGTAGTGACCGACCAGATCCAGGGTTTTGCGGATCGCGGTGAGCATGCCCAGGGCCAGCACGTCCACCTTCATCAGCCCGAGGGCTTCCAGGTCGTCCTTGTCCCATTGGATCACGGTGCGATCGGCCATGGCGGCGTTTTCCACCGGCACCAGCGTAGGCACCGGATCGCGGGTAATGACGAAACCGCCCACGTGCTGGGACAGATGCCGGGGAAAGCCGACCAGTTCAAACACCAGCGCCCGGTACTGCCGGCCCAGGGCGGTATCGCCCAGACCCACTTCACGGAACCGCTCCTGCAGATCGGCGGGTTTGTCCCACCAGGCCAGATTGGTGCTGAGCCGCTCGATGATCGACAGATCCACGCCCAGGGCCCGGCCCACGTCGCGCACCGCCGAACGGGTGCGGTAATGGATCACGGTGGCGGCAAGGGCGGCGCGGTCCCGGCCGTATTTGCGGTACAGGTACTGCATCACCTCCTCGCGGCGCTCGTGCTCGAAGTCCACGTCGATGTCCGGCGGCTCCCGCCGTTCCTTGGAAATGAAGCGCTCGAACAGAAGCTGGCTGCGCTCGGGGTCCACTTCGGTAACGCCCAGGCAGTAACACACCGCGGAATTGGCGGCGGACCCGCGGCCCTGGCAAAGAATGCCCTGGCCGCGGGCGAAGGCGACGATGTCGTGGACGGTGAGAAAGTAATGGGCGTATTCCAGTTCGCGGATCAGCGCCAGTTCCCGTTCCAGCAGCGTCTGTACGGAGGCGGGTACGCCCCCGGGATAACGTTGCGCGGCGCCTTGATGGGTTAGGGCGGCCAGATAATCGTCGGCGTTCTGACCCGGCGGCACGACTTCTTGCGGATACTGGTAGCGGATTTCGTCCAGCTCGAACTCGCACTGGTCGGCGATCCAGGCGGCCTCGCGAAGCAGGGTTTCCGGGTAAATATCGGCCAGGGTTTCCAACGGACGCAGATGCCGCTGATCATTCTGGAACCGGCGGCGGCCCAACTCGTACACCGAGGTGTTCAGTCGCAGCGCGGTGAGCACATCCTGCAGTCTTTGCCGCTCGGCGCGATGATAATGCACATCGTTGGCGGCGCTCATGGCGAGCTCGAAGCGGTGCGCCAGATCCAGGCAATAGCGATAGTGCAGGGCGTCGTTACGGTCCTGCAGCAATTCGCAGGCAAGCCAGAAGCGATCGCCGAAATGAGCCTGGAGCAAGGCGGCATGATGGGGATCGCGGCCATCGCCGGCGGGGAACCACAGGCACAGGGCATGGCGCTCCAGCCGTGTCAGATCCCGCCAGTGCAGTTGGTATTTTCCTTTTTCCGCCCGCCGTCGTCCCTGGGTGATCAAGGTGGCGATTTCGCCGTAGGCGCGCCGGTTCCTGGCCAGTAATACCAGATGCAGCGCGCCCTGATCGGTATCCAGGTGAAAGGCGCTGCCAATGATCAGTTTCAGGGCGGTGCCGCTGCCGTCCCGCAATTCCTTGTGCGCCCGCCAGGCCCGCACCACCCCGGCCAGGGAGGCGTCATCGGTGAGCGCCAGAGCCCGGTAGCCCAGTTCGTGGGCACGTTGTACCAACTCCTCCGGCTGGCTGGCGCCGATGAGAAAGCTGAAGGCACTGGTGCAATGCAGCTCGGCGAAGGGCAGGGAATCCGGGGTCATGCGTGACTCCCTGATGTCCCTCGATCTTGCCGTCGAGGGATGGACATCAACCTGACGTTAACGTTAACTGGAAATCCTGTTTCACTCGTTTGCCTTGGGATACCACCATGACTCTGAATAACAAACGCTTTCCCATACCGGAAAGTCTGGACAACCTGCCTGAAGACATCCGCGAGGTGATTCTTGGCGTGCAGGAAAAAGCCGGCTTCGTGCCCAATGTGTTTCTCATGCTGGCCCGCCGCCCGGCGGAATTTCGCGCTTTTTTCGCTTATCACGATGCTCTCATGGAACGCGAGTCCGACACCCTGAGCAAAGCGGAAAAGGAAATGATCGTGGTCGCCACCAGCGCCCGGAATCACTGTCTGTACTGTGTGGTGGCCCATGGCGCTCTGCTGCGGATCTACAGCAAGAATCCGCTGGTGGCGGATCAGGTGGCGATCAACCACCGCACCGCGCCGATCAGTGAGCGTCATCGGGTGATGCTGGACTTCGCGTTCCATCTGGCCCTGGAACAGGGGGAGATGAACGACGACTGGGAGGCCCGCTTGGCGGAGGTGGGCTTCACCACCGAGGACATGTGGGATATTGGCGCCATCGCCGCCTTCTTCGGTATGTCCAATCGCTTGGTCAATCTCACCGGAACACCGCCCAACGAGGAGTTCTACCTGATGGGACGGGTGCCACGTTGACGGGAAACGCTGGCACGCGAACACGCTGGCACGCAACACGTGGAAGCCTCTGTGGTCGAAAGGGTCATCCTCTTTCCGTTGGCAAAAGGCTTTCCCGGCTGTCCACAGAGTTAGTAAGCATGGCGTGTAAGCGTGTTGCGTGCCAGCGTGGTCGAGCGGTGGCCGGGTGATAACCTCCGGGATAACCGTATGGCCCCAGGCCCTAGAAAAACCCATGTAACCACCACTGCTGTCGGGCGTCCTGGAACAGCCAGCAGCATTCCCCCTGGGGATGATGCGCCAGCCGATAGTGGCGGGGCATCGTTCCCCGCCAGGGCTGGCTGAAACGCTCCTGTTGCGGAAACAGTCGCAGGGGCCGCCCCCGCCATATCGGTACACCGTTATCCTGGTGCAGTCTCAGCGGGGATTCCAATAACCACAGGGGGCGGTCCTGATCCGCCTGATCCTGTTCAGGCTCCCGTGGTTTCACGCCAAACGGGGGCTGACGGCATTCGCTGTATTCCGGCAAGTGATCGTCGGCCAGGGCCGGGCGATAAAGCGCCAGCCCGGGAGTGTCCACCAGCTTTTCCAGCAGGCCAGTCAGCGGAGCGCGGGCGCCGGGTTCCGGGAACAGGGCGGCAAGGCCGGGGTTCAATGGTCGTGGCCGGCTGGTATCCAAACCCAGTCCCAGTACCGCGCCGTCCAAAGGCTGGTTCTCCAGGCGACGCAGGCTCAGATCGAGCCAGCCGGCGGCGTCATGGGCCGGCTGGGCCCGGCGCACCAGCAGGGTGTGCCGTTCGCGATTGTCCAGACGCAAATGCCAGCGTATCGCCAGCACCTGCTCCTGATAGCGCCTCAGGTGTTGCTCCATCTGCTCAAGCAGCGCCGCCATGGGGATTTTGAGCAGGGCCTGATCATTTATCGGATCATCGAATTGCTGTTGTTCCCGGAACGGTGCGGGAGCGGGAATCGCCCGGCGCACGTCCGCTTTCTCTCCGAGCAGGCGTTGCAGCCAGTCCAGAAAGGAAACGCCGAATCGTTTGCCGAGCGCGGCCCGCGGCAGTGCGAACAGATCGCCGAGGGTGTGAAAGCCCGGGGCCCGCAGACGCTCTTTCACGGCGTCTTCCAGGGCCAGGGTGTCGATTGGCAGAGTCGCCAGCCAGGCCTGAAAACGGCTGCGCTCGGGCAGGTGTTCAAGGCTAGGCAGCTCGGTGAGATGCCAGGCCGCCAGTGGTGTGGGGCCAAGGCCCAGATGGCTGGTTAGCGGGCAGTGCAGGCGGTATTGATCCACTCGTGACAGCAACTCGCTGAAGCCGCCGAACAGGCTCAGGCAGCCGCCGACTTCCAGCAGCAGGGTATGAGGTGGCGCCAGGCAGACTTGTGGTGTCATGGCCAGTAAGTGACGAGCCTCCCGTAGCAAAGCCCGTTCCTCCTGCTGGGGGTCGGCTTGTTGCACCTGGAGGTCGTCGCATAAAGCACGGGCCGTGCCCAGGCGTAATCCGGCGCTCACTCCGGTGCCGCGGGCGGCGGCATTGGCCAGGATGATCCGTTGCTGTTGCACCAGCACACGGGGCTCGGGGCTCGGGCCATTCACGGCTTCCAGAGCCAGCAAAGGAAAATGCAGGGCCAGCCACAAAGGGGGATTCATGGACGGACCTCCGATGTTGGCGCCGGCAGTGCCAGCAGAGAGGGCGCCGTGGCGGTCTCCGGGCGGCGGGTCCGGGCCGCCATGGTGGCGCAGGGCGGCGGGGGGTGGCGCAGATGCTCGGGCAGCACCACCAACTGGCACTGCTGACCGTGGCGGCCACCGGGCTGCTTGCCAATGGTGACGGTCAGCTCGCCGGGTTGACCGGCGTCCAGCAGCAGACGCAGAGGCGCCGGGCTGGGTTGTTTCGAGGCCCGCAGTGGGCGCACCAGCAGAAACAGACAACGGCCCTGCTGCGCGGCCATGTGCAGACGGCGCAGGGTCCCGGTGGGCAGAGCGCCGCCCGGTGCCCACAACACCAGGCTGTCCAGAGTGTCGCTGGCGGCGGCTTCCAGGCAGGCACGCAACAGCGTGGCGCGTTCCCGGGCCTGCAGCACCAGGATTTGCTCCAGTGGCAGCCCGGCCCGCTTCAGAGCGGCGGCGGAAGGCCGGGCCGGGGGATTGGCGATGATGCGGGCGCCGTCCTCACGGCGACGTAACAGGGGCAACAGCAAGTGCAGCAATGACGGACAAGGCAGCGGACAGAGCAGTTCCACCAGCCCCTGATTGGGCCAGCCACCTTGCCAGAGCAGGCGGTCCAGGGCCGGGAAACCGGTATGCCGACGTTCTTCGCGGGCGGCTTTCCGGCCGGGGCCTTGCCAGGTGTCCTGGCGACGAAGTAGTTGTTGCAGGGCGTCCGCATTCATGAGGGGCTATCCGGAATACTGTTCTTATGTACAGTATCTTGGTGTGCCGATCGGGTCAATCTTTCTGCTGGATGGTATACATGTTGTCTCCGGCTGCGGGGCTGACTATGTTGAGGGCTTGATTCCTTCCGTGAGAGCGACGATGACACAACAATACAGCGCGCCGTCGGGGCCGGAGTGGCTGCAACAGGGCTTGGCGCGCCGCCGTTTTCTCAAATGGACGCTGGTCGCCAGTGCCGGGATGACCGCCGCCGCCGCGGGCGGTTTTCTCTGGCTGCGCCGCTCCCCCCTGGACCAGCAGCGGATCCCGGATTGGGCAGGCGAACTGAGTGCCCAGGAGTTTCTGCTGCTGGACCGTTGCCGACGGGTGCTATTGCCCACCGAAGGGCGGGACCTGCCGGATACCGAAACCGTGCCGGTGGTGGCCAACGTGCAGCGCACGCTGTCGCTGATGGCGCCGGCCCTGCGCCAGCAACTGTCGCAGGGGTTGGGATTGTTCGATAACGCCGCGGTGTTCCGTCATGGCTGCCGCTTCGTCGATCTCGACGACGAAACGGCGTGGGACTATTTCGATCGCTGGGGGCGGGGGCTGGTGTTGCAACGAACTCTGGCCACGGTGATCAAGCAACTGCTGTACAGCGCTTATTGGCGCGACGAACGTACCTGGCCGGCTCTGCAATTCGACGGTCCGGTTTCGGATCGCTGGGGATTGGCGTATCTGGGCAACGCGCCGATGCCGGAGGAGCAGGGGAATGTACCGACGGGAGGGCCGGAATGACAACGGCACTTTGGCGGGACTCCGGTCTGGCGGTAACCCAGGCGAAGGACATCCGTGAGCCGCGAATGGATTTGCAGGCGGATGTGGTGGTGGTCGGCTCCGGCGCCGGCGGTGCCGTGGTGGCCTATGAACTGGCACGGCGCGGCAAACGGGTGCTGGTGCTGGAAGCGGGGCCCTATGTGCCGTCGCGGGATTTCAGCGAACGCTTCCCGGAGGCCATGGAGCAGCTTTATCAGGACCACGGAAGCCAGACCAATCGCAGTGGCGATCTGCTGATCCTGCAGGGGGCTTGTGTCGGTGGCTCCACCGTGGTCAATGCGGGCGTCTGTTTTCGTACCCCGGACTTCATCCTGCGGGACTGGCAGCGGGATTTTGGGCTCACCGGTCTCACCCGCGACAGCATGAGGCCCTATTTCGAGCGGGTGGAAAAACACCTGGGCGTGCATGAAAACGGTGAACATGAGATTGCCGCCCATGCTCGCCTGATCCGGGCGGGTGCCAATAAGCTGGGCTGGTCGGTGAAGCCGTTCCAGCGCAATATCCGCGATTGCGCGCTCACCGGGCACTGCCTGTCCGGCTGCAAGACCGAGCGCAAGCAATCCATGCTGGTCAGCTATCTGCCCTGGGCGGTGGCCCACGGCACGCGCATTTTCGCCGACACCCGGGTCACCGGCATCCTCACCGATAATGGTCGCGCCACCGGCGTCCGTGCCCAGGTCACCGGCAGCGATGGTGAACCGGTGGCTTCGGTGACGGTGACGGCGCCAAGGGTGGTGCTGGCCGCCGGTGCGGTACAGACGCCGCTATTGTTGCTGCGCAGCGGATTGGCCAATGGCTCCGATCAGGTCGGGCGCCACTTCGCCTGCCACCCGTCGCTGTACGTCAGCGCCCGTTACCCGCAACCGGTGCACGCCTGGCGCGGTGCCATGCTGGGGGTCTACGTGGATGAATTCATGGCCCCGGAGGACGGCGGTTTCGTGCTGGAGGACGGCGGCGCCGGGATCGTGGAACTGTCGATGACGGCGGAGCCGGGCACCGGCGCGCCGTTCATGGATTTCATGGAGGAGACCCGTTATCTGGCCGGGCTGGTGACCCTGATTCACGATCATAATGTGGGCCGGGTGCGCTGGGACGGGGACAACAAGGTGATCGATTATCAACTGGACGATATTGATTTCCCGTCCATGAAAAACGCGCTGAAAGCAGCGGCGCGCCTGCATCTGGCCGCCGGGGCGGAGCAGGTCCATGTACCCACCAGCGAACCGCTGGTAATACGCCGGGAAGCGGACATCGATCCGATGGTGGAGGGCCTGGAGAACCAGCCGCACCACCTGCGCATGGTCAGCTATCATCCCCAGGGCAGTTGCCGCATGGGCGCGGATCCGGCCACCAGCGTGGTGGCGGAAAGTGGAGAAACCCATGAAGTGCCCGGACTCTACATCGCCGATGCCAGCCTGTTGCCGACCTCGATCATCGTCAATCCGCAGATCACGGTTTACGCTCTGGCGACCCGCATCGCCGAGGCTATTGCTGCATCAGCCTGACACGGTGCACGGTGCCGGGCACCTTGTAGTCGAGAATGTCCTGCTCCCTGAGCATGCACACGCCATGTTCAGGGTTGAGGCGGCACCAGCGGGTCTGGTCGCCGCCGCCGGGTACCACGCTGAAGCGGGTGGCGTAACCGCTTTCCTTGTTCAGGCCCAGCCATAACTGGTTGAAGCGCCAGCCGCAGAGCGGGTCGTCGAACCGGTCCAGGTAAACCGTCATGCGGTAATTCAACCCCTGCGGTTCCAACGGCACGTCGGTGCCTACCTGGCGCAGGGGACACTCTGGTTTGCTGGGCACGTACAAGGCTTCCACCCGCACCTCGCTGGCCGGCAGCGCCGGTTCGATATCCAATAAATAAAACCAGGTCTTGGCGGGTGCGGGGTTCAATTTCGGAGTATGGGGGGCAACGGTGACACAGGCGCCGAGCAGAGCGCTCAGCATCAGCGGCACGATGAGGCGGAGGCCGGAACGAACGGTGGAGGAAGCGGCGCTTTCCATGGCTTTCCCTGTGCGATGATCGCGACAACGCGGTGACGTAAAGATCTTGAACGGGCTGTTAGGCTATCATTGCCATTCGCGGCTGTCGCGCCGCAAATCCACACAGGAGAAACCATGACTGACGCGAACACACGTCCGCAACGGGACGCCTTTGGTTACCTTTGCCCCCTGGACACCCGGTGGTCCGACAACGATCTGTACGGCCACGTCAACAACGTCACCTACTACAGCTACTTCGATTCCACCATCAACCGCTACCTGATCGAGCAGGGTGGTCTGGATATTCATCAGGGTGATGTGATCGCCTATGTGGTCAGCTCCGGTTGTGAGTATTTCGAGGCGGCGGCTTATCCGGAGTCCCTGGCGGTGGGCATGCGCGTGGACAAGCTGGGTAACAGCTCGGTGCGTTATGGCCTGGCGGTGTTCGGCGCCGAAGGCGCGGCCAAGGCCCTGGGCCATGTGGTGCATGTGTTCGTCAATCGTGAAAGCGGCCGCCCGGTGGCGATTCCGGAACCGCTGCGCAAAGCATTGGAAAAACTGGCGTAAGAGGCTGGGCTGAGGGGAATCAGGGAGCCTCTTGTCAGGGGAGGAGAGCCGGCTCTCCACGAGCTCTGAAATCGTTCGCTTCGAATCACTTGGCTACGAAGCCGCTGTGGGAAGCTGCTTTAGCAGCGAATGGGCTGGTCAGATCACGGCAAGGCGGAAGAGAACCACAGTTCGGCGATGACGTAATACTCCTGCCCGAATGGCAGATCCTTCAGTAAAAAGCCCACTTCCGGCTCCTGGCCGGGAAACCGTTCCGGTGGATCGGGCCGTTGCGGATCGTCTTGGTAAATAAACCGCACCGGTGTGTCGAAACCTTCCATGAAACGCAGGCGGGCACGTAGCGCAAACCCTTTGCCGGTATCGAACCAGACAGTGTTGTCCCGTGGCACCGTGCTGCCACGCATGGCCTTCTCCGTGTCACTGAGCACGCCGTCCACCACCGCTTCCCGTGCGCCGGTCCAACTGGTGCGCAGGCGCGCCCCTTGCAACCGATAGCCGTCCACGGTGATGCGGGCGCTGGGTTCGCGCAACACGGCGGCGGCCACCGCCGGCAGGGTAAAGCGGCTGTGCACCACCACGCTGTCGGCGCCGACGATGAAATAGTTATGCACGGTGAGCACGCGCAGTCCCGCCACCCGTACCCGGGTAGTGGCGTACACCAACGTCGCCAGCGGGCCGGCGATGACCTGCCGGATCACCGGGTCGAGGTTGTCGTTGTCCAGAGTGACCCGCGCGTTACGTAACAACAGGCCGGCGCTGAGTCTTAACTTCAGGCCATCCAGCAAGGTGCCTTCACCGTCCCAGCCCTGGTAAGTGAAATCCCCCCAACGGAACAGATTATCGTCAACAAAGGCGAGCCGGAAGCGATCGCCGCTGATCGCCAAGGGGTCGCGCTCGAGCGTGGCTGCCGGAGCGAAAGTGGCGCGGGGCCGGGCTCGCAGAACATAGAAAACGCCGTCGCCGTCGCCGTCGCCGTCGGCAATGGGCAGCGTGGCAAGAACCTCCGCCGGCAAGGGCATGGGATGAACTTCTCCGGCGTCCCCGGAGCGCAGCAGCAAACGGTCTCCGGCGGCGACCCTGTCTACCGGAGCATCCCGACGGGCGTCGCGATCTTCCTGGAAATAGGGCTGATGGCCGAGGGTCCAGGGCAGCCACTGGTGCCGCACTTCATGAAAAGCGCCGTCCCGGTAGTGGACCAGCATCAACTGATCCCGGGCCGCTCCAATCAGCGGGCTGTGTTCATCGATGGGGAGAGTAAGCAGGGCGGCGTGGGCGGGAAGGGAGAAAACAAATAACAACAGGCAGGCCAGTCCGCGCCGCCCGCATTGCCTATATAAAAACAGCAATGCGGGCGGCGTGGCGGTCGGCAACGGCTTATTCCGCCAGTTCCGGCCGGTCGACGAAATGCGCCAGCGCATCCGGATTGGCCAGGGCGTTGCGGTTGCGGACTTCGCGTCCATGGACGATGTCCCGTACCGCCAGTTCCACGATCTTGCCACTGACGGTGCGGGGAATTTCCGGCACTGCCAGGATCACCGCCGGCACATGGCGTGGGCTGGCGCCGGCGCGGATGGTCTGGCGAAGGGTTTGTTTGAGATCGTCATCCAGGACCGCGTCCCCGGCCATCACCACGAACAGCACCACGCGCACATCGCCCTGCCACTGCTGGCCGATCACCACCGCCTCGCGAATCTGCGGCAGGGTTTCCACCTGCCGGTAGATTTCGGCGGTGCCGATGCGCACGCCGCCAGGGTTGAGCACGGCGTCGGAGCGGCCATGGATGATCAGGCCGTCGTGCCCTTGGTGGGGAACGGTTTCGGCATAGTCGCCATGGGCCCAGATGTCCATGCCAAGGGAGGCGAAACGCTCGAAGTAAGCATCGTGGAAACGCTGGCCGTCCGGGTCGTTCCAGAACGCCACCGGGCAGCACGGGAACGGCGTGCGGCACACCAACTCGCCTTTTTCTCCGCTGACTGCCTGGCCGTCGTCGTTGAACACCGCCACATCCATGCCCAGCCCCAGACACTGCAGTTCACCGCGATAGACCGGCAGCATGGGATTGCCGAGCGCGAAGGTGGAAATGATGTCGGTGCCGCCGGAAATCGAGCTGACCAGCAAATCCGCTTTCACTTTCTGGTAGAGGAAATCATAGCTTTCGTGCAGTAACGGAGAGCCGGTGGAATACAGTACCCGCAAGGTTTCCAGGCTATGACTCTTGATCGGTTCAATGCAGGCCTTTTCCACCGCCTGCACGAATTTGGCGCTGGTGCCGAAGTGGGTAACGCCCTCGGTGTCGATCAGATCGAACAGCCGGGAGGCGTCCGGGTAGGCCGGGTTGCCGTCGTACAGCACCAGGGTGGCGCCGCTCTGCAGACCACCCACCAGCCAGTTCCACATCATCCAGCCGCAGGTGGTGAAGTAGAACAGCACGTCATCGGCGCCCAGGTCGCCGTGCAGTCGGTGCTCCTTGGCGTGCTGAATCAGCGTGCCGCCGGCGCCATGGACGATGCACTTGGGGGCGCCGGTGGTGCCGGAGGAATAGAGAATGTACAGCGGATGGTCAAAGGGCAGGGCGGCGAATTCCGGCGCCGGCCCGGCGGCGTCCAGCCATTCACTCCAGGGCAGCGCCGCATGCACATTGCTGGCCTTGCCGCGGCCGGGAACCACCACCAGCAATTCCGGTTTCAGTTGTTCGCGCAGGGTTTGCAGGCGTTCGCTCAGATCGATCCACTTGCCGTTGTACTGATAGCCGTCACAGGCGAACAGCACCTTCGGTTCGATCTGGCCGAAACGGTCGAGCACACCCTGGACACCGAAATCGGGGGAACAGGACGACCAGATCGCGCCAATCCAGGCGGCACCGAGCGCGGCGACAATGGTCTCGATCCGGTTGGGCATATAGCCGGCCACCCGGTCGCCGGGACGCACGCCGGCGTCGTGCAACTGCGCCGCCACCTGGCCGGCGGCCACGCGCAGTTCGCTGTAGCTGATTTGATGCCGTTGGCCGGCTTCGTCCACGCTGATCAGAGCGGTGTGATCGTCATGACGGGGCAGCAGATTTTCCGCTGCGTTCAGGCGGGCCCGGGGAAACCAGCGGTGGTCGCGGAAGCGTTCGGCCCGCTCCAGCACCTCGGTGCCTTTTTCGCCTTGCAGTGCGGAGAAGTCCCAAACCAGATTCCAGAACGCTTCCGGTTCGTTCACCGACCATTGGTGCAGGGCGCGATAGTCCGGCAGGGGCTGGCCGGACAGGGCGCGGGCCTGTTGCCAGAAGCGATTCAGCGCGCTGTGTTGCAGGCGCTGTTGATCCGGTTGCCAAAGCGGTTGTTGATCAAGGGTTGTCATTCTTGCTCCACTTCAAACTCCACCAGCAGGGTGCCCTCGCTGACGCTGTCACCGGCGCCCACGTTGAAACCATGAACGGTGCCGTTGTCGCCGGCGCGCAGGGTGTGTTCCATCTTCATGGCTTCCAGTGTAATCACGGCGTCGCCGGCGGCAACGCGGTCACCGGGGTTCACATGCAGGGCGACGATGGTGCCGCTCATGGGGGCGGTGAAATCGCCGTGTCCGGCATCATGCTCGCTCTCCCGCGCCGGATGCAGGTCGACCGCATAGTCCTGACCGGCCACGAACAACCACAACCGCTCCCCCTGATCGACAAAGCGTCCGGAAAGGGTCATGTTGTCAACGAGTGTGCCGCCATCAATGCCGAGATGGAAGCGCCCGCCATCGCTATGGAACTGGAAGGGCAGAGGGACGCCATTCACGCTGGCCTGATTGTCCTCCAGGATCACGATCAGGTTCTCGTCCAGCACTTTGAGCGGCACCAGCGTCTGGCGCCGGCCTAACGGCCGCCAGCCGTTCAAGGCCTGCCAGGGATCGCTGCCGGTTGCCGGCCGTTGTACCACCAGCGCCGCGGCGGCCACCGCCAGAGCCGGTACCGGCACGCTCACCGGTTCCAGTAAATCCGGATGTTTCTCCAGCAGGCGGGTGTCCAGCTCCGCCTGGCTGAACGGCTCGCTGCTCAGTACCCGGTGCAAAAAGGCACTGTTATGGTGAATGCCACCGAGCATCAGGTTTTCCAGGCCGAGCACCAGGCGGCGGCGCGCCTGTTCCCGGTCGGCGCCGTGGCAGATCAACTTGGCGATCATCGGATCATAGTGATCGCTGACCGTGTCGCCGGCCTCGAAGCCGGCGTCCACTCGCACGCCTTCCGGCCACACCAGAGGTTGCAGAGTGCCGGAAGATGGCAGGAAATGCTGATAGGGGTTTTCCGCGTAGAGACGCACTTCCATGGCGGCACCGTGCCGCTGGATCTGGTCCTGGCGTTTCGGCAGTGCGCGCCCTTCGGCCACGGCGATCTGCCAGGCCACCAGATCCTCGCCGGTGATCATCTCCGTGACCGGGTGCTCCACTTGCAGGCGGGTATTCATCTCCATGAAGAAGAATTCACCGTCCGGCGCCAGCAGAAATTCCACGGTACCGGCGCCGACATAGTCGATGGCGCGAGCGGCCTGCACCGCCGCTTCGCCGAGCCGTTCACGCAGCGCCTCGTCCAGCCCCGGGGCGGGGGCTTCCTCGATGATTTTCTGATGACGGCGCTGCACGGAGCAGTCCCGCTCGAACAGATGCACGGCGTTGCCGTGCTGGTCGGCGAACACCTGCACTTCCACGTGGCGGGCGGTGGGCAGGTAGCGTTCCAGCAGCACCCGGTCGTCACCGAAGGCACCCTTGGCCTCGCGGCGAGCGGAGGCCAGCGCTTCGTCGAAGCGGTCCGCGCTTTCCACCACGCGCATGCCTTTGCCGCCGCCGCCGGCCACCGCTTTGATCAGCAGCGGAAAACCAACCCGTTCCGCTGCGCTCGCCAGGGTGGCATCGTCGGCGCCTTCCTGATCGAATCCGGGCAGCACCGGCACCTTGTTTTCATTCATTAACTGCCGGGCGGCGGCCTTGTCACCCATCACCCGGATGGCGTTGGCGCCGGGGCCGATGAAGATCAGGCCGGCCTCGTCGCAGGCGGCGGCGAACCCGGTGTTCTCCGACAAAAAGCCGTAGCCGGGGTGCACCGCCTGGGCGCCGGTGGCGCGGGCGGCGTCGATCACCTTGCCGATATCCAGATAGCTGTCCCGGGCCGGCGCCGGCCCGAGACAAACGGACTGATCCGCCTCACGGACATGGGGCAGCTCGGCGTCGGCTTCGGAATAGACCGCCACGGTACGAATACCTTGTTCGCGACAGGTTCGGATGATGCGGCGGGCGATCTCTCCGCGGTTGGCGATCAGCAGTGTGGTGATGTTGGTCATTCTTATATCAGCCCTTTTATCGATCTCTTTATGACACTCCCGGGATTCGACCGTCTCCGGGGTTCCGTGGTCACCAACCAATCAGGAGGCGCTCCAGGCCGGCGCGCGTTTTTCAAGGAAGGCGGCGAGCCCCTCCTGGCCTTCGTCTCCGGTGCGCAGGCGGGCGATCAGTTCGGCGGTATAACCGATCAAGTTCTCGTCCAGTGGCTGCTCGTCGCTGCGCCGTACCAGATCACGGGCCTCCAACTGAGCTTCCGGAGCGCCTTTCAACAGAGCGTCAACCAATGCCTCCACGGTGGCGTCGAGCTGATCCTCGGCCACCACTTCATGGACGATGCCCAGTTCCCTGGCGCGCGGCGCGGCGATCACTTCGGCGGTCATGAAATAGCGGCGTGCCTGGCGGGGGCCCAGCGCACGGACCACATAGGGGGCGATCACCGCGGGTAGAATGCCGAGCTTGACCTCGCTCAGACAGAAGCGCGCGTTGTCCGCCGCCACCGCCATATCGGCGGCGCAAATCAATCCCAGCGCACCCCCGAAGGCCGCGCCCTGGACCCGGGCGATGACCGGCTTGCCGGCCTGATCGATGCGCGCCATCAGCGCCGCCAGCCTTAACGCATCGCGCTGATTCTCTTCATGGTCCAGTTGGCCCATGGCTCGCATCCAATTGAGATCGGCACCGGCGGAGAAGTGTTTGCCGGCGGCATCGAGCACAATGACACGAGTCTGGTCGTCGGCACCGGCCCGGTCGAAAGCGTCGATCAGGGACTCGATGACGGTGTTGTCGAAAGCGTTGCTTTTTTCCGGCCGGTTCAGGGTGATGTGGGCCACCGGCGCTTGCAGGGTCAGTTCTACACTCATGATTACATCCGGAATACGCCGTAGCGGGTATCTTCAATAGGCGCGTTGAGGCTGGCGGACAACGCCAGCCCCAACACGTCGCGGGTGTCCACCGGGTCGATGACGCCGTCGTCCCAGAGCCGGGCGCTGGCGTACCAGGGCGTGGCCATGGACTCGTATTGAGCGGTCATCTCGTCCTGGAAGGCCTGCGCCTGTTCCTCACTCCAGCTCTCGCCTTTCTTTTTCAGCGAAGCCACCTTGACCTGGGTGAGCACGCTGGCGGCCTGTTCTCCGCCCATCACCGAGATGCGGGCATTGGGCCACATGAACATGAAGCGCGGGTCGTAGGCGCGGCCACACATGCCGTAGTTGCCGGCGCCGAAACTGCCGCCGGTGATCACGGTGAATTTCGGTACCCGGGCGCAGGCTACCGCGTTGACCATCTTGGCGCCGTGCTTGGCGATCCCCTCCGCTTCGTATTTCTTGCCGACCATGAACCCGGTGATGTTCTGCAGGAACAGCAACGGAATCTTGCGTTGGTTGCACAGCTCGACGAAGTGAGCGCCTTTCAGCGCCGACTCGGAATAGAGCACGCCATCGTTGGCGAGAATGCCCACCGGTATGCCGTGAATACGGGCGAAGCCGGTGACCAGGGTGGTGCCGTAGCTGGCCTTGAACTCATCCAGCTCGGAGGCGTCGACGATGCGCGCGATCAGCTCCCGTGCCGGCATCGGTGAGCGGGTGGTGGGCGGGATCAGTCCGTAGAGTTCCTGGGGATCATAGGCCGGCGCGCGGCTTTCGCGGAGGTCGAGCTGTTCCGGTTTGCGCCGGTTGAGCCGGGCGATGCAGCGTCGCGCCAGATCCAGCGCGTGGGGTTCGTCCTCGGCCAGATGATCGGCGACGCCGGATTGCTCGGCGTGCAGCGCGGCACCGCCCAGTTCCTCGGCGCTCACCACCTCGCCGGTGGCGGCCTTGACCAGCGGCGGGCCGGCCAGAAACACAGTGGAATGATTACGCACCATGATCACTTCGTCGGCCATGGCCGGCACATAGGCGCCGCCGGCGGTGCAGGAACCCAGCACCACGCTGATTTGCGGGATGCCGCTGGCGGACATGTTGGCCATGTTGAAGAAGATGCGGCCGAAGTGCTCCCGGTCCGGGAACACCTCATCCTGGCGTGGCAGATTGGCACCGCCGGAATCCACCAGATAGACGCAGGGCAAGCGGTTTTCCGCGGCAATGGCCTGACAGCGCAGATGCTTCTTCACCGTCAACGGATAGTAGCTGCCACCTTTCACGGTGGGATCGTTGGCGACGATCATGCACTCCACGCCGCTGATACGGCCGATGCCGCCGACGCAGCCGGCGGCGGGAACGTCCTCGCCGGGGTAAACCCCGTCGGCGGCCAGCGCCGACAGCTCCAGGAAGGGAGAACCGGGATCCAGCAAGTACTGGATGCGTTCCCGCACCGGCAACTTGCCTCTTTCCCGCAACCGCGCTTCCGCCGCTTCACCGCCGCCGTGGGCGATGTGCGCGAGCTTTTCCTGCAATTCCCCGCGCAGCGTCAGGTTGTGCTCGCGGTATTGGTCAAACTCCGGCGCGCTCTTATTAAGATGACTGATAATTCTAGGCATTATTAGGCGCTCTCGTTGAACAATTCCCGGCCAATCAACATGCGGCGGATTTCACTGGTGCCGGCGCCGATTTCATAGAGCTTGGCATCGCGCAGCAGACGGCCGGTGGGGTATTCATTGACATAGCCGTTGCCGCCGAGACACTGGATGGCGTCGAGAGCCATCTTGGTGGCGTTTTCCGCGCAATACAAAATGACACCGGCGGCGTCCTTGCGGGTGGTCTGGCCGGCATCGCAGCAGCGGGCCACCTGATACAGATAGGCGCGGCTGGCATTCAGGGTCACGTACATGTCGGCGAGTTTGCCCTGCATCAACTGGAATTCGCCAATGGCCTTGCCGAACTGTTTGCGTTCATGCACGTAGGGCACGACCACATCCAGACAGGCCTGCATGATGCCGGTGGAGCCGCCGGAGAGCACGGTGCGTTCGTAATCCAGACCGCTCATCAAAACGCGAACGCCTTCGTTCAGTTTGCCGAGGATGTTTTCCTCCGGCACTTCGCAGTCCTCGAACACCAGCTCGCAGGTATTGGAGCCGCGCATGCCCAGCTTGTCGAGCTTCTGCGCCCGCGAGAAACCAGGGAAATCCCGTTCCACCAGGAAAGCGGTGATGCCACGCGGTCCGGCGTTGATATCGGTTTTGGCGTAGATCACATAGGTGTTGGCGTCCGGTCCGTTGGTGATCCACATCTTGTTGCCGTTGAGTATGTAACGATCGCCTTTCTTCTCCGCGCGCAGGCTCATGCTCACCACGTCGGAGCCGGCGCCGGGCTCGCTCATGGCGAGGGCGCCAATATGCTCACCGCTCACCAGCTTGGGCAGGTATTTGGCTTTCTGCGCTTCGTTGCCATTGAGAAAAATCTGATTCACGCAGAGATTGGAATGGGCACCGTAGGACAGGCCGATGGATGCGGAGGCGCGGGAAATTTCTTCCATCACCAGGGTATGGGCCAGATAGCCCAGGCCGGCGCCGCCATACTCCTCGGAAACGGTGATGCCAAGCACGCCGAGATCACCGAGTTTTTTCCACAGTTCGTTGGGGAACAGATTGTCGCTGTCCACCTGGGCGGCAATGGGCGCGATTTCGCGCCGGGCAAAGGCGCGAACGCTGTCGCGCAGGGCATTCAGGGTTTCGTCGAAGTGAAAGTCCAATCCACCGTCATACATTATTGTTCTCCAATTGCATCATGGCCTCACGGGCCCGTTGTTCAGCCTCATCCATTTCCTGCTGCATGGCCTGGATGTCTTTGAGTTGCTGCTCGAGCATGGCCCGCTTTTCGGCGATTTTGCCGAGCAGGGCTTGTAATTGATGGCGGTTGTCCCCGGCGGGGATGTACAGCTGGATCAGCTCGCGGGACTCGGCCAGGGACAGTCCCAGCCGCTTCCCGCGCAGAATCAGTTTGAGCGCGACGCGGTCGGAAGGTAGATAGATCCGGGTCTGGCCGCGCCGTTGTGGGTGCAGCAGGCCCTGATCTTCATAAAAGCGAATGGTGCGCGTGGTGATCTGGAATTCGCGGGCCAACTCGCCGATGCTGTAGGTCTTTTGTGTTGTCATGGTGGCAGCATAGGGGAAGTTTACGTAAACGTAAAGATGTTGTGGGTGAGTGCCTGACGGCGGACCTTCTTTGACCCGCGCGTCATTACGGTTGAATTTAATGACGGCAAGGCCTAACTTACGCCTGATCCGTATGTCGGCAGAATGACGGTGATATACAGAAAAGATCGCAAGGTCCTCAAGCGAGTGGATTACGGGGCCGCCAAGAACTCCCTGATGGGGGTGTTGGCGGCCCTTCTGGTTTATGCCCTGGTGACGGCCTGGGGCGGGGTATACCGGGCCCACGAACTGGAAACATTGATTGCCGGCGGCGCGGTGGTGCTGGTCACGGCCTTCCGGTTGTGGCTGATCGCCCGATTCGACGCTCTGTACGGCGCTGGTCCGGCGCGCTGGCGCAAGCTGTTCGGCGCCGGACTGATCCTGCACGCCCTGGTCTGGGGCGTGATGCCGGTGTGGCTGCTGTGGCGCACTGGCGCCGGCTTCAACTTCTTCGTGGTTATTCTCTACAACGTTGGTGTCACCACCGCTCTGGGCAGCTCCTGGATGGCGGGATTGCGTGTGCGCCAGCTCTATATCGTGCTGATGTTCGTGCCGATCCTGCTCGGGCTGTTCTTCTATGGCGGCGTGAAAGAGTGGCTGCTGGTGGTCCTGGTCGGCGCCTACACCTTCTATTTATTCCGTCTGTACCGGGGCCAGTATGAGCTGTTCTGGCACGCGGTGACCCGTGAACGGCGCGGCGAACAGCACGAGCGGCGGCGGGATCAGCATGCCGGTACCGACATCCAGTTGAGCCTGGTCTACCGCCTGGCCCATGAGCTGCGCACACCGATGAACTCGGTGATGGGCATGATGTCGCTGCTGGAAGAAACCAAACTTTCCGATGAGCAGCGTGAATATATGCAAGCGGCGGGGCAGAGCGGAAAACTGATGCTGGCGCTGATCGACGACGTGCTGGACTACTCCCGTATCCTCACCGGCCGTATCGTGCTCAGCCCCGACTATTTCGATCTGCGCGGCACGCTGGAACAGGCATTGGAAGCGTTCGGCCCCATGGCCCAGAGCAAGGGGTTGGAATTGTCCGCGATGATTGATCGCATGCTGCCCCGGCGGGTACGCGGCGACCGTGACCGTTTCATGCAGGTGCTGACCAATCTGCTCAGCAACGCGGTGAAATTCAGTGACAAAGGCGAGATACGCCTGGACGTGGATTTCACCGAAGAAAGCGACAGTGAAGGCGTGCTGCGGGTCAGAGTCAGCGACCAGGGCAGGGGCATGGATACCGATACGCTGCGCACCCTGTTCCAGGATCATTTCCTGGACGGCGCCCAGGACGCCTTCGCCGCCAAGCACATCGGCTTCGGTTTGTTGGTGTGCAAGGGGCTCACCGAGGCCATGGGCGGTTCCATTGGAGCGGAAAGCGTGGAAGGCGAGGGAGCCACCTTCTGGTTCACGGTTCGTTTGGGCATGCAGAGCGACATGAATGAACCGCAGAAACTGCTGAGCGCCATGGACGGTTTGCAGGCGCTGGTGGTGGGCAGCGCGGGCGGTGCCCTGGCCGGCTTGCAGGAAGAATTCGAGGCGCTCGGCTGTCAGTGCCAGGGGGCCCATGATTACGACCACGCGCTGCAGGCGTTACGGGCCGGACAGCGCGAACAATCCGAGTTTCATCTGTTGCTGGTGGATACCAGGGAACGGCAGGAACTGGCCCTGAATCTGTGTCACAACGTGCTGGTGGATCCGGCCCTGAGACCGGTCAAGCTGATTCTGATGTGCACCATCGAGGAACGGGCCCAGCCAGCGATCCAGCGCCTGGTGGAACGCCATGGCCTGGTGGTGCTGGTGAAGCCGGTGCATCGCAGCGTCCTGCGCGGGGCTCTGGAGCGTCTGCTGGGGGTGCCGAGGGCCATGCCGGTACGGGATCTGCCGCTGGAAAACGCGGAGGCTCTGGAGCGCCGCAGACATTTCCGCTTGCTGTTGGTGGAAGACAACGAGGTCAACCAACTGGTCACCAAGGGCATGCTGGCGAAGCTGGGGTATCAGGTAAAGACCTTCAGCAATGCACCGGCGGCGTTGTCCTTGCTGCAGCGCGAGACCTATGACCTGGTGTTGATGGATTGCATGTTGCCGGGAATGGACGGATTCGAGGCAACCAGGGTGATGCGCGAAAGCGAACGCCAGGAAGGCCGTGCGCGCACGCCGATCATCGCGATTACCGCCAACACCGCCGAGGGCGTTCAGGCCCGCTGTCTTGCCGCCGGCATGGATGACTTTCTCGCCAAGCCGGTGCATCTTGAAGAGATGGAAACGGTATTGCGCCGCTGGCTGCCGTTGGGATCGGCGAGCGACAATCACGAAGAAGGCGAAGGAGAATAATAATGACCCGACGTGCTCTGGTGCTGGGCGCCACCGGGCTGGTGGGCCGGCACTGTGTGAGATTGCTGCTGGGTTGTAAGGCCTACGATGAAGTGCGGGTGCTGACCCGGCGTGAGGTGGAGGTGAAACATTCCCGCCTGCGGGAAAAAGTCATCGATCCGGAGCAGTTGGAGCAGGAAGGTGACTTCTTCAAGGTGGACGACGTGTTCTGCTGTTTGGGCACCACCATGAAGCAGGCGGGTTCCCGGGAAGCCTTTGAACATGTGGACCACGAATTGGTGGTGCGCTGCGGGCACATGGCCAAGCAGGCCGGTGTGCGACGTTTCATGGTGGTGTCCGCGGTCAACGCCAATGCCCGTTCCTCGTTTTTCTATGCGCGGGTAAAAGGGCGCATGGAACAGGATCTGGAGGCGCTTGGCCTGCCGCTGCTGGTCTTGATTCAGCCGTCCTTGCTGCGCGGCGATCGGCCAGAGAAGCGGTTGGCGGAAGACGTGGGCAATCTGCTCTCCCGGCTGCTGGAACCGGTGACCCGCTGGACCGACGCGCATTGGTTGCCGGTGCCGGCGGAACGGGTGGCGCAGGCCATGGTGGGCATGGCCCTGATGGGGCCGGACACCGGCGTCTACCGGGTGCGGTACCGGGATTTTCAGGTGTTCGCCGGCAAATTCCAGGGCCAGTTCCCGGCTCTGGCCTGACAAGGAGTGAATATGACGTTTGTAACCTGCGATCTGTGTGACGAGCATGCCGACAAAGTGTCCGTGGTCACCGGGCTTAACTGGTTCAGCTACGGTGGCCGCCAGGCGTTTGGCGGCGAGATCGTAACGGTAAAGTGTTTCGAGGATAACTCCCGTGTGAAGGAGCAGCTGGCCACCGACGGCAAAGGCAAGGTGCTGGTGGTGGACGGTGGCGGCAGCCTGCGCAATGCCCTGATCGGCGACATGATCGCTGAAAACGCGGTGAGCAATGGCTGGGAAGGCGTGATCATTTACGGCGCCTGCCGTGACGTGCGGGAACTGGCCAAACTGGACCTTGGCGTGGTCACCCTGGGGTGCGTGCCGATCAAATCGGTGCGCCGAGGTGAAGGTCAACTGAACATCGACGTCACTTTCGGCGGCGTTACTTTCCGCCCCGGTGATTTCGTCTACGCCGACGCCAATGGCGTGATCAGTTCCACCGAAGCATTGCTGTGAATTGAGACCGCCCAGGGGCTGCCGCTGGAAAATCGTATTTCCGGGTGAGACCGGTTCACCGGGCCCGCGAGCGCGGGTCCGGTAAACACGGAGAGGCGATTACGGCAGCAGGTGGCTTACCGCGTCGCGCTCTTCGGCCAGTTCCTGCTCGGTGGCCTGCATCTTGGCTTTGGAGAACTCGTTGTTTTCCAGGCCCTGGACGATGCTCCAGTCGCCGTCCTTGCAGGTGCAGGGGAAGGAGTAGATCAGACCTTCCTGGATACCGTAGGAACCGTCGCTGTAGATCCCCATGGAAACCCAGTCACCTTCATCGGTGCCCAGCGCCCAGGAGCGCATGTGGTCGATGGCGGCGTTGGCGGCGGAAGCGGCGGAGGAAGCGCCACGGGCCTTGATGATGGCGGCGCCACGCTGTTGCACGGTGGGGATGTAGTCCGCTTCGTACCAGTCCTGCTCGATCTGATCGACGGCCACTTTACCGTCCACTTCGCAGTGATGCAGATCCGGGTACTGGGTGGAGGAGTGGTTGCCCCAGATGGTCATCTTCTTCACGTCGTTGACGGTCTTGCCCAGCTTGTTGGCCAGCTGCGCCATGGCGCGGTTGTGGTCCAGACGGGTCATGGCGGTGAACTGACGCGGGTCGATGTCCGGCGCGTTGCGCTGGGCGATCAGGGCGTTGGTGTTGGCCGGGTTACCCACCACCAGCACTTTGATAGCTTTGCTGGCGTTGTCGTTGATGGCCTTGCCCTGGGCGGAGAAGATCGCCGCGTTGGCTTCCAGCAGATCCTTGCGCTCCATGCCCGGGCCACGGGGACGGGCACCTACCAGCAGGGCGTAGTCGGCGTCCTTGAAGGCCACATTGGCGTCGTCGGTTTGCACAATACCGGCCACCAGCGGGAAGGCGCAGTCTTCCAGTTCCATCACCACCCCTTTCAGGGCTTCCAGAGCGGGGGTGATTTCCAGCAATTGCAGGATTACCGGCTGATCCTTGCCGAGCATGTCGCCGGAAGCGATGCGGAACAGCAGGGAGTAGCTGATTTGACCAGCGGCGCCAGTCACCGCCACGCGTACAGGTGCTTTCATGAAGGTCTCCTAGATCGTGGGGAGATGAAGTCGGCGCGCATTATAGAGGACCGCGCCGCCAAGCGCACGGACGGAAGGAAAAGAGAGGGGTAGGTCGGACGTCCAACGTCTCAGCCGGCGGCTTTCTGCTCGCGGGCGATTTTGTTGACCTTGCGGCTGATGCGGTCCAGCTTTTTGCCCAGCGCGTCCATCTCGTCGCGAGTGGGCAGGCCAAGCACATGGGCCAGATTGGCACGCCAGTCCTGCGGGGCCACGGCCTTGGCCTTGTCACCGGCCTTGTCGCGCAGCGCTTCACCGGTTTCCACCAACTCATTCAGCAGGCGCTCACCGTTTTCGGTAATCCGATTCACGATTCCCCGGGCGGCTTTGTTAAGCTTGTCCGTTGTGGCGGACAGGCGCGTGCGCAGGCCGGTGGCTTCGGTTTGGGCTTCTGCTACGTCATGTTCACTCATTGAATGGCTCCTGTGCCAAGTCGTAAGCGTCGTGATAACGGCTACAAGTGTACGTTGAGTGCATTCAGGGCTCTTTTTTTCTGTCGAACAATTCGACAACCAGCCAAGTGCTAAGGAGAACAAGGTGGCGAATGAACAGACCGTGACCCTGTCGCAGGGCCGCTATCAGGGCGTAGCGGGGGAGGGTGTCCACGAATTCCGGGGCGTGCCTTATGCATTGCCACCGCTGGGCGAACGCCGCTTCAAGGCGCCCCAGCCGCTGCCCGACAGTGATCAGGCACAGCGGGCCGATCGCTATCCGTTGCCTTCCCTGCAGCGCCGCAACCCGCTGATGGGCGTGGAGGAATCCGGTGAGGACTGCCTGTATCTGAACATCTGGGCCCCCGAAGGCGAAGGGCCCTTTCCGGTGATGCTGTGGTATCACGGTGGCGGTTACACCGCCGGATCGGTATCGCAGATGCTGTATAACGGCGCCGCGCTGGCCCGGAATGGCAAGGTGGTGGTGGTCAACGCCGCCTATCGGCTGGGCGCCCATGGCTTCGCCGATTTCGCTTCAGTATTGCCGGGCGCGGACAGCAACCTGGGCTTGCGTGATCAGATCGCCGCGCTGGAATGGGTGAATCGTCACATCGAAGCGTTCGGCGGCCGGGCCGACCAGGTGACCATTTTCGGCGAATCCGCCGGCGGTTTCAGCGTCGCCTCGCTGATGGCGGCGCCACGGGCGCGACCACTGTTCCAGCGCGCCATCATCCAGTCCGGCGGCGCCGATTTCGTGCTGTCGCCGGAGGAGTCGCGGCGCGTCACAGAGGCGTTTCTGGCGGCGTTACCCGGCGAGGGCGATGTCGCCGATCGTCTGCGGCAGGCCGACGGTGACGCCTGGCTGGCGGCACAGGGGGAGGCGCTGCGTACGTCGGTGGCGCGGGGATTGCGGGATTCCACACCCCAGTTCGGGATGAATTTCCTGCCGATGGTGGACGGCGACCTGCTGCCGCAGGTTCCGATCCAGGCCATGGCCGACGGCGTCTGCGCGGATATCGAACTGCTCGCCGGGGTGTGCCGGGACGAATGGAATTTCTTTCAATATTCCGGGCCGTTGGCTGGCTTCCCCACGGTGGAGCAAATGCGCGCCATGGATGAGGCCGAGATTCAGCGCCGCTTCGAACGTGCCGCACCGGGCAACGGCCAGCGCCTGTTCGACTATTATCGCGCCCACGTTACCCCGCACCCGCAGCGCAGCAATATGGACTGGTTTTCCGCCATGGAGAGCGACCGTCTGTTCCGGGTGCCGACTTTGCGTTTGCTGGACGCCCAGTCTTCCCGGCAGCCGCGCACCTGGGGGTTCCAGTTCACCTGGCCGAGCACCCAGTTCGGCATCCCCATGGGGGCCTGTCATGTGGTCGACGTGCCGTTCGTATTCGGCATTACCGATACCCCGGTGGGGCAGTATTTCACCGGTGGTGGCGAGCAGCCGAAACAACTGGCCAGCCGGGTGCAACAGGTGTGGAGCGACTTCTCCCATGGCCGTGGCGCTGACTGGGCTGCCTGGAGCGAAAACCGCCAGGTGCACCAGTTCGGGCCCGGCGACAGCGAAACCGCGCTGCTGGACCAGGAGGGCGAAGCCCTGTGGGAGGCGGTTATTCCACGCCCGGAGACTGCAAAATGATCAGCAAAACCGTAGAATAGCGTCCCCAGACCCGATTCCACGGAGAGCAGTATGAGCGTGGCTCAAGCCATTGAGCGCAAAATCCGCGACGCCATGCCGGTCGTCCAGGTCACGGTGGAGAACGAAAGCCACCGCCACAACGTGCCGGCCAACTCGGAAACCCACTTCAAACTGACGGTGGTGTCCGAGTCGTTCTCCGGCAAGATGCCGGTGCGTCGTCATCAGGCGATCTACGCGGTGCTGTCCGAGGAATTGGCCGGTCCGGTGCATGCACTGGCCCTGCATTTGTTCACCCCTGAGGAATGGAACGCCCGCAATGGCGAGGTGGCGGCCTCGCCGGATTGCCGTGGCGGCAGCAAACATGATCCGGAGTTCACTCGATGAACGATGTCATCGTGGTGGCGGCGTTGTACCGCTTTACCCGTCTCGACGATTACCAGAACCTGCGTGAGCCGTTGCTGGCGTGCATGACTGAGGCCGGCGTGCGCGGCACCCTGTTGCTGGCCCGTGAAGGCATCAACGGCACCATCGCCGGCAGCCGGGAAGGCATTGACGCGGTGCTGGCCTGGCTGGCGGCGGACGGTCGCTTTCAGGGGTTGGAGTACAAGGAATCCTACACCCACGAACCGCCGTTCCTGCGCACCAAGGTGAAACTCAAGAAAGAGATCGTCACCATGGGCGTGGAGGACCTGGACCCCGACGCCGAACGCGGCACTTACCTGGAGGCGGAGGACTGGAACCGGGTGATCGCCGACCCGGAAACCCTGGTTATCGACACCCGCAACGACTACGAGTACGAAGTGGGCACCTTCGCCGGCGCGATCAATCCGCACACCAAGGCGTTCCGTGAGTTTCCGGATTATGTGCGCGAGAATCTGGATCCGTCCCGCCACAAACGGGTGGCGATGTTCTGCACCGGCGGCATCCGCTGTGAAAAATCCACCGCCTATTTGCGCCAGCAGGGGTTCGAGGAGGTTTATCACCTCAAAGGCGGGATCCTCAAATACCTGGAAGACGTGCCCAAGGACGAGTCATTGTGGCAGGGCGAGTGCTTCGTGTTCGATGAGCGGGTTACCGTCGATCACGACCTCCAACCCGGCCAGTATCAGCAGTGCCACGCCTGCCGCCGGCCGATTTCCGATCAGGATAAGCTGTCCCCGCAGTACGAGCCGGGCGTGTCCTGCCCGCGTTGCTACCACGAGTCCACGGCGGATCAGAAGGCCCGCTTCGCCGAGCGGCAGCGCCAGATCGAACTGTCCCGTCAGCGCGGCGAGGCCCACCTCGGACAAAACCCCCGGGAGTCCGGATCACGTTAACGGAGACCGGCATGTTCCGCTTCGCCTGCTGTGCTTTGCTAATGGCGCTTCCGTTACTGGCGTGGCCGGAAGCGCCGGTGCGGGTGGCGGTGGCCGCCAATTTCGCTGGCCCCATGCGGCAGCTGGTGGCGGATTACCAGTCCCGGCATGCCGGGGCCGAGGTGGCCGTCAGTGTGGGTTCCACCGGCAAACTCTATGCGCAGATACGGCAGGGCGCGCCGCTGGACCTGTTCCTCGCCGCCGATGAGGCCCGCCCGCGTCAGTTGGAGCAGCAGGAACGGATTGTCGCCGGCAGCCGCCGCACCTATGCCCTGGGCGTGCTGGCACTGTGGAGCCGGGAGCCGGGGCTGGCGCTGGGGGCGGCGCTTTTGAATGGCGGTGAGCTGACGCCGCTGGCGCTGGCCAACGCCCGCACCGCGCCTTACGGCGGCGCCGCCGAGGCGGTGCTGACCACTCTGGCGTTGCCGGACTCCGTCACCCTGGTGCGTGGCGAGAACGTGGGGCAGACCTTTCAGTTTATCCAAAGCGGTGCCGCCCGGGCCGGGTTCGTTGCGCTGTCCCAGGTTCGGGAAGCCGGCGGCAGTCTCTGGCTGCCACCGGCGGCGTCCTATCCGCCGATTCGCCAACAGGCGGTGCTGCTGGATGACCGGCCGGCGGCTCGCGCCTTCTATGATTTCCTGTTCAGTGACGCCGCCCGGCAACGGATCGAAGCGGCGGGATATCGGCTGGAGACGCCTTGATGCTGGCGGCCGGCGACACTCTGGCGTTATGGGTGAGTGTCAAACTGGCGCTGATCACCACTGTGATCCTGTTGCTGCTGTGCACGCCGCTGGCCTGGTGGCTGGCCCGCCGCTTCCGGCCCGGCCAGGCCCTGCTGGAAGCGCTGCTGGCGTTGCCGCTGGTGCTGCCGCCCACGGTGCTGGGCTTTTACCTGTTGCTGTTTCTTGGCCCGGACGGTCCCGGCGGTTGGCTTGGTCCCCTGCTGGAGCGGCCGGGACTGGCGTTCTCCTTTGCCGGTCTGGTGATCGGCTCGGTGGTTTATTCACTGCCGTTCGTGCTGCAGCCGTTAAAGAACGCTTTCGCCGCCATCGACAAGGATATCCTGGACATGGCCGCCGCCGCCGGCGCTGGCCCTCTTGATCGGTTCTTCTCCGTGGTGCTGCCACTGGCGCGCCCTGGTTATCTGTCCGCCGCGGTGCTTGGCTTCGCCCATACGCTTGGGGAATTCGGTGTGGTGCTGATGATCGGCGGCAGCATCGCCGGCGAGACCCGGGTCGCCTCGGTGGCGCTGTATGAGCACGTGGAGGCCGGTGATTACGCCAGTGCCCAGCGTCTGGCGCTGGTGTTGGTGGTGATGTCGCTGGTGCTGCTGTGGGCGGTGTTCCGCTGGCAGAAGAAGGCGCGGGGGCCGCTATGAGTCTGTGCCTGGATATCGCCCTCCGTCGCGGCGCTTTTGAGCTTTCGGTGCAGGGGACATTGCCGGAACGGGGCGTGACCATCCTGTTCGGTGAGTCCGGGGCCGGCAAAAGCAGTCTGCTGCGGGCGGTGGCGGGTCTTGAGCCTTGTCAGGGACGCATTAAATTCGACGGCGAACGTTGGCAGGGTTCTGCCGGAACGTTGCCGGCCCATCGCCGGCCGGTGGGGCTGATGCTGCAGAAACCGACGTTGTTTCCCCATCTGGATGTGATCGGCAATCTCCGCTATGCCGCGCGGCGGGCGCCGGTGCCGGCACAACGTTGGGAAGAAGTGCTGGAGTTGCTGTCATTGGCGCCGTTACTGTCGCGCCGGGTGCAGGGACTTTCCGGTGGCGAGGCCAGTCGGGTGGCGCTGGGGCGGGCCTTGTTGAGCGCGCCGCGACTGTTGCTGCTGGATGAGCCGCTGGCGGCCCTGGATCAGGCCCGACGCCAGGCGCTGATGGAGGTGATCGGCCGGGTGGCGAAGACCATTCCGGTGTTGTATGTCAGCCATCATCTGGATGAGGTGCTGACCCTGGGAGAGCACCTTTGGTGGTTGCGTGACGGCGCCCTGGCGGCGCAAGGCGAGGTCAACGATGTGCTGGCCGGCCCCGGGTCTCCGCTGGCGGAACATCGGGACGCGGCGGTGGTACTGCGCACCCGCCATCTGCGTTATGAGCAGGATCATCATTTGCTGGTGCTGGCCCTGGGCGCCTGTGAGGTGAGGGTGCCGGCCTCCGGGCCCGGCGGTGACACGCCGCGTCTGCGGGTGGCGGCGCGGGACGTGAGCCTGACGTTGTCGCCGGCCTTGGACTCCAGCGTGCTGAATATCCTGCCTGCGGTCGTCGACGAGGTGCGATCATTGCCCCAGGGGCAATGCTTGGTGCGGTTGCGGTGCGAACAGCAATGGCTGCTGGCGCGCTTGTCCAGCTATTCCCGGGACCGGTTGGGTCTGGCCCCGGGAAGCCGGGTCCATGCCCAGATCAAGGCCGCCGCGCTGGTGTAGCCAGCGGTGGCTCGGCCTCGCTATCGCAACCGGCCTGCCCGCGCCAGTCCGGCGCCAGACCGAAACGCAGTTCCCCGGTGGTGATGGTGCTGGTGCCGGAGAACAGGAACATGCCCACCGTCACCAACTGCAGACAGAGAATCATGCCCGGTTGCCACAGGGTGGTCAGACCGGCGCTCAAGACCGGCATGGCGGTGTCGCCGCCCGGTAGCAGCAGGCTGATCAGCAGACCGTAGAGCGCCGCCAGACTGGCCATGGTCTGGTAAACGGTAAAGCGCTTGCCACCGCGGAAATCCGCCCGTAAAAACTCCGAGTACACCCGCCACAATTGTCCGCCGGTCAGCGTCAGAGCGAAGGCGATGGCGTACAGTCCGTGGAAGTATAAGGCCATGCCCACCAGCGCCAGCAGAGTGTAGAACACACAAGTGAGGGCCTGGATCGGAACCACCCGCACCGCTTCCATGTTCCCGGCGAAGGCAATCTTCTTGGTGAAGCCGTGAAAGACATGGTGCAAGCCGGCGAAGCAACGCCGGGCCCAGGCCGGCGCCTGCTCCAGTGATTTGCCGTAACAGCAGCCAAAACTGATACAGGCAAGCCGGCCAACCCCCTCGCCAAGCACATAAGCGATGGTCATGGCGGCCAGCAGCGGCATCACCGGCAACGGCTGTTGCCACCATTGCCGGGATAATTCATCGGCGCCCCACAGTAACAGCGGCGCCAGCAGGATACCGACGAAACTGGCACCGCCCACGGTAAAGCCGTGGCGATTCTTTTCCACCACCGTGGCGATCAGCTTGGCCGCCGGCAGACACACCGCCAGAATGCCGGCGGTGAGTCCCAGGGCGATGCCCAGAGGGACACCGGAGGCGGCGGTAAGCAAGACGAACGCGGCCACGCCGAAGCCGCCGGCCAGACCGGTGAACAGTCCGTAATAAGTGAGATTCAGCGTGCGCCAGGTGCCGTCACGGTTTTTCGCCAATGGCAGGCAGGCAACGAATTGCCAGCGTTCCCGTGGCAGTGCCCGGAACAGTATCCGATAGCTCAGTGCGAACAGTACCGCCAGGGCGAGCACAAAGAGATCCGCGTCCATGATTGTCCCTCCGCTTGTCCGATTCTACGGCAGGCTACGAAGAGGCGGGGACGGATCAGTGACGGATTATTGACGGTTTGGTGAAGGAGGCCGGCGCTTATAACTTGCGCAGGTAATATTCCGCCGCGTGAACGATCAGATCGGTGACCGAGCGATCCTCGCGCAGGGCCTGCATCTTCAGGCGCTTGTGCAGGTCCGCAGGAATGTCGGCGGTGAGGCGGCGGTGGCCCGCCCGTACCGAGCCGGTGCGGCGCATGCGCGGTGCCCGTTGCGGAGTGGTCGGGAGGCTCTGTTGCTGGTCGACGAAATCGATCTGTTCCATGATGAGAAGCTGGCGGGGCTGAGATGCGCGAAGGATAATACATAGCGCCGCGGATGGACAGGAATTTACTTTCAATCCATCATGCAAGTGTTTGAAAAGCATAGGGAATAAATCGGCCTATTTGCCATTGCCTGGGGGCGCGGCATCGTCGCGGGGCTTTTGGGGGCTGTCCGGATTGGGAACGGAGCAAGGGGGAAGCGCCATGGAAACAGTGGCGACACTGATTATCGGCAGTGGGTTCGGCGGGTCGGTGATGGCCTGCCGGCTGGCGGAACGCGGGGAACAGGTGGTGGTGCTGGAGCGGGGACGCCGCTGGCAATCGCGGGACTACCCCAGCGTCAGCCAGGACAACTGGTTATGGGATGAGGACGAGCCCGAGCATCAGAATGGCTGGCTCGACTTCCGCTACTTCGGCGACATGAGCATCGCCATGGGCGCGGGCGTGGGCGGCGGTTCGCTGATCTATGCCAACGTCAGCCTGGATGCCCGGCCGGAGATGTTCGAACAGGGGTGGCCGGAAGCCATTCGCTACCCGCAATTGAGCCGCCATTACCACACCGTCGGTCAAATGATGGGGGTGCAATCGCTGCCGGACAATCAATGGACACCGCGTACCCGCCTGATGCACGAAGCGGCGGAAAAGCTCGGCCACGGTGGCCGTTTCAAAGTGGTGCCGCAAGCGATCCAGTTCGATCCGGACTGGCATGCCGGCCTCGATGACGCCTACGACTATCGCCACAGTAAAACCTGGACCAACGCCCACGGCCGTGAGCAGGGTACCTGCGTGCATTGCGGCAATTGCGATCTGGGATGCCCGGTGAGCGCCAAGAACACCCTGGATTTGAACTATCTGGCGCGGGCCGAGCAGCACGGCGCCGATATCCGCCCGTTGCACCATGTGCGCTGGATACGCCCGCTGGAGGATGGGCGTTACGAGGTGGGCGTGCGTGATCTGCTGGCCGGTACCTGGCGCCGCTACCGCGCCAACCGGGTGATCGTCGCCGCCGGCAGTGTCGGTTCCACCGAGTTGCTGCTGCGTTGCCGCGATCAGTACCGCACCTTGCCGAAGCTGAGCCGGGCGTTGGGACGAAATTGGAGTTGCAACGGCGACTTCTTCACGCCGGCGCTCTATTCCGATCGCGAGATCGCGCCGACCCGCGGCCCCACCATCACCAGCGCCATCGATTACCTGGACGGCAGCGACAATGGCGCCCGCTACCTGGTGGAGGACGGCGGTTTACCGGACCTGCTGGGTAACCTGCTGGAGCACACCGCCCGGCACCCGCGGCTGGCCCGCACCCGCCTTGGCGCGGCGATGCTGGAATATGGCGAGGACAGTAACCCGTTCCTGCGCATGATGCCGTGGTTCGGCCAGGCCGTGGACGACCCCGGCGGCCGTTTCCGCCTGGGCCGGCGCTGGTACGCGCCCTGGAAAAAGGACCGGCTGCGGCTGAAATGGGATTACCGCAAGGCGGAAAAAGCGGTGCAGGCGCTGGCCGACCGCCACCTGGCGTTGACCGAAGCCACCGGCGGGCGGGGCATGACGCCGGCCACCTGGAAGTGGTTCAAGAATCTGGTGACCCCCCATCCGCTGGGTGGCTGCGGTATGGCCGACGACCCCAAGCAGGGGGTGGTGGATCACAGCGGCGCGGTATTCCACTATCCCGGCCTATACGTGGTGGACGGTGCCATGGTGCCCCGTGCCCTGGGATTGAACCCGTCCAAGACCATCGCCGCCCTGGCCGAGTACGCCGCCACGCGAATGCCGGATTAACGCTTCGCCGTGCCGTCACTGATGACGCGGACGCGGCTCAGATCGCGGCGGCCAGATGCTCCCGGAGTGCCTGCGCGGCTGGCGACGTTTGTCCCCGTGCCGAGCAGACCAGGCCGAACTCCCGCCGGATTCCAGGATCCAGGGGGAAATGCCGCAGTCCACGCAGGTTGTCGGGCAGGCTGGATTCCGGCACCAGGGAAACCCCCATGCCTTCGCGAACCAGCGCACAGGCGCTTGCCCAGTCCCGCACGGTGACGCGCACATCGGCCAACTCAAGACCGGCCTGGCGGGCCAGGCTGTGCCCGTTCACCTTGCAACCGCCGGTGGCGAGAATAAATGGCTGTGCCGCCAGCTCCGCCAGCGTGATGCCCCGCGAGGTGGCGCGGCGGGCAAGTTCATGGGTGCCGGGAACCAGCGCGACCCAGGCATCACCGCCGAGCAGCAGCGCCTGACGCCCGGGGGCGGGATTTAACACGACCCCCAGGTCAATGGCGTCGTCCGCCAACCAGGCTTCCACTTCCTCATCGGTGCCTTCCAGGGAAACCACCTCGATGCCGGGGTGGCGCAGCTGGAAATCACGCAGCATGGGTGGCAACAGCGTCGAGATGACCGAAGGAAAACTGCCCAGGCGGAGACGCCCATGACGCAGGCCGTGGCTGTCATCGACCAGCGCGCGGATCGCGTCCAGATGGGCCAGCATGGCGCGGGCATGCTCCAGCATCGGTTCCCCCAGGGCGGTAACCCGAACCTGCTGTCGGGAACGGACGAACAGCGCCAGGCCGAGCGTCGATTCCAGCCGGGTGATGGCCTGGCTGGCGGCGGACTGGGTCATGCCCGACTGTTCGGCGGCGTGGGTGATGTTGCCGGTGTCGGCGACCGCCACCATCAGGCGCCAATGGCTGAGGTTCATCATCGTCAGTAGTCAGGCTAATGATTGGGAAATCGAATATTAATTTCTCAGCTTTTCCGCGGGGACGCAAACTGCCGGCACTGTTTCCCGATGAGTAGGGAGCCTCTGAAAAACGTCATGCCGGACTCGATCCGGCATCCCCCTCTACGAAGCCATGCGCCCTGTAGATGGAGATCCCGGGTCAAGCCCGGGATGACGGGGTGTTGTTCAGAGGTTCCTTGGTTTACCAATGCCTTGGAGATGCCGATGAAGCTCTATGACGCCCCGCGTACCTGTTCCTTGTCGCCGCACATCGTATTGCACGAGCTGGCGCTGCCGTTTGAACGGATTCTGGTGGATAACCGCACCAAGAAAACCGCCGATGGCCGCGACTTCCTCACCATCAATCCCAAGGGCTATGTTGCCGCCCTGGAACTGGACGATGGGCGGGTGCTGACTGAAGGCGCGGTGATCGTCCAGTACCTGGCGGATCTGCGACCAGAGCAGGGGCTGGCACCGCCGGCCGCTACCTGGGAGCGGGTGCGATTGCAGGAATGGCTCAACTTTGTCACCTGTGAAATCCATGCCGGCCTGGCGCCGTTATTCAACAGGGCATTAGCGGAGACCGCGGGAGGGCATTTCGTCGAGCGGCTGCGCCGGCGTCTGGATTATCTGCAGCCGATTCTGGCGGAACGTCGTTATCTGATGGAAAGCGGTTACAGCGTTGCCGATATCTATTTGTTCACGGTGTTGCGCTGGTGCCCGCTTTTTTCCATCGACCTGAATCCCTGGCCGGCGCTGAAACGGTACCTGGAACGTGTCGGTGAACGCCCGGCGGTGCGGGCGGCACTGCGGGGGGAAGCCGCTTCATAGCCAACGCCGCCGGGCTCGGGACAAGGGGGTATTCGTTTTGCCGGGGGTGGCCCTCGGCAAAAACGATTGGATGGCGTGGGCCGGCGTCGGCACACTCCCGGGTTTCAGGCAGAAGAAGCAGGGGAAGTGAATGAGCGATGCATTGCAATCCCGGGATTGGGCCAATGGGCGAGGCGGTAAATGGCAGGCTCAGCTGGGCGCCATCGAAGCCATGCTCAAACCGGTGGACAGGCCCCTGCTGGACGCCATGGATCTGAGCCGGCCCGGCCGTATCGCCGATATCGGTTGCGGAGGAGGGGGCACCAGTCTGGCCATCGCGGCACGGGCGGCCGCCGGCAGCCAGGTGTATGGTTTCGATATCGCCCCGGAACTGGTGGCCAGTGCCCGTGAGCGTGCGGCCGCCGCGGACGCTCCGGTGCTCTTCGAGCAGTCCGATGTCACCGTTGTCGATCTTCCCTTCCCCCGGTTTGATCAACTGGTGTCCCGCTTTGGCATTATGTTCTTCGCTGAGCCGGCGGCGGCGTTCGCGCGATTGGCGGACTGGTTGACACCCGGCGGCGGTTTCACTTTTGCGGTCTGGGGACCGGCGGATGACAACCTGTGGATGGACGGGGCGCGCCGTGAGGTGGCCGCGGTGATGAATCTGCCGGAGCCGGACTGGCGGGCGCCGGGACCGTTTCGTTACGGCGATCCCGATCCGTTGCTGGCGCTGCTGGCGGCCGCCGGCTTCAGTGGCTTGCATGTGGAGGAATGGCGCGGGCGGTTGCCGGTGGGGGGCGGACTGGCGCCGGAACCGGCGGCGGATTTCGCCTTGTCCAGTTTCGCCATCTCGGAGCGTCTGGCGGAGGCGGATGAGGCCCAGCGCCAGACCGCCCGGGAACGGCTGACGAAGCGGTTCCGCGCCCATGTGAGCAACGGCGAAGTATGGATGGGCGCGCGGGTCCACCTGGTCAGCGGACGGCGCTGAAGGTCCGGCGAGCTTCTCAACGCTATCCGATTCGGGCCATGATGCGGATCTGGCCGAAAGTCCAATCGGTCGGATAAAGAGCGATCGGATAAAGAGCGAATGGATCTGCAGCAACTGACCGTATTCGTGACGGTGGCCCGGGAAGGCTCCATCACCCGCGCCTCCCGCCGTCTGTGCCTGAGCCAGCCGGCGATCAGCGCCCGCGTTCAGGCGCTGGAGCAATCCCTGTCACTGACCCTGTTCCAACGTACCCCCCGGGGCATGAGCCTCACCGCCGACGGTGAAATCCTGCTGACCAGGGCGGAAGCGGTGCTGGCGGCCCGCCAGGACCTGTTGCGGCAAGCCGCCCGCCTGGGCGGTGGGCCGGCGGGCCGGTTGCGGCTGGGTGCTGGCCATAACATTCAGCCGGCACCGTTACGGCGTTTGCTTACCGAATTGGCGCGCCATCATCCCGATGTGGACGTGGCGCTGGAATACGGTGCTTCCCGGGACCTCGCCGAAGCGCTGCAGCGAGGAGCCCTGGACGCGGCTTTCTATCACCGCGCCGGGCCGGCGGAGGAAGGCCTGATCGCCTGGGAACTGGCCCGCTTCAGCATTCAGTTGGTGGCGCCGTCGGATTGGGTGACACCGGGGCCGCTCGATTGGCGGCGTCTGGAGACGTTGCCGTGGATTTGTCCCGGCGCCGATAGCGGCTGCGGCCGGGCGGCGGAAGCGCTGTTCCGGCGGCACGGCATCCGTCCCCCGCGCATCATCCGGGTCGACAAGGAAAGCATGACCCGGGGCCTGGTCGCCGCCGGTGCCGGATTGGGCCTGGTGCATGAAGGCGGCACCGATGAGGCACGGCGGCAGGACGGAGTGACCGTGCTCTGTGAAGCGGGCCCGCCAGTGCGCCTGGTATTCGCCCATCGCGCGGACCGGGCGGACGACCCGTTGCTGAACGTGGTCAGCGCTCTGGTGGACGGCGCGCCTGTGCACTGACGGGGCTTCAGCGCCACTGCCCGCCGGGCGGGTGCGTCTGTATCATGACGCGCCATGACCACGAATGCTTTTATCCCATCCGATTCCCTGCCGGTGGACGAGGTTCTGCCGGACCTGCTCGATGCCCTGCGACAGCACGGCGGTGCCGTGCTGGAAGCGCCGCCGGGAGCCGGTAAATCCACCCGGGTGCCGCTGGCCCTGCTGGATGCCGACTGGCGCCAGGAGCGCCGCATTCTGATGCTGGAGCCGCGCCGGGTGGCGGCCCGCTCGGTGGCCACTTATATGGCGTTGCAACTGGGCGAGCCGGTGGGGCAGAGAATTGGCTATCGCACCCGGCTGGACAGCCGCGCGGGCAAGGACACGGTGATCGAAGTGGTCACCGAAGGTGTGCTCACCCGCATGCTGCATGAGGACCCGGCTCTGGAGCGGTATGCGGCGGTGCTGTTCGACGAGTTTCACGAGCGTTCCCTGCAGGCGGATCTGGGCCTGGCCCTGGTGCAGGAAGTGCGGCAGGCGTTGCGCGAGGACCTGCGTCTGTTGGTGATGTCGGCGACCCTGGACGCGGAGCCGCTGGGCGAAGGGCTGGCGTTGCCGGTGGTGCGCAGCGAAGGGCGGCAGTATCCGGTGGAGGTGCACTATCGGGCGCCGGGACGGGAGCGCCATTGGCTGGATCATTGCGCCGACTGCGTGCGTGAGGTGGCGGGGGAGGGCACGGTGCTGGTGTTCTTGCCCGGCGCCGGGGAAATTCGCCGATTGAGCGAGGCCCTGGCCGGACTCGACTGCGCGGTGGAGGTTCTGCACGGTCGCCTCGATGGTGATGAGCAACAGCGGGTCCTGCGCGCCAGTCAGGGGCCGCGGGTGGTGCTGGCCACCAATGTGGCGGAGACCAGCGTGACGTTGGACGGCGTTACCACAGTGGTGGACAGCGGTTTGCAGCGTAGCCCGCAATACGATCCACGGCGCCATCGCAGCCGCCTGACCACCCGGCGTATCAGCCAGGCCAACGCTGACCAGCGCGCCGGGCGCGCCGGGCGGCTTGGGCCGGGCCAGTGCCTGCGGTTGTGGTCCCGGGAGGAAGTGCTGGCCCGTCATATCGAAGCGGAGACCAGCCAGGTGGCGCTGGACGGTTTGGTGCTGGATCTGGCCCGCTGGGGGTGTCGCGACCCTGGTGAATTGTTCTGGCTGACGCCACCGCCGGCGGGGCCCTGGCGGGCGGCGCGGGCGCGGCTGCAACGGTTGGGCGCGCTCGATGAGAAGGGCGCGCTCAGCGAGCTGGGCCGAGCGCTGGCGACGCTGCCAATGGATCCGGAGCAGGGGGCTTTGGTGGTGCGCGGTCATCAACACGGCTGCTCGGAAAGCGCGGCGATACTGGCGTTGCTGATTCAGGACGCGCCGGCGGGGCTGGACCGGGAAGTGGATTTGCAACGGCGTTGGCAGCGGTATCGAGCCCGCCCCGGGGATTGGCCGTTGCTGCGTAAAGCGTTGAGGCGTTTACGCGGCGTGCAAGCGGATCGACAAGAAGCCGATGCCAATCTGTTGGGACGGGTGTTGGCGGAGGCCTTTCCGGACGGCCTGGCCCGCCGGCGGGAGCAAGGCACAAGTCGTCATAGCGTCGCTGATGGTGCTCGTTACGTTCTCGCTGACGGCTCTGGCGCCCGTCTGCAACCGGGCTCGGCGCTGGCCGGCCATGAATGGCTGGTGGTGCTGGACACCGACGGTGATCCCAGGGAGGGCCGGATCCGGTTGGCTTGGGGATTGGACGGGGAAGCGCTGGCCACGGTCCTGGAGTCGGCTCCCTGGAAAGAACGGGTGGGATGGGACGAGCACCGCGAGCGGGTAGTGGCCGAGCGGATACGCGTCCTGGGTCAGCTGGTGATTGAGCAGCGTCCGTTGCCCTCGCCACCGCCGGCGATGATCGAACAGGGTTTGCTGGCCGGTATTCGTCAGCGGGGACTGGCGGTGCTGCCGTGGGAGCCACGCTGGCGCCAGTGGCAGGCACGGGTGAACTGGATGCATCGGCTGCGCCCGCAAGAGTGGCCGGCGGCGGACGACGGCAGCCTGCTCGCTACGCTGGAATCCTGGCTACTGCCGTTCCTGGCCGGGCACCGTGGCTTGCGGGATCTGCGTGCTTTGCCGCTGGGGCAGGCGTTGTCCCTGTGGCTTGGCCACGAACGGCAGGCGCGGTTGGATCAGTGGCTGCCGGAGCGCTGCACGGTGGCGTCGGGGCGTTCGGTACCGATCGATTATTTGCCCGACGGCGGCCCGCGCCTGGAGGTAAAGTTGCAGGAGTGTTTCGGCATGGAAGCGCTGCCGTCCCTGGCTGACGGGCAACTGCCTCTGACCGCCTCGCTGTTGACCCCGGCCGGACGTCCGGCCGCCATCACCGGGGATCTCGGCCGTTTCTGGCGGGAGGGCTACGCCGAGGTCCGCAAGGACCTGCGCGGCCGTTATCCCAAACACCCGTGGCCGGAGGATCCGCTGCGGGCCGAGGCGACGGCAAAGACGAAGAAGAGGAAGGCGTCGGACGTCTGACGTCCGACTTGTCCATGTCGCTATTAGCCTGATTGACCACGCATCCCGCAGTGTGATCGTTTCGGCCCTTTCCCTGGAACACGCCCTCTGCTATCAATAGCCGCTTTCGGAGGGAGCGAAATATGAAATTTGATTCCATTATGGTTGCGGCTGAAGCCAATGAAATGATTCTGCCCGAAGGTTGGGGGCAGGGCCGTGCCACCTTTGGCGGTTTGATGGGCGCTATTCTGATCCGCCACATGCAGGCTCATCTGGCGCGGGAACTGCCGGAGCCGCCGCCGTTGCGTTCGTTCGCCCTGACTTTTGTCGGTCCCGCCGTTCCGGGGCCGCTGGCGCTGGACGCGGAAATCCTGCGCAGCGGAAAATCCGTGACCCAGATGCAAGTGACCGCCCGTCAGGACGGCCAGGTAGTGAGCACCATGCTGGCCAGCCTGGGCCATGCCCGTGAGTCTTCCATCCGGGTCCAGGGACCGGCGGCGCCGGACTGGAAACCCGCCGAAGACTACCACGCCATTCCGTTCATGGAAGGCGTCTCCCCGGATTTCCTGCGCGAGTTCGAAATGCGCCCGGTGACCGGCCAGTTTCCCTACTCCGGCAGCGACAAGCCGGACTTCGAAGGCTACATGAGCTTCCGTGAGCGTCCACAACGCCAGGATGCCGCCTGTCTGGCCTGCCTGGTGGATGTCTGGCCGCCGTCGGTGATTCCGATGCTGACCAAGCGGGTGCCTTCCAGCTCCATGACCTGGATCATGGAATTCCTGGAGGACCCGGCCGAGCTGCCCTGGACTGATCATTGGCAGTACACCGTGCACACTGACAGCTTCGCCGACGGCTACGGCCAGAATCGCTCGGTGATCTGGGATGGCGAAGGCCGTCCGGTGGCGTTCAGCCGCCAGACCATCGTGGTGTTTGGCTGATTCCATGAGCGGGCTTGAGCTGCCTCCTCTGCATCCGGCGGACCTGGGAGCGCGGGTGCCGCGCCGCGGCAGTGCGCCGATGGCGCTGCTGGGCCGCTGGATTCTTCGCGCCATCGGCTGGAAAGTGGTCGGGCGTTTGCCCGATATTTCGCGGGCGGTGATGATCGCCGCCCCGCACACGTCCAATTACGACGGGCTGGTGGGCATCAGCGCGATCCAGAGCCTGCGCCTGGACATCCGTTTCATGGCCAAGCACACCTTGTTTCGGGGCCCCACCGGTGTGCTGCTCAAGGCACTTGGCGGTATCCCCGTGCACCGGGACCGCGCCGGCGGGCTGGTGGAGGAAACGCAACGATTATTGGCGGCAGGCGATCCGTTCTGGCTGGGCATCACGCCGGAAGGCACCCGCACCGGGGCGCAAGAATGGAAGACCGGTTTCTATCGGATTGCTGTGACGCTGGAACTGCCGATCATCGTGGTGACGTTCTGCTACCGCCGCAAGGAGGCACGGATCCTGGACGCGTTCTGGCCCACCGGCGATGTGGAGAAGGATCTGGAAGCGATTTACGCCTTGCTGGACGATGTCGAACCGCGCCATCCGGAAAGGTTGTCGGCGCCGCTCAAGCGCCGCCGGCAACATCTGTGAAAAAACTCGCGCTCGGACAGATCCCAGGGACATGAATTCAGAGATTGCTACAAGGCCGCTGTAGGAGCTTGCCCTGCAAGCGAATCGGGCTTTCGGGCCCCAGAAATTCGCTTGCAAGGCAAGCTTGTATGGTTTCCCGGCAAGTCTTAGAAAGAAAAGACTTGTCGGGGTGGAGGGACCAGGCAAGCTTCTGACCCTAGGGTACAGACTGTGGGAGATATGGCCCCACCCCGCACCTTCAAACGCCGATAAGGAATCCATCGGCTGAGCGCACACTCAGACCGACGATACTCTGCAAGCCAGCGTTACGGTGCGCCCCGACAAGCCCATTTAACCTAGCTGACAGGGGTGCCCCATGGCAATGCCGGCAAGCCGCCCGGAGATCGGGATTGATGTGGCCAAAGACGACCTGGTGATTCACCTCCAGGACCTGAACCAAACCGTCACCATCGACAATACCCCCCAGGCCATCCGCCAATGGCTGGCCACCCTCCCCAAGGGCTGCGATATCGCCATTGAGGCGACCAGCACCTATCACCTGGACATTACCGAGCGCGCACACGCCAAGGGCCACCGGGTCTATGTGGTGGACGGCTACCGCCTCAGCAACTACCGCAAAGGCGTTGGAGGGCGGGCCAAGACGGATCTGGCCGATGCCCAGTTGCTGGCCCGCTATCTGCGCAGGGAGAAAGACGAGTTACGCCCATGGAGCCCACCCCCAAAGGCGTACCGGGTGCTGCAGAGCCTGCTGCGTCGCCGCGCCGCCTTGGTTAAGGCCCGCACGGCATTACGCCAGAGCCTGAGCGGAGAACCGGAGCTCAAGGCCCCGCTACAGGCCCTGATCGCCGAAATGGACCGGATTGACACTCTGATCCAGAAACGGCTCAAGAGTGCGGTGAGGGCCGCAGGCTTACAGACCCAGGTCCAACGCTGCGACGCCATCGATGGGGTCGGCGAGCTCACCGCCACCGCCTTGGTCATGGCCTTCCTGAGAGGGGACTTCAAGAACAGCGATGCCTTCGTGGCCTTCCTGGGGCTGGATGTCCGAGTGCGTGACTCTGGTAAACTCACAGGCAAGCGTAAGCTGACCAAGCAAGGGGATACCGAGGTCAGGCGACTGCTGCACTGTGCCGCCATGAGCGCCTCTCGACACCCGGTCTGGCGCGCCTTCTATCAGCGCTATCGGGATCGGGGACTGCACACCACCCAAGCCTTGGTGATCCTGGCCCGGAAGATCGCCCGCACCGCTTTCGCCCTGATGAAGCAGCAACAAGAATATTGCCCCGCAAAGCTCTTTTAAGGGTTGCGGGGCACCATAGAATCTCCTACAGCGGCTTCGTAGCGTGTAGGTGTGTTAGAAAGTCATCTCAAATAAAGGGTCACGGTGCTCAGTACTTGACCGAGTAGGAGAGGGTGTAGGTCCGCCCCCGGCCACGCTGATCGAACATGGCATCCGGGCCGTAGTAACCGCCGTAGAACAGTTGCGCCCGCTGGCCCCAGATGGTGCCGTAGTCGCGATCGAACAGGTTCTGGATGCCCACGGACACGGTGCCCACCGGCAAGCGCTGGCTGGCCATCAGATCCACCAGGGTATAGCCGTCGATCTCGTTATCGTAGTCGTCGTCCAGATCGTGGACATAGGTGCTCTGCACGCGGGCACGGGTGCCGCGCTGCTGCCAGCCGAGGTAGGCGGTGGCTTTTGACAGGCTGGCGGTGGTGGCCAGCTGCGGGTCCCATTCGCCGTCGTTCTTTTCTTCTGAACGGACAATATGGGCGTTGCCGCCGAGGCTCCACTGGTCGGTGAGAGAGTAATCCAACTGAGCTTCGATGCCGTAGTTGCGCTTCTTGTCGTCTTCCACGTCCACCGACAGATCGCCGCTGTTGATCTGCAGCGTCTTGTCCGACCAGCTGTAGTAAACCGCGCTCTGCGCGTTCCAACGCTCGCCGTAGCCGCGCCAACCCAGTTCCACCTGCTCGGTCTTGATCGCATCCATGGGCTGGCCGTCCACGTCGATGCCGCGCTTCAGTTCCGCGTAACCGCTGCTCTCGTCGTAGCTGCCACGGCCATAGTACTTGGCCGGATCGGCCAGTTCGAAGCCCTGGCTGTAGTTGATCCAGAGCTGGTGACCGTTGTTCAGCTCCTGGATAAAGCCGGCATTGAACAGGGTGGCGTGGTAGTCATTGCTGCCGCCGGGGATGGCGTCGGCGCCACTTAATTGGCCGCGTGCGATTTTGACCTGCTGAGCCACGGCGATGAAGTCATCCACCTCCACGTCCATGCGCTGATGGCGCAGCCCGCTGCTGAAGCGAAGCGTGTCGGTGATCTGCCAGTCGGCCTGAACGAAGGCAGCCAGGCTGTCCACCTGATAGTCGGGATAGCGGCCCAGTTTGTTGACCCGGTCCAGATCGAGGCCACCGCTGTCCAGCACCCGCTGGAAGTCGAACAGCATCTGGTCGGAGTCGAAAGTTTCACGGTCGTAGTCCACGCCATAGGACACCCGGAACCGGTTCCAGTCCTTCACCAGCATGGCCTTGAGGCCGGCCAGGTCGGTGTTCTGCCGGGACGCCGAATAGTATCCGGTGGGGGCGTTCGGGTCGCTGCCCCGGTCCAGATAGGGGAAGGGGTGGAAATCCATGGTTTCGCTGCGGGTGAAGGCTTGCAGATACAAAGTCTGGCCGAGCACGTCGCCATGGCGGTAATTGGCGCTGAGCTGGTAGCGGCGCGTGGCGGGTTCCCGGTCGGAGTTGAAGCCGGAGCGCACGTCGAACGCTTCCGGATCGGCGCCGGTCACCGCCGACAGGTTCTCGCCCAGATACAATCCTTTGTCACCGTCGTAACCGGAATCATAGAACTGACCGAGCAGTTGCAGGTTCTGGTTTTCGTCCGGCTGCCATTGCAGCGAGCCGAGCAGGTCCACGCTGCGGTTCTCCTGCAGGTCGGTCTGGCTGATGTCGGGCAGCACGGCGTCACCGTTGCCGTCGTAAAAGCTGCCGTTCTTCTGCACCGCCACGCCGAGGCGGCCGTGCAGGGTGTCGTTGCCGCCGGAAATGGACTGGGCGGCGCGCAGGTCGCGATCGTCGCTGTTGTTGAAGCCGCTGGTCACGCCCAGTTCGGTTTCATAGACGGCCGGCCCGCCCTGGCCCTTCTTGGTGATGATGTTGACGATGCCGCCGGTGGCGCCGCCGCCGTAAATCGCGGAGGCGCCGGAGAGCACCTCTATGCGCTCGATGTTGAACGGATCGATGCTGTCGAACTGGCGGCTCAGTCCCCGGGAAGAGTTCAGCGACACGCCGTCGATCATCACCAGCACCGAGCGGCCGCGCATGTTCTGGCCATAGTTGGTACGGCCCTGCGGGCCCACGTCCATGCTCGGGATCAGCGTGCCCAGAGCTTCCTTCAATGATTTGCCGGAACGGACCTGCTCTTCGATCTGTTCCTGATAAACCACATGGATACTGCCGGGCACCTGGCTGATCTGCGTCGGCGCCCGGGAGCCGGTGACCACCACGCTGTCGAGACGGTTCTCGGCATGGCTGGCGGCGGTCACGGCCAGCAGTAACGGTGACAGGACGGCAAGGCCCTTGAAGGTGTTCGCACGTGACATTGGCACTCCCCAGGTCAGCTTTGTAATTCGCCGGGGAGGATAGGGGCATTGATAATGGTTATCAATGCGAAAATGAAGGTCTTATGTCACGGTACCTTGCGGTTGCTGTTTCTCCCGGGCGCGGCGGATGAAGGACTCCCGGCCGAGGGCCGCGATCATGGCGTAACCCAGCGGCGTGGCAATGGCGTCACAGGCGGAACGAACGTGTTCATCGAACGAGTCCAGGGACGCCAGCTCCAGGATGCCAAGGGTGTGTTTGCCCTGCCGGATCGGCAGGAACAGCACCTCGCCGGGGCGGATCTGGCTGTGGCCGGTTTCCAGGTCCATATAGCCGCCGGGCACCTCGTGGCGCACCGAGGCGCCCTGAATCTCCAGGGCCGAGGCGAGAAAACCATCGGTTTCGACATGGGACTGTTCCCGCGCCGTCTGGCCGAGGCCGCGTGCCGCTTCCAGGTGCAGGCCGTCCTCCTCCAACCGGTAGCCGGCGCCGGCCACCGCCGGGGTGTTTTCGATCAGAAACGCCAGTGCCTTGTCGAGCAGTTCGGTGACGCGCGGATTGCCGGCGATGTGGGCGGTGAATTCATTCAGCAGACGCTGCCGCCGGGCTTCCCGGTCGGCATTGTCGCGCCAGCGCCGCAGCCGTTGTGATTCGGCGTTGCGCAGCAGCATGTTGGCGAAGTTGCTGCGGGCGCTGGCGTCGAGCATGTAGCCGTTCAGGGCGCACACCAGCAGCGGGAAGCCGTAGTACAGCAGCAGTGAGATCGGCGTGATGCGCCAATCCTGATAAAGCGCCACGCCCAGGGCGATGATCAGGGCGCCGAGGGACCAGAACAGGGTGCGGGTCGGAGGCAGCCGCAGAATGGAGAAGCCGATGATCAGTACGTAGATCGTTTCAAACGCCGCCACCTGGCCGAGGAAATGGTCCTGCAAGTGGATCGCGCCGATCAGGGTGCCGGTCAGCGAGATCATCAGTGCCAGCCCGATCAGCGTGGCCACCAGCCGCTGTACCGCGGGGACATGGATGGCCGCCAACAGCAACGCCAGTGAACAGGCAATGGGATAAACGCCGAGCGCCTGCCAGCGGCCCAGCGATGGGTCCTTCACCAGCAGCGATACCGGCACCACCACGATCAGGAAAATCGCCAGCAGGATGTACACCGATCGCCGGATCAGCTTGGTGGCGCGATGTTCCGCGTAGACGATGTAGTCGTCTTCCAGGGATCCGGGAAAACGTACCCAGAGAGTGCTCAACGCGCGTTTCAGGGCGCGTTCCTGTTCCGCTTCCAGAGGTCGCGTCTGGGTGCTGTCAGTGGCCATGGAGTCCCCCGTTCTTTGACGTTGCTGCTTATTATGTGGTCGCTGCCCGGTTGCTTCCGTTGGCGGGTGCGGACACTATTTGCCGAACCGGAGCATGATAGCGCGCCGGGCAACGGACTAATGATAAATGGGTAACACAACCTGAAGGTACGAATAATGGCGTATGAAGAGCAGTTTGAACAGGCCCGGAAGGACGTACAGACCCTGTCACGCAAACCGGGCAACGATGACCTGTTGTATCTGTACGCCCATTTCAAGCAGGGCAGCGTCGGCGACGTCACCGGCAAGCGGCCGGGCATGCTGGATATGGTGGGGCGCGCCAAGTACGACGCCTGGGCCAAGCTCAAGGGCATGGACCAGGACAGCGCGCGGCAAAACTACATCAGCAAAGTGGAAGCGTTGCAGAAGAGTCACGGTTGAGAGCCGGCCGCCGGATGCCTTTCCGGCGTCCGGCGGCCTTGCCTCTCAAGGCCGCTCCGCCAACACCTCCGTGTCAGCCCGTGGCGTCGGTCGCCAGCGCGCCAGGAACAGGGCCATGGGCGCGGCGATGTACATGGAAGAAGTGGTGCCGACAACAATGCCGAACAGCACCGGCAGGGCGAAGCTGGCCACCGCGCCACCACCCAGCAGCCCCATCGGCAGCAGCGCCAGGAAGGTGGTGGCGGAGGTGAACAGCGTGCGGGTCAGCACCTGGGTCAGACTGACATTGAGCAGCGTCTCCAGCGGCTGATCCGGATTGAGCTTCTGGTTTTCGCGGATGCGGTCGAAGACCACCACCTTGTCGTTCACCGAGTAACCGATCAGCGTCAGCAAGGCGGCGATGGCGGTAAGATTGAATTCCACGCCGGTCAACACGAAGAACCCCAGTGTCTTGCTCACATCCAGCAGCAGGGTGATCAGCGCCGCCCAGGCGAAATGCCGTTCGAAGCGTAGCCGCAGGTAGGCGAACATGCCCGCCCCGGCCAGCAGCACCGCCAGAATACTGGCTTCGACGAAGCCGCCGCTGACCGCCGGGCCGACCATATCCACCCGTGGGAAACGGCTGTCGGCGTGCAGACCGCTGATCGCCGTCTTCGCTGTTTCCACCACCGCGTTACCATCGTCACTGGCGGGCATCCGCACCAGAAAGTGGCCGTCATCGGCGAACGGCTGCAACGCCGCGTCGGTGAGGCCGGCGTCCCGCAATGCCTGCCGCAGAGCGTTCTCCGACAGCGACGAGGGCACCTGAACCTCCATGGCGATGCCGCCGAGGAAATCGATGCCCTGATTCAATCCCGGCCAGGCCAGAGAGCCCAGGGACAGTACCGACAGCAGCACTGACAGCGTGATGCCCAACGCCTTCACACGCATGAACTGGATCGGCTGTTGGCGTTGCCGCAGGCGCTGAAATCCGGGTACCTCCGGCAGGACCAGCGGTTGCCGCTGCCGCCGTCGCAGCCGCCACTCCATCAGTAACCGGGTCACCGACACCGAGGTGAACATGGACACCAGCAGCCCCACCGCCATGGTCACGGCGAAACCGCGCACCGGACCGCTGCCGAAACCGAACAGCAGTCCCACAGCGATCAGCGTGGTGATGTTGGCGTCGACGATGGTGGCGAAGGCGCGCTGGAAGCCGGCGCGCAGCGCCGCCATGGCATTCTTGCCTTTCTCTGTTTCCTCGCGGATGCGTTCATTGATCAGAATATTGGCGTCCACCGCCATGCCGACGCCAAGGATCAGACCGGCGATGCCCGGCAGCGTCAGCGTCGCGCCGAAACTGGCCAGTAAACCCAGTACCAGCAGAACATTGATGGCCAGAGCGGTATTGGCGATCACACCCCAGCGGCGATAAATCGAGATCATGAACACCAGCACCAGAGCCGCGCCGAGGGCACCGCTGAGCACGCCCATGCGAATGGTGTCGCCGCCGAGTTCCGCGCCCACCGTTCGCTGCTCCACGACGTGCAGCGGGGCGGGCAAGGAGCCGGCGCGCAACAACATGGCCAGGTCACCGGCCTGCCGCGGGGTGAAGTTGCCGCTGATCTCGCCGCGACCGGCGGTGATCGGGGTACGGATGACCGGCGCGGTAATCACTTCGCCGTCCAGCACCACCGCGAAGGGCCGCCCCACGTTGTGGGTGGTGATGTCGCCGAACAGGCGGGCACCGTCGCCGTCCAGCGTGAAGTTCACCACCGGCTGATGGGTGCGGCTGTCGAAGCCCAGCCGGGCGTCGGCCAACTGGCCGCCGTCCAGTAAAGGTGTGGCTTCGACCTGGTAACGCCGGCCGTCTTCCGCGCCCGGCAGCACCAGGGGGCGATCCGGGCCGCTGCCATCGGCGACCAGATGGAAGGTCAATCGCGCGGTGCGGCCAAGCAGGGCGGTGATGCGTTCCGGATCGGTGACGCCGGGCAGTTGCACCAGAATGGCATCGTCGCCCTGGCGGGTGACCCGGGGTTCCACCACGCCGGTTTCATCAATGCGGCGGCGCACCACATCCAGACTGCGTTCCACCGCATCGCTGACCACCTGTTGCGACAAACTGGAAGAGGGCCGCAACACCAGGGACGGACCGTCGTGGGTCACGGAAAGCTGGCGGCGGCCCTGATCATCCCGGATGTCCGAGGCAAGCCGCAGGGCGGCCTCCATGGCGGCAGCCGGGCGGATGGCCAGGCGCACATGATCACCATCGACCACCGGGCGGCCGTGTTGAATGCCGTTGCGGTCCAGGCGCTGCCCCAGTTCCTGCGCGATCTTGCGGGTTTTCTCCGCCAGCAGTGGTCCTTGTTCGACTTTCAGCAGCACATGGGAGCCGCCCTGGAGATCCAGCCCCAGGGACAGATGGTGCTGGCGATACCAGTCCGGCGCCTGTTGCAACGCCGCCGGCGGCAGGATACTCGGCAGCGCGGCGAGCACACCAAGCAGAATGACGAGGGCATAAGCCGTCGCCCGTAAGCGAAATCGGTTCAAGTTCGTTCTCCATTAAAACCACTCTCCGCCGGGCGCGCACGCGAAGGTGCCGCCGTGTGGCGGTGTTGTTGGGGTCAGAGCGTGGAGAACGCGGGTGGGGCGCGGGGAGCCTGTGGCCGGTAGTGCTCAGCAACCACCGCCAGGGGGCGGTTCAGGGAAAGCGGGCCGGGGCGCGACGGTGTCGGCGTTGCCGACGGCAGCCACGGTAATAGAGCCGCGTTGCCGTCGTCGTGGTGATCAGTGGCAAAAGCGTCGCTACGGACCTGATAGCCGGAGGGCAGAGCAAGTTGAGCGGCCCCGTCGAGGGGTTGGGTGTGCGGCCCGCCTTCGCGGGCGTCAAACGCCTGACCGGAATGCGGCGTGGCAAGCAGCATCAGCACCCATAGCAGATGGGCGAGCAGGCTCCCGGCCGGTTCACGGCGGTTGGGGCGCAAGCTACGGGATGACGGTGCGGCCAAGTCGGGTATCCGGTGGTGGTGGATTCAGGATCGCCGGGTTAAACCGGCCCAATCCAGCCCAATAGAGTAGCGCCATCAAATGGGGGCGGCGAGCATCGGCTTCAACGGGGGTAATGGAAAATCGAAATCGTGATATAGAATTGGCATTAATAAGATTGTCTATATCATTGAAATTAAAGCAATTGAAATTCCAATCAACATCATCATCAAAAGCAACGTGGCCGCCATCGACAGCCCCCGGGCCCACAGCGTGGAGGGGCGCCCCACCGCATCCATGCGGCCCGCCGCCATGGCGTCCAGATCCTTTTGCGCCCACCACCAGACCACCGGCCCCAGGGGCGCGAACAGCAACAGGCTGACCACCGCCAGTGCCAGCAGCGTGCCGCCACGATCCGGCTGGATCACGCGCGGGCTGCCCGGCGCTGATCGACCCAACGTTTGAGCACTCGCCGTATCGCGCTCCAGCGGTTCACCAGTAGCGCCAGGAAGATCATCGCGCAACCGCCCAACTGGGTGGCGTTCATGGTTTCGCCGAACCACAGCGCCGCCAACAGCGCGGTCCACATCGGCTCCAGGATCATGATCACCACGCCATGACTGTGCATGGACAGGCTCTGCGCGTAGGTCTGCAGAAAGAAACGCGCGGCGGTACCCAGGGTGGCGCTGGCGATCACCCAGGCGGCGATCACCAGTCCCAGTTCGCCGGAATGGAAAGTGGGGCTCCAGGGCTCCAGCAGCAAGGACGCGGTGCCGGTGACCAGGCCCACCGTGACCAGCACCACCGAGGTCAGCGCCAGTGCCGGCACCCGTTCTCGGGTGGTGGTCCGGCCGCCGGTAGCGGTGATGGTGGCGTTATTGGCGGCGCGGGTGTTGAGGGTGAAAAACAACGCGAAAATCATCGCCGAGGCAAGGAAGAACAATTGCCCCAGTTCGCCCTGGAAGCCGCCGTCCAGCGACAACAGCGCCAGCCCACACACCGCCACCGGCAGCGCCAGCCAGGTGCTCAGCGGCGGATGCTCCTTGAACACCAGGCGCGCCATGACCGGGACCAGCACCACGCCAAGGCTGGTGATGAAAGCGCCTTCACCGACGTGATTGCCGTAGTGCAGCCCCATGATCCAGAAACTCATGGCGGCGCCGAACACCATGCCTACCTGGATGCTGCGCCAGTACTTGTCCCGATTCATGCGGCGCAATTGCCGCTGTCCCACCAAGGCCAGAATCAGGCCGGCCAGCAGAAAACGCAGACACATGAACAAAAGCGGCGGCATCAGCAGCACCGCCTCCTTGGAGAACATCCAACTGACTGCCGCCAATAAGGTCACGCAGACCAGCAGAAGATCCGATTTGGTCGAACTGGGAAGGGCCATAACTCCGCTACAAGTGTGGGACCGCATTGCACGGCGATGCGGATTCTAGCACGGCGGCATGGCGGCTTCACCGGCCACGAACCTGGCCGTGGCGCCTGTTTCGTTACATGCAGGCTCTTAGAAATAGGGGCCGGCGGCGGCGATGCTGATCACCAGCAGACCCAGCAGCAGGTTGATGCCGACAATGCGCCGGATCTGTCCGATCTGAAAAGCGGCATCGGCGTTATGACGGACCGTTACCGCCTGGCGCAGACGGCGAAAGGGCGCAAAGTAGACGTGAGCGAACAGCGCCATCATCACCAGGCCCAGTGCCAGCATGGTGTGCACATAGGCGCCGGTGGCACCCATGCCGCCATAGACGCCGAATACCATCCACAGACCGGTGACCAGCAACACCGCCACGCAACCCCACACCCAACGGAAAAAACGGTCCAGAGTGTGAAGCCACAGGCGTGGCCGGGACTGCGGATCCAGAGTGGCGCCCATGGCGGGGCGCAATGCCATGTAGGCGAAAAACATGCCGCCGACCCAAATCACCGCCGCCAGTATATGCAGCACCAAAGGCACGGCCATGGACAACACCATTGTTTTCTCTCCCGGGGATAAAAGCGCTAACACGGATGCAGGAGCGGAGTGTAGCAGGCGGCGGGGTGGGCAGCACGACAATCGCGGTCCGCGCGCCTGGGTTTTGAAACAGCCTGCAATCGTTCCGTGCTTGTACGTGTGGCGGGAACGGGGCAAGCTGCCAGAGCGCTTCCGCGCGACCCTGTTCCATCTGCTGGACCTCTCATGTTCGACCGTACCCGTCTGTGGCTGGAAAACCGACGTTTGGCCCGTTTGCCGGTGACCCGGGCGCAATGGGAAGACGCCATCGCCGACTGGGCGCCAGCACGGCGTTACCAGGGAGAGCGCCGCGAGCGGCTGTTCCAGCAGACGCTGCGTTTCCTGTTGCGTAAGGAGTTTCGTGGCGGTGGCGATTTCCAGGTGACCCCGGCCATGGAACTGAAGATCGCCACCATGGCGGTGGTGATGATCATGGGCCTGGACCTGGGTTGGTATGACGGCTGGTACACAGTGATCGTCTACGAGGACGCTTTCGTCACCCCCGGTGATGAGATGGACGAGTTCGGTATTGTTCACAGTGAGGGGCGGGTGCTGGCCGGGGAAGCCTGGGACCGGGGACCGGTGCTGCTGTCCTGGCAGGATGTGCAGGCGGCGTCATCGGAGCCGGGGTTCAATGTGGTGCTGCACGAGATGGCGCACAAGCTGGATATGCGCAGCGGCGGTGCCAATGGCGCGCCTCCTCTGCATCACGGCATGGACGCGCGGCTCTGGCACGACACCTTCACGCGGGCCTGGAGCGCGCTGGAACAGGCCGAGCGGGAGGGGGAGCCTTTCCTCGATCCCTACGCCCTGCAGGATCCGGGGGAGTTTTTCGCGGTGATCACGGAAAGCTTTTTCGAGACTCCGGAGCCCCTCGAACAGATTCTGCCGGAGGTCTATGGCCAGCTGGCACTGTTCTATCGCCAGGACCCGCTGCACGCCCATTGATGCGTTTTACAACCCTTTACCAGCCCGACCCCAGGGAATTCGCGGGCTTGTGAAATTTTTCCTCCTTTTCTATTGAACGCTTGCGCCGTTCGTCCTATCACAATATTGAAACCCCCGGGTCATTACCGGGTCACAAATCGGTGCTGTCCCGGGCGCTCACCACAGGCGAGAGAAAGGAGTCACGCTTGAGAGTCGTCGATACCACTTTGTTTTATGCGCAATCCAGCGGCGGGGTGCATACCTATGTGGACAGCAAGCGCAAGGGACTGTTGGCCAGGGAGATGGAGCACAAGGTGGTGTACCCGGGCGCGGAGACGGTACTGCAGGGTGATTTCATTCAACTGCCGGCACTCAACCTGCCGATGGCGCCGGGCTTTCGTTTTCCCACCCGGGTGGGGCTGTGGAGTCATATCATCGCCGGTTTGCAACCGGATCTGATCGAGGCCGGCGATCCCTATACGCCGGCCTGGGCGGCGCTCCGGGCGGCCCGAATGCTGGACGTGCCGGCGGTGGCGTTTTACCACTCCGATCTGATCACGCTCCTGCACAACCGCATCAGCCCGATGCTGGACGGTGCCACCCGTGCCTACCTCAGGAAGCTGTACGACGGATTCGACCTGGTGCTGAGTCCATCCCGGGTGATGGCCGAGCGGCTGTGGGACTGCGGGCTGCATAACGTGGAGGTCCAGCCGCTGGGCGTGGACGCTCATACTTTCCATCCCAATCGTGCCGACCCTCTGGCCCGGGCGCGGTTGGGGCTCGGTGAGCACGCACGTTTATTGGTGTTCGCCGGCCGCGGCTCCCAGGAAAAACATCTGCCGGTGCTGTTCGACGCCTTGCGGCAACTGGGCCCGGGTTATCACCTGTTGCTGATCGGCACCGGGCCGCAACCGGACGCGCCGGGTAATACCACCGTGTTCGAGGACTTCCTGCCGGCGGCGCAAGTGGCGGCCTGGCTGGCGTCATCGGATGCGCTGCTGCACGCCGGGGATCAGGAAACCTTCGGGCTGGTCGCGCTGGAGGCAATGGCTTCGGCCATCCCGGTGATTTGCGCCGACGGTGGCGCCTTGCCGGAAGTCGTGCCGGCGGGTTGCGGGTTAAGAGTGCCGCCCCATGACGGGGTGGCCATGGCGGCGGCGGTGCGCGCCTTGTTCGAGGAGCACGATCCGGTGGCCATGGGCGAGCGCGCCCGCCGCCATGTGGAAGCGGAGCACGGCTGGGACAAGGTGGTGGACAGTCTGGTGCGCCACTACCGCAGGCTGGTTGGCGCCCGTCCTGAAACGCGGATATCGGAACACCATGGCCCCCAGACCTGATTCCCGCCCCGACAGTGCCTTCCTGTTGTCGCTGCACGATGTGTGTCCGGCGACCTGGGCGGATTATCAACCGTTGTTGCGTGCCCTGGAGCGCCACCCGCGAATTCCGCTGACGTTGCTAGTGGTGCCGGACTTTCATGGCGGCGGGCGCTTTACCGAGGACAAGGCCTTTTGCCAGGCGCTGGAACAGCGCCGCCAGCGCGGTGACGAGTTGGTGTTGCACGGCTATTTCCATCATGACGACAGTCCGCCACCGATCACGCCGGGGGACTGGCTGCGTCGGCGTGTGTTGACCCACGAAGGCGAGTTCGCTGCCCTCGATGGAGAAACGGCGGCAGCGCGAATACAGCAAGGACTGGCGATGTTTCACCAACTCGGCTGGCCGGCCCACGGATTCGTGCCGCCGGGGTGGATGACCAGCGCCGGTTCCCGCGCCGCCATCGCCGAAGCCGGATTTACCTATTGGACCGACCGGGACGGCTTCCATTGCCCCGGCAGCGGCCTGTTTCTGCAGACACCAACGCTGGTATGGTCGGCCCGCTCGCCGTGGCGCCGCGGGCTGTTCCAGGGGGTCAATCGGGCACGCGAATGGGCGCATCGCGCCGCCCCTGTATTGCGCCTGGCGGTGCACCCGGTGGACATGCGCCATCAACGTTCACGGCGCGCCTGGATCGCCACCATTGAGCGGCTGGCCGGCTGTCGCCGGGCGTTGACCAAATCCCAATGGCTGGACGAGTTGACCGGGGAGGCCGCGTGAGGCGCCGCTGGTGGCTGTTGCTCCTGGCTCTGGGGCTGGGGGCTCTGGTGCCGCTGCTGCTGGGGGGCGCCGGCGCCTTTCACGGGCTGGCGCGTGTTCCGGTGGGCTGGTTGCTGCTGATGGCGGCGATGATCTTCCTGTGCTGGAACCTCAATGCGTGGCGATTGCGCATCATGTTGGCGGACCGTGCCCTGGGGTTGGGCCACGGTGGCGCGCTCGTCACGGTGATGGCCACCGAATGCGTGCTCAACGCCACCCCCGGCGGTAGCGGCGCGCCCTTTACGCTGGTGGCGCTGTTGCGCCGTTACCAGGTGACACCGGCCACCGCCACGGCGGTGTTCGCGGTGGATCAGATCACCGACCTGGTGGTGTTTCTGGTGTTGCTGCCAACGGTGGCGCTGTACGGGCTGAGCCGTTATCTGAATCTGGAAGGCTGGTGGCAACTGGCATTGCCGATGGTATTGCTGGGGCTGGCACTGTTGTTGTGTTGGGCGGTGGCGAACCGGTTCAGTGACATCCTGCGATTGACCGACCCCTGGCTGGAACGCTGGCAGGTGCCGCTGCGGCGGCGTCGCGCCCTGGCCCGGGCGTTGCTGCGCTTTCGCCAGAGCATGGCGGAAACACTGCGGGTGCCGCGCCGTCGGTTGATGGCCTTGTTCGGTCTGTGTCTGGCGCACTGGCTGCTGCGTTATTCGGTGATTTATCTCACCGTGCTGGCACTGGACGAACATGTGGACTGGGTGTATGGCTTTTTCGTGCAGATGATGGCGATGGGAGCAGGGTATCTGACCTTGCTGCCCGGCGGCGCCGGCGGGGCGGAGGTCGCCGGCGCCGCCTTGCTGACGCCCTGGCTGGGAGCGGTGACCACCGCCACGGTGTTGCTGGTGTGGCGTTTCATGACCTTTTATCTGTATTTACTGGTCGGTGGCGGCTGTCTTCTGGTGCTGGCCGGCCGCGAGGCCACGGTGATGCTCGGCCATGGGGAACGCTGACTTTGTGATTGACGTCACATTTTGTTCCGTGCTCTATTCAGGGCGGGAATGACTAAAACCACATAACAACACAATAAGGATTTCACCATGCCAGCCACCCGCGAAGTGACTGGCCGGGCCCGTTTGTCAGGTGTATTGCTGCTTGCCGTCAGCCTGATGATGTTGTCCGGCTGTGCCCGGCTTTTCCCCAAACCCCAGTACGATCAGGGCGACCCCAACCGTCTGCACCATATTGGCAGTGATCTCAACGGGGCCTATGACCCTTACTCACGCGAGCACGAAGCCAATTTCAAATCCGTTGAGCGCTTCAACGCGGAGCGTTTCAAGGCGAAGAAAACCGAGGCGGAGAAAAGCAGGGCGGCGACGGATGATGCTGGCAACCGCGCCCTTTATGCACAGTATCAGTCTCTGCTCGATGACATCGAATTGGAGATGCTGGGGCAGGCGTGGCAGGAAAAGGGGCGCGGTGGTGACACTCTCAAGGTGCTGCTGTTTTTTCATGGCGGCCTCAATCATCCCCGTTATAACGATGAACGCCTGGACCATTATCTGAAAGATATGGAGGCCGACGGCTTCTATCCGCTCTATGTCAGTTGGCGTTCCGGTGCTTTCGTGTCGTTCTGGGACCGCTTCACCGCGGTGCGCAATGGCGGCATCGCCACGGGGCCGGTGGCGCCGGTGCGCGGTACCATCTATACCCTCAGTGATGCTCTGAGCGGTTTGGCGAAAGCGCCGGAAACCGGCTGGGATGCGGCGGCCGACAGCTTCGCCGCCGCCGATGCGAGACGGCGGGGCGTGGACCGGGACCGCTCTGATTACCTTCCGAGTGATGCGCTCTACTGGCCGGCCAGTGACTCTTATTCCTTCCTGGATCAGACCTTGTATCGCACCGGCCTGGTATTGCCGGGCGTGGTCCGTCTGGTCACCACGCCGGCGGTGCAGGGCCTGGGCACACCGGCCTGGAGCATGATGCTGCGCCGCACCAAGCACTTGACCACCATGGAAGCGGACGTGCTTGGCTATAACGAGGATTATTGTGGTGACGCTTGCGCAGTGGAAGGCAATGGCGTGGTGGCGGTACTGGCGCGGCGTCTCGATGCGATGAATCAGCGTTTGCCGGCGGGCATGACCATGGAAATCACGCTGGTGGGGCACAGTATGGGCGCCATCGTCGCCAACGAGTTGGTGTCTCTGTACCCGCAGCTGCCGTATAAAACCATCATTCATATGGGCGCCGCCGACAGCAGCCGCAACTGGATCGACAAAATGTATCCCTGGCTGAAAGACCACGCCGATGATCCGGACGTGGCGTTTTATAATCTGGTCTTGCATCCCACCAGTGAAGAACGGGAGGTGCGCGGCTATTTCCTGATTCCCAACGGCAGCCTGCTGGTGTGGCTGGATGACATGCTGACACAACCGGATCACATGCTGGATCGCCGCTCCGGCCGCTGGACCAACGCCCGTCACCTGCTTCCGTTTTACGAGGACGCGGGCAATGCCTACCTGAAAGTGTTTCCCGCCAACGACGACAGCGTGCCGCAGAATCACGGCGACTTTGGCAAGTTCCGTTATTGGCGGGAGGACTTCTATTGGGGACGGGAAGGTTAAAAAAAACGGTCCCATGCCGTTTCACAGGGGACCGCCATAAAAAGCACCGCGGGGGAGCCGCGGTGTTGTTCTCCGTTAAAGTCGGTAAAGAAACGTCGGACCGGGGAATTCCTGGCCCTCGTCCTTGCCAATCTCGGCGGCCACCAGTTGGTTGGTCTTTTCGTTCATGGCCATCAGCAGAGGCTTTACCTTCTCCGGGTCGGCCGCGAGATTGTTGAGCTCATCCGGATCGGAATGAGTGTCATACAACTCCAGATCGTTATGTGCTCGCAGCGTTTCCCAGTCCGTCGGCGTGTGATGGCTGTCGGGACTGAAATAGCGCGCGAACTTATAGCGGCCGTCGTGCACCCCCCTATGCAGGCCCCGATTACCCAATTCGGGGCCCAGGCGCAGTTGCTTGAAAAAGTCGGCGAGCATGGCCATGGGGGTGATCTCGTCGCCCTCTTTGGCCAGCCGCCGGGTGGCTTCCGGATCGGTATAAAGCAGCACGCCATAGGCAAACAGCACGCCCCGATCATCGCGTTCGGTATTCTTGCCGTTGAGTGCCGGGCTCAGGTCAACCCCCGGCGTTTCGCTCTTGTGCTTGCCCGCGCTGGCGAGCCCCACCAGGGTGGGCAGCAAATCCACCGTGCTGCCCAGGTTGTCCACCCGGCGTCCGCCCTGCACATCCGGATGGCGGATGATCAGGGGCACGCGGCTGTTTTCCTTGTAGATCAGCGGGCCTTTCTGGCGCAGTCCCTGGGCGCCGGCCATTTCGCCGTGGTCGGCGGTATAGACGATGATGGTGTTGTCCCACTGGCCGCTGGCCTTGAGCGCCTGCAGCACGTGCTCCACCTGGCGGGACACATCGCGAATGCAGTTGAAGTAGTAGCTTTGGTTGGCGCGCCAGGCGGCTTCGTCCTGTTTGTCGATGTGGCCATAAATGGCATCGAGCACCTGGGCGTAGGAGCGGTGGCACCAGGGCTTGTCCATCAGATTGGCGTGGTGGAAGGAGCGCGGTAGCGGAATATGCCGCCAATCCGCCTCGTACACCGGGTCGTTGGGCGGCGGCCGCAGCGGCGCCATGAAATCCGGATTGACCCGCGACTGTTCCTGCCGGGCGCCACTGGAGAAGAACATGATGTCGTGGGGATTGACGAAGTTCACCGCCAGCATCCACGGTTTGTCCAGTTGATGACTGCGCCGCGCAAGCCAGTGGCTGGCCTCGCCGGCCACCATGCGGTCGGCCAGATAACCCTGCCATACCGAGCCGTGCACATCGCCGGTGAGGTTGTAGTCGTGGAAGCCGTGCTCCTCCAGAGCTTTGTCACGGCTCGGGTAGCTGCCATAGAGCAGACCCGGGCCGTCCTCGATATCCGATAAATGCCATTTGCCCTTGTAAGCGGTGTGGTAGCCCATCTCTTGGAAGAAATGGCCGACGGTGGGCAGGTCCGGATTCAGAGTAGGAAAGGGCGGCGCATGCAGGTTAGCGGTCATACCGGTGTGCATGGTGTGTTGTCCGGTGTACATCACCGAACGCGATGGTGAACACGGCGAGGTGTTCACATGATATTGATTGAAACCCACCCCCTCGGCGAGCAGGGTCCGATGGGCCGGCAGGTCCAGCTCCGCCGGCAAATCCATCCACGACCGCTCCTGATCCGACACCAGTAGCAGTACGTTGAGCGGACGGTCGCCGCGGACCGGCGATGGTGCGCGGGCGCCGGCGCGGCGGCTGACTCCCAGCGCGGCGGCCCCGAGGGCCAGTTGTTTGAGAACGGTGCGCCGATCCGGTCCGGTCATGATGTTCCCTGTTATTGATTATTGGATGAGCGGAGTATGCCGGGATCATTGATAAACAGGGTGAATGAATCCATTCTCTTTACTTATGATTATTCTTGCGTGCCATGAGTGACCATTAAGGAGAGCAACGATGTGGCCTCTACAGCAGCTGGTTCAGTTCCGGGCGGTGTACGAGCACGACAGCCTGTCGGCGGCGGCGCGCGCCCTGGGCATGTCACAGCCGGCTTTGAGCCACAGCCTGAGTAAGCTGGAGGCGCGTGTGGGCGGGGCCCTGTTTCAGCGGCACACGCGTTCCTTGCGCCCCACGGAATTGGCGCGAGCACTGTATAAACAGGCGGGCAGGGTGCTCGACGAAGTGGCCGGGCTGGACCTGCTGGTAGCCCGTTTCCATGAAGGACGCAGTGGCCTGGTGCGGATCGGCTGCGGGCCCTTCGCGCCGGATATTCTCGGCCAGAGTCTGGCCGGGCCGTTACGACGTGAGGGCAGCGGCATCCGGCTGGATCTGCACGCGGATCAGTTTGATGCTCTGCAAGAAGGGCTGTACGCCTACCGGTACGACTTTCTGGTCTATGACCGCCCGCAATTGGAAACCCTGGCGGATCAAGCTGATACGGTGGTTCAGCCGTTGCGCCATTTGCCGCTGCGGGTGGTGGCGCCGGCGGCCTGGGTCCGTGGGGAGAAAGAACCGGTCGGAGAGGATCCTGCCGCTGCCCGGGCATTCATGGCACGGATGCCATGGGCATTGCCGATTGTGCCCATGGAGTATCGGCAAAGGCTGTCACCCTGGTTCCAGGCCTTGCTGGAGCAGCGCAAGGGCGCCGAATACCAGATGGCGGCGATCAGTTCCTGCCTGGCATTGTGCCGGGCCGGCCAGGCGATCACGGTGGCGCCGGATCTGCTGATCGAGGCGGATATCGCCTCGGGACATCTGCTGACGCTGCCTTTGGATACCGGTGTGCGAGTCGATGTCAGTGCCTGCCGGCTGCGCTCTCATCCGTTGTCCGACGCCGCGGCCCGGGTCTGGCAACTGCTGGTCAAAGGCGGCGATTCACCTTGGCGCTAATGCCGCCGGTCTCAATTGGCGGGCGGCGGACTGCGGACGATGGTGCCCTGGGCCGCCACGCAGAGTTTGCGCTGCTCCTCACGGCAATCGTAAATGTCGCAACGGACCACGGCCTGATTGCGGCCGGCATGAATCACCGTGGCCTCCGCCAGCAGGGTGTCGCCGCCGGCGGGGCGCAGGTAATTGATCTTGAATTCCGAGGAAAACACCAACGGTTCCAGCACCGTGCCGCCGGCGAACGCCAGCGCGTTATCGGCCAGATAGCTCAGCACGCCGCCATGGACGAAACCGTATTGCTGGCGCAAATCGTCCTTCACCTTCAGGCGCAAAACCGCTTTTTCCCGCTGGTATTCCAGTAATTCCGTCCCCAGCAGGGCGCTGAAAGCCTGCTCGGCCAGGACCTGCCGGGCCTGCTGCAAAGAGGCGTGCATGGAGAGTCTCCCGGGTTCGGGGCATCACCGGCATGGCGATACCGTGTGTGGAGTATTACTCTAGATATTTGCTCCAATGGCGTCAATCCTCTCAGGTTGTGCCTTGTTGCGAATCGCATTAGGGTGCTTTGCTCTCCACTTTCTACTTTCCACCCCCACTGCCGAGGGCCGGGAATGCCGAGTTCGGACACACGTGACAAGATCGTTGCCGCCGCACTGGCCACTTTCGTGGAAAAGGGCGTGGCCAGCGCCACCATGCAGGCGATTCGTGAGCGCGCCGAAGTGAGCAATGGCAGCCTGTTTCACTTCTTCGCCAACAAACAGAGTCTGTGCGAGGCGGTTTACCTGGAGGGGGTCCGGGACTATCAGAGCGGCCTGGCGGCACAGTTGGATCAGGGCGGTGGCGCTCGTGACGTCGTGGCGGCGGTGTTGCGTTACCACCTGGAATGGACCGAGGGAAACCGGGACTGGGCGCGATTCCTGTCCGAGCGCGGCTACACGGGATGGGGCGAGGATCTGGCCCGTCAGGTGGAACAGGCCAATACCGCTTTGATGTCGACGGTTTCCGCCTGGGTGCGGCGGCACGTGGCGGAGGGCACACTCAAACCCGTGTTGTCCCCGGAGGTGGTGGTGGCCACTCTGCTGGGTCCGGCCCAGTTGCTGTGCCGGGCCTGGCTGGCGTCGGAGAGCGCCGCGGCGCCAACCACGCATCTGCGGGAATTGGTGGCCGTGACCTGGAGTGCGTTGGCCGCCTGACCGGCTACAGCCGGGGTGTGGAGCGGATCCGGAACAGGCTGATCGCCGCGGCGACGGCGGCAAAGGCGGCGGCCATGAACAACGCCGGGGTGATGCCGTGTGCCAATTGCCCGAACATCAGAGCGGTGAGTGCCGCGCCCAGGGTTTGTCCGATCAATCGGGTAGTGCCTTGCATTCCTCCTGCGCCGCCACTGCGCTCCCGTGGCGCGGAACCGATCATGGCGCGATTGTTGGGCGCCTGGAATAGTCCAAAACCAATGCCGCACAACGCCATGGAGCCCAGCAGTGCCGGTAAAGGCGGTTGCTCCGGCAGCAGGGCCAGCAACACCAGTCCCGCCATTTGCAGTACCAGCCCCGTCGAGCACAGCACACCGATGGGATAACGATCCGCCAGCCGTCCGGCGATGGGCGCGGTGATCGCCACCGCCGCCGGCCAGGGTGTCATCAGCAGCCCGGTTTCCACCGCGCTGTAGCCGAGAATGTCATGCAGATAAAAGGGCAGGGCGATGAACGCCGCCATTTGGCTGGTGAAGGCGCAAAACGAGGTGCCAATGGCCAGCGCGAACGGCGGAATACGTAGTAGATCCACCGGCAGCAACGGCGAGGACTGGGACAACTGTCGGCGTACCAGCAGCGTGATCACCACCAGCGAGGCGGCCAGCGCCAGCGCCGCCACGGTGCCGCCCATGCCATGGGCGAGACTGTCCACCGCCATGACCAGCAAGCCGATGCCCAGTGCGTTGAGGAGCGCGCTGCCCCAGTCAAAGCGGCGCGGGGCCTGTCCGGTCTCGGGAAGAGTGTGGCGGGCCAGTACGAAGGCCAGACAGCCCAACGGGATGTTCACCGCGAACAACCAGGACCAGGATCCCACCGACAGAATACCGGATGCCACGGTGGGGCCGACCGCCGAGGATAAGGCCACCACCATGGCGATCAGGCCGATGCCCCGGCCCAATAAGCGTGACGGATAGATAAAACGCACCAGAGCGGCGTTGACGCTCATTACCCCGGCGGCGCCCAGCCCCTGAAAAAAACGGGCGGCGGTGAGTGTCACCAGGGAATCAGCAAGCGTGCATACCAGGGACGCGATGGTGAACACCGCCAGCCCGGTCTGGTAGACGCGGCGATAACCGACGATGTCGCCCAATGACGACAGCGGCAGCAAGGTGGTGGCCACGGCGAGCAGATAGGCATTGACGATCCACACCGATTGCGAGGGACTGATCTCCAGGTCCCGGGCAATGGTGGGCAGCGCCACGTTGACGATGTTGCTGTCCAGCACCGCCAGGCCGACGCTGACCACGATAGCGAACATGGCCCGGCGCCGTTGTTCCGTGGGCAGGCCGTCCTGGTCCGAACGGTGTTGGCCCGATGTACTGTCAGGCAAGAAAAAAGCTCCTGGCGCAAGCGTTCAAAAAGGTCACAAAAAAAACATCATACCCGGTTGAAGGTGGGGGCTCCATTTGGGGGATGCGGGTTTGTATGGCGGCCATAAAAAAGCCCGGCGCGAGGCCGGGCTTTTTATCAACAGCGAAGCGTTTCCATCACACCGCCTGGGCTACCGGAATCTTCACCGTGTCCGCTACTTCCTGATACTCCTCCATCTGGTCGAAGTTCAGGTAGCGGTAGATCTCACCGGACATGGAATCGATGGTATCCGCGTATTCCATGTACTCCTCCACGCTCGGCAGCTTGCCGAGAATGGAAGACACCGCCGCCAACTCCGCGGACGCCAGGTAAACGTCGGCGCCTTGCCCCAGACGGTTGGGGAAGTTACGGGTGGAGGTGGACACCGCGGTGGACTTCGGCGCGATCCGGGCCTGGTTGCCCATGCACAGGGAGCAGCCGGGCATTTCGGTACGGGCACCGGCGCTGCCGAAGATGTTGTAGTAACCCTCTTCGGTGAGCTGACGCTGATCCATCTTGGTCGGCGGAGCGATCCACAGACGGGTCGGCATGGTGCCGCTTTCCACTTTCTGCAGCAGCTTGCCGGCGGCGCGGAAGTGGCCGATGTTGGTCATGCAGGAACCGATGAACACTTCGTCGATCTTGGCGCCGGCCACGTCGGACAGGGTCTTGGCGTCGTCCGGATCGTTCGGGCAGCACAGTACCGGCTCCTGGATCTGATCCATGTCGATTTCGATGACGGTATGGTACTCGGCATCGGCGTCGGCACGCATCAGGCTCGGGTTGGCCAGCCACTCTTCCATGCCCTGGATACGGCGCTCAATGGTACGGGCGTCGCCGTAGCCATTGGCGATCATCCACTTGAGCATGGTGATGTTGGACTTCAGGTACTCGGTCACGCTGTCCTCGGACAGGGTGATGGTACAGCCCGCGGCGGAGCGCTCGGCGGAAGCGTCGGACAGCTCGAACGCCTGCTCCACGGTGAGATCTTCCAGGCCTTCGATTTCCAGGATGCGGCCCGAGAACACATTGACCTTGCCGGCTTTGGCGACGGTCAGGTGGCCTTCCTTGATGGCCTGCAGCGGAATCGCATGGACCAGGTCACGCAGGGTGATGCCCGGCTGGCGTTTGCCTTTGAAGCGCACCAGTACGGATTCCGGCATATCCAGCGGCATCACACCGGTGGCGGCGGCGAAGGCCACCAGACCGGAGCCGGCCGGGAAGGAAATGCCCATCGGGAAACGGGTATGGGAGTCACCGCCGGTGCCCACGGTGTCGGGCAGCAGCATGCGGTTCAGCCAGGAGTGGATGATGCCGTCGCCCGGACGCAGGGAGACACCACCACGGTTCATGATGAAGTCGGGCAGGGTGTGCTGAGTTTCCACGTCCACCGGTTTCGGGTATGCGGCGGTGTGGCAGAAGGACTGCATCACCAGATCCGCCTGGAAGCCCAGACAGGCCAGGTCTTTCAGTTCGTCACGGGTCATCGGACCGGTGGTGTCCTGGGAGCCCACGGTGGTCATCTTCGGCTCGCAGTACATGCCGGCGCGCACGCCTTCCATGCCACAGGCCTTGCCGACCATCTTCTGGGCCAGGGTGTAACCCTTGTCGGAATCGCCGGGCTGTTCCGGTTTGCGGAACAGTTCGGACGGAGCCAGCCCCAGAGCTTCACGCGCCTTGGTGGTCAGGCCGCGGCCGATGATCAGGTTGATCCGGCCGCCGGCGCGCACTTCGTCCAGCAGCACTTGAGAGCGCAGCTCGAACTCGGCGATCACTTCGCCGTTTTTCTCCACCTTGCCTTCGAACGGGTAGATGTCGATCTGGTCGCCGGTTTCCATTTTGGAAACGTCACACTCGAACGGCAGAGCGCCGGAATCTTCCATGGTGTTGAAGAAGATCGGAGCGATCTTGCCGCCGATGCAAACACCGCCGGCGCGCTTGTTCGGCACGTAAGGAATGTCGTCACCGAAGTGCCACAGCACGGAGTTGGTGGCGGACTTACGGGAGGAACCGGTGCCGACCACGTCGCCCACATAGGCAACGGGCAGGCCTTTGGCCTTTAGCTCTTCCATTTGCTTGAGCGGGCCGATTTCGCCGTCTTTCTCGGGGAAGATGCCTTCACGGGCATTCTTCAGCATGGCGTTGCCGTGCAGCGGGATGTCCGGGCGGCTCCAGGCATCCTGGGCCGGGGACAGATCGTCGGTGTTGGTTTCGCCGGTGACCTTGAACACGGTCAGAGACATTTTCTCGGCCAGGTCCGGGCGTTTGGTGAACCACTCGCCTTCGGCCCAGGATTCAATCACTTCCTTGGCTTTGGCGTTGCCAGCTTTCATTTTGTCTTCCACGTCGTGGAAGGCATCGAATACCAGCAGGGTGTGCTTGAGTTCGTCGGCGGCGATTTCCGCCAGCTCGGCATCGTCCAGCGCTTCCACCAGAGTGGCGACGTTGTACCCGCCCTGCATGGTGCCCAGCAGTTGAACGGCACGTTTGCGGTCGATCAGGGGAGAACTGGCTTCGCCTTTGACGATCGCGGTCAGGAACGCGGCCTTGACATAAGCAGCCTGGTCCACGCCCGGCGGAACGCGGTTGACGAACAGATCCTGAATGAACTCCTCTTCGCCGGCCGGCGGGTTTTTCAGCAGTTCAACCAGTTCGGCAACTTGCTGCTCGTTCAGCGGCTTGGGCGGCACACCTTCGGCGGCGCGCTCTTCGACATGTTTGCGATAGGCGTCTAGCACAGCGTATCCCTCGTTTCGTCTTGGCCGATTTCTTTTGAAAATCAGCTGGTTAGGGTGTCTCTGGGGGTCGGAATTGCGCGCGGAGTATAGCGGAAACCCCATCATCTGTTAAGCCAAACGGGGCCTGCAGCCATTCATGAGATGAATGTTCGTAATCACTGGGGGAAGAGATGGGAAGCCGGACGCCAGACACCGGCGTCCGGCGTTAACCGTTGTTCCCTCGGCTCCGGTACAGCAGAAAAGCGGCCAGGGCCAGCGCCGAGACCGTGGCCAGAATCGCCCCCAGAGCCGTTACCGGTGGCAGCGGCAGTGCCGAGACCAGCGCCGTCATCGCCGCCGCGCAACTCATTTGCAGACAACCGAGCAGCGCCGAAGCCAGCCCGGCTCTGTCGGGAAAGGGATGCAGGGTGAGGGCGGTGCCCAGCGGATTGATCAGCCCCATGCCGAACAGAAAAACGGTGATCGCCAGGGAAAACGGGATCAGCCCCTCGGCGCTGGCGGGCAGCAGAGTGAGGCCGCCGATCAGGGCAATGAGAATGCCCGCCAGCCCCACCTTGACGACGCCGAACCGCCGAGCGAAGCGCGGGGCCAGTAAACCGGCGGCAAACACCACGAAGACCGTGGCGGCGAAGAACCACCCCAATTGCAAAGCACTGAGCCCGAGGTGCCCCATCAGAATCGCCGGCGCTGCGGCGAAGAAACTGTACAGGCCGCCGATCACCAGACTCACCGCCAGGGCTGGCAGCAGAAAACGCGGATCGAGCAACAGGCGCAGGTAACCCGGTGCGGCGGTGGCCAGCGCCTTCCGGCTGCGGCGGGATGGCGGCAGGGTTTCCCCCGCGCCTGACAGATAAAGAGGAATCAGGGCGGCGCCAAGCACGGCCACCATCAGAAAGTTGGCCCGCCAGCCAAGAGCCTGCTCCAGAGCACCGCCCAGCAACGGCGAGAAGCCGGGGGCCGCGGCCATCGCCACCATGGTCAACGCCAGGGCCCGGGTCAGAACCTCACCGTCAAACAGATCACGGGCAATGGCCCGGGACAGAACCGAGGCCGCGCATACCCCGAGCGCCTGAATCACCCGGCCCAGGATCAGTTCATTGATATCGTCGGCACGGCTGCACCAGAGACTGCCGGCGATGAATACCGCCAGTCCCAGTACCACCAGGGGCCGGCGGCCATAACGATCGGATAATGGGCCGACCAGCAGCTGGCCGATGGCGAAGGCGGCGAAAAAACTCGACAGCAGCAGTCCCAGTTCCCGCGCCGGCACGCCGATATCGGTGGCCATGGAGGTAAAGGAAGGCAGAATAATGTTGGTGGAAAGGGTGCCAATAGCCGCGAGACCGGCGAGTAATATCAATAAGTTACCGCCGAATTCTCGAGTGGTTTCCAGAGCCAGCCCGGAGGCGTCACCACGCTCGGATATCGGACCGGTCACGCTTCGCCTCCCGCGTTCACCCGCGTCATCTCCCGGGATCCAGCGGTGGCGATGAAGTCGCTGCAAAGCCCGATCATCGCGGGCTCCCGCAGCAGACGCCGGTGTCCCAGCCCGTCGGCACGGATCAGCTCGGATTGCGGCCAGTTTCGATGCAAGGTGTCGGCGGCGCTGAACGGCACGGTGTCGTCTTCCGGGTCATGCACGATCAATCCGGGATGACGCAGGCCATCCTTCAAGATTTCAAGATCCAACGCCGCCAGCGGATGGCCGATGAAGTCCTCCACCCATTTCTCGAAAGCGGCGGTGCCCGCCTGATCCAGCCCCACGCCAATGGCCAGCTGTCGCACCATTGCCGACAACGAGACGGGGCCGCCCAGATGGATACTGGCGTGAACGCTCAGCCCGCGATGAAACGCCCACAGGGCCGCGGCGGAGCCCACTGAATGGGCGATGACGCCATGCACCGGTTCCCATTCCCGGGCCAGTGCCAGCAGAGCTTCTCCCAGGTGCACCACGCTGGCCCGTTCGCCACTGGATTCGCCGTGGGCCGGGCCGTCGAACAGCGTGACACTGTAGCCGGCGGCAAGCAGCGGATCGACGAAACCCAGCAGGTGCGCAGCGCGGCTGCTCCAACCGTGCACCAGAACCACCCGGGGGCCGACGCCGAAGGTCCAGCTAACCAGGGTGCCCATGGCGGTGGAGTGCGTTTTTTTTTCGGCACGGCTGAGCTTGTCCAGCTCCGACGGCATCAAGGGCGGACGCTCCGGCACCGCGAAGGCGTTGATGAGGGCCGGTGGCATGGATGTTGGCTGTTGCGGAGAGGGCATGGGGCCTCCTGAAGAGAGCTCACAGTGACGAGCTGGTTAAATGATGGGTGACATGTTTGATTAAATGTCGCTCATCATTTAAAATGCGTCAAGCACTTTCTGACCGATGGGCGGGGCGATTTCCGCTCCGCGGCAAGGAGGATGGATCATGAGGGTCACTCGGGCTCAGGCCGAAGAGAACCGTGAGCGGGTCATCGAAACGGCGGGACGATTGTTCCGCGAAAAAGGGTTTGACGGTGTTGGCCTGAACGACCTGATGCAGGCGGCCGGGCTGACCCGGGGCGGATTCTACGGGCAGTTCGAGTCAAAGCTGGATCTGGCGGTGCGGGCTTTGAGCCGGGCCCAGCAGCACAATCTGGAGCGCTGGCGTCCGTTGGCGGAGCAACCCCGGCAACAGGCTTTGCAGAATCTTATCGGCGGTTATCTGTCGCGCTATCACCAACAACACCCGGAAGATGGCTGCGCTCTGGCGGCGCTGGCGGTGGACACGGCCCGCCAGCCGGAAGCATTGAAAGAGGCGTTCACCGATAACCTGCGGACCTTCCTGGAGTTCGTGGCCGGGTTGTGCGACGGCGATGGCGAGGAGCAGCGCCAGGAGCGGGCCATGGCGGTGCTGTCGACCTTGGTGGGGGCCCTGGTACTGTCCCGCGCCACCGACGATGCCGATCTGGCCCGGGGCCTGCGGCGAGCCGCATCGGCGGCGGCGCTGGAGGCGGGACGCAAGTAGTGTGAACAGGCCCTAGTACGGCAGCGTGCCGCCGGGGGGCTGGCGGCGAAAACGCTTGTAGCTCCACAGATACTGCGAGGGTTCTTCCAGAATCAGCGCTTCAATGGACTGGTTCATGGCCTTCAGTGCGTGATCCAGATCGCTGTCGTGAATGTCCTGGTGGGCCGGGCGCACGCGGATTTCGAAACCGCCGGTGCCGGGCAAACGGCGGGCCCAGGCCATGAACACCCGGGCACCGGTCTGTTGCACCAGCTTGCAACTGAGCGTGCCGGTGTAGGCGGGCTGGCCGAAAAACGGCGCGAACCGGCCGCTGCGGCGGTCCGCCACCTGATCCGGCAGAATCGCGGTCATTGCCCCTTTGCGCATGGCCCGTACCAGACCGGCGACACCACGGGCGCTGGCCGGGTACATGGTGGAACCGAAATGCTCGCGGCCCTGCTTGATCAGATCGTCCACCTCGGCCATGCCGGAAGGGGCGAACATCACATGCAGTGGGAAATCCCGCGCCAGCCAGAAATTCAGCACCTCCCAGCAGCCGATATGCGGTGCCAGGATCAGTACCGGCTGACCGGCGTCCACCGCTTCGCGCAGCGGGCCGTCGCCATCCACCGACACCACCCGGTCCAGGCCTTCCTCCGGGCGACGCCAGAACAGGGCGATCTCGAACGTGTTCTTCACCGTTTCCACCAGGGAATCCCTGGCCAGTTGATCCGGGTTCGGCTGATTCGGCAGACACAGCGATAAATTGATGCGGGTGACGCGCCGGGCCTCGGTGGGCAGGGCGGCGAGCAGGCGGCCCACGGCGGTGGCGAGCGCCCGGTTCAGGCTGAAAGGCAGCAGGCCGAGCAGGCGCAATCCGGCCACCGCCAGATTCCCTTTCAGTTTTTGTATGCGTGGATTGGTTCGACGTCCCATGGCGGGCAAGTATACGGCGCTGGGCGCGGGACGCCAGAGGGAATGCCAGAGGGAATGGTTGTCGGCTGTAGAGACGTTGGCGCCGACGTACCGCTATAATCGCCGCCGGAGCAAACGAGGACGCCATGACCGATATTTCCGCCCTGCAAGCCTTTCTGCCTTGTGCCACGCCCCGGGCCTGGATCGACTGGGCGCTGGAAAACCCCGATCTGCTGATGATCGACCACGCCCACTGCGAGAAAAAGGCGGCGTCCACGGCGCTCAACCTGATGTTCCGCTATGTGGACCGGCCGGAACTGCTGGATGCCTTGAGTCAGTTGGCCAGGGAGGAACTGCTGCATTTCGAACAGGTGGTGAAAATGATGCGCGAGCGCGGCGTGCGTTATGACCACCTGTCGCCGTCACGCTACGCTCAGGGGTTGCGCCGTCATGTGCGCACCAGTGAGCCCGGGCGACTGGTGGACACCCTGATCATCGGCGCCCTGATCGAAGCCCGCTCCTGCGAGCGCTTCGCCGCGCTGGCCCCCCATGTGGACGAGGAACTGGGCCGCTACTACCGCTACCTGCTGAAAAGCGAATCCCGTCATTTCGAGGATTACCTCGACCTCGCCCGCCGCTACAGCGACACGGACATCGAGGACCGGATGGCGTTCTTTAAGGAGAAGGAAAGGGCGTTAATCGAGGAGCCGGATGAGGCCTTCCGCTTTCATTCCGGAGTACCGGAATGAAAGCGGAAGGCCAAATTGACAGTGGACAGTTGATAGTTGACAGCGAAACCCAAAAATCAGCCTGTTCTCGTTTTTTGTTTTTTTTCGCTGTCAACTGTCCACTATCAACTGTCAACTATCTCTACTGAGTTCCCAGCTTTCCAGCCGCAGTCCCGTCTCGTCGGCAATGATCCACCAGCCCAGGTCGCCCCAGTCGCCGAGTACCCAGCGGGTGCCGGTGCCGCCGGAGAGGGGAACCTCATGGACATCAGGGCGGTGGGTGTGGCCGTGGATCAGGTGTTTGACGCCGGCCTCATCCATCACCCGGATCACTTCCTCCGGGGTCACGTCCATGATGTTCTCGGCTTTGTTGGCGTTGTTGCCCTGGCTCTGCATGCGCATGCCCTGGGCGATGGCGCGGCGTTCTTCCAGGGGCTTGGCCAGCATTGCCTGCTGCCATTGCGGATTGCGGGCCAGCGTCCGGAACTGCTGATAGGCCGTATCCAGGGTGCACAGGCTGTCGCCGTGCATGAGCAGGGCGCGGGTTCCGTACAGATCCACCACGGTGCCTTCATCCAGCAGCCGGCCACCACACTGGGCGGCGAACTGGTCGCCCAGCAGGAAGTCGCGATTGCCGTGCATGAAATAGAGACCGCTGCCAGTGTCGCTGAAGCGGCGGAAGGCGTCGATGGCCTGGCGGTTGAAGGGGGCATCGTCGTCGTCGCCGATCCAGGCCTCGAACAGATCGCCGAGCACATACAGGGCGTCGGCCTTGCCGGCGTGCTCTTCCAGCAAGCGTTCCAGGGCGGCCAGATGCTCCGGCCGTGCCGGGTCCAGATGCAGATCGGAGATAAACAGCGTATAGCTCATGGTGCTCAGTCGGCCTGGCCGTCTTCATCCAGGCGCATCGCCCGCTCGATGATCACCGGGGTGCTGGGCACGTCGCGGACGCTGTGGGCGCCGTTGAGGCGGCCGGCGCCGGTGCGCACCTTGGCGATCCGGTCCACCGTGTCCATGCCGTCCACCACCTTACCGAACACTGCGTAGCCCCAGCCGCGCGGGGTCGGGGCGGTGTGATCAAGCATGGCATTGTCCTTGAGGTTGACGAAGAACTGGGAGGTGCCGGAATCGGGGTTGGAAGTGCGTGCCATGGACAGGGTGCCGCGCTCATTCTTCAGACCGTTGTCCGCTTCATTCCTGATCGGAGCGTGGGTCTTCTTTTGCTGCAGATCGCGGTCAAAACCGCCGCCCTGGATCACGAATCCCGGCACCACGCGGTGAAACACGGTGCCGTCGTAGAAGCCCTCGTCCACATAGCGCAGAATGTTCTTCACCGTTTCAGGCGCCTGTTCCGCGAACAGCTCGATGGTGATGTTGCCCATGGAGGTCTGCAGGCGCACCTGAGGGTTGGCGGCCCAGGTCAGGGAGCTTATCAGCAGGGCGGACAGAGCGATCAGCAGACGCATGGATCAGTCCTCGATGACTTGGGCGGATTCGATCAGCACCGGATCCTGCGGCACGTCCTGATGGAAACCGCTGCGGCCGGTGGGTACTTCCTTGATCTTCTCCACGGTTTCCATGCCTTCCACTACCTTGCCGAACACCGCGTAGCCCCAGCCGTCCGGGGAGCGGGCCTGGTCCAGAAAGTGGTTGTCCGCCACGTTGATGAAAAACTGAGCGGTGGCGGAGTGCGGATCGGAGGTGCGCGCCATGGCGATGGTGCCGATCTCGTTGGAGAGGCCGTTGGCGGCTTCGTTCTCGATCGTCGCCTGGGTCGGTTTTTGTTCCATTTGCGTGGTGAAACCGCCGCCCTGGATCATGAAGTTGCCGATGACGCGATGGAAAATGGTGCCGTCATAGAAGCCTTCCCGCACATAAGACAGGAAGTTTTCCGTGGTTTTCGGCGCACGTTCGCTATCCAATTGCAGAGTGATCTTGCCGTAGGTGGTCGTCAGCACCACTTTCATGGAGTTCTCCTTGGTGGGAGCCGGAAGGTCTGGCGCGTCTGGGGGCGCTTCGACCGACTCCTGAGTCTTTGACTGTAAAGGGGCGCACTGTACACTAATGCCCCCCGTATTTCAGCCGCAGGCGGCTTAATGAGTGACGTGAAAGCGCCCAGTAATTTTATCAGACAGATCATCGATCGTGACCTCGCCGAAGGTAAAAACGACGGCCAGGTGGTCACCCGGTTCCCACCGGAACCCAATGGCTACCTGCATATTGGTCACGCCAAGTCCATCTGCCTGAATTTCGGTATCGCCGAAAGCTATGGTGGCGCCTGCCATCTGCGCTTCGACGACACCAATCCGGAGAAGGAAGAGGAGGAGTACATTGTCTCCATCCAGCGGGACGTGGAATGGCTCGGGTTCCAGTGGGCCGGACCGGTGCGTTTCGCCAGTGGCTATTTTGATCAACTGTATCAATATGCGCTGCAGTTGATCGACAAGGGCCTGGCCTATGTGGACACCCAGAGCCCGGAGCAAATCGCGGAAATGCGCGGTAACTACAACCGGCCGGGCCAGAACAGCCCGCACCGGGAGCGGTCCGTGGAAGAGAACCGGGCCTTGTTCGAGCGCATGAGGGACGGCGGCTTCGAGGAGGGCGAGGCGGTGTTGCGGGCCAGGATCGACATGGCCAGCGCCAACATCAACCTGCGTGACCCGATCCTGTACCGGGTGCGCAAAAAAGCGCACCACCAGACCGGTGACAAGTGGGTGATCTACCCGATGTACGACTTTACCCACCCGCTGTCGGACGCCATCGAGGGCATCACGCACAGTCTCTGCACCTTGGAGTTCGAGGATCACCGCCCCTTGTACGACTGGCTGGTGGAACACGTGGAAGTGTCCGCGCGGCCCCGGCAATACGAATTCGCCCGGCTCAACCTCAATTACACCGTGACCAGCAAGCGTCGCCTCAAACAACTGGTGGACGAAGGCCACGTGGCCGGTTGGGACGATCCGCGCATGCCCACGCTCAGCGGCCTGCGCCGCCGTGGTTTCACGCCGGCCTCGATCCGCGGGTTCTGCGAGAATCTGGGTGTCAGCCGCGCGGACTCGGTGATCGACATGTCGATCCTGGAAGACTCGGTGCGCGATGACCTCAATCAGCACGCGCCCAGGGCTTTCTGTGTGCTCAATCCGCTCAAACTGGTGATCCGCAACTGGCCCGAAGACAAGACCGAGTGGCTGCAGGCGCCGGTGCATCCACAAAACGAGACCATGGGCACCCGGCAAATGCCGTTGACCCGCGAGGTCTATATCGATCGCGAAGACTTCCGCGAAGAAGCCAACAAGAAGTACAAGCGGTTGGTGCTCGGGGATCGGGTGCGGTTGCGCTATGGCTATGTGGTGCGCGCCGACGAGGTGGTGCGCGACGATGCCGGGGAGATCATCGAGATCCACTGCAGCTATGATCCGGACACGCTTGGCAAGAATCCGGAGAACGATGAAGGGCAGGGCAAACTGCGTGGGGTGATCCACTGGGTCAGTGCTCCTCTGGGGCTGCCGTGTCAGGTTCGTCTGTACGACCGTCTGTTCAAGGTGCCGATGCCGACCCGGGTGGGTGAGGGCGAGGACTTTCTTGATCACATCAACGAAGCGTCCCTGCAGGTGCTGGACCACTGCGTGGTGGAGCCGGGCCTCAAGGGGGTACTGCCGGAAACCCGTTACCAGTTCGAGCGGGAAGGGTACTTCTGCGTGGACACGGACAGCGATGAGAATGGTCTGATCTTCAATCGCACCGTGGGGTTGCGCGAATCCTGGCCTCGCGAGGCCTGAATGGATGTAAGGGGCGGCCGCCGCCGCCCCTGAACATCAGTCGGTAAGATCGTCCACGGCGGCGCCCGGAGCGTTGCTCTTCACCGAGTCGATACCGTTTTCCATGCCACCGGTGTCCTTGTACATCTGGCTGGTGCCGATGACCTGATGGTTGCCGGCCAGCAGATTGAAGTAATGCCGGCCATCCTTGGCTTCCTTGCGTTGATAACGCTCATCCTTGGCGGCGTTGGTCTGCACCGACTCGATGCCGTTCTTGCAGGCCTCCTTGGTGGTGTACTGCTCGCTGCCGAGAATGACCTGACCGTTGGCGGCTTTCAGCCGGAAGATGAATTGTCCATTGCTGGCTTTATCCAGTTCAAACTTTCCTGCCATGGTGTCTCTCCTTGGTTCGCGCCTCCGGAAGCGGGGGCTATAAGAGAGTGTGCCATTGTGCTGTGACAAGGGTTGTAAAAGTGTTTAGCGTTGGTTTCGCTTCGTAGAAGCGCCAGCGTCGCCTCGTTGTATACTGCCGCAACGAGGACCGGGAAAGGGGAAGCGCGGATGATCTTGGCGGTGCCGGCGTTCATACGCGAATCCGGGCGCAAGGAGTGGCACTTCGCCGTGCGGACTTTTGCCGCCGGCATGCTGGCACTGTATCTGGCGCTGCTGTTGGGGCTGGATCAGCCCCAGTGGGCGCTGATGACGGTGTACATCGTCGCCCAGCCGCTGGGCGGCATGGTGATCGCCAAGGGGTTGTCACGGCTGGTGGGCACGGTGCTGGGCGCGGCGATGGCGCTGATGTTGGTGGGCGGGTTCGCGCAGCAGCCGCTACTCTTCTTTATCGCCATCGGGGCCTGGCTGGCCCTGTGTACCTACCTGGCCAATCTGCTGCGCAACTTCCGCTCCTACGCCTTCGTGCTTTCCGGTTACACCGCGCTGATCATTGGTTTGCCGGCCCTGTCGCAGCCGGACCAGATGTTCACCGTGGCGGTGGCCCGGGTCACCGAGATCGGCCTTGGCATCCTCTGTGCTTCCGCCGCCAGTGTGCTGATCTGGCCCCGTTCCGCCGCCACCGCCTACTTGCACCGGTGTCGGCAGCAACTGCGGGATTTGATCGCACTGGTGGCGGACACCGCCGGCGGTCGCGCGGACAATCGCACCCTGCAGCAGCGCCGGCGCGAACTGATCGCCAGCGGCATGGCACTGGAAGCCCTGCGTGAGAATGCTCTGTTCGACTCCCAACAGCTGCGGCGGCGGGCCGGGCTGTGCCGCCGCCTCGGTCACGAGATGCTGGCGCTGATTTCCTCGGTGGGGCCGTTGGGAACCTACGTCAATCGTTATGCCTCGGTGCATCAGCAGGACCGCCTCGACGAGTTGCTGCGTGGCATGTCGGAGCTGGATGGCGAACTGGATCCGGAAAGCCTGCGGGTGTGTCTCTCCGGACTCCACGACCAGGCCCGGGATCTGGCCCGCGGTCTGCGCAAGGAGGCGGTGGGCGACAACGAACACCGCTTCCATGCCTTGCAACTGGCACTGGAACACTGCGGCGAGCTGTGCGATCGCCTGCGCTCCAGTGTCGTGCTTTACGCCATGCTCAGCGATCAGGCCCTGACGCAGTCGTGGCGCTCCGGCACGTCACGATTGCACCTGGATCACGGCCAGGCGTTGCGCAGCGCCGCGCGTACCGCGATTGCCATCGCCGCGGCCCTGAGCCTGTGGTTCTGGAGCGCCGCGCCACTGGATCAAGGCACTTTGATGGTGATCCAGACCGGGGTGGTCTGCGCGCTGTTCTCCACCCGGGACGATCCGCTCAAGGCGGTGTCCGGGTTCCTCAAGGGGGCGTCCCTGGCGGCGGTATTGGCCACGCTTTATCGTCTGGTTCTGCTGCCGGGCACGGAAGGCTTCGCCGCTCTGGTACTGTGGCTGGCGCCGGTGTATCTGCTGGCCGGTCTGGCCATGACGCGGTTGCCGAGCATGGCCATGGGGACCGCCACCGTGATCTTTTTCCCGATCCTGCTGGATCTCGGGCCGCAACAGGACTTCTCGGCTCTGCCGCTGTTTAACAACATGCTCGGGCTGGCGATGGGGTTAATATTGCCGGTGCTGGCATTTCTGCTGATCTGGCCCGGCGATGACGCGGCCACCGCTCGCAACCGGCTGTGCCGGGATCTGTGCCGCACCCTCGGGCGCTGGCCCATGTACCGCCGCCGCCCCCGTCACGAAATGGAAACCGTACTGTACGATCGCATTGCCCGAACCCTGCCGCGACTGAGCCCGGAGAACGAAAAGGACGGGGAATTGCTGCACGGCGCCATGGCGGCGGTGACGCTGGGGCTGGGGTTGCTGTTTCTCGACGCCCTGTGTCGGCGCGGTGTGCCCGATCCGATCCGGCTCGCTCTGACGCGGCTGATCCGGGATACCCAGAGAGTGTTGAGAGACGGTGACGAGGCCCGTTGGCGGCAATTATCGGCGGACACCGAGCGGGTATTACGGCAGTGCCAGCAGGCCTATAACAAAGCGGAAGGCGAGGGTCAGCGGCGCCGGCTGGTGCGGGCGGTGGTGCGCCTGCGTATGCAGATCAATATGATCGGTAACTACGGCGGCTTTTTCCTGGCCGGGTCCGGAGCCGGTCGCTGGCAGGGGTTGGAGACAGCACATGCTGTATGAGATTGAGCTGGGCGGCGTGTTGCTGCCGCCCTTGGTGCCGCAGGTGCTGCTGGCCCTGCTGTTGTTTCTGCCGGTGCACGGCCTGATCAGTCGTTTTGATGGCTACCGGTACCTTTGGCATCCGGCCCTGGCCGGATTCTGCGTGTTCTTGATCGTGCTCGCCCTGGTGATGGGGGCGTGGCTGTCGCTGGGGAGTATGCATGGCTGATAATAAGGAAGGCGGTCGCTGGCGCGCTTATCTGTTCACCGCGCTGCTGGTGGCGGCCGCGGCGGTGGCGGTGTGGTATCTGTGGCGCCACTATTTCGAGGATGTCTGGACCCGGGATGCCCGGGTGCGTGCGGTGGTGGTGAGCGTGGCCCCGGATGTGTCCGGAGCGATCCAGTCCCTGAAGGTGGTGGATAATCAGTACGTGGAGGAGGGTCAAACCCTTCTGCTGGTGGATCCGCGCCGTTATCAACTGGCGCTGGATCAGGCCCGGGCGGAGGTGGCGCACCGGCGCCAGGAACTGAATCTGCTGTCCCGGGAGGCCAGCCGCCGCCGCAGTCTCGGGCGCGCCATTTCCCAGGAGGAACGGGAGGAAGCGGATAACAAGGCGGCCTTGGCGCGGGCCGATCTGCAAGCGGCGGAGGCGGCTATGGCACGGGCGGAGCTGGATCTGGCGCGCAGCGAGGTAAAGGCGCCAGTGGCCGGCTTTGTCACCCATTTGCTGGCGCATACCGGCGATTACGCCCAGATCGGGCAGCCGGTGGTGACACTGGTGGATGACCAGTCGTTCTGGGTCGAGGCCTATCTGAAGGAAACCCAGGTGCATCAGATTAGGGTGGGGGATGTGGCCCGTATCCATCTGCTGGGCGCGGGCAAGGCGCTGACCGGCAAGGTCACCGGCATCGGTCGCGGTATCGCCAACAGCAACGCGGTGACGGCGGACAAGGGACTGCCTTCGGTGGCGCCGACCTTCGAGTGGGTAAGGCTGGCGCAGCGGATTCCGGTGCGGGTGGAGTTCGATGAGATCCCGGAAACGCTGCTGCTCAGTGCCGGCATGACCGCCAGCGTGCAGGTGTTGCCGGAAAAGACGCAGACACGCTGACACGCAACACGCTTGCAGGCGAAATGAGATGGCGGCCGGATGGCCGCACTGACTGCTTTAGGGGCGGGCGTTGACGGACGGGGCAGACCCGGCACGCTTTACCTGCGTGTTGCGTGTCTCAGTCGTTCAGCGCTTTCTCCGCCGCTTCCAGGGTCTGAAAAATCAGCGTATTGATGGTCATCGGACCAACACCGCCGGGTACCGGAGTATACGCGGCCACACGATCGATCACCGGTGCCAGCTCGATGTCGCCGCACTTCTGCGGATGGTAACCGGCGTCCACCACCACGGCGCCGTCCTTGATCCAATCGGCCTTGATGAATTCCGGTTTGCCCACCGCGCCCACCACGATGTCGGCCTGTTTCACCAGCTCCGGCAGATTGCGGGTCCGGCTGTGGCAAATGGTGACGGTGGCATTGGCGCCCAGCAGCATCATTGCCATCGGTTTGCCGAGAATGGCGCTGCGGCCTATCACCACGGCATGCTGGCCCTCCAGCGGCACCTGATAGTGCTCCAGCAAACGCATGATGCCCTTGGGCGTGGCACAGCCATAGGCGTGCTCGCCCATGGCCATGCGGCCAAAACCGAGGCAGGTGACACCGTCCACGTCCTTGCCCAGGGCAATGGCGTCAAAGCACAAGCGCTCGTCGATCTGTTCCGGCACCGGGTGCTGCAGCAGAATGCCGTGCACGTCCGGATTGGCATTGAGTTCCTCAATGCGCTGCAGCAACTGCTCGGTGGTGGTGTCCTGGGGCAGCTCGATGGCCTGGGAATCCATGCCGACGCGGCGGCAGGCATTGCCCTTCATCTTTACATAGGTGGCGGAGGCCGGATCGGCGCCCACCAGAATGGTGGCGAGAATCGGCGTGCGGCCGCCGGAGGCGGCTTTCAGGGCTTCCACCCGTTGTGACATCTCTTGCTCGAAGCGTTGAGCCAGGGCCTTGCCGTCCAGAATCTGCGCGCTCATGGGTCTCTCTTGGTCCTTGGAACATATAAAAGGAAAGCGGTGGGGATCGCGCGGCGATTCTCGCACGGTCGGCGGGCTGGAGCAAAAGGCGGCTTCGCCGCCGAAAGGCTCGTTCGCAACCCGGTTGTTTATAATTCCAGCGAACGGGCCGGATAGCCGGTTCGCGGCGTTGACGCTCCAGGAGGCGGCGAGTATTATGCCGCCTCGCTCGACCTGCTCGGCGGGGTGTAGCGCAGCCTGGTAGCGCGCCTGCTTTGGGAGCAGGATGTCGGGGGTTCGAATCCCTCCACCCCGACCAACTCAGCGAAGGTTGAGAGGTAGCTAAGCGCCTGTAGCTCAATTGGATAGAGCAACGGCCTTCTAAGCCGTCGGTTGCAGGTTCGAGCCCTGCCAGGCGTGCCATCGCTGGCGGCTCAAGCGATTAATGGTGACTGTAGCTCAGTTGGTAGAGCCCCGGATTGTGACTCCGGTGGTCGTGGGTTCAAATCCCATCAGTCACCCCATACATGGAGCCTTCGGGTGAAAACCCGGAGGCTTTTTTTGTTTGAACGGAACATTCCGCAGGGCGCCGCGCCGCCGATGGGCGTAGGCAGGGCGGCTGCCATTGATTATAATTTGCGCCCTTCATACGGGGTCCATCCGTACACCGGGGACCGCGGGATTTGAAAAGTCTTTTAAATAGAGGATGTTATGCAGGTTTCTGTAGAAACGACTTCAGGTCTGGAACGGCGCATGACCGTTGGTGTCCCCGCGGATAAAGTGGATCAGGCGGTGGAAAGCAAGCTGCGCGAAGCGCAGAAAAACATCCGTCTGGACGGTTTCCGCCCTGGCAAAGTGCCGTTGCGTGAAGTAAAGCGTCGTTTTGGCGCCGCCGTGCGTAACGAAGTGCTGGCCGATGTGATGCGCGAGTCCTTCCTGGAAGCGGTTGAGAAGGAAAACCTGCAACCCGCCGGTCTGCCGGGTTTCGAAGCCACCCGTAACGAAGGCGGTCAGGACCTGGAGTTCGTGGCCACCTTCGAAGTGTTCCCGGAAGTGGAACTGGCCGATCTGTCCACCATCGAGGTGGAGAAACCGGTAGCGGAAATCACCGACGCCGACGTTGATGAAATGATCGAAACCCTGCGCACCCAGCGCTCCGACTTCGCTGAAGTGGACCGTGCCGCTGAGCAGGGTGATCGCGTCAATATCGACTATAAAGGCCTGAAAGACGGCGAAGCCTTTGAAGGCGGCAGCGCCGAAGGTCAGAACCTGGAGCTGGGCTCCGGCAGCATGATCCCCGGCTTCGAGGATGGCATCGTCGGCATGAAAGCCGGTGAAGAGAAGGACATCAACGTGACCTTCCCGGAGGAGTACCACTCCGAGGAATTGAAAGGTCAGGCGGTGGTGTTCCAGATCAAGGTCAACAAAGTGGAAGCCAAGGCGCTGCCGGAAGTGGACGCCGAGTTCATGAAGGCTTTTGGCGTTGAAGACGGTGATCTTGACACCTTCAAGACCGAGGTTCGCAACAATATGGAACGCGAGCTGAAAAACGCCGTCTCCGGCAAGGTGAAAGAACAAACCATGGACGGGCTGGCCAAGCTGCACGAGTTCGACCTGCCGGCGGCGCTGATCAAGCAGGAAGTGGACCGTATGCGTCAGCAAATGGTGCAGCAGTTCGGTGGTGGTCAGCAGTTCGATGCGTCCATGCTTCCCGAAGAGCTGTTCCGTGACCAGGCCGAGCGTTCCGTTCGTCTGGGCCTGGTGGTGCGCACTATCCTCGAGAAGAACGACCTGAAACCGGATGCGGATCGCGTCAAGGCCCGGGTGGAAGAGATCGCCGCTCAGTACGAACAGCCGCAGGAACTGATCAACTGGGTCTACAGCAACCCGCAGCAGCTGCAGCAGATCGAGGGCGCGGTGCTGGAGGACCAGGTGGTGGATCTGGTGCTGGAAGGGGCCAAGGTCGAAGAGAAGACCATGTCCTACCAGGAGGCGGTGAAACCCCGCCAGCCGGAGCAGGCCGACGAGACGGCCTGAGCCGAATAGACCTACGAAGAGCGGGGCCTTTTGGCCCCGTTTTGCTGTGAAAGTAACCGTATTGAGCAAGTTTTGCGCAGTTAACCCACTTCTGGCACCGCCTTTGTGGACGCCCTGCCGAAGGGCGTCATAGTATCGGAAAAAACGGGCAGGCCCTTGTGATTCGAGGGTGCCGCCCCAACACCCGCGGTATCATGCCGGGCACGTTGCCCCTGATCCCGTAGACAAAGGAAACGCTAGATGATCGATCTGAGCCGGATTACCTCCCTGACCCCGGAGATGAAAACGCTGATGGCCGACCCCACCGCCACGGGGCTGGTGCCAATCGTGGTGGAGCAAACCTCCCGGGGCGAGCGGCAGTTCGATATATACTCCCGACTGCTCAAGGAGCGGGTGATCTTCCTGATTGGCCAGGTGGAAGACTACATGGCCAACCTGATCGTGGCGCAGATGCTGTTTCTTGAGTCCGAGAACCCGGACAAGGATATTCATCTGTATATCAACAGCCCGGGCGGTTCGGTAACCGCCGGGATGTCCATTTACGACACCATGCAATTCATCAAGCCGGAGGTTTCCACCATGTGCGTGGGGCAGGCGGCCAGCATGGGCGCTTTCCTGCTCGCGGCTGGCGCCGAAGGCAAACGCCTGGCGTTGCCGCACTCCCGGGTGATGATTCACCAGCCGCTGGGCGGCTTCCAGGGTCAGGCTTCCGATATTGAGATCCACGCCAAGGAGATTCTCAAGATCAAGGCCCAGCTCAATGAGCTGCTGGCCAAACACACTGGCCAGCCTCTGGAAGTGCTGGAGCGTGACACCGACCGCGACAATTTCATGTCCGCGGAGCAGGCGAGGGAATACGGTCTGATTGACCAGGTGGTCCATCGGCGCTGAGGGTCTGGAGCGCTCCGGGGCACCTCCCCGGAGCTTCCGGGCTTGAAAAAAGCGGGTTCTCCCTGCATCTTCAAAGTTAAATCAGGTTCAGAGGCGATTCGATGACCGATAACACCGGAAAGAGCGACGACGGCAAGCTGCTGTACTGCTCGTTCTGTGGCAAGAGCCAGCACGAAGTCCGCAAGCTGATCGCGGGCCCGTCGGTCTTCATCTGTGATGAGTGCGTGGATCTGTGCAATGACATCATCCGCGAGGAAGTCCAGGAAGACGGCGACAACAGTGGTCAGGAAAGCCTGCCCAAGCCGGACGAGATCAAAAACACGCTCGACGAGTACGTGATCGGTCAGGAACGGGCGAAGAAAGTGCTTTCCGTGGCTGTATACAACCACTACAAGCGGCTCAACAGCACCCTGCGCGGTCGTGACGACGTGGAACTGGGTAAAAGCAACATCTTGCTTATCGGTCCTACCGGCAGCGGTAAGACATTGCTGGCCGAAACCCTCGCGCGCCTGCTCAATGTTCCCTTCACCATCGCCGACGCCACCACGCTGACCGAAGCGGGTTATGTCGGTGAGGATGTGGAGAACATTATCCAGAAGCTGTTGCAAAAATGTGATTACGATGTGGAGAAGGCCCAGAAGGGCATCGTCTACATTGACGAGATCGACAAGATCTCGCGTAAATCCGACAACCCCTCCATCACCCGTGACGTGAGCGGGGAAGGGGTGCAGCAGGCCCTGTTGAAGCTGATCGAGGGCACGGTGGCCTCGGTGCCGCCCCAGGGCGGGCGCAAGCATCCGCAGCAGGAATTCCTGCAGGTGGACACCTCCAATATCCTGTTCATCTGTGGCGGCGCTTTCGCCGGCCTGGACAAGGTCATTCGGGACCGTTCCGAGAAGGGCGGCATTGGGTTTTCCGCCGAGGTGAAGAGCAAGGAAGGGGACCGCAATGTGGGCGAGACCCTGGTCGGCGTGGAGCCGGAGGATCTGGTCAAATACGGCCTGATTCCGGAATTCATCGGCCGTCTGCCGGTGGTGGCGACCCTGGAAGAGTTGTCCGAGGACGCCCTGGTGCAGATTCTCACCGAGCCGCGCAATGCCCTGACCAAACAGTACATGCGCCTGTTCGAGATGGAAGGGGTGGAACTGGACTTCCGCGAGGACGCTTTGCGTTCCGTGGCTCGCAAGGCGATGGAACGAAAGTCCGGCGCCCGTGGTCTGCGTTCCATCCTGGAAAGCGTTTTGTTGGATACCATGTACCAGGTGCCTTCCATGGAGGGCGTGGTCAAAGTGGTGATCGACAGCGCCACCATCCAAGGTGAATCGGAGCCGTTGCTGATCTACGAAAACAGCGAGCAAACGTCCCGAGTGGCGCCCGATTGATCGGGCGCCCCGTGAACCGATAGAGGCCCTAAGTGCTGAAAGACATTCCTTTGCTTCCGCTCAGAGACGTGGTGGTGTATCCCCATATGGTGATCCCGCTGTTCGTCGGGCGGGAGAAATCCATCGCCGCTCTGGAAGCGGCCATGAGCGACGACAAGCAGATCATGCTGGTCGCCCAGCGCAATGCCTCGGACGATGACCCCGGCGAGGACGATATCTACCGGGTGGGCACCGTTTCCACCATCTTGCAAATGTTGCGACTGCCCGACGGCACCGTGAAGGTGTTGGTGGAAGGCGGCGTGCGCGGTCATGTCACCCGCGCCCGCTTCGACGAGCAGGGCGGGGTGGCGGATGTACGGGAACTGGATGACCAGTTGCCGTCGCTGAGCGAGCAGGAAGCCCTGGCCCGTTCGCTGCTGGCGCAGTTCGAGGAATACGTCAAACTGTCCAAGAAAGTGGCACCGGAAGTGATGAGCTCGGTGCAGTCGATCGAGGACATCAGCCGTCTGGCGGATACCATTTCCGCCCATCTTCAGCTGAAGCTGGAAGAAAAACAGGACGTGCTGGAAATGGCCGATGTGCGCGAGCGGGTGGAGCACCTGGTGGCGCTGATGGAATCCGACATGGATGTGCTGAAGATGGAAAAGCGCATCCGTGGCCGAGTCAAGAAGCAGATGGAGAAGAGCCAGCGCGAGTACTATCTGAATGAGCAGATGAAAGCGATTCAGAAAGAACTCGGTGATCTGGACGACAGCGGCAACGAGCTCGAGGATCTGGAAAAACGCATCGACAGCGCCGGCATGAGCAAGGATGCCCTGGAGAAATCCAAGGCCGAATTGAGCAAGTTGCGCATGATGTCGCCAATGTCCGCCGAAGCCACGGTAGTGCGCAGCTACCTGGACTGGATGACCTCGGTGCCGTGGAAAAAGCGCAGCCGGGTGCGCCACGATCTGGCCCATGCCCGTGAAGTGCTGGACCAGGATCATTATGGTCTGGAAGAAGTGAAGGAACGGATTCTGGAGTTCCTCGCCGTGCAAAGCCGGGTTGGCAAGGTCAAAGGGCCGGTGCTTTGTCTGGTGGGACCACCGGGGGTGGGTAAAACCTCCCTGGGCCAGTCCGTGGCCAGAGCCACCAACCGCAAGTTCGTGCGAATGGCGCTGGGCGGTGTCCGTGATGAAGCGGAAATCCGTGGCCACCGCCGTACTTATATTGGCTCATTGCCGGGCAAGGTGATCCAGAAGCTCTCCAAGGTGGGCGTGCGTAATCCGCTGTTCCTGCTCGACGAAGTCGATAAGATGGGCATGGATATGCGTGGTGATCCCGCTTCCGCGCTGCTGGAAGTGCTGGATCCGGAACAGAACAACACGTTCAACGATCATTATCTGGAAGTGGATTACGATCTCTCCGAGACGTTGTTCATCTGCACTTCCAATTCGATGAACATTCCCGCGCCGTTGCTGGATCGTATGGAAGTGATTCGTCTTCCCGGTTATACCGAGGAAGAGAAAGTCAATATCGCATCTCAATACCTGATTCCGAAACAGATCAAAGCCAACGGTCTGAAGAAGAACGAAGTGGCGCTCAGCGACGACAGTCTGCGTCATATCGTTCGCCACTATACCCGTGAGGCCGGGGTGCGTGGGTTGGAGCGGGAGATCAGCAAGATCTGCCGCAAGGTGGTTAAGGAGCATTCGCTGAGCCGTTCCACCAAGACGGTGACGTTGTCCGAGGACAATCTTGATCACTATCTGGGGGTGCGCAAGTTCACCTACGGCCTGGCCGAGGAACAGGACCAGATCGGCCAGGTTACCGGCCTGGCCTGGACGTCCGTCGGTGGTGAGCTGCTGACCATTGAGAGCGTGTCCACACCGGGTAAGGGCCGTGTCACCACCACCGGCTCCCTGGGGGATGTGATGCAGGAGTCGATCCAGGCGGCCTGGACGGTGGTGAAGAGCCGTTCCCGGATGCTGGGGATTCGCCGGCGGCAATTGGAGCGTAATGACCTGCACATTCACGTGCCGGAAGGGGCGACCCCGAAGGATGGCCCCAGTGCCGGGACCGCTATGTGCACGGCCTTGGTTTCGGTATTGTGTGGTATTCCGGTTCGCGCCGATGTGGCGATGACCGGGGAGATCACACTGCGCGGTCAGGTTCTGGCCATCGGTGGACTGAAAGAAAAACTGCTGGCCGCGCACCGCGGCGGCATAAAAACCGTCTTGATTCCTCAGGAAAATGAGCGCGACCTGAAGGAAGTGCCGGAAAATATCAAAGCGTCATTGGATATTCGTCCGGTAAAATGGATCGATCAGGTGCTGGAAGTAGCTTTAACGCAAACGCCGACGCCTTTGAGCGAAGCGGAAGTGGAAGAGGATCTGGCCCTGGCCGATGAAAAAGCGCAGCGAGAATCAGAGCGGCCAAGCACCCATTGAGCCGCCTTTTTTTCCGCGTTTAACAGTTTGATTTGGCAGACTTTTTTACAATCACGTGAGTTGTCGGTATAGCGCCTTTCCTTTCTTGACGCCTGCCTAAAGCCATTGGTATAAAGGCGGCTTCGTCGTAAGGAGAGTGCGTTACGCCTCGACCACGAAACCGGGAAACAGCAAAAGGGGAATTTTGTGAATAAATCAGAACTGATTGATGCGATCGCAGCGGCTGCTGACATTTCCAAAGCCGACGCGGGTCGTGCTCTGGATGCGACGCTGGAAGCGATCACCGGTGCACTGAAGAAAGGCGATAGCGTTTCTCTGGTTGGCTTCGGTACTTTCTCCGTGAAGCAGCGTGCCGCTCGTGAAGGCCGCAATCCGCAGACCGGTGAAACCATCAAGATCGCCGCAGCCACCGTGCCGGGCTTCAAAGCCGGCAAGGCACTGAAAGACGCGGTGAACTAAACTGGTTTCGGGAGCGGTAGTTCAGCTGGTTAGAATACCGGCCTGTCACGCCGGGGGTCGCGGGTTCGAGTCCCGTCCGCTCCGCCAGTTCCAGGAAGCGTATCCGGAGAGCGGATGCGCTTTTTTGCTTTGAGAACCTGTTCATGATTTTTATCTCGCGTTTTGATTTCCGCATGCTGAGCTAAAAATCATGAACAGACTCTCTGGAACCGGGAACCGTCTGGCGCCTTGGTGTTCCAAATAAAAACGAATCGATTGATCGGTATCTCTTTGGAGTGAAGCATGCAGGAGTTCAGGCGATTTGTCCGCGGGCCCGTGGGCAAGGTTCTGCTCGCCGCCATTATTCTCCCTTTTATCATTTCCGGGTTTTATGGGTATTTCACCGGTGGGGGTGACTCGGTCTCGGTGGCCGAGGTGGACGGCAACAAGATTTATCGCAACTACGTGGCCGCGAGAACCGAGCGGTTACGGCAGATGCTGCGTCAGCAAAGCCCGGGTGCCAGCGAGGCCATGCTTGATGCCTATGTGCGTCCGGAAATGGTGCTGGAGGGCATCATCAGCGAGCAGCTGACTTTGTCCGCCGCCAACGACGCCGATATGGCGTTCAGCGAAGTGCAGGCCGCGGCGGAGATCCGTTCCAATCAGGCGTTCTTCGAGAACGGAAAATTTTCCGACGAACAGTTCGAACGTTTGCTGCGCAGCCAGGGCATGACCCCACGTGGCTATCTCGATGGCTATCGTCAGGACCGGCTGACCCAACAGTATCGGTTCGCCTTCACCGGCACCGACTTCGCGTTACCCGGTGAGCTTGCCGAACAGCGACGCCTTGGCGAGCAGACCCGTGATCTGCGTTACGTGCAGTTGTCCCTGACGGATCTGGAAAGCCAGTTCAACGCCACCGACGAGCAGGTGGCGCAGTATTACCAGGATCATCAGGACCAATTCATGCGCCCCGAGCGGTATCGCATCAGCTATCTGGTGCTGAGCCCGGAGCAGTACGCCGGACAGGTTGAAGTCAGCGATGATGACATCCGCGCCGAGTACGAAGCCCGCCGCAGCATGGCGGAGAGCCGCGCCAACGGTTCCAAGGAAGTGGCCCACATTCTCATCGGCACGGACGACCGCAGTGCCGATGAAGCGCTTGAACGCGCCGGTGAAGTGCGCCAGGCCATTGAAGGCGGTGAGTCTTTCGCCGATGCCGCGAAGACCTATTCTGACGATCCGGGCAGCGCCGATAACGGCGGTAATCTGGGCATGCTGGCTCCCGGCTCGCTGCCGGAAGCACTGGATGAGGCGCTGAAGACCTTGTCCGTGGGAGACGTTTCCGAGCCCGTGGTGTCTGAATCCGGCGTGCATTTGCTGACCGTGCTGCGAGAGGACAAGCAAACCTTCCCGCCGCTGGACGAAATGCGCGAGAGTCTTGTCGCCGATCTCAAATCCGCCCGCGCTCAGTCCATGATGATGGACGCGCTGGCGCAGATGGAAGAGCTGGTGTTCGAGCATGGTGATCTGCAAACCCCGGCGGAGCAACTGGGTCTGAAAGTCGAGACCACCGATTGGGTGGCGCTCAACGACCTGCCGGCGGCGTTGAATTCACCGAAGGTGCGTGACGCCTTGAATGCTCCCGCGGTGAAGGAACAGGGCCATAACAGCGACGTGCTGGAGCTGGATGGCGGACGTTATCTGGCGGTGCACCTGGAGGATCGCCAGGAGCCGGAGCCGATGCCGCTCGAGCAGGTTGCGGACCGGATTCGCGACACTGTTAAAGGGCAACAAGCACGGGAAAAAGCACTTTCTCTGGCTGAGCAGGCTCGCGCACTGGCGAAGGAAGGCAAGGCGATGGATGAGATCGCGGCGCTGGCGAATGTTCAGGTCGAAGAACAAAGTGCGGTACATCGCGGCGCCCGGCAACCGGCGCCGATGGTGGTACAGCAAGCCTTCACGTTGCCATGGACGCAGGAGCAGGGCGCTTCTGAAATTCAGGTGGCGGATCTGCCCAACGGTGGCTGGGTGGCCTTCCAGGTTACCGGTGTTACTGATGGTGGTCAGGAGTCGCTGCCGGAGAGCCAACAGAAGCAGGCTTTGCTGCAACTGGGTGAGATGGAAGGCGAGCGCGACTTCGAGCAGGTCATGGCGTTCCTGCGTGATACCCGCGACGTTACCATCCATGCCGACGAGCTGCGCGCCAAACCGGAATAAGCCGACACGATCACGGCGATAATAAAAAGCCCGCTCTTGAATCAGAGCGGGCTTTTTTATGACCGCCATCCATGGCGGTCACCCTCCGGGCCGTCGCCAAAGCGACGTTAAAAATCGTTCCCGACGATTTATTTATGGCCGCCCGTCCATGGCGGTCATCCTGCGGGTCGTCGTTGAAGCTTAATCCGCCGCCGGGGTGTAGTGGCGGGTGGAGTAAGCTTCCAGGGCAGGCTTGCCGACCGTGCCGACTTCCATCATGTAGTCGACAAAGGACTGCGCGTAATCGAGGAAGGTGTCCTCGGCGCGCCCGTCGTCGCTGACCGTACCGAAAGTGACGTAGCCATCCTGGCCGCTGGCGGTGAAGCTGTTGCTCACCACGGTCAACGCGGTACCGTCTTCCAGTGGCTGCCATTCGCCATCGTTGCGCACACGGTATTCCACGTCGTAGAGACGTTCGCCCTCCGCCCGGTTCATGTCCACGTACCAGCGCAGTCCGGAGGCATAGGGATAGGCTCCGGAAGAGTCGCTGTGAGCATAATCCACCGCCTCGTTGAGCACCTGGCGGATTTCCGCGCCGGTCATCTCCAGGTTGGTGAGGGTATTGCCGAACGGCAGCAAGGTGTAGGCATCACCGATGGTGATGGCGCCTGCCGGGATGTCGATGCGCACGCCGCCGGCATTCTGGATGGAGACATCGGCCTCCTTGCTCATGAACAGGAAGGCGTTGGCCACCACATTGGGAATATCGCCGCCACGATCGGGATCCTCACTGGGGCAGGGATCGCCATAGTCCCGACCGGGGATCCGGGCCAGACACAGGTCTTCGGTGGCGGTGCCGATCTCGATATTCTGGAACTCGTCCAGTTGTTCGGTAAAACCGGCGAGCAGCGTCTGGGCATTGAGGTCGGGGCTGGTCTGGCTGAGCTGAGCGTCGGCATCAACGGCGGCCAGGATCTGTTGCCGTTCCGCGCCCTCGGGCTCATAGGATTCGTCATCGGCGGTTTTGCGGGTGATCGACTCTCCCAGCAGCAGGTGCGGCACGCCCGCGCAGGCGGTGACGTTGCCGTCGGCATCCCATTCCACGTTCAGCTCTCCCACCACCTGGGAGTACTGCCAGGCCTGGGCGACACAGGCCTGATCGCCATCGGCGTTGGTCACAATGGTGGGGTAATCACCGGAGGCGGCCAGGCCGTAATCGGCGAAATCGCCCAGCAGAGTGTGTGAGTCACCACCGATGACCACATCGACGCCGGACAGATTGGCGGCCATTTCCAGATCATTCTGATACTGGTAGTGGGTCAGCAGGACAATTTTATTGACGCCCTGACCGGCCAGCTCGTCGATCATGGCCTGGGCGGTTTCCTGCTCGTCCAGGAACGCCGTGGTATCCAGCGGGCTGGAGCTGTTCTGGGTCTTGCCGGCGATATCGATGCCGATGATACCGACCTGTTGCCCGTTCACTTCGTGGATCACGTAGGGCTTGATGTAGTCGTCTTCGGCATTGGGCGCCAGCGGCGTACCGACCTGAGGTTTGACATTGGCGGCCAGAACCGGGGTGCCACAGCTGCCTTCGGCCAGATAGTCGAGAAACTTCTTGAGGCCAGCGTCACCGCGGTCGAATTCGTGATTACCCAGCGCGAAGGCGTCGAAACACACCTGGTTCATCAGTTCGGCATCGGCCTGACCCTCGAAGCTGGAGAAGTACAGGGTGCCGGTGATGGCGTCCCCCGCATGCAGCTTGAGGACATTGTTCAGCGCCGCTTCACGTTCGGCGATCTTGGCCACCACGCGGGGAAAACCGCCCGACTCAAAGGTGGTTGCCGCGCCGGCGATATCCAGCGTCAGGCTCGACGCCTCCAGATTGGAGTGATGATCGTTGATATGAAGGAGGGTCAGAGACAGCGGCTCCCCACCGCCGCTGTTATCGTTATCGCTGCTGTCGCCACCGCAGCCCGCCAGGGCCAGTGCGGATACCAGCGGCAACAGGGCCAGAGACGTTTTCAGGCTCACCATCAGGCTCCTTTGTTGATCGGTTCGGAGCCGCCAGCCTGACAGTCGAATATGTCAGCTTGGTGATGGTGGAGGGCGAGGATCAGTCCTCGCCCGGTTCCTCGAACGGCATGGAAACGGTGGCGGCGCCAGCGTCCACGTAGGTGATTTCGCCGGTGATGCCGGAAGCCAGATCGGAACACAGGAAGGCGGCGGTATTACCCACTTCCTCGATGGTGACGTTACGGCGCAGCGGTGCCTTGGCGGCGTTGTACTCCAGCATGGTGCGGAATTTCTTGATGCCGGAGGCGGCCAGGGTGCGGATCGGACCGGCGGAAACGCCGTTCACGCGAATACCTTCCGGGCCCAGGCTGGAAGCCAGATAGCGCACCGAGGCTTCCAGGCTGGCCTTGGCCAGGCCCATGACGTTGTAGTTCGGCACGGTTTGGCGGGAAGCGTGATAGGACAGCGTCAACAGGGCGCCGTTGCGGCCTTGCATCAACGGCCGCGCAGCTTGGGCCAGCGCCACGAAGCTGTAGGCGGAGATATCGTGGGCGATGCGGAAGCCTTCCCGGGTGGCGACCTCGGCGAAGTTACCATCCAGTTCGTTGGCGGGAGCGAAGCCCACCGCATGCACCACGCCGTCCAGGCCGTCCCACTGTTGTCCCAGATCGGCGAACACCTGGGTGATTTCCTCATCAGAGGTCACGTCGCAGGGGAAGCACAGGCTTTCGTTGCTGCCGTAGGCTTCGGCGGCTTTCAGTACCCGCTTTTTCAGTTTGTCGTTCTGATAGGTGAAGGCCAGTTCGGCGCCTTCCCGGTGCATGGCTTCGGCGATACCGGTGGCGATGGAACGATCACTGGCGATGCCGACGATAAGGAAGCGTTTGCCCGCGAGAAAACCCATGGTCTGTCCTCGAATATTGGTGTTAAAAAATACGATATAAAGCGCCGTTGGCCCAAGTATAGAGAAAACCGGCCGTGGATAAACGGCGGGGGCCTTTCAATGTGCAACGGCGTGTTTCTTCTCGGTGCTGAAAGCGGCGTCGATCAGGGTGCGCGTGTAGTCGTGAGCAGGCCGCTGGAAGATGGCCTCGGTGTCGCCATGCTCGACCACCTGACCCTGGCGCATCACCAGCAACCGGTGGCTGAGGGCGCGCACCACCTTGAGGTCATGGCTGATGAAAAGATAGCTGAGCCCGTGCCGACGTTGCAGATCGCGCAGCAGATCCAGCACCTGGGCCTGCACGCTGCGGTCCAGGGCGGAAGTGGGCTCGTCCAGGATCAGCAGATCCGGTTTCATGATCAGGGCCCGGGCAATGGCGATGCGCTGGCGCTGACCACCGGAGAACTCATGGGGGTAGCGCTCCAGGGCATCGGGGTCCAGCCCCACTTCCCGTAGCAACTGCCGGACCCGGTCCCGGCGCTGGTCGCGGCTCAGATCCGGTTGGTGCACGCGAAGTCCTTCCTCCACGGCTCGCAGTACCGTCAGACGTGGATTCAGACTGCCGAACGGGTCCTGGAACACCACCTGCATATGACGTCGCCACGGACGCAGGGCGCCGCCACGCAGGCGGGTGAGATCCTGATCCAGCAACATGACGCGCCCCTGACAGGCGACCAGCCGCAGCAGGGCCAGCGCCAGGGTCGATTTGCCGGAGCCGGATTCGCCCACCACGCCCAGGGTTTCGCCGCGACGCAGTTGAAAAGAAATGCGGTCCACCGCCCGGGTTTCCTCCCGTGGGCCGAACCAGCCACGGCGGCTGCCTTTGAAGCTCACCTCAAGATCACCCGCCCGGAGCAAGGTTGGGGCGTCATCCGCCACCGGTACCGCGGTACCGCTTGGCTCGGCGTCGATCAGATGACGGGTGTACTGCGCTTGTGGCTGGCTCAACACCTGCTCCGACGGGCCGCTTTCCACCACCTTGCCGTGGTGCATCACCGCCACGTCCTCGGCGAACCGGCCCACCAGTCCGAGATCATGGCTGATCAGCAGAATGCCCAGATTGCGCTCGTGCTGCAGGCGTTTGAGCAAGTCCATGATGGTTTCCTGGACGGTCACGTCCAGGGCGGTGGTGGGCTCGTCGGCGATCAGTAACTCCGGATCATTGGCCAGCGCCATGGCGATCATCACACGTTGACGCTGCCCGCCGCTGAGCTGGTGGGGATAGCGCGACAGCATGGCTTCGCTGGCGGGCAGCTCCACCTGGCTCAGCAGCGACAGACTGCGCTGGCGCGCGGCGGCACCGCTGAGCCCCTGGTGAATGCGCAGCGTTTCACCGATCTGTTTTTCCACCGTGTGCAAGGGATTCAGCGCGGTCAGCGGTTCCTGGAATATCGTCCCGATACGGCCGCCGCGCAGCCGCCGCCGTTCCATCGCCGACCAGGCCAGTAGATTCTCGTCATCCAGGCGCAGGGCCGTGGCCTCGCGGGTAGCGCTGGCGGGCAGCAGGTCGAGGATCGACATGGCGGTCAGTGATTTGCCGGAACCGGATTCACCCACCAGCGCCAGCATGCGGCCCCGTTCCAGTTTAAGGCTGACCTGATCCACCACCGGCGCGGCGTCACCAAAACGGACCGTGAGTTGCTCCAGTTCCAGCAGACTCATGACAGGAATTTCCTCGGGTCGAAGGCATCGCGCACGGCTTCGCCGATGAACACCAGCAGAGACAGCATCAACGCCAGGGTGACGAAGGCGCTGAGTCCCAGCCACGGGGCCTGCAGGTTGGCTTTGCCCTGGCCCAGCAACTCACCCAGTGACGGCGAACCCGGCGGCAGGCCGAAGCCGATGAAATCCAGGGAGGTGAGGGTGATCACCGCGGCGTTGAGCACGAACGGCAGATAGGTCAGGGTGGCGACCATGGCGTTGGGCAGCATGTGTCGAAACATGATTACCGGGGTGCGCACACCGATGGCCTGCGCGGCGCGCACGTATTCCATGTTGCGGCAACGCAGGAACTCGGCGCGCACCAGATCCACCAATGTCATCCACGAGAACAGCAACATGATCACCAGCAGGCTCCAGAAACTGGGAATCACGAAACTGGAGAGGATGATGATCAGATAGAGAATCGGCATGCTCGACCAGATTTCGATGAAGCGCTGCCCGGCCAGATCGGTCCAGCCACCGTAATAGCCCTGGATGGCGCCGACCATGATGCCAATGGCGCTGGCGCTCAGAGTCAGCATCAAACCGAACAGCACCGAGGTGCGGAAACCGTAGATCAGGCGCGCCAGCACGTCCCGACCCTGATCGTCGGTGCCGAGCCAGTTCTCCGCCGAAGGCGGTGCCGGTGCCGGCACGGTGAGTTCGTAATTGATGGTGGTGTAGTGGTAGCGGATCGCCGGCCACAGCATCCAGCCCTTTTCCTCGATCAACTCCCGCACCACCGGATCCCGGTAATTGGCTTCGGTCTCGAAGAAGCCGCCAAAGGTGGTTTCCGGATAGGTGTGCAGCACCGGGGTATAGAAAGCGCCGTCATAACGAATCAACAACGGCTTGTCGTTGGCGATCCATTCCGCGCCGAGACTGAGCACAAACAGCACCAGGAACACCAACAGGGACCAGAAGCCGCGGCGGTTGCCTCGGAACGCCCGCCATTGCCGCCGCCAAAGAGGCGCGCTTGCCGTTGCCATCATCAGTGGGCCCTCCGCTCGAAATCGATACGCGGGTCCACCCACATGTAGGTCAGGTCGGAGACCAGTTTCAGCAGCATGCCCAGCAGGGTGAAGATGAACAGGGTGCCGAACACCACCGGATAGTCCCGGTTGATCACCGATTCGAAGCCAAGCAGCCCGAGACCGTCCAGGGAGAAGATATACTCGATCAACAACACGCCGGTGAAGAACACACTGACGAACGCGGCGGGAAAGCCGGCGATGATGATCAGCATGGCGTTGCGGAAAACATGGCGGTAGAGCACCTGCTTTTCCGTCAGTCCCTTGGCCCGGGCGGTTTGCACATACTGCTTGCCGATCTCGTCGAGGAACGAGTTCTTGGTCAGCATGGTGAGGGTGGCGAAATTGCCGATGACGATGGCGAGGGTGGGCAGGGCGATGTGATGCAGATAGTCGATGATCTTGCCGAACCAGGACAACTGTTCGAAATTGTCCGAAGTCAGGCCGCGCAGCGGGAACCACTCAAAATAGGAACCGCCGGCGAACAGCACCACCAGCAGAATGGCGAACAGAAAACTGGGAATGGCGTAACCGATGGCGATGGCGGTGCTGCTCCAGACATCGAACCGGGAGCCATCCTTCACCGCTTTGCGAATGCCCAGCGGAATCGACACCAGATAGGCGATGAGCGTGCTCCACAGCCCCAGTGATACCGATACGGGAATACGTTCGATGATCAGATCCGACACCGGACGATCACGATAATAGGACTCGCCGAAGTCGAACCTCAGGTAATTGCGCAGCATGATCCAGAAGCGTTCCAGGGCCGGTTTGTCGAAGCCGTAGAACTGCTCGATACGGGCCACCAGTTCCGGTGACAGCCCGGTGGAGCCACGATAACCGGAATGCCCGCCACCGCCGATGGTATCGGCCGTGGTGCCGGCGAAGCCGCCGCCGGGGCCCGCGCCACCGCCCTGACCCTGGAGCTCGGCGAGCACGCGCTCCACCGGGCCGCCGGGGGCTGCCTGCACCACCAGGAAGTTCAGCAACAGAATGCCGAACAGGGTGGGGACGATCAGCAGTAGTCGTTTGAGAATATAGCGTGGCATTTATTCCGCCGTGGTATCCCACCAAAGATCCAGGGCCCCGTCGACGCCAAGGTACGGCGGCAAATCAGGATGGGCCAGCCGGGAGCGGTAGGCGAAGCGGTGGTAATCCATCCCCCAATTGGGGATGACATAGAATCCCCACTGCAGGGCGCGATCCAGCGCCCGGCTACTGGTCACCAGAGCGTCGCGGTCCTTGGCGGCAATCAGGGTTTTTACCAGGCTGTCGATGGCCGGGTCCTTGATGCCGGCGTAATTGCGGCTGCTGGGCCGGTCCGCCGCCTCGCTGGACCAGAAGTCCCGCTGTTCGTTACCCGGGGAGGAGGACTGGCCCCAGCCGCCGACGATCATGTCGAAATTGAAATTTCGCACCCGCTGCAGGTACTGGGATTCATCCACGCGGATCACATCGGCGCTGATACCCAGAGCCTTGAGGTTGCGGGAGAACGGCAGGACCACACGTTCGAACGCCGGACTGTAAAGCAGAAACTCGAATTTCACCGGCTTCCCTTCGGGATTGAACAACTGACCGTTACGCACCTCGTAGCCGGCCTTCTTGAGCAGGGTCTGGGCGGTGCGCAGATTCTCCCGCGGACGGCCGGTGCCGTCGGAGACCGGCGGCTGATACTCCTCGGTAAAGACCCGCTCCGGCAGTTGATCGCGCAACGGTTCCAGCAGTTTCAGCTCCGCTTTCGAGGGCAGGCCGGTGGCGGCCATTTCCGAGTTCTGGAAATAGCTTCGAGTGCGCTTGTACTGGTTATAGAACAGTTGTTTGTTGGACCATTCGAAGTCCAGCGCATAGGCCATGGCCTCGCGTAACGCCGGGTCCTGGAACAGCGCACGGCGTGTATTGAAGATAAAGCCCTGCATGCCCGAAGGGTTCTGGTGATGGATTTCTTCCTTGACCAGCTTGCCGCTGTTGAAATCCCGTCCGGTGTAGGCGGTGGCCCAGAGTTTGGAGTTCATCTCGAAGCGGAAGTCGTAATCGCCTTTCTTGAAGGCCTCCAGGGCCACGGTCTGATCCAGATAATACTCAAAGATCACCCGGCCGAAGTTGTACTGGCCCTGGATAACGGGCAGGTCCCAGGCCCAGTAGTCATCGCGGCGCTGGTACACCACCTGCTTGCCGGGCTTGAAACTGGCGATGCGATAAGGGCCGGAACCCATCGGTACGGTGAGATCGGCCTGAGTGAAGTCCTTGTCTTTCCAAAAGTGCTTGGGCAATACCGGAAGCTGGCCGACGATCATCACCAGTTCCCGGTTGTCTCCGGGTTTGAAGGTGAACTTCACCTTACGCTTGGAGAGCGCCTCCACTTTTTCCACATCGGCGTAGTAGTAGGCGTAAAGCGGCTGGCCATGTTCGGTCAACTGATTGAAGCTCCATACCACGTCCTCGGCGGTGACCGGGTGGCCGTCGGCGAAGCGGGCTTCATCACGCAGGGTAAAAGTGATCCAGCTGCGATCGTCCGGCCATTCCATGCGTTCGGCGAGCAGGCCGTATTCGGTGAACGGTTCGTCCAGGCTGCGCACGGTCAGGCTGTCGTAAATAAAGCTGGGGCCGAGACCGCCGACGCCGGCGGCGGCGCTGCCCTTGGGCAGGTAGGGCATGAAGCTGTCGAAGCCGCCGATCACATGGAGCTTGATCTGACCGCCTTTGGGGGCGTCGGCATTGACGTAGTCGAACTGACGGAAGGAAGGGCCATACTTGGGAGCGTCGTACATGGTGATGGCATGGCCGCTGTGCACTTCGGCGAAGGCCGGCAGGGCCAGCAGCAAACCCAACAGAATGGTGACGGCTCTCATCGTTATTATCCACTCCTGATCGTCATCGAATCCCACATTAGAGCCTGTCGAAGGCTTGGGTGCCAGCTTTCGGCGCCTTCGACAGGGTATAGACCATGAGCGGCGCGCGGCGTTCCGGCGGCCCGCACGGTTCGATCAGGGGGCGTCGCGAATGTCCACGAACAGCGTGACACGATCACCGGGACGCAGGTAGCGGCGCTTGCTCAGGGTATTATTCCAACTGCGAATGTCGTTCACGGACACATTAAAGCGATTGGCGATGGTGTACAACGAATCACCGTGGCGTACTGAGTAGCGGACCTGGCGGACCATTTCGGAACGTTGCGTCTGGCCGCCGTCTTCGTCGCCACTCCACACTTTCAGGGTCTGCCCGACCCGCAGTGGATCCTTGGGGTCGAGATCGTTCCATTGGGCCAGGTCACGTACCGCCACCTGGTAACGCCGGGCCAGATCCCACAGGGTATCGCCATCACCAACCTTGTGTGCCAGCCGCCGGCCCCGCGGATTGCTGTCGTCCCCGGCCGGAGCGGCGCTGCCTCGGGCGGATTGAGGAATCAACAGGGTTTTGCCGGCGATGATGGTGTTGCCCTTGAGGTGATTGATCTCGCGCAGTACCTGCACCTTGGTACGGTGGCGGCGGGCGATGCTTTGCAGATTGTCGCCGCGGGCGATGGTGTAACGCTGCCAGCGCATCCGTTGGCCGGCGGGCAAGTTGGCCAGACCGGCCTTGAACCGTTCCGCCTTGTCCGCCGGTACCAGCAGACGGTGCGGTCCGGCGGGGGCCGTGGCCCAGCGATTGAAGCCGGGATTAAGCAAATACAGCTCTTCCATCGGCACTTCGGCCAGTCTGGCGGCCTGGGTCAGGTCCAACTGCCCACCGGTGTCGACGCTGATGAAGTAGGGCACATCGGTGATCGGGTGCAGAGCCACGCCGTATCGCTTCGGATTTCTGACGATATCCGCCACCGCCAGCAGCTTGGGCACATAGGCGGTGGTCTCAGTGGGTAGATCCAGGCTCCAGAAGTCCGTGGGCCTGCCCGCCGCTTCGTTGCGTTTCTGTGCCCGGAGAACGGTACCGGCACCGGCATTGTAGGAGGCCAGCGCCAGCAGCCAGTCGCCGTCGAAACGGTCGGCGAGCTGTTGCAGATAGGTCAGGGCGGCGCGGGTGGACGCGATGATGTCGCGGCGGCCGTCGTACCACCAATCCTGGCGCAGGCCGAAATGCTGGCCGGTGGAGGGAATGAACTGCCAGGGTCCGGCGGCGCGGCCGTGGGAATAGGCGAAGGGGTCGAAGGCGCTTTCCACCACTGGCAGCAGAGCCAGTTCGGTGGGCATGTGTCGCGCTTCGGCTTCGTCGATGATGAACTTCAGGTAGCGTTCCGCGCGCGTGGTGACCCGGGTGAAATAGACCGGGTGGCGGGTGTAGAACACCCGCTGTTCTTCCACTCGGGAATTGTCCACCCGGGGCAGGCCGTACCCTTCGCGCAGCCGCGCCCAGAGATCCTGGTCTTGTTCCGCCGGCTCGGCGATGGCGAGGCCGGGTGTGCCCGCCTCTGGTTCTGGTATTGGTTCCGGTTCTGGCTCCGGTGCCGCCGGTGGCATGGGCGGCAGTTCATCCACGGATGGTGTCAGTGAGCAGCCCCCGCCAAACCACAACACCCCCAAGGCAAAAACGCCTAGAAGTCTATGCATGTCAATTATATGGCTATTGAAATTCCGGTGAATTCTAGGGACCGGGAAAGGTTACGGCAAGGTTAAATCCGGCGTCAGCCGCTGTCCTTCCAGCGCCGCAGGGCGGCGAAGCTGTCCACCGGGGTGTCCAGCGGCGCCTCGAAGTGGCGCTCACAGGACTGGCGCAGAGCGGGCTCGGTGGCGCGCAGGAACGGATTGGTGCGGCGCTCCACGGCGATGGTGGAGGGCAGAGTGATGCGCCCGGCATCGCGCAGCGCCTTGACGTCGTTGAGGCGCGTGCGCACATCCGGGTCCTCCGGCGTCACCTTGGCGGCGAAGGTGAGATTGGCCAGGGTATATTCGTGGGCGCAAAAGACCTGGGTGCCTTCGGGCAGCGCTGCCAGTCGTGACAACGAGTGGTGCATCTGCTCCGGAGTGCCCTCGAACAGGCGCCCGCAGCCGCCGGCGAACAGAGTATCGCCGCAGAACAACCAGCCCGGCTGGCGGGCATGGTAGGCGATGTGTCCCAGGGTGTGGCCGGGTACGTCCAGTACTTCCAGTTCCAGATCCAGATCCAGATCGGCCAGCTTCACCCGGTCGCCGTCATTGAGAGGGTGGGTGAGGCCGGGAATGGTTTCCCGGGCCGGGCCGTATACCGGGATATCCCGGTGTTCCAGCAAGGTGTTGACGCCGCCGACGTGATCGGGATGGTGATGGGTGATGAGGATGCCGGTCAGAATCAGACCCTGCTGGCGCAGCCAGGCTTCCACCGGAGCGGCGTCGCCGGGGTCAACCACCACGCAGTGCTGGTCACGGCGCAGGGCCCAAATGTAATTGTCCTGGAAGGCGGGAATCGCCGTAGGGGTCTGAAGCATGTCGTGCTACCCTTATTTGGAACTGATATTTGGCACTGAACGTCAGCGTTAAGCCTACCACGGAGTCGAGCCTACCAGGGAGAGTGTCACGGATGCAGTTACCCCCCTTGCCCCGCGGCCCTTATCGGCGTCATCCCCAGGATATGCCGCATCGCTTTGATCGCTGGCTGGACAGCGACGCCGGCCGCGCCCTGCTCCACGAGGAGCGCGAGTTGCTCGCCGACTGGCTGCCCAGGTTGGTGGGGCAGCGGGCGGTGTCGGTGGGTTCCTGTGCCTGCCGGGATATGCTGGAAGGCATTCGTATTCCCTGGTGCTGCAACGTCACGCCGCCGGAGCTGGGCCGAGGGCAGGTACAAGCGCAGGCCAAGGCCTTACCCATCGCCAAGAACAGCGTGGATGTATTGTTACTGCATCACGGTCTCGAGTTTCAGGACGAGCCGCATCAGGTGCTGCGGGAGGCCGCTGGCTGCGTGGCGCCGGGCGGCATGATCGCGGTGGTGTCGTTTCAACCGGTCAGTCTGCTGGGGCTGGCGCGCTGGTTCCGGCCCGGCGCCCGTCGCCGGCCGGGCTGGGTGGGACGTTACTTCACCCCCTATCGAGTGAGTGATTGGCTGCAGGTGCTGGGGTTTGAAGTGGAAGGCCTGGCCAGCGGCTTCCACAACCTGCCGCTCGGTGAGCGTGGCCGCCGCCGGTTGGCGTGGCTGGAATGGCTGGGGCGGCGCCTGTGGTGGCGCCACGGCGCCTGTTATCTGTTGGTGGCGCGCAAGCGGGCCGCCATGGTGCGGCCGCTGGCGCCGTCGTTCCGGCGCGGCGAACCATCACGTCCAACGGTCATTTCCGTGCCCGTGGCCCGCTGGCAACGCAATGTGGAATGAATATCGAAAGAATGAATATTGAAAGTAAGTGGAGTAGTGGTTCTTGAAGACAGTGGAAATTTTTACCGACGGTGCCTGTCGTGGCAATCCGGGGCCGGGAGGCTGGGGCGCGTTGCTGCGCCATGGCGAGCACGAGAGGGAACTGTTCGGCGGTGAGCCGTTGACCACCAATAACCGCATGGAATTGATGGCGGCCATCGTTGCTCTGGAAACCTTGAAGTCACCCTGCCGGGTGGTGCTGACCACCGATTCCCAGTATGTGCGTCAGGGCATCACCGAATGGATGGCCAACTGGAAGCGGCGCGGCTGGCGCACCGCTTCCCGGCAGCCGGTGAAGAACGCCGATCTGTGGCAGCGCCTGGATCAGGCCGCCGCCCCCCACGAGGTGGAATGGCGCTGGGTGCGAGGCCACAGCGGGCACGTGGAGAACGAACGGGCCGACCGCCTGGCCAACCGTGGAATTGATCAGATGAGTGTGGACGGATGAGACAGATTGTACTGGATACGGAAACCACCGGCCTGGAGCCCGCCGCCGGCCACCGTATTATCGAGATCGGTTGTGTGGAGGTGATGAACCGCCGCATTACCGGTAACAACCTGCACCTGTACATCAACCCGGAACGGGAGATCGACCAGGGGGCGATGGAGGTGCACGGCATCACCCTGGAATTCCTCGCCGACAAGCCGGTGTTCGCGCAAGTCGCCGAGGAATTCGTCAATTTCATCGACGGCGCCGAGTTGGTGATTCACAACGCGCCTTTCGATGTCGGTTTTATCAATCACGAGTTGAAGCTGCTGGGCGCCAGGTGGGGCACGGTGGAGCAGCGCTGCCGGGTGCTGGATACCCTGCGGCTGGCGCGGGAAATGCACCCCGGGCAGAAGAACAGCCTGGATGCGTTGTGCCGCCGCTACGACGTGGACAATGGCCACCGGGAATTGCACGGCGCTCTGCTTGACTCCGAGATCCTCGCCGACGTTTATCTGGCCATGACCGGCGGCCAGACCAACCTTTCCCTGGACGGGCAGGATGGCAGCAGTGGCGGTCAGCGGCAGGCGGAGGCAATTCGCCGGTTGAGCGCGGACCGCCCTTCGCTGCGGGTGGTGTCGGCTGATGGCGGCGATCTTCAGCGCCATCTGGACAAGCTGCGCTCCATGGCGGAGCAGAACGGCGAGCCGACCCTGTGGGGGACTGAGGAGGGCTGACTCGGCATCGCGAGCGTTGCAGGCATGCATTCACAGACGGCCAGGAAGCCACTGTAGGAGCCAGCCTTGCTGGTGAATCTGGGTCTGTAGGTCCATTCGCCAGCAGGGCTGGCTCCTACGGTGGCTTTGACATTCGGCCGGATGGGAGGCGGCGTTTGGCGTTACAACACCGCCATCAGCTTTTCTACTTTAAAGCGGCTTTCCCGATATTCTTCCTCGGTGGTGGAATCGACCACGATGCCGCCGCCGCCGTGGCAGTGCAGTGCGTCGCCCCGGGTGTAGAGGGTGCGAATCAGAATGTTGCTGTCCAACCGTCCCTGATCGTCCTGCCAGAACAATGTGCCGCAATAGGGGCCACGCGGTACCGATTCCAGTTCCTGAATGATTTCCATCGCCCGTTTCTTCGGCGCGCCGGTGATGCTGCCGCCGGGAAAGGCACTGATCAGCGCGGCCAGGGGCGTCACGTCCGGGCGCAGGCGGCCGTGCACGGTGGACACCAGATGCTGCACGTTGCTGAAGCGGCGCAATTCGAATAGCGGGTCCACCGTTATCGAGCCCGGCTCGCAAACCGCCCCCAGATCGTTGCGTAACAGATCCACGATCATCAGGTTCTCGGCGCGATCCTTGGGATTGGCCAGCAAGGCCTCGCCCAGACGCCGATCCTCTTCCTCGCCATCGCCGCGCGGCCGCGAGCCCTTGATCGGCTCGGTAACCACGTCGCGGCCGTCCACCCGCAAGAAGCGCTCCGGCGATACGCCGAACACCGCCTCGCCCCGATCACGGAAAAAACAGGCATGGGGCGCGGGGTGCGCGTGCACCAGCCGTTGGAAGGCGATCAGCGGGTCGCCTTGGAAGCGGGCATCGAAACGTTGACTGTAATTTACCTGATAGCAATCTCCGGCTACGAGATAGCAACTGATCCTTTGCAGTGCATAGGCATACTTATCAGCAGTTTGCTGTGCCTGGAATGGCCGGGTCAGACGGAAGGTGCCTGGTTGCTGGTGGAACGGCCGCGGCATGGACCGGTAAAGATGCACCACCGCTGGTGTATCGCAGCCGCCAATACCGTGCAGGGCCAGGCCCGCGGCATAGGGGAGCAGGCCGCAGGCGAACCGGTAACCCTGGGCAAGCGCATCGGCGACCCGTTCCGGCAGGGCTTTCAGGGCTTCCCGGTCTTGCGCGTACAGGGTGTGATCGGGCGGCCCGAGGGCCAGCAAACGGCCATTTTGATGAAAGACGACGTGAACGCTATCAAGCATGAGGTGTCGGGAAAGGCTCGCGGGCGGCGAAAACAGGCCGGCTAGTGTAGCGCTCCCGGCGCCGGGCGGCGAGCCGTGGCGAAGGAATAAACGCGCATGAAAAAACTGTTGTTGATGTCCGCTTGTCTGGCCTTGGCGGCCTGCGGCGGCGGGGGCAAAAGCTATGCCGAGCATGATGTGGGGGTCTGTCCCTCCACGGCGCGGTGTTTGCTGGAACCCGGCGGAGAGCATCGGGTGACGCTGGAAGGCACCGTGGCGACCAATCTGTCCTACGAGTGTGGCCGCGCTCTTTACTATGTACTGGACACCGCCACCGAGCAGTTGCCGGCGAACCAGGCCCTGTGCCCATCGAACGCTGAAAGCATCGCTTTCTTTCTGGGTGATCGCCGTTACGAAGGGCGCTGGGTTACCCTCGGCGAAGCCTACTTGCCGCAACGGCTGACAACCCGCGACTATCGTTTCACTCTGGCCGATATGGTGGAGGCGCCACGGCGGATCGACGCCGGCGACTATCGGGTGCGTAACCGGGCGGCGCTGCTGATGGCGCTGGACAGCGATCCGGCCACTTCCCGGCTGGAGTTGCCCGAGGTGGTCAACGAACTGGTCAGCGAGCATTTCGACGCCCTGGTGCCGGCGTTGGAATTTGATTATCCGGACTACGCCGCTTTCCGTACCGCCTGGCAGCCGTTGCTGGGTGCGGTGTCCGCCGAGGTCCCGGTCTCTGGTTTTCCAGCGGATCCGTCCACGGTGACCGCCCGGATCAGTAACGCCAATAGGGCGACGCGCGCAGGGGAGTATGCCCTGGAGACCTGCCAGGACGGGGCCGCGCCCTGTGATCAACCCGAGGCGTTCGACACCAATCAGAGCGCCTTGCGCATGGAAGCCCTGGTACTGCCGGATGGCCGCGTGCTGGGCCTGGGACAACTGCAAAAAGGGGATCCGGACAACGGCGGCGGCGAGGATCTGGTGACCTGGGAGGGCGTCCCCACGCTGACGGCGGGACTGACTTTCCAGCAAGGGCATATCGTCGGTCTGCTGAACAGCAGCGCCGCCAGCACCGATGCCACCCTGACCGGGCGTCTGCTGGGGCATCGCGCGCTCTATATCAATCAGCGCGTGGCGGGCGGTTTTGTCACCGACTTCGCACTGGATCTGCCGGGCAGCCCGTCCGCGCCGGGTGGCGGTGAAGCCGGGCGAGTTCAGGGGAGTGTACTGGGCTCCGGCAACCTCGGCCTGAGTGTCCGCGCCACGCAGACCGGGCCGATGATGGTGAACGGCGATGGCGCCAGCGTGGCCGCCGGCTATTACTCGGTGACCCTGAAACGGGCCTGTACCGGCAGTTCGGAGCAGTGCTCGGATTTTATTCCCACCAAGGAACTGGGCAGCAACGGCAACTATCCGGCGTGCCTGCATGACAGCAGCGGCGGCTGTCGGACGTTGGAACCGAACCAGGCCCGTGAGCGTAATCGGGCCGATGAGAACCAGATTGAAACCTTCGTGGTGCGTATCTCCGCCGACGGCGCCGCTTACGCCGCCGCGTCCTGCGAGGATGAAGTGGTGCCCGCCGGACTGGTCACCGCCGCCAGCCAGAGCCGTGCGACAGTGACCTTGCTGCTGGCGCCCGGGGCCGCCAACAAGGCCGGTACGCCTCATTTTGGCACCCGCATTGATGGCACTCTGGATCTGACCAGCGGCAACCGCCCGTTGTATCGCACGGACCGCTACAGTGAGCGACTGCGCGGTATCTGGCGTGATCTATACCGCCCGGCACAGTTGCGGGCCGCCGGAAGCGATGACCTGGAGCGTCAGGACTCCGAAAGCCGCGGCTCGGTGGAATGGCGCTATCAGGGCAGTAGCTGCGCTCTCTGAGCTTGCTCTGGCACCATTGTCGACAATAACCATTGAAAGATCAGAGGGTGACGGGTAAAGTCGCCACCTGATCCTTCAATTGTCGACAATGAATGCCATGACCCACACCCTCGACGATAACGTAAGAACCCTGGCGGATCGGGTGTTTGCCCGTCTCCAGGACGATATCGTGCGCGGTGTGATCGCACCCGGCACCAAAGTCAGCGAAACCGATCTCGCCAACCGCTACGGCGTCAGTCGTGGCCCTTTACGCGAAGCCCTGCGCCGCCTGGAATCCCGCAAGTTATTGGAACGGGTGGTCCATGTGGGCACCCGCGTGACCTCCCTCAGCTTCGACGATCTGATCGAAATCTACTACGTGCGTGAGGCGCTCGAAGGCATGGCCGCACGCCTTGCCGCCGAGAATATGAGTGATGAGGAAGTGCGCGGGCTGACCGCGTTGCTCGGTCAGCATGAACAGCAGCAGGACCTGCGCGAGGACACCGCGTACTTTCAGCGCGAGGGCGACCTCGATTTCCATTACCGCATTATCCAGGGCAGCCACAACGCCACGCTGATCCAGATGCTGGTGGGCGGGCTGTATCACCTGGTGCGAATGTACCGTTACCAGTTCAGTACCGTGTCCAACCGGCCGCAGAAGGCCCTCAACGAGCATCGCCGTATCGTCGAGGCGATCGAAGCGCGGGACGCGGACCTGGCGGAGCTGTTGATGCGCCGCCATATCAGCCGGGCAAGAGAAAATATCGAACAGCAGGCGAAGCGGAGAGAGCCGGACGCCGTCTGAGCGTCACGCGCCGCGAGCCGGGTGGAACCGACACAGGAGATGACAATGAGCCAGCCGAACAGCGCCGGCGCCCGTTTTCGACGGGCACTGGCCGAAGAAAAGCCCCTGCAGATCATGGGCACCATCAATGCCTACTGCGCCATGATGGCGGAACAGGTGGGCTACCGGGCGATCTACTTGTCCGGTGGTGGCGTGGCCAACGCCTCCTATGGGTTGCCGGATCTGGGCATCACTTCCATGAACGACGTGCTGGAGGATGTTCGCCGGATTTCCGCCGCCAGCGAGGTGCCGCTGCTGGTGGACATCGACACCGGCTGGGGCGGGGCCTTCAACATTGGCCGTACCGTCAAGGAAATGATTCGTGCCGGCGCCGGCGCCGTGCACCTGGAAGATCAGGTAGCGCAGAAACGCTGCGGCCATCGTCCCAACAAGGAAATCGTCTCCCAGGAAGAAATGGTGGACCGCATCAAGGCCGCCGCTGATGCCCGCACCGACGATGATTTCTTCATCATCGCCCGTACCGACGCGTTCCAGAAAGAAGGGCTGGACGCGGCGGTGGAACGCGCCCGCGCCTGTCTGGAAGCCGGGGCTGACGGCATCTTCGCCGAAGCCGTGCACACTCTGGATGACTACCGGGCCTTCGCCGATGGCATTGGTGGCGCGCCGTTGCTGGCCAACATCACGGAATTCGGTGCCACGCCGCTGTTCACCCGTGAAGAGCTGGCCGATGCCGGCGCCAGCATGATTCTGTATCCGCTGTCGGCGTTCCGCGCCATGAACCAGGCCGCGCTGAAGGTGTATCGCGAAATCCGCGAGAACGGTACCCAGCAAGAAGTGGTCGACACCATGCAGACGCGTATGGAACTGTACGATTTCCTCGGCTATCACGACTACGAGCGCAAGCTGGACGAGTTGTTCGCCAAGGGCAAGGGCTGATGACAACGCCTCTCCCGGCCGAGGAGAGGGCAGACGTAAACACCGGAATTGAAGCAGGAGAATGATAATGGCAGAAGGCAAGAAACTGGCGGGCGCCGGCCTGCGAGGCCAGGTAGCAGGTAAAACCGCTCTGTCCACCGTGGGCAAATCCGGTTCCGGGCTCACTTACCGGGGCTATGACGTGAAGGACCTGGCGGAACACTGCCAGTTCGAGGAAGTGGCTTACCTGATTCTCAAGGGCGAACTGCCCACCCAGGCGCAACTGGACGAATACAAGGCCAAACTGAAAACGCTGCGCGGTCTGCCCCAGGCTCTCAAGGAAGTGCTCGAGCGTATTCCCAAGGACGCCCATCCGATGGATGTGATGCGCACCGGCTGTTCCATGCTCGGTAATCTTGAGCAGGAAGACACCTCGGTTCTGGGCGTGTTCCCGAACCAGGAAGACTGCGTTGACCGCATGCTCGCCTGTTTCCCTTCCATCATCTGTTACTGGTACCGCTTCAGCCACGACGGCGTTCGTGTGCAAGAGAACACCGATGATGATTCCATCGGCGCCCATTTCTTGCACATGCTGCGTGATGAAGCCCCCAGCGAATTGCATGAGCGGGTCATGAACGTGTCTCTGATCCTGTACGCGGAGCACGAGTTCAACGCCTCCACCTTCACGGCCCGGGTGTGCGCTTCCACCCTGAGTGACATCCACAGCTGCGTCGCCGGCGCCATCGGCAGCCTGCGCGGCCCGCTGCATGGCGGCGCCAACGAAGCGGCCATGGACATGATCGAGAAGTTCAAGGACGCCGACGACGCCGAGCAGGGCATGATGGGCATGCTCGAGCGCAAGGAAAAAATCATGGGCTTCGGCCACGCCATCTACAGCGAGTCCGACCCGCGCAACGCCATCATCAAGGGCTGGTCCGAGAAGCTGGCCGCCGATGTGGGCGATACCGTGCTTTACCCGGTTTCGGTACGTTGCGAGGAAGTCATGTGGCGGGAGAAAAAGCTGTTCTGTAATGCTGATTTCTTCCACGCTTCCGCGTACCACTTCATGGGGATCCCGACCAAGCTGTTCACTCCGATTTTCGTGATGAGCCGCCTGACCGGTTGGGCCGGTCATGTCTTCGAGCAACGCGCGGACAACCGTATTATCCGCCCGAGCGCCGAGTACACCGGTCCGGAGATTCGCAAGGTAACCCCGATCGCGCAACGCTGATCCGGGAAGGGGAGCGGTGCGCCGCTCCCTCGACCCAGCCCGCCAACCCGACTCGATTGATGCCTAGCCATGAACACTGATTACCGCAAACCGCTGCCCGGTACCGATCTCGACTACTTCGACACCCGTGCCGCGGTCGACGCCATCCAGTCCGGCGCTTACGACAAACTGCCTTATACCTCCCGCATCCTGGCCGAACAGCTGGTTCGCCGCTGTGAACCGGAATCGCTCACCGATTCCCTGAAGCAGTTGATCGAACGCCAGCGCACCTTGGATTTTCCCTGGTACCCGGCTCGTGTGGTGTGCCATGACATTCTTGGCCAGACCGCGCTGGTGGACCTGGCCGGTCTGCGTGACGCCATCGCCGAAAAGGGCGGGGACCCGTCCAAGGTGAACCCGGTGGTGCCGACTCAGCTGATCGTGGATCATTCCCTGGCGGTCGAGCATCCGGGGTTCGAGAAAGACGCGTTCCAGAAAAACCGGGACGTGGAAGAGCGCCGTAACGCGGACCGTTTCCACTTCATCAACTGGACCAAGACCGCGTTCGATAACGTGGATGTGATACCGCCGGGTAACGGCATCATGCACCAGATCAACCTGGAGAAAATGTCTCCGGTGGTGCAGGTCCGTTCTGATGGCAGCGGACGGAGCGTGGCTTATCCGGATACCTGTGTGGGTACCGACAGCCACACGCCGATGGTCGATGCCCTGGGCGTGATTTCCGTGGGCGTGGGCGGTCTGGAAGCCGAAAACGTGATGCTGGGCAATCCGTCCATGATGCGCCTGCCCGACATTGTCGGCGTGGAACTGACCGGCAAATTGAAGCCGGGCATCACCGGTACCGACCTGGTGCTGGCATTGACCGAATTCCTGCGCCGCGAGCGGGTGGTCGGTGCTTATCTGGAATTCTATGGTGAAGGCGCGGACAGCCTGTCCGTGGGCGATCGCGCCACCATCGCCAACATGACCCCGGAATACGGCGCCACCGCCGGCATGTTCTTCATCGACGATCAGACCATCGAGTATCTGAAGCTGACCGGTCGCGAAGACGACCAGGTGGCTCTGGTGGAGACGTTCGCCAAGGTAACCGGCCTGTGGGCGGACAGCCTGAAGACCGCCGAGTACGAGCGCGTGCTGAAATTCGATCTGTCCGGGGTTGAGCGTAACCTGGCCGGCCCGTCCAACCCGCATGCGCTGCTGCCGGTGTCCCAGTTGCACGATCGCGGCATCGCCAAGGAATGGGAAGAGGAAGAAGGGCTGATGCCCGATGGCGCGGTGATCATCGCGGCCATCACCAGCTGTACCAATACGTCCAATCCGCGCAACATCATCGGCGCCGGTCTGCTGGCCCGCAACGCCAACAAGCTGGGCCTGGTGCGCAAGCCGTGGGTGAAGAGCTCCCTGGCGCCGGGCTCCAAGACAGTGAAGATGTACCTGGAAGAATCCGGTCTGCTGCCCGAGCTGCAGAACCTGGGCTTCGACGTGGTGGCGTTCGCCTGTACCACCTGCAACGGCATGTCCGGTGCTCTGGATCCCGAGATCCAGAAAGAAGTGATCGAGCGTGATCTGTACGCCACCGCGGTGCTTTCCGGAAACCGTAACTTCGACGGCCGGATTCATCCCTACGCCAAGCAGGCGTTCCTGGCCTCGCCGCCGCTGGTGGTGGCCTACGCCATCGCCGGCACCATCCGTTTCGACATCGAGAAGGATGCGCTGGGCAAGGATCAGGATGGTAACCCGATCTATCTGAAGGACATCTGGCCCTCCGATGAAGAGATCGATGCCATTGTGAAGTCGGCGGTGAAACCCGAGCAGTTCCGCAAGACCTACATCCCGATGTTCGAGAAGAAGGGCGACGGCGCCCGTGCCGCCAGCCCGCTGTACGACTGGCGTCCGCAATCGACCTACATTCGCCGCCCTCCCTATTGGGAAGGCAACATGGCGGGGCAGCGTCAGATGAAGGGGATGCGTCCGCTGGCGATCCTGCCGGACAACATCACCACCGATCACCTGTCGCCTTCCAACGCCATCCTGCTGGACAGCGCCGCCGGCGCCTACCTGCACAAGATGGGCTTGCCGGAAGAGGACTTCAACTCGTACGCGACGCACCGGGGCGATCACCTGACCGCTCAGCGCGCGACACTGGCGAACCCGAAACTGTTCAACGAGATGTGCCGTGATGACAACGGTGACGTGATCCAGGGCTCGCTGGCACGGGTGGAACCGGAAGGTCAGCAGATGCGTATGTGGGAAGCCATCGAAACCTACATGGAGCGCAAGCAGCCGCTGATCATCGTCGCCGGCGCGGATTACGGGCAGGGCTCGTCCCGCGACTGGGCCGCCAAAGGGGTGGCGCTGGCCGGTGTGGAGGTGATCGCCGCGGAAGGCTTCGAGCGGATTCACCGTACCAACCTGATCGGCATGGGCGTGATGCCTTTGCAGTTCGAGGAAGGTACCACCCGCAACACGCTCAAGCTCGACGGCACCGAAATTTATGACGTGGAAGGTGAGCTGGCACCGCGTGCGACCCTGACGCTGGTGATTACCCGCAAGAATGGCGACGTGGATCGCGTGCCGATGATCTGCCGGTTGGATACGGCGGAGGAAGTGTCGGTGTACGCCAACGGCGGCATCCTGCAGAAATTCGCCAAGGAGTTCATGGCGGAAGCGGGATAAATCTTGTCAGCACAGGAGGCCGGTAATGGACTACCGCCACCGTTTCGCAAAGGATTTGCGAGCTAACATGACAGACGCCGAGCGTCTGCTGTGGAAGCATCTGAGAGCCCACCGGCTGGCTGGCGGCAAATTTCGCCGCCGGCAACCGATCGGCCCTTACATCGTGGATTTCGTGCACTTCGGTGCCCGGCTGATCGTTGAAGCGGACGGTGGTCAACACAGTGATAGCGCTGGCGACCGGCAGCGGGATCGTTGGCTGGAAGAGCGAGGCTATCGTGTCCTGCGTTTCTGGAACAATGACATTCTGAAGAGTACGGAAGCGGTGTTGGAGACGATCTTCAAGGCCGTTTCACCCTTTCCCTGTCCCTCTCCCCTCAAGGGAGAGGGGACCGAATAGAAAGGTTTGTCTTGTCTCCCCTCTCCCTTGAGGGGAGAGGGGCCGGGGGAGAGGGTGAGGCTACAAGGTATAAGTGTTCCCGTTGGGGAAATCTGATAAAACAGGAAGACAATCATGCCCCACGTACCGCAAATAAAAATTCCCGCCACCTACATGCGCGGTGGCACCAGCAAGGGCGTTTTCTTCAATTTGAAGGATCTGCCGGAAGCGGCGCGGGTTCCTGGCGAGGCCCGGGACAAGCTGTTGCTGAGGGTGATCGGCAGCCCCGATCCCTACGGCAAGCACACCGACGGTATGGGCGGCGCCACGTCCAGCACCAGCAAAACGGTGATCCTGTCGAAAAGCGAAAAACCGGACCACGATGTGGATTATTTGTTCGGTCAGGTTTCCATTGATCAACCCTTTATCGACTGGAGCGGCAACTGCGGCAATCTCACCGCGGCGGTCGGTTCCTTCGCCATCAGCAACGGCCTGGTGGATCCGGCGCGCATTCCGGAAAACGGCACGGTGGTGGTGCGGATCTGGCAGGCCAACATTGAAAAGACCATTATCGCCCATGTGCCGGTCACCAACGGTGAGGTACAGGAGACGGGGGATTTTGAACTGGACGGCGTCACTTTCCCGGCGGCGGAAGTGCGGATCGAATTCATGGATCCGGCGGATGGCGACGGCGCCATGTTCCCCACCGGCAATCTGGTGGATGAACTGGACGTTCCCGCCAATGTGGTGGAGGGGGGCAAGCTGAAAGCGACGCTGATCAATGCCGGCATTCCCACCATTTTCGTCAACGCGGCGGACATTGGTTACACCGGCACCGAACTGCAGGGCGACATCAACGAGAACGCCGAAGCGCTGGCTCGTTTTGAAACCATTCGTGCCCACGGTGCCGTGCACATGGGCCTGATCAAGGACGTCAGCGAAGCGGCCGCGCGCCAGCATACGCCCAAGGTGGCCTTTGTCGCACCGCCGGCCGAGTACACCTCTTCCAGTGGCAAAGCGGTGAGTAGCGATGATGTGGATCTGCTGGTACGTGCTCTGTCCATGGGCAAACTGCATCACGCCATGATGGGGACGGCGGCGGTAGCCATTGGCACCGCCGCGGCGATTCCCGGCACCCTGGTGAATCTGGCCGCCGGTGGCGGTGAACGTAACGCGGTGCGTTTCGGCCACCCCTCCGGCACCTTGCGGGTCGGCGCCGAGGCCGCCGAGGTCAACGGTGAATGGACCGCCACCAAGGCCATCATGAGCCGCAGTGCGCGAGTGCTGATGGAAGGCTGGGTGCGGGTGCCCGGATCGGATTGACCGGGCAACGCCCATCCCGCATCTTGAACGTCGGATAGCCGCCGCCATTCCGCCTTGGATAATGGAAAAGGAGTGAGTCCGATGAGTAGTAACGTCGATCAGAACCAACGCCCGGACTATGACCCGGAAATTCAGGCGATTGTCGATTACGTCCTCAATTACCGCGTCGAGTCCCCGGAAGCCTGGGATACCGCCCGCAATTGTCTGATGGATACGCTCGGCTGCGGGTTGCTGGCACTGCGTTTCCCGGAGTGCAGCAAACATCTGGGCCCGCTGGTGGAGGGAACGGTGGTGCCCCATGGCGCCCGGGTGCCGGGCACGCCGTTCCGGCTGGATCCGGTGAAAGCCGCCTGGGACATCGGCTGCATTGTCCGCTGGCTGGACTACAACGATACCTGGCTGGCGGCGGAGTGGGGCCATCCGTCGGACAATCTTGGCGGCATCCTGGCGGTGGCGGATCATCTTTCGCAAAAGAACCTGGCCAATGGCAAGCCGGCGCTGACCATGAAGACGGTGCTGGAGGGCATGATCATGGCCCATGAGATCCAGGGTGTGCTGGCACTGGAAAACTCGTTCAACCGGGTCGGTCTGGATCATGTGGTACTGGTGAAGGTCGCCTCCACGGCGGTAGTGGCGAAGATGATGGGCGCGGATCGTGAGCAGCTGTTGTCCGCGGTGTCCCACGCCTGGGTCGACGGTCAGTCCCTGCGTACCTATCGGCACGCGCCCAACGCTGGTTCACGCAAGTCCTGGGCCGCCGGTGACGCCACCAGCCGGGCGGTGCGGCTGGCGGACATCGCGCTGCGTGGCGAGATGGGGATCCCCGGCGCGCTCACCGCGCCGCAGTGGGGTTTTTATGATGTGTTGTTTTCCAAAACCAACAAGGATCAGAAGCTGAAGCCGGAAGGCGAGCGCCGTTTCCGCTTTCAGCGGGAGTACGGATCCTATGTGATGGAAAACATTCTGTTCAAGATCAGCTTTCCAGCGGAATTCCACAGCCAGACCGCCTGCGAAGCCGCCGTGACCTTGCACTCGCAGGTAAAGGATCGCCTGGACCAGATCGACCGGATCGTCATCACCACCCACGACTCGGCGATCCGCATCATCTCCAAAGAAGGGCCGCTGGCCAATCCGGCGGATCGGGATCACTGCATCCAGTATATGACGGCGGTGCCTTTGATCTTCGGCGACCTGGTGGCGGAAAATTATGAGGACGATTTCCACGCTGCTCATCCGCTGATCGACGAACTTCGTGACAAAATGCAGATCGAGGAAGACGAACGCTACACGAAGGATTATTATGACCCGCTGAAACGATCCATCGCCAACGCCATTCAGGTGTTTTTCAAGGATGGTTCCTGCACCGACAAGGTCGCCGTGGAATACCCCATTGGCCACCGTCGCCGTCGCGCGGAAGGCATTCCGCTGCTTGAAACCAAGTTCAAGCGTAATCTGGAAACCCGGTTTCCGAGCGGGCGGGTCAGGGCGGTATTCGAGCTGTGCAAGGATCAGGCGACGCTGGAAAGGACCCCGGTTAACGACTTCATGGACTTGCTGGTGATCTGACTCGGTCCCCGTACCGCACCACCGGTAAGCCGCCCAAGACTGGCGGCAACCCCGCCAACCCCAGCGACGCCGAGGCGTCGCACCCAGGCCCGGCCACAAGCTGGGCCTTTTTTATTGTCCATCGAGCCGTGATACCGATGGCATTCAGTCGCAGGGTCCTTTACCCGCCGCTATAAACCGGCATTGCCAGCGTCGCCTGCAGCACCCGGCCCACCGGACCGTGCTCATCGAACAAGGTGGTTTCCACCAGGCCGTTGCCGTTGTCCTCCATGCGGGAGACGGCGTCGAGTCCCAACCAGTCGCCCCGTGGATCGCGATGCAGGTAGAGGCTGATATCGGCATTGATAGAGCCGATGTCCGAGGCCACCTTCAATTGCCCCACACCGTTGCCGAAATCCGACAGGGTGGCGGCCTGCACCACGGTGGAGCAGGGCATGTCGTCGATGACCGGGACCGGCAGCCGCATCCAGGCCCGTCCCCGTCCGCGCCCTTCAACGCCATCGATCAGTGCCACCTCCACGGTGCTGTGCAGGCCGGGCAGCGTCAGACGCGGCTTTTCCTGGTCGCGCTCGGCCACCGCGATCAGTGACGCCACCGGCCGGTTGTCCCTGGCGGGCAGGTTATGATCGCCGAAGCGGGCATCGGCGGGCACGGTCACCGGTGTGCGTTCCAGATACAGCCCGGTGGCCCGGGCGGTGACCACGCCGTCCGCCATCAGGGTGCCTTGCAGCACCCGCAGGCGCCGCCCGGCACGCACGGTTTCCACCGTGGCCTGCAATGGCTGGCTGGGTACCGGGCGCAGCAGGTCCAGGGTGAAGCGGGCCAGGCGCAGGTCGGCGCCGTCCATGGCGTCCTCCATTACTGCCGCCAACAGGCCGGAAGGGGAGCCTCCATGTAGAAAATCGGGGCTCCAGGGGCCCAGCGCCGCCTGGTTCGGGTGATAAAGGTCGCCATCGCGACGAAACAGTCCAAGGGTCATGTTGTTGTCCTTTTCTTTGCTTACTGCAGCCGTCGGGTCAGGCCTTTCATGGCCAGGATGCGAGTGCTGATTTCCTCGATGGACAGCTCGGTGGCGTCCAGATGGGGAATATTGAATTTGTTGTATAGGGCCTGCAGGGCGCGGACCTCCATCTCACATTGGCGTGGCGACGCGTAACGGCTGCCCGCCTTGCGTTCGCTGCGGATGGCGCTGAGCCGGTCGGGATTGATGGTCAGCCCGAACAGCTTGTCCTTGTGCGGGGCCAGACTGTCGGGCAGACGCAGGTCGTCGAAATCGTCCTCGGTGAGCGGATAGTTGGCGGCGAACAGGCCGAATTGCAGCGCCAGATACAGGCAGGTGGGGGTCTTGCCGGAGCGCGATACGCCGATCAGGATGACGTCGGCCTGATCGTAGTGGCGGGTGCGGGCGCCGTCGTCGTTGTCGAGGGCGAAGTGCACCGCGTTGATGCGAATCCGGTAGGCCTGCTGGTCACGGATGGCGTGGCTCTGGCCCACCTGGTGGCTGGAACGCACCCCCAATTCGTCTTCCAGCGGCTGCAGGAAGGCGGTGAACAGGTCCAGCACGCGCCCCTTGCAAGTGTGCAGGATCTCACGATGGTCATCGTGGACCAGAGTGGAGAACACCACCGGCGCGGCGTCATCGCGCTCGGCGGCCTGGTTGATCCGCGTTACCGCTTCGCGGGCGAGGTCATTGGACTGGACATAGGGGATGGTGGTCTGGCTGAATTCGACACTGCCGAATTGGCTTAGAAGACTGTGACCCAGCGTCTCGGCGGTGATTCCGGTGCCGTCGGAGACGTAGAATGCGGATCTTTTCATGCAGTGAGGCTCCTCGTGGGTACAGATAGCGGGGCGCAAATGCGGGCCCGCGGCGGTCGGTTGGCCGTAACGCCGGCCCGGCCATAAACGAAAGTCGTAACAGTTTACCCAATCCATGCGGGCAAACCGCCTTGGTTTTGAGTAGAATGGCGGCTCGGTTCAATCCGGTAAAGGAACTCCTGGTTAATTTTTCTCCACGGTTCCGGGCGCCCCCGGCCTGGACCGGGATGTATTAAACAGTGGGTTTCCACAGTATCGGCCAGCAATATCTAAGGAGACGACCTTGGCGGAGTACGTAGTCTGGTTTAAGGATCTGGGCAAGGGAGACGTGGAACGCGTCGGTGGTAAAAACGCCTCCCTCGGCGAGATGATCAGCAACCTGGCGGCGGCCGGTGTGTCCGTTCCCGGCGGTTTCGCGACCACCGCGGAAGCCTTCCGCGAGTTTCTGGAACACAACGACCTGACCACCAAGATCAATGACGCGCTCAGTAGCCTGGACGTGAACGACGTGGTAGCGCTGGCGGCGACCGGTGAGCAAATCCGTAAATGGGTGGTGGACGCGCCGTTCCAGCCAGCCCTGGAAGCCGCCATTCGCGACGCCTACGAACAGATGTGTGAAGGCAACGGTGATCTGCCGGTGGCGGTGCGCTCTTCCGCCACCGCGGAAGATCTGCCCGATGCCTCCTTTGCCGGTCAACAGGAGACCTTCCTCAATATCCGCGGCCTGGACAGTGTCATGGTGGCGGTCAAGGAAGTGTTCGCGTCCCTGTTCAACGACCGTGCCATCAGCTACCGGGTGCATCAGGGCTTTGACCACAAACTGGTGGCCCTGTCCGCGGGCATCCAGCGCATGGTGCGCTCCGAGACCGGCGCCGCCGGTGTGATGTTCACCCTGGACACCGAATCCGGCTTCCGTGACGTGGTCTTCATCACCGCGTCCTATGGCCTGGGCGAAATGGTGGTGCAGGGCGCGGTGAACCCGGACGAGTTCTACGTTCACAAGAAAACCCTGCTCAACAAGCGCCCGAGCATCCTGCGCCGTAACCTCGGCAGCAAGATGCAGAAGATGGTCTACGGCAGCGAAGCGGTGGCCGGCAAGTCCGTGCAGACCGTGGACGTGAGCGCCGAGGACCGCCTGCGCTTCTGTCTCACCGATGCCCAGGTGGCGGATCTGTCCCGTCAGGCCATCGAGATCGAAAAGCACTACGGCATGCCCATGGACATCGAATGGGCGCTGGACGGCGACGACCAGAAACTGTACATCGTGCAGGCCCGTCCGGAGACGGTGAAGAGCCGTTCCGACGCATCCGTCATGGAGCGCTACCTGCTCAAGCAGACCGGCAAGGTGCTGGTGGAAGGTCGCGCCATTGGCCAGCGTATCGGCGCCGGTCCGGTGCGGATCGTTTCCAACATCAAGGAAATGGAAAAAGTGCAGCCCGGTGACGTTTTGGTCACCGACATGACCGACCCGGACTGGGAACCGGTGATGAAACGGGCCGCCGCCATTGTTACCAACCGGGGTGGCCGGACCTGTCACGCCGCGATCATCGCCCGCGAGCTGGGTGTGCCGGCCATCGTCGGCTGTGGCGACGCCACCGAGCAGCTCACGGACGGCCAGAAAGTGACCGTGTCCTGCGCCGAGGGTGATACCGGCAACATCTATGAAGGCATGCTGGACTTCGATGTTCAGCGTAACTCCATCGAGTCCATGCCGAAGCTGCCGTTCAAGATCATGATGAACGTGGGCAACCCGGACCGTGCTTTCGATTTCGCCGCGCTGCCGAACCAGGGCGTGGGTCTGGCCCGTCTCGAGTTCATCATCAACCGCATGATCGGTGTGCACCCCAAGGCCCTGTTGAACTACGACACCCTGCCGCGGGACGTACAGCAGGCCGCCGACAAGCGCATCGCCGGTTATACCGATCCGGTGAATTTCTACGTGGAAAAACTGGTGGAGGGGATTTCCACCCTGGCCGCCGCTTTCCACCCGGAAAAAGCCATCGTGCGTCTGTCGGACTTCAAGTCCAATGAATACGCCAACCTGATCGGCGGCAAGCTCTATGAGCCCGAGGAAGAGAACCCGATGCTGGGCTTCCGCGGCGCCAGCCGTTACATCAGCGAGAACTTCCGCGACTGCTTCGAGCTGGAATGCCGCGCGCTGAAGAAAGTACGCGATGAGATGGGCTTCACCAATGTGGAAATCATGGTGCCCTTCGTGCGTACGCCGGGCGAAGCCGAGCAGGTCATCGATCTGTTGGCCAAGAACGGTCTGAAGCGGGGTGAGAACGGTCTGCGCATCATCATGATGTGTGAGCTGCCCACCAACGCGCTGTTGGCGAATGACTTCCTGAAGTTCTTCGACGGCTTCTCCATCGGCTCCAACGACCTGACCCAGCTGACCCTGGGCCTGGACCGTGACTCCGGTATCGTCAGCCATCTGTTCGATGAGCGCGATCCGGCGGTGAAGGCGCTGCTGAAGATGGCCATCGACGCCTGCAATGCCCAGGGCAAGTACGTGGGTATTTGCGGCCAAGGCCCTTCCGATCACCCGGATCTGGCCAAGTGGCTGATGGAGCAGGGCATTTCCTCAGTGTCGCTGAACCCGGATTCGGTATTGGATACCTGGTTCTACCTGGCGGAGAAACACGGCCACTGATCGGTCCGTGCTGAACGAAAAAGCCGTGTCCCGAAAGGGGCACGGCTTTTTTTGTGGCCTTATATCGGCTTATATCGGCACGCCCATCGCGGTTTTTCTCACGAAGGGGGGGCTACGAAGCCGCTGTAGGAGCTTGCCCTGCAAGCGAATTCGTCTCCCGAGCTCCGACAAGAGATTCGCTTGCAGGGCAAGCTCCTACGGCGGCTTTAGAGACCTTTGGCCCACGGACGGAGATGGCTATTGCCTACACAAACCCTCTCCGTGCTATCGTTCCCGAAAAAGAGGGAACAGCATGTTTCACCGCATCATTCGCACTCTGGAGCTGTACGACGGCCTGCGCCTGCCGGTGCGGGTGGCCGGGGTGGAGCTGTTGCTGGTGCACGATGACGGACGTACCTGGCTGATTCAGCGCCGCTGTCCCCATGGTGACTTTCCTTTGGAGCGGGCCACGGTCCATCGCGGCGTGCTCCGTTGCCCGGGGCATGGTCTGGAATTCTCTCTGGACAGCGGCCGCTGCCCGGGACAGAGCTACCAACTGCGCCGCTACCATATCGATTATGAGGGGCCCTGGCTGGGCGTGTGGGTGGCCGACGGGGACTGATGCTGTGGATCAGCGGACCGCCAGGGCGTCGTCGTCCTGATCGGAGCGGGCGGCCAACTGCACCTGATAGCGCAGTCTCAACTCTTTCACTTTCCGCACATAGGCCCGGGTTTCGGCAAAGGGCGGGATGCCGTCGTAGCGGCGAACGTTGCCTTCTCCGGCGTTGTAGGCCGCCAGCACCCGATCCAGATCGTCGAAGCGGCCCTGCAGATAGGCGAGGAAACGGGTGCCGCCGTCGATGTTCTCGTCGGCATCGAAGGGGTCCAGCACCTGAAGATAGCGGGAGGTTTCCGGCATCAGTTGCATCAGCCCCTGGGCGCCGACCCGGGATACCGCCAGGCGATTAAACAAGGATTCGGCGTGGATCACCGCTTTGACCAGCGCCGCCTCCACATTATGGGCGCGGGCGGCGCGGGCGATGACGTCGTCATAGCGGTCACGCTGGGCCGCGGTGAGCCCGCGGGGCACGTAATTCCAGCCCTTGCGGACGGACAACAGGGTATACTCCGGACCTACCCGGTCACGGGGCTGATCGGTGAACAGAATGCTGCCGTCGGCGGCCCGGTATTTATAGATGTCCCGGGCCCAGGATGGTGATCCGGCCATCAGGATCAGAAGCAACCCGAATACCCCAAAGCGTGTCATATCTCGTTATTCAATCCGTGCTGTTATTGTTGAACGGTATTGTTTATCGGCCCACTACCACGTCGACCGTTCCCCCCAAGGGTCCTTTGATACCACAGCGGACGGGCATGGGGTAGAGGGCAACCACTGGCCTCTGAACCAGGTCTCACCTTTCCCGGAGGTGCGCCTGCCAGTACTCTTTATAGATAGTCTTTACAGATACTCCATACAAAGAGCGGCCTGTCCCCGAATCGTCAAGGAGGAAGTATGTTGTCTCCACAGCTGCAGTCCTGGCTGGATACCTTCATTACCTGGCTGGAGCTGGGGTTATTGCTGGCTCTGGTGATCGCGCTGCTGACTGCTCTGGTGCTGTGGTTTCAGGATCGCTACCTGCAAACCGCCCACTCGATCCGCCGTAACTATCCGCTAATCGGCCGTTTCCGTTATTTCTTCGAGCACCTGGGGGAGTTCTTCCGCCAGTACTTCTTCGCCATGGACCGGGAAGAGCTGCCGTTCAACCGCGCCCAGCGCAGTTGGGTGTATCGGGCGGCGAAGAATTTGAGCAACACCGTGGCCTTCGGCTCCACCAAACAGAATGGCGCCGGGCGGATGGTGTTTCTCAATACGCCGTTTCCGACCCTGGAGAAGAACGCGGCGGAGACCATGCCGGTGATGATCGGGCCACACGCCCGCCAGCCTTACGTGGCCCGCAGTTTCTACAATATTTCCGGAATGAGCTTCGGCGCCTTGTCCAAACCGGCGGTCAGGGCCCTGTCCCACGGCGCCTCGCTGGCCGGGTGCTGGCTGAACACCGGGGAAGGGGGGCTGGCGCCCTGGCATCTGGAAGGTCACTGCGACGTGATTTTCCAGATTGGCACTGCCCGCTACGGTGTGCGCGATGCCGACGGCGGCCTGGACGATGCCAGATTGGAGCAGGTGGCCCAGCGTCCGGAAGTGAAAATGATCGAGATCAAGCTCAGCCAGGGCGCCAAACCGGGCAAGGGCGGCATTCTGCCGGGACCCAAGGTGACCGAGGAAATCGCCTCGATTCGCGGCATCCCGGTGGGGCAGCCGTCGATCAGTCCCAACGGCCAGCCGGATGTGGGCAATGCCGCTGATCTTCTCGACATGATCCATCACGTCCGTGACGTTACCGGCAAACCCACGGGTATCAAAGCGGTCATCGGTTCCTGGCAGTGGCTGGAGGACCTGTTCATGGAGATCCACGAACGCGGCCTGGATAGCGCTCCGGACTTCATCACCATCGACAGCGGTGACGGCGGCACCGGCGCCGCGCCGATGTCGCTGATGGACGATGTCGGGCTGAATTTGTCGGAATCGCTGCCGCTGGTGGTGGATTTGCTCGACGGCTTCGCCCTGCGGGAGCGGATCCGGGTGATCGCCTCCGGCAAGCTGATCACGCCGAACATGGTGGCCTGGGCCATCGCCATGGGCGCGGATTTTTGCGTCTCGGCGCGCGGCTACATGTTCGCTTTGGGCTGCATCCAGGCCATGCAGTGCAATCGCAATACCTGTCCCACCGGCGTCACCACGCACAACCCCCGTTTGCAGCGCGGACTGGTGCCGGCGGAAAAAGCCCAGCGGGTGGCCTACTTCCATGCCAATCTGGTCAAGGAAGTGGAAACCATCGCCCACTCCTGCGGCGTCGGTGAGCCGCGGGAATTGCGCCGCCATCATGTTCGTCTGGTCAATTCCAACGGCGATTCGATTCCCATGGAAGAGCTGTGGCCGCCGATTGAACGCGGCCTCTACCTGACCGAGGGGCGACCCAGTCTGCATGCGCCCTTTGCCCGTTTCCGCGTGGGCGCCTGATCGCCGTCCGCTATCGGCGTCATTGTCAGCGCCGGCTTGTGATTCCCGGGACAGACGCCAGAATAACGGCATCCTCGGGGCCCAATGCCGGCGCCCTGGTTCAACACGAATTTAAGGAGCAGCTTGTGTCCGCTGAATTTGATCTGGTAGTGATCGGCGCGGGATCCGGCGGTGTGCGTGCCGCGCGGATGGCCGCCGGCCATGGTGCCAAAGTAGCGATCATCGAGGAGCGCTTTTTCGGCGGCACCTGCGTCAATGTGGGTTGTGTGCCGAAGAAACTGTTCGCTTATGGCGCGGGGTTCCGTGGTGAGTTCGAGCTGGCCGCCAGTTATGGCTACAGCGTGGGGGACTGGTCGTTCGATTGGCCCACCTTGCGGGACAACAAAACCCGTGAAATCGAGCGTTTGAACGGCATTTACCGCAAGCTGCTGGACGGCGCCGGCGTGCAAATCTTCGAAGGCCATGGCCGGGTCGAGAGCAGTGGCACGGTCAGCGTGAACGGCGAGACCCTGCTGCAGGCCCGCAACATTCTGATTGCCACCGGCGGCAAGCCGTTCGTGCCGGATTTTCCCGGCCGTGAACACGTGCGTATCTCCGACGATCTGTTTTACCTGGAACAGTTGCCGAAGCGGGTGGCGGTGGTGGGCGGTGGTTACATCGCCAGCGAGTTCGCTTCCATTCTTAACGGTCTGGGTGTGGCGGTGACGCAACTGTATCGCCGCGACCTGTTCCTGCGCGGCTTCGACAAGGACGTGCGGGAGTTCGTCGCCGAAGGCATGCGCCACGCCGGCGTGGACTTGCGTTTCAACACCGACGTGACCGCCATTGAGGAGCAGGGCGGAGAGAAGGTACTTCGCCTAACCGACGACTCCGAACTGCACGTGGACGAAGTGTTCTACGCCACCGGCCGGGTGCCGAGGCTGGACGGACTGTTCGCCGACGGGGTGGCGGTGCAAACCAACGAGCGCGGCGCTATCGAGGTGAATGACCGCTTCGAGACCAGCGTCGCCAATGTTTACGCCCTGGGCGATGTGATCGACCGGCTGCAGTTGACACCGGTGGCCCTGGCCGAAGGCATGTGGCTGGCGGCCTTCCTGTTCGGTGAACAAAAACCGGAAGGACCGGTGGTTTACAGCGACGTGCCCACGGCGGTGTTCTGCCACCCCAATATCGGCACGGTGGGGCTGACCGAGGAACAGGCTCTGGCGCGTTATGGCACCGTGCGGGTGTACCGCAGCCAGTTCCGGCCGCTGCGCTACACCCTCAGCGATATCCAGGAACGCACGCTGATGAAACTGATCGTTGATGACAGCAGCGACAAGGTGGTGGGTCTGCACATGGCCGGCGAGGAAGCGGCGGAAATTACCCAGGGCTTCGCCGTCGCCATTCGCATGGGCGCCACCAAGGCGGACTTCGATGCCACTGTTGGCATCCACCCCAGCTCCGCCGAGGAGTTCGTCACGTTACGCCAGGGCGAGACGGTGACCGCCGCGACACCAAGCTGACCGATCTCTCAGAGCCGCTCCAATGTCACCGGCAAGCCGTCGGCGGGCACCGGCAGGCTGCGGGTGTCGAGTGGCATTTCGTAGCCGTCCGGCACCGCCCAGCGGAACCGCAGCAACATCTGATGCAGTACGGATTTGACCTGCATCTCGGCGAAATGCAGGCCAATGCATTTGTGCGCGCCGCCACCGAAAGGCACCCAGGCATAGGGGTGTACCCGGTCTTCGCGGCGGGCGTCGCTGAAGCGTTCGGGATCGAACCGTTCCGGATCCGGCCAGTATTCTTCCATGGAGTGGGTGAAAAACGGCGCGATATTGATGAAGGTGCCGGCGGGTATATAAAAGCCGTCGTACTCCACGTCCTTGACCGTGCGCCGGGGCATGCTGGGCACCGGCGCGCATAGCCGCAGCGCCTCCTTCATGGCCATGCCGATACCGGAGAGTTTGTCCAGGTCCTCATGTTCCACCCAGGGCTTGCCCAGAGCCAGGGACTCCTCCCGCAACCGTTGCTGCCATTGCGGCTCCCGGGCCAGATGATAGAGCAGGGTGCACAGCGTGATGGTGGTGGTGTCGTGGGCCGCCATCATCAGGAAGATCATATGGCTGACCACGTCCTCGTCGCTGAACTCATGACCGTCCTCGGTGCGGGCCTGGCACAGCATACTGAACAGGTCACTATCCGGAGCGGCGCGCTTGGCGGCGATATCATCCATGAACAGCCGCTCCAGAACCCGTCTTCCCCGCAACCCTTTTGACCAGCCAAGCCCCGGGACCGGAAAGCGAATCAGGGAGGTCCCGGCGCGCACGGTGTCGATAAAGGCGCGGTTGATCCGGTCCGTCTGATCGCCCAGTTCCCGGCCCATGAACACGTCGGTGGCCAGGTCCAGGGTCAGTTGCTTGAGGGCCGGCAGCAGCTTGATCGGGCCCTCGGACCAATGCGACAGACCTTCCTCGGTGCGCGGTGCCATCCGCTGCAGGTAACCACGCAGGGCCTCGCGCTGAAATGCCTGTTGCATGATGCGGCGATGCCAGCGGTGCTCCTCGAAATCCAGCAGCATGATGCCGCGATGGAAGAACGGACCGATGAAGTAAGACCAGCCCTGATGGTTGGAAAACAGGTCGCCGCGATTCATCAACACGAACTGATTGGCATCGGGGCCGAGCATCTGCACCATCTTCAGACCAAACAGATGAGTCCAGGAGACCGGCCCGAAACGGTCATAACGCTGTCGTAGCGTGGTGACCGGGTCGCGCATCATCGGCAGGGTGTTGCCGATCAGCGGCAGTCCGGTATCGCCGGGGACCGGTTTCAGCGCGCTACCGGCGGGAACCGGCGCCAGCGGGGTCATGGTGGCCATGGAGCTCTCCGTTGTACTTAAGCTGTTGCAGTTAAGCCGTTGTCGTTGTGATGCCTGCGTATATATGATGTTTACCTGTATGCTGAGCAGGCTTCGGGTGGAAGGCAATAGCAGGTATATGTCTTTCTGCCGGATATTTACCCGGCGGTGGGTAAAGAACGATCATGTGGCGGGCAGGTCCCGTATTCTCCCGGCCCCGGCACGCCATCAACGGCTTATACACGCGGTTATCCACAGAAACTGTGGACATCCCACGCGCCGGGGCTGGTCTCCACGGCCGCTGATCCACAGTGGCCGGCTGTGTAACATGAGGGCTTGGGTTATGGAGGTATTTTGATGCGAACAGTGGTGTTCAACCGCAAAGGCGGTGTCGGCAAATCCAGTATCACCGTCAACCTGGCCGCCATTGCCGCCAGTGAAGGCCGCAAGACTTTGGTGGTGGATCTCGACCCGCAATGTAACGCCAGTCAGTATCTACTTGGCATGGAGGCCTATCGGGGTGAAGACGGGCCGGCCCCCAACATCGGCTCGTTCTTTGCTCAGACACTGTCGTTCAAGCTCAAGGAAAAAGCGCCGCGGGAATATCTGCACACCACCCGTTTCGAGAACCTGTATGTACTGCCCGCCAACGGCGAGCTGGGCGAAGTGGAGCACCTGCTGGAATCCAAGCATAAAATCTACAAACTGCGCGGTTTGTTGAAGACCCTGGCACGCGAGTTCGATGCCATCTATGTGGACACCCCGCCAGCGTTCAATTTTTATACGCTCTCGGCGCTGATCGCCTGTGACCGGGTATTGATTCCATTCGATTGTGATGCCTTCTCGCGCAAGGCGCTGTACTCGCTGCTGGAAAATATCCAGGAAGCCCGGGAGGACCATAACGAGGACCTTTCCGTGGACGGTATCGTGGTTAATCAGTATCAGCCCCGTGCCCGCCTGCCACAGGAACTGGTGGCGCAGCTGCAGGAGGAAGGGCTGCCGATTCTCAACAGCCGACTGTCCGCCAGTGTCGCCATGCGGGAATCTCACGACAAGGCATTGCCGCTGGTGCACTGGAATCCGCGTCATAAACTCACCGATGAATACCGGGCGCTGTACCGGGAGCTCTATGGCTGAATCCACCTGGCGCCGCGCCCGGCAACGGGCCGGCCGTGTACTCAAGTCCCCGCTGGCCAGCCAGCGCCTGGCCGCCGCCAGTGCCGCCAAGGCCTGGGCCAACCGTGACCGTCTGGGCGAGGCCTGGGAAAAACTGCAACTGGCTGGGGGCATGCTGCGGGACTGGTCCCTGCGACGTTATCCCGAGGCACCCTGGGCCACGCTGGTCACGGTGGCGGCGGTATTGATCTACTTCCTGATGCCGCTGGACGCGGTGCCGGACATGATTCTCGGTGTCGGGTTGCTGGATGATCTGGTGGTACTCAACCGCGCCTGGCGTTGGATCGGTTCGGACCTGGAGACGTACCGGCTGTGGCGGGACCAGCTCAGCGTCCCCGCTGGAGAGTAATGTCGTTTCTCTCTAAACGGCGAGGAACCTTTTTCACCCCCGCGCCGCCAGCCAGTCGGCGATGATGCGCCAGGTGTGGGCCGGAGCCTTGCTGCCGGCGAAGACGCCGGCGTGTCCGCCCGGTGCCTCCTCGAAGCGCTTTTCGCTACTACCTACTACCTTGAGGATGTCCCGTGCCGCGCGCAGGGTGACGATGCGATCACTGGTGCCGCCGATGGCCAGCAGATCCTGGGTGACATTGGCGAAGTCCACCTCATGGTCGGCCAGTTTGATACGGCCGTCGGCCAGGCTGTTGGCCAGAATCAGTTTCTCGATCACCTCTCTGACCACCGCGCCGGGATAGTCCACCATGTCGTTGAACCACTGCCCCATGGTCATGTATTCGGTGAGATAGTCGCGGTCGGCGGAGTTGCGCCACAAATCCACGTAGGACTGCACCAGCCCCGGCGGGTTGGTGAGCTTGAAACCCCAGGACAACAGGTTGGCGGGAATGTGGAACAGCTTGCTGTCCAGCGGCTCCAGACGCACCTGGAACCAGTCATGCACCTGCATGGCGGGGATCGCCGCGAGGCTGAAGACGATGCCGAACGGACCGCTTTTGTGGAAGTTCACCGGGCTGGCGATGGTGGCCAGGCTGTGTACCGGCGCCCCCGGATGGCCGCCCAAATACATCAGATTGAGCAGGCCGCCCATGCAGTAGCCGAGCAGATTGATATCCTCGGCGCCGGTATGGTCGCGCACCGCTTCCACCGCCGCCGGCAGCCAGTGATTGACGTAGGTGTTCAGGTCCAACTCGCGGTCCGCCTTGGAGGGCTGGCCCCAGTCGATCAGGTAGACGTCATGGCCGCGCGCCATCAGATAACGCACCATGGAGCGGTTCGGCATCAGATCGAAGGTCCAGCAATGGATCCCCAGTGCCGGCACCAGCAGCAGCGGCCGGCGGTGCTGGTGACGCTCCACCGGAATCATCTCGTCGCCGACCGGAATGCGCGCCATCGGCGGCAGGCTGTAGTGACGAACCGACATGATGCCGTCCTGATAAATGCGATCCCAGGGCGTTTTGTCGGTTTGGATGAAGCGGCGCGGGTGGCGGCGGCGCTCCATCGCCAGACCCAGCGCGCGGGCGCCGTTTTTCAGGGAGAAACGAGGTGACATGCGGGGCTCCAGACTGCCGGATCCGGTGGCGACGGTCTCCACCGGCATTTGCCATTGGCGCTTTTCAGCGCTAAAACAAGGCGTTAAGCTTGCCGCGCCTTGACCATGGGAGCATTGGCCGCCGTGACAGATTCAGCCGTACCTTACACCCGAATGGACGTTTGCAAACGTTCCCTGGAAACCGTGCGCCACTCGCGCATGCTGGGCCTGGAAGTGCTCAGCGCGGAAGAGGAGGGCGTGCGACTGCGCCTGCCCTGGCGCGAGGATCTGGTGGGCAATCCGGACACCGGCGTGCTGCACGGCGGCGCTGTCTTCGCGCTGATGGACCATGCCGGCGGCATGGCCAACAGCTGCCGTCTGTACCCGGCGGTGGAAATCACCCCGACCATCGATTTGCGTATTGATCATCTGCACGCGCCAACGCCGGGTAAGGCGGTGATCTGCGACGCCACCTGCTATCGCCTCAGTGCCCATGTCACTTTCGTGCGCATGACCGCCTGGGAGGAGGGCGACGAGCAGGGCGAGCCGGTGGCCACCGGTCAGGCCACCTACACACGTATGAAACTGGACAGAAGCGGGCGGGTGGCATCCTGATGAGCGACACATTGAAAGCATTGGTTCAGGCCTGCCGGGCCGGTGAAGCGGATTACCAGGATCTGATCGATCGGGTGCCTTACGCCCGTTTCCTCGGCATCCAGGTCCTGGCCCAGGGCGAGGAACTGACGTTCATTCTGCCCCGTAACGAAAACAACCTGGGCAACCCGACCCTGCCGGCATTGCACGGCGGTGCCGTGGCCGGGTTCATGGAGCAGGCGGCGATCATCTTCATCTTGCTGCAGATGGGCGAGCCGCGGGTACCGAAGACCATCGACTTCACCATCGACTATCTGCGGGCGGGGCTTTATCAGGACACCTTCGCCGAATGCCGGGTCACCCGTCTCGGCCGGCGCATCGCCAATGTGCACATCAGTGCCTGGCAAAAGAACCGGGAAGAGCCGATTACCATTGCCCGGGCCCACTTTCTTCTTTCCGATGAAAATGCTTGAAAATTTTCCCCTATCTCTTTGATAAGAAAGGGTAAAAGGCAATAAGTTAAAGTCATTTCTAGTTGTGATTTGGCGACATTTCCGGCGACAGATTGTCATTGCCTGACATTGCCGCCGGTGTCCGGCCCGACTAGCTTGGTGAGAGCGCCCCAGCTGAGCAAAGCCACAAGGAGCCTCATCATGCGCATCAAGGAAATGGCATCCCCGCCGTCGGACATCACTTACTACGAAAGCTGGGATGGTCCCGGCAGTGACGATCTGGAGGAGCGGCTCACGCCCGCCCATGTCCAGGACGTGGTGGAAATCTTCCAGACTCCACTCACCGGTCACTACAACTGGGACTACAGCAGTGCCGACGGCCGTATCCGCAAGCTCTACCGGCTCGGCAAGGAGCTGAACTGGAACGCGGATATGGACGTGGACTGGTCGCGGAACTTCCCGAAATCGGAAGTGCCGCTGGATCAGAAGCTGAACCCGTTTTACGACTGGGAACCGTTCGCCACGCTGCCGGACGAGGAGAAGCTGCGCTTTGGCTGGCACAACCTGGCCTGGATGCTGGCTCAGTTCGTGCACGGCGAGCAGGGCGCCTTGCTGGTGGCCTCGCAACTGGCCAGTTGCGCGCCGACCTACGACGCCAAGCTCTATGCCGCCAGCCAGACCTTCGATGAAGCCCGGCATGTGGAGGTGTTCACCCGCTACCTGCAGGAAAAGATCGGCATTTTCTACCCGGTCAACAAGCACCTGAAATCCCTGCTCGACAAGATTTTGTCCGACCCGCGCTGGGATCTGAAATTCATCGGCATGCAGATCATCATCGAGGGGCTCGCCCTGGCCGCCTTCAACACCCTCAAACTTACCGCCCAGGACCCGCTGCTGCGGCAGATCATTCAACTGGTGGTGCGCGACGAGGCCCGCCACGTCACCTTCGGTGTCAACTACCTGGAAGACTTCGTGCAGACCCTCACCGAGCAGGAGAAGGAAGAACGGGCCCAGTTCGCCTACGAAGCCTGCGTGGTGATGCGCGAGCGGCTGATCGCGGTGGAGGTGTTCGAGGAGTTCGGTTGGGATGTGGAGCAGGCGCGGGAGAAGGCGCTGGCATCGGCGCTGATGGCACAGTTCCGCAATCTGCTGTTTACCCGCATCATCCCCAACCTCAAGCGTATTGGTCTGCTGACCGAGTCGGTAAGGCCCAAATTCGAGGCTCTGGGTATTCTGCAGTTCGAGAATCTGGTGGACGACGGTGAAGTGGACTGGGCGGAGCTGTCCCGGCCGCTTTACGACGAAGTTTCCTGAAATCGGCTCCGATTCGCTGGCAGCTCGGCTTCCCCCAGAAGGGGCTACGGAGCCGCTGTGGGAAGCTGGCTTGCCAGAGAATCGCCGCCTGATTCGTCACCCCCGGTTACCAAAGGAGCAATTCGGCTGACGCAAAGGGTGCTAACATAGCCGTTTTTCGGAGGACCCCATGCCCGCCGCGTCGCCTGCCGCCCGTTCCCCGGCATTCGTGCAAACCCTGCTGCTCGCCGCCGTCGGTGTCACCGCGCTAGGCCAGACCCTGGTGTTTACCTTGCTGCCGTCATTGGGCCGTTCCACCGGGCTGGCGGAGATCCAGGTGGGGCTGATCATCAGTTGTTCCTCCCTGGCTTTTGCTCTGGCCAGTCCGATCTGGGGGTACCTGAGCGAGCTGTACGGGCGTCGGCCGGTATTGATCATAGGTCTGACCGGCTATGCGGTTGGCACCGTGTTTTTCGCCGTGGTGTTCCATCTCGGGCTGAATGGCTGGCTCACCGGCGGCGCCCTGGTTGCTTGTCTGGTGGTGGCGCGGATGAGTCAGGCGGTGATCATGGCCGCCACACCGCCCGCGGCGGCGGCTTACACTGCGGATATCACCGCCCCGGAAGCGCGTACCCGCGGCATGGGTCGAATCGGCGCGGCCAACAATCTGGGCACGGTGCTGGGGCCGGGTATTGGCGGCCTGCTGGCCGCGCTGACGCTGATTCTGCCTCTCTACCTGGTCGCCGGCGTGGTGGCCTGCATGGCTCTGCTGATTTTTCTGTTGCTGCCGCCTTCCCCTTATCGCACCCAGGCGCCGGACACCCGCGTGCGCAGCGTCATGGCCACCGGGCTGCGGGCTTACACTGACACCCGTTTTCGTGATCTGTTGATTACCGGCGTGGTGCTGTTCATGAGCTTCGCGCTGGTGCAGCAGACCCTGGGTTTTCTGTTTCAGGACGCGTTGCATATGTCTCCCTCCGCCGCCGCTGGTGCCTTGGGCACGGCGATGATGGCGGCGGCCGTGACCTCGCTCACCGGGCAAATTCTGGTGGTGCAGTGGTTGCGCGCCCCGGCGCTGGTGTTGCTGGCCATGGCGGTACCGTTGATCGGTGCCGGCGCTCTGCTGTTGTGGCTGTTCGACCAGCGGCTGGCGCTGACTGGCGCGGTGATGCTGGTGGGGCTGGGGATCGGTTTCGGTATGCCGGCGATCATGGCGCTGGCCAGCCTGCGCGTGGACAGTTCGGAGCAGGGCCGGGTAGCGGGGCTTGCCAGCGCCTGTCCTTCGCTCGGGTTCATCATCGGTCCCTTGACCGGTACCGCGCTGTACAGCGTTGATCACCGTTTTCCGTACATCATGGTGGCGGTGTTGATGGTGCCGCTGGCGGTATTGGTGTGGCGATTGCGGCGGCGGACGGAGACCGCGCCGAAGACGGACCTGTCAGGGGAAGACTGAAGCGTATCGACAAGGTGAGGTGGGCGCTCCGGCCGCGCGAACGCGCGACCGGAGGACTGGCTTGCTGCTTACTTGGTGTACGGCAGCAGAGTCAGTTCAACCCGACGGTTCTGTTCGCGGCCCTGGGCGGTGCCGTTATTGGCGATCGGCTGGGTCTCGCCGAAGCCCACCACGTCCAGGCGCACGGTTTCAACGCCATAGCTGCTCAGCACATTGGCCACGGATTGGGCACGTTGCTGTGACAGCAGCAGATTGTAGCGCTCGCCGCCAGTGCTGTCGGTGTGACCGGCCACCTGAATCATGGTGGACTTGTACTCTTTGAGCACTTCAGTGACGGATTCCAGCACCGGACGGAAGTTACTCTTCACGTCGGACTGGTCGGTGTCGAAGGTAACGTTGCCCGGCATGTTCAGAATGATGTTGTCACCGCTACGGGTCACCGACACGCCGGTGGCCTGCAGCTTGTCCCGCAGTTTCTTCTCCTGAACGTCCATGTAGTAGCCCACGCCGCCACCGGCCACGGCGCCGATGCCCGCGCCTGCCAGAGCCCGTTCTTTGCGCTCCTTGGCATTGTCCGAAGTGGCGATACCGATCAGAGCCCCGGCTACCGCGCCGATGGCACCGCCGGTGGCCGCCTTGCTGGTTTGTTTTTCGCCGGTGTAGGGGTTCACGGTGCTACACCCGGCCAGAGTGACCGCGGCGGCAAGCAGGGAACAACCGAGGATGTGTTTCATTGTGTCTCCTTATTATCTCGAAATCTGGATCAGCCTGATCCAAGGTACCGTAATCGAAGGACAGTACCATAGTGTTCCGGTAAAAAGCGGTAAAGCGTAGCGGTTTCGAAATGAGGAACGGAGCCGGCGCAAGCCGCTTTTGGCATGGCCGGCCGATGCAACGGTGACGGGGACCGATTACCATCGGGAGCAGACCTGAACAGGGAATCCACTATGCGTCGTTGGAATGGGTGGGGGGACGAAGCCACGGAATTTCCGTTGCGTGCCTCCGCCGTGCGTTTTTTGCGTCACCGGATCGGCAAAGGGCGGCCGCTGGCCGATGCCGATCTGAACCAGGTAATCGAGTCGGTACCACGGAGCCGACTGCCGGAGCACCCGCTGGTGGACCGCTCTCCGGAAGCCCGTGTCCGCCACGCCCGCGGGCAAAGCCTGGGGGACTGGCTGGCGATGCGTTCGGGACAGTTCGGGGTGTTTCCGGATGGCGTCGCCCGGCCTGGCGACAGCGACCAGGTCCGGCAACTGCTGGACTGGGCCCTGGCACAGGGCGCGGTGGTGATTCCCTATGGCGGTGGCACCTCGGTGGCCGGTCACATCAACCCGCCGGTGGACGACCGTCCGGTGTTGACCCTGAGCCTGGGTGGCATGGACCGGTTGTTGCGGCTGGAGCCGGAGAATCGGCTGGCGCGTTTCGGTGCCGGCACACCGGGACCAGCGCTGGAAGCGCAATTGCGCGAGCACGGGTTTCGCCTCGGCCACTATCCTCAGTCCTGGGAATTGTCCACGGTGGGCGGCTGGGTAGCGAGCCGTTCCAGTGGCCAGCAGTCCTTGTTGTATGGCCGCATCGAGCAGTTGTTCGCCGGCGCCCGTATCGAAACGCCTTCCGGCAGCTGGCGTTTGCCGACTATCCCGGCGTCTTCCGCCGGCCCGGATGCCCGCGAATGGGTGCTGGGCAGCGAAGGGCGACTGGGTGTCATCACCGAGGTGGATGTGCGTATCAGCCCACTGCCGGAATTCGAACAGTTTTACGTGGGCTTCGTGCCGGATTGGGATCAGGCCAGGGAACTGGCGCGTCGCCTTGCCCAGGACCGGCCATCGCTGTCCATGGCGCGTTTCTCCAACGCGGAGGAGACCCGCACCCAACTGCGCCTGGCGGCGTCGCCGCTGGCGCTCTCCGCGCTCAACCGTTATCTGTCCTTGCGCGGCTGCGGCAACGGACGCTGCATGGTGACCTTCGGCGCCAGCGGTGATACCGCGTTTTGTCGCGCCGCGGTGAAACGCGCTTCGGCTCTGGTGCGGGCCCACGGCGGGGTAATGGTTGGCAAGAGTCTGGGTAAAAAATGGGAACACGCCCGCTTCCGTTCCCCTTATCTGCGTCATGGTCTGTGGGAGCATGGTTACGCGGTGGACACGCTGGAAACCTGCGTGGAATGGTCCCGGGTCGACGACACCGTGAGCGCCATGGAAAACGCCATTCAGGCCCACGCCGGAGAAGGCGAGAAGGCTCTGGTATTCACCCATCTGTCCCATCTCTATCCGCAGGGCTCCAGTATCTACACTACCTATGTGTTCCGCTGCTCGCCGGACTATGAGCAAACACGGCGGCGCTGGTGGGCGATGAAGGAGGCGGCCAGCGACGCGCTGGTGGCGTGCGGTGGCACCATCAGCCATCAACACGGAGTGGGGCGCGATCACCGTGGCTGGTTGAGCGAGGAAAAAGGCACTCAGGGGCTGGCGGCATTGCGCGCGCTGACCGCTCATTTCGATCCCACCGGACAGCTCAACCCCGGCTGTCTGGTGGCGGAGGAGGACCGGCCATGACACTGGGACCACGACCGACGCTGGCGTCCCTGCGCGAGCAGAACTGGGATCTGATTGTTATCGGCGGCGGTATCACCGGCGCCGGCGTACTGCTGGAAGCCGCCCGCCTGGGCTACCGGACCCTGCTGCTGGAGCAGGCCGACTTCGCCTGGGGCACCTCGAGCCGATCCTCGAAAATGGTCCATGGTGGATTGCGTTACATTGCCCAGGGGCAGGTGCGGTTGACCCGGGATGCGTTGCGGGAGCGGGAGCGTTTGCTGCGTGAACTGCCGGGGCTGGTGGAAAGGGCCACCTACCTGTTCCCGCTGCGCAAGGGGCGTTTCCCCGGGCGCTGGCCGATGACCGCGTTGCTTGGCGTCTACGACTTCCTGGCCGGCATCCGTGACCGCGCCTTTCTGAGCAACGAGGAACTGTTGAAGCGAGTGCCGGGGCTGGATGACCAGGGACTCGGTGGCGCGCTCAGCTACACCGACGCGCTCACCGACGATTGCCGTCTGGTGTTGCGGACCTTGCTGGAAGCCGCCCGCTATCAGGGGCGGGCGATGAATTACGCGCGCGTCACCGGCGTCTCCCGTGGCGACGGTGACGCTGCCACGGCACCGCTGCGGGTGGCGGTGCGGGATCTGAGCGATGACGCCACGGCGACCCTCACCGCCCATGCCGTGATCAACGCCACCGGTGCCTGGGCCGGGCAACTCGGTGGCGACGCGGAGCGGATCCGGCCGCTGCGGGGCAGCCATTTGTTCTTTCCCGCTGAACGGCTGCCGGTGCGGGACTGCCTCACCGTGCTGCATCCGCGCGATCAACGCCCGGTGTTCATCTTTCCCTGGGAAGGCGTGGTGTGTGTTGGCACCACCGATCTGGATCACCCGGAGGATCTGAACCGGGAGCCGCGAGCCTCGGAACAGGAAATGGACTATCTGCTGGAGTTGCTCAACCAGCAGTTTCCGCGCGCCGGACTCGGCGCCGGGGACGTGCTGTCGTCCATGGCCGGAGTGCGCCCGGTGATTCGTTCCAGCCGCGCCGGCAAGCCTTCCAGCGAAAAACGGGACCACGCGGTCTGGGAGCACGATGGCGTGATCTCGGTGAGCGGCGGCAAGCTCACCACGTTCCGGCTGAGTGCCCTGGATGCGCTGCTGGCGGCCGGTTTGCTGGACCGCACCGGTTGGCGCCGCGCCCGGCGCAGTAATGTGCCTTTGTATGCGCCGATCCCGGCGGCTCCGGCCCAGGTGGATGAGTTCCTGCACGGCAATCAGGACGACGACGCCTTGCTGTCCTGGTGCCTGGAGCACGAAGCCGTGGTGCATCTGGATGATCTGCTGTTACGCCGTACCCGCCTGGGGCTGCTGCGGCGCGACGGCGGTTTGTCGCTGCATGACCGCCTGCAAAGTCTGACCGCCGACAAGCTGGGCTGGGACGCGGCTCGCTGGCAACAGGAATGGCAACGCTACCGGCGCCTGCGTGATGAATACTACGGCGTCCCGGGCAGGTTGGCGGAGGCGTCGTGAGCGCGCCGCTGCTGCTGGCTCTCGACCAGGGCACGCAGAGCGCCCGGGCGCTGCTGTTCGATGCCCGTGGCGAGCTGGTGGCGAGGGCGCGGCAGCCGGTGGAGCCGTATTGGTCCGGGCCGCCAGGTGAGGCGGAACAGGACGCGGAGCATTTCTGGTGGGGCCTCGGCGAGGCCTGCCAGGCGCTGTGGCGCACCCACCCGCAACTGAAAGAGCGGGTCCAGGCGGTGGCGCTGACCACGCAACGGGCCTCGGTGGTATGTCTGGACCGGGATTATCAGCCGCTACGGCCGGCGGTGATCTGGCTGGACCGGCGCCGCGCCGCCGACTATCCGGAACTGCCCTGGTACTGGCGCTGGGGCGTCCAGCTGTTGGGGCAGGGCGGCACCTTGCGCCAGTTTCGTGGCAAGGCCGAGTGCAACTGGCTGGCTGAGCGCGAGCCGCAACTGTGGCGGCGCACCGAGCATTTCGTGCTGCTGTCGGGTTTTTTGACCTGGAAGCTGTGCGGCGTATTGAAGGACTGCGCCGCCAGCCAGGTCGGCTACCTGCCGTTCGATTACCGCCGCCGGCAATGGGCCCGCCCCGGCGACCTCAAATGGCAAGCTCTGCGGGTGCGCCGTGAGCAGTTACCGGAGCTGGTGCCGCCGGGGCAACCGCTGGGCCGGATCAGCATCGAGGCCGAAGTCCACACCGGTATTCCCGCCGGTCTGCCGCTGATTGCCTGTGGCGCCGACAAAGCCTGCGAGGTGCTCGGCTGCGGAGCGCTCAGCCCGGACATCGGCCATGTCAGTTACGGCACCACCGCGACGTTCAATACCAGCAACCGCCGTTACGTGGAACCGTACCCGTTCGTTCCCGCCTACGGCGCCGCGGCACCGGATTACTACACGTCGGAAATCATCGTGCAGCGCGGATACTGGCTGGTGGAATGGTTCAAGCGTGAGTTCGCGGCGGAAGAAGTGCAGCGTGCCGAGCGCCAGGGGGTGGCGGCGGAAGCGCTGTTCGACGAATTGCTGGACCGGTCACCGCCGGGGGCGCTTGGGCTGATGCTGCAACCGTTCTGGAATCCCGGCGTGCGTTTCCCCGGGCCGGAAGCCAAGGGCGCCATCCTCGGGTTCGGTGACGCTCATGACCGCGCCCACCTGTACCGGGCCATCATCGAAGGGATCGCCTACGCGCTCAAGGACGGCCAGGAGCGCCTGCAAAAACGCAATGGGACACCGGTACGTGAGTTGCGTGTTTCCGGCGGCGGCTCGCAAAGCGACCGCATTTTGCAGATCACCGCCGACATCTTTGATTTACCGGTGGTGCGCCCCCATACCTTTGAGACTTCCGGGCTCGGCGCGGCCATCAATGCCGCCGTGGGGACCGGGCTGTATCCGGATCACGAACGGGCGGTGGCGGCGATGACCCATCCGGGGCCGCGCTTCGAGCCCCGCGCTGGCTATCGTGATACCTATCAGCAATTGTATCGGCGGGTCTACCGGCGCATTTATCCCCGTCTATCGGGGTTGTACCGGGAGATCCGGGCCATCACCGGCTATCCGGCGGACCTGTGAGCGGTCCGTGGCCGTTAACCGTTGATCCATGAAGGGAGAGCACTATGCGCGTGACGGATCTGGCACGCCGTGCGGACACCACCACGGAAACCGTGCGTCACTACACCGATCTGGGATTGCTGGCGCCGCGCCGTAATCCGCACAATGGCTACCGGGAGTACGGCGCCGAGGATTTGCGCCGGCTGCGCTTCGCCCTCAAGGCCCGCAGTCTCGGCTTCACGCTCAGTGATGTGTCGGAGTTGATGTCCGCCAGTGGCGCCGGGCAGACGCCTTGTCCGCGGGTCCGTGATTTGATCGAAACCCGGCTCGGTGAGGTGGAAGAGCGCATCCAGGAATTGCAGGCGCTGAGTCAGCGTATGCGCCAGGCGATGGCGGTCTGGGAAGACACGCCGGATCGCCATCTGTCCGATGGCCGGGTGTGCGGGTTGATCGACTCTTTTGAGCGGATCGGCGAGGAGACCGCGCCTGTCGCCTGTGACCATCGCGAGAATATGGCGTCCTGATGCCCGGCGACGCCATCGCGGTGTTTTGAGCTGTAGGAGCCTGCCCTGCAGGCGAATCTGTTACCCGAGAGTTCAATTCGCCTGCAGGGCAGGCTCCTACAGTGGCTTCGTAGTGGTAGCCGCTTTATTACCCAGGCAGGGCGGAGCTACCGCCGTTGTCACCGTTGCTTTTTTCCTTCGCCGCTTCCTTGGCGTCGTCCTCGCGGATCAGACCGAACAGTGACCAGCCGGACTTCGGTTCAGGGCGGCTGTTGGCGCTGAAAACATGGATGCGATCACGGGTATCCACCGCGAACAGCGGCCACACCTGGCGATCTTCCACCTGCAGGTAGGCGGCGTAATCGAATTCGTCGGTGAGCCGCGTTTTGCGCACTTCGGCACCCTGGCTGATCAGGCTGGCGAGCCGGGCGTAGGTGAGATCCTCGTCGAATAAAGTGTCGCCACGATGCTGGGAGGCGATCTCGTGTTTTTCTTCCTTATCGCCGGACCAGGGCAGGCTGTAGACGTTGCGCTCGCCGAATTCCAATCGGTAGCGCATGGTCGCCACCGCGTTCATTTCCCGCCGCGGGCTCATCGCCAGCAGCTTGCCGTAGCCCACCAGATCCAGGTACTGGTCGGCGTGGCTGGAAACCGCGTTGCCGTAGTAAGTGGCCAGGCCGGCCATCCGCGCCGCACGGATATTCTCCCAGCTGGAATCGGTGACCATGGCCGGGAAGCCGTTCTGATTGAGCGCCTTGCCGATGGCTCGCGCCACCGGATTGGCGCCGATGATGAGGAAGCCGCGCGGTGCCGGTTCCGCCACTTTCAGCAGGCGTGCCAGCGGCCGCGCGGTCAGGCTCTGCAGCGCCACCGTGCCAATGATCACCGAGAAGGTCAGCGGCACCAGCAGCTCGGCGCCTTCCACGCCATTGCTTTCCAGACGCTCCGCGAACAGCGCCGAAACCGCCGCGGCGACAATGCCGCGCGGCGCGATCCAGGCGAGCAGCGCTTTCTCCCGCCAGTTGAGCTTGCTGCCGAGAGTGGACACCCAGACCGACAACGGCCGGGCCACCAGTTGCACCACCAGCAATACCACCAGGGTGGCGCTGCCCAGTTGCGCCAGCTGTGCCATGTCCAGGCGGGCGGCGAGGACGATGAACAGCACCGAAATCAGCATCACCGACAGGTTCTCCTTGAAGTGGAGAATATCGTCGGTGCGCACGCCCTTGAGATTGGCCAGCACGATACCGGTGGCGGTGACCGCCACCAGCCCGGATTCCTCGCCAAGCCAGTTGGCCAGCACGAATTCGCCCACCACCACGGACAGCACCAGGAAGCTGCGCAGGTATTCCGGCACCAGATGACGCTTGAGCAGGAAAGCCAGCATGAACGCCACCACGGAACCGATCACCACGCCCAGCACCATGGACTGGGTGAACAACCACAGACCGTGCAGCAGGGCCCCCTGGCCGGTGGCCGCCACCAGCTCATAGGCCAATACCACCAGAACGGCGCCAAGCGGATCGATGACGATGCCTTCCCAGCGCAGCAACCGCGACACACTGCTGACCGGCCGCACGCTGCGCAGCAGCGGGACGATGACGGTGGGGCCGGTGACCACCACCAAGGCGCCGAACAGCAACGCCATATCCAGCGGCAGCTTGAGAAAGTACCAGGTGGCGGCGGTGACCACCGCCCAGGTGATCAGAGCGCCCCAGGTCACCAGCCGGCGCACGGTGCGCTCCAGGCCGCGTATTTCATCGAATTTGAGGGTGAGCGCGCCTTCAAACAGGATGATCGACACCGCCAGGGATACGCCGGGCAGCAACAGGTCGCCGAACATAGCCTGGGGATCGATCAGGCCAAGGCCGCCGCCCAGTGCCAGACCGGACAACAGCAGCGGCAGAATCGCCGGCAGCTTGAGGCGCCAGGCGCCCCATTGGCATAGAAAGGCCACCACCACGATCAGGGCAAGCTGGATCGGAAGAGTCAGTTCCATGGACATCCTTTTACTGGCTTGGGGGTGGCGTCTTGCCGCCACGAGGGTGCCCGGTGGCCCGGGGCGTTTGCGCAAGTGTAGGGCCTGACCGGTCGTATCGGAACCGTCCGGCAGCACTGATTTTTCAATGGTTGGTGATGCCGCCATGGTGGATCCGGTGGATTCCGCCGCGAAGCTGGGGAAATGCTGCCACCGGTGTTAATCTTGTGACCGCCCGGCCACGCTGGCCGGCATCGCGCACCCCGCTTTTCTTATGCCCTTGGCGAACCCCGTGGAACCCGGCGGGTGAGGGAAGCCGTTCGCCAAAAAACGGAGCCTGTATGTCTGCGATTTCCCCCACGCGCCTGGCGATCATGCTGGGCTCTCTGGTGGCCCTCGGGCCGCTGGCCATCGACACCTATTTGCCGGCGTTGCCGACCATGGCCGATGACTTCGGCGTGGCGGTGCACGCGGTGGAGTTGTCGGTGAGCTTCTATGTGATCGGGGTGGCGCTGGGGCAATGGCTGGGTGGTCCGTTGTCCGATCACTTCGGGCGCAAGCCGGTGGCCTACGTGGGATTGCTGGTGTTCTTCCTCGCCAGTCTTGCCATCGCCGTCACCGAGAGTGTGCGGATGCTCTATCTGCTACGGATAGTACAGGCCGTCGGTGGGGGCGCCACGGTGGTGATCTGTGCCGCTTCGGTGCGGGACCATTTTACCGGCCCGGACGCCGGCAGGGTGCTGACCACCATTGGCTTGGTGATGCTGATGGCGCCGTTGCTGGCGCCGGCCATCGGTGCCGTTTTATTGAAGCTGTTGGGCTGGCAGAGCATCTTCGTGTTCCTGGCGGCTTATGCGGTGGTGGCGGTGCTGGTATTGCGGTTCGCGCTGCCCACGGTGGTGCCGAAAGTGGATCCGGAGCCGTTGCGCCATCGCATGTTCGCCGCCTACGGCCGGGTGTTGCGGCAACGGGCGGCGATGGGGTTCATCCTTGCCAACAGTCTGGGCTTCTCCGCCATGTTCATCTTCATCACCGACGCGGCGTTCCTCTACATCGATTATTTCGGTATCGACGAAACCCGTTTCCCGATCTATTTCGGCTGCAATATCCTCACCATGCTCGGCCTCAACCGGCTCAACGTGTTGCTGCTGCGCCGCTATCGCGGTGCCGACATTCTCGGCGTGGCGCTGGTGATCCAGACGTTGTCGGCCCTGGCCCTGCTGGTGCTGACGCTGGCCGGAACCCTGGCGCTGTGGAACACGGTGCCGCTGATCATGATGGTGGCGGGAATGGGCGCGCTGATCATCCCCAATGCCATTGCTTGCTTCCTTGGCTATTTCGACAGCGACTCCGGCGCCGCCACCGGTCTCAACGGCTGCCTGCAGTTTTTGCTGGCGGGGCTGATCGGCATTGGACTGGGCATGATCCATAACGGCACCCCGTTGCCGATGACCGGACTGATGGCGGCGACGGCGCTGGCGGCATTGGGATGCTATTGGGGGCTGGCGCGGCGCGGCTGAGGTGTCGCCCGCCAAGCGTTTGACAAGGCCGCTGTAGGAGCTTGCCTGCAAGCGAATCTTTTGGCCGAGAGCCCGTTCGCTTGCAGGGCAAGCTCCTACAGTGATTTCGTAGCCTAACCGCTCAACCGCGCCAGCGGCGGGCCGGTGCGGTGGGGCAGAATCCGCTGTACCGCCAGCCACGGCAGCACCACCGCCCAGGGCAGCAGCATCCACGGAGACAGCGGCAGGTCGCCGTCGAACATACGCTGCCCCAGCGGCCACAACGCCAGAAAATGCAGTACCAGTGCGAACACGGCGGCACCGCCCATCAGCCACAGCTGTTCAATCATCGCCACCCGTCGCAACAGCGCGCGGCTGCCACTGAGCACCCGCAACAGAGCGTCATCCTTCCGCCGTTGACCGCTACCGGCGAGCCAGGCCGCGGCCATCACCAGGACGCTGCTGGCCAGCAGCAACGCGGCCAGGGCCAAGGCAGCGCGGCTGGCCTGGGCAATCAGAGCCTGCGCTTGCCCCAACAGCGCGTTCACGTCCAGTAAAGTGATTTGTGGAAACGCGCGGATCAGATCGGGCAAGGCGCCGCTGTTGGCCTCGTCCAGATAGAAACTGGTCAGCCAGTAGCGATCCTCGCCGTCCAGGGTCCCGGGGCTGAACATGAAGTAAAAATTGGGTTGGAAACTCTCCCAATCCACCTCCCGCAGGCCAACGATGGTGGCGCTCAGCTCGCCGGAGACACCGGTGAAGCGCAGTTGGTCACCCACCTGCAGCCCCAGGGAGGCGGCCAGTTCCGACTCCACCGAGACTTCGCCGGGCTGTTCCGGATCGAGCCAGCGCCCGGAGGCGATCTGGTTGCTGGCGGGCAGGGTGTCGCCTTCGGTCAGCGACAGGTCCCGGTTCAGGGCCCGCTCCCCCTGTTCCCGCTCATCGCTTTCCTTGGTCACCGCCTCGCGCACCGGCTGCCCGTTGACCTCCACCAGCCGGCCGCGCACCACTGGATACAACTGCGGTGTTTCCGCGTCATGGCGATCCAGCCATTGCCGGAACGCCGGCAGATCCGGCTCGAACAAATTCAGCACGAAATAGTTGGGGGCCTTTTCCGGCAACGTGGCGCGCCATTGACTCAGTAATTGCTGCCCCACGTGACTGGACATGGACATGATCGCCAGCGCCAGCACCAGTGCCGACAGCATCGGCAGGGTGGTCAGCGGACGCCGGGACAATCGCCGCAACGCCAGCCTGGGCGCCAGTGGCCAGCGGTCGCCGAGGCGATCGGCAAGGCGCAGCGGCCCCCACAGCAACAGCGGCAGGCCCACCGCGACCGCCACCATCAGCCCCAGCAACTGGAGCAACTCCATCAGCGACCCGGACAGCACCATGGCCACCAATACCGGTGCCGCCAACGCGCCAACCAGGTTGAGGCCGGTGCGGGCCACCGGCGCGGACGGTTCCGGCTGCAGGATCTGACGGGGCGGCAGATCCGCCAGCCGCCATAGACGGGGCAGGGCGAACCCGGCCCAGATCACCAGCGGCGCCAGCGCCAGCAGCAACCAACTGCCCGGACCCGGTTTCCAGGCCAGGGCCGCGCCGAGCCACTGTTGCAGGGCGAGGAATGCCGCTGCCGCCAGTGCCAGCCCGGCCAGCATGGCCGGCAACAGCGCGGTCAGCTCGCGCGACAGGATCCAGCGCAGCACCGTGGCCCGGGAGGCGCCGAAGGTCTTCATCACCGCGCTGCGCCGGGCCTGCTCAAGGCTGCGCACGCCGGCGGCCAGATAGACCGCGCCGCCGCACAACAGCACCACCATCATCACCGCCAGCTGTCCCCACAGGGTCAATTGGCGCAGGGGCCCCATGGAGCGCAATCCGGCGTTGTCGCGGGTTTCCAGTTCCTGGTTGGCGGCCAGTGTCGGGGTCAGCTGTTCGATCAGAGGCGCCATCATCTCGCCCGGCGCGCGCAGGTGCAGTTTATAGCGGGCGCGGGTGCCGGGGCCGATGATACCGGTACCCGGTACGTCGGCCAGGTTCATCAGCACGCGCGGATTCATACTGTAGAAACCGGCGCCCTGATCCGGCTCCTGTTCCAGCACGGCGGTGATCCGCAATGGCAGGTCACCGATGGTGACGGTATCGCCGACCTGTTGCTCCAGGCGATCGAGGGCGGTACCGGCCAGCCAGACCTCACCGGGGGCGGGACCGTGATCCACCCGTCGCGGGTCGGCGAAACGTTGCCCGGCCACCGCCACCGAACCGTACAGAGGGTAACCCTGGTCCACCGCCTTGACGCTGGCCAGCACGAAGGTTTCGTCACGTACCAACACGCTGCTGAAGGTCAGAGTGTTGGCGCTGGCCAGATCGCTGACCATGGCCTTTTGCTGATCGCTGGGTGGCGCGCTGCCCTCGAGCACCAGATCGCCGCCAATGGCCTCGGCGGTGCGGGTGGCGAAGCGGTGCTCCAACTCGCCGCGCAGCAGCACCACGGTGGCGATGGCGAGCGTGGCCACCATCAGCGCCAGCGCCTGGATCCGGAACGCCGGGGAGCGCCAGGGGCGCAGTAGCCGCTCAGTCACCGAGACGCCCCTCCACCAGTTGCCGGTGGCGCGCGCAATGGGCGGCCAGCTCCGGATCATGGGTGACCAGCACCAGGGCGGTGCCGTGATCGCGATTCAGACTGAACAATAACTCGGCGATCTGTTCCCCGTTGGCGCGATCCAGGCTGCCGGTGGGCTCATCGGCGAACAGCACCCGCGGCGCCATGGCGAAGGCCCGGGCCAGAGCCACCCGCTGTTGCTCACCGCCGGACAACTGCGCGGGAAAATGATGCTGCCGCGGCTCCAGGCCGACCCGTTGCAACCAGAGGCGCGCTTTATCGCGGGCCTCGCGGTCGCCGGCGATTTCCAGCGGCAGCATGACGTTTTCCACCGCACTGAGGTCGGCGACCAGATGAAAGGACTGAAACACGAAGCTGCAATACTGACCGCGCAGGGCGGCCCGGGTATCCTCGTCCTGGTCGCTGAAAGGCTGCCCGGCCAGCGTCACGGTTCCGCCGGAAGGCACATCCAGGCCGGCCAGCAGAGAGAGCAGGGTGGATTTACCGGAACCGGAAGGGCCGGTGATGGCCAAACTGTCACCGGGAGCGATTTCCAGATCGATACCGTGCAGCAAGGTGAGGTCGCCTTCCGGGGCGATGACCGTTTTCGTTAACCGTTGAGCCACGAGTACAGGGGATGAAGCCATGTCGAGGTGCCTGTTGGTCATACTGTTGTTCCTCGCGCCTTTACTGGGCCGCACGCAGGGCATTGTGGTGCTGGGTGACAGCATCAGCGCCGGCTACGGTCTGGAAGAAACGGAGGGTTGGGTGCACCTTCTCGGACAACGGCTGGCAAGTCAATGTTCCGCGATGCCGGTGATCAATGCGTCGGTGAGCGGTGAAACCAGTGATGGTGGTGTCAGCCGCCTGCCGGCCTTGTTGGAACGACACCAGCCGGACGTTCTGGTGCTGGAACTGGGCGGTAACGATGGCCTTCGTGGCCTGCCGCCGAGTCGTCTGGCCGGCAATCTGGAAAAAATGGTGTCCTTCGGCCAGCAGGCCGGCGCCCGGGTGGTGTTGCTCGGAATGCGCATTCCGCCCAATTATGGTCGTGTCTACACCGAACGTTTCGAGGCGGTGTTCAAGCAGGTGGCGGAGAACAACGCGTTGCCCTGGGTGCCGTTTTTCCTCGACGGCGTGGTGGAAGCCGGCCAGATTCAAAGCGACGGCATTCACCCCACCGCCGAGGCCCAGCCCACCCTGCTGGATAACGCCTGGCCGATTTTGCAGGACGTGTTGCCGAAGGACTGCCAGCAATGATGAATTTCGATGTGCCTTACCACGACATCCTGGACTTTTGGTTCGATGGACTGGATCAGGGAGACTGGCCGCCAGGGGAGTGTGAGCGGCGATGGTTCTCCGGCGCCGCTGCTCTGGATGCGCGTATCCGCGAGCAATTCGGTACGCGTTTGCAGGCGGCGCTGGACCGGGAGCTGGTGGCCTGGGAGCGTCATCCTCGCTCCCGGCTGGCCCTGATTCTGTTACTGGACCAGTTCAGTCGCAACGTCCATCGCGGTGAGGCGGCGGCTTTCGCCGGCGATCATCAGGCGATCACGCTGACGTTGGAAGGTATCTCCACCGGTATGGAAACCGGTCTGCCCTGGGCCGGGCAGGTGTTCTTCTACATGCCGCTGATGCACGCCGAGGACCTGACACTGCAAAACCGGGGCATCGCCTGCTTCCGCGCCTTGCTGGAGCGGGTGCCGGAACACTTGAAAAGCAAAATTGAAAACAACCTCAAGTTCGCCGAGGAACACCGCGACATCATCGCCCGCTTCGGCCGCTTCCCCCACCGCAACGAAGCGCTGGGCAGGGAGAACACGGAAGAGGAGACGGTGTTTTTGGAGAATGCGAAACGATATGGACAGTGAAAAGGCAGTTGACAGTTGATAGTGGACAGTTGACAGCGAAATGCAAAAAAAAATTGCGCTTCCGCAAAGGGTGTTTGCATATACGCAGCTGGCCCTCATGGGTTGTCATCTTTAGAGCATAAGAAAGCCGCCACCCAGGCTATGGGCGCGGCTTCCTTGTTTTCAGATTGCTTTATCGCGTCTCGCGAGCTGTCAACTGTCCACTATCAACTGTCAACTATCTTTTTATGGCTGCATCGCCTGCAAGGCGGCCTGCAGGCGGCGGGCCAGGCTGGTGTCGAGGGGGCCGTCGGGGCGGGCTTCCAGTAGCGTCAGGGCTTCGTCCAGAGGTGACGTATTGGCGCCTTTCATGGCGCGTGGCAGCTGCTCCAGCTGCCAGGTCAGCCGCCGCTCGCGGGCGTGCTCGGGGCTGTCGATGCCGGCCAGGGCTTCCAGCGCCACCGTCAGGGTCTGGTCGTCCTCGCTGGCTTCGCCATCGGGGCTGGCCTCGATGCCCAGCACTGCCCGTTGCCAGCGGCGCCAGCGCGGCAGGGCCGCCAGGCGTTCCTGTATCTGCTCCCGCAGGCGCCGAAACTGGCGCTGGCCGGCGCGGCCCAGGGCCGCTTCGTCCAGCTCATTCAGTGCCGCCGCATGGTCGCGCAGGGCGCTCTCGTCCTGGCTGGCGAGCGGTTCCTCAAGGGCCGCCGCCACGTGTTCCAGCACCGCGATGCCCTCGTTCTGCTTTTCTTCAAGCTCAGTGCGTCGCTGTTCCATGCGGGCCTGCCGGGCGCCGAACAGGTCGTCCATGATGCGGCGGAAACGCTTCTGGTGCGGACGGTGCCGGCCCGGTGGCAGCCAGCCGGCCTGGCGCCAGCGTTTTTGCAGCTGTTGCGCTTCACGGGTGGCGCTGTCCAGGTCTTCCTGGGCGAGCAGGGCTTCGGCTTCCGCGATCATGGCCTGACGCTGCTGCTCGGCCTCCCGCCAGGCGCCTTCCAAGTGCTGATCGATGTCGGAAAGCAGGGCGGAGAACCGTTTCTGTATATCCCGGGCATCGGTGAAACGGACCGGTTGTAATGATTTCCACTCCTGCGGCGCCTGCCGGCGAATCTCCCAGACCGCTTGCCAGTTGGCCCGCTGCCAGTCCTGGGCGGCGACGAAGTCCGCCAGCTGGCGACACAGCTGTTCCCGGCGGCGCAGATTGACCGCCCGTTGTTCGTCAAGTTCGCGGAAATGGGCCCGGCAGGGTTCATAGGCCTGATCGGAGGCGGCCTTGAAACGGTCCCACTGGGCTTGATCCTGGTCCTGGTCGGAGCTCATCAGCTCACGCCATTCATCGTGTAATGCCTGGATCGCGCTGGCCTGTTCCTCGGCGTCGAGGTTGCCGCCGATCAAAGCTTCCATCTGCTCGCACAAGTGGTCCTTCTTTGGCTGAGCGGCGAAGGCATGCCAATCGCGCAGTTCATTGCGGCGCTCTTCCAGGCGCTGCAGCTGTTTACTCAGCCAGACGTCATCTTCTTCTTCAAGTACTGCTTCAGCTTTCAGCCATAACCTGTTGGCATGCTTCAAATTGCCTTTTTGCAGCTCTCGCCGGAGAGCCACCACCAGACCCTGGTGAGTGCTGCTGACGGCTTTGGCTGGAGAGGGCGCCCGTGCCGGAGGCGCGGTGACATCCGGTGCCGGCGCGGGGCGCTGTTGCAGTGCCCTGGGGGCAGGAATCTTGCGCGGCCACCGTTGGGACAGGGTTTCCAGCAGTTCGCGGTCTTCGCTCTGGCTCTGTTCGGCCAGTGCGATCAAGGTGTGCCACTGTTCCAGCAATTGCTGGAAATGCTGGCGTTCGCCTTCCTCCACCGGCAGTTCCTCGGCGGCAGCCTGCCAGCGGCGTTCCTGGGTGCCGATGGCGGAGCGCAGGGCGCCAAGCTGTGTATCCCAGGTGTCCTCGGTAACGTCATCCAGTAATTGCCGGAGCATGGCCAAAGCGGCACGGCGCTCGCCGAGAGCGGCGTCACGGGCCTGCTGCTGCTGTGCCTCGGCGGCTTGTTGCGCCAGGCGCTGATGGGCTTGTTCCAGCGCTTGCGTGGCGATGTGGGTCTGTTCTTCGTTGGCGTGCTCCGCCAATTCCGTCCAACGCTGTTCCAGTTGCTGCAGGCGCGCCAGGTAAAGGCCGTCGGCGGCCCGCTGCGCGTGTTGCCGCAGGGCTTCCGCCACCGCTGTGCAGTCCTGTTCGCGTTTGCGGCGATCCTGTTCCGCTTGCTGTCTGTCACGCAGCCACTCACGGGCATGCCGCACCACGCGCTTGTCGCGCCCTTCCTTGGTCAGACGCTTCAGATGTTCCGCGCTGTCCAGTCGCTGGGCGGCGGCCAGGCGCAAGGCCTCATCGTGACCGTGCAGGGCCACCTCGCAGAGGGTGTCGGCGTCGCTCAATGAGGTCAGCGCGGTCTGCCGGCTCTCGCCGTCCACCCCGTTCTGGGCCACATGATAGAGAACCCTGGCGTTGCCGGTATGGCGCAACAGGTGCAAGCGGGTGTCGCGATCCGGACCGTCCGCCACCGCGCCGGCGAGCAAGGCCATCATCCGTTCGGATGCCGCCTCGCGCACCGGAGCGCTGTGGCTGTCGCGGGTGAGGGTATCGAGCACGGTCAGGTCCAGCAGCTTTTGCGTGGCGCTGGCCCGCACCTCTTCGCTGGCATCCTCGCGCGCCAGACTGGCGAGCAGGTCGGCCTGTTGCCGAGGGTCGAGCGTGTCTACGGCCGCCTTGCGAACAGCGGCGTCACGGTGTTGCCACCGGGGTTTGAATAGTTTGCCGAACATGGGCATCCCGTGGGAAAGAAGTCACCAGCATCAACGGCGCCCGCTCAACGGGCACCGTTCGTAATTATCGCGACCAAGGGGAATCCTGTGGCCGCCTTTTGACGCCATACTATAGGCAAAGACCGGGTCAGGCGGAAAGGTGGGATTGTATCAGCGCGTCTTTTTCCGCCCAAATGTCGCTGATCCAACTCTGGAAGCGCTGGCGGTACTCTTCATCGTTCTCATAATCGCCCTGGTTGGCCCAGTCCGGAATGGGGCGCTTACGGACGAGGACCTGGACCTTGTCCATGGCGCCGCCGAGAAACGCCAGCAGAGAGCGGTCGGTCCCGGGCGGATAGACGATGGTGATATCGAGCAGAGTGTGCAACTGGCCGCCCATGGCGCTGAGGGTGAAGGCCGCGCCGCCGGCTTTGGGTTTGAGCAGATGGCGATAGGGGGATTGTTGCTGGTCGTGTTTGTCCTGGGTGAAGCGGGTGCCTTCAAAGAAGTTCATCACCGACACCGGGTAATGAGCGTATTTTTCGCAGGCACGACGGGTGGTTTCCATGTCCTTGCCGCGCAGCTCCGGATGGCGGGCGAGCTGTTCCTTGCTGTAGCGCTTCATGAACGGAAAATCGAGTCCCCACCAGGCCAGCCCCAGCAGCGGTACCCAGATCAGTTCCTGCTTGAGAAAGAACTTCAGCGACGGCACGCGCCGGTTGGTGACTTTCTGCAGCACCAGAATGTCGGCCCAGGACTGGTGATTGGCGGTAACCAGATACCAATCGTCGCGGCGCAAGCCTTCAAGGCCCTCCACCTCCCAGCGCAAGCCGCTGCTGATGCCGATGATGACGTTGTTGATCGACATCCAGGTTTCCGCCACCACCACCAGGGCCTGGGAAAGCCGGACCCGGGCACCGTGCCAGGGGAGGATCAGCTTGATCAATGTCAGCACATAAAACGGACCGATGATCACCGTGGTGCTCAGAAGGATGCCTGTCAGCGCCAGAATGCCGCGAATTTTGTTGTATACGGTCATGGATACGTTTGGATGGGAAAACCGCGATGCTAACGGACTTGCCGGTCAAAGTCCCATGTCCATTTCGGTCACTTTGACGATCGACTTGGCCATTGGCGCAGTGCCATCAAGGCCTTACGCTCATGCCCGCATAACAAGGAGTAAACGTATGACCGGCCCCCTCAATTCACTGAAAGTTCTGGATTTCTCCACGCTGTTGCCGGGCCCGTTCGGCACCCTGATGCTGGCGGACATGGGCGCCGATGTGTTGCGCATCGAGTCCCCCACGCGTCCGGATTTCGTGCGGCTGCTGCCGCCGTCGGTGAACGGCGTGTCCGCCGCTCATGCCTATCTCAATCGTTCCAAGCGTGCCATGGCGCTGGACCTGAAACAGCCCGAAGGCATCGAGATCGTGCACCGGCTGGTGGGTGACTATGACATCGTGGTGGAGCAGTTTCGTCCCGGCGTGATGGACAAGCTGGGGTTGGGTTACGAGGCGCTCAAGGCGATCAATCCGGGGCTGATTTATTGCTCGATCACCGGCTACGGTCAGACCGGGCCGTATCGGGATCGCGCCGGCCACGATCTCAACTATCTGTCCATCGCCGGCATGACCGGTTACAACGGCCGGCGTGACAGCGGGCCGGCGCCAATGGCGTGCCAGGTGGCGGATGTGGCGGGGGGTTCCTGTCATGCGGTGATGGCGATACTCGCGGCGGTGATTCACCGTCAGCAAACCGGCGAGGGGCAGTACCTGGACATCTCCATGACCGATGCCGCCTTCAGCCTGCATGCGCTGACCGCGCCAGGGGCCCTGGTCGCCGGCGAGGATCCCGAACTGGAGGGCACCAAGCTCAACGGCGGCAGCTTCTATGATTGCTATCGCACCAGTGATGGACGCTATCTGTCCGTGGCCGGCCTGGAGCCGCAATTCTTCAGCCGGTTCTGCGAGGCGATTCAGCGGCCGGACCTCACCGCCAAGGGGCTGAGCTTTTCACCGGAAGTGGTGGATGAGGTAAAAGGCGCCATCGCCGAGGCGATCGGCGCGCATCCTCTGGAACACTGGCTGCGGGTGTTCGCCGACGTGGATTGTTGCGTGGAGCCGGTGCTGAGCTTTTCCGAGGCCCGTGAGCATCCTCAACTGAAGGCCCGGAACATGGTGGTGTCGGTGCCCGACGGGCGCGGCGGGGAACAGCCTCAGGTGGCCTCGCCATTTCGTTTCTCCGCCACCCCAGTGGGGTATCGTTTCGCCGGCGTTGGTCTGGGGCAGCACAACGAGGAAGTGTTGCGCGAGCAAGGCTTCACCGATGAGGAGATCGCCCGCTTGCGTGGCGCCGGCGCACTGGGCTGATTCCCGCCGCCGCCAAGCGGCGCTATGCTGAGCCCCATGAGGCGTGTTTTATGGCTGGGCGTGCTGGTGCTGAGTGGAGCGGTTCGCGCGGAGTCGCCGGATAGCTGTTACTCAGGGGCCAACGATACTCTGGTGGACCGTACCCACGGCTGGCTGTCACGCACGCTGTGCTGGCCAAGCCGCTGGGTGGACGGCTTTTTCGAGGACCCGGTGCGCGGCAGCAACGAACCGGCCTCCAGCCGGGTGCGGGTTACCGCGGAGCAGGTGTGGCGCGACGATAACGATGATGCCGGCGATGTGGACGTGGACGCACGAGTCTGGCTGCCCAGCGCCGAACGCCGTTTATCGCTATTGTTTCGCAACCGGGACGAGGAGCAGGACAGGGATGCCCCGCTGGCCCGACGCCCCACGGGCGAACGCGACGATGGCTTTCGTGGCGCACTGCGCTGGGTTATCGACCGCTCCGACGCCATGGATCTGGATCTGGACGCGGGCGTGCGTTCCGACCTGACCACCTACACCCGTCTGCGTTACCGGCGTCTGTACCCGTTGTTCAATGAGAGCGCCTGGCTGCGCTACACCCAGCGCCTCTATTGGCGCGATCCGAAAGGCTGGGGCAGCCGTTCCTTGTTTGAAGTGGATCGTCCGCTGACGCCGACCACCAGCCTGCGTTTCTCCAGTGAAGTGAGTTACACCGAGGAGCTCAATGAGGAAGGGCTGGGGATGGGGTTGTTTCAGGGCGTCAATCTGTTCAAACGCCTTGATCATCGCTCGGCTCTGGACCTGGGGCTGGCCGTGGGCGGGTACAGCAAACCGGGAGTGGTGGATAATTACCGGGTCTACGCGCGCTACCGGCGCAATGTGTGGCGGCCCTGGTTGTTCATCGAGGTGGAGCCTTTCGTGCTGTGGCCGCGGGAGCAGGATTATCACGGCGTCAATGGCGTGGTGCTGCGCCTGGAGACCCTGTTTGGCAGGCTGGAGGGCTGACGCCATGGGCTTGGCAAACTGAATTCAGAGGTCGTTACGAAGCAGCTGTAGGAGCCAGCCCTGCTGGCGAATGGGCTCCGGCCCAAAAGATTCGCTTGCAAGGCAAGCTCCTGCAGCCGCTTCGTAGTCGGCGCGCGTGCGCCTGGTGTGCCGGAAAGGGTCAGTTGGCCCAATTGTTCCGGCGGCGGCCGGATTTGGATTTCAGCAGCAAGCCACCGATGGCGCCAAGCAACAAGATGCCCACGCCAGTGATCCATTTGCGGGACGTGTTGTCATTGCGCAGCAGGGCATTCTCCGCTTTCACCTGATCCAGCTCCGAACGCAGCATGCTCAACTCCTCGTTGAGGCGGCGATTGGCCTGATCCAGACGGATCGGGTCGGCGGCCACGTTGCGTAACTGATCCAGCTCATTGCCGCGGGCGGTCAGGGAGGAGCGCAGTTCTTCCACTTCACCGCGCAGGGCATCGCGTTGACCTTCCACTTCCGCCATTCTCTGACGCAGATCACTGGCGGTACTGGTGGCTTTCTCGGTGTCCTGAGTCAGCTTTTGCAGGCGCAGCGCCGCGGTGGGCGTGCGGCTGATGTATTGCTTTTCCACATAGCCTTCCCGGTCGCCGTAGCGGATGTGGAGCCAGTCTCCTTCTTCGCCGAGCAATTCCACCCGGGTGCCACTTTTGATCCCTCTGTGCACAATGCGATAGCCGGTGCCGGCGCCGGCTCGCATGGGGACATAGATTTCATCGTTGATCCAGGCCGCGGCGGCATATACGGGGGCTGGCAGACACAGCGCCAGCAGCAGCAAGCCGCTTAACCATCGATTTTGCATTCACGGGGCTCCTTCTTGTAGTACGGCGTGACGTGTGGAAAGCGCGGCGGCTATTCTTGCCGAAACAAGCGCGCTTTGCCGTAGTGCCGCGTACAGTATTTGTAAAAACGATCAGTCGTTCTCAGGGCAGAACCTTCTTGAAAGGTTTCACCTGAACCTGGCGGTAGACGCCGGCATCCACGTAAGGGTCGGCATCGGCCCAGGCCTGGGCTTCCGCCAGAGAGGGGAATTCCGCCACTACCAGGGAACCGGTGAAACCGGCTTCGCCGGGGTTGTCGCTGTCCACCGCCGGCAACGGCCCGGCCAGCACCAGCCGGCCTTGGTCTCTGAGCGTTTCCAGACGCGCCAGGTGCGCGGGTCGTGCGGGTGTTCGCAGGGGCAGGGAGTCGGGCACGTCCTCACTGATGATCACGTAAAGCATCGTTGTCCTTGTCGTCGGGCTTTTTGTCATTGGCGTCGCCGTGAAACAGACTCTTGCGGTCCGCCTCCGGCATGCGCTTGTAGAAATAGGCGAACGCGGCCAGATAGAACACCATCTGGATGGCGGTGAAACCGAACAGTTTGAAATTCACCCAGAAGTCAGTGCTGAAATTGAAGGCAATGTACAGATTCAGCAGGCCGATGAAGATGAAATAAAGCACGAACGCCAGGTTCAGCCGCCGCCAGTCCTTCGCTTGCAGGGTGACTACCTTGCCAAAGGCGCCGCGCATCAGGCTTTCGCAGAGACGTTGCAGCAGATTGCGGTGTTTCAGGAAATGGCCCACGGCGAGAATCGCCGCCAGCACGAAACTGATGATGGAGGGACGCCATTTAATGAAGACGTCGTTGTTCAAGGCCAGGGTCAGGCCGCCGAACACCAGGGTGATGGCCAGCACCACCAGATGCAGACGGTGCCAGCGCTTCCAGATCAGGCGCCCGGCGATGACCTGGAAACTGGTGGCGCCGAGCAGCCCCCAGGTGGCCAGCATGATATCCCGACCGCTAACGAAGTAGAGGCCGAAGAACACCACCACGGGCAAGTAATCAAATAGGGTTTTCATGGCGACATTACTTTCATAGCGACGTTGTCCTCCCGGAGGACGCATGTTATCGGGAAGCGCGGCACAAATCACCCGCTCCGCCCATGATGGGGATTGCGTCACGGTTATGATAGTGTGCCACCACCAAGATCGCCCGTCTGGAGGGCTAATGTACCAGTGTCCGGATTTTCACTCCCACAGCCGTGCTTCCGACGGCCAGCTCACCCCGGCGGAGCTGGTGTCGCGGGCGGCGGACTATGGCGTGGATGCCCTGGCGCTGACCGATCACGATACTTTGGCCGGTCTTCCGGAGGCGCGTGCCCGGGCGCGGGACCTGGGGTTGGAACTGGTGCCGGGCATCGAGCTGTCGGTGCAATGGGACAACCGCGAAATCCATGTGCTCGGATTGTGGCTCGATGAGGACAATCCGGTGCTCCGAGCCCGGGTGGCCAGCCAGATGGATGCACGCCGGGAGCGCGCCCGGCGCATCGGCGACCGCCTCGATCGTGCCGCCGGACTGACCGGCAGCTACCACAAGGCCTGCGCCTTGGCGGACAGCGACGCGCCCGGCCGGCCCTGGTTCGCGCGCATGCTGATCAGCGAAGGCAAGGCCCGGGACAACCAGCACGCCTTCAACCGCTTTCTCAAGAAAGGCCAGTCCGCTTACGTTTCCACGCCCTGGTGCACGCTGGAGCAGGGCGTGGCGGATTTGCTGGCCGCCGGCGCGGTGCCCGTGCTGGCCCATCCCCTGGCTTATAATATGACCCGCAAACGCTTGCGGCAGCTGGTCGGCGCTTTCCGTGATGCCGGGGGGCTGGCATTGGAGGCGTTGATGCCGGGGCTGACGCCGGCGCAGGGCGCGTTGCTTGAAGAATGTTGGCGTCATTTCGGGCTGGCGGTGTCCGGTGGCAGTGATTTTCATTCCCCGGAACAGAAATGGCTGCGGCTGGGCGGGTTGCCGCCGTACCCGAAGGATGCGGTCCCGGTATGGGCGGCCCGAGACCTTGCGTCAGCGCGCCAAGCGGCGGACAATCCGCGCCCATGACCACCGTACTCCACATTCATCCGGAAGATCCGCAGCCGCGTCTGATCAGCGAAGCCGCCAAGGTGCTGCGCCAGGGCGGGCTGATTGCCTATCCCACCGACACCACCTACGCACTGGGTTGTGGCATCGGAGAGAAGGCGGCGCTGGACCGGCTGATTCGCCTTCGCCGACTGGACAATAAACACCAGTTCACTCTGTTGTGCCCGGACCTGTCGGTGCTGGCGCTGTACGCCAAGGTGGACAATCCGGACTACCGTTTGCTCAAGGCGCACACGCCGGGCGCGTATACATTTATTCTTCAGGGCACCAGTGAGGTGCCACGGCGGCTGATGCATCCCAAAAAGCGCACCATTGGCATCCGGGTACCGGACCACCCGATCTGCCAGGCACTACTGGCGGAATACGGTGAACCGATCATGACCAGTACCGCCCATTTGCCGGACGATGAGTTTCCGCTCACCGACCCGCAGGACGTGCGCGACTTTCTCAATAACCAGGTGGATCTGGTGATCGATGGCGGCTTCTGCGGCGTCACCGAAACCACGGTGATCTCCCTGGTCGATGGCAACGGACCGGAGGTGATCCGCGAAGGGGCCGGGCCGTTGGACGCCATTTTCTGAACCCGGTGGGGTACACAATCCGTGCACCCTGTCCCTGGGCACCTTCTTCGCCTTATAATCGCTGGCTTTCACGCCTTCACGACAGGAGTCGGTTTTGAGTTCCGTGGTTCCCGCCCAACGAGTGGTTTCCGGCATGCGTGCCACCGGCCGTCTGCACCTGGGACACTATCATGGGGTACTGAAGAACTGGGCACGTCTGCAGCATGAGTACGAGTGTTTCTTTTTCGTCGCGGACTGGCATGGTCTGACTACCGAATATGAAAATCCGGGTAGCATCGAGCAGCACACCTGGGATCTGGTGGTGGATTGGCTGGCCGCCGGTGTCAACCCGGGTTCCGCCACGCTGTTCGTACAGAGCCAGGTGCCGGAGCACGCGGAGCTGCATCTGCTGCTGTCGATGATCACGCCGTTGTCCTGGCTGGAACGGGTGCCGACCTACAAGGACCAGCAGGAAAAGCTCAAGGAAAAGGACCTGGGCACCTATGGTTTTCTCGGCTACCCCCTGCTGCAGGCCGCGGACATATTGATTTACCGGGCCGGACAGGTGCCGGTGGGGGCCGACCAGGTGGCCCACGTGGAACTGACCCGGGAAGTGGCGCGCCGCTTCAACCACCTCTATGGCCGTGAGCCGGGGTTTGAGGAGGCGGTGGCCGCGGCGATCAAGAAGATGGGCAAGAAACAGTCCCGTATCTACTTGAATCATCGCCGCCAGTATCAGGAACAGGGCGATGAATCGGCCCTGGAAACCGCCCGGGCCTTGGTCCAGGACCAGCAGAACATTACTCTGGGTGACAAGGAGCGGCTCTACGGCGACCTGGAAGGCGGCGGCAAGGTGATCCTGCCCGAACCCCAGGCGCTGTTGACTCCGGCTTCGCGCATGCCGGGGCTGGACGGTCAGAAAATGTCCAAGTCCTACGGCAATTTCATCAGTCTGCGCGAGGAGCCGGGGGAAGTGGAAAGCAAGATTCGGCGCATGCCCACGGACCCGGCCCGAGTGCGTCGCAGTGACCCCGGTGATCCGGAGAATTGCCCGGTGTGGGAATTCCACAAGGTCTACAGCGACGATGCCACCCGTATCTGGGTGCGCGAGGGCTGCACCAGCGCGGGGATCGGCTGTCTGGACTGCAAAAAGCCGGTGATCGAGGCGGTGCAGGAGGAAGTGGAGCCGATCCGCAAGCGGGCGGAAGAACATTTGCGTAATCCGGACCTGGTGCGGTCGGTTCTGTCCGACGGCTGCGAAGAGGCCAGGGAACAGGCTCGCGCCACTTTGGAAGAGGTGCGGGCGGTCATGGGACTGCACTATCGATGAATAAGCCGTCGATAAGCAGGTACCGATGAGCAAGGTGCGATGAACGATCCGAACCCGGTGGACAATCCGCTGATGCCACCGCCTGCTCCGCAGCAGGCGGAGATGCCCTTCGGGCTGATCTACGGCAAGGCGATCACCAAGTTGCCGGATGATCTGTACATTCCGCCCGACGCACTGGAAGTGTTCCTGGAAGCCTTCGAGGGGCCGCTGGATTTGCTGCTGTATCTGATTAAACGGCAGAACCTGGACATCCTTGACATTCCGGTAGCGCAAATCACCAGCCAGTACATGGAGTACGTCGAGCTGATGAAGGCGCTCAACCTGGAGCTGGCCGCCGAGTATCTGGTCATGGCGGCCATGCTGGGCGAGATCAAATCCCGCTCGTTGCTGCCGCGCCCGGCCAACGAGGGAGAGGACGAAGGCGAGGATCCCCGCGCCGAGTTGATCCGCCGGTTGCAGGAATACGAGCGGTTCAAGAAGGCGGCGGAAGATATCGAGGCGCTGCCCCGGCTGGAGCGCGATATCCATCTGGCCGCCGCCCGCCGTCCGGAATATGTGCGTGAGAAGTCGCAGCCGGACGTGGATATGCGCGAGCTGCTGCTGGCGCTCAAGGAAGTGCTGCACCGTGCCGACATGTTTGAGAGCCATCAGGTGTCGCGGGAAAAGCTCTCCACCCGCGAACGCATGGCGAATGTGCTGGACCGCTTGAAGGGACGGGAATTCGTGCCCTTCGTGGAATTGTTCGACGCCGAGGAGAGCAAGCTGGGCGTGGTGGTGACCTTCCTGGCGGTGCTGGAGCTGGTCAAGGTGTCATTGGTGGAACTGGTCCAGAACTCGCCGTTCTCACCGATTCACATCAAGGCGAAAACGGTGACGGTGGAAGAGTCTGATGTAATCGCGCAGCTGGAACTGGAAGATGACATCCCGGACGCCGAACAAGGGAGCGAGGCATGAGCGAACTGTCGCCGGAGCGGATCAAAAGCATTCTGGAAGCGGCGATTCTGGCCGCCGACGGCCCGCTGGACCGGGATACCATGCTGACGCTGTTCGATGAACAGGATTGCCCCAGCAAGGCGGATCTGAGCCGGTTGCTGGAATCGCTGAGCGAGGATTATGCCGAGCGCGGCATTGAGCTGAAGGAGGTCGCATCCGGCTTTCGTTTCCAGGTGCGCACTGAACTGGGGCCCTGGGTCAGTCGCCTGTGGCAGGAAAGGCCGCCCCGTTACAGCCGGGCGGTGTTGGAAACGCTGGCGTTGATGGCTTACCGCCAGCCGATCACCCGTGGCGAGATCGAGGAGATCCGCGGCGTTTCGGTGAGTTCCCATATTATTAAGAGCCTGATGGAACGAGGTTGGGTGCGCGTGGTCGGACACCGGGATGTGCCGGGCCGGCCGGCGATGTTCGCCACCACCCGCCAGTTCCTCGATTACTTCGATTTGAAGAGTCTGGACGAGCTGCCGCCTTTGGCGGAGATCCGTGACCTCGACAAGCTCAACGAGGAACTGGCGCTCAGTGATGCGCCGTCCGAGAACGAGCCTGTGGCGGAGGGAGAAGACGGAGACGAGGCCGAACCGGACAACGCCAACGTGCTGGCATTGAATATGCACGATGAGCCGGAGATCGACGAATCCACCTTGATGAGCATGGAAAAGGTGGACTCGGTGATCGCCAATTTTGAAGCGGAATTCCGCCGCCGGCCGGATTCGGGTGCATTGGAAGAGGAGGGCGCTTCTCCCGATGAGCAGGACCCGGAGTCGCCGGTGCAGGAGGCGGCCGACATGACGGCCGATGAAGAGCGTTCGCCCAATGAGTGAGAAGTTACAGAAGGTACTGGCCCGTGCCGGGCTGGGTTCGCGCCGGGAACTGGAGGTCTGGATCGCCGACGGGCGAGTCTCCGTGAACGGCAAGGTGGCGACCCTGGGAGACCGGGTGGAGCCAGAAGATGCATTAAGAGTGGATGGCAGGATCATTCGAGTGAAGCCGGAAGAAGACATAGTTCGACGCGTGATCATTTATCACAAACCCGCTGGGGAGGTGTGCTCGCGAAATGATCCCGAAGGCCGGCCCACGGTGTTTGATAACCTGCCGCGTCTGCAGGGTATGCGCTGGGTGCAGGTGGGACGGCTGGATATCAATACCACCGGCCTGATGCTGTTCACCACGGACGGAGAGCTGGCACACCGCCTGATGCACCCGTCCAACGGCTTTGTCCGCGAGTACGCGGTGCGTATCCGTGGCGAACTCGCTGACCAGCAGCGCAGTGCCCTGTTGGAGGGCGTGATGCTGGAGGACGGGGTTTCCAAGTTCGACAGCATCGAGGAAGCCGGCCACAACGAGGACGCCGCCAACCGTTGGTACAAGGTCTCGCTTACCGGCGGGAAATACCGCGAAGTGCGCCGCCTGTTCCAGTCCCAGGGGCTGGATGTCTCCCGGTTGATGCGGATTCGCTTCGGCGACCTGACGCTGCCCTCCAGCTTGCGCATGGGACGCTGGCAGGAACTTACCGAGGAAGAGATTCGCCCGCTATTGGACAGGGTGGATCTGAAAGGCAAGAAGTACACCGGTCTGTATGGTCGGGCCCGGTTGCGTCATCAGCGTGGCGGCAACAAGCCACCGCGTAAGCCGCGGCGCAATCCTTACCGCCGCTGACGGCTGCCCTGAAAAACACGACCCCGCTTCGGCGGGGTCGTTTCGTTTCTGAACCTGACAACTATCAGGGCAGGCGCATCAAGCTGCCCACCAGGGCGGGCAGGGCGGTCTCCACGCGCAGAATACGGCTGCCGAAACGGTGGCAGCGGAACCCGTGTGTTTCCAGCAGCTCCACCTCGAACGGGGTCCAGCCTCCCTCGGGGCCGATGGCCAGGGTCAGCGGTCCGTCCTGTTGATGGGGCAGGTCCGCATGGTCGCCGGGGTGGGCCAGCAGCCGCTCTCCGGGGCCGGCCCAGGCATCCAGTTCATCTTCCACGAAAGGACGGAAGCGCGGCGCCAGGCGTAACTCCGGCAATCGGGTGTCCATCGCCTGCTCCAGGCCCAGCAGTAGCTTTTCCCGCAACAGACCGGCCTTCAGATTGGGGGTACGCCAGTAGCTCTTGTCCACCTTCCAGCTGTTGATCAATACGATGCGTTTGATGCCCAGGCTGGCGGCGTCCACCAGCAGCCGCTTGAGCATCTTGGGGCGGGGCAGAGCCAGCAGCAGATTCAGATCAAGGGGGGGAGGCGGGGAAGAAATAGCTTTAAAAAAAACCGTTATCTCATTGTTTTTTATGGATTCAAGGCGAGCAAAGCCTATGCCGCCATCGAGCACACCCGCACGGCACTGATCCCCTTCGGCCAACTGCAGCACCTGGCGCACGTGTTCGCCCTGGCGGGCGTCGAGCCGCCACAACGGGCCTTGCAGATGTTGTTCCGGGTGCAGGAGGAGCAGATTCATGGTCGCGGATTATGACACAATCCTCCCGCTTCATGGCGGTTCTGGCCCTATGCGCTCTGTCCGCGGATTGCTAGAGTGTCCGGCCATGTTTCCGAAACGATGTGGAGATTCCTGCATGCAGTTCCAGGGTACCGACCAGTACGTCGCCACCGACGACCTGAAAATGGCGGTGAACGCCGCGATCGCGCTGCAGCGCCCCCTGTTGATCAAAGGGGAGCCCGGCACCGGCAAGACCTTGCTGGCCGAACAGGTGGCCGAGGCTCTGGGCAAGCCGCTGCTGGCCTGGCACATCAAGTCCACCACCAAGGCCCAGCAAGGCCTGTACGAGTACGACGCGGTATCCCGGCTGCGGGATTCCCAGCTTGGCGCCGACGGTGTGGAAGATGTGTCCAACTACATCAAGAAGGGCAAGTTGTGGGAGGCCTTCGCCGCCGATGAGCAGGTGGTGTTGCTGATCGACGAGATCGACAAGGCCGACATTGAGTTCCCCAACGATCTGTTGCAGGAACTGGATCGCATGGAGTTTTTCGTCTACGAGACCGGCGAAACCGTGCGCGCCGCCAAACGGCCGATCGTGATCATCACTTCCAACAACGAGAAGGAACTGCCGGACGCCTTCCTGCGCCGCTGTTTTTTCCACTACATCAATTTCCCCGATGCCCAGACCATGATGAAAATCGTGGACGTGCATTTTCCGGACATCAAACAGGAGCTGGTCTCCGAGGCGCTGGAAATCTTCTTCGACCTGCGCAAGGTGCCGGGCCTGAAGAAAAAGCCCTCCACCAGCGAGCTGATCGACTGGCTGAAGCTGCTGTTGGCCGACGATATCCCCGACGACGTGCTGCGCAATCGCGACACCAAGAAGGCGATTCCGCCGCTGTACGGCGCCCTGGTGAAAAACGAAGCGGACGTTCAACTGCTGGAGCGCCTGGCGTTCATGAACCGGCGCGAGCGCTGATCGGCGGCCCGTGCCGAGACGCTCATTCCGTTCACAGAGGTTGCTATGCTGATTGGCTTCTTTGAAAACCTGCGCACTCACCGGGTGCCGGTGAGCCTGCGGGAGCTGCTGGATCTGTGCGATGCACTCAAGCACCACGTGGCCTTTGGCTCCGTGGAGGACTTCTACATGCTCTCGCGGGCGGTGATGGTCAAGGACGAGAAGTACTACGATCGTTTTGACCGCGCCTTCGCCAGCTATTTCGAAGGGATCGAGAATATCGAGCCGGAATGGCTCAATCGGGTGATCCCGGACGAATGGCTGCGCAAACAACTGGAAAAGACCCTGTCTCCGGAAGAGCGCGAAAAGCTCAAGGGGCTGGGCAGTCTGGAAAAGATTCTCGACGAACTGCGCAAGCGTCTGGAAGAGCAGGAGAAGCGACACCAGGGCGGCAACAAGTGGGTTGGCACCGGCGGCACCAGCCCGTTCGGTGGTTACGGCGAGAACCCGGAAGGGATCCGCATGACCGGCCCATCCCGCAACAAGCGCGCGGTGAAAGTCTGGGAAAAGCGCGAGTACCGCAACCTGGACGACTCGGTGGAGCTGGGTATCCGCAACATCAAGCTGGCGCTGCGCCGGCTGCGCAAGTTCGCCCGCACTGGTCGGGAAGAAGAACTGGACCTGGACGACACCATTTCCTCCACCGCCCGCAACGCCGGCTTGCTCGACATCAAGATGCGCCCGGAACGGGAAAACCGCGCCAAGGTGCTGTTGTTTTTCGACGTGGGCGGTTCCATGGACCCCTACATCAAGCTCTGCGAGGAGCTGTTCTCCGCCGCCCGGCTGGAGTTCAAGCACATGGAATATTTCTATTTCCATAACTTCGTGTATGAGTACGTCTGGAAGGACAACCGCCGCCGCTGGGACGAGAAGACCGCCACTTGGGATGTCCTGCACAAGTACGGCAATGATTACAAAGTGATCTTTATCGGTGACGCCGCCATGAGCCCGTACGAAATCAACTCCGCCGGCGGTTCCGTGGAGCACTGGAACGAAGAGCCCGGATCGGTCTGGTTCCAGCGCATCAAGGACACCTATGAGAAGGTGGTGTGGCTGAATCCCGAGCCGCAACGGGCCTGGGAGATGACCACGTCCACCCAGTGGATCAAGCAACTCGCCGAGGACCACATGTACCCGCTGACCCTGGAAGGGCTGGAGCGGGCCATGAGGCATCTCAGCAAGTAGACCTCATCGCGGCTCGTGAGCCAGTGGTGTCCCGCAGCAATTCGCAGGCACGCTTACATGCAACACGCTGGCACGCTAAACCCGAAGTCAGGGGGCTCCACAAGGCAGTTGTAGGAGCTTGCCTGCAAGCGAATCTCCACCGATCAGAAAAAACATTCGCCTGCAGGCAGGCTCCTACAGTGGCTTCGTAGCCCGTTCTGTGAGGGCCTGTCTGGGCGGCGGGCTGTTGGCAGCGAATGGCGTGTTAGCGTGCTGGCGTGTTGCGTGTAAGCGGGCTGTTCCACAACTATGGGACCGCAGAGGCTCACGAGCCGCGATTACCTCCTGTTTTCAGCATGGCGATACTGGCCAGAACCAGTGCCATGCCCAGCCACTGCACCGGCCCCAGGTGCTCATCCGGAAACACTGTCATTGCCGCCAGTACCGTCACCACCGGCCCGAACATGGACACCACGCCGGCCCGGCCGGTATCGGTGCGGCGAATGCCCTCGAACATGAGAAAGAACGGGATCACGGTGGAGAACACCACCATGACCATCATCCAGCCGAGCGCCGGCGCCGGCAACCACAAGCTCTCAAGCGGCACGCCCGGCAACAGGAACGCCAACATCGCCACCAGCGTGAAGCTGTTGGAAAGCTGGTTGAAACGCACCGACCCCAGCGGTTTCATCAGCGACTGACTGGCCCGCCAGAACAGGGCGTAGCACAGGGCCGCGCCGAAGCCGTAGGCGAGACCGGCCGGATCCACGGTGCCGCCGTGCCAGCCCGGCATCAGCACCAGCGCGATACCGAGCCAGGCGCCGGTGAAGATCAGCAGAGAACGGCCCTCGGGCCAGCGCCGACGCTCCACCGCCTGCAACATCATGACCATGGCCGGAAACAGATACAGCACCATGCGTGACAGGCTGGCGCCAAGGCTTTCGATGGCATGGAAGTCACACCAGGCGCTGACAAAGAACAGCAATCCGGTGCCAGCGCACAGAGCCCATTGTTTGTGTCCCAAACCGCCAGCCGGAGCGGGATTGCGACGCAGCAGCCACATCCCGCCAAGCCAGAACAGCGGTACGGCCAGGGCAAAGCGCCAGATCAGCAGCGCGTTCACGGAGACGCCGTACTGGTAGATCAGCCGGGCAAAAATGCCCTTGAAGGCCATGGCGAAAGTGGCGGCGGCCACCAGGGTCAGGCCGGCTTGCCAAAAACCGCGACGTATCATGGGAACCCCATCTTAAACAGGCTCTTAAAGACTGCATGTTCCCGTCACGCCGCTGGGATATCCAATGAAAAGCAGGATTGGCATCCATTCCCAAATAGAATGGATGCCTTTGGTACCGATAATAAAAAGTATTACCTGCCCGTTTCTCCAGGTTTCAAGAATCCTTTCAACAGATCCATGGGCAGCGGGAAGACAATGGTGCTGGAGCGATCGTTGGCCACTTCCGTCAGGGTTTGCAGATAGCGCAGCTGCAGCGCCTGGGGCTGCTCCGACAGCGTGCGCGCCGCCTCCAGCAACACCTGAGCCGCTTCTTTTTCACCGTTGGCGTGGATCACCTTGGCGCGGCGAATCCGTTCGGCTTCCGCCTGCCGTGCGATCACCCTAACCATGGTTTCATCCAGGTCCACATGTTTGATCTCCACATTGGAGACCTTAATGCCCCAGGAATCGGTCTGGTCATCCAGGATTTCCTGGATGTCGCGATTCAGCTCGTCCCGGGAGGCCAGCATTTCATCCAGTTCATGTTTGCCGAGTACCGAACGCAGAGTAGTTTGTGACAGCTGGCTGGTGGCGGCGAAGAAATCCTCCACGTTAACCACGGCCTTCTGTGCATCGATCACGCGGAAATACAACACGGCGTTGACCTTCACCGACACGTTGTCCCGGGAAATCACATCCTGGGTTGGAATGTCGAGCACGCGGATACGCAAGTCCACTTTCACCATTTGCTGCACGACCGGAATGATCACGATCAACCCGGGTCCCTTGACCCGGTAGAAGCGGCCGAGCATGAACACCACGCCGCGCTCGTACTCGCGCAGAATCCGAAAAGCGCTGAACAGAAAGGCGATCAAAAGGACCGCCAGTGAAATCCAGAAATAGTAGGTCGTCATGATGCGTCCTCCACATTCAGGGTCAGGCCATTCCGGCCGATGACCTGTAATCGTTGGCCTTTGTGCACCGGGGCGACGGTGCGGGCACGCCACAACTCCCCGTTGATGCGTACCATGCCGAGAAGTTCGAAATCCTGGATCGCCACCGCCGGTTGGCCGATCAGGGTATCGGCGCCGCTGACAAGAGCCTGCCGCCGGGAACGGGAGATCAAACGAATAATGACGCCGACCAGGAGCAGGGAGCCGGTGCCGACGGCGGCAATCACTGGTAGCGCGATCTGAAACGCGGGCAGTTCGGTATCCATCAGCATCACCGAGCCGATCACGAAAGCGGCTACGCCACCGATACCCAGTACCCCGAACGAGGGCGACAGGGCTTCCGCGGCGATCAGCCCTATACCCAGCACAATCAACGCCAGGCCGACGTAACTCACCGGCAACAGATGCAAGGCGTAGGCGGCCACCAGCAGACAGATGCCCCCGAGCACGCCGGCCACGCCGACGCCAGGGCTGGAGAACTCCAGGATTAGGCCGTAGATGCCCACCAGTAACAGCAGGTAGGCAACACTGGGGTTGGTGATGATCGCCAGAAAGCCGGTGCGCCAGTCCTGCTCGATGTTCCGTACCTGATGGCCGCTCAGTGTCAGCGTGTGTTGCTGCCCGCGAAGCTCGATTTCACGGCCTTCCAATTGCGATAACAAAGCGGGCAGGTCATCGGCGATCAGGTCGATGACGTTCTGTTCCAGCGCCTCCTCGGCGGGCAGGCTGGCGCCCTGGCGTACCGCCTGCTCGGCCCAGTCGGCGTTGCGCCCGCGCAGTTCCGCCAGTCCACGGATATAAGCCACGGCGTCGTTGACCTGTTTGTTGCGCAGGGCGGTGGCGCTGTCCGGCGCGGCGTTCTGATCTTCGTCACCGCTGCCGGCGGGATTGCGGGCCGGAGCACCGCCGCCCAACTCCACGGGGGTCGCCGCGCCAAGGTTGGTGGCTGGTGCCATGGCCGCGATATGGGCGGCGTAGAGCAGGTAGGTGCCAGCACTGGCGGCGCGGCTGCCGGAAGGGGCAACGTGGATGGCCACCGGCACTCGCGAGTCGAGAATGGCGCGAATCATGGCGCGCATGGAGTGGTCCAGCCCGCCAGGTGTGTTCAGCTGTAGCACGAACAACGCCGCTGCCTCGTCGTTGGCGTCCTCCAGCGCGCGCACGAACCAGTCGCTGACCGCCGGGCCGATAGCGTCATCCAGGACCATTACGCGGACTTCAGGTGGTGACGCGGAAAGGGCGGAGTGTTGCGCGGAGGGAGATTGAGCGGAAACGGGGAGGGCGATCAGCACGGCCGCGGCCAGCGCCAGAAGCAGGATCAGGAACAACGGCTTGTGTGCCATGGTTCACCTCCCATTGAGGTCGAGGCCCGCCGGACCGGCGCGGCCCTGTTCCCATGTAAACGCAAACCGTTGCCGAGTACCAGCGCTTTACACGTCGGGCGGTTTTGATCTTTTCTTTCTTTTTAAATCAATGAGTTGAAGGGGAAAATTAAAGTAAGTACTCCGCTTCTAGGCTGGCACACTGACCGTCTTGTTCCAGTCAAACCCGGAGGTTTCACCGCGATAGCCGGACTGATTGGAGATCAAACGCCCTTCGCCTACCGGCAGATCCAGGGACAGATGGGTATGGCCGTGAATCCACAGATCCACCAGACCGATACGGTCTTCCAGCCGGGAGAAGAACGCGCCATCCAGCGGTCCGGGGGAGAAGACCGGATGGCAGCAGGCGCCGGCGGGGCCGTGATGGCTGATCACCACGGTGGGGCCGTCAAAAGGTTCAGCGATGCGCCGGTCCAGCCATTCAATGGCGGCCTGGTGTAGAGCGAGCGCGTGTTCCGGAAGAAACGGCACGCCTTCAATGGTGATCAATTGGTGGTCCGGCATGCGTTCCGCGGCCATTGCCATCGGTTCGTCCCGGTTTTCGCCGTCGTAGGCCAGGTAATCGGTCCACAGGGTGCAGCCGAGGAAACGGATGCCGCCGATCACCGCCTGATCCCGGTCCAGCACGTGGACCCGGGTCCCTTCCGCGCGCTGGCGCATGGCGGCCAGATTATCCTGGATGTCGTGGCGGTAATATTCGTGGTTGCCCGGGACATACAGCACCGGCTTGTCATGCTTTTCGGATTGCTCCACGGCCCATTGCACGCCGCGGTCACCGGTATCGATGTCGCCAGCGAGAACAATCAGATCGGCGTCGGTCTCGGGAATGTCCGGAATTGCCACCGGTGGCTCGGCGCGACGGTACAGCTCGTTATGCAGATCGCTGAGAGGATGGATGATCACGATACTTCCTTGCTCCGGCAGGATGGTATTGGGGGTTCTTAAGCATAGCCGTTCCATACGGCGAGGTCAGCCGTCGACACCGATGCTTTATTACGGCGATACACACTGAGTGGCTGCCGAAGCGCGGCTTTGTCTGGCACCTGCGGGCGTGGTTGCGCAACAGCCTGCCTGCCATGCACCGCCTGCTGCGGGAGCGGGAAGTGGTGCCGCCGCCGGGGTGCTGGCGGGTGCTGGACATTGTTTCGTCGGCACCGACGTGAGCGCCACTCAGGAGCCCTTCAAGCCCGGACGCAACAGCGCCACGTATGCCAGCAAGGCCAACAACACCAGTGCCATGCTGTACAACGGAAAGGTGATGCTCTGGCCATCGTGCAAAGCCGCCATGCCTTGAGTAACGGCGGCTACCACGGCGTAATAGGCGAGCCCCATTACGGCTCCGGCGGTTCCGAGCGCATCATGGTACCGCTCCAGTGCCCGGTGCAGACAGACGGTGGTGGTCAGGGTGAAACCGGTGAACAGCAGGGCGGCGAAGGCGATGAACGGGACCAGGGCAAAGTCCCGCGTTGACAGACCGGCGACACCGGCCAGGCCGCCGGCAGCGAGCAACATCGCGATCAGCCCCAGCCGGATGAGCGCGTCGCTTCCCCAGCCTTTCCGACCCAAATATCGTAGGACCATGGCGCCGACCACGCTGCCATTCACTACCCAGAGTCCGGTCAGACCGTACTCCGCGGGCGTCAGCCCCCCGCTTTGAATCAACAAAAACGGGGCTTCCCCGTGGTAACTGAACAGCACGCCGTTGGCGATTCCGATAACCGCCACCATGCCGGCAATAAAGCGATCACCCAGCATGCGCCGGACAACAGGCAGCAGCGCCGGCGTCGGTCCGCCGCCGGTCTCCGGCAAGGCACGCCAGACCGCCAGCCACAGGACCAACCCCATCAGTAGCAGCAGTGTCAGTGTGGCCCGCCAGCCCCACAAAGTGGTCACCATGCCGCCCAGCAAAGGGCCTATTGCGGTGGACAGCGGAATCAGCATGCCGATCGTGGCGAATACCCGCACCCGCTTATCGCCCTCGAACGCCTCTCTGCATACCGCCTGGACCACCACCGAACAGGCGGCTGCCCCGAACGCTTGCACTGCTCGTCCCATGCGCAGCACAGTCAGTCCGTCGGCACTAACACACAGCAGGCTGCCCGCCGCGTAGACCGCAAGAGCAGCAAGCAGGGCGGGGCGGCGTCCCCAGCGGTCACTGAACCGACCCCACACCAGAACACCAAGTGCGAAACCGAGAAAGAAGACGCTTAGGGAGGTCTGCGCCTGACTTTCGCTGATGGCAAGTCCAGCAGCCAGATCCGCCAGCGCGGGGGTGTAGATGGTTTCGCCGATCTGCGGCAGTGTCACAAGAGCGGCGAGCAGAATCACCGAGGGTGGGGGAAATCGGGCAGGGGACATGGGGCCTCCGTTCAGCTTGGCGGGCAAGATTAGGAGGCACGCGGTGTTGATGGAATGTGCTTTAATGGAATTCTTTCTTAATCAGAAGTTACGAATTAATGAAGGCCAGACTGGACCACATGAGCACCTTCCTGAGCGTGTGCGACAACGGCAGTATTGCCGCGGCCGCCCGTGCGCTCGGATTGTCCGCGCCGGCGGTCAGCAAACAGTTGTCCGCTTTGGAGCAGTCCCTTGAGGTCGTCCTGCTTGAGAGAACCACCCGCCGCATGGTCCTGACTCCGGCCGGCAGAATCTTTCAGGAGCACGCCGTGGCCACGTTACGGCTGCTCGACGATGGGGAAAGAAATTGCCTCTCGCAAATCAAAGGCGAACCGTCCGGAACCTTGAGAGTGGTGGCCGCCCGTTGGCTGACGAAGACGTTTTTGGTACCACACCTGGACGAATTCGTGCGCCGCTACCCGGCAATTGATCTGGAATTGGAGCTGGCCGAGCGCTTCCCGGATCTGGAGCAGGAAAACGTCGATCTGATCTTCGCCATGTCGATGGCGGGCAGCAACGGCATGGTACGGCGAAGTCTTGGCAAGACCGCCTATTGGCTTTGCGCCTCGCCGGACTACATAGAGCGTCACGGCATGCCTGAAACACCGGAGCAATTGGCGGAACACCGGCTCATTACCCATGCCATGCGGCATCCGCCGGATCGTGTCTGGCTGTGGGGTAGTCGCCAAGTGGTTATGCGGCCGGCGCTGCGGCTCAACGACACCGAGGCAATGATCGAAGCCGTGAAACAGGGGCTTGGCCTGGCCTGGTTGCATCACTATATGGTGCTGGAAGCAATCGAGGCCGGACACTTGTGCCGGCTGCGGTCCGAGTGGGAACAACCACCGATTGATGTGGCCTTGTTCTATCGGGCCAGCGGCCGGGCCCTGCCGGCGCTGCGTCATTTCATCGATTTCGCGGTGAGCCACTGTCGCCTGCCGCCACTCCCGACTTAGCATTCCTGACATAGACTCGACAAAAGCGGAACAACAGGCGCAGTCTTGGCGGATGTTTTTCCATGAGAGCCAGGAATGACTGCCCCCCTTTATCGCCTGCCGCCGATGGATGCGCTGCGCGGCTTCGTCGCCGTGGCCCGTAGGATGAGTATCACCGTGGCCGCGGAGGATCTGCACCTTACCCAATCCGCGGTCAGTCGCCAGATCCAGACGCTGGAAGCCCGCCTGGGTTGCAAATTGCTGGTCCGGGAATACCGTGGCGTCAGACTGACCGAGGAAGGCCGGCGGCTGTTCCAATCGGTGGACCCGATGATGCGGGAACTGCAGGAACTGGTGGAAACGCTTGGTGGTGGCGAACAACGCAAGCCGGTCACTATTACCGCCAGCATGGGGGTGGTGGGACTGTGGTTGCTGCCGCGGCTCGGCGATTTCATCACGCGCCATCCGGAGGTGGATGTGCGTGTGGCCGCCAACAACAGAGTCGTGGATCTGGACACCGAGGGCGTTGATCTGGCGATTCGTTACTGTGCACGCTCCGCGGCTCCGGAGGGCGCGATCAAGCTGTTCGGCGATGAAATCATCGTGGTCGGGCATCCGGACTGGCGGGATGTCGCGCTGAATCGGCCGGAAGTGTTCGCTCGTCAGGTGCTATTGGAATTCGACGATCCTGACCACCCCTGGTTGCAATGGTCATCCCATCTCGGCAGCGCCGGACTGAACCATTTGCGCCCGGCGCGGTTGGTACGTTTCAACCAGTACGACCAATTGATTCAGGCGACGGTGAACGGTCAGGGGCTGGCGCTGGGGCGACGGGCGCTGGTGGCGGATTTGATCAGGGAAGGGCGCTTGCAGGTCTTTGATCTGGGGGAGGGAGCGCGGCCCGCCCCTTCATCCAAAAAGTACGCCCACTGGCTGATCCTGGCGTCGCCGTCGCCATCCGCCTCGGTGCGGACGCTGGCGGAATGGCTGGTGTCCCAGGCGGCATCCAGCCATGAGTAAAAAGCATATCATTGCTGCAAAATGATCGTTTGAGCGGCGCTTCTCCGAAGCCTTCAATGGATTCTCACCCAGATGGAGGCGCAGCGTATGAATCATCTCTCATCGTCTTTTGCTCGTCATGAGGCGGCCATGCGGGCCCATCTCAGTTTTCATGTGCCCGGCGCCGAACGCCCCCGCCACTACATGTATCAGCCCGAGGACGGCTCCCCCCAGGATTCAGGCCAATATGAAATCCGGGCCATGACCATTCTGGATGCGCGTCGCGCGGACTTCGAACCGGAGCTGGACAGACAGGGATTCCGGTTATTGCGAACGGACACAGCGGTGCCGAACCAGGTGGACGACGGCGACTGGATTGCCGCAACCTACTATCCGCCGATGGCGGAGATGGCCCGGCGCGCCACCGGCGCCGACCGCGCGCTGGTGTTCGATCATCAGGCCCGCCGCCGTGAGCCCGGCCAGATCACCGCCGGGTTTGGGCGGCAGGGTGATGGCCGTCGCCCGGGGGCGGTGGGGCGGCTGCACAACGATTACAGCGAGGCCTCCGGACGGGCCAGGGTGGCCGCGGTGCTGGCTCGCCAGGGGGAGCGTATGTCACCGCACAGCCGTTATGCCATTGTCAATCTGTGGCGGCCGTTACGCGGCCCGGTGCTGGATGCGCCGCTGGCACTGTGCGATGCCTCGACCCTTTCGGTATTGGATCTGAACCCGGCGGAGGTGCGCTACCGAGAGCGCACTGGCGAGATCTATCTGGCTCGCTACACCGCCCGCCAGCGCTGGTATTACTACCCGGCGATGACGCCGGACGAGGTGCTGATTTTCAAGCAGTACGACACCCAATTGAGCGGTACCGCGCGGTTTACGCCGCATGGCGCCTTTGATCCGCTGGCGCTGCCCGCCGATGTGGCTCCACGTCATAGTATCGAACTTCGCGTACTGCTGATTCATCACTGACGGCTCCCGAAGGAGGAAATCCCATGGTCTCGAAACATGCCGCTCCAGCCATGGAGTTCTGGTACGACTTTGGCAGCAACTACAGCTACCTGAGCGTCATGCGGGTGGAAGAGGAGGCGGATCGCCACGGCGTCGCCATTGTCTGGAAGCCGTTCCTGCTCGGCCCCGTTTTCAAGGCACTGGGCTGGCAGGGATCGCCGTTCCTGGCGCAACAGGAAAAGCTGCGTTACGTGTGGCAGGACATGATTCGCCAATGTGAAAAATACCGGCTGCCGTGGACCCGGCCGTCGACATTTCCCCGTAACGGCTTGCTGTCGTCCCGGGTGGCGCTGCTGGGGGCGGATATGCCATGGATCGCGGAGTTCAACCGCCAGGTGATGCGGCATAACTTTCAGCGCGACCGGGACATCAACAGCGAGGAGGAGGTGGGGGGCATCCTCGCGGACATGGGCTTGCCGGCGGAGTCGCTGTTAACGGCCGCCCAGTCCGACCACAACAAACAGCGCCTGAAAGAGCAGACCCGGGAAGCCCTGGATCGGGGTCTGTTTGGCGCCCCGACTTTCCTGATTGGTGACGCCATGTTCTGGGGTAATGATCGTTTGGAGGACGCGCTGTCGTACGCTGCTACCGATGAATGCCAGAGCGAAAATCGCCGCGGTGATTGATGCGCTTGCTCCTTCGCTCGCTGCGGTGTATGCCTTGCAAAGAGCAGAGTCCCTTTCCATGAGGAGGCTTCATCATGAGCAAGCGGATACTGCATGTCGTCAGCAACGTTGCCCATTATGCCGATCCGGCGGATCCGACCGGGCTGTGGCTTTCGGAACTGACTCATGCTTACCTCGAGTTCGAGAAGGCCGGTCACCAGCAGCGCATCGTCAGCCCGGAAGGCGGTCAGTCGCCCCTGGAGCCCCGTTCCCTGAAATGGCCCAACATCGATGCCACGGCGAAAGCCTGGCTGGCGGATGAGAGCCGAATGGCGTTATTGGCGAACACCGCCAGTCCGGACCAGATCGATTCCGCGGACTATGACGCTATCTACTTCACTGGCGGCCATGCCGTAATGTGGGATTATCCTGGCGCATCCGGCTTGCAGCGGATCACCCGGGAGATTTTCGAGCGGGGAGGGGTTGTGGGGGCAGTGTGTCACGGCTACTGCGGCCTGTTGAATACCCGGCTTTCGGACGGCTCCTTGCTGGTTGCCGGCCGTAAGATCACCGGCTTCTCCTGGACAGAAGAAGTCCTGGCGGGGGTAGCCAAGAAGATGCCCTACAACGCCGAGCAGGAGATGAAGGACAGGGGAGCCTTGTATGAAAAGGCGCTGCTGCCATTCACCTCGAATGTGGTGACCGATGGCCACCTGGTTAGCGGTCAGAACCCTCAGTCCGTCAAGGCAACGGCCAAGCGGGTGGCGTCCCTGTTGTGATTGGGGCCTGTTAAGGCAGGAGGATTGTTTCCTCAGTAAATACTCTATTTAACATAATATACATTACACCTAATTCAGTATCCCAAGAGCCGGGCTCGGTAACACCGGCTCTTCTGGTGATCGATGGAAATTACATCAGTCTGCCCACCGGTGGCGGCCAAACCTCCCGGATGGGCCGCCAGCGTTCTATTGGCAAGTGAAACTACTTGCCACCTCCGGATCACCGACGCCGTCGTAGACGGCTTCAGTGGGATAAGGACAAAGCGGTCGGGTCCGTCCAGGCCAAGGGGTGTCGTCGCCGGCGGTACCGACGATTTCGTCGGCCTGAATCCCCTGCTCCGTCCACCGTTGAAGTTCGCCGAACGAATCAAACCGATCGGTGGCCAGGCCTCCGGCGCAATGCGCCATACCCGGCACCACGTAGGCGCGGACGAAGTCTTCGGTGGCGGCGCCGTAACGCTGCTCCACGTCCTCATAGTAGGCGGCCATGTCCAGCGGCCAGGTCAGCGCTGCCATTGAGCATAATCAGTTTGCCGCCGTTGGCACGGAAAGCGTCCAGGTTGGGGGATTCGCCATTGGTAAAATCCACGCCGGCACGCTGGAAGGTGGCGTTGGTGGCAAACAATTTCCGGTATTCCTCGTCGATGTCCGCGTTCAGTGCGTAACCGGTGAGGTCCTCGGTGATGGTCGGCGGCGTGGTGTAGATGTGCGACGCCTCGCCGGCGAAGATGCCGAGAAAGGGATTGGCGAACTGTGCCACCATGCCTGGATCGAAGGGCCAGGCTGAGTAGATAAGGTCTCCATCGGCGGTGTAAGCACCGGCGAACATGGCGTCCACATACCCGGCTTTTTCCGCGGACAGGCAGTTATCGCTTTCCCCCACCCCGCATACCCAGTCGGAGGGTTTCAGCTCACAGGCGGAAAGCCGATGGACGATACCATCCTCCAGGCCGTCGAGGCCGTCACAGCTGTCAAGGATACGGTCGCGCACCAGGGTGCGCTCCGCGGCGGTCAGGCCCTGGGAAAGATCCGGGTGCCCTTCCGGCCCCATTGGCGCCACTTCGGCGGTGAGCTGGGCTTGATAGAGCGCCTGGATCGAAGCCTGAGACAGGCGGAAGCCCGGCGCGGAGGCGATGATCCCGTCGAACAGGTCGGGATACCGCTGTGCGGCGATCATTGCCTGGCGCCCGCCGTTGGAGCAGCCCACGAAGTAGGAATACTGATCCGGGCTGCCGTACAGACTCATGATCACCGTGCGCGCGGCGGCAGTGACCTTGGGAATCTGCATGTCGCCGTATTCATCGCGTGCCTGGGGGTCGGCGCCGAACAGGAAGGAACCGTTCGGCGCGCCCGTTTCCGCCTGATGGCCAGAGTCCGTGGTTACCACGGAGAAACCATCGATCAGGGCGTTGCGGGTATTGCCGCCGCCGGCGTACCGCCCTACCGCGGTGAACAGGGTGCCGTCCACCCCGCTGCCGCCTTGATAATACAGGCGGTCATTCCACTCCTCCGGCAGGCGTACCTCGAACCGCAACGCGTAGGGTTTGCCGTCGATCCCGGTTCGTTCGTTCATGGCCCCGCGGACCAGGCAATGGTCCGGCCACAGGGAGCTGGACGGGTCACCATCGTTCGCGCGGGTGTAGGTGGCGCTGGTTACGCTGCCCCCCTCCACCGGGAGCCCCACCAGTGCCTCACACTGGTCCATAAAGGCAAAGTCCGAAGACGAGCTCCCACCGCACCCGCTCAGTAGCATGCCGGCAATGGCGAGAACAGATATCGCTCCGTTTTTGTTCATGCTGCGCACCTCTTGACATTTATTTTGTGTACACCCATTTGTGAAGCAAAAGGAGTGCCAGGAGACTTATTTTATAAGATGTCGAGAATGCCAATTTTGGTGTAGGCATTGTTAATGGGCAGAAATGGAATAAAAAAGGCGCGCCAGGTGGCGCGCCACAAGGGGTTGCTCGGTGTGGTGTGTCAGTATTTCTTGCTGGCGTCCACGAACTCGGCGGCGCGCTCCAGTGGGGCGCTGGAGGCCAGACTCACGCCCACGTACAGCACGGTGGCGACGACAATGCCCCAGATGCCCGCCGGCAGGCCCAGGAAGCTGTTACCGGAGGCATACATGATCAGCACGATCAGGGTGGTGCCGACCACACTCGCCAGGGCTCCGGCGGCGGTACCGCGCTTCCAGTAGAAGGCGCCGATGGTGGCCGGCACCACCGCCACCAGACCGGAGGACGCCGCTACCGACAGCACCGCGATCAGGTCGAGCTGCAATTCGGCGAAGCCGAACGCCAGAATGGCAATGATCGGGATCACGATTTTGCCCACCCAGAGCTGTTTGGTGTCGTCGCAGCCATCCTTCATGTTGGCGTAGACGTCCCGGGCAAACATGGAGGACAGCGTCAGCATGATGGAATCAATGGTGGAGATGGCCGCCGCCATGATGCCGACCAGCACGATGACGCCTAGTAGCGGGGGCACCAAATCGGAACCCAGCAAGGTGGCGGTGGCCAGGTCGGCTTTGGCGAGATCCGGGAAGGCGGCGAGCGCGGAAAACCCCCACAGCACGGAGACCAGGGTGTAAATCAGGCCGAATACCAGAAAACCCAGCAGCATGCGGCGCATGGCGTGCAGCGAGGATGGCATGAACAACCGCTGACTGACCTGGGGATTGGACAGGCTGAAGAAAAACCAGGGGATGGTCAGCCCCAGGAAGGTGATGAAGCTGAACAGACCCGGACCGGGAACCACCAGGGATTCCGGCTTCTTTTCGGCGAGGGTGTCGAACAGGCCGTGGAAGCCGCCCAGGCCCTGGATTACCAGCCAGGCCACCAGCGTGGAGGCGATGATCATCATGATTGCCTGCAGGGAGTCAGTCCACATCACCGAGCGGATGCCGGCCACATAGGAGAAGAAAATGGCTACGGCGGTGGCAAGGACCACGCCGGTGGTAAACGGGATGGCGCCGTCCGTGGCCCCTTGCAGCAAGTAGCCGACACCGGCCAGTTGCACCGCGGCATAGGGAATCAGAAAAACACAGCTGGAGATCGCCACGGCCATGGAGACTTTCTTGTCGGCGTAACGATGGCCAAGCATCTCACTGGGGGTTACGTAGCCGAACTTTTTACCGACCGCCCAGAACCTGGGGCCGAAGATCGCCACCAGGGAGACGCCGGCGAAATACACGATTTCAAACCCCAGGGCGCCGACGCCGCCCTTATAGGTCAAGCCCGCCAGTCCGACCATCATGAAGGCGCTGTAGGTGGTGGCGCTATAACTCATGGCGGATACGAAGCCGCCCATTTTCCGATCGCCCAGAAAATACCCGGACATGTCGGCCATTTTGCCTTGTCGGGCCAGTATCGCGATCCCTATGGCGACCACCAGGTAGATCGCCACCGACCACCAGATCATTGATTCGGTCATCTTCAGCGCCCCTCGAAATCTTTGGTGATGTAAAGGTTGATGGCGATCACCAGGACGCCGGCCAGACTCCAGAACAGAAAGCTTCCGTACCAGGCATGTACATCCCTGAGAATGGTGTAAGGAACCAGGTAGCAAAGCGCCACCACGACCCACACCAGCCAGATCCATTTACTTCGTTGCATATCCCACCTCGTTGGCTCGATTGATTAGCGAAGTACGCTTTTATGATTGTTGGTCGTGCTCCCTGCGTAACGTCTCGACGGTCTTTCCGATGTCTTTCCAGGGCGTTTCTCCCGGTGCGAAGCGCGCCCGCAAGTACGCCACCAGATCAGTGATCTGGCGGTCGCTTAAACTGTGTGAGAAAGCGGGCATCTCCCCTGCTCCCGTTCCACCCTGGACATGAACGCCGCCGAGGATGGATTGAATAACGTTGTCCGCCCGCTCGCTGTGCAGATTGGTATTGAGCGCAAGCGCTTGTCGTGCACTGGTGAAGGTGGCCGGTGCGTCGCTGGCGTGGCAGGAAGCGCAGGCACCGTCGAAGACGCGTTGGCCAGCGTCCAGACCCGCCGGTTCGATGGCGCTGGCGGCCAGTTTGTCCTGAGCTTGCTGGCGCTGTGCTTCGGTTAGGCGGGTTGGGGCTTGCATCTGGCTGGCCAGATAATGGGCAATGGCACGCACGTCGGCTTCTGGCAATCGTGCCAGGCCGGCGACTACCGGAGCCATGGGGCCGCCGGCCACGCCGTGGAATTCGGAGCGTCCGCTACGTAGATAATGAAACAGCTCGTCCTCGGTCCAGGGCACCGGCGCCCGATTGTCGGCGGTCAGCGGCGGCGCTTCCCAGCCATCCACCAGGGCGCCGGACAGATAGGCGTCACCACTTTTCTCGGCACCGAACAGGTTGCGGGGGCTATGGCAGGCGCTGCAATGCCCTGCCCCTTCGAAAAGATAGGCGCCCCGGTTCCATTGCGCCGAGCGTGCGGTGTCGGGCTGATAGCGTTGGTCGCGATGAAAGAAGACGTTCCAGCCGGCCATCAGTGAACGGACGTTGAAAGGAAAGCGCAGCCGGTTGTTGGGCGGCACGGCGCTCACCGCCGGTTGTGCCATCAGATAGGCATACAGCGCCTGCATGTCCGCGTCGCTCATCCTGGCAAAGGCGGTGTACGGGAACGCTGGATAGAGATGACGGCCGTCGCGGGCAATGCCTTCGCGCATGGCGCGCTCGAAGGCAGTGTAGGACCAGCGGCCGATGCCGGTGTCCGGATCCGGCGTCAGGTTGGTGCTATGGAGGACGCCGAATGGCGTCTCGAAGGGCCGCCCTCCGGTGTTGGTGGTCCCCTCTTCGGCGGTGTGGCAGACCGCGCAATCGCCAGCCTCGGCGACCAGGCGACCCCGTTCGATGGTTTCCTCGGAATAGAGATTGGCGGCGGGGCGGGCGACTGGCGCCAACGGCGCGGGCCAGGGCCACAGCGCCGCCAGCAGGCCGCTTGCCGCCAGGCCGCCAGCCCACCACCAGCGCCGCCGCCGGGGAGTGTTTCTTCCGTGTAGCGCGGCGCGCACCCGTGCCGGAGAAAACGGTGGCGAGCGAAAGCGCACGCCGGTGGCATCATAAAGGGCGTTGGCGACCACCGCCACGGCCGGTGTCAGGTCGATCTGTTCGGCGGTGGCGGGCGTGTTGGCCTGATGTCGCCGGGCCGGCGGTGTGATGGTTCGTGTGGCAAGAGGGGGGGTAAGAGGGGTGGTAAGAAGAGTGGCCGTGTCTTCCGCGGCCCAGTCGTCCACGGCCGGTGGCGCTTCAGGGAGGCCCAGCAGTTTCTGCTCCAGCGCCTGGCGCAACGGTGCCGGGTCCAACAAAGGGGCAATAGGGCCATCGTCACCGGCATCCTGGCCCGCGATCAGACGTGCCAGCTTTACCGTTCCGGTGACGGTGTTGACCTCCACATCGGCGATCCAGGCACTGCGGGGACCGGCGCCGCCGGATGTCGCCGGGTGATGGCTGTAGGCCACGCCGCGTCCGCGCAACCGGTCCTGGTGCAATTGCGCCCCGGCGCCGGTCTTCGACCATTGGGCCTGCTCGGCCACCGCCGTTAGCAATTGTCTGCCGCGTCGATCCTGGATATGGCGCAAGCGCAACGTTATCGGATCCTCGCCTTTGGCGGCGGCGATTTCATCGAGAAAGGATTCCTGGGCGAAATGGTATTGCAACGCCGCTGCATCCGGTTCCTGCGGCAGCTGCTCGTGCAAGCGGCCGGTCAGCCACAGGGCCAGCACGGGTACCGTTACCCTGCCCTGGTCGGCCTCAAGACGGAAACTGTCACCGCCAAGGTCGCCGCTGAAGCGGATTCGCCGGGCATGTCGCAATGCCTCCACATCGCCGCCGTAGGTTTGCGAATCCAGCCAGACCGCCACCGGCTGGCCGACGGCCCGGGAAAGCAGGGCCGCATCGGCGACGGCATCGTCTCCGCAGTGGCGCCCCAGGGGGCTCTCTCCATCGGTTGCCATGGCAATCCGCTGGGGCTCGCAGTCCATGAGCAGAGCGAGCTCCCGACGCAGTTGCTGGCTGTCGGTGGTGGCAACCCGCACGCGCGCGGTGTCGCCGCTGAAATCCGCCATCACCCAGCCGGCGCGTGGGCCCCAACTGAGCCGCCCGGGCCAGTGATAGGTGGCATGCAGCCGTGTATCCATCAACCGGGGGGCGATGCTGGTACGGTCGTCCTGCTCCGGCACGCCCCAGCGTAACGACAAGCGGGAGGCCGAGGCTCGGGCCAGTTCCAGGCTGTCCGCCACCACGCCGACGAAATTGCCTTGCACCACCACGGTGACGTCGTCGCCCTGCCCTGTGTCGGTGATGTCCGCCTCCAGCAAGGGGGAACACCGGAAAGCTCCCTCGCTGAGGCGGTATTCCGGTGGGCGCACTACCACGCCATAGCGCAGTCCGGGAGCGTAGGGCGCGGGCGTGTCGATCATGACGACTCCCCTTTTAGCCCCGCCGCCCGGCAAGCGGCAGCCAGGATTTCCACATGTGTGCCGCAGCGGCACAGGTTGTGATCCAGAGCGGCGACCAATTGTTCGTGCGTTGGCGTCGGGTTTTCGTTGAGCAGCGAGCGCACCGTCATGATCATGCCGTTCAGACAATAGCCACATTGGGCCGCCTGCTCGTCGATGAAGGCCTGTTGCACGGGGTCCAGATGATTGCCATCAGCCAGCCCCTCCAGCGTGGTCACGGTGAGCCCCGCCACGGCTTTGGTCGGGAGCACACAGGCGCGTGCCGCACGGCCATCCACCAGCACCATACAGGCGCCGCATTCGCCCAGGCCGCAACCGAACTTGGGGCCATTCAGCGACAGATCATTGCGCAACACATACAACAGCGGCGTGGATGGCGCCACGCTGAGGCGCCGTTCCTCGCCGTTGACGGTAAGGCGAACTGTATGATCATCGGAATGATCACTGTGCGTGGTGGGCATGCGTATGCTCTCTCCGTTGCCGCACCATTCGGGGGCGCGACGATGCCAGACGGCCAATTTGTAGTGCATACACTGTTTATGAGTTTCATTCTGGAGTGTATGCACTTTCTTTGTGCGATAATCGCAACGTTGTTTTGGAATAGGTTTTCTACTGATTTTCAGCTTTAAATAGCTATAAATAGAATGAAAGTTGATGTCAACAAGGCAGCATCGAATGCTGGAAAAAAACTTTGATCACACTTTCTTGACCCGACAATAAATGGTGTATACGTTTTTTATTGGATAAAACGGGCAGAACAGGCAAAACGGGTAAAATGAACCCCCGTCGGACAATCCTGCTTGCTCATGCACAGCGTCGACGTGATGATCTGAATACTATGCGAACCACTCCCCTGCCTCGCCGTGACACCCTGCTGCAGCAACCGGATGTGTTGGTGGTGTATCGCGATCCACAGCCAACACCCAAGCCCGCCCCGGGCCAGCCCGGCACGGATTCGGACTTCGTGCCTACCGAGCCGGAACTTTTCATTGCCGTGCTGGCGGATGGGCGGGTGCTGGGCTTCAACGGACATGTTGACCTGGGCACGGGAATTCGCACCGCGCTGGGCCAGATCGTCGCCGAGGAGGTGGACGTTCCGTTCGAGGCGGTAACCATGGTGCTTGGTCATTCTTCGGAGGTCCCCAATCAGGGACCCACCATTGCCAGCGCCAGCATTCAGGTCACTGCCGAGCCGTTGCGCCGGGCCGCGGCCCAGGCTCGAGAGCGGCTACGTGAGTTGGGCGCGGTCCATTTGCGAATACCCAGGGACTCTTTGCAGGTGGTCGATGGCGTCATTCGTGATCGTCGGCTTCCGCATCGGCGTATTGGTTATGCTGAGCTGTTGAAGGGCCGCCGGGAGGTATTGAAGCTGGCCGACCAGGTGACGCTTAAGTCGCGCGCGGACTACAAAATAGTGGGTCAGCGCGCGGCGCGAGTGGATATTCCCGCCAAGGCGCGTGGTGAACTCAGCTACGTGCATGACGTGCGCCTGCCCGGCATGCTGCACGGCCGCGTGGTTCGGCCGCCCTATCACGGGCTGGACCGGGGCGAATTTGTCGGCACCAGCCTGATCGCGGTGGAGCGGGAGTCGCTGGCCGGACTCGCGGGCCTGGTGGACGTGGTGGTGATGGGCGATTTTGTTGGCGTAGTGGCGGAACGGGAGGAGGTGGCGATGCGCGCGGCGCAACGCCTCAAGGTGCGTTGGCGCCAGCCCCGGCAATTACCGCCCCTAAACGCAGCGGATGACCTGGAGAGTGCCCTGCGCGGGCTCCCCGCCCGGCGCCGGCAACTGCTGGAAGACGAGGGTGCCGACCCACCGCCAGCGGGCTCGACCCTGCATCGTACCTACGTCTGGCCCTACCAGTTACACGCCTCCATCGGTCCTTCCTGCTCGGTGGCGGACTATCGGGACTCGGCGCTGACGGTCTGGTCCGGCACCCAGAATCCTCACAGCCTGCGTGCCGATCTGGCCAAGCTGATGGATCTGAGTGAAGCCAATATCGACATTCGCCGGCTGGAAGCGTCCGGCTGTTACGGCCGCAACTGTGCCGACGATGTGGGGGCCGACGCCGCGTTGCTCAGCCGTGCGGTGGGTCGCCCGGTCCGGGTACAGCTATCCAGAGAACAGGAGCACTTATGGGAGCCCAAAGGGGCGGCCCAGATCATGGATGTGGACGGTGAGCAGGATGAGCACGGCGACCCGATCAGTTACCGTTTCGTCACCCGCTACCCGTCGGACAACGCCCCTACCCTGGCGTTGCGGCTGACCGGCGCGGTGGCGGCCTCCGAGCACCCTTTTCAGATGGGCGATCGCACCGCCGTGCCGCCCTATGCCTATCCTCGCCGCCGCATCGCCAGTGACGATGTGCCCGTCCTGATCCGCGCTGCCTGGCTGCGCGGCGTGTCGGCATTGCCCAATACCTTTGCTCACGAAAGCTATATCGACGAACTGGCGGAGTTGGCGGGTGCTGACCCGTTGGCGTACCGGCTGCGCCATCTCCAGGACGAGCGTGCCCGCGCCGTATTGCTGGCGGCGGCCGAACGTGCCGACTGGTCGGCCGAAAAGCGGGGGGCGAAAGTGGCGGACGGTGATGGCTGGTTACACGGTCGCGGTCTGGCCTATGCGCGCTATGTGCACAGCAGGTTTCCCGGCTTTGGCGCCGCCCTGGCCGCCTGGGTGGTGTTCCTGCGGGTCCATCCGGTCAGTGGCGTGATCCGGGTGCGGCGCCTGGTGGTGTCCCAGGATGCTGGGTTGATGATCAATCCCGCGGGGGTTCGCCATCAGGTGCACGGCAATATCATCCAGATGCTCAGCCGCACCCTGAAGGAAAGCGTGCCTTTTGAGAATGGCCTGCCCGCCGCACGGGAATGGGGCGGTTACCCGCTGCTGCGGTTTTCCGAGCTGCCGGAGATTGATCTGGTGCTGCTGGAGCCGCCGGAGACGCCACCTCTGGGTGTTGGAGAGTCCACTTCCCTGCCCGCCGCGCCCGCCATCGCCAATGCCTTGTTCGATGCCACCGGCGTGCGTTTTCGACATCCGCCGTTCACTCCGGAGCGGGTGCGCGCCGCCCTCGCCGGCGGGCGACGGGCGGACTGACGCGGATGCCGGGCCGGCAGGTGGTTCGGCGAGCCCGGCAACGGTCCCGGGCTGGCGAACCTGTTTGAGGCACTCTGGCGCTTGCGGCTTAGCGGGATAAGGACTCTTCCGGTGCCACCACTTTTCCTTCCTCGACGACGGTCAGATCATCGAGCATCACAGTACAGTGACGCATCGGGATGTCCATGTGGCAAGGCGTGTTGCGGGGACCGCCCACTTCGGTATTGGGGCCGGTGGAGAACAGGAAGTTGCCCTCGAAAGCACGGGCGTCCATGCCAATGGCGTCGTTCTTGTCGTGCAAGCCCAGGGCCGTCCATTGGGCGCGCGGCTGCAGCCCCCAGCCGATGTGCGACAGCGCGTACACTTCGGGGTCCTTGAAGTGTTCCATGTATTCGCGCAGGTACTCGGCGTCGAAGCCGCCGTGGATGCGTTTGATGAAGCCTTTCTCGATTTCCAGCGTCACCGGTTTTTCCCGCACGTAGTTCTTGAACGGTAACAGGATGTCGCCGACGTCCAGTACCAGAGTCCCCTCGGCGGTGCCCTCGTTGGGCCAGGAAAACAGGAATCCGCTGGGCCAGTGATCCCAACGGCCCGGTTCATCGGCGAAGCCATACTCGGTAACCACCGGGTACTGGCCCAGCGCGGCCTGGAAGTCACTGCCGGCGGCGGACGTGACCTTGATGGTGGCGGCTTGCTCGAACACCTTCTGTGCCGCGACCACGCGGCGTTTATCCGACTCGCTGGGCAGCATGCGCGCCAGCATCTCCGGTGGCTCCACCGCCAGCAGAATGCGGGTGCCGGACTTGAGGATGGCTTCCTGCTCCGGGGAGTGCAGCAGCATCATTGTATCCACCACCAGATCGGCGGCCATCAGCGCCTGCTGGGCGGCGGGGTGGTCGGTGAGCGCGGTATGGCCCACATAGGCGGTAAGGTCGTTACCCATGGCGGTCTCGTGGTTGAAGGCGGGCAACTCAACGATGTAAGCGCGTGCCTTGAGGCGCAGCGCGGCTTCCATCGCCGCATTGACGATAAAAGTGTTGGAGTAGTGGCTCTTGAGAATCGCCACGCTTTGGCTCTCGTCCACCCTGGAAAGACGCAGTACGTGCTCGAAGTGTTGAGTAAGTTCGCTCTGACTGACGGGCATTGGTGCCTCCTGCTCTGATTGTCACGCACCGATCGGGTGCGGGCTGATGTTCATGGCATGCGTTGTCGGGCATGCACGATTTCTGATCATTTGATTCAATGCATACACCATAAATGCGCGAATCTGGTGGTGCCTTATCAAAAACACCAATTCGAGACATGGAACCAGTAAGTGCATTGTTTTTAATTATTGACGGAGAACTTCAAACATTAAATCGACTTTATTGGGAACAGGGTTGCCGAGTCAATAAATGGTGTGTACGTTATTTATTCGTCAATACCAGGAATCATCAGGAGGGTCTGATCTTGACTACCACCAAGCCAACCATCGCGGTGATCGGCGCTGGCCTGGGCGGCGCCGCGGCGGCGGCGTTGTTACAGCGGGCGGGTTACCCCACTCAAGTTTATGAACAGGCACCGGAGTTCTCGCGGCTGGGTGCCGGTATTCACCTTGGCCCCAATGTGATGAAGGTGATGCGGCGCATCGGCATCGAGGATGAGCTGGATCGCATGGGCTCTCACCCGGATTATTGGTTCAGCCGGGACGGCGCCAGTGGGGAGTATCTGTCCCGTATCCCACTTGGCGATTTCGCCAAAAAACAATACGGCGCGTCTTACATTACGGTGCATCGGGGTGATCTCCATGCGCTGATGGTGGATCAGTTGGATCAGGACCGTCTGCACTTTGGCAAGCGGCTGCGGACAGTGGATGACCAGGGCGACAAGGTGATGATGACCTTCGCCGACGGCAGCGAAGCCAGTGCCGATCTTGTGATCGGGGCGGATGGCGTCAACTCGGTGATCCGCGAGCATCTTCTCGGTGAGGAAGCGCCCATCTACAGCGGCTGGGTGGCACACCGGGCGATCATCTCCGCGCAGAAACTGGCCGCCTATGATCTGGACTTCGAGGCTTGTGTGAAGTGGTGGTCCGAGGATCGGCACATGATGGTCTATTACGTCACCGGTGATCAGCGCGAGTACTACTACGTGACCGGCGTACCGGAACCCGATTGGCATCATGGCACCTCTTTTGTCGACAGCTCCCGGGAGGAGATGCGCAAGGCGTTTGCCGGTTATGGCGACGTGGTGCAGGCGCTGATCGACTGTACCGAGCAGGTCACCAAGTGGCCGCTACTGGAACGTAATCCCCTGCCCTTGTGGCACGACAATCGGTTGGTGTTGCTCGGTGACGCCGCTCATCCAATGAAACCGCATATGGCCCAGGGGGCCGCCATGGCCATTGAGGACGCGGCCATGCTGGTTCGTTGTCTGGAATCCGTCGGTAACGCCCACTACAGCGAAGCCTTCGAGTTGTATCGCGCCAACCGCTTTGAACGAGCCTCACGGGTGCAGCAGGTGTCCCACGACAATACCTGGCTGCGCAACGATGAAGACCCGGCCTGGGTGTTTGCCTATGACGTCTTCGACGTCCCTTTGAACGATCCGGCGACGCAAACCAAGAAGGAGACCGCATGAGCACCACCCGACTCTATGGCGCCAACGTGCACGCCAACGGCATCCGTCAACATTACTTGCGTTATGGCGGCAAGGGGCAACCCCTGGTGCTGATCCCCGGCATCACCAGCCCGGCGATCACCTGGGAGTTCGTGGCCGAACGCCTGGGACGGCACTTCGATACCTATGTGCTGGACGTACGGGGTCGAGGCCTCTCCTCCACCGGACCGGAGCTGAACTACGACACTGACACCTGTGCCGACGACGTGATTGCCTTTGTCGAGGCCCTGAGCCTGAGCAATGTGATTCTCGCCGGCCATTCCATGGGAGCGAGGTTCGCGCTGCGGGCCGTGACCCGTGGTGGCGGGGGTATCGGCAAGCTGGTGTTGATTGATCCGCCGGTGTCCGGCCCGGGGCGCCGCGAATATCCCAGCAAGTTGCCCTGGTATGTGGATTCCATCAACGACTGCACAGCGGGCGCTGATCTGGAAACCATGCGCAAGTACTGCCCGACCTGGACCGAGGAACAGTTGCTGCTGCGTGCCGAATGGCTGCACACCTGCTACCTGCCCGCGATCGTAAAAAGTTTCGAGGAATTTCATGAAGTGGACATTCATCAGGACTTTCCGTCCGTGAAGATTCCAACGCTGCTGATGTGCGCCGGAAAAGGCGGTGTGATCCAGCCCGAGGACAAAGACGAAATCCGGCGGCTGTTGCCATCCATTCGCATAGAAACGGTGCCGGAGGCCGGTCATATGATTCCCTGGGATGACTATGACGGCTTCTTCCAGGGCTTCGCTGACTTTTTAGGAGTGCGGCCGTGAGCCGCCCTCGTCGGGAGAACATCATGACCAGACCTTATCGAATCGGCCAGATCGTCCCCAGTTCCAACATCACCATGGAAACCGAAATTCCGGCCATGTTGACCGCCCGGCAGCAAATTCGTCCGGATCGATTCACCTTCCATTCCAGCCGCATGCGCATGAAAACCGTCAGCAAGGAAGAACTGGCCGCCATGGACGGCGAGTCCGATCGTTGCGCGCTGGAGCTCAGTGATGCCGCCGTGGACGTCATGGGTTACGCCTGTCTCGTCGCCATTATGTCGATGGGGCCGGGCTACCACCGCGAGTCGCAGCAGCGATTGCGCCAGCGTACCCGGGAAAACGATCAGGAATGCGAAGTGGTGACCAGTGCCGGGGCGCTGGTGGATGCACTCAAGGTGCTCGGCGCCAACAAGGTAGTGGTGGTGGCCCCGTATATGAAGCCGCTCACCGAAATGGTGGTGGAGTACATCCGTGGCGAGGGCACCGAGGTGCTCGAATATCGCGCGCTGGAGATCCCCAACAATCTGGACGTGGCGCGCCATGACCCGGCCCGGTTACCGGATATCGTCGCCGGCATGGATTTTTCCGACGCCGACGCCATCGTGCTGTCCGCCTGTGTGCAGATGCCGTCCCTGGCGGCGGTACCCAAGGTCGAGGCGCTCACCGGCAAGCCGGTGGTGACCGCCGCTATCGCCACCACCTATGCCATGCTCAAGGCATTGGACCTGGAACCGGTGGTACCGGGAGCCGGCGCGCTGCTGTCCGGCGCTTATTGAGGGGGAGATCATGAGTAACGGCAATCGGGATGACCTGGCCAGCAACTACCAGGGGGTTTGGGGCGGCCGGGTCGGTTTCGGGCGCCACCCTGCTTTGCTGGCGGTGGATTTTCTGCAGGCCTACACCCGCCCGGGAGCGGCGCTTTACGCACCGGGCGTGGTGGAAGCAATGAACCATGCGCCGCGCTTGCTGGAAGCCGCTCGCCACAGCGGCATTCCGGTGATCCATACCAATATTCGCTACCGTGGCCAAAACCAGCTGGACGGCGGTATCTGGGTGAAGAAGGCGCCGGTCATGCGCGCCATGGTGGAGGGCAACCCGGACGCCGAGTTCTGTCCGCAAGTGGCACCGGCGGCGGATGAGCTGGTGATAACCAAACAATACGCCAGCGCGTTTTTCGGCACGTCTCTTGCCTCCACTCTGACGGCGTTGGGCGTGGATACCCTCATCCTCATGGGCTGCTCCACCAGTGGTTGCATTCGCGCCACCGCGGTGGACGGTTTGCAACACGGCTTCCGCGTGATGGTGGTCCGCGAAGCGGTGGGCGATCGCCACTCGGAGCCCCACGAAGCCAACTTGTTCGATATTGACAGTAAGTACGGCGATGTCATCGGTATCGACGAGGCCATTGCCCAACTGAAATCGTCATCCTTGTGAAAAAGGGGAAGCTCAATGAAGAGTGCCAAATCTCTCGTCACCATCATTCTTGCGGTGGTCATGCTCGGAACCCTGACCGGCCGGGCCATGGCTGATTTTCCGGAAAAGCCCATCACCATAGTCGTGCCCTGGCCGGCGGGGGGGGCCTACGATCTGGCGGCGCGGTTGATGGCGGAGAACCCACCGCAAAACCTGCCGGTTGCCATGGTGGTGAACAATGTAACCGGCGCCGCCGGATCCAATGGCGTTCGGCACGTGGCCCAGTCCGAAGCGGACGGTTATACCATCGGCATGATGGGCACTCACGCCATCGCGCAAAGCTACATGAACGCCAACGCCACGCCGCTGGCGGATCTGGAACCACTGATGCTGATCGGTCCCGAGCCCGCGTCCCTGGCGGTTTCCAATGACACCGGCATCAGTACCGTCAAACAGTATCTGGCGGCGCTCAAAGAGCAGCCCGGTTCCATCCTCAACGGCAACGATTCCCCCGGTGGATTTTCCTACATCGCGGCCACCATGCTCGAGAAGCGTTTCGGCGTGACGCTCAGCAAGATCCCCTATCAGGGCTATGCGCCCACTGCCTCGGCTCTGGTTTCCGGGGAAGTCATGTCCTCCACGTTGCCGATTCCACTCCTCGCCGAACAACACAAGGCCGGCAAAGTGAAAATCATCGGCGTGGCCGCTGAGAAGCGTCATCCCTTCGCCCCGGATGTGCCGACCTTCAAGGAGCAGGGCTACGATTTCATCGCCGAGGATTTTTACATGCTCTATTTGCCCAAAGGCGTGCCCGGGAATCGCCGTCAGCGGTTGGAGAAAGGCTTCCATGACCTGCTCAATGATGATGGGTTTCAGAGCAAGGCCGCTGAACTGGGCCTGGTGATCATGCCTCTCGACGCAGAGGCAAGCCGCGACTACCTGGACCGGCGCGCCCTGGAAGTGAAGACGATCCTCGAAAACGCCAATCTGCTCGAAGACTGAGCCATGGCCCAACACCCTGCCGATAACGTCGACACTTCCGAGGCCACCACAAGTCCGATTCTGGATCTGGCGGTCGCCGCCTTTTTCGCCATCATCTGCGCCGCCGGCTGGTTTTCGGTACTCAGCGGCAAGCGCCTCATGGCCAGTTTGGAGAGCGGGCTGGACCCGGGAGCCGCCTTCCTGCCGGTGCTGGTATTAGGCCTGCTCTCATTGGGGACGGCGTTGATCCTGGTCAAAGGATTGGTCCGTTTTTTTTCCGGAGCGCAGGGCGGACCGTCGCTGCGCCAAGGCGACCATTTGCCTGCCGTGGCCTTGTTTCTCGGTATGGTCGTGCTGTGTCTGGCCGCCACCAGGATTGGTCTGCTGCCCGCGGCTTTTCTGTTCAGTGCCGCCTGGACCGCCTGGCTGAGCGGGCGGCGCAACGGGCGGAGAGCGCGCGCACTGTTTTCTGGTCTGATTCTGGGAGGGCTGCTGTGTACCTTCCTTTATGTGGTTTTTGTATCGGTACTAAAAGTGCCGATCGGTTGATTGAGGCCCGCCATGCTGAATGATTTCCTGTCCGTGCTGAGTGCTACAGTGCTATCGCCCTGGGGGCTGCTGCTGGCGACGGCCGGTACCGTGCTGGGCGTGGTGCTCGGCGCCATGCCCGGGGTCAGTTCCACCATGGCCTTGGCGATCCTGTTGCCGATAAGCTTCAGCATGGACCCGCATATGGCGATTCTGTTCCTGCTCGCGGTGTTCGTGGCCAGTGTCTACGGCGGGTCGATTTCGGCGATTCTGATCAATATACCCGGCACGCCGGGGGCCATCGTCACGCAACTGGATGGTTATCCCATGGCGCGTTCCGGACGCGCCGGCCAGGCACTCACCTATGCGTTGGTGTCCTCCACCGTGGGAGGGCTGATCGGTTTGTTGGCGCTGGTGCTGGTGGCACCGTTGCTGGCGTCCGCGGCGATGAAATTTCGCAGCCCGGAGTTCACCGCGGTGGCGGTATTCGGTCTGGTGTTGCTCGCCTATGCGTCGCCGGGGTCTACCCTGCGCGGCATGCTGGTCGGCGGCGTGGGCCTGCTCTGTGGCATGGTGGGATTCGACAGCCTCACCGACATCCCCCGGTTGACCTTTGATAGCCCGGTGCTGGAAGGAGGCATCGAACTGGTGCCGCTGTGCGTGGGTCTGTTCGGCTTCGCCGAGGTGATGAAGAACATCGGCGCCGCCGGCAGGCCTTCCGCGAAAAGCGTGATGCCTGCCATCGGCCGCCTGTGGCCGCCCATGAGGGAATTGCTCGGGCAATGGAAAACCTTGCTGCGCGGCTCCTTCATCGGCGCCGCCGTGGGCGCGATTCCCGCTGCCGGCTCGGCTATCGCGGTGGCTATCGCCTATGCTCAGGAAATGCGCTTTTCCAAGCGTCCGGATCAATTTGGCAAGGGGGCGGTGGAAGGTGTTGTGGCGCCGGAAGCCGCCAACAGCTCCAGCGTGGGAGGCACGTTGATCCCCATGATGACCCTCGGCATCCCTGGTGATGCCATTACCGCGGTGCTGATGGGGTCGTTGTTGATTCACGGTTTACGACCAGGACCGGGATTGTTCGCCAACAACCCGGACTTCGTATCCGGTGTTTATGCGTCGTTTTTTCTCGCGCTGATTCTGACTCTGGTTATTGGCCTGTTGTTAATGCGCTGGGTGGCCTGGGTGACCCGCGTTCCCTCTCATATCCTGCTGGTGGTAATCACGGTGCTGTGTGTGGTGGGTTCGTTCGCCATTCGTAACACCATGGCTGACGTTTACATCATGCTGGCCTTCGGTGTGATCGGCTATTTGCTGCATCTACTGCGACTACCGGCGGCGCCATTGGCGTTCGGGCTGATTCTGGGACCCTTGCTGGAAGAAAATCTGCGCCGCAGCCTGATCCTCGGTCGCGGCTCCTGGGATATATTCGTTCACAGCCCGATCGCCTTGACTCTGCTGATTGTGGCGGCGGCGGCCATCGCGTTGCCGGTGGTGGCGCCCTGGTTTGTGCGCTATCGGGACGATCTGCGTCGTACCCGGCAGCTGCAGTGATTAGTCGCCACCGTCTTCGCCGGGCAACCCCATCTTGGCCAGCAGATGCAACAACGCCACTCGCTCGGCGGGGTTGAGATTTTCCATGGTCAGGTCGGTGATATGCTGAGCCGTCGGTATCATTTCCTCTACCAGCGCTTCCCCCAACGGCGTGATCGTTACCATCACCTTGCGCTGGTCTTGAGGGCAGGTGGACAGCTCAATCCAGTCCCGTGCCTTCAACCGCTTGATCACCCCACGCACCGTGGCTGGATCGATGGCCGTGGCCTGAACGATGTCGGTCAGCGAACAGGGCCCCTTCTCCACCAGAGTACATAGCGCCACGAACTGAATCGCGGTGAGTTGCTTGTCACAGCTATGACGCTGGAAGATGGCGGTATGCCGCTGGTAGGCTCGGCGCAGCAGATGCCCAACTTGCTCGGAAAAGTCGTAGCCATACTCCGCCGGGGTATGGGGTTTCTTGCGTTTAGCCATAGGGTGTGTACGCTCCTTCCAATCAGGGTGTGCACATTATAATAACCCCTGTCTCCTGCCAAATTCCGTATTCCCGGTGCCGATGGTGCTGCTCGGCAAGATCCCGTTTACGTGACGACGGCCTTGACCTGTGCGCCGGCCCACGGGCCTAATGCCATCGATCGTAAAAGCGAATCATTATCAGGGTGCGGTATGTTGTCGACACGCGGCGCAAGCCCGGCGATTTGGTATGGGATTCTTGGCGTACTTGTTCTTTTCTGGACCGGCCTGGCTGGGGCCAAGGAGCCAGTGGCGTTGACCACGGTGACGTTGCGTCATCTGGAGGAACGGTTGCCGCTGACGGGCACCCTCACCGCGGACAGGGCCGCCCAGCTGTCCACTTCCGTGGCGGGCCTGGTAACGGCCTTGAACGTGGATGTGGGGGATCGCGTCGAGCAAGGTCAGGTGCTGCTGGAGCTGGATGGTGAACTGAACCGTCTGGCGCTGGACGGCGCCCGTGCCGCTGGCAAGGAAGCCGCCGCTCGATTGGCGGACGCCCGGCGGCGTTTTCAGGAAGCAAGCACACTGGTAGCGAAACGCAGCATTGCCGCCAGTGAGGTGCGTGCACTGGAGGCCGAAGTGGCCATGGCGGAGGCGGCGCTGGGCAGCGCGCGGGCGGAACAGCGCCGGCAAGGCGCCCTCCTCGCCCGCCATACGCTCAAAGCGCCGTTTGCCGGCGCGATTAGTGCCAAGCGCACGGAAGTGGGTGAATGGGTGACGCCGGGCAGCGCGGTGTTGGACCTGGTCAGTCCGCAACAAGTCCATGTGGATCTGGCGGTACCGCAGGAATACTACCCGCGTCTTTCCAAGGACAGCCGGCTGGAGATTCGTCCGGGGGGCGGAGGCGCGTCCTATGCGGCACGGATCGCCGCCATCGTGCCGGTGAACGACCCTGACGCCCGTACCTTCCTGATTCGCGCCAGGTTGACGGATCCGCCCGGAGTGACACCGGGCATGTCGGTGCGCGCCACTTTGTTGCTCAGTAGTGAGGAACCGCAGCTGGCGGTGCCCCGGGACGCCCTGTTGCGCTATCCCGATGGCCGGGTTTCCGTCTGGCTGGCGGAGAGCAACGCCGACGGCACGTTAGTGGCACGGGAACAGCGGTTACGGGTAGACGAAGGCCTGGGCGACCTGGTGCCGGTACGCGAAGGCCTGAGCGAGGGGGATCGGGTGGTGGTGCGCGGTAACGAGGGCCTGCGGGACGGCCATGAACTGGAGGTTCGCCAGTGAGGGGCCGCTGTGTTTGAGAAAATCGTCCGCAACGGCACCCTGATGACGGTGGTGGTGTTGATCATCACCATTCTGGGTGTGCTGGCCGCACTGCGCATTCCAGTGCAGATGATTCCTGATCTGGAGGTGCGCACCATCTCGGTGCTGACGCAATGGCCCGGCGCCACCCCTCAGGACGTGGAAAAGGAAATCCTCATTGAACAAGAGGAATACCTGCGTAACGTGCCCAACCTGCGCCGGCTCACCGCCGTGGCCAGCAGCGGTAGTGCCGAGATTGAACTGGAATTTCCTTTTGGCGTGGACATTACCGAGACGCTGATCCGAGTCAACAACGCGCTCAGCCAGGTGCCATCCTATCCGGACAACGTGGATCAACCGATGATCCTGTCCACGTCCTTTTCCTCCAACGCCTTCATGTATTACCGGGTGTCACCGTTGCCGGGCAATCCCAGGGATCTGGACCTGGACCTGATGCGGGATTTCATCGACGACAACGTCCGTCCCCGCATGGAGAGCGTGCCGGGCGTGTCCCAGGTGGAACTGCGGGGCGGCGCGGAACGGCAAATCCGGGTGCTGCTGAACCCGCAACGGCTAGCCGAGCGCAATCTCACCGTGACCCAGGTCCGTGACGCCATGCGCGCGCGTAACCGCGATGTTTCCGGCGGCGAAGTGGATAGCGGCAAGCGCCGTTATCTGCTGCGTACCGTGGGCCGGTTCGAGCAGCTGTCGGACATGCTTGACCTGGTACTGGCCCGCCGCGGCGACGGGGTGATCCGGCTGCGCGATGTGGCCACGGTGGAACTGGACCATTTCCCGGTCAACGTTATCAGCTCCGTCAATGGCGAGCCGGTCATCAGCCTGGCGGTACGGCGGGAGACCGGATCCAATGTTATCGACATCAAATACGCCATGTTCGAGGAAGTGGCTCTGATCAACCGGGAGGTGCTGGAACCGGCCGGTCTGCGCATCGCGCTGATCTCCGACGATGCGCGTTACGTGGAAGCGTCCGTCGCCAACGTTTGGAGTAATCTGGCTATCGGTGCCCTGTTCGCCACCCTGGTCATGTTTTTGTTTCTGCGATCGGTACGCATCACCGCCGTCGGCGTCGTGGGGATCCCGATCTGTACCATCGCCGCTTTTCTCGGCCTGTTGCTGGCCGGACGTACCATCAACGTGATTTCCCTGGCCGGCGTGGCTTTCGCCATCGGCATGACCCTGGACAACTCCATCGTCGTGCTGGAAAGCATCGAGATCGAGCGCCGCCGGGGACTGGACCGGTTCCGAGCCTCGGTGGAAGGTATCCGCAAGGTATGGCCGGCGGTATTCGCTTCCACCATGACCACCGTGTTGGTGTTTCTGCCGGTGGTGTTCATTCAGCAGGAGGCCGGACAGCTTTACTCCGATATCGCCATTGCCGTGTCCGCGTCCATTCTGGTGTCCATGCTGGTGGCGATGACGGTGATTCCCACCCTGGCGGCAAGGTTGGATTTTGGCGCCGTGTTCGAGCACGGTGGCCAAGACAGTCGCTGGTTGCGCGGCCTGCACCGGTTGTCCGACTGGCTCAGCGCCAGTGCCGGTCGGCGCGGTGTCACCATCGGCGGCACGGTTCTGGCCGGCGGGCTGATTCTGGTGGTGTTGACGCCGCCGGCGGAATACCTGCCGGAGGGCGAGGAAGCCAAGGTGTTCGCCTCCATGAACGCCCCGCCAGGCTACAACCTGGAGGCGATGGCCGCCATCGGCGAGCAAGTGCGCGATTATTTTTTGCCTCTGGTGGGCGAGGCGCCGGGCAAGTGGGAAAGCGGTGACCTTCCCGCCCCTCCCATCCGTTACCTCAATTTCTACGTTGAACCCAGTGGGCTGTTTATCATCGCCGAGCCGGTGGACGCCGCGCACATGGAACCGTTGATGGACGCCATCACCGAGGTGTATGAGCGCTACCCGGGGATGCGTGCCTTCGTTTCCAGGGGCTCGATCATTTCCAGCAACGATGGCGGCACCCGCAGCGTCAACCTGGATATCTCCGGCAATGATCTGGCGATGATCTACGACTTCACCCTGCTCTCCTATCAGCGGGCGGAGGAAGTGTTCGACAACCCCCGTATTCAGTCGCAGCCGTCCAGCCTGTCCCTGGCCCAGCCGATGCTGGAAGTGCGACCGGATTGGGAGCGGGCGGAGGAGCTGGGTATGAGCGCGGAGAGTCTTGGCTTCACCGTGGCGGCACTGACCGATGGCGCCTTCATGGACGAATTCTTCCTCGGTGATGACAAAGTGGATATCTACGCCTACAGCGATGTGGGCTCGGACCCGGCGCTGGATACCCTGCCCTCGCTGCCGGTGCATACTCCGCAAGGGGCCACGGTGCCGCTGTCGTCGCTGGCGTCATTGGAGGAGGCCGTGGATACCAGTATGGTCCGGCGCGTCAACGGTCGCCGCACCGTGACTCTGAACATCATTCCGCCACGCGGCGTGCCGCTGGAAACCGGTGTGGCCCTGGTACGGGAGCAGGTGATCGGTCATCTGCGTGATCAGGGGCGGATTCCCGCCGGGGTCACGGTGGATATCTCCGGCGCCAGTGACCAGTTGGACGCTACTCGCGAGGCGCTGTCCGGCAATTATATCGTGGCGCTGGCGCTGATCTACCTGCTGCTGGTGGCGATCTTCACCCATTGGGGCTATCCGCTGCTGATCATGACCACCATACCCGCGGGCATTGCCAGTGGCATTCTCGGCCTGGCGCTGCTAAATGGCTTCGGCGCATTATTGCCGACGTTCGGGCTGCCGCCGGTGCAACAGTCCTTCGACATGATTTCCATGCTCGGCTTTCTGATTCTGATGGGAACCGTGGTGAACAACCCGATTCTGATCGTGCATGAGGCGCTGACCAATCGCCGCCAGGGACAGAGCGCCGACGACGCGGTCAGCAACGCGGTACGTTCCAGGCTACGCCCCATCGCCATGACCACCATTACCACGGTATGCGGACTGGCACCTTTGGTGTTGTTGCCTGGCGAAGGCACCGAACTGTATCGCGGCGTTGGTGCCATCGTGCTGTTCGGTCTGATCGGCACTGCCTTGGTGACGGTCACCTTTCTGCCCGCGCTCACCGTTGCCGTACTGCGCTTCGCACGTCCGCTCAGGGAGGGCTGCGACGAGACCCGCTAGGGGCCCCTCCCGCGGAGGATGGCCCCTGGTGGTGTACTGGCCGATGACACTACCAGCGATAGCTTACTTTCGCCGTAATTTCGCGCCCCGGATTGTAGTAGTTTGCTGTGCCTGAGCCGACCACATGCTGCTCATCGAACAGGTTGTGGACATTGACGGTAACATTGATGTTCTTTATGAGCTGGTAGCCGAGAGAGGCATCAAAGAGCGTCTCCGAATCGCTCTTGGAGGTATTGGCGGCATCAAAGTAATAAGAGCCGACATGGCGAGCACCAAGACCAAAGCTCATCCCCGTATCTGGCAGAGTATAATGCCCCCAGAGCGAGGCGGTGTGTTTCGGTGCTATGGCGAACTCGTTCCCTTCAAGTGACGTGCCATCCCGGAGTGTGCCGCGAATCACTTTGGGCTCTATATAGGAGTAGCCACCGGTAAGACTCAGGTTATCGGTCAGCTCGACTTTGGCTTCCAGATCACCCCCTCGCACGCGGGATTCGCCAATGGTTTCCTGCTCGATGGTGCCGTTATCCTGCACAACGGCAATGGAAACGTCGTCTTTGTTCAGCTCATAGACCGCTGCCGAGAACAGCGCGTTCATACCCGCGGGCGCGTACTTTACGCCTATCTCGTGCTGCTCACCGCGTTCCGGTTTAACGCCGATGGACGGCGGTGCCACCGATTCCACATAACTGATATAGGTCGAAAGCCTGTCATTGACTTTATAGGTTAGCGCGCCCCGGGCTGAAGTTTCCGAAAAGTCATCACTGTCATCGAATGGCGAACCATAGGAGCTCCCCTCGCTGGAAAGATCCATTGAGTCATTGCGAACCCCAGCCGTGATAACGAATCGATCATAAAAAGATAAGTTCTGTGTCAGGAAAACTGATTTGGTGGTGTAATCCTGTTTGTTGGTGCTATAGATATTCAGGCTGCTCGGAGCCCCGGAGTAAACCGGGTCTTCGATATCAATTGATTCCGCATCCCCATAGAAGGAGCTGTCATCCGTTGAGGCGTCACGGTATTCGACCCCCATCAAAGTGCTGCTGTCGATGTGGTCGAAGCTGGCATTGTATTGCAGAATGACGTTGCCGATCAGCTCATGCGCCTTACTGTCGGTGCCGAAGTAATCCCGATCAACCACCGTGCCTGTTCTTGCGACGGAATCCGTCAGATAGACGTAACCAAAATCATCGGTCAGATCGCTGTAGCGCAAATTCCCGCGCAGGGTAAGTCCATTGCTGAAATCATGGGTGAGCTGCCCTGTCATGCTGGTACGTTCAACGTCGTGATAGTTGAAATCAGGCTCACCAAAGAAATCGCTGCGGTCATATTCCCGGTCAAGGGGATAACCGCCGCTGTTGGGCGTGCTGTCACGCTTAAGATAGTCCAGGATCAAGGTGGCGGAGGTATACGCTGTCGGCTCCCAGGTCAGTGCCCCCATGAAAAACTGATTATCGTCTTTCGAGTGATCGTATTCGCGCTCGCCATCCTTGAATTTTCCGGTGAAGCGATAGGCCAGTGTCTGATCAGCGTCCAGTACGTCCCCCACATCGATACCGGCCTCTTTCTGATCAAAGGAGCCATAGCCCAGGTAGCCCTCGCCAAAGCGATAAAACTTCGGCCGTTTGCTCACGAAGTTTACCGATCCCCCCGGATCCGCCGGGCCGAACAAGGTAGAGTTGGCCCCTCGCAGGACCTCAACGCGCTCATAGGCGTAGGGTTCCTCGCGCACACCGCGCATCGATCCCAGTGTCATGCCGTCACGGTAGGTAGTGGCCTGGAAGCCTCGAATTTTGAAATAGTCGTTACGGTCGTCGGTGCCGTAGTAATCGGTGATGACCCCCGGGGTATATTGCAGGACCTCCTCGGTGGTATTCGCGTTTCGCTGCTCGATCTCCTTTTCCGTGATAACCGACACGGAGGCCGGTGTGTCGAGGATGCTGGTTGCGACCTTGCCACCCACCCATAACTCTCGGGCAACAGTTGAGTTGGCATCATCATCAGGAGCTATTGCCTGCGTATTGACGATAATGGGGGCGAGACGGTACACCGTTTCATCCTCATTCCCGCCGCCTGCCTCCTGGGCATTGCCAATCATGGGAGCAATAGCCAGAGTCGCGCCGCATAGCAGAGCGGTCGTGGTGCGCTGGCACCGTCGATTTACCTGGCATTGGACTGCATTGTTGATATCTATCATTTGACCCCCCTAAAGGTGAAGAACATGGTCTGGCGCGCCCAACGAGCCTGATCAGCGCGCTTTACGATTCTCTGTCGAAAGGGGTAGGGATTATCCGGGGGTAACCTGCCCCGGTCAATAATGATAATGTTTTTCATAATCATTTAGATTGTTTGGTCATACCTCCCGGTCTTTTCAGGCCGGGATTTCCGCATCCCCCATGGTTCTATTGATGTATATCAAGGGCAGCTTTAGCGCCGACTGATACCTTGCACACGCCTCAATCTGCAAGGACAACACCATGCAAGACGCCGCTGCGCCGCCGGCGTACCACTACCATGTGGTTCGCCAATTTACAGTCATGACCGTGGTTTGGGGGGTCGTGGGCATGTTCGTGGGGGTCTGGATCGCCGCGCAACTGGCTTGGCCCGCCTTGAACTTTGATTTGCCCTGGCTGAGTTTCGGGCGCCTTCGCCCGCTGCACACCAACGCCGTAATCTTCGCCTTTGGCGGCTGTGCCTTGATCGGCACGTCCTTATATGTGGTTCAGCGCACTTGTCAGGCCCCACTGGTGTTGCCGGGGCTGGCGGCTTTCGTGTTCTGGGGGTATCAGGCGGTCATCGTTCTCGCCGCTGTGAGTCTGCCGCTGGGGTTCACCAGCGCCAAGGAATACGCGGAGCTGGAGTGGCCGATCGATATTCTGCTGGCTCTGGTCTGGGTGGCCTATGCGGTGGTCTTTTTCGGCACCATCGCGAAACGGCGTACCGGACACATTTATGTGGCCAACTGGTTCTATGGCGGCTTTATTCTGGCGGTGGCGCTGTTGCATATCGTCAATAGCGCCGCCATACCGATTTCCCTGACCAAGTCCTATTCGGCCTATGCCGGCGCCATCGATGCCATGGTGCAGTGGTGGTACGGCCACAACGCCGTTGGCTTTTTCCTCACCGCGGGCTTCCTCGGCATGATGTACTACTACGTGCCGATTCAAGCGGAACGTCCGGTCTATTCCTACCGTTTGTCCATCGTGCATTTCTGGGCGCTGATCGCGGTGTACATGTGGGCCGGGCCGCATCATCTGCACTATTCCTCCCTGCCGGATTGGGCCCAGTCCGTGGGCATGGTGTTCTCCATCGTCCTGCTGGCGCCCAGCTGGGGCGGCATGATCAACGGTGTCATGACGCTGTCCGGCGCCTGGCACAAGTTGCGTGACGACCCGATTATCCGCTTCCTGATCGTCGCCCTCTCCTTCTACGGCATGAGCACCTTTGAAGGGCCGCTGATGTCGATCAAGACGGTCAATGCGCTCAGCCATAACACCGACTGGACCATCGGCCACGTGCACGCCGGCGCCCTGGGCTGGGTGGCGATGATCTCCATCGGCGCGCTTTATGTCATGACGCCGCGCCTGTTTGGCCGCCAGCGCATGTATTCCGTGGGCTGGATCAACGTGCATTTCTGGCTTTCCACCATTGGCACGGTGCTCTACATCGCCGCCATGTGGGTGTCCGGGATCATGCAGGGCCTGATGTGGCGGGCGGTCAATGACGACGGCACCCTCACCTACAACTTCGTTCAGGAGCTGGTGGAACGGCAGCCGTTCTACATTGTGCGTCTGATCGGCGGTGTGGTGTTCCTGGTCGGCATGTTGCTGATGGCACTCAATGTCTATCTCACCATTCGCGGCACCCGTGATGACGCCGGTGAAGACAACCGTCTGGCCCTTGCCTACTAGGAGATCAACGATGGCAAACCGACACGCCGTAATCGAGAAAAACGTGGGCCTGCTGATCGTGCTGATTCTGGTGGCGGTGAGCTTCGGCGGGCTGGCCGAGATCGTACCGTTGTTCTGGCAGAAATCCACCACCGAGCCGATGTCCACTTTGCGGCCCTACGATGCCTTGGAAATGGCCGGTCGCGATATCTACATCCGTGAAGGCTGCCATGTATGCCACACCCAGATGGTGCGGCCGCTGCGCGCGGAAACCGAACGGTTCGGGCCGTACAGCGTGGCCGGAGAAGACGTCTGGGAGCATCCGTTCCTGTGGGGGTCCAAGCGTACCGGTCCGGATCTGGCACGGGTGGGACTGCGCCCGATCACCGAACAATGGCATCGGGAACACCTGCGCGATCCGCGCGCGGTGGTGCCTGAGTCCAATATGCCAGCCTACCCCTGGCTGCAAAACACGCCGGTGGATTGGAAGCACATGGAACGCAAGCTGAGCGTGTTCAAGGACCTATTCGGTGTGCCCTACAGCGAGCAGGATGTGGCCGAGCAGATGGAAAAGGTGAACGGCGAATGGGCCGATGCCAGTGAGGAAGACGCGCTGGTGGCTTACCTGCTCTCCCTTGGCCAGGCCCGTAAGGAGGTTCGTGAATGACTTATCACAGCGTTCTGACCGTACTGTTTTTCCTGGCGTTTCTCGCCCTGGTGGCCTGGGTCTACCGGCCCGGCCGCAAACAGCAATATCAGGAACTGGCCAAGCTGCCGGTGCGTGACGATCAACAGGCCCGGGCCGGGAGCGGCGGGGAGCAAATCCATGAGTGATTTCTGGAGCGGGTACATCATTTTTATCGTGGTGTTGAATCTGGTGGGTTGCGCGGTGCTGTTGTTCGCCAATTCCCGCCTGTCCGCCGAGGAGGCGCGACAGGACACCACCGGTCACAAGTTCGACGGCATCGAGGAGCGAAACCAGCCCCTACCCCGCTGGTGGCTGTTTCTGTTCATCGGCACCCTGGTTTTCGCCGTCGGCTATCTGGTGCTCTACCCAGGCCTGGGCCGGTTCGGCGGCCTGCTGAACTGGACCAGCGTCACTCAATGGGAACAGGAAGTGGCGCTGGTGGAAAAAAGCAGCGAGCCGTTGTTCCAGGAATTCGCCAAGGTGCCGGTGGATGAGCTGGCTCATTATCCCGAGACCCGGGACGTTGGTGGCCGGCTGTTCGCGCAGAACTGCGCCATCTGCCACGGCTCCGATGCGCGCGGCGCACGCGGCTATCCCAACCTTACCGATGGTGACTGGCTCTACGGCGGCTCCCCCGACGCCATCGTGCAGACCATTACCAGTGGACGCCGCGGCACCATGACGCCGATGGCGGCGGCCATTGGCAACAGCGACGAAGCGGTGCGGGACATGGCCATGTACGTGCAAACCCTCAGCCGGCCCGACCTCAAGGACAAGCCAGAGTATCGTGACGCGGCCGAACGGGCCGAGCCTCGGTTCCAGGTGTGCGCCGCCTGCCATGGCGCCGACGCCACCGGCAACCAGATGATTGGCGCCCCCAACCTGACCGATGGTATCTGGCTCTACGGGGCCCGTCTGGAGGACATCGAAACCACCATCCGGGAAGGCCGTCAGGGGCATATGCCAGCCCATGAAGGGGTTTTGACGCCGGAACGTATCCACGTGCTGGCCGCCTACGTCTACAGCCTGTCCATGGAGACCGAGGAGTAGTCAGAATGTCGAAAACGGAGCGCATCCCGGTTCATTCCGAAGGCATCGACGACGGCCGCTCGGTGGCGTTGTACGCCAAGCGTGAACGGATTCAGGCCAAGCAGGTGTCTGGCCATTACCAGCGCCTGCGCGATCTGGGACTGAGTCTGACCATGGGTCTGTATCTGTTGTTGCCCTGGGTACAGTGGCAGGGTCGGCAGGCGGTGCTGTTCGACCTGCCCCATCGCAGTTTCCACATCTTCGGCATCACCTTCTGGCCGCAGGACTTCCTGTTCCTGGCCTGGGCATTGATGCTGGCCGCGTTCGCCCTGTTCTTCTTTACCGTTCTGGCCGGGCGGGTCTACTGCGGTTATGTCTGCCCGCAGACCACCTGGACCCGCTTCTTTATGGGAATCGAACGGATATTCGAAGGCGACCGCCATCAGCGCATGAAGCTCGACAAGGCGCCCTGGTCGTTCAACAAACTCTGGCGTCGCACTGGCAAGCACCTGTGCTGGCTGTTGCTGGGGCTGGTCACGGGACTGACCTTCGTCGGCTACTTCACCCCGATCCGTGAGCTGGTGCCGGACTTTCTCACCGCCCAGGTGGGGGGCTGGGCGCTGTTCTGGATCGGCTTCTTCACCGTCGCCACCTACGGCAATGCCGGCTTCCTGCGTGAGCAGGTATGCCTGTATATGTGCCCCTACGCGCGTTTCCAGAGCGTCATGTTCGACCGCGACACGCTTATCGTGTCCTACGACACCGCCCGGGGCGAACCCCGTGGCCGTGGCTCCCGTAAAAAGCAGGCCGTCTCCCAGACTGGTGATTGCGTGGACTGCAGCCTGTGCGTACAGGTTTGCCCCACCGGCATCGATATTCGCGATGGCCTGCAGTACGAATGCATCACCTGTGCCGCCTGTATCGACGCCTGCGATCAGGTGATGGATCGCATCAACAAACCTCACGGGCTGATTCGCTACACCACCGAAAACGCCCTCGCCGGCGGCCGCCATCAGGTACTGAGGCCACGCCTGATCGGTTATGGCGTGGTGATTTCCCTGTTGTCGCTGGCGTTTGTCTGGGCGCTGTACAGCCGGGTGCCACTGCAGGTGGATGTGTTGCGTGACCGTAACCAACTCTATCGCCTCACCAGTCTGGGCGAGGTGGAAAACAGCTACCGCCTGGAACTGCAGAACAAGGACCAGCACAGCCACCGCTATCGCGTCACCCTGGAAGCGCCGGAGGGCCTGGAACTGGTCCACGGCGAAGTGACCGTGACACTGGAAGGCGGACAACACCGAAGCCTGCCCCTCACGGTCAGCTACGACCCCTATGTCACCGATCTGGACAACCGGACCATCTGGTTCCGGGTGCAGGATCTGGATGTGCCTGATCTGGAGGTGCGCCATGAATCACGCTTCATCGCTCCGTGATGGCACCCTGCCCTGGTATCGCTACCCGTTGGTATGGCTGGTTATTCTGATCCCGCTGTCCTCGGTGGTGGGGGGCATGGTTACCCTGACTCTGGCGATACGTCATGCCGACGCCACCGTGGCGGACGACTGGTATCAACAGGGCAAGGCCATCAACCGTTCCATGGCCGACCTGGATCAGGCCCGCCGGCTCGGTCTCGAACTGCGGCTGTACGCCGGTGAACCGGCCGGTCTGCGACTGACCAGCAAAGTGCCCATGCCCTGGCCTGAACGGTTGCAACTGGCGTTCCGCCACCCGACCTTCGCCGAGCGCGATATTGCCATGACATTCCTTCATCAGGGAGGCGGTCGTTATCGCGCCGACGGGGGCGCTCTGGCGGTGAATGATCACTGGGTGGTGACGGTGACGCCGGAACAGGGACATTGGCGATTGCGTCAGCGCCTGCAGCCGCAGCAGGGCGCGCCATGAGCACGGCCTGCTGGCACTGTGGCGAAGGCGTCGGTGTTTCGCCTTTCGTCGCCCGCACTCCGGGAGGGGAAAAGCCCACCTGCTGTCCTGGCTGCGCCGCCGCCGTGGAGATGATTCATCGCCTCGGTCTGGAGGACTACTACGCTATCCGCAGCAATAACGGGCCGCTGGTGGCCGGCGAGGAAGCGGAGCGCACTCTGGCACTGTTCGATATGCCTCAGTTGCTGGCCGCTCACATCCAGGAGCAGGATGATCGGCGGCGCTTGCGGCTGCAGGTCTCCGGGCTTACCTGCGCGGCCTGCTGCTGGCTGATTGAAAAAGTGGTGATGGGGCTCCCCGGCGCCCGCTCGGTTCAGGTCAATCTGGCCAGCATGCAATTGACCCTGGAATATGACGCCGCCGAACACCGATTCCCCCGCAACGCCGTGCGCCGCATTCTGGAACTGGGCTACCGGGTCGCCCTGCCGGGCGATCCCACCTGGGAAGGGCATCTGCAGAAAGAACGGCGCCGCCTGTTGGGCCGGTTGGCGTTGGCCGGCCTTGGCGCGATGCAGGCCATGATGTATTCCGCCGCGCTCTACATTGGCGTGTTCGAGGGCACGGATCGCATTTACCAGGACCTGTTCCGGCTGGCGGGTCTGCTGGTGGCCACACCGGTGGTGTTCTATTCCGGCTGGCCCTTTTTCCAGGGCGCCTGGCGCAGCCTGAAAGTACGCCGCCCGACCATGGACGTGCCGGTGGCCCTGGCGCTGTTGTTGGCCTGGGGCGGCTCGCTGGTGGTGATGGCCAGCGGTGGTGAGCACGTTTACTTCGATTCCGCCGCCATGTTCGTGTTCTTCCTGCTGCTCAGCCGCTGGCTGGAACTGCACCAGCGTCAGCGCATCCAGCGTTCCTGGCAGCAGTTGCAGGACACTCTGCCGTTGGTCGTGCGGCGGCTGGGTGACATCGAGGGTGGCGACTGGGTGGCTACCGCCCAGTTGTGCGCCGGCGATACCGTGCGCGTCAGCCAGGGGGAAACCGTGCCGGTGGATGGGGTTATCCGCGCCGGCGAAGCGCGCCTTAACGAGGCGGCCCTGACCGGCGAATCCCTGCCGCGTACCCGCACCACCGGCGATGTGGTGCAGGCCGGCTGCCGGATCCTGGAAGGCAGTGTGGATATCGAGGCCGCGAGTGCCGCCGACAGCAGCCTGGTGGCGCGCATAGGGGAACAGGTGGCGCGCGCGCAGGAAGAACGGGTGACGGTGGTGAGAGATTGGCAGAGAGTGGCCCCGCTGTTCACCGTCACGGTACTGCTGCTGGCGATAGCCACCCTTCTGTTGCATTGGCATCGCGGTCCGGCTGAGGCGTTCGAGCACATGCTGGCCTTGCTGGTGGTGACCTGCCCTTGCGCCTTGGCGTTGGCGGTGCCGTTGACACTGTCCGCCACGCTGGCCCGGGCGCTGAAGCTGGGCTTGCTGATTGCTTCCCCTTCTCAGTTTTTATCCTTGCCGGGTATTCGCGGTGTCCTGTTTGATAAGACCGGCACTCTGACCACCGGCCGATTTCAGCGGGTGGCGTGGCAAGCCACCGCCGACGTCGGGGCGGAAGGACTCACCACCCTGCCCCGAATCGCAGCCGGTCTGGAACGGGATCATCCGCACCCGCTGGCGAGGGCTTTTGATGATTTATCGCCGGTGCCGATCGAGGACTTGCGTTTGAGCACCAGCGGCGCCCGCGGCCGTTTTCAGGGCCACCAATGGGCCATGGGCGGGGCGCCGGAGTTGAGTCGTGGCGGCGAGACGTGTCTGACCCTCACACGTGACGGCCAAACCCAGGCGCTGTTCTGGTTGCGGGACCAGCCACGTGCGGAAGCCCCGGCGGTACTTGAGCAACTGCGTCAACGGGGGTGGCGGCTGCGCATGGCCAGCGGCGACGCCGCCGAGCCGGTGGCCACGCTGGCTGATGAACTGGGCATCGGCGAAGCCCGCTCGCGATTGGCGCCCCATGACAAAGCGGCCTGGTTGCAGAAACTGGAGCAGCAGGAAGGACCGCAAATGATGGTGGGAGATGGCATCAACGACGCGCCCGCGCTGTTGCGGGCGACGGTATCGGTGGCACCGGCGGCGGCTTCCAGTCTGGCGCGTCGCGCCGCCGGGATCTATTTGCTCAACGAGGGGCTGCAGGGGCTGGCTGATCTGCCCCGTCTGGCGGATCGCTGCCAGGCGGTGATCCGCCAGAACCTGACCTGGGCTCTCGGCTACAACCTGGTGGCGATCCCTCTTGCCATGGCCGGCTGGATACCGCCCTGGGCAGCGGCTCTGGGAATGTCCGCCTCGTCACTGCTGGTGACACTCAACGCCAATAGGATAACCACATGGAAAGCCTGCTCTTGTTGATTCCGGTGGCCTTGCTGTTCCTCGCCGTGGCGGTGTGGGCGCTGTTCAAGGCTTTACGCCAGGGCCAGTTCGAGGATCTGGATCATGCCGCCTGGACGGTGATTTTCGAAGACCGAGAACAGCGGCGAAACGCTGGCAAGGGGGCCGATCATGATCGTTGACCCGCTTACCGTGGCGTTGACCGGTGCGCTCGCCCTCGGCGTCGGCGGTGCCCTGCACTGCGCCGGAATGTGCGGCGGCATCGCTGCCGCCCTGAGCTTCTCGATCCCCGAAGAACGGCGGCGCGGCAGCAGGCTGATCGCCTGGCAGGGGCTGTTTGGCAGCGGCCGCCTGTTGACCTACGCCGGTCTGGGCGCGGTCGCCGGAGGCCTGGGCAGTCAATTGGCCAGTGGCCCGGTGGCGGGCGGTTGGCACTGGCCAGCGTTGCTGTCAGCGCTGTTGATGGTTTTGCTGACCGCTCATTTCCTCGGCCGCAGCGCGCCGATCCGGGCACTGGAGCGTCTCGGGGCCGGGCTGTGGCGCCGGCTGTCCCCGCTGACGCGCCGTCTGATGCCGGTGGATCACCCGCTCAAGGCGCTGGCACTGGGTGGTCTGTGGGGGTTCTTGCCCTGTGGATTGCTTTATTCCGCCCTGGTGCTGGCCGCCGGAACCGGTGAATGGGCCGATGGTGCCCTGGTCATGGGGATGTTCGGCGCCACTACCCTGCTGCCGGTGGGCGCTGCCGGCGTGTTCGGCGGGCAATTGGCGCGGTTGCGGCGGGGGCCCGCCCGATATGTGGCGGCGGCGATGACATTGGCGCTGGCGCTGGTGTTTCTTCAGCACGGGCTGCCCGGAGACGTCCATGTCCATCACCATCCTTGATCTGCATCAAGGTCGGCGATGGTCATAGTGGCATGATGCCGCCATTACCCTTTGGAGCGCTGACATGACGCAATGGAATCCGGATCTGATCCGCCGATTCGGAGGCCCCGGGCCCCGCTACACCTCCTATCCGCCGGCCACCCAGTTTCATGAGGAAGTCGGCGAGGAGGACTACCGGCGGGCCGCGGCCCGCGGTAATCAGGCCCGCCGTCCACTGTCGCTGTACTGCCATATCCCGTTCTGCGCCACGGTGTGCTACTACTGCGCCTGCAACCGGATCATCACCGGCAACCGGGCCAAGGCCGAGGATTATCTGACCTTCCTGAAGCAGGAGATCAAAGCCAAGGCGGCGCTGGTGGACCCGCAACGGCCCGTGGTGCAGATGCATTGGGGCGGCGGCACCCCCACCTACCTCAGTGACGCGCAGATGACCGAGCTGGTCTATGACCTGGCCCGTCATTTCAATCTGCTGGAAGATGATCGCGGCGAGTACGCCATCGAGGTCGATCCGCGCACGGTGGATCGCGCCCGTCTCGGGCTGCTGCGGGGGCTGGGTTTCAACCGGCTCAGTATCGGCATTCAGGATCTGGATCCGGTGGTGCAGAAAGCGGTTAACCGGGAGCAATCCCTCGAGCTGATCACCGAAGTATTCGAGGCCGCCCGGGATTTCGGTTTCCACTCCATCAATGCCGACATGATTTACGGTTTGCCCTGGCAGTCCGCCTCCAGCCTGGCCCGCTCCCTGGAACAGTTGCTGGCTTTACGCCCGGAGCGCATTTCACTTTACAACTACGCCCATATGCCGGCGCGCTTCAAGGTGCAGCGACAAATCCAGGAAACCGCGCTGCCCAGTCCGGAGGAAAAACTCGCCATGCTGAAACTGGCCGGCGAAACCCTGGAGGCGGCCGGCTACGTGCTGATCGGCATGGATCATTTTGCCCTGCCGGACGATCCCATGGCGGTGGCGCAGCGCAACGGCACCCTGCACCGCAATTTCCAAGGCTACTCGTTGCATGGCGACGCCGACCTTTTGGGCATGGGGATCAGCGCGATCAGCGCTTTTGATGATTTCTACGCGCAGAACGTCAAGGTTCTGAGCGACTGGCAGGAAGCCGTGCAAGAGGGGCGTATGCCGATCGAGCGGGGTTTCCTGCTCGATTGGGACGATCGCCTGCGCCGTGACGTGATCATGGGGCTGCTGTGCGACCTGCGGCTGGATCTGGTCGCCTTTCGACAGCGTTGGGAAGTGGATTTCGCCGATTATTTCAAGGACCAGCTGGCCGCGCTGGGCGAATTCGAGAAACTGGGGCTGATTGATATGGACGGCCCCGTGTTGAAGGTCACCGATACCGGGCGCCTGGTGGTGCGCGCTCTGGCGATGTTGTTTGACCGCTATGCCGGCACCCCGAACCCACAGCGATTCAGTCGCATTATTTAGCTCGCCGTCACCGATCCGGGAGACCATAATGTCTCAAGCCGTAATTGCACTACGCAGTGTATCCAATATGGAGGTACGCAGCATGCCTCGTCACGTTTCATGCAACGACTGTAGTCTCAGCCCCATTTGCCTGCCGTTGGCGGTGGCGCCTTCCCAGCTTGACGAACTGGATGGCATCATCCGCCGCGGCCGCCCTCTCAAGCGCGGAGAGCACCTGTTTCGCGCCGCCTCCCCGTTCGGAGCGGTTTACGCCGTGCGCTCCGGGGCCCTGAAGACCTATGTCCTCTCCGATGAGGGCGAGGAACAGGTTACCGGCTTCTACCTGCCGGGTGAGATCGTCGGCATGGACGGCATCAGCACCGCGCACCACGTTTCCAACGCCAAGGCATTGGAAACCGCCACGGTGTGCGAGATCCCCTTCCATCGCCTGGAGGATCTGTCGCAGCGCATCCCCTCCTTGCAGCATCACTTCTTCTCGCTGATGAGCAACGAGATCCGAGCCGACCGCGAACTGCACATGCTGTTGAGTAAGAAGAGCGCGGATGACAGAGTGGCTTCTCTACTGTTGTCCCTGGCCGCGCGTCAGCAGCGCCGGGGCTTGAGCAGCAGCCGCTTCCGTCTGCCCATGTCCCGCTACGACATCGCCAATTACCTGGGACTGGCGGTGGAAACAGTGAGCCGCATTTTCACCCGTTTTCAGCAGCAGGAGATGCTGCTGGTGGACGGCAGGGATGTGGAAATCATCGACCGGGAGGCGCTTTGCGGCAGCGGCAGACTACAAGTGGAGGCACCATGACTATTCCGACCGATGGCATTCTCGTTGTATTGGACCGCCACCTGAAGGCTCCGCAGCCGGCGTTGAAGAAAGGCCGGCTGCTGGCCGCGGCACTGGGCTGCCCTCTAGTGGTGACCGTCAATAGCGATTCGTCGGCCATGCGCCGTGCCGTGGGACTGGACCAGAAACGCCGGCAAGCAGCCGAACAGCAAATCCGTAACGCCTGGGAAAGGCGTATCCAGGACTTGCTGGCGGGTACCGAGGCCTCCGTGCATATCACCACGCACAAGGATCAGGATGAAGATCTGCGGCAGACGGTAATTGCCGCCAAACCACGCCTGGTGGTGGTTCATACCAGCGAGGAAGGCACTCTGCGGCGTCATCTGTTTACGCCACGGGACTGGCTGCTGATCCGCAGAGCGCCCTGTCCGGTGCTTTGCGTGCAGGACCGTCCCTGGAGCGAGCCGCCGGTGTTTACCGCGGCGATCGAGCCGGAGGAAGAAGACGAGAACGGCCTGGACGCCACCGTACTGGCCGCTGCCCGGGAATGGTCGGCGCCGCTGCAGGCGTCACTCAACGCCGTGCACGTGCTGGAACATCCGGACGAGACGTTGTTATTGGTGGCGGGAGAAGCGTTGCCTGAATACGCCGCCAGTGCCGAGAGCATTCGCAAGAGTCACCGCGACGCTCTGGACCGTTTCGCCGAGCGCCACGGTCTGCCGCTGGAGCGCACGGAAATGCTGGAAGGGCCAATCGCCGGCACCCTGGCCGACTACTGTGAAAATAACGGCTCCGATGTGCTGGTGGTGGGGACGGTGCGCCGCAACAAAGTGGAACGGCTGCTGCTGGGCGCCACCGCCGAATCCCTGCTGGTGCACGCCCGCAATGATGTGCTGGTGATCAAGCCCGAGGGCTTTGAGGCCGACTGGCAGTGAAATCGTGGCCCTTTTCTGTATGAAAAGGGCCACGATCAACCGCCCTGCTCGGCTCTTCGGAACACCGGTTTGGTGTCCGTGGAAGACGTTTTGTCATAGCGATACCCCGCCTCCCTGAATCGCTTCAGATCCTCGGGCTTTTCAAACCCCTTGCGCAATATCCAGGCCGCCATCATGCCGCGGGCTTTTTTGGCGTAGAAACTGATGACTTTATATTTGCCGTTCTTCTCATCCTGAAAGACCGGCTCGATGACCGGCCCCGGCAACAGTTTGGTTCGCACGGATTTGAAGTATTCATTGGAAGCAAGGTTCACCAGCACGTCAGTGCCCACGGCGCGCATGTCCTTGATCAGTTGCCGGGTAATGCGTTCATCCCAGAAGGCGTACAGGTCCTTGCCGGCCGGTGTGTCCAGTTTGGTGCCCATTTCCAGACGATACGGTTGCATCAGATCCAGCGGCCGCAGGACTCCGTAAAGACCGCTCAGCATGCGCAGCCGATGCTGTGCGGCGGCCAGGTCGTCCTTGCTGAACCGGCTTACATCCAGTCCGGTGTAAACATCCCCTTTGAAGGCGAAGAGTGCCGGACGGGCATTGTCCTTGTTGAAGGGGCGTTGCCACAGAGCGAAGCGCTCGACGTTGAGGTGGGCGATCTTGTCACTCACCCCCATCAGGCTGGACAGATCCGCCGGCGACAGTTTGCGGGCTCTTTCCACCAGTGTTTCACTGTCATCCAGCATGCGCGGTTGAGTGGCGCGCAGCGCCGGCAATGATGACTCGTAATCCAGGGTCTTGGCCGGCGAGACCACTATCAGCATGGGTTTTCCTCCGTGGCATGAAATCGTGAATACCGCCATCATGATGGTCTGGCAACCGCCATGCCGGGGCACGGCTCATGATTAAGCAGCCATAGATGGTAGCGCAAGCGGCCATAGTTTGGACCACTGAACGGCATAGGCAGGGCCGGTTCCAATCCGGGTGACGCCGGCGGACGAGGATCGCGGCGGCGCCGGGGAAACAAAACAGAAGGATAAAGAGCATGCGGTATTTGTTGGTTCTGGCGGTGGTGACCGCGGTGGTGGTGTTGCTCTGGGGCAGCTGGCAGGCCGGGCGGCGCCCTTTCTATCTGGTGCTCACCGGGGTCGGCGTGGCCAGCGCCGTGATGCTGATTTCCTTTCTGTTCACCGACCAGGAGCGTCTGGTATCCGGTGATCCCGCATCGATCACCGTTACTGTCACCGGTGTCAGTCAGATGGAGACCGGGGTGCGGGTAAGCGGCGAGATCAGCAACCGGGGGGAGCATGCCATCGCCCATGTGCTGCTGGACACGGTCGCCCTCTCCTGCCCACCGGCGAAAGCCTGCGAGACACTCCATGAAGAGCGGATTCCAGTGTCCATTCATGTGCCCGCCGGTGGCCGCTATCCCGTGGCGGTGGTGGCCGACCGCGACCGCGGCATGCAGACCCCGGACCGTTGGGAGTTGCGGGTCCGGGAAGTACAAGTGTACGGCGAATAGGCACGGTCGCCGTCATACCGGGGGGTTTGCAAGCCAGGACTAAATGGTCACAATGCGCTTCCCGAACCAATGGAGTTACCATGGCGGCGCTGATTCCCGGCCAGTCCACGGCCATCGCTACCAATGCCTGGCGTGTGCTGGGCCGTAACCCCGGCATGATGACCGGCCCCGGCACCAACAGCTATCTGGTGGGCGGCCGCGCCCTGACGGTGATTGATCCCGGCCCCACCGACCCGGAGCATACCCGGGCTCTGCTGGCCGCGGCCGAGGAACTGGGGCGACCGATCGAGCGCATTATCGTCACCCACACCCATCGCGATCATTCCCCCGGAGCCCATGACTTGGCCGCCGCCACCGGTGCCGTGCTGGAAGGCCCCTGGGTGCCGGACGATGGTTTGCAGGACACCACCTGGGAACCGGCCCGCGAGCTCAAGGACGGTGATACCGTGGACTGCGGCGGCCTGACCCTGGAGGTGATCGCCACACCCGGTCATGTCGGTAACCACCTGTGTTACCTGCTAAAGGAAGAGGCGCTGCTGTTCACCGGCGACCATCTGATTCAGGGGTCCACCGTGGTGATAGCCCCGCCTTCGGGCTCCATGAACGCCTATCTGTCTTCCCTGGACAAGCTGCGGCAATGGGATATCAAACGCATGGCTCCCGGGCATGGCGACGTCATTGACGAGCCGTTGGCGCTGGTGGATCACACCATCAACCACCGGCTGGAGCGGGAAAAGAAAGTCTTCGCCGCCCTCACCGGCGAGGCCACCAGCGTGCCGGACCTGGTGAAACGGGTTTACGACGATGTGCCTGAATTCCTGCACGGTGTGGCGTGTCTGTCACTCGAGGCGCATCTGATCAAGCTGCATGAAGATGGCCGCGCCCATCGCCAGGCTGACCTCTGGCGCCTTCCTTAAAGAACCTGCAGGGCAGGCTCCTACAATCCAGCAATTACAGCCAGCCCTTCCGTTTGAAGTACCAGTACGGGGCGAAACCCGACAGGAACATCAGCCCGATCACCGCCGGATAGCCCAATTCCCAGTTCAGTTCCGGCATCACCTGGAAGTTCATGCCATATATGCTGGCAATCATGGTCGGTGGCAGGAAGACCACGGCGGCAATGGAAAAGATCTTGATGATCTGGTTCTGTTCGATATTGATGAACCCCTGGGTGGAATCCATCAGGAAGTTGATCTTCTCGAACAAAAAAGTGGCGTGGGACATCAAGGTGTCCAGGTCATGCTGGATTTCCGAGCAGGTGCGGCGGCGCTCCTTGTCGGCCCGCACATAGCGCTGGATAAAGGAGATCGAACGCTGGGTATCCATCAGACACAGGCGGATTTTTCCGTTGCTGTCTTCCAGATGGGCCAGTTTCTCGATGCCGTCCTCCAGTTCCGCTTCCTCATCCTCCAGCACCAGATAACTGACATCCTCCAGGTCCCGATGGATGTCCTCCAGCGTATCGGCCAGATTCTCGGTCTTCTGCTCAAGAATGCTCAGCAGAATGTCCAGCGGCTCCAGGGCGCGCACCCAGCCGCGCCGGATACGCATGCGCATGAGCCGGAAATCCGGAGCGCGGGAATCCCTGAAGGTCAACAGCCGGCCCGGTTGCAACACAAACGCCACGGTCGAGGTGCGGTGGCGCCCCTCGCTCTGATGAACGAACAGGGAGTGCACGTGAAGACCATGCTCATCATGGAAGAAACGGGCGGAGGATTCGATCTCCTCCACATCGTCGGATTCCGGCAGCGCCTGGCGGAACAGGTGCTGTACCTCCTGCCGTTCTTCAGCGGTGGCGTCCACCAGGTCGATCCAACTGGCTTCCTTGGCGGTGTCCGGGGTCAGCCCCGCCACATCCCGCTCGCGGAGCACTCCGTCTTCAATATCGTAAACGTACAGCATGCTAGACTCCTGGCGACGGACCTTCCACTAAACTGCGCATAAGCATCATCCATGCGTACATAGATGGTCAAAGGCGCTTAGATAGAGCAGGTTGCGATGACTGTCAACCACACACTTTCCCGGCTCGACTCCCTGCCCCCTCCCCTTGAATTGGGTAGAGGGGCACGCATCTGGCTGATTGAGCGGCTTCTCGGCCCTTCTGCTTCGGCCCTGTTCCACACGCTTTGTAACGAACTCCCCTGGGAACAACCCCGTGTACAGGTGTTCGGCCGTTCTCATCCGGTGCCCCGGCTGGTCTGTTGGCTGGGTGACACCGGTGTCACTTACCGCTATTCCGGGCTCATTCACCGGGCCGGGGGTTGGCCCGACCGGCTGACGCCATTACGGCGCGCGGTGACCGCGCTGACCGGACTAACGCCCAACGGTGCTCTGGCCAATCTCTATCGGGATGGCGACGACACCATGGGCTGGCACCGGGATAATGAGCCGGAACTGGGACCGGCCCCCTGGATCCTGTCCTATAATCTCGGCGCCACCCGCGACTTCTGCCTGCGCCGCTACGGTGAGCACCGGCAAAGCCACCGGTTGCCGCTGTCCCACGACAGCCTGTTGATTATGTCTCCCCAGGTGCAGCGTTATTATGAACACGCCCTGCCCCGCCGTCGGCGGGTGCGCGAGTCCCGTCTCAATCTTACCTTCCGCCATATCGTCACCGCGGCGGCGGACGTTCCCGGCTAGCAAAGCAGGCGGTCAGCCGAAAAACAGGTAGCTGACCAGAATCGCGGTAACCAGTCCAGCGGCGTCGGCGGCCAGACCGCACCACAAGGCATAACGGAAGTTTCGCACTCCGACACTGCCAAAGTAGACGGCGAGAACGTAAAAAGTCGTCTCGGTGGAACCCTGCATCACCGCCGCCATGCGACCGGCCAGCGAATCCACGCCCTGTGTATGCATGACATCCAGCATGGCGGCGCGGGCACCGGATCCGCTTAATGGCTTCAGCAGGGCCACCGGCAAGGCGTCCACGAAACGGGTGTCCCAGCCAAGCCACAAGGCGGTATGCCGGATCGCCGAAAGCACCGCTTCGAGTACACCGCTGGCGCGCAGCATGGCGATGGCGGCCAGCATGGCGACCAGATACGGGATCAGCCTCACCGCCAGGGTAAAGCCTTCCTTGGCACCTTCGATAAAGGCGTCATAGCTGTCCACCCTGGCCCGCCAGGCCGCCACGAAAAAGGCGCCGATTACCGCCAGCAGCAGGCCGTTGCCGAGCAGGCTGGAAAGCCGCGCACTGGCGTCCGCCGGTACCCACCATACCGCCAGCCCGAGCAAACCAAGCAACGCCAGCCAGCCGCCGGCGACCGCGAGCAGTATCGGATCCCGCAGCCGTATGCCCTGCAGACGGGCGGTCAGGGCCACGCCGACAAACGTGGAAGCGGTGGTTGCCATCAGCATGGGCAAATAGATGTCGGCGGGGTCGGCCGCGCCCTGCTGGGTGCGGTATAGCAGCACGGTCACCGGTACCAGCGTCACCGCGGAGGTGTTCAGTACCAGGAACATGATTTGCGCATCGCTGGCCGTTCGCGGCCGTGGATTGCTTTCCTGCAGCGAGCTCATCGCCTTGAGCCCCAGCGGCGTGGCGGCATTATCCAGGCCGAGCATATTGGCGGCCATGTTCATGGAAATGCCGGCGCCGGCCTGTGAACCTTCCGGCACCGATGGCATCAGACGATGGAGTACCGGTTGAACCAGAGCGGCAAGCCGGTCGGCGAGACGGCTTTGCTCGGCCAGGCGGAACAGACCGCTCCACAAGGCCAGCACGCCAATCAGCCCGAGGCTGACCTGAACCGCCAGATCGGCCGCCTCCCACAGCGCGCCCACCACGCGGGCGGGCGCCCCGGTATCGCCGAGCAGTAGTTGCAGGATGGCGCCGGCGATGCCGATCAGGAAGAAGCCGGTAAACAGGCGATGCATGGTGTACGGTGCTCTCCGTAGTTGTGGATGCCGTGGCGGTGGGTGGCGGTCACAAACACATCGTCAGGAACGATGTTTGACGTCGCCCTGTCGACGGCCCGCATGGTGACCACCATGGATGGTGGTCACAAATCCGGACCTCCCATACGAATTAATCAGAGGTTCCCGTATACTGCCAGTAAATGAATCATTGAGTGAGTCCATGAGCGTAATTCGCAAGCTGAGTGCCTTGATCGTTGCCGGGTTGCTACTGGGCGGCGCCCTGCATATTGGAGACGGCCTGCAGGCGGCGGCGCCGGAGGTCCAGGGCAGCATCAAGCCGGATAAGGTGCATCGGGAAGCGGCGAAGGAAATCGTCGACCGCCTGAAATTGCATTACCGGCGGCTGGACTTCGATGATTCCCTGTCCGGGCAGATGCTGGACCAGTACATCAAGGATCTGGACCCGAACCGCCTGTACTTCACCGCCGAGGACATCGGCGAATTCGACCGCTATCGCGACCAGCTCGATGATCAGCTGCGCAGAGGCACTCTGGAGGCGGGCTACACCATCTTCAACCGCTTCCAGCAACGGGTGGAACACCGTTTGCAGAAAGCGCTGACGCAACTGCGCGGCGATCTCGATAAATGGAAGTTCGACAGCGACCGCAAGGTGCTGGTGGATCGCACCAAGGCCGATTGGGCGCCGGATCAGCAGGCCCTGGATCAAATTTGGGATGATTATCTGCGTAATTCCGTGCTGTCCATGCGGCTCAACGGCACCCCCGAGAGCGAAATCCAGGACCGCCTGGTGCGCCGCTACGAAGGCCAGCTCAGCCGGGTGCAGCAAAACAGTTCCGAGGACGTGTTCCAACTCTACATGAATGCGCTGGCACAGACCTTCGATCCACACACCAACTATTTCACTCCGCATAATTCGGAAAACTTCGACATCAGCATGAGCCGCTCGCTGGAAGGCATCGGCGCCGTGCTGCAGTATGAGGACGGCTACACCAAGGTGGTACGGCTGGTACCGGGCGGCCCCGCCGCCAAGGCCGGGCAACTGAAACCGGCGGATCGCATCATCGGGGTCGGCCAGGGTGACAAGGACGCCATCGTCGATGTGGTTGGCATGCGCCTGGATGAAGTCGTCGACATGATTCGCGGGCCCAAGGGATCCGAGGTGCGGCTGGAGATCATTCCCGCCGGCGGCGCTGGCGATCACAGCACCCGCACGGTCACCATAGTGCGCAACAAGGTGGTGCTGGAGGAACAGGCCGCCAAGAAGGAAGTGATCGAACTGAATCACGATGGCGAGAACGTCAAGCTCGGCATCATCGAAATTCCGGCCTTCTACCTCGACTTCAACGCCTTTCATCGTGGCGACCCGAACTACACCAGCACCACCCGGGATGTGGCCAAGTTGCTGGTGGAATTGCGCAAGGAAAATCCGGACGGCCTGATCATCGATCTGCGCAACAATGGCGGCGGATCACTGCTGGAAGTCAACAAGCTGGTGAGCCTGTTTATCAACCGCGGCCCCACCGTGCAGGTGCGTGAATCCTCCGGCCGTGTCAGTGTCGAAAACGACCAGTACCCGGGCATGCTCTACACCGGTCCCATGGCGGTACTGGTGAACCGTTACAGCGCCTCCGCCTCGGAAATTTTCGCCGGCGCCATGCAGGACTACGGGCGGGCGCTGATCGTTGGCGAGCCGACCTATGGCAAGGGAACGGTGCAGACCCTGCTGGACCTGAATCATGGCAAGTTGAAGATGACCAACGCCAAGTTCTATCGGGTGTCCGGTTCCAGTAACCAGAATCTGGGCATTGTTCCAGACCTGTTGATGCCGTCGCTGATCGATACCAACGAGGTGGGCGAAGGCGCCCTACCCAATGCCCTGCCCTGGGACGAAATCGACTCCGCGGATTATCAGCAGGTGGCGGATCTGATGCCGTTCCTGCAGACCTTGCGGCAGCGTCACGAACGGCGCATCCAGAAGGATCCCGAGTTCGTCTATGTGGAAGAGCTGCGCACCTTGCTGGATGAGGCACGCGAGCGCAAGGAAGTGACGCTCAACGCGGCCAGCCGGGAATCCTGGCAGGAAGGTTTCGACAAGCGCCGTCTGAACATCGAAAACGCCCGCCGCAAAGCCCGCGATGAAGAGCCGCTGGAGGATATGGCGGCGCTGCGGACGCTGGAAGAGCAGCGGGCACTGGACCCGGAAGCGGCGGAGGATCCGATGAAGAAGGACCCTTACCTGCGCGAGACCGGCCATATTCTGGCGGATATGATCGAGCTGGCGCAGGCTCAGCGGGTGGCGGACAAACGGGATTAACAGAGCGTCGCTTCAGGAACCTGACGCCGCTGCCCAGCTCTTCAACTCCCGCGCCAGCCAATCCGGCGCATCCAGGGACAGATCGTGACCGGCCCGAGGGTGTACGCTCAACGGCCGGTTCCAGGCGCGGGACAACGCTTGCGAACAGCGCGGGCTTACCAGACGATCCCCTCCCCCATTCACAATCAGCACCGAGCTGCTCCGCGGTAATTGCTCGGGCGCTCGAAAGCGGGTGGCGGCCCACAGTTGGCGCAGACTGTTCGCCGTGGAAACCGGCCTTTGCCCGGCGATGAGGGCCCATTGCCGGGCTACTTCGGCCAGGCGGTCCGGCGTCAGCAAGTTGCTGGTCAACTCGAGAATCGCTCGCTCCCTGCCTTCCGTATCCCGGCTTAGCAGCACATCGCGCAGCAAACGCGGATAGTTACGCACCTGTAAACGCTGGTGAAACGGACTGAAGCGCGCCGTGCTGCTGTTGATCAGGGCGGCACCACCGAGCTCGCCGGGGAAACGCTGTAGCCAGTCCATCCCCACCATACCGCCAAGAGACAGGGCCACCAGTCTGGGCCGCTGGCTCAGCACGTCATCCCCCAATTCGGCACGGGCGGCGTCCACCATCTCCGCCACCGTGGTGGGACTGCGCTCATGATGACGCCGGCCATTGCCGGGAAGATCCACGCAGCGCACCTCATGCCCCGCCCCCAACACTTCCGCCAAACGGCGATCAAAGCCCTGCCAGTGGGCCTGCTCGCGAATCAGTCCGCGCAGCAGAATCCAGACTGTGGTCATAACGTTTCGGTTCTCCCGAGCCGTGGCGCCGCTGACGGCGCCGGGTTTGTTTGATTCCCGTCTCCGGCGACACCGACGGCGCCTTGCTGTTGGCGCTGCCATACCACTAGGATCGGAGCCGGGCTACACTGCCCTCTGTGAGTCATGGTTCATGGCGGACTTTTCCAATCCGTTGCCCGTGGCTGATGCCATCGCCTTAGCAGATCTTGGAGTGCGCGAAAATATGGCACGAAAAACCGTCAAAAGGGTTAAAACCGGTTCCCTGGAACGGCGCTTTTCCCTTGCCCGCGCCGGCTTTCTCGCCGGCGCCCGCTACGCCACCGCCAGTGCCGGCACCCTGTTCTCCGCCCCGGATAAGCGTGAGGAAAGACGGAAAGCCATTCTCTCTCAACGGGCCGAGGAATTGGTGGCCGAGTTGGGCGAATTGAAAGGCTCGGTGGTGAAAATCGGGCAAATGATGGCCCTGTTCGGAGAGCATTTCCTGCCGGAAGAGGTCACCACCGCCTTGCACTCGCTGGAAAACGACACCGCCGCGCTCGAGTGGCCGGCCATGGAGCGCCATCTTAAACAGCAATTGGGCACCGTGAAACTGGCGGAACTGGAGGTGGATCCGGAGCCGCTCGGCGCCGCCAGCCTGGGGCAGGTCCACCGGGCCCGGCGCAAAAAGGACGGTCGCGAGCTGGTACTCAAGGTGCAGTACCCTGGTGTGGCCGACGCCATAGATTCGGACATGCGCGCCTTGGTGCGGCTGCTCAAGCTGAGCCGTCTGGTGCCGATCACCGACCAGTTCAATCAATGGCTGGGCGAGGTGCGCGCCATGCTCGGCCGGGAAGTGGACTACGACCTCGAAGCCCACACCACTCGCCATTTCCGTGAAGCGTTGCGTGAAGACCCCCGCTTCATTGTTCCAGAAGTGTTTTCCGAGTACTCCTCCCACAATATTTTGTGCCTTTCCTACGAGGAAGGACTGCACATCAGTGACCCGAAGGTGGTTGCTCTGAGCCAGGAACGTCGCAACTTTCTTGGCCGCGCGATCATGGAGCTGTGCTGCCGGGAGGTGTTCGAGTGGAACAAGATGCAGACCGATCCGAATTTCGGCAATTATCTGCTGCAAATCGATGAGGACGGCCACGACCGCATCGTGCTTCTGGACTTCGGCGCCATCCGCGATTTCGATGACGAGGTGCTGGGCCCCGGCCGGGAAATGATCCGCGGCGCCTGGTATCACGATACCGAGCGCCTGGTGCGGGCGATGAAGGCGTTGCATTTTCTTTCCGGCGATCCCCCTCGCCGGGTGCAGGAGGATTTCGCCGGCCTCTGTTTCGAGGCCATCGAGGCCTTGCAGGACCCGGATCGCTTTCCGCCGCCGGCTTCGGTGATCAATGAGAAAGGGGAATATCTGTGGGGGGAAAGCAACCTGCCCAGCCGGGTGCTGAATCGCGCCAGCCGTAACGCCCTGTCTGTTCACTTCGACGTGCCGCCGAAGGAATTCATCTTTCTACTGAGGAAGTTACTGGGGGCTTACACTTTTTTGCATGTGATCAAGGCGCAGGTGCGTGGCGATACCATTCTGGGCCCCTTCATCCATATGCATGAAGATGATGATAAGGCCCGTGTTGATCAACAATTGAGCGAAAGTGCGAAGAAATCATGATCTTTATGATCAAAATCTAACCATCTATCCACCAAACCGCGATTTCTTGTTTGCCAAGCTCGCCACTCCACAATAAGGTTAGCAGCCTGCTCGACGGCCGGTTTTCTTAAACCGGCCTTTTTGTGAGGGCCTCCGTGCATTTCCGGTTAATGCCGTGGCATGGGGGCTGCCCAACAAACCATATAAACGGGGGTAACGCAGGTGATTATCGGTGTTCCCAAGGAAATTCGCCCCGGCGAGGAGCGCGTCGCCCTGACGCCCGCCAATATCGCGGCTTTATTAAAGAAGCACGATATTCAAATCCTCGTTGAAACGGGTGCCGGCGTCGCCGCCGGTTTTACCGACGGCCAGTATGAAGCCGCCGGTGCCAAGCTTGCTGACCGGGATCAAATCTTCTCCAGCGCCCAGGCTATCCTGCAGGTGCAGACGCCAGGCAGCAATACGACCAATGGCCAGGACGATTTGGACAAGATGAAGAGCGGACAGTTCCTCATCGGCATGACCGATCCGCTGGCCAATCCAGGTTTCGCCCAACAACTGGCCCAGAGCAATGTCACCGGCATCGCTCTGGAGCTGGTGCCGCGGATTACCCGGGCTCAGGCCATGGACGTGCTGTCCTCCATGGCGATGATCGCGGGCTACAAGTGCGTTCTGCTTGCCGCCACCACCGCCAACCGCATGTTCCCCATGAACATGACCGCCGCCGGCACGCTGAACGCCTCGCGGGTGTTTGTCATGGGCGCCGGCGTGGCCGGTCTGCAGGCCTGTGCCACCGCCAAGCGCCTCGGTGCCGTGGTGGAAGCCTATGACGTCCGCCCCGCTGCCCGTGAACAAATCCTGTCCGTTGGCGCCAAGCCGGTGGAGCTGGATCTGGATACCGGCGAAGCGGAAGGCAGCGGCGGTTACGCCAAAGCCCAGGGCGAGGACTTCCTCAAGCGTCAGCGCGAGTTGATGACCGACGTGATCAAGGACATGGACGTGGTGATCACCACCGCCGCCGTCCCTGGCGCCAAGAGTCCGATTCTGGTCACCGCCGACATGGTCAAGGCGATGAAGCAGGGTTCGGTGATCGTCGATCTGGCCGCCGAACGGGGGGGCAACTGTGAGCTGACCCAGTCCGGCAAGACCGTGATCGAGCATGGCGTGACCATCATCGGTCCGGAAAACGTTCCCTCCTCCGTGCCGCACCATGCCAGCCAGATGTTCGGCAAGAACATGGAGAACCTGCTCAACCTGCTGCTTGACGACCAGGGCGAGCTGGCGCTGGACTTCGAGGACCAGATCGTGGCGGACACCGTTATCAGCCACAACGGCGACGTGCCGCACACACGCTTGCGTGAGCTGCTTGGCCTGCCCGCGCTGGAGAAACCGGAACCCGAGGCGGCGGACGCCGACAACGGGAAGGAGGAGAAGTAATGGACTTCGTAGCCGAACTAACGCTTTTCGTGCTGGCCATCTTTCTCGGCGTGGAACTGATCACCAAGGTTCCCCCCACCCTGCACACCCCGCTGATGTCGGGCTCCAATGCCATTTCCGGCATTACGCTGGTGGGCGCGCTGATCGCCGCCGGCTCCGACGCCGGCATGCTGGTGAAGGTGCTGGGTTTCATCGCCGTGGTACTGGCCACCATCAACGTGATTGGGGGCTTCATGGTGACCAATCGAATGCTGGCGATGTTCAAGAGGAAGTAAGCAATGCAGATTTCCCAGAACTGGATCGATATCGCCTATTTGATCGCCGCCGTGCTGTTCGTGCTCGGCATCAAGGGCCTGACCAAACCGAAAACCGCGGTGCGCGGCAACATGCTGGCCGGCGCGGGCATGGCGGTGGCCTGTGTGGTGACCTTGCTGCACCGGGACATCGTCAGCTATGAAGTGATCATCGCCGGCATCCTGGTCGGTGGCATCATTGGCGTGCTGTTGGCGAAGAAAGTACAAATGACCGCCATGCCGCAGCTGGTAGCCCTGCTTAACGGCTTTGGTGGTGGCGCTTCCTTCTCCGTGGCGGCGGCTGAGTTCTTCCGTGGTGGCCATCCGGACACGGTGGGCATCATCGCCACCGGTGCCGCGGTGCTGATCGGTGCCGTGACTTTCACCGGTTCCTTCGTGGCCTTCGCCAAACTGCAGGAACTGATCGACGGCAAGCCGATGGGTTTCCCGGGCATGAAGGCGGCGAACGCCGTGTTGCTGCTCGGCTCCATCGTGGCCATTGCCTACCTGGTCTCCAACCCCGGTTCACCAACGGTATTCTGGGGACTGGCCATCGCCGCCGCTGTGCTGGGTATCCTGCTGGTGATGCCGATCGGCGGTGCCGACATGCCGGTGGTGATCGCGCTGCTGAACTCCTACTCCGGTGTGGCCGCTTCCGCCGCCGGTTTCGTCATGGGCAACAGCGCGCTGATCATTACCGGTTCCCTGGTGGGCGCCTCCGGCCTGATTCTGACCCAGATCATGTGTAAGGCGATGAACCGTTCGCTCACCAACGTGCTGTTCGGCGTGATGGCGGAAGGCGGTGAAACCATTGATCAGGATGAGGTTTACGCCGGCAAGATCAAATCCACTTCCGCCGAGGAAGTGGCGATGCTGCTGGAGACCGCGCAGCGCGTGGTCATCGTGCCCGGCTTCGGTCTCGCCATGGCTCAGGCCCAGCACGCCGTGCGCGAACTGGCCGACACCCTCGAAGCCAACGGTGTCGAGGTGGAGTACGCCATTCACCCTGTGGCCGGTCGTATGCCCGGCCATATGAACGTGCTGCTGGCCGAGGCGGAAGTGTCCTACGACAAACTCAAGGATATGGACACCATCAACCCGACCTTCGAGCAGACCGACGTGGCGATCGTACTCGGCGCCAACGACGTGACCAACCCGATGGCCCGCGAAGACAAAGGCAGCCCGATCTACGGCATGCCGATCCTCAACGTGGACAAGGCCAAAACCGTGGTGGTGGTGAAACGCTCCCTGAGCGCCGGTTTCGCCGGTCTGCCCAACCCGCTGTTCGCCAAGGACAACACGCTGATGTTGTTTGGTGATGGCAAGGGCGCGGTGGTGGATATCACCGCCGCTCTGAAGGAAGGCTGATCGCCTCGCCTTCAGCCCTGCCCCAATGAAAAAGCCCGCTTCGGCAGGCTTTTTCGTGTTTCCCGGCATCCGACGCCTACATCTCGCTGATATCGTCCCGCGCCGTGGCCGTATTGGCCGCCGGCGCGTCGGCGGCCGGGGCTCCCGATGGCATCGCGGCCCCGGGCGTGGCGCCTCCTGCCATGGACAGAGCCTCGTGGATGCCCAATGCCAACTGAGCAAGCTCCAGCGGTGCGCTATCAGCGGCGAGCACGTAGCCGCGTCCGTTCTGACTCCAACGCACCAGGGTTACCGGTGACTGGGTCAGCACATGCAGCCAGTTATCGCCCGATCTACTCTGCCCTGTTTCGTACAGCGCCACTCGCTGCCCCTCGGTGTTTTCGAAACGGTACTCCTGAATATGCTGTCCGGAAACCAGCAGCGGTTGCTGGCCAGAGGCAATCAAGCCCAGACGGTCCAGTGGCAATGCCGGGGCCGGCGCGCTATCGGGTAACGCCACCGGATTGCTGAAGGCGTGGACGATGGCCTGGGTCAGATCGGCGGCGGGCTCCGCGGTAACCGGAGACGGGGGCGGTGTTTGCCACCACACCGCCATCATCACGCCTGCCGCCACCAGGGTGCCGAGACCTCCTGCGGCGGCAAGCCAGCGGCGCCGGGGGGCGGCGTTTGGAGCCCGGGCCGGAGAGGACAACGGCGCGGCGCTGCTATCGTCCTTGAGGGCACGCCACAGTGTTTCGTCACGGCGCCAGTAGTCACGCACGCGGTCCGCATAGGCCGGTTGCCGCCGGATTCCCGCCGCCACCCGGCGGGCACGCCGCCGTGGCAGCTCGCCGTCGGCGAAGGCACTCAATTCCTCTTCGGTAACGGTCTCGCGATACAATAAACCTTGCTCCCGCCAGCTCATTTCACGCTCCTTAACCGGGGGCGCCCGTCATCCCGGGTCGGACTGTCGAGGGCCTGACGCAGTGTCTCGCGGGCTCTGGAGAGACGCGAGCGCAGCGTCCCCACTTTAATACCGAGAATGCGGGCTGCCTCGGCGTAACCGGGACTTTCCAGCACCATCAACAGCAACGCCGCCCGTTGCTCCCGGGGTAATGCTCGCATCGCTTCCATCGCTTCGTGGCAGGCCAGGAACGGCTCCTGCCGTGCCTCCTGAGGCCGCTCCAGCCCGGCATCCGGGGTCAACGTTTCCCGCCGCCGCCGGGCACTGGCGCGGTCGTTCAGATACAGCCGGTACAGCATCCTGAACAGCCACGGCCGTACCGAACGCCCAGGCATCCACAGGTGGCGCTTGCGCAGCGCCCGTTCCAGACAATCCTGCACCAGATCCTCCGCCTGTCCCGGGTTATCACACAGAGCCCGGGCGTAGCGTTGCAGATGTGGGATCTGGTCGCAGATCCGACGTTCAAAACTCACTCCGGCGGTTCCTTTCCGGCTGACCTTGAGGCCCTCACTAGTACTTACAGCAGCGCCTGCGGTTTGGTTCCCAAAAAACACGTTGCCATGGAACCAAACCCCACCCTGTCCTGTAGACAGTAGTGAGGCGGCGGCAACACCGGCCCTTCGGTGGCGCCCCGCCCATTGAAGTCACCCGATAGATCGGGAGGTAATCTCATGTACGCAATGAACGCTCGCAAAGCCCTGTTGATGATCCTTGGCGCGGCCTTTCTTGGTGTTTCCGGTACCGCTGCCGCGGATAACGACCCCGACCGGCGCTGATTTATCCAGCGGCCCAACGCCGCCTGTGCACAATCACTTAATGGGAGGAAAAACCATGAAAGACGAAAAAATTGAACCAAGAACCGGGTTGAAAAGAGGTGTGGCCGGCACCCTGGCCCTGTTGCTGATGGGCTCGGTGCTGGCCGCCTGCGATCCCAAGCAGCCGGATTCACCGGCGCCGGGCGACCCGCAACAGCCTTCTCAGCCTGGTATGCAAAATGGTGGTGCCCCCGCTGACGGCGGCTCTGGTGGCGGCGCTGGCGGTTACGGCGGAAGTCAGCAATAGACGCTCCGGTGGCTTTGGGCTTCGGGATCGTCTCCCGGGGCTCAGAGCCGGTTTTTCAACGATTGCCGCCATCGTGGCCGATAGCCTTGCCGGCTCTCGTAGAGGATGACTTCATGGACATCAAATTCTATATGGTCTTTAAATAGACTTTCTATTCTCTCGTTTGCCCTTTTGCTGGTAAGTCGACGATGGCCGCGAGCCAGGGTCACATGGGGCAGAAAGCCGCGCTCGTCACGGTCCACGCCGAGATCTTCCAGCAGGCGCCAGATGCGCCCATGCAGCGCCATCAGCGCGGGGGATGGGAAGGCGCGCGCCGCCCACAGCCGGCTGCCGCTGGACGGGCTTCCTTTCGGTGGACTTCCTTTCGGTGGAAAGGGACTGCCATGAGCGAGTTTCAGGCTCAGCGGCTGTACTCCCGCCAGAATCGCTTCCAGTTGCTGGCAAAGAGCCTGCGTCCAGGAAAGCTCCCGCTCCCCGAGAAACGCCAGAGTCAGATGCAGATCCGCTAACGGCAATCGCCGCCCAGAGCCTTCCGGAACGCCCCGCAACAGAGCGCGACCGGCCTCCTCCGGCACCGGCAGTCCAATGAAACAACGCATAGGTGTTTTCTCCCTGCACCGCCAACCCAATAGGCATTCACGTCGGGTTAATAGTAGAATGCCGCCCCGCTGACTTCGAGGTGGTTTATGTCCGGTAAAGTTGGGTTTATCAGCCTGGGTTGCCCCAAAGCCCTGGTGGATTCCGAGCGCATTCTCACCCAACTGCGCACCGAAGGATACGAGGTGACGCCCAGCTATGATGACGCCGACGTGGTGGTGGTGAACACCTGCGGATTCATCGACGATGCCAAGGCCGAGTCCCTGGAGGCCATCGGTGAGGCACTGAGCGAGAATGGCAAGGTCATCGTCACCGGCTGCATGGGTGTGGAAGAAGACAACATCCGCAAAGTGCACCCGGCGGTGCTGTCGGTCACCGGCCCTCAACAGTACGAGCAGGTCGTCAACGCCGTGCACCAGGTGGTGCCCCCTCGCGCCGACCACAACCCCTTCACCGATCTGGTGCCACCCCAGGGCATCAAACTGACCCCGCGGCACTACGCCTATCTGAAGATATCCGAGGGCTGCAATCACAAGTGCAGCTTCTGCATCATCCCGGGCATGCGCGGCAAACTCGATTCCCGGCCGGTGGGCGATGTGCTCGATGAAGCGGAACGGCTGGTGAAAGCGGGCGTGCAGGAACTGCTGGTGATCAGCCAGGACACCAGCGCCTACGGCGTGGACCGCAAATACCAGACCGGCTTCTGGCAGGGTATGCCGGTGAAAACCCGCATGCTGGAGCTGTGCCAGGCGCTGGGGCAGCTGGGCGCCTGGGTGCGGCTGCATTACGTCTACCCCTATCCGCATGTGGACGAGATTATTCCGATGATGGCCGCCGGTCACATCCTGCCGTACCTGGATATTCCGTTCCAGCACGCCAGCCCGTCGGTGCTCAAGGCGATGAAGCGCCCGGCCCACGCGGAAAACACGCTGGAACGGATTCGCCGCTGGCGTGAGATCTGCCCGGACATCACCCTGCGCAGCACTTTCATCGTCGGCTTCCCGGGCGAAACCGACGATGATTTCGAGACGCTGCTGGATTGGCTGGAAGAGGCGCAACTGGATCGGGTTGGCTGCTTCACCTATTCGCCGGTGGACGGCGCCCCCGCCAACGCCCTGCCCGATCACGTCGACGAGGATGTGGCACGCGAACGTCAGGAACGCTTCATGAATGTCCAGGCGCGGATCAGCGCCGCGAAACTGCAACGCAAGATCGGCCAAACCCTGGAAGTGCTGGTGGACGAGGTCGGTGAAGACGGCGTGGTGGCGCGCTCCCAGGCGGATGCTCCGGAGATTGATGGCCTGGTGTATCTGCCCAACGATGCGCCGGTAAAACCCGGGCAACGCCTGCGGGTGACCGTCGAGGACGCCGACGATCACGACCTGTGGGTCCGGCCGGTCGCGTGAATAACGACCAGCCTCTGAAGGGCGCCTTGTTATTGATTCTGGGTGAAGGGTTGCTGGCGATCATGGCGGCCCTGATCAAGCATCTCTCCGACACGCTTTCCACCGAACTGATTGTGTTCGCGCGCAACTTCGTCGGCCTGCTGGTATTGCTGCCGGTGCTGGTGATCAGTGGCGGCATTCGCGACCTGGGTACCCGCCATCTCGGCCTGCATTTCATTCGCGGCTTCACCGGCGTGGCCGCCATGTTCTGCTTCTTTTACGCCATCGGCCATATCACTCTGGCGGAGGCGGTGCTGGTCAAAATGACGGTGCCGTTTTTCTTGCCATTGGTGGCCTGGGTCTGGCTGGGCGACCGGGTATCGCCGCGCACCTGGATGGCGGTCGCGCTGGGTTTTGTCGGTGTCGCGGTGATTCTGCGCGCCGACCAGGGCCAGGTGGATCCGGTGATGTGGGTGGCGCTCGGCGGCGCCGTCATCATGAGCGTGGCCAAGGTCAGTATCCGGCGCATGGCGGTGAGCGAGCCGGCGCACCGGGTGGTGTTCTATTTCACGCTGTTCGCCACCCTTCTTTCCGCTTTGCTGTTACCCAGCGTCGAGCAATGGCCCAACGGCGTGGAAATGCTCTGGATGCTGGCAATCGCCCTGTTCGCCATCGCCGGCCAGTTCGCCATGACCAGCGCCTATCAGGTGGCCCGTCCCGGCCAGGTTGGCGTCTACAACTACTCCGCCGTGGTGTGGGCGGCGATTCTCGGCTGGCTGTTTTGGGACGAGGCGCTGGCACTGAGCACTTATTTGGGCACCTTGCTGATTATCGGTGCCGGCATCTGGAACCTGAAATCACGCTGACAGCGCCATATTGACCTCTCCGGCGGTGCCATCCGCCGCGCCGATCCTCTACGGTGGCCCCTCCACGAGGAAAAATAACAACCGGAGGGAAGAAGGATGGCATGGCGTCGTATGGGGCTGATTCTGGTGGTAGCCGTTCTGGGGGCTGCTCTGCTGGGCGGATGTGAAGACGCCCGGCGTTGGGCCTACCATCAGGGCATCGCGTTCGAGCAATGGCGGGCGGGCCTGGATGCCCTGCGGGTACCCACCGAGGATGGCCTGGACTGGCACCTGCTGCAGTCCAAAGACGGCGAACAGGCACCGGCGGTCCTGTTGATTCATGGTTTCGGCGCCGATGCGCGCAACTGGGTGCGTTTCGCCAATCAATTGGAAGGTGAATACCGCTTTATCATTCCCGATCTTCCCGGCCACGGCGACACCCTCCCGCTGACCACATCAATGGACTATCGCCTGAACAAACAAGCCGTTCGCCTGTTTGGCCTGCTTGATCAGTTGGGCATCGAGCGCTTCCATGTGGCGGGCAATTCCATGGGCGGCGCCATCGCCATTGAAATGGCCCGGCGGCAGCCGGGTCGCCTGATTTCCCTGGGGTTGGTGGACGCCGCGGGCGTCACCCTGCAAACGCCGGAATTTCGCGACGCCCTGGCGCGGTCGCCGGGCAATCCCCTGATTCCTCGCCGGGCCGAGGACTTCCATGCCACGCTGGACTGGGCCACCGAGCGTTCGGTGGGCATGCCCGACTTCGCCATCACCCTGATGGGCGCCGAGAAAGCCGCCAACGCGGAGGTGGCGGAAAAGGTCTGGGCGGATATCAATCAGGATCCGGCCATGCAGCTGGGACAGAGTGACGTGCTATCCTCGATCGATACCCCGACACTGGTCCTGTGGGGGCGAGAAGACCGGCTTCTGGGGGTCGACAACGTCGAGGTCTTCACCCAAAGCATGCCGAATGCCCGCGCGGTAATCCTTGATGGTGTGGGCCACGTGCCGATGGCCGAAGCGGCGGGACAAAGCGCCGAGGCCTTCCGCGTTTTCTGGAACCAGGTCCCGGACCGGCCGCGCTGATCATCCCGGCCTTGAACCATCCCAACCTTGAACAAAGCCGCCGGCGCCCGTAAGGTCTTTCCTTTTTTCAAGGCGCCGTCCAGCCATGACCCTATCCGACACCCCCATTGCCAAAATCCGACGGGGCGAAGCCCACACCATCCATACCCGGGGGATTACCCTGCTGCGTTCCGGTCACCGTGAGGTGCGCCGTCTGAAACGCGCCAATCATGTGCCCTCGATCCATGGCAACAAAGTGTGGAACTCCAGCTTCCTGATCATGGATCAGTTGACCCGCGAGCGCCGGGCGCTGTCCCTGGGACCGGATACCCATTTGATGGACATTGGCTGCGGCTGGGGTCCGCTGTCCATATTCGCTGCCAAACGCCTTGGCTGCCGGGTTACCGCGGTGGACGCGGACGAGGATGTGTTCCCCTATCTGGAATTGCATGCCGCCATCAATAAAACCTCGGTGACGACACTGCAAAAGCGCTTTGAGAATCTGACCAAGGCGCTGCTCGCTGATGTGGATGTCATTACCGGTGCCGATATCTGCTTCTGGGATGAGCTCACGCCGGTGCTGTTTAATCTGATTCGCCGTGCCTTGAATCAGCGGGTGCGGCGGATCATTATCGCCGACCCCGGACGCTCGCCGTTCTATGAGCTGGCGCAGCGGTGCGAGGAAAAATTCGACGCCCGGCTGGTGGAGCGGCGCACTCAAACCCCCCGCGAGCTCAGTGCCGAACTTTTGATCATCGACGGCCCGCGCTGAATCCGGCCATTGAAAACCGGTTCGGAGCCTCCATTCAGATGACTGGTCGCGCGTCCCCGTCCTGTCGTAATGTCAACGGCGACGCTTCCCGTTTATGACGAGTGGATATCATGAACCAAGAAGAGCAGGAAACCACCATTGAACAGCCCACCCCTCAGGGCGCCCTGGCCTTGCCGGATCATCATTTGCCACAACGGGTTTACCTTATACCAGTGCGTCACCGCCCCTTCATGCCCGGGCTGGTGCAGCCGATCCTGCTGAGTCAGGAGCTGTGGCAGTCCACCCTGGAGCGGGTCAGCCAGACCCCGCACCACGCCCTGGGCCTGATCTATGTGGGCGATCGTGATCCGGATGACGTCTCGGTGGAGGACTTTCCGGAATACGGCTGTCTGGTGAAAATCCATGCCGTCAATCAGGAAGACGATCATCTGCAGGTGGTGGCCCAGGGGCTGGCGCGTTTCCGCGTCTCTGGCTACACCAACCGCAAACGTCCGTTCATGGCGGAAGTTGAGTACCCCGAGCCCAAGGACGAGCTCACCGACGCCCTGCGTGCCTACGCCATGGCGATCATCAACACCATCCGCGAACTGTTGCCGCTGAACCCGCTCTACAACGAGGGACTCAAGCACTACCTGCAGAACTTCTCGCCCCGGGATCCCTCTCCGCTGACCGACTTTGCCGCCGCGTTGACCAGCGCCAACGGGGATGATCTCCAGGACATTCTGGAAACCGTGCCGTTGAAGCCGCGCATGGAAAAAGTACTGACGCTGGTGCGCAAGGAAGTGGAAGTCGCGCGCTTGCAGAACGAGATCAGCGAGGAGGTCAACGAAAAGATCTCCCGTCATCAGCGTGAATTTTTCCTCAAGGAACAGCTCAAGGTGATTCAGCGCGAGTTGGGCCTGGAAAAGGATGACCGCACCGCCGACGTGGACGAATTCCGTGCCCGCATGGAATCGCTGACCCCGCCGGAGGCCATGGCCAAGCGCTTTGATGAGGAAGTGCGCAAACTGGGCGTACTGGAAAGCGGTTCGCCGGAATACGCGGTGACCCGCAACTATCTTGATTGGCTCACGTCCGTGCCCTGGGGGCGTTTCTCCGAGGACAATCTGGACCTCAAGCACGCGCGCGATACCCTGAGTGCGCACCATAGTGGCCTGGATGACGTCAAGGACCGCATCGTTGAGTTTCTCGCGGTGGGCGCCATGCGCGGCGAAGTCAAAGGCTCGATCCTGCTGCTGGTGGGGCCGCCCGGGGTGGGCAAGACCAGTGTGGGCCGCGCCGTCGCCGAAGCCCTGGATCGCCGTTTTTACCGACTCAGCCTTGGCGGCATGCGCGACGAGGCGGAAATCAAAGGTCACCGGCGCACCTACATCGGCGCCATGCCCGGCAAGCTGATCCAGGCCCTTAAAGAGTCCGGCACCAGCAACCCGGTGATCATGCTCGATGAAATCGACAAGCTTGGCGCTTCATTCCAGGGCGACCCGGCCTCCGCCCTGCTGGAAGTGCTGGATCCGGAACAGAACCAGGACTTTCTCGATCATTATCTGGACGAACGTCTGGATCTCAGTCATTGCCTGTTTATCTGTACCGCCAATACGCTGGATTCGATCCCCGCTCCCCTGCTCGACCGCATGGAAATGATCCGTCTGAGCGGTTACATCACCGAGGAAAAGGTGGAAATCGCCAAGCGGCATCTGTGGCCGCGCTCCCTGGAGCGGGCCGGGGTCAAGCCCGGACAGCTCACCATCAACGCCAGCGCGTTGCGCCAGGTGGCGGAGGGCTATGCGCGCGAGGCCGGGGTGCGCAACCTGGAGAAGCAGCTCAACAAGATTATTCGCAAGGCGGCGGTGCGGCTGCTTTCCGGCGAGAAGAAGATCAGCGTCACCAGCAAGAATCTCGAGGAGTTTCTTGGCCAGCCTTATTTTCAGCCGGAAAAAACCCAGCGTGGCATCGGCGTCGTTACCGGTCTGGCGTGGACCTCCATGGGCGGCGCCACGTTGTCCATCGAAGCCACCCAGGTGCATGTGCAGCAGCGTGGTTTCAAGCAGACCGGGCAACTGGGCGATGTGATGAAGGAATCCGCCGAGATCGCCTACAGCTACGTGGCCAGTCATCTGCCGTTCTACGGCGGTAACGGCGATTGGTTCGATCAGTCCTTCGTCCATTTGCATGTGCCGGAAGGCGCCACTCCCAAGGACGGCCCCAGCGCCGGCATCACCATGGCCACGGCGCTGATCTCTCTGGCCACGGGTAAAAGATTGCCGCGCAAACTGGCCATGACCGGCGAGTTGACGCTGACCGGACAGGTGCTGGCCGTGGGCGGTATTCGCGAGAAGATCACCGCCGCCCGCCGCGTTGGTATTCGTGAAATCATTCTGCCGAAGGCCTGCGAGCGCGATTACAAGGAACTGCCGGAGCACCTGAAAAAGGGGCTGACGGTGCACTTCGCCGAGCGCTATCAGGATGTCCATGACGCCGTCTGGGGATAGTCCGGTGCGATTGCCTCGGGCCAGGCAGCCCGAGCACTATATCGTGCCTCGTTGCCATGAGCAGGTGACCATCCTGCATCGGGATGATCACCTGCTGGTGGTGAACAAACCGGCCTTCCTGCTTAGCGTGCCGGGCCGGGCGCCGGAGAACAAGGACTGTGTGATCCGCCGTCTGGCGCTGGACTTTCCAGAAATACGGCTGGTGCACCGGCTTGATCTGGACACCTCCGGCATCATGGTGTTCGCCCTTACCCGCGAGGCGCAGAGCCAACTGAGCCGGGCCTTCCAGCAACGCCGGGTATTCAAGGAGTATCAGGCCGTGGTGGATGGCCTGGTGGAATACGGGGACGGCATCGTGGACTTGCCTCTGATCGCCGACTGGCCCAATCGGCCGCTACAGAAAGTCTGTTTCGAAACGGGCAAGGCGGCCCTCACCCACTGGAAGGTGCTGGACCGGGACGCCGCCCGAGGCCGTACCCGGCTCCGACTGCGGCCAGTGACCGGGCGCAGCCATCAGCTGCGTATTCACTGCCGGGAACTGGGGCATCCGATTCTCGGCTGTGATCTCTACGCGCCGGAAGCGGTACTGGCCGCCAGTGAGCGATTGCTGCTGCACGCCCACCGGCTGGCTTTCAATCATCCTCACACCGGCCTGTGGAGCGAATTCGTTTCGCCGGTGCCGTTCTGAGGTCATGAACCGGCTATGGGACTACTCCCAGTCCTCACCGTAATCGTGCAACAACTCCTGCCCGGCTTTCACCGCCTTCAGCGTCACCACGGTGAGATCGTCGTAGTAGGCCACATTGGCGGGGCGCCCATGGTTGATGTAACGCAACTCACATAAGACTCGATACCGCTCTTCGCCGTCGTCATCCAGCCACAACACATAGGGGCCGTTGCCGCGGGCGGGCTTGGTTTTCAACACGCCGAGCACGGTGCCGGCGGGAATACGTTGGCGGGCGAACAGCCCCTTGCCATGGATATCACTGGTCTGGACCGAAACCAGCTCGTGACGTACATAGGGTTTCATGGGCACCGTGCTTGCAGTTGTTATCGTCAGCGTGGCATCTTGCCAGAAAAGCTACCTGGACGCATGGCATGGGCTTCGCGGACTGTCCTTTCCGATCCCGCTACGTATCGGTGCACGGGCAACGGCTGCATTATCTGGATGAAGGCTCCGGTCCCACCCTGTTGTTCGTGCATGGCAATCCCACCAGCAGTTATCTGTGGCGGAACGTGATCAAGCGTCTGCGTCACCGTTACCGCTGCGTGGCACTGGACCTACCCGGCTTCGGCCGCAGCGCCAAGCCGGATCTGGATTACCGGCTATGCACCCTGCACCACTTCTTTTCCGGTTTCCTGGAACAGCTGGCACTTGAGCCGGTGACACTGGTCCTGCATGACTGGGGCGGCCCGCTCGGCTTCAGGCTTGCTCAGCAACAGCCGCAACAGGTACGCGCCCTGGTGTTCATGGAGACCTTTCCCTTCACCTTCGACTGGCAGGAATTTCCGCTTATTGCCCGTCCGCTGTATTTCGCCTTTCGCCGGCCGGCCCTGAGCCCCTGGCTGCTGCAGCGGCACAATCTTTTCGTTAATACGGTACTGCCCATGGGCACCTTGCGGCGTTTGCCACGCAGCGTAATGAACGTTTATCGCGCCGCGTTTCCCGATCGTGACAGCCGCCGGGCGATCCGCGCCCTGCCCTCGGAGTTGCCGATTGATGATCGCCAGGGCGAAACCTGGCGGGCGATTGAGGAGATCGAGAAGCGGCTGCCGGAGATGGACCAGCCGATGTTGCTGCTGCACTTTCGCCCCGGCGCGGTGTTACCCGAACAACGCATTCCCTGGTTCAAACAACGGCTGAAATACCTGGACGTGGTGTATGCCGGCCCGGGACTGCACTTTGTACCGGAGGACAACCCGGCGGTGATCGCCGATTCTCTGGATCAGTGGTTCCAGGTACGCTTGGCGAATCCGCGATGAGCGCGGTGAGGGTCTGTTCAGAGGAATTACCCACATCATGAACCTGCTGCACACCGGCCAGGATCTGCGCCGCCTCAATGAACTGGCGGCGATTCTGCTGAAATACGGATTTGCTGACATGCTGCGCCGGCTGGGGTTGGCACCGATGATCGAACACGCCGGACGTTTGTTGCGCAGCGGGCTGGATCCCCGCTTCCTGCACATGGGCAGTGCCGAACGGCTGCGTCATGCGATGGAGGAAATGGGGCCGACCTTCGTCAAGCTCGGCCAGGTGCTGGCGACCCGGGTGGATCTGTTTTCTCCGGAGTGGATCGAGCAGTTTGAAAGACTGCAGGACCGTGCCCGCCCGGTGTCCTTCGCCAGCCTGACAGCGACGGTGGAAGCGGCGCTGGGCCGGCCGCTGGATCAGGTGTTCGCCTCGGTGGATGAGCACCCGTTGGGCGTCGCCTCCATCGGCCAGGTGCACGCGGCGGTGACCCGCTCCGGCGATCGGGTGGTCATCAAAGTGAGAAAGCCCGGCATCGAGGCCAAAATCCAGTCCGATCTGCGACTGCTGGATCAGTTGGCCAAACTGGCCTCCGACAACTCCCAGGAACTGCGCCGCTACCGCCCGGTGGAACTGGTGCGCGAATTCCACCGCTCACTGACCCGGGAACTGGACTTCACCATCGAGGCGCGCAATGCCGAGCGCATTCGCCAGAGTGTCAAAAGCCTGCGCTGGGTGATGATCCCGAAAGTCCATACCCGTCTCAGTTCCGCCACTCTACAGGTACAACAACGTCTCAATGGCACACCGGCGCGGGATCTGGCCCGTCTCGACGCCCTCGGCGTGGACCGCCCGCTGGTGGCGAGACGCGGCGCCATGGTGGCCTGGAAGATGGCCCTGGAGGATGGCTTTTTCCATGCCGATCCCCATCCGGGTAATGTGCTGATTCTGAGCAACAACCGCATCGGCCTGCTGGACTTCGGCATGGTCGGCAAGCTCACCGATGGCCGGCGTGAGCAGATCGTGCAGTTGGTGCGCGCCATCATAACCCGGGAGTCGGAGCACGCCGCGGCGGTTTTGACGGGCTGGTCCGACGGCCAGCCGCTCAACTTCGATCAGTTGGTGGCGGATGTGGAGGACGTGGTGTCCCGGTACTACGGCCTGCCGCTTGCGGAGCTGGATCTGCCTGCCCTGCTCGGCGACATCACTGCCTTGATTCGCAATCACGGTCTGATCCTGCCCAGCGATATCGCGTTGTTGATCAAGGCCTTGATTACCCTGGAAGGCTTTGGTCGATTGCTGAATCCGCGTTTCGATCTGATTCGCGAGGCGGAGCCTCTGATGCACCGGCTGCTGCGGCAGCGCTATGGTCCCAAGCGGCTGGTGCGCAGTCTGGGGCTGCGGGCATTGGATGTGGTCGATCGGCTCTACGCCCCGCCACCGCCGTCGCCACTGGCCAGCGGCCGGGCCGACGGTGGCGTCGATCCGCGCCATCTGGAACGTTTGGTGAGCCGTCTGGAGCGCGGTCAGTACCGGCAGATACAAACCCTTTTGGTGTGCGCATCGATGATTACCGGCGCTTTGATGCTCGCCGGGCGGGTGCCGCCGACAATTTGGGATCTGTCCGTGCCCGGAGTGCTGGTATTATTGGCGTGTGGATTGTGGTCCACGTGGTTGCTATGGATAGCCCGCCGCCATTTGCGTGAGTGGGAATAAGGAGGAAGACATTGATGAAAAGAATCGCCCTGCCCGTACTGGCCGCCCTGGCGCTGACGGCTTGTGCCACCTCACCGCTGGGTCGCAGCCAGTTCCTGCTGATGCCCGCGGACCAGATGGATCAGATGGGCGTGGCTGCCTACGATCAGATGAAAACGGAACAGAAGATCAGCACCAACAGTAAGCAAAAACGGTATGTGCAATGCGTGGCCGACGCGGTTACCGCCGAGTCCGGTAGTGGTGAGCAGTGGGAAGTGACGTTGTTCGACGATCCCGCCGCCAACGCTTTTGCTCTGCCCGGCGGCAAAATCGGGGTCTATACCGGCTTGCTGAAAGTGGCCAAGACGCAGGATCAACTGGCCGCGGTACTGGGCCATGAAGTGGGCCATGTGCTGGCCCAGCACTCCAATGAGCGCATGTCGATCCAATACGCCACGGAGACCGGCACGCAATTACTGGCGGCCCTGGCCGGGGACAGCGGCGGTGCTGCCCAGCAGGGCCTGATGGCGGCCCTGGGGCTGGGCACTCAGGTGGGCGTGACGCTGCCCTTCAGCCGCAAGCATGAATCCGAGGCCGACATCATCGGCTTGCAAATGATGGCCAGGGCCGGATTCGACCCGCGGCAAAGTGTGGAGCTGTGGAAAAACATGGCGGCGGCCAGCAATGGCAGCCCGCCGGAACTGCTCTCCACTCACCCCTCCAGCGGCACCCGTATCGAGGATCTGGAGGCCAGCATGCCCGAAGCCCTGCCGTTGTATCAGCAGGCCCGCGCGGCGGGCAAACGACCCAATTGCGGATAGCCGGGGGCAAATCGGTCGCGGTCCAAGGCCGCTTCCAGGTCTTTGTAGGGGCTTGCCCTGCAAGCGAATTGTTCTGCGGTCAGGACATTCGCTTGCAGGGCAAGCTCCTACAGAGGCCTTATAGTTCGGTCTGTGGGAAGCTGCTTTAGCAGCGAATGACGTGCCAGCACCGGGTAATCGGTCGGAAGTCAGCTGTAGTAGGCGTTGTCGGTGACGCTGTGGTCGGTCTTGTCCCGCACGCCGGTCAGTTCCGGCAGGCGCTCCTTGAGGGTGCGCTCCACGCCGTCACGCAGGGTGACATCCACCACGGAACAGCCCTGGCAGCCGCCGCCGAATTCCAGCACCGCGACGTTGTCCTCGGTCAGTTCCAGCAACTGCACGCTGCCACCGTGGGCCGCCAGGTTCGGGTTGATCTCGGCGTACAGCACGTAGTTGATGCGCTCTTCCAGACTGGCATCCGGGCTGATGTCGGGGACCCGGGACTTGGGCGCGCGGAAGGTCAACTGGCCACCCATGCTGTCCTTCTTGTAATCGATCACCGCGTCCTCGAGGTAGTGCACGCTCTTGCCCTCGATCCAGGCGTGAAAGCCTTCGTAGTCGTAGCGCACGTCCCCGTCTTCCTGCTCATCCGGCGGGCAATACGCCATGCAACACTCGGCATGGGGGGTGCCGGGGCGTTCGACGAAGATACGCACGCCCATGCCCTCCTGGTCCTGCTTGGAGAGCAGGTCGCGGAGGTAATCCTGGGCGCTGTCGGTGATGCGGATCAGTTCTTCGCTCATTCCGGTTTCCGTTGGGGTATTTCCTGACTATTTTAGTCAGGTACTGCTCAGTTGCAATGGCCATCCCCCTTTTCCGAAGGCTGATCCTGGGGCCGGGATACGCTTTCTGGTATGGTTGCCGCTTTCGTCAATAAGCCAGAAATCACCGTGCCTCCACTGCATCGAAGCCGTCGCGTCCTCGCCCTGGGCCTGCCCATCATGGCGGCCATGATAAGCCAGAGCCTGCTGAATCTGGTCGACGCCGCTCTGGTCGGGCGGCTCGGCGGCGATGCCCTGGCCGGTGTCGGCCTCGGTGGCTATGCCTCCTTCCTGTCAATCAGCGTGGTCATCGGCCTCGGTGCCGGGGTTCAGGCTATGGTGGCGCGGCGTAAAGGAGAAGGTGACGAGCGTCAATATGCCCTGCCCCTGAATGCCGGATTGCTGGTGGGGCTGGTGCTGTCGTTGCCACTGACCGCCCTCTTTCTGGTGATCAGCGCGCCGATGATGCATTTTCTTGCCCCCAATGCGCCGGTGGCCGGACTGGCGGAAGGCTACTTTGACATGCGCCTGCTGGGCATCTGGGCGGTGGCGATGAATTTTTGCTATCGCGGCTATTGGAATGGTATCAGCCGCCCCGCAGTGTACATGCGCACCCTGATCACCACCCATGTGGCCAATGTGGTACTCAGCTACGGGCTGATCTTCGGCCGTCTCGGCCTGCCGGAAATGGGCGCCGCCGGCGCCGGCCTGGGCACCACCCTGTCCCTGTATCTCGGCAGCCTGCTTTACTTGCTGCAAACCTGGAAGCTGGGGCGCGAGCACGGCTTCATGGCCGCCTGGCCCTCCGCCACCACCCTGCGCAGCATCGCCAGGGTCAGTATTCCCAACTCGGTGCAGCAGTTCTTCTTCTCCGCCGGCCTCACCGTGCTGTTCTGGATCATCGGCATGGTCGGCGCCGACGAAGTGGCGGTGGCCCACGTACTGATCACCTTGATTCTGCTGCTGATTCTGCCGGCCATCGGGCTCGGACTGGCCGCCGCGTCGCTGGTGGGGCAGGCGCTGGGACGCCGGGATGCCGCCGACGCTTACCGCTGGGGTTGGGACGTCACCTGGCTGGCGGTGCTGATGCTGTTCGTCACCGCGCTGCCGATGTGGCTGGTGCCGGAGTGGATTCTGGGTTTGTTCCTGCACCAGCCAGATCTGGTGGCACTCGGACGGGTGCCGCTGATGATCACCGGGCTGGCGATTTGCCTGGACGGCGCGGCCATCATTTTCACCCAGGCTTTGCTGGGGGCCGGCGCATCCCGGTCGGTAATGATGGTCACGCTTGTTGTACAATGGTGCCTGTTCCTGCCGTTGGCCTATATCATTGGCCCCTGGCTGGGATTCGGCTTGCTTGGCATCTGGCTGGCCCAGGCTCTGCAACGGCTGGTGACCTCCTCCCTGCTGGGAGGGCTGTGGGTGCGCCGAAGTTGGGCTCACATTCAATTATGACGAGGTCTTCATGAGTGATCAGAACAATTCCGGCTCGGACCGCCCCAACTTCCTGCAAGTGTTGAAAAGCATCCTTGCCGGACTGTTTGGCGTGCAGAGCCACGCCAACCGCGAACGGGATTTTAACAAGGGCAATCCCGGCGATTATATCGGCGTTTATGTGATCCTGGTGCTGGGCCTGGTGATCGGTGTTTTTGTGGTAGTGAAAATGGTTCTCAGTGCCGCGGGATCATAGCGGAACACACTAGGGATATAGCGATATATTTCTTTTAAGTATAAAAACCCTTTGCTAAAGTTCGCGCCACTCGGAGTTGCAAGCCGCCAAACGGTTTGCAAATCAACGAATTAACACGGCGCGACACAGCAATGTACGTATATCAGGACTATGACCAACGTCTTCTGGAAGAGCGGGTGGCGCAGTACCGCGACCAGACCCGGCGTTACCTGGCGGGCCAACTGAGCGAGGACGAATTCCTCGTCCTGCGGCTGCAGAACGGGCTCTACATCCAGCGCTATGCGCCGATGATGCGTATCTCCGTACCTTACGGCATGCTCAATAGCACTCAGGTACGCAAGCTGGCGTCCATTACCCGCGATTACGACAAGGGCTTCTGCCACGTCAGTACCCGTCAGAATATTCAGTTGAACTGGCCGGAACTGGCCGACACTCCCGACATTCTCGCCGAACTGGCCAGTGTGCAGATGCACGCCATTCAAACCAGCGGCAACTGCATTCGCAACATCACCACCGACGAATACGCCGGCGTTAATCCGCGTGAAATCGAGGACCCGCGCCCCTGGTGTGAAGTGATCCGCCAGTGGGCCACCTTCAACCCGGAATTCGCCTATCTGCCGCGCAAATTCAAGATCGCCGTGAACGCGGTGCCGGACGCGGATCCGGCCTTGATCGGCGTGCACGATATCGGCGTGCAGATCGTTCACGACCACAACGGCGAAACCGGCTTCCAGGTTTGGGCCGGCGGTGGTCTCGGCCGTACCCCGATGACCGGCGAAGTCATCGGCGAGTTTGTCGCCTGGCCGGATCTGCTTGCCTATCTGGAAGCGATTCTGCGGGTGTACAACAAGTACGGTAATCGTGACAACAAGTACAAAGCCCGTATCAAGATTCTGGTGAAAGCCCTGGGCGCGGATAAATTCCGTGAGCTGGCGGAAGCGGAATTCGCCGAGCTGAAAGGCGGTGCGATGACACTGACCCGGGAAGAAGTGGCTCGCATCAAGGCCTGCTTCGTGGATCCGGATTACCGCACCGATGTGGATACCACCGCACTGCACAATGCGCTGGATCAGCACCGCGCTTTCAACCGCTGGTACCACACCAATACCCGTGCCCATAAAAAGGACGGCTACCGGTCGGTGACTCTGACGTTGAAGAAGACCGGCCGCATCCCCGGTGACATTACCGACGAGCAGCTGGAAGATGTGGCCGATCTGGCGGACCGTTACGCGTTCTCCGAAGTACGCACCACGCACCAGCAAAACATGGTGTTGGCCGATGTCGCCGAGGACGAGCTGTATGATCTCTGGCAGCAGTTGGACGCGCTTGGCTTCGCCACGCCGAACCTGGGTTTGATCACGGACATCGTGGCCTGCCCCGGCGGCGACCTCTGTGCCCTGGCCAATGCCAAGTCGGTACCGATCGCCGAGGGCATCCAGCGCCAGTTCGACGACCTGGACTTCGTTCACGATCTGGGCCCCCTGGACGTGAATATCTCCGGCTGTATGAACGCCTGCGGTCATCACCATATCGGCCACATCGGTATTCTCGGCGTGGACAAGAAAGGCAAGGAGTTCTACCAGATCACCCTGGGTGGTCGCGGTGACCGCCAATCCCGCATTGGCGAAAAAATGGGGCCGTCCTTCGAGTCCCACGAAGTCACCGGCGTGATCGGCAAGATCATTAGCGTGTACCTGGACAATCGTCTGGAAAACGAGCCTTTCATCAGCACGTACGAGCGCATCGGCATGGACCCGTTCAAGGAGGTGGTATATGGCTAAGGTGATCGTCAACGGCGAAATCGTCGAGAACACCTGGCAACGGCTGACCTCCGAGGAACTCGATCAGCAAGACGTTCCGGCGGAAGGAGCGGTGATCGTGCCGCTGGCCTACTGGCTGGCTCATCGTGATGCCCTGCTGGAGCGCGCCGCGCCGGTGGGGGTGTGTCTGGAACCCGGCGAGGAACCGACGGACCTGGCCGCGGATCTGGCCGCCCTGCCCCTGGTGGCGGTGAACTTCCCGGCTTTCAAGGATGGCCGCGGCTATTCCTACGCCCGTGAGTTGCGCACCCGCTATGGCTTTGAAGGTGAGGTCCGGGCGGTGGGCGATGTGCTGCAGGATCAGCTGTTCTACATGCACCGCGTCGGCTTCAATGCCTTCGAGGTCCGTGCCGACCGCGATATCGAGGAAGCCCTGAACGGGCTGCGTCCGTTCTCGGTGACCTACCAGGGCGATGTTCATGACGAGCGCCCGATCTATCGCCGTCAATCAGCCTGATCTCTGTGCTGTAAGAGCTTGCCCCGTGCGATTTCTGATATTCGCTTGCAGGGCAAGCTCCTACAGTAGCCGTCTTATCCCGATTCACACCCAGCGTCGCCGGATCATCCACAACAGAATGCCGGTGCCGGTGATAACGAGCATGCCGGTAAACCACCAAAAGCCTTTGGGATCTTCCAGCCAGGGCAGCCCGCCCACATTGATACCGAACAGACCGGTCAAAAAACCCAGCGGCAGAAAGGTGGCGCTGATGATGGCCAGCAGGTACATGCGGTCGTTGATGGTCTCGTTCTGGGCGGAAAAGACCTCTTCCTGCAGCAGGGTGGCGTGCTCGCGGGCCGCGTCGAGATCTTCCAGCAGGCGTTGCAGGCGATCGGTGGCTTCACGAATAATTTCCGCGTCCCCGCTGCGAATGCGGCTGTCGCCATGGAGCCTGGTCAGCGCATCCCGTTGCGGGGCCATGTAGCGCCGCAGGGTGATCGCCCGGCGGCGCAAGGCGCCGATACGGCGGGTCTGATCGCGGTTGCCTGATTCGCCTTCCAGTCGTTCGGAAAAGTCCGCCACCTGATCCTCGATGTGCTCGATCACCTCTTCCATGCGCCAGACAAGCCCGTCCACCAGGCCGGCCAGCAGTTCCGACGGGGTCGCCGGCCCTTCTCCGGCATGCAGGGCGTCCACCAGCTCGGTAAGCGACTTCAGGGTGCGCTTCTGCGTGCTGATCACCAGGCCATCCCGGACCCACAGCCGCACCGCGATCATATCCTCGGGCCGGGCATCCGGGGACAGATTGACGCCCCTGAGGTAGACCAGCAGTCCTCCGCCCACGTCGCTGACTCGCGGGCGGGTCTCCGGGGTCAACAGCGCCTCGCTGACCACCATCGGGATGTCCGCCCGCGCTTCCAGCCAGTCCCGGCTTTCCGGGCAGGTGTAATCCAGATGAATCCAGCGGGTGGTGTGGTCGCCGGCGGACAGCTGCGGCTCGAAGGGCGCCGCGCCGCCCTTGCCGTCCAGCCGCAGTGCGAATTTCAGCCATCCCGTGCCAGTCATGGCGCCTCCCTTATCAGCGATCTTCCGGAGAGCCGGCGATCAGCCGCCCACCTTGACCACCACACGGCCGCGCACGCCGCCGGCGAGGATCCGTTCGAACCATTCCGGCAGTTGTTCCCGGGTGATTTCCGCCGCTTCCAGCGCGGCCAGATCCGGAGTCCAGTCCGAGGCCAGCAGTTGCCAGATCTGCTGTTTCACTTCACGTGGCAGTTCCACGCTGTCCACGCCGAGCAGATTGACGCCACGCAGGATGAACGGAAGCACCGTGGCATTATTGAGTTGCGGAGAGCCCACCAGACCGCAGCAGGCGGCACTGGCGCCGTATTGCAGGGTTTTCAGCGCGTTCACCAGCATGTCGCCGCCGACACAGTCCACCACCCCGGCCCAGCGCGGCTTCAACATCGGCTTATTGGCATCCGCCAGGGCGTCCTCGCGGGAAATAATGTCCGCCGCTCCCAGATTTTTCAGCCAGTCATGGGCATCGCTTTTACCGGTTACGGCCACCACCCGGAATCCCAACCGGGACAGGATCGAGACCGCCACGCAGCCGACACCGCCGGTGGCGCCGGTAACCAGAACATCGCCCTGGTCCTCTTGCAGGCCGGTATCCAACAACGCCTCCACGCACAGGGCGGCGGTGAGCCCGGCGGTGCCCAGCACCATGGCGGAGCGCGGGTCCATGCCGTCCGGCAAAGGCACCAGCCAGTCCGCCGGCACGCGAATGTAGTCGCCATAGCCGCCGGCGGTGTTCATGCCCAGGTCATAGCCGGTGCAGATTACCGCGTCACCGGGGCTGAAAGGGCCCTGCTCCGCTTCTTCCACCACACCAACGGCATCGATGCCCGGCGTGTGCGGATACTGTCGGGTGACGCCCTTGTTACCGCTGGCGCTGAGCGCATCCTTGTAGTTCAGAGAGGACCAGGCCACCTTCACCAGGACCTCGCCTTCCGGCAGGTCACTCAGCTCGCGCTCCCCTACCCGGCTTTGGTAACCGTTGTCGGTGTTTTCGGTGATCAGGGCCTTGAATGTCATGGCGAGCTCCGTTTGCTGTTGTCCGTTGGGTATTGCCATTTTTTATTGGAATGAGCTTTATTGGAATGAGCGCTATTGGAATGGCCGCTGCGAACCGCGCTGCCAGAAGCGGTCCGCCACACGCTGGACGGCGGCGGTCAGGGACAGGCTCAGCCGGTCGGCGAGCTTGCGCTTCTCTTCCCAGGTGATCTGGTAGATATCCACCTGGCCCTTGCGCCCCTGCAAGTATTCATCACTGGTCATGATGTCGTCCACCAGCCCCAGTTCCTTGGCCCGGCTGCCGAACCAGTGTTCACCGGTGGCCACGGCATCGATATCCAGGCCGCGGCGATGCTCGCGGACAAAACTCTTGAACAGCTGGTGGGTTTCCTCCAGCTCCTCCTGGAACTTGGCGCGGGCCTTGTCGGTGTTTTCACCAAGCATGGTCAGGGTGCGTTTGTATTCGCCGGCGGTCATCAATTCCACATCCACATCGTGTTTTTTCAGCAGACGATGAACATTGGGAATTTGCGCCACCACCCCAATGGAACCGATCACCGCGAAAGGGGCGCTGAGAATGCGGTCGCCAATACAGGCCATCATATAGCCGCCGCTGGCGGCCACCTGATCCACCGCCACGGTGAGTTTCAAACCGCGCCCGCGCAGGCGTTTCAGTTGCGAGGCGGCCAACCCGTAGCTGTGCACCAGCCCGCCCGGGCTTTCCAGCCGCAGCAGGACTTCGTCATCCGCCTCCGCCACCTCCAGGATGGCGCTGATTTCACGGCGCAGGGTTTCCACATCGCTGGCTTGAAGGTCGCCATCGAAATCCAGCACGAACAGGCGCGGTGGTGATTTGTCCTCGCCGCCCGCTTTTTTGCGCTGTTTGGCCCGCGCCTTTTCTTCCTTGCGCTTCTTCTTGGCCTCGGCCTTGCGGCGCTGCTCCGGCCATACTTCATCAATAATGCTCTCGCGCAGATCGTCGAATTCCTCATTGAGGTATTTGACGCGCAGTTCGCCATCATGGCCGCTGCGCTGGCGATTACGTGCCGCCGCCGTGGCGATCCCGCCAATCACAAACAAAATCGCCACCACGAGGGTGGCGACTTTGGCGAGAAACATGCCGTACTCTGAAATTAAATCGATGATCACCGTGTCTTGCTCACCTGTATGTATGGGTTGAATCGCCCGCCCCGCTCACTGCGCAGAATCCCGCTTATTGCCAGCCGGAAACCGCTTGCTGCGCGCTGCCGTTGAGAGGCCGCCCCACCAGGCCAGTGGGGGAAACCGTCACTTCAAAAATCGCCCCGTCGGCCATCGGCAGATAGGCGGCGCTACCATAGCGCGCATCGACGAGAAAACTCCAGCCCTCCCGGGCCTGGCGCCAGACATCCAGCACCGGCGGCTCATCATGGAGACTATACACGGTGCGTTCCCGTGAACGCTCATCTTCCAGAGCGAAGTAGCGCCCCTGGATGCGATCCAATTGATAGGCCGGCTTCAGTCCCAACAAGGCGAAGGGCGTCTTCCATTTGATGATTCTGGCGTCCAGTTGCCATTGGTCACCGGCCAGCCGGAAATCCCGGGTGCGGCCATCGCGGCCGGTGACCGTGGCGATGTAGGCCTGGTCATCGGTGGCACGGAAGCTGATGGTGGCCACCGGTGATTCGGCGCTCAGTTCGTGGTAGCTGTACAGGCTGACCGCCACCAGCACCAGATAGAGAGCACCAGCCACCAACAGCAATCCGACCGTGCCCTTGAGCCATTGCCACAGCCACTTCTGACGTAACAGGATCCAGGCTCCGATCAGCACCAGAACCAAGCCAATGACCATAATCAAAAGCGGGGCGAACGAAAAGCTCATCGGGACTCCATCATCATGGAAGGCTGTGTCAGGGCGCTACTGGTAAGGCGCGCGCCATTGCTCGATCAGGGTGTGGGCGATGCTGCCCGGTGGTGGTGTACGCGGCAATTGGTCATGGCGGTACCAGCCGGCATCAACGATTTCATCGTCATCGATGACGATGTCGCCACCGGCATAATCGCCATGAAAACCGAGCATCAGGGAGTGCGGGAAGGGCCAGGACTGGCTGCGCGCGTAGCGCAGATCGCCGACCTGGATGCCGGTTTCCTCCATGACTTCGCGGCGTACCGCCTGCTCGGCGGTCTCTCCGGCCTCCATGAACCCGGCCAGGCAGGAATAGAATCCCGCCGGAAAGCGCGCGGAACGGCCCAGCAAAGCGTATTCGCCATCACTGATCAGGGCGATCACGCAGGGCGTGATACGGGGATACTGGCGATAGTCGCAGGCCGGGCAGGTCATTGCCAGCTCACGTTCATGGGGAGAGGTGGGAGAGCCACAGCGGCTGCAGAAACGGTGGTTGTGTCTCCAGCTCATTACCTGCAGGGCCCGCGCCACCATGGTGAACGTATCGTCATCCAACTGGCCGATGATTTGCCGCAACGGGGTCGGGTGCAGACGCTGGTCGGCCAGTTCATGCTCACCTTCATCGCACACGTAACAGGGCTGGCCGTGCAGCACGCCAATGTAGCGGTAATTCGGGTGCTGGCGCAGCAGGAAGGCCGGCAGCCTGGGAATGCCCAGATCGCCGGGCTGCTGGGCGAAATCGATGTACAGGTTTTGTTCTTGGACCACGAAACACCAGGCTTCGTCCGCGTCTCTCGGCTCCGCCGAAGACAGGTCCAGGGAAAAGAAATGATTCACGATGTCGCTCCGCCTGTGGGATAGCCAAGGGCACCCACCGCCTGCTCCGCCACATCCAGAACGCCTTCTCCGATCGGTTTCTGTTCTTCCATGCTCTCAAGATAGTAATCGATGGCGGTCAGGGCATCCGCCAGGGTCTCCATGGCGGTGACCGTGGGTGCCTCGCTGCCACCGATCAACTCCTTCTCGATATAACACCGACAGGCGTTGGTTACGGCGCAGGCCCGCTCCAGATCGAGGAAGGTCAGCCCTCCCACCACCGAAGCGAAAGTGCCCGGAAGATTACTGAGATGCATGGTATCCCACTGTTGCTCCATATAGGAGGCCAACGACCGTTTTGCCAGCGCCAGGCCGGCCCGGCACTCGCCCACCACCGTCATGCGCGCTTCATCCAGTTGATAGCGGGAGATGCGATCGTTGTTGACCTCACGGCGAACATCGTCCGCCGGCGCCAGACTGCGCTCCAGGGTGGCGATGGTGTTCTCCGCGGCGAGCAGATCGTCCACCAGAGCGTGGAACGCATCGCTGTCCACCTCGCCGCCGGGGCGCCAGCCGGCGACATCCTCGGCACGTCGGCGCAGCTCCTGGGCGCCTTCGTTCTCGCCAATCATGTCCAGGGTGCTGGCGATGCGTCCGAGCCCTTCGGCGACGGCGCCGTAATCGGTATCGGCCACGCCCTGGGCGGCCATGTCCAAGGTGTCCTTGATCTGGTTGATTTCCTCTTTCAAAGCGCCGGCCACGGAGCGGATCACGGATCCCTTGGAGCCGGTCATCAGTGCCATTTCACGCTGCAGATCGGCGTCGGCGGGGCGTTCCCGCAGCCCGAATACGGAACGCACCTCGGTGGCGGCGTCCCCTTTTCCACTGCCCAAGGCGGTGAGATACAGGCATTCGCGCAGCAACTCCGCCGGCGGCGCCTGCTCAAGGGCACCGGCCCCCTTGTACACCAGAGCTTTCAATTGCCGGTCATAGCGCGCCAACAAGGCGCGCCGGGCCGCGGTCAGCGCCATGTCGTCGTGCAGCAGGGACTCCAGCGCCGCCCGTGCCAGCCACCACCGTTTGCCGCCGGCAAGCCGGTCAATCCGTTCCATGGCCCGCAACATAAGACGCAGATGGGTCTGCCGGTCCTGCCCCTGCAGCAGGCCCAGCAGCCCCACTTGGTACATGTGGCGCAGGCGGCGACTTTGCCGTGCCAGACCGTCGACATCCGCCGGCGGCCCCGGCGGCGTGCGCGGCAGGCTCTCGTCCACCTGGAAAAAGCGGCTTTCCGGCAGTGGCGCGCGACCGCCGGCCTGGCGCAATTCATTGATGCCGGCCACCAGGACTTCCGGTAGCGGACTGCCGCTGAGCTGAACGTATTCCAGGTAGTGGCCGAGTAACACGATGGCGTTGCCCAGAGCCTGGATCAGGGGCGTCTCAGGGCGCCGCTGAACCTCCCTTGCAGTGAGCACCATGTCCTCCGCCATCACCGTGGCGGCCTCCAGTTCCAGCATCTGGCAGATGCCGCGTAATTGCTGGAAGGCATCGATGCACCGCTCCAGAGCCGCCCCCTCGGCCTGGTTCTCGGCGAAGGCTTCCAGACTGGATTCCGATTCGCCAAGGGTGGTGTCGATGGCTTCCTTGAGAAACGTCAAGGAGGTGGTGTTGGTAATCGCGACCATGGGTAGCCCACCCGCATTTTCTGTTTTGGTTTGAATCCGTGGTCACCCCGGGCAGCCCGCCCCCCATTCCCGGCGACACGGCAAGAGCGAAAGAATTTGCACTCTCTCATGAGCTTAAACAGTGCGTCAACTTTCATTCCTAAACAACTGATTTCTCTGTAAATTGTTAACCAAGACACAGCCATGGAGGCGAGGTGCGGCGAGCCTTTTCCCGGTTCAGTGCGGGTTGGCGGGAGAGGGAGGGCGTTTCGAGGGGAGGTATCCGCCCAGCGGGGGGAGTGACGGAGGGTCTTGACGTATTCACGGCGGGCCATGGGCACCTCGGGGGGTGCCCGTAAGACCCGGCTACAAAGCACAAGAGTCTTCATTCGAGAAGAAAGGTTTCCCGCTAATCCGCGAGAACCCATTCATCACTGACTCGCCGCTCAAGACAGCGGAATATCCCGCTCACTGGCCTTGACGATTTCCTTCTTCAGGTCCTCGTAGCTGTGCACCGCCGGGAACTGAGGGAATTCCGCGATCACATTATCCGGAGCGTGAAACAGAATGCCCTGCTCCGCTTCCGACAACATGGTGGTGTCGTTATAGGAATCACCGGCGGCGATCACCCGGTAATTAAGGCTGTGCAGTGCCTTCACCGAGGCCCGCTTGGGGTCCTGCTGGCGCAGTACGTAATCGGTGATGCGGCCGTTGTCGTCCACTTCCAGGCGATGGCAGAACAAGGTCGGATTACCCAGCTTGCGCATCAGCGGCAAGGCGAACTCGTAGAAGGTGTCGGAAAGGATGATCAGTTGGAAATGCTCCCGCGCCCAATCGACGAAGGCGCGGGCGCCATCCAGCGGTTCCAGGGTGTCGATCACCGCCTGGATATCCGGCAGACCGTAGCCATGCTGGTCTAGCAGCCCCAGCCGCATTCGCATCAATTCGTCGTAATCGGGGATGTCCCGGGTGGTGGCCCGCAGTTCCTCGATTCCGGTGCGCTCGGCGAAGTTGATCCAGATCTCGGGGATCAGCACCCCTTCCAGATCAAGACATAACAATTCCACGTTGATCCCCCTTGGGGTTGAATGAAGATGGACGGTGTCGTTGGCCGCGAACGGCGGTCCCGGCGGCTCCGGGCCGGCACCACCCGGCGGCTCCGGGCCGGCACCACCCGGCGTCTCCGGGCCGGCACAATGTAGCCGCGCCCTGGTCGCTTTGCAACGCGCTCACCGGGATAGGCGCCCCTGAGCCGGCGCTCACAGCATCGGCAGTTCGATGTTCTGAAACAGCGCCTCGCGCTCCTCGCGGGTGCTGGCCCGGACCGCCGCGTCAATGACATCACGGGTCAGGTGCGGTGCGAACAGCTGGATGAATTCGTACATGAAACCGCGCAGGAAGGTGCCTTTGCGGAAGCCGATCCGGGTGGTGCTGGGCTCGAACAGATGGCCGGCTTCCAGATTGACCAGCCCTTTGTCCTGAACCGGGTCCACCGCCATGTGGGCGACGATCCCCACCCCCATGCCAAGGCGCACATAGGTTTTGATCACGTCCGCGTCGGCGGCGGTGAACACCACTTTCGGTTCCAGGCCCTGCCGGGCGAAGGCATCGTCCAGCTTGCTGCGGCCGGTAAAACCGAACACATAGGTGACGATGGGGTACTCGGCCAGGGCGTCCAGAGTCAGTGGCTTGATCTTGGTGAGTGGGTGCCCTTCCGGCACCACCACGGTCCGGTTCCAGCGGTAGCACGGCATCATCACCAGGTCGGAAAACAGATCCAGGGCTTCGGTGGCGATGGCGAAGTCGACACTGCCATCCGCCGCCATCTCCGAAATCTGCATGGGCGTGCCTTGATTCATATGCAGGGAGACATCCGGGAAGCGCTGGGTGAACTTCTGAATTACCGGGGGCAGCGCGTAACGGGCCTGGGTATGCGTGGTGGCGATGCTCAGGTCGCCCTTGGTCTCGTCGCGGAACTCCTGGGCCACCCTCTTGATCGCTTCGGTCTGCTGGAGGATGTCCCCGGCGATACGCAGGATCGCCTCCCCCGCGGGGGTCACATGGGTCAGGTGCTTGCCACTGCGGGCGAACACCTCCACCCCCAATTCGTCCTCCAGCATGCGGATCTGCTTACTGATGCCGGGCTGCGAGGTATACAGGGCCTGGGCCGTGGCGGACACATTCAGATCGTGGCGGGCCACTTCCCAGATATAACGAAGCTGCTGGAGTTTCATGGGCGCTCCCGGCCTATGCTGAACAGGTTATAAAAATATAAAGAACTATTCAGAGAAAGCATAGGGGCGGCGTTTTTTCCACCCCTTGCCTGAACCGGCGCCAAGACCATGAACGGGCGTCACGGGTCCGCCGGCGGCGCATTGGCGATACCATGCGGCACATGGCCGGCGGCCACATGCTCACGGGCGGATTCGCAGTGGCCCTGTTGATCATCGAAAAACACATCGGCGCCGAAGGCGCGCAAAAACGGCCCCTTCGGCAGTCCTCCCAGGAACAGGCTTTCGTCCAGGCGAATCCCCCAGGCCCGCAGAGTACGCACGACCCTTTCATGGGCCGGCGCCGAGCGCGCGGTGACCAGAGCGGTGCGAATCGGGCATTGCTCCACCGGGAAGGTCTTCTGGATCTGGTGCAGCGCCTCCAGAAAAGGCTTGAACGGCCCGTCATTGAGTGGTTGCCAGGCGGCAGCCTTTTCGCTCTCGGCAAACGCCTCCAGGCCGGCGCTCTGGAAGACCCGCTCGGATTCGTCGGAAAACAACACCGCGTCACCATCGAAGGCGATGCGAAGGAGATCGTCCTGCTGTTCCAGCGGTCCGCCGGAGAGGATATTGGCGGCCGCGAACCCGGCGTCCAGCACCTGACGCACGTCATCCGGGCTGGTCGACAGGAACAAGTGGGCGCCGAATGCCGAGACATAACGGTGCGGGCTTTGTCCGCCGGCAAAAGCCGCCCGGGTGATCGGGAGACCGTAATGCTCTATGGAATTGAATACGCGCAAGCCGGTATCGGAGCTGTTGCGAGACAGCAAAATCACTTCCACCCGGTCGCGGCCCTGCTCCAGCTGGTTTATCGCCAGCAACTTGGTCACCAGCGGAAAGGCGTCGCCAGGCTTGAGGATGTCGTCCTCATGGGCAGTCTGATACTCCTGAAACGCATCCAGCCCTTCTTCTTCATACACGTTGTGACTGTCACTGAGATCGAACAACGCCCGCGAACTGATCGCCACCACCAGCTTGCCGTCAAAGGAAATCGCCATATCCGTTTATCCCGTTACGCTGCGGGCAGTATCTCCGCTGGCCCGGCAAAGCTCAATGGCATTGCCGGAATGACGTGAATCGGCGGCGCTGCGCTGTTGTCCAGCCTCAGGATGTGACATAAAGTTTCAATGGCACCGCGGAGGATTCCAACCCGGTGCTGATCAAGGCCCTCACACACATCCATCCGGGGAAAGGGAGTCATCCATGGCCGCGAATACAGTACGAAGCCGCCTTGACGATCTGCAGGCACAGATCCGCAAGTTGGCGGAACGTTTCGATAACGAAAGGGATAAACAGATCGCGCAACTGGAAAAACAGCTGGAAAAGGCTCGCCAGCGGCTTAATCAGGAGGTTGAGCGGCGCCGTGACACGCTCAATCGGTTGGAGAAGCTGCAGGCGGAATACCGGAAGAAAGCAAATGCCACGGTCAAGCGGCAGCTGGATCGCGCCCGCAAGGCGGTGGACGAGGCGCGCTCCCGGGTGGACGAATCGGAAGCCCGCAAGCGTTTCCTGGAAACCGAGGTGAAGGTGCTCAAGGCCACCGCCAAGCAGGCCAACAGCCTGGCCAAAGTGATCGGTCAGTACCAGAAGGATCTGGAAAAGCGCGCCAAGGATATTGAAAAGCGGGTTGGCGGCGATGCACCGAAAGCGGCACCGAAACGCAAAACGGCCGCGGTGAAGAAGCAAACCGCCGCGCCTCGGAAAAAGGCGGCCGCCAAGAAAAAAGCCGCGGTGAAAAAGACGCCGGCAAAGAAAAAGGCAGCCACTCGTAAGAAAACCGCCACCCGGGCCAAGAGCGCTGCAGCTCCATCCACCCCGACCCAGGGCGACGCCTCCTGAGCCGCGCCGCGCCGGCGGTAGTGCCGTCGGCGCGGTCTTACATATCCGTGGTTAGCCGAATCGGTGCAACAGGCTCTGATAGTACGCCACCACCGGTTTACGGTGACTGCGCTCCATGGCCGGCAATCCCTTGTCCACGGCGGATGTGGAAGCCTTGTTGATGGTGGCGCGAGCGGTGGACACCAGTCCACGGTTGATGGCGCCGAGTTTCAGACTGCCCAGGGTCTTATCCAGATAGTTTTCGATGGCCCCGTCGGTGATACCGTGCATCACTTCCACCAGATGCGCCATCTCCCCTTCCCCATTGGCGAATGACTCGAAAACCCGATTGGCACGCTCCGCCAGATCCGCTGGCAATGGATAGCCGACGAAGACGCCGCCGTCCTTTTCCAGTCGCAGTGAACTGAAATGTTGAGCCAGGGCCTGTTGCTCCTCGACGCTGGCTTTGCGCATCAGGCGTCCGGCCAGTCCGTGGGCGGCCTTACGGATCACCTTCATGGCACCCATGATCATATTCACCGCGGTGCCGCGCGCATTGACCGCTTCGATCGGGCCGGTGAAGTAAGTATGCAGGACCTCGTCGATGAAAGGATCGGTGATGCCATCCAGATCCGCGGCATGGTTGCCAGACGGGTTTTCCCGCATCTTGGCAAGAAAGGCATCGATACGCTGGCACAGTGTTTCGCTGGCGGGAAAGGCCACGTACAAGGTGTCACTCATAATCTGAACTCGGCTTCCAATAACTGGTAAAGGTAATTGCAAACAATGGAAAGCGCCGATCATACCCAATGGTATACAGGGCGCCCGCAGCCGTGACGCCTGAGTCGAGTGTCTTTTCAGTCAGTCCGCCGGCGCGGACAAAGTTGTTGCCGCCATTGCACCAGCACGCCCGCAAGCCGTTCGGTGGCCTGCATGAACGCCTCCGCTTGCTCGTCTTCCAGACGCAGGCGGTCAAGATCCTCCCGGTTGCGTTGAGCCGGAGGCAGCGCTTTGCGGGCATCGCCCCGATGAAAGTTCTCGCAGTCGCTGGCCAGTTGATGAATCGCCGACAGATCCACTTTTGGCGCGATCCGCGCCGGCAAACAGTCCAGCAGCACCGCCATTCGCAGGCTCGCCTCGCCGGCATCCACCTGCCCTTGCATATAAGCACGACTGAGCACTTCCAGGCTCTCCAGCACCTGGGCATGGCGATGCCGCTCAAGGGCGGCTTCACGGCGCCGTGACATCCAGCGCCAGATCAGTAACCCCAGCAGTACACCGATCAGCAGACCGATCCCGATTGCCAGAGCCAATTGCGCCGCCATCCCCATAAAGGTTCTCCTGCTTCACCATGTCTTCGTTGATTGGTCTCGACTCACCAGACGGTCGCCGTGGCACGGTTGGCCGCTCCGACGGTCCCATGTTATACGGCGGTACATGGGCTGTACGACGATGCATTGAAAATCATCATCGCTGGTCTCATATTTGCGCGGGAGGGTCGCCGGTCTTGTCCCATGGCCGGCGACTCACGCGTCATGCGCCGGCCATTGCGACGGCACGGCACCAACCATGCGAAGCGGAACATACCGGTTTAACTGGCCAGACGTCCAACCCGCTCCGTTTGTTGGTGCGCAGGCAACGAGGCCAGACGCCAAAGGCTGTGTAAGGAAAATTGTGAGGAGAGCCGAGCAGTGACGCTGAGCCTGCCCCCCTGGCTGCACCAACTGGGACAAACCCTGGAACCGTGGTTTCCCACTCTCACCTTGATTGGGCTGCTGATGGCGGTGATTTCCACCCTGGCCATTCCCTGGCTGGTGATTCGCATGCCGGCGGATTATTTCACCGCCGAGCGGCGCCCCACTCACTACCGACACCCGGGCCATTGGCTGTTGTTGGCGTTGCGCAATGCCCTTGCCGTGGTGTTATTGGTGGCCGGTCTGTTGATGTTGATTCTGCCCGGGCAAGGCCTGCTGACCATGCTGATCGCCGTCATGGTCAGCACCTTTCCAGGCAAGTACCGGCTGGAGCGGGCCATCATTCGTCAACACAGTGTGTTCCGGGCGGTGAACTGGATTCGCCGCCGGCGGCGACGGGAACCGCTGCTCTATCCTCCCTAAAAGATACCTCCCTAAAAGATACCTCCCTAAAAGATACCTCCCTAAAAGATGCCTCCGCAAAAGAGGATTCCCGAAGAGATGCCTTCGTGGTGGATGGCTGTTGTAGAATAACCGCCCCGGCCCGGTGCCGGGTGACGCTTTCGCTACTTTCACGGAGACATTGATGGCCCTGGCGAGTCTCGCGATCCGCTGGCACGACACCGCGCTTGATCTGCTCGATCAGCGCGCCCTGCCCGCCGACACTACCTGGCTGCGCATCACCAACGCGCGCGACGCCGCCCACGCCATTCGCGAGATGGTGGTGCGCGGCGCGCCCGCTATCGGCATCACCGCCGGCTATGGCCTGGCACTGGAAGCCCAACGGCTTGGCGACCAGGCGTCCCTGGCGGCGCTGGCGCCGGCCTTCGAGGTGCTTGCCGCGAGCCGCCCCACCGCGGTGAATTTGTTCTGGGCGCTGGACCGGCTGCGCCAGGCCGCCGGCGATCTCAGTGGCGCTGCCCTCGCCCGGCACCTGAGTGAGCAGGCCGAGCGCCTGCATCGGGACGATCTGGCCGCCAATCGGCGTCTCGGCGAGGCGGGTCTGGCCCTTCTGCCTGAAGGGGCCCGCGTTTATACCCACTGCAACACCGGCGCTCTGGCCACCGGCGGCCACGGCACCGCCCTCGGCATCATCCGTTCCGCCTGGGAGGCAGGCCGCTTGCGGTCAGTGTATGCCGGGGAGACGCGGCCCTGGCAGCAGGGGGCTCGCCTGACCAGTTGGGAGCTGATGCAGGACGGCATTCCCGTCACCCTGGTGGTGGACAGTTGCGCCGCCATGCTGATGGCCCAGGGCGAGGTGGATGTGGTGATCGTTGGTGCCGACCGCATCGCCGCCAACGGCGATACCGCCAACAAGATCGGCACCTATTCCCTGGCCGTGCTGGCTCGCCATCATGGCATTCCGTTCATTGTCGCGGCACCGGATTCGACCCTGGACGCGGCGATGCAGGACGGTTCCGGCATCGTCATCGAGCAACGTCCGGCGGAGGAAGTCCGGCAGGTGGCGGGCCAGCCCTGCGCCCCGGCGGACTGCCCGGTCCATAATCCCGCCTTCGATGTGACGCCGGCCGCCTTGATCAGCGCCATTGTTACTGAAAACGGGGTTATCCCGTCCCCCGACCCGACCGCCATGGCGGCGTATTTCGCCCGGAGTGCCTCATGAGCCAGCGCCCCTATTCCATCGCCGCCTTCCGTGAAGCCGCCCGCACCCTGGCGGCCACCGGCCATCGTCTGTATCAGCAGGGCTGGTCCCCCGCCACCAGCAGTAATTACTCAATACGCTTGAACGCCGGGCACGCCGCCATTACCTGCTCCGGCAAGGACAAGGGGCTGCTGGAAGAAACCGATATCATGGTGGTGGATTTGCAGGGCCAGCCGGTGGGGGATGGCAAGCCCTCGGCGGAAACCCTGTTGCACACCCAGCTCTACCGGCGTTTTGACAAGGTCGGCGCGGTGCTGCATACCCACAGCCATGCCTCCACCGTGTTGACCATGCACTGGCCGGCGGATCACCTTACCCTGGAAGGGTATGAGCTGCTGAAAGCGCTGGAGGGCATTACCACCCACGACACCCGGGTCACCCTGCCCGTATTCGACAATACTCAGGACATCGCCGAGTTGTCGGCACGGGTGGATCAGGCCATGGACCAGGGCCTGGCCAACCACGCTTACCTGATCCGTGGCCATGGTCTGTACACCTGGGCCGCGGATATGGCCACCTGTTACCGCCAGTTGGAGGCGTTGGAGACGCTGCTGGCCATTGAACTGGATCGTCGCCGGCTGGGTTGACCCCACCCCGCAGGCGTAGAGATCGTAACGAGGATCATCCCATGAGCAATCTGAAAATTTTCCACGACGGTGAACCGGAGAATCCGCAACTGGTGGTGGAAAGCAAAGCCGCCATGGCGGTGGAACTGGCCAAGGCCGGGATCCGCTATGAACAATGGCAGGCGACCAAGCCGTTGACGGCCAGTCCATCCCAGGAAGAAGTGCTGGAAGCCTACGCCCAGGACATCGACCGCCTGAAGCGCGAGGAAGGCTACCAGACCGTGGACGTGGTCAGCATGCAACCGGATCATCCGGACAAAGCGGTGTTCCGGGAAAAGTTTCTGGACGAGCACCGCCACTCGGAAGACGAGGTTCGTTTCTTCGTCGAGGGTCAGGGACTGTTTACGTTGCACATCGAGGGCCAGGTTTATGAAGTGTTGTGCACCAAGGGCGACCTGATCTCGGTGCCGGCTAATACCGCGCACTGGTTCGATATGGGCCCGAACCCGCACTTCGTGGCCATCCGTTTGTTCAATAATCCGGAAGGCTGGGTGGCCAACTTCACCGGCAGTGATATCGCCGGCCGGTTCAGCCGCCTGGAGAACTGATTCGATGACGATCGAGGCCATTCTCACCGACATCGAAGGCACCACCAGCAGTATTTCCTTCGTCAAGGAAGTGCTGTTCCCCTATGCCGACCGGGAAATGGAAGCTTTCCTGCGCACGCACTGGGAACGGCCCGCCGTGGCGGAATGCGTGGCCCAGGCCCGTGCCGAGAGCGGCCAGCCGCTGGCGTCACCGGAGCAGGCCGCGGCCTTGTTCCGCGGCTGGATCGCCGAGGACCGCAAGATCACGCCTCTGAAAACGCTGCAGGGCATGATCTGGCAAGCGGGTTATGAGAGTGGCGACTACCAGGCTCACATGTATTCCGACGCGGTGGAACAGCTGCGGGAATGGCAGGCTCGGGGGCTGAAGCTGTACGTGTATTCGTCCGGCTCCATCGCCGCCCAGAAGCTGTTCTTCGGCTACAGTGAGGCCGGTGACCTGACGCCGTTGTTCAGCGGCTATTACGACACCACCAGCGGCGGCAAGAAAGAAGCCGACAGCTACCGGCGTATCACCGCCGACATCGGCGTGGCTCCCGAGCGGGTGTTGTTTCTCTCCGACGTGGAAGCGGAATTGGACGCGGCGCGGGAGGCCGGCCTGCGCACCACCCTGCTGGACCGCGAAAAGGTTTTGCTGAACACATCACATGCCCGCGCTGAAACCTTTTACGACGTCGCTCTCTGACTGCACCGATAAATGACGAACTTGGTGTTGGCCGCCACCACGTCCACCTGAGCGAACGCCCGCCGCAACGGCGGGCGATAGGGTAAATGCCGATTCGCCACCACCCACAACGCGCCTTCTTCCGCCAAATGCCGTCGGGCATGACGAAACAGCGTCAACGCGACCCGGTCGTCGACGGCATGGCCCCGGTGGAACGGCGGGTTCAGCACGATCAGGTCGAACCGCTGCTCCAGGCCATCCAGACCATTGCCCAGATGGAACCGGCAGCGCTCGGGTTCGGGAATATAAAGGCCCGCGTTACGGCGTGCGCTTTCCACCGCCAGAAAGGACTCATCGCAGAACGTCACCCGCGCCCGGGGATTGTCCGTCGCCAGCGTCAGGCCCAGCACGCCATTGCCGCACCCCAGGTCTGCGATCTCCCCTTCCACCTGCCGGGGCAGATGCTCCAGCAGGAAGCGCGCGCCGATATCCAGATGCTGGCGCCCGAAGACGCCGGCGCCGGTATGCAGTTCCCAACCACGCTCCGGCACGCTGACCAGAGCCTCTTCCGGCACCGGCCCAAGGGTCTTGCCAGGGGCAAGGGCCGAGAACCGTCGCGCCTTTTTCCAACCCAATCCGGCCTGGCCATTGCCCAGATAAGCCTCCATCAAAGGCACCAGGTTCGGCGGCAGGTGCTTGTCCATCCCGGCCAGCCAGATCGGTGTGCCTTCCGGAACAATGCGCGCCAGCCAGTCCAGTTGCGCCTCCAGCAGCGACAACTCCTTGGGAACCCGCATCAGTACCTGGTCAGGGCGGATCGAAGGTGCTTGCCAAGGCCACGACCAGCCGGCTTGCGGTAATGTCATGGCATTGTCGGCGGCGTTGGCCGCCGCCGCGCGCCAGGCCAGCCAGGAGTCGCCGTGGCTGCATGCCGGGCCACGCCGCAGCGCCGTCAGCCACAGGGCCCCGCATTGGTCGTTTAGCACCAGAGTGGCCGACCCCGCCCCCTGCTCTTGCAATGTCTTGAGCAAATACCGGTCCGCCGCATCCCAGGCTTGCAGGCGCTCATCGCGCCGACGGGGCCAGCGCCGCAGACGCAGATCGTCCAGTTGTTCAGGTAATTCGGGCATCAAACCGGCTATCAGGCAGGCCAAAGAAGGCGCATTGTACGGGTAATTGAGCAGAATATGGACAACCGGATAAATTCCCGTTGCAAAACAGTAGCATTCTGAAAATTCGCTGCTAGAATACGCCACCACATTCGGAGTATAGCTCAGCCTGGTAGAGCACTACGTTCGGGACGTAGGGGTCGCAGGTTCGAATCCTGCTACTCCGACCAATTAAAAAAAGCCGGCCCTCGGGCCGGCTTTTTTTATGTCGGTCAGAAAGTGTAGACCACGGAGACCCGGGTTTCCTGGTCGCTGCGGTGGCTGCCGTCATCCGGCACCTTGGAGTTGCGCTTCAGCAGATGGCTGAGCCGCAGTGAGAAATGATCGTTGATCTTGGACGTCAGCGAGGTTTCCGCCCGTACCACGGTGTTCTCATCACCCACTTCGGTGGTGAAATCTTCCTTGAAGGTAGCGGTTTCGGAAATCTTCCACTCGTATTTGGCGGCGAAGCGGCCGATCAGACTTTCCTCGGTATCCTGACAGCTGGTGTAGGAATCAGAGGGATCCAGGCAGTCCACGCGGTAACCGGGGCCGGCTTCCAGGTCCAGAGTGTGGGTTTCCGTATCCAGGAAACGACGGCCAAGACCAATGGCATAACTGGCCTGATAGTGATAGCCAGAGAAGTTGTCTTTGTCGTAGGTGACGATATTGAAAATGTAGTTCCGGCCGAGATCGCCGAACTTGCGATCCAGCTTGTAAGAGCCGTAATAGCGTTCGGCGGTGCGCTCGTCCTCGCGGGTGTCATCGTTGCGGGACATCTCATTGACCGCTTCCAGTTTACCAGTATGACGCCATAGCCGGCCATCGTGGGTCAGATTGGCCGCGGCGGCCGCGTTCTGGGAGCGGGTGTTGCCGGACTTCAGAAGGTAAGAGCCTTCCAGTTCGATGTCCCAGCCACGCGGTTCAGCCGCTTTTTCCGCTTCCTGGGCGTAACTCAGGGCTGGCCCCGCTGCCAGGGCGCATGCCAGGACCAAGCATTGTTTGCGCATCATGCCTCCTACGCTATGTTGATGATTCAAGGCCCGTTCCGGGACCATTAACAGTAAAAGGGCGCATTATGCGCAAACGCGCGCGCCTGCCCCACCGTATACAGTGCATTGGCGGTTTTTTTTACAATACGACTATCAACCGGTCACAATCCGGCCCTCGATGAGGGCGCCATGAGCATGATCCCGGCAAAGGCGCTCAGTATAGCGGGCACTCGGGTGCGTTGGGCAACACCGTCCCAGCCGCTATAATGCGCCCCCGGTCACCCAACGGAGCAGTTCATGTCGAACCAACGCCGCGCGCAGCTCACCTCTCTCATGCAGGATCGCATCGTCATCCTGGACGGGGGCATGGGCACCATGATTCAGCGCCTCAAGCTCAACGAAGACGACTACCGGGGCGCTCGGTACGCGGACTGGCACTGCGATCTGAAGGGCAACAATGACCTTCTGTCCATTACTCAGCCGGAAAAAATCGAAGCGTTGCATCGCGCCTACCTGGAAGCGGGCGCCGATATCATCGAGACCAACTCTTTCAACAGTACCGCCATCGCCATGGCGGACTACGACATGCAGGCGCTGGCCCATGAATTGAACAAGGCCTCCGCCGAGGTGGCCCGTCGCGCCGCCGACGCGCTGGCCACGCCGGAGCGGCCGCGTTTTGTCGCCGGGGTTCTGGGCCCCACCAACCGCACCGCCAGTATCAGTCCGGATGTGAACGATCCCAGCTACCGCAACGTCAACTTCGACGCTTTGGTGGAAGCGTATCTGGAAGCCGTGGACGGTCTGGTCCAGGGTGGTTCGGATCTGATTCTGATCGAAACCATCTTTGACACCTTGAACGCCAAGGCGGCGGTATTCGCGGTGGATCAGTATTGTTACGAGCGTGGGCTCGATCTACCGGTAATGATTTCCGGCACCATTACCGATGCCTCCGGCCGGACTCTTACCGGGCAGACCACCGAGGCTTTTTATAATTCGCTGCGCCATGCCAGACCCATTTCCATGGGCCTGAACTGTGCTCTGGGCCCGATGGAACTGCGCCCTTATATCGAAGAGCTGTCGCGCATCTCCGAATTCCACGTCTCCGCCCACCCCAATGCCGGACTGCCCAACGAAATGGGCGAGTACGACCTGGATCCGGACACCATGGCGAAGGAAATCCGTGGTTGGGCGCAAAAAGGCTTTCTCAACATCATTGGCGGCTGCTGTGGTACCACCCCGGAACACATCGCCGCCATGGCGGAGGCGGTGCGGGACTGTGCACCACGTGCTCTGCCCGCGATCCCGGTGCAATGCCGCCTGTCCGGCCTTGAACCCTGCAGCATCGCGCCCGACTCCCTGTTCGTGAACGTGGGCGAGCGCACCAATGTCACCGGTTCCAAGCGCTTTTTACGTCTGATCAAGGAAGGCGATTACGACACCGCGCTGGATGTGGCCCGGGACCAGGTGGAAAACGGCGCCCAGATCATCGATATCAATATGGACGAGGGCATGCTGGACTCCCTCGAGTGCATGGTCCGGTTCCTCAATCTGGTGGCTTCGGAACCGGAAATTTCCAAAGTGCCGATCATGATCGACTCTTCCAAGTGGGAAGTGATCGAAGCTGGCCTGAAATGCATTCAGGGCAAGGGCGTGGTGAACTCCATCTCCCTCAAGGAAGGGGAAGAGGCGTTCCTGAATCAGGCGCGCCTGATCCGCCGCTACGGTGCCGCCACCGTGGTGATGGCGTTCGATGAGAACGGCCAGGCGGAAACCCGTGAGCAGAAAGTGGCGATCTGCAGCCGCGCCTACAAGCTGCTGACCGAAGAGGTGGGCTTCCCGCCGGAAGACATTATCTTTGACCCGAACATCTTCGCCATCGCCACCGGTATCGAGGAGCACAACAATTACGCGGTGGACTTCATCGAAGCCGTGGCGGAGATCAAACGCACCCTGCCCCACGCGTTGATTTCCGGCGGTGTCTCCAACGTGAGCTTCTCATTCCGGGGCAACAACCCGGTGCGCGAGGCGATTCACGCGGTGTTTTTATACCACGCCATCCAGAGTGGTATGGACATGGGTATCGTCAACCCATCGCAGCTGGCGATCTACGCGGACATTCCGGCGGAACTGCGCGACGCGGTGGAAGACGTGGTAATGAATCGCCGCGAGGATGGCACCGAACGTCTACTCGATCTGGCCGAAAAGTACCGCGACAGCGGCGACAAGGAAGTCAAGAAGGAAGACCAGGAGTGGCGCTCCTGGCCGGTGGAGAAGCGGCTCGAGCACGCCCTGGTCAAAGGTATTGCCGATCATGTGGAAAGCGACACCGAGGAAGCCCGGCTGCGGGCGGAGCGCCCTCTGCACGTGATCGAAGGCCCGTTGATGGATGGCATGAACGTGGTCGGCGATCTGTTCGGCGCCGGCAAGATGTTCCTGCCCCAGGTGGTGAAATCCGCCCGGGTAATGAAAAAGGCGGTGGCCTATCTGCTGCCGTTCATGGAAAAGGAAAAAGAGGAAATGGGCACCCAGGATGAGTCCAACGGGCGCATCCTGATGGCCACGGTGAAAGGGGATGTTCACGATATCGGCAAGAACATCGTCGGCGTGGTGCTGCAGTGTAACGGCTATGAGGTCATCGACCTTGGCGTCATGGTGCCCTGCGATAAAATCCTTGAAACCGCCCGTGCGGAAAAGGTGGATATCATCGGTCTGTCCGGCCTGATCACCCCTTCCCTGGACGAAATGGTCCATGTGGCCAGCGAGATGGAACGGCTGGAGATGGATCTGCCGCTGATGATTGGCGGCGCCACCACCAGCCGCATCCACACCGCGGTGAAGATCGATCCGAACTACCACCATGCCGTGATCCATGTGGCGGACGCCTCCCGCGCCGTCGGCGTGGTTTCCCGGCTACTGTCCGATACCCAGAAAGACGGCTATGTGGAGGAGACCAAGGCCACCTACCAGAGCCTGCGCGAACGGCGCAAACAACAGCAGGTGGACCGCTCCCTGGTCAGTATCGAGAAGGCCCGGAAACACCGGTTCCAGCCGGACTGGAGCAGCTACACGCCGCCGGAGCCGAAGGTCAAGGGCCTCAAGGTGTTTGACGACTATCCTTTGGAAGAGCTGGTGGAGCGCATTGACTGGACCCCGTTTTTCCGCTCCTGGGAACTGGCCGGCCGCTTCCCCCGTATTCTCGAGGACGACGTGGTGGGCGAGGAAGCCACCCGGCTTTACCAGGACGCGCGCGACATGCTGGATCGTCTGCTCAAGGAGAAATGGCTCACCGCGCGGGGTGTGATCGGCTTCTGGCCGGCGCAATCGGACATGGATGACATTCAGTTGTTCCGGCAGCCCGGCGACACCGAACCGTTCATGACACTGCATCATCTGCGCCAGCAATTGGACCGGACAAAGAACGATAAACCGGATTATTGCCTGAGTGATTTCATCGCGCCGAAAGACAGCGGCAAACAGGACTGGCTGGGCGGCTTCGCGGTCACCACCGGCATCGGTATCGACGAGCACGTGGCGCGCTTCGAGGCGGACCATGACGATTATTCCGCGATCATGCTAAAGGCTTTGGCGGACCGGCTTGCCGAGGCCTTCGCCGAACGTCTGCATGAGCGGGTGCGCAAGGAGTTCTGGGGATACGCCGCGGATGAGACCCTGGATAATAACGCTCTGATTTCCGAGCAGTACCGGGGCATTCGCCCCGCTCCGGGTTATCCGGCCTGCCCGGATCACACCGAAAAAGCCCTGCTGTGGGAGCTGCTGGAGCCGGAAACAAACGCCGGCATGACGCTCACCGAACACTACGCCATGTTCCCGGCGGCGGCGGTATCCGGTTGGTACTTCTCTCACCCGGAAGCCAAGTATTTCGGTACCGGAAAGCTCGGCAAGGATCAAATGGACGACTACGCCGCCCGTAAGGGAATGACCCGCAAAGAGATCGAAAAGATGGTCCCTCACCTGCTCGGCTATATCGACGAGGACTAGCCGCCCGGCGCCGGCGACGTGTTCCTGGCCACGGTGCCCGCCGCGCCGTCCAGCACCACCCATTCCTCGTCGCGCACACCGTGCAGGGCATCGGCCAGCCCCCATACCGCCGGGATGCCGCAGGCCCGGGCCAGGCTGGCGGCGGGATTGGCCGGGTCCCGGCGGCTCAGGATCAAGGCGCCGGCGCGCGCCAGCCAGGGAGTCCAGGCGGCGTCCACTTCATCCACCACCAGCACATCGCCGGGCCGGATATTGTTCAGTGCCCAGGCACTGCAGAGCCGGCGGACCGGCCCTTCCACTCGCCCCGCCACCAGAGGCAGTCCGAGCAATAAGGGCTCGGAGGTGTTGCCGCCGAAACCGTAGCCGATGCGGTCCATTTTCCAATCCGGCGCGCCGACCAAAGCGTCTTCCAGATAGCGGACCTTACGCTGGGCGATGATGCGCCCGGCGGCGGATTTGGGAATGCGGCGCTGCATCCACAAGGTCCACAGCTCATCGAAATACAGAAAATGGATATCGTCCGGATGAGCCAGCAACTCTTGCGATACCAACTCACCGGCGGCACGGACCAACCATTCCCGCAGTTGTTGTGCCAACGCCTGCCGCAACGCCCGCGCCCGCTTTGCCAACGACAACCAGGCGGCCACCTCCGTATCCAATCGGTCGCTGGGATCATGACGCCGGCGCCGTTCGCCGGCGGCCTCCAATACCGCCGTCAAGGAAGGGCTGTCCCGCACCGGCGCATGCACCGGATCATCACCCGGGCGCAGCGTCGCCAACTCCGCCCCCTGCCCCGCGTCCCCCACATCCCTCTTTCCCACATCCCTCTTTTTCAAATCAAGGGCCTGATCCAGCGCTCGCAGTTCAGAGGCCGTCAGCAGCGATGTGAGCGGAAAGGGCTGGTCATGGAAATCCGCCAATTCCGGCAGCCACAGATAACACAACCGGCCTTCCAGACGGGCCAGTCGTTCGCCGATGCGATCCAGCGCGATCAGTTGGTGCCAGAGGGCATCCCGGTCATTGTTTCCAGCCCATTCTTGTTTCCGGTGGCACTGTTTCAAGCGACGCTCGAGTACCGCCAGTGTCCACAGCCAGCGTCGGCGTGGCGGTGGCAACCGCCGACGGGAGGTCGGATCGTCCAGGGACTCCGGCGGCTGCCAGGCCGGCGGCACCTGTGACCAGGCCGCCGGCCAGGTTTCCGCCAGGCGGCGAAAGTAAAGCGCATTACTGTACAGATGGCTGTGTTGGCGCCGGTAGGGCTCGACGTTCTCCAGTTCCTTCCAGCCGTGACGGCGAGCCAGTGGCCACCAAAAGGCGGTTTTCAGCCAGCGCCCTTCCAGCGTATACCACAGCGGGGTCAGGGCCTGATTGAACAGGGCACCGCCGGCCCGCCGGTTCCAGGCTTCCTCGGGCACTGGCAGTGAACCCACCGGCAGGCTCTGCAGCAGCCAGATCCGCTCACCGTCATATACCCACTCCCCGGCCTGCGGATGGTCAAACTGATTGCGCAGCAAATGCCCCAGAGTCACCAGGGCCCCGGTGGGAACGATCCGGTCCAGGGCCGGAGAGCCGTCACCATGATGTACCAGCCGCCCATCGGTATCGAACACCAGCCGCTGTCGCTCCCCAGCCCCGGCGGGAACGCCCTCCACCACCATATGGGGCAGGTCCTGACGCAGCGGATGGCGAGTGAACAGCACTCCGGCGGCCTGCAAATCCGGCAATGCCTGGATGATCGCGTGGTCCGGTCCGGGGCGGTGTTCGAACAACTGATGGAGGGCGTGGGCCAGGGCCTGATCACTGTCCAGCTTCAGCAGGCTTTCCCGTCGGGAACGGGGATTCATCACGCCATGATGCAGTACCCAGCGGCGTTGCCGGCCGAACATACGCGGTAAAGCACGTAAACGACGGGCGAGATCGTCCACCTGCAGTGCCAGCACCGCCTCCCGGCTGACCTGCCAGCTCGGCGGTATCGGCAACCCGGATGCCGCCCAGCGCTGAACGTTCTCGGCCCCGCTGGCGTCCGGACCCAGTACTTCGATACCACTCATGCGCTGGCAGGACTCCCCCGCCCCGCCAGCCGCAGACCGGTGAAATAAATCAGGGGCGTCAGTATGGCAACCCCGGCGGACAGCACCAGCGCGATACCGCCGAACAGCACCGGCGCTTTCATCAATGTGCTCATGAGTGAGTCCTGCCAGTAGAAAAACCATTCATGTTCGGGCGGAAAGAGCCAGATATGAAACTGGTAAAACACCGCCTCCGGACCGGCCACCAGCAGCCAACCCGCCAGTCCCAGCAACGGCACCGCCAGAGCGATAAGACGAGTGCCGGCGGCCGGCCGGCGCTGATGCCGTACCCATAAGGCCAATGGCCACCAGAGACAGGTGGCAATCAGCGTGATCACCGTTCCCAGGCGGATCAGATGGGCCACATCCCTGAGGTGCAGGATTTCCGCCTCCCGCAGCAGCGGGACCGGTTGCTCCAGGCGATTGGGATAGTGAATGTTTTCCAACCCTTCGCCGTTGTTGTGGACGGCCTCGCGGATTTCGTGAAACAGCGCTTGATACTGCTCCGCTTCGAGCCGCTCGAAGTCCCTACGGTACCGGTTCTGAGGGCCGTATTCCCGGATGTGCTCCTCAATATCAAGGGTTGGATACCAGAACGAGTAGCCATAATCGCACAGGCTGTAGAGCCCCCAGCTAACGCCGAGCGCCAGGACCATGGCGTTGAGGGTATACAGCCACCAGGCCGCCAGGGCGGCGGCGCCACCAGCGTGCCCCGTCATCGCCTAGCGGCTCAGGGACGCACGTAGCGTGGCGGTGCCGGACTCGTTACCCGGCCCCAGCTCCAGGGTGCCCAGGTTGAGGCCCTGCTCTTCGAGGAAATGCAGCCAGATCAGCACGGCATTGGCGGGCTGGTCTTCCAGTTGAATCCTCACCGAACGATCACCGTCGGGGGTGAACCCCTGCAGGGTAAGGCCGTGGTTCTGTGCCGAGCGGCTGATCTCGCTGACCCAGTTGTCACCGAAGGCGCTGGCCTTGTTGCGAGTGTCGCTTTGGCCACGGGCTTCGCGCACCGCCGGCGCGTTCAGCTCGATCCACTGCCGTGTTTGTTCGTTGGCGACGTAACGCTGACGGGCGGATTCCCGCGCGTTCCAGACTGGCTGCCAGATCAATGCGTAAATCAGGAACAGCACCAGGACAGCGGCGAGCAACTGCAGAATGATTTGCTCCCGGGGCTCCCTGGAGGCATACCATTCAAAGGCGGGTTGCAGCCGCTTGTTCAATTGGCTTCGGGCTTGCTCTATTTGTTGTTTCATCCGGCCTGCTCCACCCGAATACGCGCGGTGACCCCATTGGGGCCGTTGCGATAGTTGGCGATGGACGCATTGACGCCCTTTTCCCGTAACGCGGTTTGCAGTTTCTCCAGGTCGGCGTATTCCTTGGCGCCCAGATCCAGCAACAGATTGCCCTGGCGCTCATCGAACTGCAGCCGTTTGGGCTCCACTTCGCTGGCGGAAAGCACCGCCGCCACCGAAGGCAGCACCTGGAACAACCTGGCACTGCCGGTGGCGCCACCGCCACTGGAAAGGCGGGCCAGGCGGGCCTCGAATTGCCGCCGCAAACCGGCGGTGGCCCGATCCCCCGGGAACAGACTTTGGTAGAGTTTGCCGGCGTCGGCGAGAGCCTGGTCCGCGGCCCGTTCGTAGCGCCAGGTCTGGACACCCAACGCCACCAGGGACAGCACGAACACCGCCGCGGCCAAGCCCAGCACCGGTTTCCACGGCGTCCATGGAGAGGGACCGCCCCGACGGTTCTGGCGCGGGGCCAGAGCCCCCTGCAGGATCTCCACGGTGCCGGCGTCATTGATGCCGTCGCGGAGCTGTTGAAACAGAGCGGTCGGGGAGTCCACGCGAGCCAGCGGCTGTTCCGGATCGTTCGACACGGGCTCCCCGGCGACCGCGAATTCCTCTTCATCCGGGGCCATGCACAGGGCCATCAGCGAGCTGAGCTGGGCTTCATCGGCATAGCTCAAGGCCCGCTCGCGATCCAGTACCAGTGTCTGGCAACCCGGCACGGCCACGGCCACCGGCGCACTGCGGGCCAGTACATCCCCCAAAGATTTGATGCTGGTGATGTGCACATGCACGTCCCTGGCCAAGGCCAGCAGGGCATCCACGGCTTCCCGGTCCACCACGGTGACCGGGTAGCGGCCGTGATCGCCTTTACCGGCGGCGAACCAAAGCCGCTCGGGGGCGTCCAGCAGCTGCTCCTCGAGCAGAAAGGGCAACACCCTTTGCAGATGACGCGCTTGCTTCCGTGACAGGTTGACGTGGGTGCACAGGGCATCCGCGCCGCCGATGACGATCCGCGCACTGCCCCCATGCAGCGCCTCCAGCGCCTGCGACAGACTGCCCTCGCTCACCGGGTCCGCCGGCGATTCCTGGTACAGCGCCGGGCTTGCGGCGAGTCCATTACGGAATGCCCCCGGGGCCAGATAAATCAGTGCTGTGGCCACAAATATCGTCCTTTTCCGTTTATTTAACCGCCGCTACGGGCCTAGCCGTTCGGGTTCAGTTCCACGGTATTATTGCTTTCGTTTTCCGCATTGTAGAAGGGATTGCAGGCCGGTTCGAGGGGGCTCAGCAGCGGCGTCACCTGACGACTGAACACCCGGGTGCCGTCCGGCCCGCCCTGGGAAGAGCGGCGCAACCGGCTGACCAGACGGCTGACCTGCCCGTCCACTTCCACATCCACCATAATCTGAAAATATTCGCTACCCACCGACAGCATGCCTGACAGGTTCTGTTTTTGCTCGTCATCGAGGGACGTAAACGGAGCCAGTGCCATGACGTCGTCGACGGCGGCGATCGGCCCCTCTTCCCTCAGGGCCATCACCGCCTTGGCGGCATCGTTGCCCGCCATGGTCCCCAGCACCGCGTCCAGCACCGGCTGCGGCGCCGTGTTGACGTTCAGTTTGCTGCCCGATGGCAGCGCGGTGAACAGCCCCCACATCATCATGTCCGGAAACAGATCCTCGACGGTGAAGCTGCGCAGCGCGCGCAATTCGGTTTCGTGAGCCACCGCCATGTTCGGCGTACGGCGGGAGCGATATTCGCTGTCCTCCGCCCCTTCCACGTTGTCGACGATGTTGTTGGTATCAATCCAGTCCGCCATCTCATTGGACAACAGGGAAGCCTTGTTGGGCTCCGGCAGCACTTGCTCCAGCAGTCTCCGCAGGCGCTCCCGGTTTTCCTCATTGCGTTCAAATCCGGGGCCACTGGCGGTGCCCAGCCAGTTGAGGTTGAAGCGGCCCTGCAGATCCTGCACTGAGGCACTGAGGATGGCGTCTTCATAAGGCGTGGCGGGCAATTCCACCGCCCATTGCTCTTCCACGCAATCGTCCACCATGGCGTTATTGCCCTTGTCGTCTTCCAGATCGTCGATCAGCCCCTGCGTGGCCACCACTTCCACCGCCATGGCGTACTGATAGCGCTTGTCCCATTGCAGCAGATTGTCGGCGCGGGTGCGGAAACGGTCCTGGCGGAACATCACCTCCGTGGCCACCGCCGCAAGGATGGCGAACAGCATCAAAACGATAATCAGGGCCATGCCGCGCTGGCGGCGCGGGCTCATCGCGGTCACGCCCATGGGTTCACCACCGTGCGGAAGAAGCGGTGCAGCACATCGCCGCTTTCCAGTTCAACGCTGATCTCGACGCTGCGCGGCAACCGCTGCAGCCACACCGGCTGGGTCGCCACATTCGGCTCGGGCCAGAATTCCAGCCACTGCCACTCACCCTGATCGTTCTGGTCCAGGTAGCGCACGGTGAAGCGTTTGACGTTGTCGATCAGAACGTCTTCCTGATATTCCGTGGCCACGGTGGTATCGAGCACCGGCCAGTAGCGCCGGTACAAAGTGCCGTTCTCGAAAACGTAGATGACCCTCTGCATCTCGCTGCGGCGGCGCAGTTGAAAGGGATTGGACCAGCCCAGGCGAGTGAACTCCACGTATTGCTCGGTGCCGATCATGGCCGGCTGGTAGTCGCCATAGCCATCCCGCACGGGACGGGAAATAAGCTGCTCGAAATCGAGGGTGAGATAGGTCACCGCGCGCTGGCTGTTTTCCATCTCGGTGGCGCCTTCGGCCAGCTGCTCCCGGCTATCCAGCGCGTTGCTGAGAAACTCCACCGCCACTATGTACATCATGGCGAAGATGCCGATCACCACCAGCATTTCCAGCAAGGTAAAGCCACGCTGGCGCATTATCCCCCCGGGTTATTCTGATTGTTCATGGCGGCGGCGGGTTTGCCGATCAGACTGGCGAGGCTGTATGCCAGCCCCCTTTCCTCATCGTCGATCAGAGGCCCCACATCGATATCCACACGGCGGGTATCCGGGTACGGGCCATCGCTGATTTTGGTTTGCACCCACCATTCGCGCTCGCCATATTTGACGCGGTCATCCTGTTCCCCGTTTTCCGGCCACAGCTGGAAGGTCTGCATCTCCACCAGCTTGTCCGCCGCCACCATATAGGCCAGCCGGGTGTCGTCGATGTTGCGGTAGGCCACGGCGCTGGCGCCCAGAGTCTGTCCAAGCGCGATCATCGCCAGGGACAGAACGGCCAGGGCCAGCAGCACTTCCACCAGGGTGAACCCGCTCTGCGTTTTCATTGCTCGTCCCGTTTCAGGTTGAACAGACTACCGGGGTCTTCGCTGGTCCGGGTGCGCATCTCACGGATGGTCTGGCTGCGCTCTTCTTCTTCGCGAATGGCCTCCGCATCATCCGGGTCGCGAATCTGGCCAAGCGCGGTGAGGCGACGGCGGATTTCCAGGTCCGGTTCGTTGATGGCACGGAGCGTGAGCAACACCGGCGTGGTTTCACCACTGGGAAAGAAAAACACCTGGGGCAACGGCTCGGAGCGGGCTTGTTCGTCTTTCTCCGACTGCTCCTTGTCCAGCAGCCCGATGCCACCGGAAAACTTGCTGTCGTCCACCAGCCGTTTGGCCACATCACCGAGATTCACCGGCGTCACCCGGTCATCCTCATCGCGCTCCAGTTCCTCCACTTCCCACAGCAACTCGATGCCTTCCGGCAAGGATTCGGCGCTGAGGCCGTTGCCCTCCGCTGGACGGAACACCCGCGCTCCCACATCGTATTCCACCGGGGTCCAGCCGCGCTCGGTGAAACGCATCGCCATCAGCCGGCCGGAAAACAGGCTTTGCTCATTGAGCAACACCAGTTGGTCCGTGAGCTTGGCGATACTGGTGTCCAACTGACGGCCATCATCGGTCCACACCGGCACCACCAGCACGGCCAACGACAGCATCGCCATCAGCCCGATAACCACCAGAATTTCCAGCAGGGTGAAGCCGCGCTGCATCCGCATGGCAGATCCTTCCGGTCGTCAGTCGCCAGCCTCAGTTGCTGCTGTCGCGCCAGCTGATGTCGGCGTCCACACCGGTGCCGCCTTCAGCACCGTCCGCTCCCAGGGAGTAAAGGTCGAAAGGACCGTCCACGCCCGGGCTCAGATAGACGTAATCATTACCCCAGGGATCCTGGGGGATCTGCGGCAAATAGCCACCCTCGGGCCATTTTTTCGCCGACGCCGGACGCTCCACCAGAGCCCGGATACCTTCCTCGGTGCTCGGATAGCGGCCATTGTTGAACTTGTACATATCCAGTTGCTGGACAATGCGGGACATGTTGGTCTTGGCGATATCGACCTTCGCCTGTTCGCCCTGACCGATCACGTTGGGCACGATCATCGCCGCCAGCAGGCCGAGAATCGCCACTACCACCATGATTTCCAGGAGGGTAAAACCGCGCTGGTTCCGTCGCTTGGTTTTCATCTGTTCACCTTCTTTACGTTATCGAGCACCTGAGAAAAAGGGGATTATCCCGCCATGAAATTGTTCATCTGCATGATCGGCAGCATCACCGCCAGGACAATCATAATCACGAATCCCGCCATCACCAGCAGCATGATCGGCCCCAGCAGTCCCACAAGAGTACTGACCGTACTATTGAGCTCCCGTTCCTGGTAATCCGCCGCCCGGGTGAGCATATGATCCAGCTCGCCGGAGGTCTCGCCGCTGGCGATCATCTGCACCAGCATGGGCGGGAAGAAACCACTCTTGTCCAGCGCACGGCTGAGGTTGCCGCCCTCGCGAACCCGCGCCGCCGCATTCTTGACCGCCTCGCGGATGGCCAGATTGCCGACCACTTGGGCGGCAATGAACAGAGCGTCCACCAACGGTACGCCGGAGCGGCCGAGAATGCCCAGGGTGCTGGCCAGGCGGGCGGCGTCCGAAGCGCGCAGCATGGTACCCACCAAAGGAATATTGACCAAACGCCGATGCACGCGCAGGCGAAACCCGGGTTCGCGCAGGGCCCGGGCAAACAACGTGATGGCGCCGATTACAACCAGTACCACCAGCCAGCCCCAGTCGCGGGAAAAATCACTGAGCCAGATCACCACCTCGGTAATGGCGGGCAGTTTCTGATCGCGGTTTTCAAACACCGCCACCATTTTGGGCACCACGAAAGTCATCAAAAAGCCGATCAACACCATGGAGAAGACCATGATGAAAGCCGGGTAAATCATCGCCTGCGACACCGAACGGCCAGTGTCATGGCGGGTCTCCAGGTAATCGGCCAGTTGCTCGAGCACTTGCTCCAGGTGGCCGCTCTGCTCGCCGGCCGCCACCGTGGCCCGATACATTTCCGGGAAGGCACGCGGGAACTCCGCCAGGGCGCGGGCCAGACTGAAGCCTTCCAGAACCTTGGCGCGAACCGCCATCATGATCCGTTCGACACGCGGGTTGGCGGCCTGCTTGGCCACCGCGGACAGCGCCTGCTCCACCGGCAGGCCGGATTTGAGCAGCGTCGCCAGTTGGCGCGTCACCAGTGCCTGCTCAGCACCCTTGAGTTTGTTGGAACCGCCGGACAGACGCAGTCCGCCCTGCCCGCCCCGGTCGCGGGTTTCCACCACTTCCAGCGGCACCCAGCCTTTGTCCCGCAGCTGTTGGCGGACCTGGCGGGCGCTGTCGGCCTCGGCGGTGCCTTTTTTGACTTTGCCCCGGTGATCCAGGGAACGGTATTCAAACGCGGGCATGATGGCGGCCTGTTACTGCGTGCCCAGAGGCGCAAAGTGGGGGCACTGTCGCCGCAAACCATGACCATGGCATGACAGGCGCTTGCGGGGCGTCTCCGATTGCTCGAATTCCATACTTCACGACATTTCTCCATGCGCCTTTCCGGCGTCTTATTGAAGGTGGCGAATCAGTCTTCCCGAGTGACCCGCAACACTTCCTCGATGGTGGTTTCTCCTGCCAGCACCTTGCGCCAGCCGTCATCACGGATACTCGGCGTCAGGGTGCGGGCATGGCGGGCCAGTTTCAGTTCACCGGCGCGGTCATGAATCAACTGACGCATGGGCTCATCGATGATCACCAGCTCATAGATGCCGGTACGCCCGCGATAACCTTGATGATTGCATTTTTCACAGCCCACCGGACGATACAGGATGGCGTCCTGGTCCGGTGCCAGCCCCATTAACTCGCGCTCGCTTTCGGTCGGCTCATGGCCTTCCTTGCAGTCGTCGCACAACACTCTCACCAGCCGTTGGGCCAGGGCTCCGAGCAGGGAGCTGGAGAGCAGGAAGGGTTCGATACCCATGTCCTGCAGACGGGTCACCGCGCCCACCGCGGTATTGGTGTGCAGGGTGGAAAGCACCAGGTGCCCGGTCAGTGATGCCTGCACCGCAATTTCGGCGGTTTCCAGGTCGCGAATCTCCCCCACCATCACTACGTCCGGATCCTGGCGGAGAATCGCCCGCAAACCACGGGCGAAGGTCATGTCCACCTTGGAATTGACCTGGGTCTGGCCGATCCCTTCGAGCTGATATTCGATCGGGTCTTCCACGGTAAGAATATTACGGGTGGATTCGTTCAGTTCGGTCAGGGACGCGTACAGCGTGGTGGTTTTACCGGAACCGGTGGGCCCGGTAACCAGAATGATGCCGTGGGGTTTGTGGATCAGTTCGCGCATGCGCGAATCACACTCTTTGCCCATGCCCAAATGGGAGACTTGCAGCCGCCCGGCCTGTTTGTCCAGCAGACGCAGCACTACCCGTTCGCCATTGCTGGAGGGCATGGTCGATACCCGCACATCCACATCGCGGCCGCCGAGCCGCAGGGAAATACGACCGTCCTGGGGAACCCGTTTTTCGGCGATGTCCATGCGCGCCATAACCTTGATCCGGGATACCAGCAGCGGTGCCAGTTCCCGTTTCGGCGTCAGCACTTCGCGCAGCACGCCGTCCACGCGCATGCGCACCACCAGGCGGCGTTCAAAGGTTTCGATATGGATATCGGAGGCGTTCTCGCGGATCGCTTCCTGAAACAGGGCATTGATCAGGCGAATGATCGGCGCGTCGTCTTCCTGTTCCAGCAGATCGGAGGTTTCCGGCAGAGAATCCGCCAGGCTGGCCAGGTCCAGGCCTTCCAGGTTGTCGGCGGCTTCCGCCGCGGCGCCGCGCTGTTGTTCATAGGTCAGCGCCATGGCGGTATTGAAAGCGCCGTCATCCAACGTCACCACCGGGGGCAAGGCGCCCAGCCAGCGTTGCACTTCGGACAGCGCGGACAGATTCGCGCCACGGCGGCAGCATAACTCCTGGCGCCCTTCTTTTTCCCTCAGCAGCACACCGAAGCGGCGCGCGAAACCGTAGGGCAACAGCAAGGGGCCATCCTGCATTTCTTCCATATCGGCCAGTTGCCGTTCTTCGGTGCCTTCCAGGACTGCTTCGCTCATGGTCAATACCTGTTCATTAACGTCTCCACAATCTCCCGATTCGCCTCCGAGAGATCCAGGAACTGGAACCCCCCGTGATATTCCGAAGGACCGGTTCCCTGCTCACTCCACACCACCCGGGCATCGAAGCTCATGGTGTTCACGTCTCCGATTCGATCCGGAAGCACCATGCCCAGTTCCCAGTGCTCGCCGGGCGCCGCATCACGGCGCATGGCCAGCCGGAACCCGCCCAGGCTCAGATTGGTCAGCCTGCCCACATTACCACCGGTGCCCCGATCAAACACCACCAATTCCCGAAACATCTGTTTACGGGGATGCTTGCGGCGCTCCGGCCCGCGCATCGGTTCCTCGCCATGGCGTGGCCGCAGCACGAAGACCGTCCCGGTGAACGGATCGTCCTGACGACACACCGGATTGGCGTGAACCCGCAGGTATTGAGGCGCATCCTCGCTGTCGCTTTCCAGGGTCAAATCGCCTTCCCAGGCTTCCCCTTGCGAGCAGCGGGCGAATATGGGGCTATCCTGCCAGCTTGCGCTGCTGTCGTCACCTGCGACGATAGGCAGTACTTGCGTGATCGGCCGGCTCAGCAGCGAATCCCGTTCGCGGTCCAGCAAGGCACAGGCGGAAGCGTTACAGAAACTGACCACGCCGTCCGCGTCGGTGCCGATGACCGCGTCTCCCAGCGCCTGCAGCAAACGCTCGTTCTCGTCCTTGAGCCGTTTCATCTGCACCACGGCTTGCCGCAAGCGCCAGCGCTGACGATCCAGCTCCAGGAAGACATTGACCTTGGCTTCCAGGATTTGTTCATCCACCGGCTTGAACAGGTAGTCCACCGCGCCGTGCTGATAACCCTTGAAGACGTAGCTCTGATCCTTGGAAATGGCGGTGACGAAAATGATGGGAATGTGCCGGGTACGGCGGTTCTGTCGCAACAGCGTGGCGACCTCAAAGCCATCCATGTCCGGCATTTGCACGTCGAGCAGAATCAGCGCGAGATCATATTTGAGCGCCCGCGCCAGGGCCTCATCACCGGATTTCGCCATGATCAGGTTACGATCCTCCCCTTCCAGCACCGCCTCCATGGCGACCAGATTCTCCTGACGGTCGTCCACGACCAGAATATTCTGTTTTTTCATGTCACAGCCCAACCAAATAGTCCGCCAGGTACGGCCCGATCCGTTCCAGATCGAGCACCTCCCGCGCCGCGCCTTTTATTATCGCCGCCTCGGGCATCACCGGCGCCTCGCTGCTTTGCGGTGACTGCACCAGAGTGTGGCCGCCGCGCCGACGGATATAATCGAGACCGTCGGAGCCGTCGTCGTTGGCGCCAGTCAACAATACGCCAACCAGCGCCGCGCCATAGGCATGACCCGCGGAGAAGAACAGCTCATCAATGGACGGCCGGGAAAAATGCACCGGCCGATAGGTGGAAAGTGCCACGGTGTCGTCCTCGTTGACCAGCATGTGGTACCCCGGCGGCGCCACATAAACGTGACCAGGCAGAATCTCTTCCTTATCCTCCGGAGCCCGTACCGGCAAGGTGCTGTAGCGGGACAACAACCACGCCAGCCGGTTGTCGGCGCTGGCGTGTTGATGCTGGACCAGCAGCACGGCGGCCGGAAACCGCGCCGGCAAACCGGCCAGAATCGTGGAGAAGGCGTTCAATCCCCCCCAGGACGCCCCCATTACCACCGCTTTCACCGCCCGGCGCATGGCGCCCGGCCGGCACCACGCCCACTGGCTTGCCGGTGTCGTATCATTGCCATCCGCTCCCTTTCGCTCCTGCTCCCCGCCTTATCGTCTTCAGGACGTACCGGAGCCGCCTCCACGTTCCCGTTGCATGCGGGCCTTCTCCGCCTCATAGGCAGCGCGGTGGGCCTGGGCTTCCTTCAGCTTGGCAAGCAGGTCCCGGCGTTGCCGGTCCAGTTCCAGGAAGAAGTTGACTTTACTTTTCAGAATCAGCGGATCCAGCGGCTTGAACAAGTAATCCACGGCGCCGGCCTGATAGCCCTTGAACACGTACTTTTTCTCTTTGGAGATAGCCGTCACGAAAATAATCGGAATGGTCTGGGTATCCTTGCGCTGACGCATCAGCTCCGCCACTTCGAAACCGTCCATGCCCGGCATCTGCACATCCAGCAGCACCAGCGAAATGTCCTCCCTGAGCATGATCCTCAAGGCGGCCTGACCGGACTCGGCCTTGAGCAACACGCGTCCTTCCTCCTCCAGAATGGCTTCCAGGGATACCAGATTGGCGGGTTGGTCATCGACCAAAAGCAGCTTCTGCTCGATCATCATTCTTCTCGGTTTAGGCGTTATGTGGGATCTGTCGCTTACGGAAGATGCGCAGCGACTTGTTGATCACGTCGAAGGCGTCCTCGTTCCCACTGAAACGCAGGCTTTCCTTGGTCCCCAGGCAAAGGAAACCGCCCAGATCCAGGCTGTCGTCGAACAGGCGGATTACCCGTTCCTGTAACGGCCGGTCAAAGTAGATCAGTACATTGCGGCACAAGATCACATGCATCTCGCCGAACACCTGGTCCGTCGCCAGATCATGATCGGCAAAAACGATGTTGCGCTTTAACCGTTGCTCCATGATCACACTGTCGTAACGCGCCGTGGCGTACTCGGACAGCGACTTGCGGCCGCCGGCCCGGCGGTAGTTCTCGGTGTACTGCTTGAAGGCATCGATGGGATAGATCCCTTTCTTTGCCGCCATCAGCACGTTCTTGTCGATGTCGGTGGCGTACAACATGGCCCGGTCGTACAGCCCCTCCTCCTCCAGCAGAATGGCCATGGAATAAATTTCCTCGCCGGTGGAGCAGCCAGCGTGCCAGATCTTGATGAAGGGAAACGTCTTCAATACCGGAACCACCTCCTCGCGGAAGGCGCGATAAAATTCCGGGTCCCGGTACATTTCCGTCACGTTGACGGTCAGGTCATTGAGCAGAGTGACGAAAAACTGGCGATCCCGCAGCACCCGTTCCGTCATTTGCGTCACCGAGGGAAAGCCGGACATGGTCAGCCGATGCATCACCCGGCGCCGCATGGAAGCCCGGCTGTAGGCGCGAAAGTCATAGCCGTAGAGCTGGTAGATCGCCTCCAGCAACAAGCGGATCTCGATATCCTCGATTTGAATCTGATCGTCGTCGATCACGTCCATGGACTGCTGCACGGGATGCCCTCCTAGCGGTGCAGCCAGACCCGCATCAGCGAGGTCAGCTTGCTCATGTCGATGGGTTTGGAGCAGTAGTCATTGGCTCCCGCCTCCAGGCACTTGGCCCGGTCATCCTTCATCGCCTTGGCGGTGAGGGCCAGGATCGGCAGTGCAGCGAACTCGGGTTGCTTCCGGATATGCCCCATCGCCTGATAACCGTCCATCTCCGGCATCATGATGTCCATCAGTACGATATCCGTTTGCGGTGACGCCTCCAGGGCTTCAATGGCTTCACGGCCGTTATTGGCAATCTCGATATCAAAGCCCAGTTCTTCCAGTTGAGCGGACAGTGCATAGATGTTGCGCATATCGTCGTCCACCAACAGCAGCCGCTTGCCCTCGAAGATGTCATCGCGGTGCTCGATCAGCTCCGGATTGCCGCGCCGATGGCTCGGCAAAGTGGATTCCAGCCAGTGCAGGAACAGCGAGGCCTCGTTAAGCAATCGCTCGTGGGAACGCTCCGTCTTGAGAATGATGCGGTCCGCGTACTTGCGCAGCCTGGCCTCTTCTTCCCGGGTCAGATCCTTGCCGGTGTAGATCACCACCGGCAGGGCCTCGTTCTCGTCACCTTCGTGCAGGCGCTCCAGCAGTTCGAAGCCGGTCATATCCGGCAGGGTCAGGTCCAGAATCATGCAGTCGTAGACCCGTTCGCCCAATGCCGCCAATGCGTCCTCGCCGCTGGTTACCGCGGTAATTTCAACGCCCTTCTGATCGAACAGCTCACGGATGCTGGCGTGCTGTGCCTCGCTGTCCTCCACCACCAACAGGCGGCGGACATTCTTTTCGATGGCCTGCTCGATGGTGCCGAACGCGGACAGCATCTGCTCCTGGCTGACCGGCTTGGTCAGGAAGTCGATGGCGCCCAGATCCAGCGCTTTCTTGCGCTCATCCTTGCCGGACAGGAAGTGCACCGGAATGTCCTGGGTACGTGGGTCCGCCTTGAGACGTTCCATTACCTCCCAGCCGTCGATACCCGGCAGGCCGATGTCCAGAATAATGGCGCTGGGACGGTAACGGCTGGCGTATTCCAAGCCGCTTTCGCCGTCAACACAGATATGGCTCTCCAGCCCATAGTCCGCCGCCAGATCCACCAGCACATTGGCGAACTCACGGTCGTCCTCCACCACCAGCACGGTCTTCTCCCGGACCACATATTCTTCCGCTGACGGCTCCACGGCGAGGGGCGCGGTGGGGGCGGTGTGCGCTTCGGCGTTGGCGCCCACGTCCATGCTCTCCTCCAGCGCGGCCTCGGCTCCCAGCGCCTCCCCTTCCGGCAAGTACAGAGTGAAGGTCGCGCCCTGCCCCAGCCCATCACTGCGCAGGCCAATTTCCCCGCCCAGCAGACGGGCCAGTTCCCTGGAAATGGTCAACCCCAGTCCGGTGCCGCCATATTTGCGGCTGGTGGTGCCATCGGCCTGCTGGAAGGCCTCGAAGATCAGTTTCTGCTTATCCTCGGCGATGCCCACACCAGTATCGGTGACGGCAAAACACACGGTGCTGTCGCGTTCCAGGGTCCGCCCGGGAATGCGTTCATCCTCGGCCGGCCGGGCGATGGTCAGCGTTACGCTGCCTTCATCAGTGAATTTGAGAGCATTGGAGAGCAGGTTCTTGACGATCTGTTCCAGCCGCTGCTTGTCGGTATAAAAATGCAGCGGCACCTCCTCCTCAATCACCACATTGAAGCCCACGCCCTTGTTTTCAGCCACATGGGTGAAATGACGCTGGAAGTAATCAGAGACGTCCTGAGGCGTGATCTCATCAATGACCACGTCCATTTTGCCTTCCTCGATCTTGGAGATATCGAGGATGTCGTTGATCAGCGACAGCAGGTCGGAACCGGCGGAATGAATCACCTGAGCATGCTCCACCTGCTTCTCTTCCAGGTTGCCTTTCTTGTTCTGCCCCAGGGCGTTGGACAGAATCAGGATCGAGTTCAGCGGAGTACGCAGCTCGTGGGACATGGTGGAGAGGAACTCGGATTTGTACTTGGACGACAGCTCCAGTTCCTTGACCTTGTCCTCCAGCTCCTCATGGAGCGTCTCCAACTCGGTATTCTTGCGCGACATCTCCCCTTTTTGCTCACTGAGCATGCGCGCCTGGGCCTCCAGCTCCTCATTGGTCACCCGCAGCTCTTCCTGCTGCGCCTGCAATGACTCCTCCGAAGCCCGTAATGCCTGGGTTTGCGACTCCAGCTCCTCGTTGATGGCCTTGAGCTCTTCCTGTTGCTGCTGCAGGCGCGATTCGGACGCCGCCAACTCGGAAGCCTGGCGTTCCAGATCCTGGTTGGCCCGGGTCATCTCCTCCTTCTGCAGACTCAATTCCTTGGCCTGCTCCTGGGTGCGGGTCAGCATTTCCCCCAAACGCAACCGGTTCTGCGCGCTATGCAGCGCCACCCCGATCAGTTCCACCCCTTGCTCGAGGAACGTCAGATCATCCTCTTCGAAGCGCCGGAACGAGCCGATCTCCAGCACCCCCTTGAGTTCCTCCTCATGGAAGATGGGAATGACCATCAGATTACGGGGCACCGCGTTGCCCGTGCCGGACGACACCAGGATGTAATCCTCCGGGACTTCTTCGAGAATAATGGGTTTTCCCTCGAGCCCACACTGACCGACCAGGGACTCACCCAGAGCGAAATCATTGGCCAGGTGCTTGCGGCGCTGCATGGCATAGGCCGCGCGCATATACAGGCGCTCGCGCTCCACATCGAAGGTATAAAAGGCACCAATCTGAGCGTTCAAGGTGGGAATCACGTAGCCCAGCAGATTGCTGCCGAGCTTGTCGATGGCCATGTCGCCACGCATCAGATCCCCCAGTTGGGAGAGGCGGGTCTTGATCTGTTCCTGACGTTTTTCGTCCTCGATGCGATGTTTGATGGTGTCCCGCATCTTGCGGATGGCACGGATCAAATGGCCGGTCTCGTCCCGGCTTTCGCTCTGGATCGCGGTATCCCAATTGCCATTGGCGATACTGTCCGCGGCCCCCACCGCATCCTCCAATGGCCTGGTGATGGAGCGCGTCACCCGCAAGGCAATCCAACCCAGCAGGGTAAAGGCCATCACACCCAGTGCCAGACCGATCATCTGCGTGCTGCGGTTATCTTCACGGCTGCGCAGCAGAGTGTCCCGGAAAGCCTCATAGCGCTCGGCCTGGAACTCATCCTGCACCTGCTTGAGCTGACGCTCCAGCAACTCCACCCGATCCAGCCAGGCGTAGCTGTTCACCAGGGTCATGGGGTCTTCGATCAGCGCCTCGGCCAGGCCGGTTGCCTCGTTCAGATAATTGATGAAGGACATGCGGATTTTGTCCACATCATCCGTCAACGCCGGATCCAGCCGATCGATATCGCCAAGCCGCTCCAGGAACTGATCGGAACGGACCCTGGCCTCATCCAGCGGCCGTTCATCGATCTGGGCGATGGCCGTACTGTAAGCGTCAGCGATCCCCACGAACTCCAGATTATTGGCGTTCACCAACTCCAGCACCGGAAAATCATGGTTCTCGATGCGACTCAAGTGGTCGATATTGGTCGCGGCGATATAGTAGCTGTACAAAAAGTAAGCGAGAAAAAGCACAATCCCCAAAACCGCCACGGCGAGAATCTTCAGCCGGACGGACAGATTCTGAAACCACCTCATTAACGCGTCCCCATGCGTGCCTACAGGCGCTTTTGTTGTATTCCCCCCCAAAACGGGAATAAGACTAAATTCGTAGGCTAACAGAAAGGACGAAAGGGCCAAACCCCAAGCGGGGCCCGGCCCGTGTGAGGGGCAAAAAACGAGACATGCCGCACACTTTTAGCCCAGAAACGGAGGTGTCAGAAAGGGAGTAGCGGGAGCGTGCGCTGGAGGCCTGGCAAGGTGGCTTTCAGGGACTTGTAGACAGGGCAAGGTTATCCATGGCGGCAAGCCTTCGCTAAGGCTGTTCGGGCCCGATATATTTTTCTTCTTTACTCCCATGACTCTCTGGCTTGGGGAAAAGGGTTGCCGGCTTGCCATTATCCGGCACCAAATACATAGGTTTGCGGTCTTTCAGTGGCTTAGCCAATGCCAGCCCCCGAAGCTCTGGAGAGTTTTGATAGTGCATGCCACTACTGAATGCGTACACATCACGCCTGACAATATCCGCCATTAATTCCGCGATACATGGCATTCCACTGGCAGGATTACCAGCATTACAACAATAGAGCCAAACATTCGCACTTTTACGCAGATTGCCTGGAGTAAGGCCGAACACATTTGACAGATCGACATTCGTCCCGGCCCAAGCGTTCTCCCCGACAAAAATAGCCTGGCTACTTGCGTGACCAAAGAAGTAAACACCACTTACGGCACGAGCCAAAAGAGGCGGTGTTCCCGGGGCAGCCCCTTCGATTGCCGCTTTGAACTCCTCAAAATTCGTCACCGGAGTGACCCGGGTTTCGGCGTTTTCTTGCTCTTCAAGCTCCCTGGCCTTGGTTTCCGCTGCCCATTGAAAGACTTTCCCAGCATTTTTCCGGATACCGGGCTCACCATACATCAATACATAAAAAGGCCTGACACCAACTTTAACCACCGCCCTTTGGGTATTGGTCGTGGCAGAAGTCCGTGATTGTCCTACTTGCACATAGTTTGCCATCGTTTGGTCCCTGTGCTGTTGCTCATCCTTCAAGTCTGCAGCCAGGCTATCTCTACAGTTAGCAGTCCGGAAAATAGCCTCTACAGAAAACGCCCTAACCGGAAAACAGAAGCGACAGCGGCGAGTATTTAACAAGCACCCACGCAAGCACCGCGAGGCCGGTCAAAACACAGATCACCAGCCAGGGCCCCTCCAGGAATCCGAATTTTGGGTTGTTGCTCGCATCCTTCCGGTACGGATCATCCGCTTCAATCTTGCATTCCTCTTCGATCTCCTCCGGCCAGACCGGCACCTTGCAGGTCAGCATGGTCAACCAGCGGCCCAGGAAGAATAGCGAAAAAACCATCGAAAACAGTAGCTGAAGCCAGGGATACCGCGACGACGGCGCGAAAGCGCGGATCAAGCTCCAGTGAATGCCTTCCCTGCGGCCCTCCACCGGGTTGAACAACATGCTGTACTCCGCATTCTTCTTCACCCCATCCGGTTCTTCCATATACCGGCGGACATATTCCCCCACACGCATCAAACGCGGCAAATCATTCTTGCCGGTAAGGAAACCCGGATACGCCAGAGTAAAGGTGTCTTTTACCGTGACACCATCCTCATCAAGCACATGGGCACGGATATCGTAGGTGGTGCCCACCGTCGGCACCGTCCCTTCCCCGATATGAAGAAACAGGTCGTCCCAGGGCGCCCGAATCACGGTACCATCAGTGCGAAAGGCGTACACCATCCGGTTCTTTCTGTTCAGACGTATGGGGTAATGGGTGTAGGCAAAGATTTCCATTCTCATGCCTTTCCAGATGGCCCAGGCCAGACCCCAACCTAGAAGAAACGTAAAGAGAAGAAAAGCCCAAGCATCCCACCCCCTTTCAGCCCTTTGCAGCTCCATCATTAGGAAATAAACCGGAGAAATTGCAAACATTAAAAAGGAAACCAGCGTAAAAACCTGGATCTGCCCTTTTTGCCAATACCATCGGTCCACTATCTCCAAGTAAGTGCTGTTAATTTTGATCAGTAATGCTTCATCGTTGGGAGGTTCATCCGTCCAGCGCCGGTCTTTTGACAACCGACTCGCTTTCTCGTCAGGGGTAAGGGGACGATTTACTTTATAGGCATTCCTACCTAGACCGGTATAGTCAGACAGCATGCTAGGCCTCGACCTCAAGCAAGGAATTCAATGCAGCCATTTCTTCTTCCAAGGTGTTCATGCGGGCATCGTCCTCAGGTTCTCCGCCTTGCCCCAAGCCTCCGAAGTAACATCGCTCCAGCCAGTCCTGGAGATCATCATTCTGAAACATCAAAATCAGAACCGCAGCCACCAAGACCACGCCAACCAGAATTATCCCTACAACTGTGGAGCTCAACCCCAGGATCGTTGCACCGAAAACACCACCAAAGGCCATAAACGAACCTATTGTTGCTCCCGCGGAAACATAGTAGAGAACAGACATTCCATAATTCTGCTTAGCACGTTCTTCTTCCCCTCTTATAATATCCCAGACACCAGAAATAAGTGCCGCAGCCACCCCCAATGCTTTAGTCCCCCAAAAGAGCACCTTTTCCACAGCACTTCCCACCAATCTGGCCGTCCAGGCACCCACTATTTCAGCACGAGTCAGCATCCTATGAACCGTTCCGGCCACAGCCTCCGTCACCCCCGCCACCGCCGCGCCGAATCGCCATGTGGATTCCACCTGTTGATCCTCATAGACCGCTTTATCCATGGCTTCACCTTGCTGTTTCATGGACCAGAACCCAAGCAGGACACCGACGATCCCGGTTCGCACGTCCCCGCTGGTCATGGTTTGCCATCGGGACATGGGGCTTTTGTTCCAATCGTCGATATCCACAACCGCATCGGCGGCCGCGTTGGCCCGAAGACGTTCAGACAGGCCCCCTTCCACCGACGACAATTGTAGACGGTCCGCCGCGATCTGGACCCGCTGTTCAAGCACTCGCCCACCGGGCGCGCGGTCGTGTGTGATGCGTCTGCTTCCTCTGGATTTCACCTCAATCCGGTCTTTCAGTAGCTGTTGATCCATATCGGCAAAGGCCGGGTTCAGCTGGCGAAGTTGTCGGACGAAGTCATCCAACGCTTCCGCCAGGGTGCCCGAGACGCGGCTGTAAACCACCGGGGTTTTGCCGACCAGCCCCAAGGAAATCAAGAGCGGCCCCACGCCCTTATCCATGACGATGTCCAGGACTTTCATCACCGGCCCCATCAGCGCGGCCACTACCCGTGCCGCAGCGCTCTGTCCGGCATCGGAAAGTTCCTCCATAGCCTTTTCATAGGCCGTGATCAATTTATCCCAGGGCAGTTTCTTCAGATCGGACACAGACAAGCCCCGGCTTGCCTCCTGGTTTACCTGCTCCAGAATGGCCGTCTGGTTGAACACCATGGCCCTGAGCAGAAGATTCTCTCGCTCTATGGATTCCGCTGACAGCCAACGCTCGTAGAGCGCCTGACAGGCATCGTATTGCTGCGTGTCCTGCAAGCACAGTAACAGGGTGTCCGCAAAAGCCTGGCCATCCTCCATACGCTCAGCGTCGTAGCGGTCGTCGAAGTAGCCCAATAACTTGCTGCTCTCCATCCAGGTCGCGTGGGCCTGGGCCAGGGGCGCCAGCTGGTTTTGGTCAAACGCCTCAAGAGCGGGTTTATAAGTCTGTTCCAGCCATTCATCGGGCTGCCCTTCTTTAAGCATTTCCCCATACTTGCCCCAGGCGTTCCGTCTGGCCTGGTCAAGATCAGCGGCAGTGAGCTCGGCAATGGCCTCCGACTCCGCTACTCGAACTTTCTCTTGCCATTCAATGCGATAGGCTCGATCCTGCGCCAGCTTGCGCTCGTGCCATTTGCGCATGACTTCTTCCTGGTTGGATTGCTCTATAACGGCTTCTGTATTGTTTGTCGCCATAATGGGCAAGTCATACCAGGGCGAGATGCTTTCGACCGCAACCGCTTTTGCTCCCTGGATCCGGTTAAGCTCAGCCTGATTCTCCAATGCTTCCTGTAATCCGCTTAGCGTCGACGCTATGGTAATCGGTCGCTTAATGTCCTCTCTCTCTAGAAACGTTTTGAACTTGGCCCGCAATAGCCCGGCCAGATCGGTGGTGATGCCAACCGGGTCCTCCAGAGCGACGATGGCCGGGGACATACCTGACGACTCGGCCTGCTCCCGCGCCCATTGCGTTAAGCCCGGTACTTGTTCGCGCAGACCGTGAACCTCTTGTATGGAATGCTCAAGAGCACTACACGGAAAAACGCGCATGGTATCCATCGTCGCGATTCTTTCACCGGAAGCCGATTTGGCGACTGGCTTAGGTGAACTGGGCGGCTGCCAGGGATAATGTGACTCGGCAGTTTGGCTTACAAGTCCCTCCAGGATTTCCTGCATATGGGGTTGGCTGCCGCCCTGCCAGCCGGCCAAGGAAATTCGCCGCATACGGCTGCGCCGCCCGTCCACATCATTGGCATAGGCATGCCAGGTTCGCTTGGTCCAGGCAACGTCGGAGAAGACCATATAGATTGCGTCTGCCTCATCGGCGTTGGGGATCATTATGCAACGAGCCAGATGGGCATGGCTGGGCTCCCGAGTACAGGAAAACTCTTTTTCTTCGGTTGGCGGAACCAAGTGCACATCAATGCTTTCCGGGGACTCCGGGCTCATGCTTTGGAGAGAAGCATGGTCCAGTTCAGTGACGTAAGGGTATAAATAGCCATTCTCCGTAACCTGATATCCGTTCCAACTTTTCCCTACTTCATTAAAAACGTAAAGGTAACCTGGTCTGAGCAAGCGCAAGGTGTAATGCTGTCCTTCAGGGAGAGGAACGTCCTGCACATCAGCGCCAAAGGGACCTGAAACCTCCGGAACGGTTGGATCATAAGGGCCACTTTCGTGATCATCGCGAGCCACCGCGTAACGCAAGGGCAATATAGGCAGCCCTTGTTTCTTGCAAAACGGGCACTGTCCATTCTGTGCCGATGTCATAGAACCTCCCTTTTCCCTTCAACCGCGTAATGAGCCAGCATCTCGTCGCTAAGATCAGAGCAGGCCTCAACATAAGAGATAGTGCTTGATGTCGCCTTGATACAGCGCGCTTCCATGTCGGGATGCTTATGAATGTCCGGACCGAATTGGAACGCCTGAGTCACATACAACCGACAGTCCCGGTCATCCACGATCCCCTTTTCTTTCGCCTCTGACAGCAGTTGATCGACGGTTCGAAAGAAGGTTGCATCCTGATCGAAATCAGGTGCGGAAGCAGACAGCCCCTCTGATACTTGATTTATCAAAGGGAGTCGTGACAGTGTCACTTTCTGTTTTTGGCTAAAATTCAGTCGAGCGACGCTTGGCCTGGATAAAGCGAACATGCCGTCATTCTTATGATATTGCCAGCCCCCGCTCCCATCCGGCCAGGCCCATACATTGATCGGCCCCATTACGGACATCATCTGGCGGCGATCCAGTATCCAGGGGAGGTGCGAGAAAACTCTTGGGTCATAAAATCGCCGCAAAGCAACAGTCCCATCGTCAGAGGCAGGCGCAAAAAACAGATCTTGGAGATGACGTGTAACGGCATCAACACTGGCCGTTGTAGCCACTAATGCGCAAAGCAACGTCACCCCTTTGCGCCTCCAATACTCAATGCGCTTAGGCAACGCCTCGCGCAGCGGGTCTGGAATATCATCAAACCATACCAGTTGCGGCAGCCGCTGCGCCTGCAAAGACAATGACTGAGGAGCCAGGGGCACGGGTTTTAGTCCCTTCAAGGCTTCAGCGGGAACCTGAATAGGATTAACAATTGCGCCGGTGAGATCGTCGAATCGCATGTCATCCATCTGGCGTCGAATCACAACCTGATTGCCATTCATAGTGTAAACTGTTGCGGCCTTCCCATCACCGATCCCGGCAAGGCTAGAGCCCAAGATTGATCCATACCCTGACCCGTTATTAAATTATTCAAGCCTCGAGATCTTCAATTTCGATGGTCAGTTGTTCCGGCACGTCTGTATTTACGACATGGGTCATTCCCTGTTCATTGGTCGTCCCCTCTTCAGCCGTGCCATCTGCCCTGACGATACGGTAATGCACCTTCACCAGAGGTTCGCCTGTTTGCTGGTCAGTTAACTGAAACGCCTCATCATAGGCGCCCACATTTTGCTCTTCCCCTGCCCCCATTGCCCCTAGAGCAACAGTCCAGCTTCCCGCCTTATCCGCCTCGTCAAGATTGACATCACAAACATCGAGATCACCCCCCGTCAACATCTGCGCCTGCGCGCTCCCCGAACCGGGCCCGACAAACTGTTTCATCGCCGCCTGCAAATGCACGCCGCCCGGAGCACCTAGCTCGATGTTGCCGCCATCGAGTTTGAGGTAGGCGCCGCCAGAGGCGAGCAGGAGCGGTTGGTTGGGGGCGGCCAGGGTGGCCTGGCTGTTGGTGCTGGCCAGGGAGACATCCTGTGCTGCGGCGAGCGTCAAGGGTTGTTTTGGGGCGCGGGCGCTGACTTTACCTTGGGCGGCGTGCAGTTGAATCCCGCTTTCCTGGTTGGGTTTGCCGCTGGCCGGCGAGGCGCCGTTGTTGTAGAGGCTCAGTCCGCCGCTCACGGTCATGACGGTGCGGTTCTTGCTCATCCAGTTGATGTCCGCGCCGCTGACCAGCGTGGTGGTGGTACCCGCCATCCAAGTTTGTGCCTGCTGAGTGACGCTGGCCAGCCCATCCGGGCTGGTGGCGACGATCAGCGGACGGGACCAGCCGGGCGGTGAGCCGTCACCGCCCTGCTCTCCTCCGGAGCCGGACCGGGTGTCTTTGAGCGTGGTTAATACGCTGCTTAATGATCTCTGGGAAGGCAATTCGTCGGCTTCGCCTGCCTGCCCGGCGTTCTGGTTGCGCGCGGCGTCGTTGAGCGTCTTCAACAGCTCCGCATTGCCCTGCAGCCGCGCCTGCGCGCCATCGGTGCTCATTTGCCATTGCCCCGCCTCCGTGCTGAGCAGGACACCTTGTCCGGCCCGAAGGGCTCCGGTGGATGTGGTGTTCAGGTCGGCGCCAAAGCCTCTTTCTCCTTGCCGCAGGTTGTCATTCCCGCCTTTCAGGTGGCCCAGGCTCAAACGGCTCTGATGTTGGGTGCTGCCGGCTTCGGTACGGGCCTGACCTTCGGTGCTGTCCATCAGTAGCCATTGGTGGCCGCTGTTACCTTGCTGACTGGCGGAGAGTGCCTGGCTCTTCAGACCGGTGTAGACCGCTTTGTGATCGTTTCCGCTGAACCAGGGGGCGGCGTTACCCGTGGCACCGGCGAGACCGCCTCCAACCTGATTATGTTGAGCCTCGTCATTGCCCTGGCCGTTGTAAACAGTACCGATGGCGACGGGTCTTTCCGGCTGGCCTTCCAGAAACAGGGTGAGACTTTCCTGTCCGGTTCGGGGCACGGCGACACCGCCCCAATCCTCGCCGGCCCATGGAGTCAGTGTGCGTACCCAGGTCCAGGCGCCACCGCTGGCCGGAGCGTTGTCGATGCCGTTTTCAGGGTGGGATTCCCCACTACTGGCGCCTTCGCCTCGTTGCCAGGGGTATTGCATCTTGATGCGATGATCACGGTCGGTGTGCACCGGCGTACTGTCCGCGGTCACCACCGCGCTGTGCAGGCCCCGGCCACGGATCCGGGACTGGCCGTGACGTGACCTGGTATCCAAGGGGCGAAAAGGCGTATCCACCTGCAGAGCGACGAAATCATTACGGTAAAAATCAGACTCCGGTGCGCTGCCCGGAGATGGCAAGGCACTGCCACCGAGACGCTCAGGCGCATCAGGAAAGTCAGGCCGTGGCGTCTCGAATCGCTGATCGGCTTGCGCCATCAGATCCGAGCTTAAATTGTTGCGAGCATCGTGTGTTACCGCCAGACAGAGGAAGGTGGCATCCTCTGCGTATCCGGGGTGCTGATGAAGCTGGAATTGCCCGCCGGGACGCAGACGCCGCCAGGTTCCATTCCCTTCCACCCGTTTTCCGGCGGCTTCCAGGACTTCAATGTGGCGGCGGCTACGCCATTCGGTTTCCGCCTGATTGTGCCAGGCATAGGCCGTGGGGCTGTCGTCATCCTCCGCCCGTGACCACGCCATATCCGCGCTGTTTTGTTGCGAGGACAATGTTTTCAGCGACCGGTAATCCCAGCTGGCCCGGCGGATGGCGGCGGCGTGGGCGCGGCGTCCCGGCCGCCATTGCTGGATGGCGTCTTCCTGCTCGGTGACATCGCTGCGATGATAGCGGATCCCGCCAAGGTCCGAGAACGCGCTGTTATAATCAGCGATCACCAGCGTATGGCTGTCGACCTGGTGCTCGAACCAGAAAAACAGCCCCTGCTCCGACAGGATTCGGGTCATGAAGTCCAGACCGTCTTCCTCCAGTTGCGCGGCGAGACTGTGCCGGAGGTAAAGCGCGTTGTCCGCCAATTCCCAGCGCCAGCGGGGCGCAACCACGCCACCACGGGCCGCCAATCGCCCGAACAGGGTGTCGAGGGCTTCCATGGCCGTCATGTCCTGATAGACATGACTGTCCACCCACTGCTGCAGAAACACGGTCCACGGCTCGATCACCAGCGCATAACGGGCCAGGCCACCGTTGCTCTCCAGATACTCGAAATGGGTTACATGACCATGGAAGGGGCGGCGATCCGTCCGTGAGTCCGCGGTGAGCAATGTCAGCAGAACCGGCTGCCCGAGCAGGTCGTCCGCCTGCAGACGGGCGTCCACCGACAGTGCCGTGATGTCAAAGCGAAAGCCGGCGCCGGCGGAGACACCAGCGCCGGAAACCGCCTCAATGCCGTGGCAGCTTTCCGGCACCAGAACATCCGGCCCCAACGGGGTTTGGAGCTGCAATAAACGAGCGCCCTGCCCCGGCGCGGACAACGCACTCATCAGACTGGCAATCACATCCATGTCAGCGGTCCCTTATCGATTTTCCCGTTGCCTCACTCCGCGTAAGGCAGCGCCATCCGGCTCCCGGTTACGCCGAGATCCGCTCCAATTGAAGCGAAGGGGATTCGGAACAATGCAACTGGTGATTTCGGCCGGCGATCGTCAGCACGATCAATCTTACGTTGCTGACCAGCCGCCCGGCCCGATCCTGTGCCTGAGCCGGCGCCTGAATCCGCCAGGGCATGTGTTCCATCATGCCGAGCAGTTGACGTGCCTGATGACGCTGTTCGATGGGCGATTCCACCAGCAACTCGACCACATGCCCCGGGGCCACGCGATGCCAGCGGCGCACTTCATCCAACGGCCTGTTCCGGCCGATACTGGGGCCCGCGTCGCAGTTGGCGGTGGTTTTTTCCTGATCCACTCCATAGACGGTCATGATTCACTCCTGTGATGAAAGGACAAGATTTGTGGAGACTCGGCTCCGGTTGACGGCACGCCTTCCGGCGTTACCGTGTATTGAAAATCACCGTTGTCATCCGCGGTCACCCGGATACTGGCTATTTTAGCGCCCTCGGCCATGGCGGCGAGGACGGACTCGGCAATTTCCGGCAAAAGCGTGCCGTTGAGAATGTGGTCCACATTGCGAGCGCCGCTGTCCACCTCGGTGCAACGGGCCAGCACCGATTCCGCCAAGGCGTCGTCCCATTCGAACAGGGCGCCATGATTCTCCGCCACCCGGCGCGCGATGCGGTCCAGTTTCATCTCGATGATGCGGACCAGGACGTCATCGCTGATCGGGTAGTACGGCACCACTTTGAGCCGTCCCAGGAAGGCGGGTTTGAAGGCCTTGTAAAGCGCCGGCCGCAACAGTTCATGGAGTGCCTCCGGGTCGGGCAGTTGTTGTGCTTCCTGGTTCAGACAGGATTGCATGATCTGCGAGGAGCCGACGTTGGACGTAAGAATGATCAGAGTGTTGCGGAAATCGATTTCGCGCCCTTCGGCATCGTCCATCACGCCCTTGTCGAAGACCTGGAAAAACATTTCCAGTACGTCCGGATGCGCCTTCTCCACTTCGTCCAGCAACACCACGCTATAGGGATTGCGGCGTACCGCTTCGGTCAGCACCCCACCCTCGCCGTAACCCACATACCCGGGTGGCGAGCCTTTCAGGCCGGAAACCGTATGCGCTTCCTGATACTCGCTCATATTGATGGTGATCAGCTTGCGCTCGCCACCGTAGAGAATGTCGGCCAGTGCCAGCGCGGTTTCGGTTTTACCCACGCCGGAGGGCCCGACGAACAGAAACACGCCTCTGGGCTTGTTGGGATCTTCCAGCCTGGCGGTGGCGGTGCGCACCCGTTGCGCAATGGCATCCAGTGCATGCTGTTGTCCGGTAACCCGCTCCGCCAACAGAGCGGACAGATTGGAAATGGTCGCGATCTCATCCTTGACCATGCGGCCCAGGGGAATCCCGGTCCAATTGGAGACGATCTCCGCCACCACCGAGCCGTCGGCTTGCAAAGGCACCATGGGCGTCTCGCCTTGCACCTCCCGCAACCGGGATAACAGCTCGGGGATACTGTGATCGGGACCGGCCTGGCCAGCGGCCGCCGCCTCCTCCCGGCCATCCCGTCGCTGCTGGATGCTCTGTACCAATGCCACTTCCCGGTCGAGACGTTCCCGCAGAGTAACGATGCGGTCCTGGGTCTCCGCCCGCTCGCTTTCCAAATCCGCCAGGCGTTCTCCGTGGGAGGCCCCGGCCTGCTCGTCCCGGGACAGCGCGGCGATTTCCTGGTCCAGGCGTTGAAGATATTTGTCGGCGTCCTCGATAGCGGCGGGCGTGGCGCCCTGCCCCAGCGCGACTTTGGCGCAGGCGGTATCCAATACCGATACCGCCTTGTCCGGCAGTTGCCGGCCGCTGATGTAACGGTGCGACAATCTCACCGCCTCGGTAACGGCTTCGTCGAGGATGCGCACACCAAAATGCTGCTCCATCAATGGAACCATGGCACGCAGCATGGCAGCGGCCAGGTCTTCACTGGGTTCATCCACCTTCACTACCTGGAAGCGCCGGGCCAGCGCCGCGTCTTTTTCGAAGTAGCGCTTATACTCACTCCAGGTGGTGGCGGCGATGGTGCGCAGCTCGCCGCGGGCCAGTGCCGGCTTCAACAGATTGGCGGCATCGTTCTGGCCGGCCTGGCCGCCGGCACCGATCAGGGTATGGGCTTCGTCGATGAAAAGGATGATCGGATGGGCGCTTTTCTTGACCTCGTCAATCACCGTCTTGAGCCGGTTCTCGAACTCACCTTTGACACTGGCACCGGCTTGCAACAAGCCCATATCAAGGACGTGCAACGCCACGCCCTTGAGCGGTTCCGGCACATCGTCGGCCGCGATCCGCAACGCCAGCCCTTCCACCACCGCCGTTTTGCCCACCCCGGCTTCACCGGTGAGGATCGGGTTGTTCTGACGCCGGCGCATGAGGATGTCCACCAACTGACGGATCTCACCATCACGGCCGATGACTGGGTCAATGGCGCCTTCCCGGGCCCGGTCAGTGAGATTCTGGGTGAACTGATCCAGAGCCGGCGTCTTGCCGAGCGCTTTGCCCTCGCCTTCCTCGCTGGGCGCGTCTTCCGTCAGAGGTGCATCACGATGCCCTTCCTCCGACCCTTCCGTCATTTTGTCGAAGTCGTGCTTGAGTTGCTCCAGATCAAACCGGGTAAATAGCGCGGAACTGCGTTGCGCCAGGCGAGAGAGGTCCGGTTCCGTCAACAACGCCAGCAACAGATGCCCGCTGCGGATACGGGTGGTGCCGGAATCCAGCGAGGCCAGCAGCCAGGCATGTTCGAACAGTGTCGGCAGATGCGGAGAGAACACCGGGGTACGCTGATTACCGGTTTTCAGTCTTTCCATCTCAACGCGAAGGTCTCGTTCCAGTGCATCCGGCGCTATGCCGCTACGGCGTGCTACCAGAACCAGATCGCTTTGTGGCTGCTCCAGCAACGCCACGAACAAATGCTCCAGATCGACTTCGTAATGTCCCGCGGCCATGCACAGGCTGGCGGCCCTCTCCGCCGCCTGCCGGCAGCGGTCGTTGAGTTTGCTGATCAGTGTTTTCAGGTTAATGCTCATGGCGCGGCTTACGCTCCTTGCCGGTCATCGTTGCGTCCTTCATTGAAGTGTATGGATACCGTAAGTCGTATCCGTGCGGATGCCGGCATCCTGGCGCGTGGACAGGAACCCGTCCCAGCCGAGACGCCCGCCCCGCTCCGGATCACCCAGCAGGCATCCGTTAATTTCTTCCGCTTTCAGCACCAGGCGAACTTCATACTCAAGGCTGGCGCCGGTCAGCATGGTCAACCACTTTTCCAGCGCCTGGGCGGCTTCACCACCGGGCAGGAAGGCGTCAAAGCTGTCCTTCGCCAAAGGTCCCACCACCAAACGCATCCTCAGGTCCCGTTGCCAAACCCGTTCGCCCGCCACGGCGCCGACACCAAGCCGGGCATTACTCGCCCCCAGACGGGTGCGCTGTTGCTCGGGAATCTCATACCAGGCGCCGATGAACTGCTCTACTTTGATTGGCACCTGAAAGTAATCGGCCAACAAACGTTGCATCTGCACCGCCGCCACCGGCCGCTGCCCCACCGTGGCGGCATGGAAGGCCACCGCCTGATCCGGAATCGCGCCCGGAGCCTCATTCAACCGGTCTCGCAGCCCGGGTACGCCGACGCCGGCCAGCGACAACAGTAAGGGCAGGAAGCGTTCTCGTTGATCCAACTCATATTGGATCGCCAGCCGGTACTTCTTCCAGGCCCCGTAATGCAGCGCCACCGCCCGGTTGGTGAAAATATCAAGAAAGGCGCGGGCGGCCCGGTCTCGCTGAAAAATCTCCCGCTCATGCAGCCATTCGCCGTAATGCCAGGGCAAGGCGCCCTTGACGCCAAGCAGGCCCATGAAACTCGGCGTCAACTGGACTTTGCCCAGTTTTTCCATGGTCAGGGTGTAATCCACCGCCCCGGGCCGGTCCAGTCGCTCCCCTTCTTCCGACCAGGCCTCCAGTTTCTCCAGTTCACTGGCGGGAAAACCCAAAGACAGGCTGCTGCCAAAGCGCATGTGCCGGGCCACCGCGTCGTCATCCGCGCTGCGCGTTTGGCGCCTGAACAACTGCTCGATGATCCGCACCGACTGGAAAAACCCAAAGCGGTGAGGCTCACTGAGCAACTGCTGGGCTATACCAGCGTCGATTCGCCGCTTCGGGGAGGGCATTGAATCAGTACCTCATTGCTTTGACGGGAAAGGATGTTCAACTGGGTGAAGCTGTTGGCATGGACATAAAGACCAAAGAAGCGGTCCAGGGCGGCCACGAAAGCCGACAGCCCGGTGCCGACGAAGCTGCTTTCATCAATGGTGAGATTGATTTCCACTCCCCTTGCCACCGCCGCGAAAGGCCGGCCCGGTAACCAGCTGGTGACCGGACGGTGCTGCACCTCGATCAGCCCTTCAATCTGCCGTCGTGCCACCGCCGCCGAGGACAGATCGTAAAGTGACAGCATCTCTTTCAACGCTGGCAGGCCGCTGCCAGCAATCGAAAGATGATTGAGGGACAAATGGGAGATCAACCGCCAGTGTGCATTTCTGCCGCCGATGAATCGGCGCGGGCGCGAAGGTTTGCGCAGCATGGTGATGCTTTTCACCGAAGTGTCGGTTTCCATGGTCAGATCGCCGCCACCGACACCGTAGGCCAGGTGGCTGGGCAGATCCCGGTTGGTGCAGGTCAGGTCCAGACCCACCACATCCGTCTTGGGTACGGTCGGATTGAAACGCAGATCGACGAAGGTGATCTCGGTTTCGTAACCAGGGCTCTGTTCGGCCAGCTCCTCATCCCGTCTGGCCATCCAGTAAAGCCCCTCACCGCCGGCATCCTCACCGTGGTGCAGGGAATAGAACGGGCGGAAGGTCTGGATATCCTCTCCCAACGGCGTTTGCCGCACCCGTTTCACCGTGTCGATGGAGTAAATCTCGTGAGCAAAGGCATTGCGGGCGTCGGCCACCACCGGATAGCTGGCCTGGCGTTCATGCACGTGGATCGGCTCGCCCCGCTGGCGGAACAGATTCACCACCGGTGAACATCCCAGCAGCACATTGTCCCTGCCGAGCCCCTCAAGCAACTGCTGTTGCTCTCCGTCGGTGTGCGGCGCATCCAGCGCGAAATGGACGGTAAAACTGCCGGATGCCATGGACGACAGCGATTTTATATCGAGATCGAAGAAACCGAATTTTTCCGGAAAGGCAAACAGTTCGGTCAGCAGACGATAAGCCGGATGGGAGCGACTCGGATAATCGATCAAGGATTCCTCGTCATCGAACCCGACCTGCCGTATCGGTGTCTGGTCCACCGCGAACCATCGTCCGCTGTCGTCCGCTTCCACATAGGTGGCGCCGATGCCATAGGCAAGCGCGTCGCGAAGCGCGGCACAGAAGGAAGGCTCGCCGTCGGTGAACAGTCTTATGGTGTCCACGCCAAGCGTGTCGAACGACAACTGTGTGGAGGCCAGCTCGAATCGTAGAGAAAGCTGGCCCTGCCCCGCGCCAACGCCGCCCATCGCCATTGGAGCCCGCATTACCGGGCGGTAGACGGCCTCGGTCAACACAATCGGCACCAGCGTGACATCATAGGCCGTGCGGAAGCGGCAATTTACCCCTCGTACCGGCCGCGAACGCAGCGCCGTGCCCCGCGGAATGCGTAGTGGCTCGCTGAGTGTCGACAGGGCGTTTCCGACATCGAAGCGGGCAATCGAACATGACGGGAACGGGCGCAAGTAGTGCGGGTACAGCACGTCAAGCAGCGCATCGGTGAATTCCGGAAAATCATCATCGAGCTTTTTCGAAATACGCGCGCTCAATAATGCGAACGACTCAATCAGCCGTTCCACATGGGGATCTTCACTGACGTCAGCCGACAGCAGCAGACGGCTGGCAATTTTGGGGTAACGCTCGGCAAATTCCTTGCCATACCGGCGTAGAAAGCCGAGTTCCCGTTCGTAATACGGAAGCAGATCACGCATGTTCAGGATACCCTGGCGTTACGGCGGAATCCGCTCACCGAGTACTGCAGCGTCGAGGGCTGCAGCATCGCATCGAAACTGACAGGCTCCCGCGCCGGACGGATATCCAACAAGGCGTGAATGGTAAAATGCAGTCCGCCACCCGGTGCATTACCTTCATCCAGGGTGACGGTGACATCGTGTAATCGGGGCTCGTGACGGGAAATCGCATCCTCCAGGGAACGACAGATCAGCGCCCGGTCATAGGCGTTGACCAGACTCATGGCGGAAAAGTCTCTCAGCCCATAAACCATCAGGGATTTCCGGCATTGCGGAAAGGCATCGAACAGGGTTTCAGACAACGCCATACGGCTATTGAGCAAACCTTCCAGGTCCCTCGCCACGGTTTCCTTGTATTGCCCTAATGAAGACGCTTTAAAGATATTCTGATCGCCCGGCTGCTTCGGCGCGTCATCAAACAACTTGTCGAGCAGACTGGGTTCCAATCCCTTATCCCATCGTTTCACGCTCATCCCCTTTTTCGCCCTGACTTCTGACATTATCGGGATTGCGCCAGTCTCACCGCCCATTCCCTGGTTTGGTGCGGCCAAAAGTGCGATGGCGCCCGGTCGGGCGCCATCGCCGCACATCAGAACTGAGGTGCGTTTTTGTTGAGGTTCCACTGACCGACGGTCTTGCCGCCCGTGCCACCTTCCGGCTTCTGTTGGTTGTAGGTCCAACGGATAGCGGCAAAGCTGAGAAGCACCACTTCCTGAGGCATGCCATCTTCACCGATGGTGGTGGTCACACGGTGTACAAGAACGTTTTTCAGTTCGATCTTGTAATAGTTGATGGCGTTGCCGTCTTTGTCGGCCCGCATGAAATCAATCTCGGCCTTGGCGAAAGTGGTCCCGTTGGAACAGGCCTGGCTCAGAACGGTACTGGACAGGTCGATGGATTTGACCACTTCGATGGGGCCGAAGCTCACCCGTTCCGCGGTCTGACCACCCGAGCTGGACGCGGTGGGAGCTCGCGGCTGCAGGATGTCCTGCGAGAACGAGTGGACTTCGATCCATCCTGGATGTTTATCGTCACCGGATTCGCCCTTAATGGAATCGATGGTTAAAAATGCATGTTGCATGTCAAGTTCCTTCCTTCATGCGATCTAGGTGGCTATGGCCGCCCATTTTCGTTGCCCCTTCTTACGGCAACTCGTTAATCGGTCCGGTAACGGCACCCCGCCATACCGGACCCCGTGAAATCGCTATGACTTTTTGGCGGAAGCCGGGAGCTCCGCCACCAGCCGCAGCGATACAGACAGTTCATCAAGCTGGAAATGCGGCCTGATGAACGCGACTGCTCTGTAGGAGCCCGGCTTGCCGGGCACTTCCGAGACCTGGATGGAGGCTTCACGCAGTGGGTACTGAGCTTTGGCTTCCTGAGTGGCGTTATCGTCAAGGAGCACGTACTGGGAAATCCAGCGGTTAAGAAATTCTTCCACGTTGCCGGCCGAGGCGAAGCTGCCGATCTTCTCTCTCATCATCGCCTTGAGATAGTGGGCGATGCGGGAGACCGCGAACATGTATTGCAGCTGCGCGGAGAGAATGGCGTTGGCGTTGGCCGCGTCGGTGTTGTACTTCTTCGGCTTTTGCGCCGACTGAGCACCGAAGAACGCGGCATAGTCCGTGTTCTTGCAATGCACCAGAGGGATAAAACCAAGGTCGCTCAGTTCCTTCTCGCGGCGGTCCGTGATCGCCACTTCGGTGGGACATTTTAGGGCCACCTCACCATCGTCGGTACGGAAGGTATGAGTTGGCAAATCCTCCACCAGCCCGCCACCTTCGACGCCACGAATGGCGGCACACCAGCCGAAGTCCTCGAATGCCGCGGTAAGCCGGGTGGCCATGGCATAGGCGGTGTTACACCACAGGTATTTGCTGTGATCCGCGCCATCCACTTCTTCCACGAAGTTGAATCCTTCGACGGTGGTGCCATCTTTCGGGTTGTAGGGCAAACGGCCGAGGAAGCGCGGTAGCGTCAGCCCCACATAGCGGCTGTCTTCCCCGTCGCGGAAGGAGCGCCATTTGGCGTATTCCACGCTATCGAACACCTTGGCGAGATCCCGGGGCTTACCCAGGTCCGTGAAACTTTCCAGTCCCAGCATGTCTTCCGAAGCCGCGGTAATGAACGGCGCATGGGCCGCCGCGGCCACATGGGACATCTGCTCCACGAAGTACATGTCCTGAGGTTGCCGGCCAATGGCGTAGTCACCGATCAGGGTTCCGAACGGGGCGCCACCAAAGGTACCAAATTCCTCTTCATAGACTTTCTTGAACAGAGCGCTCTGATCAAAGTCGATGGCGGAGTTGAAGTCACGAATCAGATCCTGCTTCTTGGCGTTGAACGCCTTGATCTTCATCATTGAGCCCGTGGAGGTATGCTCGCAAAGGTAATGCAGCCCGCGCCAGGTGCTCTCGAGATCCTGAAATTCCGGTGCGTGCATTACCGCGCTCAATTGCTCGGAGATCAGACGATCCAGCTCGGCGATACGGGCGTCCAGCGTCATGTTGAGGTTATCGGACACCACCACGGTGCCCTCCATGACCTCTTTCGCCAGCTCGGAGATGATATCCTTGGCCCGGCGATGCTCCTCATCGGATTTCGCCACCCGGCTCTCTTCGACGATCTGGTCGAGAAGGCCTTCGGTTTCGGTTACCGTTCCCGCCTCATTAGTGCTTGCCACCTCTTTTCCCATGGTCATCACTCCTGATCGTCGTCGGCGCCGCTGTCTTCTCGCAGCGCTTTCAGTTGCTCGGTGTTTTTCAGCACGTCGGAAAGCAGGTCTTCCAGCTTCTCGTTGCCGATCAGTTTGTTGCGCAGGTCCGCCAATTTGGTGCGGGACTCCAGCAAACGGCGCAGCGGTTCCACCTGTTCAACCACCGCTTCGGGGCGGAAGTCTTCCATGGACTTGAACTTCAGCTCGACCCCGAACTCACCGCCCTCTTCGGTCAGTTTGTTCGGTACCCGGTAGACCGCCCGTGGCGCCATGCCTTCCATCACTTCGTCGAAGTTATCCATGTCCACATTGACGAACTTGCGGTCCTTGACCTTCGGCTGCGGCTCTTCCGGATTGCCGCTGAAATCGCCCAGAACACCGACGACAAAGGGCAGTTCCTTCTGTTCTATGGCATCGCCCTTCTCCACGTCATAGGTGAGCTGTACTCGCGGCGGACGTACCTTCTGAAGACGTTTTTGAGTGCTATCCTTCTTGGACATGGAGTTATCTCCTGGCTGAATCGACGGGGCGGGACTCAGTCGCCGCCAATACCACTGAACGGATCGTTGGCGCTGCGTTTGCTGACCGTTGTCTTGGGTTTGGGCGGCGCGCTGACACGGGGTTTCGGACGCGGCGCCGGACGGCTGGCCCTGGCGCTGCGGTCATCCTCCTCGTCGTCAACCACCGGCTCCTCGCCAATGGCGGTTTTCAATGTTTCCGCCAGAGCCCTGGCTTCGCGGCGCGCGGTTTCGGAACCCAGTGCATCGCGTTCACCGAGACGCTGCAGGGACTGGCTGGCGATACGCAAACCACTCAAGGTGAGGATGCCTTCCGCGATAAGATCACGGCCATCGCGCTGCAGCGCTTCTTCAGCGGCGACGATGGCGTGGGCGTAGTTATTGCGATCGAACTGGATCTGGGCCATACGAACCCAGGGTTCCTTGCGAGTGGGATCGGCTTTGGCGGCGTTGGCGAACGACACCAGAGCGGCGTCCACCTTGTCATTGCTCAGCGCGCCTTCGGCACGCCCCATCTGTTCGCCATATTCGGCGGACTTGCGACCGGACATCATGCTGCAAGCACTCAGCGTGGCAAGCATGATCGCTACCGTGACAAGACGTATTAGGCGTTCCCTGTTCAATACCATCTTCTGTGTCTTCTAAGGTTATGTTTTCCGTCCATGCCCGCCTTGCCGGCATACGGACGAACCATAATCAAAGAGCAACAGGAGAACGGCGAGTCAGCGCTAAGGCGCTTGAGTGATGTGAATTCAGGGGAAAAGAAAAATGAGGTATTAATCCAGTCCCTGGACATCGTACTCTGTGTCGTCCCTGCTCTCATTAAAAGGCCTTCCGATCTCCACAAACGTGATAAGCATCCCCGCTCGATCGGTGGTTACCGCCGTTCGTAGCCACTCACCTGCATATTCATGCTAGCGCGCATGAATGTCAGCTTTGTGACGAAAAACAACGGCATGGCCAATTGGGCCGAGTATAGTGGGCGTGTCCGACCTGTCAAGCGAGCCCACATCGCACCATTGTTTTGCACCGCATCACGGCTATCGATCCACTGGGCCGGACGGAACTAAGCTGCTAAAGTGCATGCCTTGGAAACACCGCTTCTTTCAGGATAAAACCAGGACTTTCTACGTATGGATACGATGTATCTCCCGGTTCCACGTTGTTCTGTTTTTTTGAACCAGTTCACAAAAAATATTCTCCTGGCCGCTTTGCTGATATGGCTGCAAGGCTGCGCCCTGCTTGGTTCTGATACCCCCGAGGAAACCGTCATTCCGGTTCGCCTCTATGGCGGCGACAATCTGAACGCCGGCACCGGTTATCAGGCCTACTCCCTGGTAGTACGAATTTATCACTTGCGCGACACCGAACGTTTTTACCAGGCGTCGTTGCAGGATTTTCTCGATGACGACGCCGAGGCTCGCGCCTTGCGCAATGACTTGATCAGTGTCAGTGAAGTGGTCTTGACGCCGGGCGCCCATCACCTGATCGAAGCCCGTGTTCCGGAACAGGCGAAAGCAATCGGTGTGGTGGGATTGTTTCGTTCTCCGGCGAGAGAGCGTTGGCGCTTCGCGTTTGACGTTACCGAGAAACCCGTTATCAAGTCCGGGCTTACTCTGGGCTTCCACGCCTGCGCGGTGACCAGCAACGGCACCGGCCTGATCCGGACGCCCACTGGTGACCCCGCCAGTCTGGTGGCCGTGAGATGCCCCGCGTTGCCGCGCTGAAACCACTGCCAACGCGGATTCCATTATCCATTGCATCCCCCGAAAGGGGCCGGTAGTCTTGCGCGGACAGTCAATTAAGGATGAAGCCCGACGCTAACCGCGCGGAGCCGGATTGATATCAAGGGACGATACTGTGTCGCATGTCAGCCGCATGTCGAAGGTACTTTGGGGGGAAGGTCTGTTCCTCCGCCCACAGCATTTTCAACGTCAGGACACTTACCACGAAGCGCGTCTTCATCATGTCGCGCAAAGCCTGCACCCCTACCCCTGGGGCATTCGCCAAATCCGCCTGGACCAGCGCGCCCTTGAAAGTGGAGCCGTTCGTATTCTGGAACTGTCACTGGTATTCCCGGACGGCGAAATTTACCAGGCACCCGATGCCGACGCTCTGCCCGATCCTTTACGTCTGGAAGAACTCCCCGCCGGAGTGTCCAGCACGGTGATTCATCTGGCTCTGCCTCTGCTCAAGGAGCATGGCGGCAACTGCAATGACGATGGCGGCAACGCCCGCTTCACGCAGACGCTAATGGGGACCACCGATCTGTACACCGATTCCGCCCAGGCGGAGCTGACCTATCTGAAAAAGTCCGTGCGGCTGCTTACCGATGACACCCCGCGCGACCGCTATCTGACCGTGCCTTTGTTGCGGGTCAAGCGCACCTCCACGGGCGGGTTCGAGTTGGACGACAGTTTCATGCCGCCGTGCCTCCACCTGGACGCCTCGGATTATCTGTCTCGTCAGTTGCGTGGACTGCTGGATGCCCTGCAGGCCAAATCCGAGGCCCTTGGCAATCAGCAACGCCAAGCCTCTCAGGGATTGATCGAATTTCGCTCTTCGGACGTGGCGTCATTCTGGCTGTTGCATACCGCCAATACCGCCTACGCCACGCTGTCGCATTTCTTCGCCCAGCCCAAATTCCACCCGGAACGGCTCTACCAGGAGTTACTGCGACTGGCCGGGAATCTGCTGACCTACTCGACACAGCACAGCCTGGCGGATCTTCCCCAGTACCGTCACGACGCCCCGGATGAGGCCTTCGCGGCGCTATTCCATCTGGTGCGGGATCTGCTCGACACAGTTATTTCCACTCGTCACTTCGCCATCCCGCTGGCCGAAATCAAACCGTCTTATCATCGCGGCATGCTGGACTCTCAGCGGATTGACGCTCAGACCGCGCTTTATCTTGGCGTCGCCGCGGATATGCCCGGCCAGGAGCTGGTGGAAACGGTGCCGGTCCGGTTCAAAGTGGGCGCGCCGGACGATGTGGAGAAATGCGTTCTGGCCGCCATGCCCGGGGTCAAGTTGATCCATGCCAGTCAGATTCCCGCCGCCATCCCGGTCCGTCCCGGCAGCTACTATTTTTCCCTGGAGCCCCGTGGCCCGCTGTACGAACGGATGCTCAAGGGACAATCGGTGATGGTCTATGTCCCCACCGGCGTACAGGACCTGAAACTTGAATTGATCGCGGTGACGTCATGACCGAAGGCCCTTCTCTCTCCGCACGTCCTTCCCTGACCGGCGCCGCGCCAGCGGATGCCGGTACCGCGCCACGGGATACCGTCGCTGGCGGACGCCTGCTGGACCTCATGTTTGACGGCTTCTATTTGCTGGTGCTGCTGAAACGGGGCCAATTACCGAGTCAGGCCGACACCTTTGCCAGTGAGATTCAGAGCTTTCTGGAAGGGGTGGAACGCAGCGCGATGAAAAACAGCATCGCTTCCGAAGACATCTATGCCGCCAAATACGCTTTCTGCGCGGCGGTGGACGAAGTCATCCTTTCGCAACCCACCCGCCTCCGCGATGAATGGGAACGCCATCCGTTGCAACTGCGTCTGTTTGGCGATCATCTGGCGGGTCAGCATTTTTTTGATTATCTGGAAGATTTACGAGCCCAGGGCGCGCCCAGGCTGGCCTCACTGGAGGTTTATCACTATTGCCTGCTGCTGGGGTTCGAAGGCAAGTACCGGCTTGATGGCACCGAAAAGCTGGGTTACCTGATTGCCCGTCTTGGCGATGAGATTGCCTACCTGAAAGGACAACGCAGCGGCTTCGCCCCGCACTGGGCACCACCGGACAATGTCCGCCATACCCTCCGCCGGGTGGTACCGCTTTGGTTACCGTTGATGTTCCTGGCCGGCTTCGCGGTACTGGCGTTTTTCGGTTTGCGTCTGACCTTGAATCAACAGACCGAAACCAGCCTGGCGGCTTACCAGAACATCGTGCAAATGCCGGAGCGCACCGCGCACATCACCATCACGCTGCCTTGAAGCGGCGAACGCCACGGAGTCGTGCCCCGTTATGGATCATTGGCAAGACCTGATCAGCCCAATTCGAGATGACGCCCCCGCCGGTGACGACCTGTCCTTTTCGATGGAATTCGATGCCATTCAGGAAGCCAGGCGCGCCGACGATCCGACTCTGGATCAGGGGGAATGGGTCACCGATATCAAATACGCGGACTGGCCGGGCGCCGCCAAACTGTGTCGCGAGTTACTACAGAATCGCACCAAGGATTTACGGGTGGCGTCCTGGCTCACCGAAGCCAATACCCAGTTGCATGGATTCGCCGGGCTGGCCGGCGGCTATCGCCTGATCGCCTATTTCTGTGATCATTATTGGGACACTGTGTACCCGATGATGGACCAGGGCGACACCGAAGAAAGGGTGGGCAATCTGGTCTGGCTGCTGACTCAGTCGCAGCAGTGGCTGCGCACCCTGCCCCTGGTGAATTCGCCTCAGGGGCGCTTCGGGCTTAATGATTTCGAGACGGTGTTTTCCCGGGCGGAAAATGCCGAGCAGGATCCCGGCGCCCATCCGGACCAGGATCAGTTGCAGGCGGCCCGGCGGGACACTTCAGCGGATTACTATCGGCGCCTGCTTGAGGAAATCCCCGACTGCGGCGCCGCGCTACGCGAGTTGCGGGATGCGGTGGACCGGCATCTGGGCGTGGATGGCCCCAGCTTCAGCGCCGCCGAGGATCTGCTGACCCTGTTGAATCAAACCGCCCGTCGCTTTGCCCGGGATGCCAATGTGGACGTTCCCGGCGACGACACCGAGGTCGGTATTGGCGATCCCAATCCTCCGATCGTTTCCGCCACACCGGCGGCCAGCCCTGGCGGCCCGATCCAATCACGACAACAGGCACTGGAACAGCTGCGGGACGTGGCGGCGTTCTTTCGCCGCACCGAACCGCACAGCCCAGTGGCCTACCTGGCCGAACGCGCCGCCCGTTGGGGCGAGATGCCTCTGCATCAATGGCTGAAAACGGTGATCAAGGACGACGGCATACTGTCGCAGGTGGAAGAATTGCTGGATGTGGAGCGGGATCAGGACATGAACTGATCCCGCTTTCCGAGCGCCGTCAGAGAATGCGGAATTCGATGCGCCGGTTGCGCGCCCGCCCTTCGGGCGTGGCATTGTCCGCCACCGGCTCATCCGGCCCCTTGCCGACCACCCCCAGACCATCTTCCCGCACGCCCTGCTCGATCAGGTAACGGCGCACCGCGTCGGCCCTGGCATAGCTCAACGCCACATTGTTCTGACGGCGGCCGACATTATCCGTATGACCAATAATCTGGACATGGGCGTCTCCCATATCGCGCATCACCTCGGCCATCTCATCGAGGATGCGCCGCCCGTCAACCGTCAGCTGGTCACTGCCGCTCTGAAACCGGATCAAGCGATCCGCCAGAGTATCGTCCAGGCGTTGCTGGCGGGACTCACCGAGCCGCAAACTGTTGGTCACCGTGTAATCCCGGCTGCTCGCCATACTCAAGGCACTGGCCACGCGCTGGCGCTGAGCTTCGTTATCCACTTCACCGGTGATGCGGACGCTCTGGCCTTCGATATTGATCTCGCCGCCGCGAATTGATTTAAGTTCCGGCGACAACATATTGGCCACGTACTGGCCCCAATTCGGCGGGGCGGGCACCGCTTCCACCTGGATGCGATCCACCACCCTTTCGGCGCCGTAAATCTCGTGCAGACGTTCCAACACCGCCGCCCGGGTAGCCTGATCCGGGACCACGCCCTTGGCCACCACTGGTGGCAACGCAGGCTTCTCCGGAACCTCCTCCGCCTCCTGCGCGAACGACACTTGCATCAAGGCGCCGCACAGCAACATCAATACCCCTTTGCGCCAGCTCATATTTCACCCCCGAGAAAGGTTTCCATGAAAAAACGCCGGGCACTGCCCAGCGACAGGTCACCACGGTCGATGTAGCTGGCGAGCCGGTTCAAGCTGACGTTCATGGCCATATAGTCCTCAACCCAGTCGGCGTCCTGCACGGCGATCAGATGGGATTCCGCCACATTCGGATCCCATACCGAACGCAGTATCTGATGATCGGCGCCATTGAAGCCGATGATCATCGCCGGCACCTCGCCACCGCGAATCAGCACCGCCAACTCGAAATCCCCACGGCGAACAAAACCGGTGAGCATATCCAGCCACCAGGTGGCGGTCAGCGCCTGCGCTTGCGCCTCCGCGGGCAGGGGCAGAATCAGACCCTTGTCAATACTCACCTGTTGCTGGCTCATCAACGGCTGCAGCAATAGACCCAGTGCAGGCAGGCTCCGTTTAAGCGCCACCATCGGATGTCCGGCCCGATGCATGCTCTTCTCCAGCCCGGCCAGTGTTTCCTGCTCCAACAATTGTTGAAAACGGCCTTCGTAGGTCTGCGGCTGGATCTCCACCGTGAAATTCCGCTGTCCCAATTCGGCCAGTTCGGAGGCCGGGTCCGTGCTATGCACTGCCCGGCTCGATTCCGTTGCCAACTCCCGCCAGACGGGGAACAGCGCCAGCGGGCTGCGGGCAATGAAGCCGGCGGTATCCGCCACCTGCAAACGCAGCGCGGAGAGAAAGGGATAGCGGCGCTGGGAAGCGTCGCTGCTGGGCAGCATATGGCCGGCAATCGCCAGTTGGCTACGTGATCCGAGAAAGGCGAAGTGGAGCCATGGCGCTTGGTCGTACAGCGTTTTCCAGTCCGGATTGTGGCTGAACTGGTCCAGGCTGCTGGCTGCCCAACGGTCCAACAGTGACATCAGGCGATGTTGATCGCTGCTGCGCACAAAGTCCCCACGGGAAGGCAATTTGCCGAAGTATCCCGCCTGTACGGTTTGCGTTTCCACCGTATCACTCATCCTCGCCTCCCTGGCGGACAAGCCGCTCATCCGCGCCTTCTCCGGCAACGATTCGAGGCAGCTTCAATCCGCGCTGCCAGCTGTCACTGTCGCTGCCGGAACCCGCCCGACGCACGGTGCGCATTTCCATGGAAATGGACACCGTACCCTTGCTCCAGGTCACCGTGCTGCTGTCCGAGCGGCTCTCCAGGTTGGCCGCGTCCATCAGTTGAGCAAAGCCGTTTTCTCCGGGGAAGTCGGCCAGTTGTACCCGCCGCCCATCGCTGGTGGTGGCCACCAAGGTGGCGCCCGGGGTGGCGCCGCGATTGGGCCATTGCATGGTTTCCCATTGCGGCGGCGTATTGCGGTAACGCAGCGACTGGCCATCGATTTCAAGCACGTACTCCACCGCGCCGATGGCCGGCGCCGGCAGGATCTGGAAGATGGTGACATCGGCTTCACCGGCACCACCGCTCTGACCACTCACCCAATCGCCATAGCCGCTGACCAGCTCGGGTGACAGACGGATTCCCATTCCAGCCCAGCGACGGGGTGTCAAAACGTTGCCCCGTTGAATTACCAGGCTTCCCAGCGCGTCCTTGTTGAAGGTGGCGATGGCACCGGAGGGACCGAAGATCGCCGCCACCTCGGTCTTTGGCGCATCGTCATCGGCACTCAGATCAAATGGGAATTGCTGGCCGATGCCCTGATCAAACGGTTGGTATACCTGAGCTTGCCAGGTCCGATTGATCTCATTCTCGGCCGCCGGAACCAGCGCCGCAAAGGTCTGCGTCAGCGGTTGCAACAACAGCGGTCTGAGCGCCTGCTTCTCTTCCGTGCCAAGTCCGGTGAGCAACTGCTCGTCCACCAGCCGCAAGGCGGAGCTCAGCTCCGAGCCCTGATTGCTCAGCGTTTCCTGCATCAGCGTACGGGCGCCGGGGCCCGGCACCTCCGCCATTTTGATGTCATTCAGACGGGACCGTGTTGCCGCCAGAGCCTGGAAATACGCATCAATGACCGGGGCCTGCCCGCTCCGTTTTTCCATCAGCTGAGCAAACCCTTCGAAGGCTTTGCCCACCGGCCCCAGCGGCGGCAGCATAGCTTCGCCGGTTTTTTTATCGATTTCGAAGGACATTCCGGACATGCCCGCCGGAGCACGACGCAGGATCACGCGTTTGAACCAGTTGATGATACCGCTGCTCTGCTCCGACCGCTCACTGACCCGGGCGTACAGTGCTCTCGGATTATCCCAGACGGTCTGTTCATGCACGGCCTGCAGCAGGGCCTTCAGCGGGGAGTTTTCGTTGTTGCCAAGCCGGTTCATGGCGCTGGCGGCGTCGTCAAAACCGGATGAGAAACCCGCCACGCTGACGCCACGCAGGAAGCGCTGCCATTGCGCCGCATATTCCTGCTTATAGAGCGCGGTGAGCTGGCGGGCGATGTGTTCCGGGCTGCCGGCCAGAGAGAGGTCACTCTGCTCGGTGGTGTCGAGCACCCAGTCCGTGGTGTTGAGCTGGGTATTGGCGGCCTCGTGGATGGCGTCCTTGATGTAGTCCTGCCAGGCTTCCCGGGAAAAGGCCCCGGAAATGGCATAGCTGCCGTTCAGCAGATTCTCCCCGTTGCCGCCGGCCAGCAGGGAATTCACCGTGATGGTGGAGAAACGCGCGGCGGCGCGGGCCTTGATCTGGGCGAACACCCGCTCCATCGCCGGCTGCCCTTGCATCACGCCACGCAATGCCTGGCGCGTATCGTTGACCAGAGAAACCCGGGTGTCGATTTCCGGCCACCCCGGCTTGCCGGCGCTGGCGACATAAAACGTCATCAGCTTTTCCGCCGCCCGCGCCACATCCTCATGGCTCATCTGGCCCCTGTTCGCGTCGAGCCAACCCCGCCAGTAACGGGTCAGTTGGTTGGCCAGATGGGTTTGTTCCACCCGCCCGTGATCGCCGAGCATCAGATAGGCTTTGAGCGCGTTATAGGCCTCGGCCGGATCCTTTGGCGAGGGCGGCACGTACAAGGCCGTGCGCGGTTCCTCTCTGCTTTCTTCCATGGACAGCTGGTCCGCGTTCGCCACCACCTTGCCCAGGTATTCCTCCAACCGGGCCCGGGTCGGCCGTACCATCACCTGATCCATGCCGGCGAAGTATTCCCGCCACAAAGCGGCTTCGATGTTGTCGCCCTGATAAAGCCCCATGGCTGTGGTGATACCGCCGTCACGGCGGTACTGGCGCAACTGCTCCAAACGGTCCTGTAACAACAGCAAGGCATCAATGCGAGATTGCAGATCAAGCCGCCCCTCCTGGATCTGAACCGCCTGCTGCAAGTCACGGGAGGCGTTCGCCACCAATTGCCGGTTGGTGGTGTAGGACCACGCCCAGGTACCCAGCAGAGCCGCCACCACCAAAGCCCCCGCCAGAAAAGCGCCATAGCGCGTGCGGGTCCGGTAAGGGCTGGAATACTGGCGCACCAGTTCCTTGTCGGCGAAGATCACTTTGCGGAACAGGTCCTTGAGAAAATGAGCCTGATCCGGCTTGCCGTTTACCGGTTCGTCCTTGTCCTGTCGCGGTGCCAGGGAAAACTCGTCGGCGATCCGCTCGGAGGCATGCAGTACCGTTTCCCCTTCGTGCAGGGCGCTGGTGAAGTAGAAACCACGGAACACCGGTTTGAACTGGTACGGATTGTCCTCGAACAGACTGGCGATAAAGGTACGCAATACCGGCTTAAGGCTGACGAATTCCAACGGCAAGGTCAGCAAACCCGGCGCCACTTCCCTGCCCCGCTGCATCGCCATGTGAGAGAGCCCCATCTCCTTGAGCCCCTCCGCCAGCTCATCGAAATGCTGGTCGAAGATCGACAGTTCGTCCACCTGCGCCTGGGGATCATAGGGCAAGGTGGCGCCCCACACTTTCTCCCGCTCGGACGGGTCCAGACCGCTGAAGAACGACATGAAACCAGCGATCAGATCGGCCTTGGTAAAGACCACGTACACCGGCGCGAACACTTCCAGCCGCTCGGTCACCTCCTGCACCCGCTGGCGCAGATTGCGGGCCAGCTCGATGGCGAACTCCGGACGGTTACCGGACAATTCGGCGATACTGGCGGCGATGATGATGCCGTTGATCGGGGCGCGCGGACGGTGTTTCTTCAGTAAGTCGAGAAAAGACAGCCACTCACCACGATCCTCACCGCCCACCGAGTAACGCCCGGCGGTGTCCAGCACGATGCCCTCGGCGGTGAAGTACCAGTCGCAATTGCGAGTGCCGCCAATCCCCTGCACCACGCTGTTGCGATTATCCTCAAAGGGAAACTTGAGCCCGGAATTAAGAATGGCGGAGCTTTTCCCCGCCGCCGGATTGCCGATGATCACATGCCACGGCAGCTCATAAAGCGCCGCCTTTCCTTTGAGAACGCCCAGACGTGATGATTTGATCGCCTTGACCGCTTCCTGCATGCGGCCGCGCACCTCCTCGATATCACCGCGATCCTCGGCCTTTGCATTGCGTGACGCCCGCTCGGCCTGCTCGTTCATCAAACCGTCGATATCCCGGGTGGCCCGCCGTTCGCGCCAGCGCCGTATGCCCCATCGGATCAGGGTGAACAGCCCGAGTACCAGCGCCACAATCAGCAACACAAAGCCGATCTGGCTGCCCGGGTCCCCGCCTCGCCATAACAGGAAGACCCCGATCACCAGTGCCAAGACCGCCCACAATCGGTAATTGATTAACCAGGCGCCCAGGCTGGCAAGCCCCTTTCTCATCCCCGACATAAGTGTCCCTACTCCGATTCAGCGGCAGCCGCCGGAGACGGCTGGGTTTGATTCTGTTGCAAAGGCGCGACGATGAATTCAGCCACCTGCCGGCCTCGTTGTTCATCCACGAACAATATTGCGACGGTTTCATGACCGTCGCGTAACGCCTGCCACACCAAAGCCAACATGGCCATCGGCATGGCGTTATCCAGCGCTCCGGCGCGCCCCAATGCCAGCAATTGGCGACTGGCGTCCAACTCCGGATTCAAACTCAAAGCCAGCAGCGCGGCCTCCTCGAAAGAACCGGAACGATAATCCGCGTTGCTGATCAACAGATCCGGGAGCGGCTGATGCGGCGCTTGCTCGGGGCGCAATGCTTTCGTCATTTTCCGTACCTGGGCCTGCGGGCTGTCCACGTCCCCGGTAGCCACTTCATAGGGGCCCCGACAAGACACCACTCCGGCGTCTGTTCCGGCCGGTCCCAGCAGCACACCAGCGGCGCCTTCCCCCGGGACTATTCCTTCCGGAGTACGGCTGCTCATCAAGACATCCTGCCTCTGCAGTCTCTGTATGCATGCCGGGTCAATCAGCGAGTCCGCCGCCAGCCACAACTGCCACTGTTCTCCCTCAACCGGTCGGGCCAGACGCGCCCAAAAGGCGGCTCCGTCATTGGCGCCGTCAAACTGAAAGCGCCAACCCAGGCCGGCCGCCAAACCCAGGTCCTCCACCCGCCCACGCATCATCTTCTCGCACAGCGGGAACAGCGAGGGAGAGACCGATGCGGGTAACATTACCCGCACCAGCACCGGTGCCGGGCGCGTTGGCGACGAGCGGTGCCGCAGGCCGGCAATGACCCGTTCATCCGCGTGCCCCTCCTCGGGAAGGGCGGCGGCCAGTTCCATCAGTAATTCATCAAATACGGGCAGCAGTAAGGCCAGACTGCGACGGGTGGACTCCTCCACCGGCATGGTCATGCCCGCCTGCCGATTCAGTTCCAATGTCACCGCATCCAGCGCCTCCGCACTCAACAGCGGCACCGGAGCGGCGAATAACGGCAGCCCCTGGGCATCGCGCAAGGTGCCGTGAAGCTTGGGGACCTGAGGTTTCATCAAACCTTGCAGTGCCTCCGCCGGAGTCTCACCCGCTGGCAAGCGCAGCGCCGCGGCGAGCAAATTAAGCCGTGCCGGCCCGGCATCCGATATTTCCGGGGCCTGCGCCGGCGTATCCGGTTTGTCATTGGTTGCGGCCCGACGGTTACGCCGCCATCGCCTCAGGCTCCATACCGACACCAGCACCACGAGGGGGGCAAGCAGAAGCCAACCCACCGACTCGCCGACGCCGGGATCGGTGTTTCTGATACGCCAAAAGAGAATTGTCCCGGCCCAGAACAGGGCGAAGACAATCGCGATCAGCAAGATTCCCTTCAGCGCTTTACCCAAAGTCACCATCGCTTCCCGAAACGTTTTCGCTGTTCATATTTACTGTGCAACGGGGCAAGCATCTTTTTTCAGTCCCAGATCCTGGACCTCCCAGCCGCCTGTTGGAGACTCCGTTAAGCAAAAATAGCCGGAGTACCCCCGACCGTCCCTGTCATCGCCAACAGGGGATGTCATCATTGAGATGCCGTAGACTTGGCCGGTTTTAAGTCTTTCACCTTGCGGCATGGGCACTCGCACTTCACTGTTGTCAAAGGTTTGCCCCCAGGCGACGCAGTCTTTTTTGTTAATGACCGGATAAGGGGCGTCTATACCCACTTCCCAAACCACCTCAGGAGGCTGTGCTTCTTCGATTACCTGAATAAATCCAACTCGCCAATCCCTCCAACCAGGGTCCGCGAGGGCAAAACAGGGAACGCCATTCTTCCCAATCGTATGCGTCGTGCCCACAGAGGGGTGCCCCAAAATGCTGTAGCAACCGGCAACGGCCAGCGCCATAACAAAGACAATGCCCGCTTTCATTCATCATCTCCTTGATCAGGAAAGGCCTCAGCCCTCTCCAAACCACGCTCTTCTCGCCTGTCGTCCCGTCCGGGTTTTCCACCACCGGGCAAGTGGCGAACATCAGCGGGCTGCTTCAAAAAATCCACCAAGATGCTTTCCAGATCCGGCAAATGGTCCAGGCGCCGATACTCTTCCTGCACGACGACATGGCGGTTCCTAAGAATTTTCAGCGAAAAGTAATCGCGAATGATGTCACCCTGCTCTTCCATGTTGTAGTCAGAAAAGCGTTTGGCTGGGTCCACCTTGTATTTGTACGACATAATCCAGCCGAGCGGATTTCCGCGTTTCCACTTAACCGGATAGCCCAGTTGGTACTGCCAAACATGGGTCATTTCATGCATGAACCAGGCCTGATCTCTATGGTAAGAATTAGCCGGAGGAGAAAAGTCCTCCCGAAATCGGTCAGGATTGAAATACATCTCTCCATTAGGGGTCATTGCCGTATCGTTGGGCTGCAGCCCAAACCACAAATATTCACCGTTATGGACGCGGACCCGGCCGTAGTCGATGGAATCACCAAATATCCGCCGGGCCATGGCGATTTCCCCGGAGGTCAGCCCTCGTGACTCACCTTCCGGCGTGGCCACGGTGGCCACCGAGCTTCCCACCTGCTGATCGCTGGTGGTTACGTTGCCCACGTCGACCTCCAGACTGGATGCCTCATGCCCGTGCCGTTGATCACCGCAGCACTCCGGCTGTGAGGAGGAAAGCGTCGCCTTGACCACCTTGCTCGGCTGGTCGGTTTCAATACGACGGCTGCGTCCGTCGTCATCGGTTTCCCCTTCGACCACGCTGCCATCGTCCATTTCCAGGCGATAGTTCACCCCGGCCAGGGGGGCACCCTTGGCGTTGACGAAGCGTATCTGCTCATCGTATCGAGAGGCCCGGGCACCGATGACCGCGGCGGAAACGCCCACGACCGTGGCGAGGCCGGCGGCCACCGCGCCGAGGTCGATGCCTTTTTTGCCGCCGCCGGCGTCCACCACGGACGCCGCCTGGCTGGAAATCAGGGTCGCGCCGCAGGCGGTTTTATCGCCATGACGGGCCACGGGCTGGCCATCGACCAGATTGGTGGGGTCGCCAGTGGCAATGGTGGTGATGATGGGGGAAGGGCCGTGCTTGGGGCAGATGACCTTGTCGCCGACCCGGGCCACGCCCTTGCCGTCGATATCGGTGGTGGTGGAGGCGCCAATGACGGTGCCATCATGGTCGGTTTTGTCACCCAGTACTATGATCGGCCGTGACATATCGCCAATCCTCACATCCTGTGAACGGAATCTTTCCTTGCGCCGACACCACGTGGGTGCCGGCCAGTAAGCCGTCGGAGTATATCAGGGTTCCACCACGGGGAACCAATCGCATCGGCATTGTTGTGACATGGTTGAGAAGTACGCCGGGAATTGAGCCGATATTGAGCGATGCAGGCGCTAGGAATCACCTTGCGCGTCAAGTCGTGCCTGACGCGCCCGCCGGGCCGCCAGACAGCGGTCGCGCAATTCCACGTGAACGTAATCCTTGAGATTGGTCCAGTCACCGCCCCAGGTTAAACCCGCCTCCTTGGCCAGTTCGCCATAAAGGAAATACGCGCGCCGGGTCCACGGATCCTCCATATCCCATTGCAGCATACCGTCCTTGAGCGGAGCGCTGTCCACCGCCAGTCCGTACTGGTGACAACTGCGCCAGGCCCCGGCCAGGCTGGCGCCCTTGCCCATCAGCTTTTTCTGCCGCTCGGCGTCACGAAACCCCTCCACCAGTACCATTTCGACACCGTACTGCTGCTTCATCACCCGGTAGATCGCCAATACCCGCTGGCGCAGGGCACCATCGACCTTGTCCCAACGGCGGTCGGCACTGATCACCTCCGGATGGAATCGCCGCATTTCGGCGTTGGTGAATACCTCCGGCGGCGGTGGTGGTGGCGGCACCAGCCTTTCGCCCCGCAACAACTCGGCGATCATCGAGTGGGATTCCGCCAGATCAGTACTGCGAAAAGGCTTCAACTCCACGTTTTGACGCAGTGACACCACCAGCAGCGGCGGCACCACCAGTACCAGCGCCACCACCACCGCCAGCACACCGTGGCGACGCACGCAGCGCGGCAGACGCCATCGCCGCCTTGGCGCGGAAACGGTCCCCCGTCTCCGCTCGGGCAACATCCACCAGCCCAGCCCCAGGCACAGCAGCAAAAACAGTGTGATCAACGCAACAATCAGAAACACGGCATGCCTTCCATGTCGATACCGTCGTTGACGGCACTCACCCAGTAGTTAGAATGCGGGAGGGTAATTTAACGGCAAGGACAGCTTTTGAATACCGGTCACTCAGCGGCGCCGAGTCTTGTGACTTCCGGCAAGGACGCGCCCGACACTGCCCAAGAAGGCAGAATTCTCGCGGACATGGAAGAACGCCCGGCCAGAAGGGGCGTTCCCGATGCGCTGTCGCGCCTGCGCCGTGTTTTCTCCCCGGTCACGCTGATCGCCGCCGCCTTGTTGCTGGCGCTGCCCTGGTTATTTGCCCAGTGGTGGTCCACACCGATTCCTCCGGCTCAACCACCCGCCTCTCTGGCGCCCTCCTCCCTGACGAATGTGACACCACCTCCGCCAACCACCACGCCTGACCCCGTAACCGACACCTCGCACCCGGACCCGCTGGCGCGGATCGGCGGCGCGGTCATCATTGATGACCGTCCGGATGAGGTTGGCGGAGAGGCCGGTGGCGGCACCTCCGGCATTACGAGCGATGACGCGCCGCCCCCCCAAGTGGCATCGACATCCCCGCCAGCCTCCGCCGGGCAATCACAAACGTCGGCGCCCCGCCGCACCGCCACCCATCTGGCGGCCTCACCCACAGCGTCACGCACGATCTCACGGGTGAACCGCCTGGATCCGGTGGAGGTGAACAACGATGGCACACTGGGTCCGGTATTGCGTGATCTGGTACGAGACGGCCATCTCAGCGAACAGCATCGTGATGTGGAAAGCGGCCGCAATGAGGCCATTGATGCCCTCATGCTGCGCATTTATGGCGAGACCCAGCAGACACTGGCGTCCCTGTCGGAGCCACCGGCACCGCCGGTGGCTAAAACTCCGCAACTGCCCACCTCACTGGAGGTGCAGCAGCAGCTGCGTGCCTGCCCGCCAGGCAACACCCTCAACGGCATTCGCTGCCGCAACGAGGTCTGCAGCCGTTACGCCGGCCAGGACGCCGCCTGCCCCACCCCGCGTGCCAGAGCGCGCTGAGCCGCTTTACCGGATCTTCTCCGACACCGATACTGGGGTTCCCATACCGTCCCCATTCGGGAGCCAGCCATGAGCAACGTCACCACCGGCGGAGAGCTGATCGACTGTCCGGAGAACTGCGAACGTCCCACTGTTCGCGCCCTGCCCTCGCAAAGCAAGATTCTCGGAAGCGGCCTGCCGATTGTCCGCCACCTGCCGGTACGTGAACAACGCCGCATCGGCCCCTGGTGCTTTCTCGACCACATCGGCCCCACCAACCTGGAGGCGGATAACGGCGTCGATGTCGGTACCCATCCGCATATCGGACTGCAGACCGTCACCTGGCTGTTCGAGGGTGCGCTTTTGCATAAAGACAGCCTCGGCTATGAACAGGTTATCCGCCCCGGCCAGCTCAATCTGATGACCGCCGGTCGGGGCATCTGCCACTCCGAGGAAAGTCCGCCCGGCTTCTCCGGCCCGATCCACGGTCTGCAGTTCTGGATCGCCCTGCCGGAATCGGATGAAGACACCGACCCGGCCTTCGCCCACCACACCGATCTGCCGCAATGGCACCTCGGTGACGCCACCGTCACCCTGGTGGTGGGCGAGCTGGATGGGCATCGTTCTCCGGCACAGGTGTTTTCTCCTCTGGTTGGTGCCCATATCCGCGCCGCCGGGGACACCACCTTGAGTCTGCCGGTGCCGGCCTCCTTCGAGCTGGGAATCTGTGTCAATCAGGGACATGCCCGCCTGGAAGGCACCGCCATGGATACCGGCAGCCTCTATTATCTCGGCCAGGGCCGTGACGAGGTGACGCTGGAACTGGACGACGGCGCGGACATCATGCTGCTCGGTGGCGAACCACTGGGGCAGCCGGTGTTGCTGTGGTGGAATTTTGTCGGCCGTGACCAGGCGCGTATCGAGGCGGCGATCAGCGATTGGCAGTCCTACCCCAACGACCGCTTCGGCGCGGTGGACGCCTACGACGGCCCACCGCTGAAGGCCCCGCCCCTGGATCCGAATATCAAACTGAAGTGAACCGTCCTCGCCGTGGGCGGCATTGACCGCCCTTTCCCGCCGTCCTGTGCCGCGCGATAAAAATGACCTACCGCGCGGAATGTAATGCTTGCACTTTGGTTCCTTAAGATGTAAATCATAGCCCGCCCGATCACCGGAGCCGGCCCGGCGCCGACTTCGAAAGAAGGAATCCATGCCATGACTCGTCAGCAGACCGGCCCGCTCTATTTTGGCTGGTACATTGTCGCCGCCGCGACCACCATTACTCTGCTCACCGTGGGCATGCGCATGGGGATCGGTCCGTTCTTCAAGCCCATCGCCGAGGATCTGGGGCTGAGCCGGACAACGCTCTCCACCATCGTCGCCCTCGGTATGCTTGCCTACGGCATCGGCATGCCGGTAGCCGGTTTCATGGCGCAAAAATACGGCAGCCGGGCGGTCTTGCTGCTGGGCACCGTCATTGTCGTGCTCTCCAGTATCTGGTCGGTCAACGCCACCGACCCGTTCAGCTTCTTTCTGGCCTTCGGCATCCTGTTGTCGCTGGGGTTCTCCTTCACCAGTCCGGTGGCGCTGACGCCGGTGATCAGCCGGTGGTTCACACGCCAACGCGGCAAGGCACTGTTCTATCTCTCCACCGGCTCCATGGCGGGCATCGCCGTGATGACGCCGTTACTGACCTTTACCATTGAGCGCTACGGCTGGCAGCACACGCTGATCGGCTTCACCGTGCTGTTCGTGCTGCTGGTGATCCCCGCCGCACTGATGATCATCCGTGACGAAGCCCCCGAGCATACAGACTTGCTGCCCGGCGACAGCGCTGACGGCAGATCCGCGCCACCACTGGCACCACTGGCGCAGCTCACCAGCCTGGCGGCGATGCGCACCCTGCCCTTCTGCAAAATCGCGCTGGGCCTGTTTGCCTGTGGTTTCAGCATGAACCTGCTCGGCAGCCATGGCGTACCCATGCTCACCGACCACGGCTTCGATCCCATCACCGCCGCCCTGGGCATCGGCCTGATCGGCCTGGTGGCGATTCCCAGCACCCTGGTGCTCGGCCATCTCGCCGACCAGGTACCGCGCCGCAATCTGCTGGCGGCCATCTATCTGATTCGCGGTCTCGGTTTCATCGGTCTGATGATGGTGCCTTCGGTGTGGTATCTGTACGCCGTGGCAGCGGTGGGGGGCATCGTCTGGGCCGGCAGTATCGCACTGTCCTCGGCGATCCTGGCCGACGTCTACGGCATCCGCTCGGTGGGCGTGCTGTACGGCTGGGCCTACCTGGGACATCAGGTTGGCGCGATGATCAGTTCCTGGCTGGGTGGCTGGGGTTACGAGACCTTTGGCACACACTGGGTGGCCTTTGGCAGCGCCGCGGCCATTCTGGTGGTGGCCGGGGTGGTCTCCTTGCGCCTGCCCGACGCCCGCTTTTTCCAGCAGCCCGAGCCAAGCCGCGCCTGATTTGGCGGGGCCCCGGCCCCGCCTTCCTTTTCGACGATCAGATCCGACAGTCAGACCTGTGGATGACGGCGGTGCCAGTCGGTCATGCGCTGAAAAGCCCAGCCCCCGCGAACCAGCAGATCCTCCCGGAAATGAGGCGCGACCAGTTGCCATGCCACCGGCGCGCCCTCCATGGTGACCCCGCCAGGCAGTGTCAGGGTCGGGTGACCGCTAAGGTCGAAGGGGCAGGTGTAACGCATCATCCCTCCCAGCAGTGCCTCATCGTCGGCGAAAGAAGCCATGGTCTCCACCGTCACACCGGCGTAGGCAACGGCGGGAATCAGCAATAAGTCCACTTGGTCGAACAACGCATCCACCCGCCCACGGAAGTCCGCCCGTCGCAATTGCAGCTTTTGGTATTCCATGGCGTCCAGCGAACGTCCCACTTCGATCAGTGCCGACAGCACAGGCCCATACTCGGAGCGACGAGCCGGATAGGTCTCTTCATGGGCCACCGCCGTTTCCAGGCCGCACAGCGGGCTCCAGTCCGCCACGGCCTGGTCGGTGTCGGGAAAACGCACTTCACGGGGTTCCGCCCCGGCACTCTCCAGCACCTTGAGAGCGTCGCGTACCACCGCCTGGGTGGCCGGGTCCGCAGGCTTCATTCCCCAGTCGGGATCAAAGCCGAGACGCAAACCGGCCACGCCACGCGTCATCAGTGCCAGATAATCCGGCACCGGCTGCCGCGCGGCGGTGGGATCCAGGGGATCGGCACCGGCGATGGCCCCCAGGATGGCGGCGGCGTCCACGGTATTACGGGCGATCGGACCGATGTGATCCAGCGATGCCGCCAGTTCGAACGCGCCGTAACGGCTGACTCTGCCCCAGGTGGGCTTGAGCCCGGTGACCCCGTTGGCGGCGGAAGGGAAGCGAATCGAGCCGCCAGTGTCGGTGCCCAGGGAACCGAAGCACAACCCCGCGGCGGTGGCCACGCCGGAGCCGCTGGAAGAGACACCGGACCACAAGGTTTCTCCCCAGGGATTGACCGGCGCGGTGACGTCCGGGTGGTGGTCGGCGAAAGCGCCTTCGGTTTGCTGCAATTTACCCAGCAGCACGGCTCCGGCGTCCCGCAACCGCCGTACCGTGGTGGCGTCCTCCTGGGGTACATGATCACGCAGCATCGGCATGCCATTGGAAGTGGCGGTGCCGGCGGTCCACAACAGATCCTTCACCGCCAGCGGCACGCCATGCAGCGGGCCCCGGGCCTGCCCCGCGGCGATCTCCTTGTCGGCGGCGCGGGCGTCCCGTAATGCCTGATCCGCCATCACGGTGACGTAACTGTGCAAGCGTGTATCCACCGCATGGAGTCGCTCCAGCAGATGGCGGGTGACCTCCTCGGAGGACCGCTGCCGACTCTGGATCTGCCGGCCCACTTCCATCAAATCCACATAGTGCAGTTCGTTGTTTGTCATTCTCATTGCTCCTCGAGCCCGGATTACCAGCAGCAACGCTAGCAAGACCGCCAACCCGGCGCTGGACTGAGAAGGACAAGGCGTTGTGCCCGGAAGGACAGAATCAGTGGCGCTCTTGCGGGCCGGGCCGCAACAGAGTGTGCGGTGCCCTGCCAAACGCCCGGCGGAAGGCGCGGCTGAAATGGGAGACGTCGGTAAAACCGTGGTGGAACGCCGCCTCGGTAACGCTGGCCACACGCCCCTCCTCCAGCGCCCGCCGGCTCGCTTGCAGACGCACGTGCCAGACCATGCCCATGGCCGTCTGATCATGGCGGGCGAAAGCGCGGGTCACGGTGCGAGGCGACACATGGTGGGCATGGGCCAGTGCCACCAGTGATAACGACGGGTCTTCGAAATGCGCCTCGATGAAGCGGCAGAGACGTGCATGGAGATCGTTTTCAACGGCGCCGTCAAGAAACTCGCCCTGCCATTCCAGCGCCACCGCCGCCAGGTCCAGCAACGCCCGGCCAAACTGTTCCGCGGCGCCGGTCCGGTCATCGCTCACCTCCAGGGCCGCGGCTTGCTGGATCATGGTGCGCAGCGGCGCCACCCCTGGCCGGTGTGGCGCCAACGCCTGTCCGATGCCTCGTTCAGCCTGGGGGAAGCGTCTTAACAAGGCTCGGCGCGGAAGCCGGACCAGATAAACCCGGTCGGCTTCCAGGGTGCATTGAAACGGCCGGGCGGCGTCATAAAGCACCAGAGTGCCATCGGCCAGCGGCGTCTGATGACCGTTCTGTTCCAGCACGCCGTGGCCGGATTCGGCGAAGCCAATCCATAAATCCTCATCCGGATGGCTGCGCAGATGACTGGCCTCCTGGCTCCAGCGGTGTAACGGCGCCACCATGGTGCTGATGGCGATGGAGCCGAGATCCCGCACCGACAGACGGCCATTGAACGGGATGGGACTCAACAAACGACTGTCGGCGGGAATACAGTGCCGGCACACCACATCATGCCAGTACTCGAAGCGGCGGGGACGCTCCAGATGATCGGTGGCGTATTCCACATGCATGGACGGACTCCAGGCGGCTCAGGGTTCGGCCTCTTAAGCTGCGCCGCGTCGCCGCCGATGGCAAGCCCTCAGGCCACCCCTTTGACGATGAACGCGCGCCAATCCGCGCCCTTGACCCGATGCTGCATGGCTTCCTGGTAGGCGGGGCTGTAATACCAGGCGCGTGCCGCCTCCACATCCGGGAACTGGAGAATCACCGCACCCTCCATTGCCGGTCCTTCCAGCACTTCCAGATCACCGTAAAACGCCAGCGGGGTGATCGGATGGTCGCCCCGCGCGGCCTTGGCGCCTTGGGCATAAATCTCCAGTTCAGCCGGGTCATGGGTGGTTTCCTTCATCAATACGATGTAAGCGGTCATAGCATTCTCCTGATTAAAATTCAGTTCTGGCCGGCGGGTATGGTACCGCTAAGCCAGGTGCCTGATCGGCCTGCCCGGGCAAATCGTCGCTTCCGACGATGGCTCGGCCCATGCCGCTCTTCTAGTTTCAGAAACGCTGGCCGGGCCGCCATCGAATCTCGCAACCCGGACCGCGGGACCCGCTAACAATAACGCCAGGAGGCCCCATGTATCTCACTCAGCCGTTGCACAAAGCCCTTTTGGAAGTGCCGGAACGCACCGCCACGGTCCACGGTGACCGGCGGCGCAGCTATCGTGATCTGGTCTCGCGAGTCTCGCGGCTGGCGGGCGGGCTGCGGACACTGGGGCTCGACGCCGGTGATCGCGTCGCCATTCTGAGCCTCAATTCCGACCGTTACATGGAAGCCATCTACGCCACCTTCTGGGCCGGTGGTGTGATCAATCCGGTCAACATTCGCTGGAGTCCAAAGGAAATCATTTACTCCCTGGACGACTGCGACAGCACCATTCTGATCGTGGACGATACCTTTTTGCCTTTGCTTGAGGAACTGCGGCAAGGGTCCCGCTCGTTGAAAACCGTCATTTATGCCGGCGATAAAGCCGCCCCCGCCGGCACCCATGATTTTGAAACGCTGATTGCCGACAGCGGGCCGGTGGCGGACGCCCATCGTCACGGCAATGATCTGGCGGCGGTGATGTACACCGGCGGCACCACCGGCAAACCCAAGGGCGTCATGCTCAGCCACACCAATCTGTACATCGACGGGCTTGGCTCCCAGGCGGTGTCCGGCATGCCTTACCGCTCGGTGACCCTGCACGCGGCCCCGACCTTCCATGTAGCCGGTACGGGCCTGATCCTGCAGGCCACCGCGCGCCTGAACACCAGTGTCATCATCCCCATGTTCGAGCCGCTGGCGGTACTGCGGGCGATCCAGCAGGAGCGGATTCTGGAGGCTTTTCTGGTGCCGACCATGATACGCATGGTGTTGAGCCATCCGGACTTCGCGCAATACGACCTGAGCAGCCTCCAACATCTGCTTTATGGCGCATCGCCGATTGACAGCACGCTGTTGAACCGTGCCCGCGAAGCCCTGCCCCAGGCCCGTTTCCTGCAAGCCTACGGCATGACGGAGTTGTCCCCCACGGTGTCCATCCTCACTCCGGACTGGCACACCGAGGAAGGCTTTCGCAGTGGCAAGATGATGTCCGCCGGCCGTCCTCTGCCAATGGTGGAAATGCGCATCGTCGACGACAATGACAACCCGGTGCCCGCCCATACTCACGGTGAAATCGTGGTGCGTGGTCCGGTGGTGATGCAGGGGTACTGGAATAAACCGGAACAAACTGACGACGCTCTGCGCGGCGGCTGGATGCACACCGGCGATGCCGGCTATATGGATGAAGACGGCTTTGTTTACGTGGTCGACCGCATCAAGGACATGATCGTCACCGGCGGCGAGAACGTCTATTCCGCCGAAGTGGAAGAAGCCGTACTGCAACTGCCGCAGGTGGCCCAGTGCGCGGTGATCGGCATTCCCGACGACGACTGGGGCGAACGCGTCCACGCCGCGGTGGTATTGCAGGACGGCAGCGCGCTGGAACTGGATGAACTGATGGCGCACTGCAAAACACTGATCGCCAACTACAAGATCCCACGCAGTCTGGAAGTACGCTCCGAGTTGCCCTTGTCCCCCGCCGGCAAGTTGTTGAAGTACAAGCTGCGTGAAGAGCATTGGGGTGGACGCGAACGGCAAGTCAGTTGAGGCGTGTTTGCCAGGGCCTCCCGAATTTAACCGGTGTTTATCCACGCACTCCGATCAGCCTCAGATAAATCGCGGTGAACTCCTCGACCTTCTGTTCGAAGGCGGCGGCATCATCGGGCAGCTCTCGTGCGAAGCGGGTGAAAGTGGCGTTCATCACCCCCGCCAGCAACTCCGGGTCGGCCACCGGGTCGGCCCGACCTTCCGCCACCAGACGTTCGACATAATGGGCCATGCGCCGGGCCGGGCGACGCCGCATCTCGTCACGCATGGCGCGCACTTCCTCATCCCCTTCCGCTTCATGTTCCACCACCGTGAGCAGCGCCGCGTTGGCGGCATGGGCGGCAAGAAAAGCGCGGGTGGCGGCCCGCCCCAGTTCATAGGGATCATCAATTCCGGGGAATTCATGGGCGGCAAGAAATTCATCCCGTAACGCCGCGACAACTTCGAGGAAGGCCTCCCGCTTCGAAGCAAAGTAGGCATAGAACGCCGGCCGGGAGACCTCGGCCTCGGCGGCGATCGCGCCGATGGAAGTACCGCCGTACCCGGATCGGGCAAAGGCCCGTGCCGCCGCCTCCACCAGCACCGTGCGCATGCGATGCTCCTCGCCGGCCCGTCGCTGACGCGCCGCGGCCCAGGCCGGCTGTTTTTTGCCTGAAGCCGATTCCGCGGCCTGATCCGACATTATTGTGGCTCCCGTCCCAGTTCCTTGAGGATCCGCGCGCGCAATTTGTACTTCTCGATTTTATTGGTGGGGGTACGCGGGATCTCATCGATCAACCGAATGTGACGCGGCCGCATGTATTTGGGCATGGTCTCCGCGGCGAAGTCGTGCAATGCCTGCTCGCTCAGCCGCGCACCCTCCTCCACCGTCACATAAGCCACCACATCGTCCTCATCGCCCTCGCTGCTGGCGATGGCGAACACCGCGGCCAGAGCCACGGAGGCATGTTGATTGAGCAAATCCTCCACCTGGAATGACGACAGGTTTTCGCCGCGCACCCGGATCCGGTCACCGAGCCGATCCAGGAAGGCGAACATGCCGTCTTCCAGTTGCATCGCCGCGTCGCCGGTGTGAAACCACAGGTTGCGCCAGGCCACGACGGTAGCCTCCGGCTTGCCCAGATACTCGCTCATGATCAACCCCGGCAGCTTCGGACGCACCGCCAGTTGGCCCGGTTCGCCGGGGCCGCACCGCTGGTCCTGCTCATCCAGTACCGCCACGTCCATAAACGGCGCCGGGTGTCCCATCAACCGCCTGGGCCGGTCCTCGCCGCCGGGCAGGACCGCCATGCCCGCCGCCACCGCCCGCTGTTTGACCTCCTCGTGGGAACGGCCCCGGTACAACTCCGCGGGCGTGCCCTCGCCTTCCGCGGTCTCCTCGAAAAGCAAGCCGAGGGGCGAGCCCGATTCGGTTTGCCCGAACCCGGCGGTGACGAAATCGAGCCCGAACCGGCGCGCCACCAGAGCGTGATGCTCGGGTAACGGCTGCATATGCACTTTGTTCAAGGTATTACGCCTGTCATCCGGCCGTTCCGGCGCCTTGGTCAGCCACGGGATCATCACATCCAGCAGGATCGCCGTGGTCGCTCCCCGGGAGGCGACGCGTTTCCAGAAATCACCGGGGCTGAAACGGTTCCATACCGCCACCTCACAGCCCACCCAGGCGGCACGCGCCACATTGGCGATGGCGCCACCGACGTGATACATGGGCAGATCGTTGTAGATCACATCGTCCGCAGTCAGCGGTTGCCGCAGTTTGAAGGTGTACTGCGCCATCCAGCGATACGGCTGCAGCACGCCCTTGGCCGGTCCGGTGGTGCCGGAGGTATAGACCACGTTGGCCGGATCATCAAAGGACACGGTAATGTCCGGCCGCCCGGCCGGCGCGATGAGTGAGGCCCAGGGCGACTCGGCGAAACGGCTATCGACCTCGTCACGGTTATTCACATGATCGTGAGCACCGGCCGGCGGATCGTAGACGATCACCGAGGGCGGCGCCGCCAGATCACCGGCGACCTGGTTGACCGCGCTCAGCAGGGCCGGATCAGTCAGCAACAGTTTCGGCGCGGTGTCATTGAGCTGGTACGAAAGCAAGCGCCCGGTGTAGCTGAAGTTCACCGGACAGTACACGGCACCGGCCTTCCAGATACTGAACATCATCAGCGCGCTCACCATGGGATTCAGGGTGAAGACACTGACCCGGTCTCCCTTGCCAATGCCGAGCGCGGCAAGGTTACCGGCAATGTGGTCGGTACGTTCGCCGAAGTCGGCGTATGTGAGGGTGACGTCGTCCTCGCCGTAATGGAAGAACGGTCTTTCCCCGGCCACCTTCGCCCAGTGATCGAGCCGTTCGGTAATGATTTCGCCGTCTTCCCGCAGCAAGGCGGTCAGTTCCGTCTCGTTCATCGTTGTTTCTCTCCCGAATCAAAGTCTGAGTTATTGTTATCGCGCCGTTTTTATTGTGCCCTTGTTTTTGTAATCAGGGCCGCGTACCAAACGCCGGCGGCCCAACCTGCTCGGGCAGCAATCGATAAGCATCGCGTACCCAATCACACAGCAAGGCGCGGCTGTCACGAGGGTCGATGAGGTCCTGGGCGCCAAAGTGCTCGGCGGTTCGGAACGGAGACGAAATCGCCTTCAGCTCCGCGGCGATTTCGGCAATGGTGGCGGCCGGATCATCGCTGGCTTCGATCTGAGCGCGGAACGCCGCCTCGATGCCACCCTGAACCGGGAGCGATCCCCAATCGCCTGACGGCCATGACCAACTGCGGCTGGCGCGGTGACGATTGATGATGCCGGCGCCGCCGACGCCGTAGACGCGGCGCAGAATGATCTCGGCCTGCGGTACCCGCGCCTGATAGACGGCGGCGATCGCCCGCGCTCCCGCACGGATAGTGGCGCGACGCTCCGCCACCGAACCGATGGTCATGCCGGCCTGATCGGTGAGACTGACGATTGGCAAATGGAAAGTCTCGCACAGGTCCACCAGGCGGCCCACCGCCTGTGCGCCTTCCACCGACATGGTCGCGCCCCGCATCGGATCCGACGCGATCACACCGACCGGGTGCCCGTCCAGCCGCGCCAGAGCGGTGACGATACCGTCCCCGTACTCGGCATAGGTGAACACGGAGCCGGCATCGAAGATAGCTTCCAGAATCGGCCCGATGGCGTACGGGTGTCTCGGGTTGCGCGGGATCGCACTCAGCAGCGACGTCTCCCGACGATCCACCGGATCCGCCGACGCCACCACCGGGGGAGTCTCGAAGGCGCTGGCGGGCAAATATCCCAGGAACGTCCGGATTACCGCGAAGGCAGCGGCCTCATCGGGCACGATCCGTTCCACCGAGCCGGTACCGCGATGTATATCGGCGCCACCAAGCTCCTCCTTGGTAAGGTCCTCGCCCGTGCCACCACGCACCACCGGCGGGCCCGCGGTGAACAGCTGCCCTAGCCCTTCGACCATCACCGCCAGATGCGACATCACCAGACGCGCCGCTCCCAGCCCCACCGTCGGCCCCAGGCACGCCGCCGCCACCGGCACCAGGGAGAGGTTGTCCACTACCGCGTCCCAGGCCGGGTTGACCGGAATGTAAGTGAAGCCGTTCTCGCGCGCCGTCTTGACACTGCCGCCGCCACTGGCGCCATCGAGCAGACGCACCACCGGCAGACGCATCTCGCGTGCGTAGCGCTCGGCATAGATCTGCTTGTCGTGGATCGCGGCATCGCCGGAACCACCGCGCACGGTGAAGTCGTCCACGCCGAGCACCACCTTGCGGCCGGCCACCGCCGCTGTCCCGGCGACGAAGTTGGCCGGCAGGATACGTTCGGCGTGCCCATCCACATAGTCCACGAAACCGGTCAAGGCACCGATCTCACGGAAACTGTCCGGATCGGCCAGCGCGGTGATGCGCTCCCGTGCCGTCAACTTGCCCGCCGCCCGTTGCCGTTCGACTTTCGCCGTGCCGCCCATGGCCTCGGCGAGTTGGCGACGGCGTTCGATCTCCGCCACCTCCGCCGACCAGTCTTCCGCCGCCGTTTCGGCGACCGGCGCATCGGTATGATCCACTGGACTGCCATAAGCAAGCAGATCGCCTTCGTCGACGAAGTCTCCGACCGTGGCGACGACCGCGTCGATGCGCATGGATTCGGTCGCACGGACCACATGTTCCATCTTCATCGCCTCGACCACCAGAAGCGGCGCCCCCGCCGCGACCACATCGCCGGCGGCCACCTCGACACTCAGCAGCACGCCGCCCAGGGGTGAGCGGGCGGCGCTGGCGCCTTCCAGTGCCCTGGGCCGGGCTTTGACGCTCTCCTCCGCCTTCACCGCCGTCGGCAGGTGGTGTCCGGGTCGCCGATGCTCAAGCAGTGCCGGCAGATGCGAATCCAGATACCCGGTATCGAACCGTCCCCGTGCGAAATCCGGCTCGGTGAGAATGCCATGCAGCAAATCCAGGTTGGTGGGAACGCCGGTGATCCCGAACTCCGCCAGTGCCGCGGCGGTTCGCCGGACGGCACCGCCGAAATCCTCGGCATCACCGATGACCTTGGCGATCAGGGAGTCGTAGCGGGGACTGACGCGGTAGCCCGTATAGCCATAGGTATCCACACGCAAGCCCGGACCGGAGGGCAAGGTAAAGGTGTCGATCACACCGCTGCCCGGTCGCGGCGCGCCCTCGGCGTCCAGCGTTTCCAGATTGACCCGGGCCTGGATCGCGAACCCTCGCGGCACCGGCGGTTCCGCCAGGCCGATATCCGTCAACTGCGCGCCGCTGGCGATGCGCAGTTGGGCCACCACCAGGTCAACCCCGGTAACTTGCTCGGTGACGGTATGTTCCACCTGCAGCCGCGGATTGGCTTCCATGAAGAACACTTCATCGCCGTCGACAAGGAATTCGAAGGTTCCCAGACCGCGATACTTCAAGGCCCTGGCGAGTTGGAGCGCCGCGTCGATGATGCGGTCACGCTGGCCGGCTTCGAGCGCGGGACTCGGAGCGATTTCGATGAGTTTCTGATGGCGGCGCTGGATACTGCAGTCGCGCTCACCCAGATGCTGGACGCTGACACCGTCCCCCACCACCTGGATCTCGATATGACGGGGGTTACGGGCCAGACGCTCGACGTACAGGGCATCATTGCCGAAAGCCTGTCCGGCCTCGGACCGGCACCGCTCGAACGCGGCGGGCACTTCACCGCGGTCGGTGACCGCGCGCATGCCGCGCCCGCCGCCGCCGGCCAGCGCTTTGATCATCACCGCTCCATGCTCATCGGCAAACGCCTCCGCCTCGGCCAGCGTGGTGGCGCCGGTGGTGCCGGGCATGACGGCAACGCCCTGCTCCACCGCGAAAGCCCTCGCCCGTGCCTTGTCACCAAGCATGGTCAGGGTGTCGGCACTCGGGCCGACGAAGACCACTCCGGCCTCGGCACAACGGTGGGCGAAATCCGCGTTCTCACTGAGAAACCCGTAGCCCGGATGAATCGCGCCACAACCGAATGAGACAGCGGCTTCGATCAGGGCAGCGGCATCCAGATAGGCAGCCACCCCGGTTCCCGGCAGCGCTACCGCTTGGTCGGCACGATGAACATGCAACGCATCTTTGTCGTCCTCCGGGAAGACCGCGACGGCCCGCCCACCCATCTCATGAATCGCCCGGATGATACGTACGGCGATCTCGCCACGATTGGCCACCAGTACGCTGGTCACGCCATGGTCTGTGGTCCCGGCCATGAACACCTCTTTATTGTTGACATTAGTGTCAAAGGACTATGCGGGGCGCCCGTTTAATGCGTCAAGTCCTTTTACGTTCTTCAGGGTTACTCTTCCCGGTTGGCCAAAACGTGCTGCTTTTCCCGGGCATCGGAGCGGTTCCGCCGTGTACAACGACCTCTTCGGGCGTTACATCTTTACCTTCCAGACTCTCACCCCGGACTCTCACCGCGGCCGCAGAGCCGCCGGACAACAGGAACTCCGACCATGCAAAAAGTGATCGCCGAATCGCTGGCATCCATCACCGACTATCAACTGATCGAAACCGAGCGGCCTACCCCCGGCGAAGGGGAGATTCTGGTACGCATCGCCACCTGCGGGCTCGGTTACGTGGATTCCCTGGTCGCCCTGGGTCGCTACCAGGTGAAACCCGTGCTTCCGCACACACCTGGCCGCGAAGTGGCGGGCCGGATCGTCGCGGTGGGCGACGGCATCGAACCATCACCAGTGGGAGAGCGGGTGATGGCCACCGTCAACGGCGGACTGGCCGAGTACGCCCTGGCCCCGCAAGCGGAAGTGCGGCGGATCCCCGATGCCATGACGTTCGCCGAAGCCGCCGGGTTCCGCGTCAACTACCTGACCGCGCTGCACGGACTGGTCGACCGCGCCGCGTTGCAGCCGGGGGAAACCGTGGTGGTGTTCGGCGCCGCCGGCGGTCTGGGCACGGCGGGCGTCCAGGTGGCGAAGCTACTCGGCGCCCGTGTGGTGGCGGTGGCTTCCTCCGAGGAAAAACGGGCGTTCTGCCAGGGACTGGGCGCGGACGAAGTACTGGATACCGAACCGGACGGCTGGCGGGACCGGCTGCGGGCCGCCTGCGGTGGCGTGGCACCGGACGTGGTGTTCGATCCGGTATGCGGTCCGTTGTTCGAGCCGGCTTTCCGCTCGCTGCACTGGCGTGGCCGCCATCTGGTGCTGGGATTTACCGGCGGGCCGATTCCCTCGTTGCGAGTCAATCTGCCGCTGATGAAAGGCGCCGGACTGATCGGCGTGGATGTCAGGCAGTTTCTGCAGTTGGAAGAACAGCGGGGTCAGGCGCATCTGGCGCAACTGCTGAGCTGGGTGGATGAGGGCCGGCTGCAACCGCCAGTGGGGCGCGCCTTTCCTCTGGAGGCGTTTGCCGAGGCTCTGGAGTTCGCGCTGAGCGGCACCGGATTGGGTAAAACCGTGGTCGAAATCGCCGACTTGGAAAGCGCCGATCTGTAAGGCCGTTGGCCGCCGGATGGGACGACGATACGGCGGCCATTCCCTCCCTTGGGTGCCTTATCTCAAAAAGCGCACTATATTTCAAAATACATATCATAAATCAATAACCCTACCCTTCCTGCCTCTTGCCCTTGCCGCATCATGCATTATAGTACATGTCAGTGTACTGGCTGTACCTAGCACCGAATCGATAACCACAACAATCTCGACAGCAAGGGAGAGAAGCCGACATGACACAAGCCAAGGCTATGCACGAGCCCGCCTGTGAGCCCCTGCCCCGCCATTTTAACGCCGCCGACCATTTCATCGACCGCCACCTGAAAGAAGGCCGCGCCGGACATCTGGCGATCATCGACCGCGACGGCGAAATGAACTACGCGCGCCTTGCCGAACGGGTGGCCCAAGCCGCCTCCATGTACCGTGCCCTGGGACTGCGCCAGGAAGACCGGGTGGCACTCGCCATGTCCGACAGCGCCGACTACCTCGCCTGTTTCTGGGGCGCGTTGAAAGCCGGTGTTGTGCCGGTCTGCCTGAACACCCTGCTGACCCCGAACCAATACCATTACATCCTCGGCGATTGCCGCGCCCAGGTGTTGATCGTGGAGCAGTCCCTTTATGCCCAATTCGCCGAGTTGATCCCGGCGCTGCCCAATCTCGAAAAAGTGATCGTGGTGAATGGCCGGGAGGCCAACCACGATACTCTGGCGGAGCGGCTCGACAGCGCCTCTCTGGAAAGCCGCAGCGTCGCGACGACCTGCGACGACATTGCCTTCTGGCTCTATTCTTCCGGCTCCACCGGCAACCCCAAGGGCGTTCCCCATCGTCACGCCAGCCTGTACTGGACCGCCGAGCTGTACGGCAAGGGCGTATTGGGTATTCAGCCCCATGACCGTATTTTTTCCATCGCCAAACTGTTCTTCGCCTACGGTTTGGGTAACGGCATGACATTTCCGTTGTCGGTGGGCGCCACCGCCATCCTCTACGACGGCCGCCCGACACCCGCGGCGGCGCTGGACATCATGGAGCGGCACCAGCCGACTATCTTCTGCGGCGTACCAACGCTGTACGCGGCCCTGCTGGCCGATCCTGAATTGGCGCAACACCCTGGATCAAAGGCATTACGCCGCAGTATTTCCGCCGGCGAGGCGCTGCCCAAAGAGACCGGCGAACGCTGGGAAAAGCGCTTCGGCTCTCCCATTCTCGACGGCGTCGGCTCCACCGAGATGTTGCACATCTATCTCACCAATCAACCCGGTGACGTTCAGTACGGTTGCTCCGGCCGCCCGGTACCCGGCTACCAGGTGAAACTGGTGGATGAAAACGGCGACGACATCGAAGCGGCCAATGAGATCGGCGAAATGCTGGTGAAAGGCCCCAGCGCCGCCGGCGGCTACTGGAATCAACGGGACAAAAGTCTGCGTACCTTTGTTGGCGAATGGACCTGCACCGGCGACAAATATTATCGCGACGAACAGGGCCGCTATCACTACTGCGGGCGCAGTGACGACATGTTCAAGTCCGGCGGCAACTGGGTCTCTCCGTTCGAGGTGGAGTCCACACTGATGCAACACGAGGGGGTCATGGAAGCGGCGGTGGTGGCACGCAGCGACGACACCGAAAACCTCAAGCCGGCGGCCTATGTGGTATTGAAAGCCACCGTCGCCGATGAGGAAGCGTTCAGTCGAGAGCTGCAGGACTTCGTACGTTCACGCATTGAGCTGTGGAAATACCCGCGCTGGGTGTATTTCGTCGATGAGCTGCCAAAAACCGCCACCGGTAAAATCCAGCGCTTCAAACTGCGGGCCCGGGAACAGGTGCCGGCATGACGCTGACAGCGTTGACCGTCTTGGGTGTGCGGTTGGAAGCCGCCTGGTTTGGCCCTCCTCCGGATCAGGCCGCCACCCTGGTGCTGCTCCATGAAGGGCTGGGCTGCGTGGCGTTGTGGAAAGCGTTTCCACAGCGACGGCGCGTCCATCGCCCTGATCAATGCGGCGGCCGTGGCCGATCCAAGGGTACGCGGCCTGGTCCTGAAGGGCGCCCCTCCATCCTGAATCAGGAACTATAAATCATACTCCTTGCCATGAATGGCACTTTAATTCATTATTGCTCCACAAGATGCATTATAATTCTTATTTGGGTCTGATAATGATCCTCCCGAATACATCGGACTCTCTGGAACCGCGCCACCCACAACAACCGAAGAGGCAGCGAAATGATCGACTTCCGGACCTCCCCCGACCAGTACCGGCACTGGCGACTGACCACCGACGGCCCCGTCGCCCATGTGACCATGGCGGTGAATGAAAACGCCGGCCTGTTCGACGGCTATCAATTGAAGATGAACTCCTATGACCTGGGCGTGGACATTGAACTCAACGACATTGTCCAGCGCCTGCGTTTCGAGCACCCGGAAGTAAAAGCCGTGGTGCTGGCATCCGCCAACGAAAAAATCTTCTGCGCCGGCGCCAACATCCGCATGCTCGGCGGCGCCAGCCACGGTCACAAGGTGAACTTCTGCAAGTTCACCAACGAAACCCGCAATGCCATCGAGGAAGCCAGCGCCGAATCCGGCCAGATCTGGATGTGCGCGGTGAACGGCACCGCCGCTGGCGGCGGTTATGAGCTGGCCCTCGCCACCGACCATATTTTGCTGATCGACGACGGCACCACCACGGTGTCACTGCCGGAAGTCTCTCTGCTCGCGGTGTTGCCGGGTACCGGCGGTCTGACCCGTGTCACCGACAAGCGCAAGGTGCGCCGGGACCGGGCCGACATATTTTGCAGCATGGAAGACGGTGTTCGCGGCCAGCGCGCTCTCGACTGGCGGCTGGTGGACGAGTTGGCGCCGGCCTCGCAATTCGATCAGGCGGTAACAGCCCGTGCCCGGGAACTGGCGCGGCGGTCCGACCGTCCGGACAACGCCAATGGCGTGCTCTTTTCACCGCTGGACCGGGAAATCGGCGAGCACAGCATCCATTACCGCCATCTCAGCGTGGAGTTGGACAGCAGCCGGCGCACCGCGACCCTGATTGTGCACGGCCCGCAACAGGACGCCCCCGCTTCTGTCGCGGATGCCCAGGCTCAAGGCGACAGTTTCTGGCCGTTGGCGCTGGCCCGCGACCTGGACGACGCCATTCTGCATTTGCGCCTCAATCAGCCGGAGATGGGTACCTGGCTGATAAAAAGCCAGGGCGACGGCACCCGCATCGCCGGCTATGAAAGCCTGCTGGAGCAGGAACACTGGCTGATGCGTGAAATCCGCCTGTTCTGGAAACGCACTCTCAAGCGTCTCGATGTCACTTCCAGAACCCTGTTCGCTCTGATCGAACCCGGCAGCTGCTTTTCCGGTCTGCTCGCCGAGCTGGTGTTCTGCGCCGATCGCAGTTTCATGCTCGACGGCCAGTGGGAGCAGGACGACACCCCAGCCGCGGAATTGCAGCTGAGTGCGATGAATTTCGGCGCCCTCCCCATGAGCAACGGCCTTACCCGGCTGGAAACCCGGTTCTACGGCGAGCCGCAAAGCGTAGAGCAGGCCCGTGAGCAACAAGGGCAATCACTTGATGCCATGGCGGCCTTGCGCAGCGGCTTGATCACCGAAGCCTACGATGACATCGACTGGGACGAGGAACTGCGACTGCTGATCGAAGAACGATCCAGTTTCTCCCCCGACGCCCTGATCGGCATGGAAGCGAACCTGCGCTTTACCGGCCCGGAAACCATGGAAACCCGTATCTTCGGGCGACTTACCGCCTGGCAAAACTGGATCTTCCAGCGCCCCAACGCCGTCGGCCGGCAAGGCGCCCTGCAGCTGTACGGCAGCGGCTCTCGTCCCACCTACAACTTCGAGAGGATTTAACCCATGACCGCCTTGAAACAGGAAGTGAACTACGACGATCTGATTCCCAACAACGTCAATCTGTCCGAGGACCGCCGCCTGCGCAAAGCGCTGGAAGCCTGGCACCCCGGTTTTATCGACTGGTGGAAAGACATGGGCCCGGACGGTTTTCAGGACACGCCGGTGTATCTGCGCACCGCCGTCGGCGTGGATCCCAAGGGCTGGGCGGAATTCGGCTACGTGAACATGCCGGAGTACCGCTGGGGCATTTTGCTGGCGCCCGCCGAGGAAGGCCGCACCATTCCCTTCGGCAAACACAAGGGTGAGCCGGTGTGGCAGGAAGTGCCCGGCGAATACCGCGCCATGCTGCGCCGCCTGGTTGTCATCCAGGGCGACACCGAACCGGCCTCGGTGGAACAGCAGCGCCATCTCGGCAAGACCGCGCCTTCTCTGTACGACCTTCGCAACCTGTTCCAGGTCAACGTGGAAGAAGGCCGCCATCTCTGGGCCATGGTTTATCTGCTGCACAAATACTTCGGCAAGGACGGTCGCGAAGAGGCTGAAAATCTGCTCAAGCGCACTTCCGGCGACAAGGACAAGCCGCGCATGCTCGGTGCCTTCAATGAAGAGACTCCGGATTGGTTGTCGTTCTTCATGTTCACGTTCTTCACCGACCGCGACGGCAAGATGCAACTGGAATCCCTGGCCCAGTCCGGCTTCGACCCGCTGTCACGCACCTGCCGCTTCATGCTCACCGAGGAAGCCCATCACATGTTCGTGGGGGAATCCGGCATTTCCCGCATCATCCAACGCACCTGCGAAGCCATGAACGAGGTCGGAATTACCGATCCCACCGACGTGGAGGCGGTACGCAAGCTGGGCGTCATGGACCTGCCGATGATCCAGCGCAAGATGAATTTCCATCTTGCCGTGACGCTGGACCTGTTCGGCAATGAGGTTTCCACCAACGCCGCCTCCGCCTATGAGGCCGGCATCAAGGGCCGCTACCAGGAAACCCGGATCGACGATGACCATCAACTGCACAACGACACCTACGCGGTGCTCAAGGTGGTCGATGGTGAACTGAAAATGGTGGAGGAAACCGCCCTCAACGCCATCAACGCCAGGTTGCGTGATGACTACGTCAAGGACGCCGACGGCGGCGTGAAGCGCTGGAATAAGCTGATCAAGAAAGCCGGTGTTGATTATGAACTGTCGTTGCCGCACATCGCCTTCAATCGCCAGATCGGCGAGTTCAGCGGCCTGTTCGTTTCCCCGGATGGTGAGGTGATCGACCCGGCTACCTTTGAAGCCAACCGCGATAACTGGTTGCCCACCGCTTCCGACCTGGCGTACCTGGACTCACTGATGGTGGCGGTCACCGAACCCGGCGAATACGCCAGCTGGATCGCGCCCCCCAAAGTCGGCATTGACAACAAACCCGGGGACTTCGAGTACGTGCGTCTGGCCGGCTGATTTTTGCCGGTGCGCGGGCGTCGCGGCGTCCGCGGCAAGAGCGAGAGGACACATCATGAGTTTGTTGCGACAACACCTTATCGATCCGGAAATCTGTATCCGTTGCAACACCTGCGAGGAAACCTGCCCGATCGATGCGGTCACTCACAACGAAGACAACTATGTGGTGGATGCGGACAAGTGCAACTACTGCATGGACTGTATCGCCCCCTGCCCCACCGGCGCCATTGACAACTGGAGGCTGGTCAACGAACCCTTTACCACCGAGCAGCAGTTCGAGTGGAATGAGCTGCCGGAAGAAAACACCGAAGCGCTGAGTGACAGCGACACACCTGCCGATGACGACGAAGTCCGCGAGCTGCTGGCCCAGGCCCACGCCGGCGTGCGCGCCCGCGCGCCGGACTCCGCCGGCAAGCCGTTGCTGAACATGTTCACCCGTTCCGCTCCCGCCCGCGCCAGGGTGGTGGGTAACTATCGCATCACCGCCGCTGACACCGAATCCGACATCCGTCATATCGTGCTGGATTTCGGCGCCACCGCCTTTCCGGTACTGGAAGGGCAAAGCGTGGGCATCCTGCCGCCGGGCCAGACCAGCACCGGTAAACCGCACAAAATGCGCTTGTATTCCGTCGCCAGCCCCCGTGACGGGGAACGCCCCAACCACAACAACCTGTCGCTGACGGTAAAGCGTGTGGACGGCGGCATTGCCTCCAATTTCATCTGCGATCTGAGCAAAGGCGACGAGGTGGACGTGGTAGGACCGTTCGGTGACAGCTTCCTGATGCCCGAGCACCCGGACGCCAACATCATCATGATTTGTACCGGCACCGGATCGGCGCCCTTTCGCGCCATGACCGAGCGTCGGCGACGCAAGCAGCCGGACGCCAACGGCCGGCTGGTGCTGTTCTTCGGCGCCCGTACGCCCAACGAACTGCCCTATTTCGGCCCCCTCAGCAAACTGCCGGACAGCCTGATCCACAAGGAACTGGTGTTCTCGCGGCTGCCGGATGCGGGCAAGGAATACGTCCAGCATCGGATGAAGGCACGTGGCAACCTGCTTGGCAAGCTGCTCGGCAACAACCATACCCATATTTACATCTGCGGTTTGAAAGGCATGGAGCAAGGCGTCGAGGAATCGCTCCATATGATCGCGGAAAAGCACGGACTCGACTGGCCCATGCTACGCGACGACATGGTCCGCCTTGGGCGCTATCACGTGGAGACCTACTAGAGTCTGCTCAAGATCCCATTAAACCAACGCATTACAACAAAAAACGAGCAGGATTGGCCTGCCAGGAGAGAAAAAAATGAAACGCGCACGCATACGCAAACACACCCGACACCTGCTGACCGGCCTGGGGCTTTTCTTCCTGGCTTCGTTCCAACCCCTGTTGGCGCAACAAAACGAGGCAGGACAGGCCACGCCGGTAAAACTCGGGCTGATGCTGCCCTACTCAGGCACCTACGCTCCCCTTGGTGAATCCATCACCAACGGTCTGAAACTGGCGATCAAACAAAACGGTGATCAACTGGGTGGGCGTCCGGTGGAATACGTTGTTCTCGACAGCGAGGCCGACGCCTCCAAGGCCCCGCAGAACATGAGCCGCCTGGTCAAGGGCGACAAGGTTGATGTGGTCATCGGCCCGGTGCATTCCGGCGTGGCCATGGGCATGTTGAAAGTGGCGAAGCAGACCGGTGCCATCATGATCATCCCCAATGCCGGCCTGGGCGCGGCCACCGGGCAACTGTGCATGCCCAACGTGTTCCGCACTTCTTTTTCCATGTGGCAGGACAGCTACCCCATGGGCAAGGTGGCCTATGATCGTGGTCACCGCAAAGTCGTGACCATCACCTGGAACTACGCCGGCGGCAAGGAAGATATCGCCGGCTTCGAGGAATCCTTCAGCAAAGCCGGCGGTGAGGTCGTCAAACAAATACTCGTGCCGTTCCCGGAAACGCAGTTTCAGCCCTACCTGACGGATATCGCCAGCATCAAGCCGGATGCGGTCTACACCTTCTTCGCCGGTGCCGGCGCGGTCCGCTTCGTCCGCGACTATGCCAAGGTGGGTTTGAAGGACAGCGTGCCACTGCTGGGTTCCGGGTTCCTCACCGACGGCAATCTGGATGCCCAGGGCGAAGCCGCCGAGGGCATCCTCACCACCCTGCACTACGCCGACGGTCTCGATTCGGATGTGGATCGCGCCTTTCGCGGAGCTTATGGCAAAGCCTACGAGCGCAAGCTCGATACCTATGCGGTGCAGGGTTACGACGCTGGCATGATGCTGGTCCAGGCGCTGGATCAGACCGGCGGTAACAGCACCGACAGGGATGCGCTGATCCCGGCGCTGGCCAGCGTCAAGCTGAACAGCCCGCGCGGGCCGGTCACTTTCTCCAAGGCCCACCATCCAATCCAGAACATTTATCTCCGCCAGGTCAAGGACGGTCGCAACCAGGTCATCGATGTCGCCAGCCGGGCACTGGAAGACCCCGCCCGTGGCTGCCGTATGTAGACCGATCAGGCGACCCGCGAAGGAGGGGCACGCCCCTCCCGGGCAACCGACCCGAGGAGAACGTTCATGGATCCCGTATTCATTGCCATACAGCTGCTCAACGGGCTGCAGTACGGCCTGCTGCTGTTTCTGATCGCCAGCGGGCTGACGCTGATTTTCGGCATCATGGGCATCATCAATCTCGCCCACGGCGCCATGTACATGATCGGCGCCTATCTGGCCTATGACCTGACCCTGCGCACCGGCAGCTTCTGGCTCGCCTTGCTGCTGGCCGTGCCCATCGCCGTGGTGTTGGGACTGGTCATCGAACGGCTGTTTCTCGGCACCCTGTACCGGCGCGATCACCTTTATCAGGTGCTGCTGACCTTCGGGCTGATCCTGGTGCTCAACGAAGCGCAGCGCATCATCTGGGGCAGCGATGTGCAGAGCGTGCCGGTGCCGGCTTCCCTCAGTGGCAACATCGCCTTGACCGGGAATCTGCAATATCCGGTCTACCGGCTGTTCGTGGCCGCCATCTGCCTGCTGGTGGCAGGGGGCATATACTGGATTATCCGCCATACCCGCCTGGGTATCGTCATCCGCGCCGGCGCGGTCAACCGCGACATGGTGGAAGGGCTCGGTATCGACGTTCGCACCCTGTTCACGCTGATTTTCAGCGTCGGCGTGGGGTTGGCCGCGTTTGCCGGCATGCTCTCCGCGCCGATGACGTCCCTGTACCCGGGTATGGGTGACAACATCCTGATCACCTGTTTCGTCATTGTCGTGATCGGAGGCATCGGCTCCATCAAGGGCGCCTTCCTCGGCTCCCTGCTGATTGGACAGGCCGCCACCTTCGGCCCGGTGCTGCTCCCCGCTCTCGCCAGCGTCATCATTTATCTGATCATGGCGGCCGTGCTCATTATCAAACCGCGTGGGCTGTTCGCCTGAGGAGGATACAATGCTTCACCGCTACCCCAAGCGCGTACCGATAATCATGCTCGCGCTGACCGTTCTGCTGGTGTTCTATCCTCTCTGGGGTCCCATTCTGATCGGTGACGGCAGCGATTTTTTCCTGGAGAAGCTGACCTTGATGCTGATTCTCGGCCTGTTCGCCATGAGCCTGGATCTGCTGGTCGGGGTGGTCGGCCTGGTCAGCCTGGGACATGCCCTGTTCTTCGGCCTCGCCGGTTACACCCTGGCGCTGGCCAGCCCTTCCTACAGCGCCGCTTCGCTGTGGTGGATGATGCCACTGGTGATGCTGGTGAGCGCTTTGTCCGCCCTGGTGATCGGCGCTCTGGTGCTGCGCACCAGGGGTATTTTTTTCATCATGACCACTCTGGCTTTCGGCCAGATGCTCTACTATCTGGTCAGCGACGCCAGCTTCACCGGCGGCAGCGACGGCGTCTTCATCATGTTCAAACCCACCCTGGCCATCGGCGATCTGACGCTGATCGATCTCGAGAACCCGTTGCAGTTCTTTTATTTTGTCATGGGGATGACTCTGCTCGCCTATCTGTTTCTTCACTGGTTGATACGTTCCTACTTTGGCCAGGTGCTCGACGGTATCCATGATAATGAACATCGCATGCAGGCACTGGGTTATGCCACCTACGGCTACAAGCTGGCGGCTTTCGTCATCTCCGGAGTGCTGGCCGGCGTCGCCGGCATGTTGGCGGCCATGCAGTATGGTTTCGCCAACCCGGCGCAACTGGGATGGCACCTGTCCGGTGAAGTGCTGATGATGGTCATCCTGGGCGGCATGGGCACGCTGTTCGGTCCGTTGCTCGGCGCCTTCGCTTACGAGCTGCTGCACTACGCCTTCGAACATCTGACCCTCTATTGGCAACTGCTGATGGGGCTGACGATTATCCTGATCGTATTGGTGTTACCGAAGGGGTTGGCCGGTCTCATCCTCAACCCGCCCCGTCTCAGGCTCCCCGGGATTGACGTTGGCGGATTATTCCGGCCCCGTCCCGCCGCTTCGACCAAAGCGCGTCTGGGCCTTGCCGGACCGCAAAAGCACGAGGAGGGCTGATGTCATGAGTAATACGCCCTTGTTGTCCACCCGGGGATTGACCTGCCGGTTCGGCGGTCTGACCGCGGTTGACCGAGTCGACTTTGATGTCGGCCCCGGCCAGATCCACGCCATCCTCGGCCCCAATGGCGCGGGCAAGAGCACCTTGATCAATCTGCTCTCCGGTGAACTGCGCCCCTGTGAAGGGGAAATCCACTATCGGCAGCGTCCGATTCACGGCCTGCCGGCCCATCGTGTGGCCCGCCTGGGTATCGGCCGCAGTCATCAGAAAACCAATATTTTCCCCCGCCTGAGCTGCCTCGAAAATTGTCGCCTCGCCGCCCGCATCCACCTCGGCGGCGTCATCGCCAGCTGGCGCTCACGCACCACCGCGCGACAAGTCGATGAGCGCGCGGAACAGGCTCTGGCAACCTGCCTGCTCACGCATCGCGCGTCGACACCGGCAAGCGCCATGAGCTATGGCGAGCAACGTCAATTGCAAATCGCCATGGTACTGGCCACCGCACCGACTCTGATGCTACTCGACGAACCCCTGGCCGGCATGGGTCGTGAAGAAACCAGCCGGGTCACCGGGTTGCTGCGCGCCTTGCGCGGCGACTACACCCTGGTGCTGATCGAACACGACATGGATTCCGTTTTCGCGTTGGCGGAGCGGATCACCGTCATGGTCGATGGCCGTGTCCTTGAGACCGGAACCACGGCGGCCATTCGCGGCAGCGAAAAAGTGCGTGACGTCTACCTGGGCCGACATCAACAGGAGCAGGCATGAACACCTTCAACGCGTCCCTTTCTCCCCCGCCAACGGCGCAACCACTGATCGATGCCCGGGATCTGCATGCCTTTTATGGTCAGAGCCATGTCCTCCATGGCGTTGATCTTCATCTGATGCCCGGTGAAACCCTGAGCCTGATGGGGCGCAACGGCATGGGCAAAACCACCACCCTGAAAGCGCTGCTGGGCTTCGTTACTCCCCGTCAGGGAAGCATCCGGATCCTGGGGCAGCCGACCCGCAAGTGCCGGCCCTGGCAGGTGGTACGCCGGGGTATTGGCTATGTGCCGGAAGGACGGGGCATTTTCCCGGGCATCAATGTGCATGAGCACCTGATCATGGCGGCACGCCCCAATACCGAGGGCCTGTCACCCTGGAATCTTGAGCGTGTTCTGGACACCTTCCCACGCCTGGCTCAGCGTCTGCAACACGATGGCGCCCTGCTATCCGGCGGCGAGCAGCAGATGCTCGCCATCGGCCGCGCGCTGATGACCAACCCCCGCATCATGATTCTCGACGAAGCCACCGAGGGTCTCGCTCCGCTGATCCGTGATGAGATCTGGAGGATCCTCGGCGAGGTCAAACGCTCCGGTATAGCCAGCATCATCGTCGATAAGAACATCGATAACCTGCTGACCATCGCCGACCGACATCTGGTACTGGTAAAAGGCAAGGTGGTTTTTGACGGTGACGGTCTGGAAATCAGCCAGAATGCCGGCCTACTCGACACCCACCTCGGCATGGGATAATGCCTTCCATTAGCGCCGGCCGAGGCCATCGCCGGTACGCTCAGGGAAACGGAGATGAGCATGCACCCTGCCAACGATCAAAATGAAAGCAACGGGCCAGACTATATGGCCACCATCGGAGACCGGGTACGCGCCATTCGCGCCCGGCGAGGCATGGCGCGTAAGGAACTGTCGTCCCAGTCGGATATCTCCGAGCGCTACCTGGCGCAAATCGAAGGCGGCAAGGCCAATATTTCGATCATGCTGCTTCAGCGACTCGCCGCCGCCATGGGCGTGCCGGTGCAGGACATCCTCCCGCAACAGGAACAGCAGGTCCTTCCACCGCCGCTGCGGGATCTTCTCGAGCGCCTTTCCCCTGCTCAACTGGACGAAGCGTACCCGTTGCTGGTCCGGCATTTTGATATGAACAAGGGGCAACACTGTGGCGTGGCGCTGATCGGCCTGCGCGGTGGCGGCAAGAGCCGGCTAGGCCAGATGCTTGGAGAACGGCTGAATGTGCCTTATATTCGCCTCAATGGCCTGATCGAACAGCTCGCCGGCATGGATATCGGCGAGATCATGGCGCTCGGCGGTCAGCCCGCTTATCGGCGTTTCGAACGGGAAGCGCTGGAATACGTGATCGAGCGGCATCCCCTTTCGGTGGTGGAAGCCGGTGGCAGCCTGGTGTCCGAATCGGAAACCTTCCAGCGCCTGCTGAACCGCTTCCACACCGTTTGGATCAAAGCCTCGCCGGAAGAGCACATGCAGCGTGTTATTGACCAGGGTGACACGCGGCCAATGCAAGGCCATACCCATGCCATGGACGACCTCAAACGCATATTGGTCGAACGCGACGCCGACTACCGTCGCGCCGACGCCGTGCTCGACACCTCCCACAGGAGCGTCGAGGACAGCTTCGCCGAGCTGCTGAGCCTGACCCGCCCGTATTTGACCAGCCCCACGGCGGTCAATCAGTAACCAGGCAGCGCCGGGCCACGGCGTTGCCTGTGCTACCATTGCACTCGATAATTATCGATTTTTCCCAATGACAAAAGCGGGCGGACAAAAAGAATGGCGGCCTCCTATCAGCTGCAAACACTGACTCGTGCCCTGGATGTCCTGGAGCTGCTGGAGCGGACATCGGAGCCGCTGTCCCTGACCGAAGTGGTGGCCGCCATGGGCGAAGCCACGACCATCGTTTATCGCATTCTGCAAACCCTGGAGGCACGCGGTTACGTCTACCGCCGCCCCGAGGACAAGCGATACAGCTATACCGGCCGTTCCAGCGGAGCCGGCTCGATATCACGGGCCGTGGATGTATTGCGGGCGGCGGCGGATAACCTGCCGGGAAGCGCGTCCACCGAACAACTGTCCCGGCAAGCCGGGCTGGATCCGCATATCGCTCTCGAGATTCTGGCGCCGCTGGCCGATAAGGGATTGATGGAGCAGAACGTCGACAGCGAACAATGGCGCCTCTCCCCTTCCGTCATGCAATTGGCCCGACACTTCCTCAACAATGATGATGTGCTGGTACGCATCCGCCCCCTGATGGAACGGCTTCACGCCGAAACCAGGGAGACCGTTTCCCTGTTTCATCGCGCCGGCGACAAACAGATCGTCACCTCGGTGCTGCCCAGCCCCCACCCGGTACGCTACGCTCTGGAAACAGGGAGCGCTTTTCCTCTCTATCTGGGTGCCGCGGGAAAGGCCGCCCTGGCGTTTTTGCCCGAAGCCGAGGCGGAAGCTCTGCTCCGCGCTCATACACTGACGGCCTTGACCCCCTATCAGCCCAAGGTGAGCGCTCTGCGCAAGGAGCTGAAAACCATTCGCCAGCAGGGCTTCGCCATCTCCAATGGCGAACGCGTGGAGGGCGCCAGCGCCGTGGCCGTTCCCATCCGTGGCGGAAGCGGATACCCCGACGCCGTTCTCGGGCTTACGATGCCCAGTTTCCGCACCTCCGACGATCAGTTGCGCCAGCTCGGTGCCCGATTACAACAGGAGCTGCGTTCGTTACCGTTCGACTGCGAATAATGCTGTTGGTTTGCGAGGCAATTAAAACTCACATTCAAAACCATGTTTTTAACCTTTCCACAACCAAACACAGCCTTTCACCAATACTTTTCCAAGTGTCGTACCCCTAACTCCGCCAATCGCGCCCAAAAAATACCGTTAGATTAAATTCGGCGAGATGACTAGCCAATACTATTCTCTGACGATAAGCTGAACGTGTATAAACTGAAGCGTTTCCCCTCATAGCCTGAAGAGGGTCCTGGGGAAAATAAAATTTCTGATTTTATACGCGTGAGGCTATTAAGGATGAAGACCATAATGAAACGCTCCGCTTTTTTTATTGGTGCACCTCTTCTGCTTGCTGGTTGCCTTTCTGATTATCCGCAGTTTCAAAATGTCGATCAGAGTCAGCTGTGTGTCGCCAGTACCGACCAACAGGCCATGGAGTGCCCGGAGGGTGAACTGTTCCTGGCCCGTCTGACCCAGCCAAACCAGAATCTTCGGGCCTATAGCGCCCTGAATACGGCCGCGCTCTATTGCGATACCAATTACCCTATTTTCGAGAATGCCGCGGGGATCATGTGCGTTATGACGCATCAGCGTCTCGAGATGCTCACCGGCGGAGAAGCTTCTCAGGGTATGGAAACCCAACAACAAGGCCAACAACAGACGCCTCAGCAACAGCCGGCCCCTCAGTCACCTCAGCAGGCGGCACCCCAGCAGGCACCCCAAGGTAGCTCGGGAGCCAACCAGTGAGAATGGTTGTGACTTCGGTCTGATGTGATGACCGACCGACATTTTTATCACCATTTTCACTACCAAGAGGACTCAGCATGAAATGGAAACTGGTTCTGGCCGGCGTCGCCAGCCTCCATGCTTCCATGGTATTCGCGGATTTCGATCAAGGCCTCTTCGAATACAAAAAGGGGAACTTTGCCTCGGCTCTCTATGAATGGCGTCAATCCGCCGAGAAAGGCGATATCGAGTCCCAGTATCGCCTGGGTATGATGTACGAGAAGGGCCAAGGGGTTCCCAGCAATCTCAAGAAAGCCAGCAAATGGTATCGGCTATCCGCCGATGCCGGACATCCTCCCGCTCAGATCAAGGTCGCCGATATGTATCTTTCCGGGCGAGGAGAAAAAGCGGACCCCGCTGCCGCCGCCTTGTGGTATCAACGAGCGGCGCGGCAAGGCGCCGCCCAGGCCCAATTCCGGTTGGGCCTGCTCCACCTGGAAGGCCGCGGTGTCGAAAAAAACGATGCAGAGGCCGCGAAATGGTTCAAAGCCGCCGCGGAGCAAAATGTCACCTCCGCGCAGAATAATCTCGGCAGTCTTTATGAGAACGGCCGTGGCGTCGAACAGGATGATGCCAAGGCTTTCCAGTGGTACAGCAAGGCCGCCAAGGAAGGCGATGCCTACGCCCAAAACAACCTGGGAGCCATGTATGCTCGCGGCAAAGGCGTGAAACGGAACCATGCGTGGGCGGTATTCTGGTTCGCCACGGCGGCTCAAAATGGCAACCGGGTCGCCGCCGACAATGCTGCCGCCAGCTTACGGCACCTGCGAACAAAGCGCATACGTGTAGCCACCGCGAACATTCGCGCGGGCAACTCCACCAGCCACGATATCGTCGCCAAGGTCAAACAAGGAGACGTCTTGCATATTCTGGGTAGTACCAATGGTTGGAGTCAGGTCTATCTTCAGCAGCAACAACGCCTCGGCTGGATTTCGTCCTCTCTGTTGGAATAAACCAAGCGTAGAGTAAACCGAACAAACATCCTCTTCCCGTCGGACAAACGGATGGAGCCGGCAAATCACCGGGCTCCATCGCCACCATTTAAACGCTCGCTTCCCATGCCTCTCAACGTTTCTCGCCGCTCACTTCGATGCTGACACGACGATTGGGCCGCAGGCATTCTTTCAGTTCAGGCGTGGCGCGAGCCCCCTCACATTGAGTGACGGGATAACGCTCTCCGGCCCCCGAGCTGTTGATCGTCTCGTTCGGAATACCCTGATTGGCCAGCGCCGTGCGCACCGTTTCGGCACGTTGCTCGGATAAGGTCTGGTTGTACGCATCACTGCCGAGCCGATCGGTATGGCCGACAACCAGGACCGCCGGTGCGACAAACTCGCCACGAATACGCCGCCCCAGGTCGGCGACCACTTTCTGCCCCTTCGGTGACAGCTCGGCGCTGTCGAAGTCGAAGAGTGTATCGGCCTCCAACGTCATTCGCGTCGGCTCGTCGGGCCTCGGGTTGAGCAGATCGGCGCACTGGGGTTCCCGCCAATGCATGCTCTCGGACAGCATGTCGTCGTCAAAGCGGACCTGATACTGGCAGGTTATGTAGCCGCCCTCCTCGGTGGGCAGATGGAAAATATAATTCCACTGGCGCACACCGAAGAGACCTTCCTTGAAGTGGGGGCGCCCCAGCAGGTCATAGATCTGATTCTTGGAAACGCCCACCTGCATCTTCCGCAGGTTTTCCATATTGACGTAGGCTCCCTCCTCCACCCAGGCTCGGTCGAGTTCCGGGAAGGCGACGCCTTCCCCGGCCGCTGATTCGGCGGCCCCGTCCTGCTGCCCGGCGGTCGAGGCGCATCCCTGGAGGCCCAGCGCCGCCAGCCCGGCGATGCCCAGAGCCCGTGCAATCCCTCTGTAGATGCTGTGATCCATGGTGATGTCCTCTTCGATTACCAGTGGAAGCCCGCGCCAATGCCAGCTCCGAAGTTGCCTTGGGAGTCCCCGGTGGCGTTGAGCTTGAGCACCCAGCGTCCATTATCGGACAGACGTGACAGGCCAACCGCCGCGGCTGATTCACCGTTATAGGTCCCTGCCCCGGCGGAGATCATGCCTTTGCCGGCGAGGTAGGCCTGGGGGATCGACGCGGCGGCCAAGGCAGCGGCCGTGCCAGCGTTGGCATCGTCCTCGACATCATCGATGCGGTTATGAATGCCGCTGATCTCCCGATTGAAGTTCTGATTCAACTGCTGCAGCTGGCCAACGTTCGCGGCATCGGTGGGAGCCTCGCCCGCCGCCACGTTATGGATCTGCGTCGGCGTGCCTTCCTGGCCCAGCGTCACCGAGCTGTAATCCACGCTGCCGTCATCACGGCGATCGTAGTTCACCGATGCGGCTTCCACCGCGCCCAACTGGCGCACATTCACCGCATCCGTCGCTTCGGTACCGCCGGCCACGTTGGTGATCTGGCGTTCACCGCCTTCGCTGCCCACCGAGACCGCGCCTTGCGTCGACGCCACTTGCTCGTTGGAGAAGGCTTCCTGCTGACCGTTCATCCCTTCACGTGAGGCCACGGAGCCCGCACCCAGAGCCACGCCACCTTCACTCTCGGCCCGGGCGCCGTTCCCTGCCGCCACACTGTTGTCACCAGAGGCCACGCTCTCCGGCCCCATGGCCACGCTTTCCGCGCCCTCCGCACGAGCATCGGCGGCATCGGAGTTAGCCTTGAAGTACTTCGTCTCGCTCACCTCGATATTGTTGATCTGGTTTTGCACCTCCCACAGCTGACTGCCATTGACCGCATCGGTGCTGTTCTCGGAGACGTCGCCATCGGCCAGGTTGGTAATGGTCGTGCCCTCGTCACCCTCCAGAGTGATGGAGTCATAATTGACGCTGCCATCGTCGTTGGTGTCGTACTTCACCGCCTGGTCGCCCAGCTGTGCCAGGTCGTTACTGATGTTGCTCACATCACCTTCGACATTGGTCACCCGGTCACCAAGGTCGCTGACGTCGCCTTCAACATTGGTGACGCGATCATCGACCGCTTCCACCGCCTGGTTGGTGGCATGCAACTGGCTGCCGTTGATGGCATCCGTGCTGTCGGCGGAAATCCGGCCCGCCGCCACGTTGGTGATGGTGCGCTCGGCACCCGCCGCACCGACACTGAGCGTACCCACCGGTGCGGCACCGGCAAAGGCATAGGTTTGGCCGCCGATGGTGATGTCGGCGGTGGCGACCGCCTGTTCGGTAACCGCCCCGGCACCCAGCGCCACACTGTTGGCGTCGTCCGCCGTGGCACCCTCGCCCATGGCGATGGCGCCTTCGCCGGTCGCGGTGGCGTCCACCCCGGCGGCGATGGCGTTCACACCCGTGGCACCGTCGTTGGCGTAGTTACCACCTTGCGTGCCACCGTCGTTAACGCTGTAGTAATGCGTCAGACCGGCTTCGACCTCATCGCTGAGGTTCTCGATGACCTCATGGGTGGCATACAGCTGGCTGCCATTGATGGCATCCGTGCTGTTCGCGTCGACTCTGCCCGCCGCCACATTGGTAATGGTGCGCTCGGCACCCGCGGCGCCCACCGAGACGGTCCCTACCGGAGTACCGGCGACAGCGAAGGTCTCGCCACCGATCACCATTTCAGTAGTCGCCACCATTGGCGCGGTGATGCTGTTCGAGCCCAACGCCACGCTATCGGCATCGTCCGCCGTGGCCCCGTCACCCATGGCAATGGCGCCGTCACCCGCCGCGCTGGCATCCACCCCGGCGGCGATGGCGTTCACGCCGGTGGCGCCGTCGTTGTCATAGTTGCCGCCCTGCACACCGTTGTCGTTGACGCTGTAATAGTGCGCGCGGTTCTGGTCGAAGTAATCGAGATTGACCGCGTCGCCGCCATTCACCGGATCGCCGAGGTTGGTGATGGTGTCACCGCCCATGTCGATACCGTTGTCATTGAGGACCGGACCGTTATTGATGGTCAGGCTGTTGCCAATGGTCACGTCGTCCGACAGGTTGAAGGTTACCGCTTCCTCGGTCCCATCGACGGCGTTCTTGGCGATCACCAGGTTACCGTCAGTGTTGGACAGATCCACCGTGTCACCCGGTGCCACATTGGTGGTATCGGCACCCTGGGCGCTCAGGTCCCAGCCGCGGCTGGCCACATCGCTGACGTCCTCAAGCTGGCCGACGTTCACTGCATCGGTATCGTCGACCCCAGCGGTCACCCCAGTGATCCGGCCGCTGTCGCCTTCATTAATGGTGACATTGCCGAATTGGGGGGCATCCGCCATCTGCAGCAGAATGGCGCCGCTGGCCGGGTCGGTCACCGTCTTCAGGTTAATCCCGCTGAAGGTACCGGCGGCACTGGCCTCACCGGTGATCCCCAGGGTCTGCCCCAGATCACGATGAACATCGGCCCCTTCGTTGCCGGCGAAGTTCATGCCCAGCGTGGTCACAGCGTCGCCCGCCTGATCAACGTACTGCTTGTTGACGACGTGCGTATCCTCGGTGACCGGACCATCGTAGTGCGCCTCATTGTTGACCACCGAGAAGTTATCGCCCAGATAGGTATCCCCTTCGACGACAGTGTCGCCCTGGACGGTCAGGTTATTACCGATGGTGATGTCATCGGCGAGGTTAAAGGTCACGTCTTCCTGAGCACCGTCGACGGCATTCTTGGCGATCACCAGATTGCCGTCGGTGTTGGACAGATCCACCGTGTCACCCGGCGCCACGTTGGTGCCATCGGCACCTTGCGCGGTCAGATCCCAACCGGTGTTGGCCACGTCACTGACCTGAGCCAGTTGATCCTCGGTGGCCGCCTGCCCGGAAGTAAAGGCATTGGGGTCGAAGGTCAGATTGGACAGGCCATTGATGGTGTCTCCCGCCGCCATGTTGATGGTGACGTTGCCGAACTGCGGGGAATCCGCCATTTGCAGCAGGATCGCCCCGGTAGTCGGGTCGGTCACCGTTTGCAGGTTGGCGCCGCTATAAGTGCCGGCGGTGGTCGCCTCACCGGTGATCGCCAAGGTCTCGCCCAGGTCGCGATGCACGTCACCCGCCGTATTGTCATTGCCGGTGAAGTTCAGGCCCTGACTGGTCAGATCCTGATTGACCAGATCGAGCTGTTCCTCGGTGGCTGCCCGGCCCACGGTGGCGAAACTCGGATCCGTCAGCGTGGTATTGGACAGCCCGGTGATGTCGTTGCTGGTGGCATCGGTCACCACCGTGCCCACCGTCAGGCTGTTGCCGATGGTTACGTCGTCGGCCAGGTCGAAGGTCACGTCATTGCTGTCGATGGCCTTGCTGACGACGATATTGCCGTCGGCGTTGTTCAGATCCATGGTGTTGCCGGTGACGCTGTCAACGCCGACGTTGGAGGCGTTGCCGCCTTCCGCACTGATGGTCCAGCCTGCACCGATGCCTTCCACCGCCTGGTTGGTGGCGAACAGCTGCGAGCCGTTGATGGCGTCGGTGCTGGCGGCGTTGATACGTCCCGCCGCCACGTTGGTGATGGTGCGCTCGTTACCCAGGTCGCCCACGCTCACCGTGCTTTCCGGTGCGATGCCGGCAAAATTATAGGTGTTGCCGGCGATGGTGGTGCTGGCGGTCCCCACCGCTTCAGCAGTGGCCGAGTTGCTACCCAGCGCCACGCTCTGGTCGTGGCTGACCGTCGCGCCCGCGCCGATCGCCACGCCTTGCTCGGCTTCGGCCAGTGAGGACGAGCCCAGTGCCACACCGTCGGCCAGCATGACGTGCGCGCTGTTCCCGATGGCGGTGCCGCCGGGTGCGGTCATCTCCACGATCGCGCCGTTGCCCATACCGATGCCGTCATCGCCGTTGACCACCGTGTTCGGCCCCACCGCGATGCTGTCCTGGCCCGCCGCGATGGAATCCGGCTCGACCGAGTTGGCATGGAAGTACATGGTTCCGGTGGTGATTACCGAGCCGATCGCGCCCTGCAACTGGCGCACCGTCACCGCATCCTGGGACTCGACACCGTCCGCCACGTTGGTGATTTGACGATAGGAATCGTCATCACCCACGGAGACCGCACCGAGCAGTTCCTTGTCAGTGGTGTTGTAGGTGATGGTGGCGCTACCCGCCGGAATGTTGCCCGAAGCCGGCGCGATGGCGCGATCGGAAACCGAGCCACTGCCCAGTGCCACGCTATCGAGAATGCTGGCATCAGCACCGAAGCCCATGGCCACGGCACCATCCGCTGTTGAGACGGCATTCACCCCGGCGGCGATGGCGTTCAGCCCGGTGGCGCCGTCATTGTCGTAGTTACCTTGGAGGGTTCCGCCGTCATTGACGCTGTAGTAGTGGGCTTTGTTTTCCTCGAAGTAATCGAGATTGACCGCATCGCCACCGCCCACCGGATCACCGAGGTTGGTGATGGTGTCACCGCCCATGTCGATGCCGTTGTCGTTGAGGATCGGGCCGTTGTTGATGGTCAGGCTGTTGCCGATGGTGATGTCATCGGCCAGGTCGAAGGTCACGTCTTCCTGAGCACCGTCGACGGCGTTCTTGGCGATTACCAGATTGCCGTCGGTGTTGGACAGATCCACCGTGTCGCCCGGCGCCACGTTGGTGCCATCAGCACCTTGCGCGGTCAGATCCCAACCGGTGTTGGCCACGTCACTGACCTGAGCCAGTTGATCCTCGGTAGCCGCCTGCCCGGAAGTAAAGGCATTGGGATCGAAGGTCAGATTGGACAGACCATTGATGGTGTCACCCGCCGCCGTGTTGATGGTGACGTTGCCGAACTGCGGGGAATCCGCCATTTGCAGCAGGATCGCCCCGGTGGTCGGGTCGGTCACCGTTTGCAGGTTGGCGCCGCTATAAGTGCCGGCGGTGGTCGCCTCACCGGTGATCCCCAGGGTCTCGCCCAGGTCGCGGTGCACGTCACCCGCGCTGTTGTCATTGCCGGTGAAGTTCATACCCAGCGTGGTCACATCATCACCCATCAGGGTGAGCTGTTCCTCGGTGGCCGCCCTACCCATCGTGGCGAAGCTCGGATCCGTCAACGTGGTGTTGGACAATCCGGTGATATCGTTGCTGGTGGCGTCGGTCACCACCGTGCCCACCGTCAGGCTGTTGCCGATGGTTACGTCGTCGGCCAGGTCGAAGGTCACGTCTTCCTGAGCACCGTCGACGGCGTTCTTGGCGATCACCAGGTTGCCGTCGGTGTTGGACAGATCCACCGTGTCGCCCGGTGCCACGTTGGTGCCGTCGGCGCCCTGCGCGGTCAGATCCCAACCGGTATTGGCCACGTCACTAACCTGCTTCAACTGGTCTTCGGTGGCCGCCTGCCCGGAGGTAAAGGCGTTCGGATCGAAGGTCAGGTTGGACAAGCCATTGATGGTATCGCCGCCCCCAGTGTTCACCGTCACGTTGCCGAAGGTCGGCTGGTCGGTCATCACGATTTCAAGGGTATCGGTGCCGTTGGCCACGGTGCTGATGTTGGTGTTGCCACTGCCGTCAGCGCCGCCGACGATGTTCAGCGTCTCACCCAGCACCCGCTGCACGTCCGTGCCGCTGTCGCCGGCGAAGCCCAGCGGGCTGTCCATCACGCCCTGCAGTTGCTCCTCGGTGGCGGCCCGGCCCAGGGTAGCGAAGCTCGGATCCGTCAGCGTGGTGTTGGACAGACCGGTGATGTCGTTGGTCGCCGCACTGGTCACCACGGAACCCACCGTGACGCTGCTGTTCACCACCACGTCATCGGCCAGGTCGAAGGTCACGTCTTCCTGTGCCCCGTCCACGGCGTTCTTGGCGATCACCAGGTTGCCGTCGGTGTTGGACAGATCCACCGTGTCACCCGGTGCCACATTGGTGGTATCGGCGCCCTGGGCGCTCAGGTCCCAACCGGTTGAAGCAACCGATTCCACCGCCGCCAATTGGGACACATTGACCGCATCCGTATCTTCGGCGCCGGCGGCCACATTGGTGATGCGCCGCTCATTGCCGGCACTGCCCACCGAGACCTCACTGCTCGCCGTCGGCGCGGCCACCGGAATCGGATTGCCACCCGCATCCAACGGTTGATAAGCGGGGCTGCCCAGCGTGCTGCCATCGGCGATCGAGCCCGCGCCCAGAGCCACACTATCGACAGCACTGGCATTGGCACCTAAGCCCAGAGCCGTGGCGCCATCGGCACCCGCCAGAGCATCCACGCCCCCGGCCAGAGCATTGATACCGGTCGCGCCGTCGTTATTGTAGTTGCCACCGACCACACCGTTGTCATTAACGCTGTAGTAGTGAGTCTGACCCGCCTGCAACTGGGCGACGTTGACCGCGTCGGTATCGTTGGTGCCCGCCGCCACATTGGTGATCTGACGGGTCTCGCCGTTACCACCCACGCTGACCGCGCCCCGGGTGCTCAGCCAGGTGCTGCTGGTATCCGTTGAGGGCGCTCCGGTGACCGGATCATAGCCCGCCACGCCAGCGGCTATATTGGCCACCGAGTTGTTACCCAGGGCCACGCCATGGTCAACCGTGCTTGATGAAAGCGTGCCCAGCGCCACCGAGTTAGCACCGCTAGCGGTGGTCAGATACCCCATCGCCACGGCGTTGGTGCCGGAGGCGTTTGTCCGGCCACCCACGGCCACGCCGGAAGCGCCGGTGACGCTGGCCTCCGCGCCCAACGCCACACCCGCCACTGAACTACCCGTGACGAAGCTGTCGTTACCGATGGCGACCGTACCCCAATCACTGGAACCACTACCCAGTGATTGAGCGTTCTCGCCGATGGCCACGCTCAGGTTGCCCGGTACGCTGGCCCCGGTGCCCATGGCGATGGCACTGGTGCCACCGGCGGTGGCACCGCCCACCGCGATCGAGCCGTCGCCGGCGGCACTGGCGTCCACCCCGGCGGCCAGGGCATTGATACCCGTGGCGCCATCGTTGGCGTAGTTACCACCGATCACGCCGTTGTCGTTAACGCTGTAGTAATGCGTCTCGCTGGCCTTGAGTTGGGCAACGTTGACGGCATCACTATCTTCGGTACCGGCGGCCACGCCGGTGATCTGACGGAACACGCCAGTGCCGGCATCGCCCACGGCCACCGCGCCGGTGCTGCTCAGGGTCGCGGCAATGCCCGCATCCAGGCCATCGGCGGCGCCGGTGGTCGGGTTATAGCCCTGGACGCCCGCGCCGGTGTCGGCGATGGCGCCGTTGCCCAGCGCTACCCCTTCGGCCACGGTAACGTCGGCGCCATTACCGATAACAAAGGCATCGGCCACATCCACGTCGTTACCGTTACCGATGATGCGGCTGCCGGTGGCGGTGGCTGCCAGGATATTGTCGTTGCCGAACACCCCGGCCTCGTCGGCGTCGATGGTGTTGTTGTTACCCACGGAATAAGAGCCCGCTCCCGTGATGGTAGTGGGGTCGCCGATGGCGCCGGAGTTGTCGCCATCGACCACGTTCCCGGTGCCAATACTGATGCTGTTCAGGCCGTTGGCCTGGGCGCCGGTACCAATAGCAACGGCGTCATCGGCCGAGGCCAGGGCCTCCGTACCAATAGACACCGTACGATCAGCCTCAACCCTGAGTGCAGGGTCGACATGAACCAGGGTGCCCGCGTAATGCCCGATGGCCACGTTATCGCTGCCGGTGACCCGGTTGCCCGCGAAGTGACCTAAAGCGGCGTTACTGCTGCCGGTCACGATCCGGCCTGCTCTCTCGCCAACGCCAACATTGAAATCACCTTGGGTGGACGCGCCAGCAAGTGCCCCAACGCCAACGTTATTGAAACCAGTGACCGCCGAGCCAGCACTAATCCCCAGGCCGACGTTCTGACTGCCAACCACGGTCCGGCCTGTCTCATGACCGATCGCGAGGTTGTTGATGCCTTCCACGCCCTCGCCCGCATTCTGGCCGATGCCGACGTTGTCCGAGCCGATCACGTTACGCCCGGCGGAGGAGCCGAAAGCGAGGTTCTCGGAACCTTCCACGTTCTGGCCGGACAAACGGCCGTAGGCGACATTGGCGTTACCGGTAACATCCTGCCCGGCCATGAAACCAGTGGCGACATTGAAGCTGCCATTGTCGCCACGCCCCTGACCCGCCAGGCCGCCAATGGCGATATTGTCCCGTCCGCCAACGCCGGCATTGGCGCCGGCGCCATCACCGATCATAACGTCACGGATCGCGGTGGCTTCGGCGCCATTGCCCATTGCCACGGTGCTCTCACCGGTGGCCAAGGCGTTGGTCCCGGCGGCCAGGGCATTGACGCCCGTGGCACCGTCGTTGGCGTAATTACCCTGGACCACACCGTTGTCATTAACGCTGTAGTAATGGGTCTCGCTGGCTTGCAGCTGAGCCACGTTAACCGCATCGGTATCGTTGGTCCCCGCCGCTACATTGGTAATCTGGCGGGTTTCACCCGCACCGCCCACGCTGACCGCGCCCATGGTGCTGGTCCAGGTGGATGACGTGTCGGTGGACGGCAGACCGGTCAGCGGATCGTAACCCGCCACGCCGGCAGCGGTAGCGGCAATTGACCCCGTGCCAAGAGCCACGCCTTCGGCCACGGTCGCCTGGGCCCCCGCGCCGAACGCCGCGCTCTGGCTTCCCGAGGCAGCGGCCCCTGTACCAACGGCTGTCGCTTGCAGGGCTGATGCCGTGGCAAGGGTGCCGACAGCTGTTCCCAAGGGGGCGCCACTGGCGGTCGCCTCCGCGCCAATTGCAACACCCGAAATGCTGGCCGCATCCACCTCGGCACCGTCGCCAAGCGCTGTCGAGAAGAGCGCCAGCGCATTGGCGTCATCACCCACCGCCGTCGCGCCATCGGCCAGGGCAAGCGTTTCCGAACCCAGAGCCGTGGCACCATCTCCCGTGGCCGTGGCCATGTTGCCAACGGCAACGGCCCCGAAATCCGTATTGCCACCATTTGCCGTCGCGGAAGTGCCGATCGCCACGCTGTTATCATCAACCGCACTGGCATTGTTACCAGTGGCAACCCCGCCATCGCCGGCGGCACTGGCGTCCACCCCGGCGGCCAGGGCATTGATACCCGTGGCGCCATCGTTGGCGTAGTTACCACCGATCACGCCGTTGTCGTTAACGCTGTAGTAATGCGTCTCGCTGGCCTTGAGTTGGGCAACGTTGACGGCATCACTATCTTCGGTACCGGCGGCCACGCCGGTGATCTGACGGAACACGCCAGTGCCGGCATCGCCCACGGCCACCGCGCCGGTAGTGCTCAGGGTCGCGGCAATGCCCGCATCCAGGCCATCGGCGGCGCCGGTGGTCGGGTTATAGCCCTGGATGCCGGCGCCGGTGTCGGCGATGGCGCCGTTGCCCAGCGCTACCCCTTCGGCCACGGTAACGTCGGCGCCATTACCGATAACAAAGGCATCGGCCACATCCACGTCGTTACCGTTACCGATGATGCGGCTGCCGGTGGCGGTGGCTGCCAGGATATTGTCGTTGCCGAACACCCCGGCCTCGTCGGCGTCGATGATGTTGTTGTTACCCACGGAATAAGAACCAGACCCCGTGATGGTGGTGGGGTCACCGATGGCGCCGGAACCGATGCCACTGACTTGGTTACCGGTACCAATGCTGATACTGTCCTCGGCCGAGGCCACCGCGCCGGTGCCGATCGCAATGGCATTGGTGCCACTGGCCTGCGCCACGTCGCCCACGGCCACCGAGCTCTGCCCCGTTGCCGTGGATTGATTACCCACCGCGGTACTGGCGAAGGACGTTGCCTGAGTGCCGACGCCCAGCGCCGTGGCATTGACGTTACTTGCCGTGGCGCCAAGACCAAAGGCGGAGGCCTGGCCGCCGCTGGCGCTGGCCGTCGCCCCCACCGCCGTCGCATTACTCCCGGCGGAAGCGGCTTGGTTACCCACCGCCGTGCTGTTGCCTCCTGATGCCAGGGCGGTCACGCCAAGCGCGGTATCTTGCGCCCCGGTCGCCTGAGCTCCGTTACCCACGGCCGTCGTATCGGTATTGGATGCCTGAGTGGCATATCCTAGAGCGGTGCTGGTGGCGCCACTGGCCGAGGAATTGGAGCCGAGCGAAACACTATCCGCTCCCGTGGCCGTGGCATTCGAACCCAGGGCCACGGTATTGCCACCGGTCGCTGTCGCATTCGCCCCTTGGGCGATGTCGTTGGCAATGGTCGCCGAACCATCAACACCGGCCACTGCATTCAGCCCCACGGCAATGCCGCCGGCGTTGTAGGCCGTGGCGGCGTCCCCGACCGCGACACTGCTGGTGCCACTGGCGGCGGTATCCACCCCGGCGGCCAGCGCATTGACACCTGTGGCACCGTCGTTGGCATAGTTACCACTGATCATGTTGTTGTCATTGACGCTGTAGTAATGCGTCTCGCTGGCTTTCAACTGAGCGACGTTGACCGCATCGGAATCCTCGCTACCGGCGGCCACCCCGGTGATCTGGCGGAACACGCCGGTGCCGGCATCACCCACCGCCACCGCGCCGGTAGTGCTCAGGGTCGCGGCAATGCCTGCATCCAGGCCATCGGCGGCGCTGGTGGTCGGGTTATAACCCGCCACACCCGCACCGGTATCGGATAGCGAACCGTTGCCCAGCGCCACCCCCTCGGCGACGGTGACGTCCGCGCCGTTGCCGATCACAAAGGCGTCGGCCACATCCACGTCGTTGTCGTTGCCGATGATGCGGCTGCCAGTGGCGGTCGCCGCCAGAATATTGCGATTACCGAACACACCCGCCTCATCGGCGTCGATGGTGTTGTCGTTACCCACGGAATAAGAACCAGCCCCCGTGATGGTGGTGGGGTCGCCGATGGCGCCGCTGCCATCGCCGGAAACGGTGTTACCAGTACCGATGGAAATGGACTGAGCGCCGCTGGCCGTGGCGCCGTCCCCCATGGCGATGGACGAAAGTCCAGATGCGGTGCTTGCCCGGCCATAGGCCATGGCGCCCTCGGCGGTCGCCTGGGCGGTCGTCCCAAGAGCGGCGCTATCGATGCCCGATGCCACTGCACCGGTGCCCAGGGTAGTCGCTCTTTCGCCACTGGAGAGCGCCTGCGAACCGATCGCGATACCGTCAACCGCGGTGACACGGGTGCCCGTGGCATCCACTGTTCCATTGGACGTCTCATCGGTGGCGCCGCCAATCGCGATGCCTCGCGTGGCGCCGGTTTCCACCCGGCTGCCAAGCCCCACGGCCGTACCGGCACTGGCATCGGCCCAGGCTCGCCGCCCCAGCGCCGTGGTGTTGTTCTGCAACGCGTCCGCATCGACACCCACGGCAGTCGTGCCAGAACCGATCGCACGAGTTAACTGGCCGATCGCAATAGCGTGGTTCACCGTCGCCTCGGCACGATCACCAATCGCTATCGTAGCGAAATCACTAGCCGTGGCCCGCGGTCCCATGGCGATACTGGCTTGTCCGGAAGCCTGCGCGCCGCGCACGGCATCCGAGCCAATGGCAATGGAGTTGAGACCAGAAGCGATGGTGGAATCCGCCTCCGCCAGTGGCGTTGTGCCATCCCCGCCGGCGCCGCCGATCGCCACCGAGTTACGCGCTGTCGCCTGGCTACCGAAGCCCAGGGCGGTACTGGCCAACCCCGTGGCGCGGCTTTCGAGGCCTAAAGCGGAAGCCCAGTACCCTGCACGAGCGTTAAAACCAAAAGCCGCGCCGCCCCTGGCAGTCACCTGACTGAAAGTACCGTAGACCGTGGCGGCGGTTTGGTTGTTGCCGCTGGCATCACAGCCCGCCACCGTGGAGTAGGTGCCAGTGCCATCGACGGGATCAGCACTGGTATTGCCAGTTGTAAGTCGCCCGATCTCCCCCCCTCCCCCAGCCGAGACGCAGGAGCCACCGTCCGTGGCGAATTTCCTGGCCTGGGCCTGCTCACTACCCATCACGAATACACCAAGAGCGATGGAGACACCGATGGCGAGGAGGGAGCGGCGCATCAGGCCGTGGTGGGATTGGGTGTGACTGATGATGGGCTCCGAAGTCACCCCGTTCTGGTGGCGTGCCCCGTGCAAAACGATTCGAGAGGAAAGGCTCATCCTGATCACTCCTTGCATCCTGGAGTACGAGACAAATTCCTTTTCACATTGGCGCCGCCTTAACTACCGAACTGCTTTCCACCCAGCGCATTATGTCGAAAGGGAATTGTCGGCTAGTGCTTTAGTTTCTAATTTTTACGGCAAAAAAAATTATCGGACGCACACCATCACAAGGCGCGGCATCGATAACGACATTCCGATACTGATCGGACAAACAAGATCAATGCAATAAAAAAACGACCAGGTCACATTTTTTTACTAGACACGATATCGGTGAAATAAACCTCTAACACCTTGCAAACACTCATTTTTCTCAAAAAAATCTGCGCCCCAAAAAAATAATTTTTTTACATTTTCGCATATGTATTTTCTTTCATTGATAAATAATATATTTATTTGCAAGAAAGAAGATTTGCATTGAACCCTCAGGCAATAACCTGTTAGAAGTCATTAAAGGGTTACAACAAAAGCGTAAAAAACTGGATGCATTATGCGTAAAAGGATTTCGGTGGTACCTCCCTGGAAGAATGCCAATTTTATTGGCGGCCATCCGGCACTCGATCTGGCCAATACGATTTCCAACCGAAAACAATCAACCGTGGATAACGATCTGCTCAGATCCGTATCGGACATCAGCTCCTGGTGCCAATCCGCTGGTTTGATCTCGTCGCCGCAGGCACGGGCACTTATCCGTTATGGAAGCGAGGAACTGGTGGACACGGTCCACCATGTCCGTTCGCACATATGGGACGTATTCGATACCGTCTCGGACGGCGGGGCCCCCTCTTCAAGGGCCATGGGAGGGTTGTTACGACTGGCAGGCCTTGGTGTAAGCGCGGAAATTATCGCGTTCAGTGATGCTCAAATGAAAACACTGACGGGAAATCTGGCGGAACCTGAAACGATCCCTCCAGCTTTGGCTCTGCTTGCGCTCGAAGCACTCTTTACCTTGCCAAAGGATCGTGTCAGAGCCTGCCCGGGTTGCGGCTGCTTATTCGTTGACACCTCCAGGGGAGGGCGCAGGCGGTGGTGCAGTATGCGGACTTGCGGGAACAAGGAGAAAGCCGCCCGGCATCGACATAATAATCACATGGATCCCCAGGACATCCGCCATGACGTGGCTTTTCGCCATATGCGGCTTCCGGGTTCGTAACCATATAAACCCAGTACACCGGTTTCATGAATGGTGACTCCAACGCGGCAACCAGCGCCAGAAGGCAGGACAAGAGAACATGGGGGCTTCGGAGGCGTTGAATCTGGTGCGGGTAGCCGGACTCGAACCGGCACGACCTAGCGGTCGAGAGATTTTAAGTCTCTTGGCCTAAATCCTCCCTAACTCAGAGCACTCTCGAATCATTAAAGTTCCTATCGGATACCTCTAAACAATAGAGGTGTCCAATGATAGTGACCATCTGTTCCACCAAAGGCGGGGTCGGCAAAACGACCACCACCGCCAATCTCGGGGGCATCCTGGCTGACGCAGGACAACGTGTTCTGCTGGTCGATGCCGATATCCAACCCACCCTCTCCAGCTACTACCCCCTCTCTGAGCGATCACCCTACGGCCTGCACCAGCTGGTTACCAGCGGCAACGTCGAGGGCTGCATCAGCCAAACCACCCTCCCCAATCTGGACATCGTCATCAGTGACGATCCAGAAGGAAGCCTTGAAACTTGGATCCTGCACACTCCCGATGGCCGTATTCGCATGCGCACTGCGCTGCGGGCTGTCCAGGACTATGACGTTGTCTTGATCGATACGCAGGGCGCCGTCGGGCCGCTGCAGGACGTTGGCGTGCTCGCCGGCGACCTCCTCCTTTCGCCCATTCCCCCTGAAATCCTCTCCGCCCGCGAGTTTGCCCGCGGCACGCTGGGCATGCTCGACCGGCTGCAGCCCATGCAGCATCTCGGTGCCCCGGTCGGCCATCTCTATGGCCTTCTCTACCGCATGGATCACACGGTGGATGCCCGCCAGGTGGCCGATACACTCAGGAAGGCAACCTTCGCCGAATCACGCGGCACCATCTCCGTGCTCGATACGGTGGTTCCCTCCACCGTGGTGTACCGCGAAGCCGCCACCGCCCAGGTTCCTGTCCATCGGCTGGAACGCCGGCGTCGAGGCACCGCCCCTTCCGCCCTGGAAACCCTGTCCGCTCTGGTCCGCGAGGTGTTCCCTCATATCGATTTGGGAGGGCTTCGCGATGAGATTTAAACCTTCCTTCGAAGAGCTGTTGGACGAAATGTCCACTGCGATCGCTGTGCACTTGGGCATCGAGATTGGCAAAGCCAGTCTGGACAACTCCCCCTGGCACAACGCGCTCAATGCGATCAAGAAAGCCGCCGAATCCAAAACGGCCGAGCTCCCAATGACGCCAGAACAGGCTCTCTTGCAAGAGGCAAAACACGCCCTGACCGCCATCGCCCTATGTCCCCGGTCCGACTCAGAGATCGAAGACCTGCTTGAGCGTATCGACCAAGCCGAAGTAACGGCCTGCCGGATCGCGGACTTTCTGTTCGAGTCCTCCAATCCAGAAGCGGCCCGCACACGGGAAGGGGCGCCGCAGCGCCAAGTCCAACGCGCCGTCGCCTACGACGCTTTTGAAGAACAACTCGTTGTCATGACGCGGACGTCAACCCCGACTCATGCGCTCAAGGAACAGGATCTATCCGCTCTACAGCGCGACGCCGACCGTTATCGTTGGTTAAGGCACGATGCCAAGGTCAGTGCTGTGACCGTTGGGGCACTTCGCGACAAATACCACCTGCGGACACTTCTGGCCGGCGACCTTGACGCCGTCCTCGATGCCGCCCGCCGCCGCCAAACGCAGCGCGGAGGAGCGGACCATGGTGCGTAAGCAGCGTTTCATTTCGTTTATTCCGCCGCTGATTCAAGCGTTACACACCGGCCGCAAGACACAAACCCGGCGCCTGCAAGGCCTGGATGTTATTAATCAGGATCCGGATCACTGGGTGCCGCTCCACGCGGCGGTGACGCTCGATACCACCGGGCAGCTGGGCGTGGCGTTTCAGCACCTGGAGACGGGAGACCGTCAGTGGCTGCCCTGCCCCTACGGCGGTCCAGGTTCTCACCTCTGGGTGAAGGAACCCTGGTCCAGCCTGGTGGAGCAGCACGAGGACGGGGTCGAGCGTCATTGCGTGGCGTATGAAGGCACGCCTCGTGTTGGCATCCGCACACCAGGTTGTTTGGGGGCCGTGGACCACATCCGCTACCTGGATGACGATACCGATCTGTCGGAGCACTACTTCGGGTGGCCCCTGCGCTGGCGCGCCGCTCGGTACATGCCCCGACGGTTCAGCCGGTTCACGTTGACGCTGACCCAGGTTCGCGTGGAGCGGCTGCAGGACATCAGCGATGCCTCGCCCTCCAACGACTGCACGGCCGAGGGTGTGTTTCATACCGGCTTTCCCCTCCCCACTTACACGAAGTGGCGGGCCGCCGGTTACCGATCCTGTGAAAAGCAGGCGTTCGCTCAGCTCTGGTCACGGCTCCATGGCGACCATGAGACCGGCGGTTGGGACGCGAATCCCTACGTCTGGGTGCTGTCGTTTAAGGTGCGCCAGGCGAACATCGACACCTTGGATCATAGCGATGCTGCCTACACAGCCTCCACTCCGCCCGCGTTGACCGTGGCGGGAGGCGCCTCATGACCCTCCCCGCCCCGATCCTGCGTTACCACGGCGGCAAGTTCCGCATTGCCGATTGGCTGATCCAGCACTTCCCGCCCCACCAGGTCTATGTCGAACCCTTCGGCGGTGGCGCCAGCGTTCTATTGAGTAAACCGCCGGCGCCGGCTGAGGTGTACAACGACCTGGACAGCGAGATCGTCAATCTCTTCCGGGTATTGCGTGATCCTCATGACGCCCGCGTGCTAGCACAGCAATGCCAGTACACCCCCTACGCCCGCGAAGAGTTCGAGCAGGCGCAGATCCCCTCGGATCAGCCCATTGAACAAGCCCGACGCACTCTGGTGCGGTCGTGGTTCAGTTTCGGCAGTGCGGGGGCCACCCGGGGTCGCACCGGCATGCGAACGTTCACTAAGCCAGATAGCGCCTATTTGGGCGTGGCGCAAGCCTGGTCACGAGTAAGCCGGCTGATTCCGGTCGTCACTGAGCGTCTGAGTCGCGTGGTCATCGAGCATCGCCCCGCGATTGACGTGATGCGCAACCACGACAGTCCCACCACGTTGCATTATGTGGATCCTCCTTACCTGCCTGAAACCCGTTCCAGCGGCGGTACCCGTTACTACCGCCATGAACTGACTCAAGAAGACCACGAGGTCCTTCTTGATGTTCTTCAGGGACTCACGGGGATGGTACTCCTCTCCGGCTACGCCCATCCCTTGTACGACCAGTGCTTGCCCGGCTGGCATCGCGCGTCCCTCGCCACCAGCGGCTCCAGCCGCTTCGGCTCCACATCCCGCACCGAGTGCCTCTGGCTCAACCCCCAGGCTCAACACGGCCTCGCTCAGCTGGATCTGTTTGATTCTTTTCATCGTTCCGACTGCTTTGATCGCACGGGAGGTATCGCCTCATGAACGTCTCCAACCCCGTCATTGCCCGCATCGTCGAAGCCAAGGTGCGTCCCCTCGGCGCCACCCCTGCCGTTATCCATGCCGCGCCCAAGCTGGCGATTGCTGCGATCCACCATGGCGAGCGACGTATTCCCGCCATCCACTTGGCGGTGGCCTGGGCGGCCATGCACACCGATCAAAACGCCTCAGCAAAACGGGAGGTGGATGATGAGTAAAAAGAGACCTTCTTCCGAACAGGTGGCATCCCTGATTGCCACCCCCTTATTCCGGCGTGATCAGAAAAACGGCAGCGGCGCCGCGACGCCCTCCACCGACCCGATCACCAGTACGCCGATGCGTATGGACGTGGATCAGATCCGCCGGTACGACCACGATCCGCGCCGTAACCGCAACAGCAAATACGCGGAGATTAAAGCCTCGATCCTGGCGGCCGGTGATCAGGAAGATCCTTTGGAGAGCCCTCTCGTGGTCACAAAGCGGCCCGGCGACCCGGATCCGCGGTACATGGTCAGTGCCGGCGGCAATACCCGCCTGTGCATCCTGCAGGAGCTCTGGAAGGAAACCGGCAACGAGCGGTTCAAACAAACCTGGGTCATCTTTAAACCCTGGGACAGTGAGTGCCGCACGCTGCTCTCCCACCTGAAGGAAAACGATCTGCGCGGGGATCTCATTTTTATCGATCGGGCGATGGCGATCCGGCATGTTCGGGACCTGATTCGGGAAGAGCAGGAAAGAGAAAAGCTGTCGCAGAGAGAACTGGCCGAGGCGTTGGACTGCCAAGGATATCGAGTCAGCCAGTCACTCATTGTTTGGTATGACTACGCCGTCGATGTGCTTTATTCCCTGATCCCCACCGCGCTGGATAGCGGCATGGGCCGCCCGCAGGTGGAGCGGCTGCGCGGGCTCCACAATGCGTTCCGCGATGTCTGCCAGGCGTTCGGTCTCGGGGACGATGTGGAAGGCGTGTTCGCCGCCGTCGTATCTCGCAACGATCAGATCGACATCGACATGGACCACATCCGGCGGGAACTGGAATCGGAAATCTCGGTGTCCGCCGACTGCGATATCGGGCGCGCCAGCCTGGCGCTCGGAGCCGCCCTGGACGGCGGAGAGATCCTCGTGCCCGACGACGACACCGAGGACGATCTCGATTTCCTGGACGCGACACCCGGTACGGAGAGTTTGGATACCGAAGGGGGCCTTGATGCTCCTGGGTACGCCAACAACGTCGGCGAGGCGTCCACTCAGGAAAGCAGCGACGACACGGTAGACGACGACGGTCCTGAACTTCCGTCGTTCGGTGTCGACGATGATCTGCCTGGGCAACCCTCAACAACGACCTTCCAAGATGAATACAGGGCGTCCGCAGCGGAGACACCCGCGTCATCGTCGGTGTTTGAGTCTTCATCCCATTCAACCGTGGCGTCCGAGACCACACCGGATCTGGCCGATCTACGCGCACACGCGTGGGACCTGGCGGCGGCCATCGCCGCCGATGCGGGCCTTTCCGAACCCCTCTCCCTACCTGAAAGCGGGTTCGGCTTCGTGCTGTTGCCGGAACCGGCGGACGGACACGCCGCCTGTGTGTGGTGGCAATTGGCCAGCTTGGCTGGACAGCATCCCAATCAGACGGCCTTGGCCGATCACCTGCCTCCAGATTGGGTCGATCATGTCCCCACCTTCAATCCCTTCCACCTGGCTTCTGAGCTGTACCTGCGCTGGTCCGACACGCAGTGGCATGTCTTCACCAAGTTGGTGGCGCTCGTTCGGTCCATTCATTCCGTCACGGAGGGCGAACCATGGATATCCTAATGCGGCACAAGGAAGCGCAATTGACCCGCGCATTATTAACCTACGCAGCGGAGTGTCTGCACGATGGCGACTACGCCGCCCTACGGGATCTTGGGTTCGGCGAAGAGGAGCTACGGTCTCTCCAAAGTCTCACCATCGAGACCGTCACGCTGTTGTCCCATCATCTTCAGTTGCATGGCCATGTGCTGCAGGTCCGGTTGGATCGCGGCGCGTTCCGGCAGCTGCTCGCTCAAGTACACCGTGAATCCGAACGGACGCACCTCAAGCGCGAGCTGGTGCGCCGTGAAGCGCCGGCGGAACTGATGGCGGTGTTGTACAACATGGGCGTCCGGGAATACACCGGCCTGCGCCGCGCCGTGCGGCTCACTCGCGGCCCCGGCCGGCCACCGGATCCGGATGAGGCCACCATTGAGGTGGTCTGGCGGGCATGGAAGAACCACTGTGGGGCCCAGGATCCCGCGGAGTTGACGCCCGAGGACTGGCTGTCTCTGTCGGAAAGGACCGGTCGGGATCTGAGGGTAATCTATCGCATCCTCAGCGAGTGCCCGGCAGCCCCGGCCCAGCGGGCTGGCAAGCGGACTTCGCAGCGGAATGCCCACGCCACGCACTCGGAAACCGCATCGCGGCGAGCCGTGGGTCGATAGCAATGATCCCCGCTCCCCTCCTTCGGTGCCACCGCCGCAGGGCAGGTAGGACGTGTGCGACCTGGCACGCGCCCTACCCCGTGGCCGACGGCGCCCGCGCGTCCGCGCTTTCTTCTACATTGCGTTTAAAAGACGCACAAAGAAAAACGGCTTCATTCCAGGCGCCTACCAGGAATGAAGCCGCTATTTTTCAGATCGACATCAACGCCGCCAGCGTTTTATCGAATCTCACCTACACGAACACGAACACGTTCGACATGGACACGCTCACGCTCGCTTCTTCGGAGCCTATCGCTCCCGCGAGCGTGTTGCAAGTGTCGATTTTATTGCATTTGTGGCAACGAGAGAGGGAGTCTGCGGTTCGCTACCCCGCCCCCTCTCCCGCGCTTGCGGGAGGGAGGCGATGGACACCCATTTAGGGAAAGACAGCCACCTCCTGGGCACCTTGCCGACGCGGGTCAAGTACAGTCCATCCGCCAGGGGCTATCTGTCCAATCTGCTTCAGTCCAGCCCCTTACCGGATATCCTGAAAGACGCCGGGGGACGGCTGATGGCTTATGTTTATTGGCCAACCCGCGTGTTGCCGTCACTCAACACTGCCAATGGCAGTTGGCGGCAGCAGCGCGTGGAGCGCCGGGACGCCTGCGTGCGGCTGGGTTTGGCGCTGTTGCGCTATGTGGATCTGGCAAGCCTACGGGTGGGCATCCCGACACGAGAGGGATTCCGCCCCCTCACCTTGTCGTACCTGGGTTACAAGGCAGGACTCTGCCCAGGACCTACACGAGTATCGCGGAAGGTGGAGAGGGCCTGGCGTGACCTGCGGAACGCTGGCGTGGTCGTCTCCAGCCAGGTCCGCCGTTTCATTGACGGCGAGTGGCACACCTTCGTGGCCCTGAAAGCCTTACGCGTGGAGTTTTTTGAGGCACTGGGGTTCTCGAAACGGCGCGTGAAACGCGAACGCAACACCGCCAGCCGACGCTTGGAAAAACAGGCACGGAAGTGGTCCCAGTCCGGAACCGATCCACGATCCCTGTCGGACATCGCCCGGTTCATGCTGATCCTGAAGGGGCGCGCGTTTGGCAGTTCAACGTCCCAGCATGGTAGCGTCGGCAGTGCCCCCTCCCCTCAGTCTCCACCCACAGGACCACCGCAAACTTGGTCGAACTGGAATGAGGAAACACGGCGAGCTTACACCCTGAAATGCGCCGATCTGATGATCCAGGATCCGACCCTCTCCCCTGATGTTGTCCACCGCGCCGCGCTGACTTGGTTGCAGTCACGGTAAGTACCCTATTGCCTTTTTGGTTCCCGCGTACCCCTTCCAGCCCGTTCATTCCTAGGATTTGGCAGCACTTCCACCTAACAGCTGTGTGTTCTTGCTGGCCAATCCAGCCCTCCTTCTCCAAACGATGAGCGCTAATCCCTAATTCTGTGGATAACACTCTGGGTATCGGTACTTAATTGTCGGGAGGGTTCTGGCTTAAATGACGGACATTAATACCCTCCTTTAAAGACTTCTCTAGGCAGCAGAGCTGCCTGGAGAAAGCCCCGCTGTCGCCCAAAGGGCTCCATCTGGGAAAAGCGCTTTTTTATGAGTCAGTGCTACGCACTGACAACACCAGCTATACAGTGTGGAGTGCCAGGTTCCGGTCCTGTCCACCGTGCTCTTATAGCATTGGGTTCTATACAACGCGGGAGGGCAAGAGATCGAGATACTCATCACCGCCAGGGCCGAGGCGCCGGCGGCCCGCCGTACCCGCCTTGATCAGGCGATCGGTGTGCCGCCTGTCATGCCGCTACGCGGCATAGGGTTCTTCCGAGTACAGAGGGATTTACAGGGTTAGGTCTGGACGGCCTTCAAGGGCCTTGAAGGTAATGCAATTCAACATTACCATTAAGGAGCATCCAGACAGGAGTTGAACCATGAGCACACTCACCGTAACCGTTAAGGGCCAAGTGACCTTTCGGAAAGAGATCCTTCAGCATCTAGGGATCAAGCCTGGCGAAAAGATCGAGCTGGACTTACTACCGGATGGGCGCGCTACGCTGCGGGCCGCTCGGCCCAAGGGCTCATTCCGAGCGCTGCGCGGCGTGCTCGAAGACAAAACCAACGGCGCCCAACTGAGCATTGAGGACATCAACGAAGTGATCGCCGATGCGGGCGCGGAAGCGGGAGTCGACGGGCAATGAAAATCACCGCTGACACCAATATTCTGCTCCGCGCCGTCGTGAATGACGATAAGGCCCAGGCTGCCCGTGCTGTTCACGTCTTGGAACAGGCCGACATGGTGGCGGTCAGCCTGCAAACCTTGTGTGAGCTGGTTTGGGTCCTGCATCGCGGCTACAAGGTGGATCGTGCGGATATCGCCGAAGCGATCCGTCTGCTCCTGAACACAAAGAACATCGTTGTTAACCGGCCAGCGGCCGAGGCGGGTCTTGCCCTGCTGGAAGTCGGCGGTGACTTCGCGGACGGCGTCATCGCCTACGATGGGGCCTGGCTCGGTGCCGACACCTTCGTCTCGTTCGACAAGAAAGCCGTCTCCCTGCTGAAAAAACAAGGACACGCCACTCGCCTGCTTTGAACACCCCAAGGCGGCACTCTATTTCAAGAACGGATCTAATCACGGCCTTCAAAAGAGGGATTGGCAATGAATGTGTTCAGCACGATCGACAACCCAACTTGGGCAATCGAGTTGACTGAAGACAATTATATTCGCAAGACAGGGCGAGACCAGAGATACGTACGTCAGAAAGGAGCACAGCGGAAAGCCAGATACGCACTGTGCCCTAAGTGTCAAGGCCCCATCATGCTTATCAACTATATTATCCCCCAAACTGAAACCGAGGTCCTTTATGGGAAACACGTACAATATAACGTGGAGGGGCTGGCAAACTACTCCCAGCACGCATACGAAAATTGTCCCCTGAAAAACCCACTGAGGATTGATAAGGGCAAAAGGAGAGCCCCTGGATCGGCTGGCGCCCGCCATCTCCTTGAATTTATAAAGCAGCACCTGGACATCATCTTCTCCACTATGGAGGAATGTACAGGAATTCGCTTCAATAAAACGGCCCGTCAACATATTGTTCGCAATTTTGCGGCCGATAAGGCCTGGGAGTACGAGTCCGTCAGCACGAACAACACTCCCTACGCCTTTCTGTATTTTAGCGAGGCTATTGACTTGTATGGATGCCGCTTAGTTACGAAAAGCAAACTGAATCAGGAGATTCGCCAATGCATCGACAATAGCACGGACTTCAGGATCAACATTGAGCGTTATAGCTCAATAACAAGGTCCAGAAACTCTGGAAAGTCATTGCGCCTTTTTTTCAGCAATCATACGGTTTCGGGAAGCGAGGAGAACATCAAAATGCACATAGTCGAAAGAGATCCCTCTCAAGGCCATGATTTCTATACAACCTTACTTGAGAAGAAAGTGAGCTTTGACCAAGCAAAGTTCATCAATACCTGCGGTAAGAGATCACAGATACAGGAGCTAGCCGCCCAATATCTTTGACCAAATCTCTTTGGAGAAATGCGCCTGAGCTACCTGGCCGATTTCTTCTGCTGAAATCGGATCGGCTTCGAGTTCCTCCAAACGAACAGCGTACTCTTCCCCGTCCACGTCGTACAAATACATTTGGCCCACATAGGTCACCACCGTTTCCGCATTGATCTTCTGTTCTAAGGAGGCGTGTAGAGCCTGCATCGGCCGTGTCTGCTCCATAAGCGCCAACAAAGTCGTGATGGTCTTTGCGATGGCCTGTTGACGATGATTCATGGCACCCTCCTACTTCACAACCAAAGCACCTCCAAAAAATGAGATGGCGCTGCGTCGTCATATCGAGTCATGGCTTAAGCGTCCTATCATCGTTGGCCTTCTGATCGCGACAGGCAAATGGAAAACACCACACCGCGTCTCTCCTATTTTAGGTAGCCCATCACGTCACACTGGTTAAGGTCCTCGCTGACAACACATTTCGGAGGGAGGGCTCTTGTGATGAAACTTAAAAAACGGTCACATCGGATACTCAGTGACCGACCCGCGTGTTTCAGGCGGGCATTGGCGGGATCGGAGACACGAGGGCTTTTGCTGATTGGCCTCCTCATTGGGTTTGTGGGATGGATGTCCAGCGTATCTGGGATCATCGAATCCGGCGCTTTGCTCAGCGACGGCATCTGGGCCATGTATACCAATCCCTTCGTGATCTTAAGCGGCTATCCCAAGAGTCTGAGTCGCCGAACGATCCTGTCTATGTGTGTGAGTTCCCGACACTCTGTTCGATCTTTCGGTTTGTGCAGATCGCCTGTGATACGTTCCACTGTGACCATATCGAGTGCCGCACCTGTCCCCTGAATGCACAGTCGTCGGACTGGTTTTCTTAAGAATGAGCACCAGAGAGATGACTCTGGACACGACCTTATCAATCACCATTGCCATGTCCATGATGCTCGCACTTGTCATCACCAAGGCCGCTGTCTCGGGTTGGTGGCGAGCCCCTGAGACATGGATTGTAGGCTTGCCGGTCATCGCCGGGATCCTATGCCAAGTGATCTGGCCCAACGTGTTCTCCCTTTTCGCCGCGATCATCATTCTCATCGTACTGTTCGGAAAAGGTAGAACATAACCGGTTAGAGCAAACATGGACGTCAATCGCCCGGCACGGAAAATAGAATCGATCAGAGCGCCGATTATCGGCGTCTTTCCTTCTATCGAATCTTTACAGTGGCGTCTGACAACACTGTGATAGACCGAGTGAGCGACGCCATGGCCGATAATCCCACGTCCAACGACACCTCTCATACCTCCCCTACCTCAAGCCCTTCCTCTGGCGGTAGCCCCATCGAACCCGGGCGACTGACCAACAGCGTCCGTATGACCATTCAGACTCGGGTGGCGCAGCGGTTGATTCACGGCCGACGCGCGGATCCTGTCAGTGGCACGCCCGCCATCGTTGGCCTGTACCGCTACGCCGCTATGACACGACAGTTATGGACCGCTGCAGGAAACGATGACCCCTATGCCGACTGGTGGCTGCTCCGTGTGGAGCAGGAAACTGATGCCGTGCGTGAGCAGATCCAGAGGTTGCGCCAGCATATCGATCGGTTCCTGGAGGGGGCGCCCGCCATGGATATCACCCTTGCCCATTCCCTGGAGCCGGCCGTCGTCGAACTGACGTTCGGAACGCCGTATGCCTACCAAGGCGCCTATCTTCTCGCTGATCTGGACGAGCTGGTGCTGGCCATCATGACGGGCCGCTTCGTCGGGCTACTGGATCGCGAGACCTTCGAGCGCCACCTGGAGGAGTCGGGCCGGGGTGTCCGACGGTTGTTTGCCACCATTCAGGGGTACCGGCATTTGGCCGTCACCCGAGATGATGTGCGCCAGGCCACACAGAAAGGTCAGCGTGCCATCGAATTGATGGGCGAGCTGCCTGATGAGATTCTCAGCGGCGAGCTGCGGGCGGCCCATGCGCCGCCTCTGCGGGTCCAGACCGATCACCCTGAGACTGCGCCAGAGAACGCCGACCCTGAAGATAAAGACACTGCGGCCGCTGCGGCAGAAAAGCCGGACGGCAGTGAGCAGGATTGATTGGAACAGCCGTTGTGTGTCATGGCGGCGGACAGAGCCATCGGCTGGCCTCCTTCCGGTGATTACACTGTAATCACTTCGGCGGCGGACAGAGCCATCGGCTGGCGCAGTTACCCACTGTTATCTGACAACACACCCTCGGATACTTCTGACAACGCAGGTCCCCCATTTTCTGACAAACTCCCCTTTAAAGGGTTTAACCCTTTAAGGGTAAGAGGGCTGACAAGGCATCTATCGATTATGACGGCATACCGCGTTCATCAGGTCCGGGCTCGATTGGCAGAGCTGGAGCAGCAGATCGCCCGGGCGGAGCAGGACGGCAAAAATCTGTGCCAAGCGTTTCGGCAGCGGTTTCCCCGGTCTCCCTTCTACCTGGTGCGATACCCCAATCGCACTATGACGTTGTACCGGTGGCGCCGGTCCAGTCATCGGCACTGGCGCGGCCAGGACATTCCCGCCGGGCTCAATCATCCGGTCAACCTCGCCAGCGAAGGCGGTGCACTCCTGCTACGGCTCCTGCCCGAATCCGCCCGTCCCCACTATCTGAAGTTCGAGCGCCAACGATTGGATCTCAACCTGACGTTGTCACTGCGCCATTACGAGCGCCAGCGGTTGCAGGACTGGCTCGCCAACGTCAGTGCCATTGGCGCGATGAGTAAACAGGGTAAAGAGCGCGGATATGGATAGTGCGCCATCAATTCACTTTTTTGTTCCACGTGACACACAGGTGATACATGACCTTTTCAGCCAGACAGCAGCTTTGCCTTATGACTCTTTTGATTTCATCGGTTCTGCTATCGGGGTGCAGCGATCCACCGCACTTCGAGGGTCAATACATCGGTACCCTGGGCGATCAGTGCATGCCCGGCAGTGGCTTGCCCGCGGCGCTGGATATGCACTTGGACATCCGCGTCGATGACCCCGAAAAGCGTAACCCGTCCTACGTTGCTCGCTTGCGCTCCAACGCCTTTGGCGAGTTTCCCGTTTCCGCGCCGGGTAAGCTCGATGGTGACCAGCTCGTGTTCGAGTTTGATAAAGACGAAGCGCACGGCTGGACTGGGTATCAACCTCAGTTGCTCGTGGTGATGACGTTGGAACCGCATGCTGGGAAGGAAGGTCATCTATGGATGAAAGCGTTCAGCTTAACCGCCCTGGACGGTCGCACCGAGTCCGCCAACATTGAGACCCTGACGCTGGAAGACCTGACCGAACGCGCATCGGCCAACATCCTGGGGGAACGCGGTCTGTGTCTGGCACCCGCCTCTTAATCGGGACGGGATGTCAGAGCAACACGGGAGTGTCACGGTGGGTGGGTCAGGCGCCCCGTCGTAGAATCAGATAGAGCCAGCATGTTCGAGACGCCAGGGACAGCACGATTCAGGGAACACCAGCCTCACACCGGACCTGTCATCGTCCGCGCCAACGTATCCCACCACGGGCCACCCACCGTGACACCAGCCATTCTGTCGACAACACCAAGTGTGTCAAGACGACTTCTGTCACGGTCATCCCCAACCGGTGCGAAGCCGCACCGCGGTTCCATCGGGCCGTGCCTGCAACTCCAAGAACGGGGCTTGGCAGTGTCGCATTCCCGAAACCAAACGCCGGCGGCGGAAAGCGCATCGCCAGACCGAAGCCCCCTCCTGGGGTTCGTGAGCGATTGCTCTGGGATATCTCAATGAAAATTCCACTGACTGCGGTGCGGTTTACGCATTGAGCGTCACGGCCCTTTCTTCCAGTCTGATCGTCAACGCGCCGTCAACACGGCCACCCTGTTCAACCGCTCATCACTGGGGAAATCGGTATGGCACTCAGGATCACCGGCTCAGGCAATCTCGGTTCCGCCCCGGAACTGCGTACCGTCGAAGTCAACGGCGAGGACCGTAAGGTCGCCAGTATGCGCGTCTTCTTCGATCACTCCGTTCCCGATGGCAACGGTGGTTTTGTGGACAAAGGCGGCTGCTGGCTAACCATATCCGTTTGGGACAACCGGGCTGAACACGTGGCTCGCGTTCTGCGTAAGGGTATGCGCGTTCGCGTGGAGGGGACACTACTGGAGCGGCCATGGGAAAAAGACGGCGAGGCGATGACGTCTCAGGAAGTCAACGCACGTAATGTGACGCTTGAACTCGCCCGCCTGGAAAGCGTCACGCTACGGCCGAAAGCCTCCGCAGGACAAGGCGCGCCGGCGGAGCGTGAGCACGAGAATCCCCAATCCTCTTTTGATGACACGGGTACCGAGGCGTTCTGACCCTTTTGATGTCTTTGGCGTCTTGGGCGTCTCCCGGTATCCACCGAGCACTATCCCCCAGCCAGCGGTGGGGTAAAACCGGCCCAGCATTCGGGGGCGTACTGGCAGGCAGAGCAGGCACCCGCACCTCGGGTGGGTTTCAGATTCCTTTAATCGGATCTGGACTCGCCCAAACGCAGAGCACAGGGGCTGTGATCTGCCAGGGGAGACCGCCTCCGGGCTCCCCTCTTTCTTCATGATGGTCTCGATTGCAACGATTAACCCTTCGGCACCGGCCTCCCTCCCCCCCCAACATGGCCGGTGTCTTTTTTTACCGGGGTATCCATTTTTATTTTTCGCTGTTTAGGAGAGTCGCATGACCACGATCTATCTCTGCGAAAAGCCTTCACAAGGTCAGGACATCGCTCGGGTGCTTGGCGCCACCCGCAAGGGCAATGGCTGCCGAAGCACCCAGTCGGAAGAAGTGGTCGTGACCTGGTGTTTTGGCCATCTTTTGGAGATGCCGCCGCCGGAGGCCTATGACCCGGCCTTGAAATCCTGGGCCCTGGACACGTTACCCATCATTCCAGAGCAATGGCGCCTGGTGGTGAAGCCCAGTGCCCAACGCCAGTTCACCGTCATAAAAAAGTGGCTGGGGAGCGCTTCGCGCCTGGTGATCGCCACCGACGCGGATCGTGAAGGCGAAGTGATCGCCCGGGAAGTGATGGCGCTGTGTGGCTACCGAGGCCCCGTGCAGCGCTTGTGGTTGTCCGCACTGAACGACGCCAGCATCCGCAAAGCGCTATCTCAATTGCGAGATGGAAAGCAGACGTACCCGTTGTATCTGGCCGGGATGGCCCGCGCCCGGGCTGATTGGCTGGTGGGCATGAACCTGACCCGAGCCTACACTGTCCTCGGACGAAACGCCGGTTACCAGGGTGTGTTGTCCGTGGGTCGGGTCCAGACACCGACGCTACGGTTGGTGGTCGATCGGGACCGAGCCATTGAGGCGTTCAAGCCCTCTCCCTATTGGACGATCACCAGCACTTTGTCGGCGCAGGGTGCCGCGGCACCGGCATTTCGAGCCCATTGGCAACCAGCGGCAGAGCACTGCGACAGCCAGGGCCGCTGCATCAATGAGACCGTGGCCCGCACCGTGGCGCAGCAGTGTTCTGTTACGGGTGCACAGGCTCACGTCACGGATAGCAAGAAGGAACGCAAGGCGGCACCGCCGCCGCTGCCCTTCGATCTGAACAGCCTGCAGCAGGAAGCCGGGAAGCGGTTTGATCTGTCGGGCAATCAGGTGTTGGAGGCGGCTCAAGCGCTGTATGAGACCCATAAAATAACGAGCTATCCGCGAACCGAGTGCCGGCATCTGCCCACTAGCATGCACGGCGAGGCGCCTGATGTGCTGCGCGCGGTCCTTGCCATGGAACCGGAGCTGACCTCGATACAGTCGATGCTGGATATGAGCCGGCGGACCAAAACCTGGAACGACACCGAGGTGGAAAAAGCCTCGCACCACGGCATTATTCCCACTGCCGAATCCGCCGACTTGACCCGTCTCTCCACAACGGAGCGGCAGGTGTATGGCCTTATTCGACGGCATTATCTGATCCAGTTCCTCCCGGACCATCAGTACGATGCGACAACGCTGACCCTGTCTGTTCAAGGCCATCCTTTCCTGGCCAAAGGAAAGGCCACCGTCGAGCCGGGTTGGACCCGGTTGTTTCCCTCCTCAAAATCGACGCCGCAGGACGGCGACGATCAACAAGACGGCAGTGGCGACCAGGGGACGGTCCCCGCGCTACCGGAAGGCACGTCCTGCGCCATCCAGTCCGTGGACTGTGATCGAAAGATGACCACACCGCCGGCCCGTTACACCGACGGCACTCTGATCGCCGCCATGAAGAACATCGCCAAGATGGTGACCGATCCCAAGCTGCGTGCGGTGCTGCGTGACACTGCGGGACTCGGCACCGGCGCCACCCGGGCCAACATCATTGCGACCCTGAAAAAGCGGGGTTTCATCGAAAAAAAACGGGGTCATCTGGTGTCCACCGAGCAGGGGCGTCAGCTGATCGATGCGTTGCCCAGTGCCATCACCAACCCCGATACCACCGCCGCCTGGGAGCAGGCCCTGGAAGACATCGCCACCGGTACCGGCACACTGGACGAGTTCATGCGCCGTCAATTGGACTGGCTCAACACCGTGGTGACGCACGCCAAGGGGCAAACCCTGTCCGCCCTGGCAGCCACCGTGAAGGACAACGCACTGCCCTGCCAGTGTGGTGGGTCTGCCACCGAGACCGCCAAGAGCTGGCGCTGCAACGCCTGCGGTAACACGGTCTGGAAGACCACGTTCGGAAAAAAGCTGACGGTCAACCAGGCCGCCGGACTCCTGGCCGGCAAGACCGTGCATCTTATAGGGCTGACCTCAAAGAAAACGGGGAAGAAGTACGATGCGAAGGCGACACTGACGGACGGGAAAGTACAGCTGAGTTTCGATTGAAGGTGTTCCATGAGGAACACGGTCAGCCCTTCTTGACGAACCCGCCTGACTTTGCTGAGATTAACGGGCAAAACCTTGCTGCAGGTTCATGCAGCGCCCTTCAAGCCCCACCCGGATCGTGCAATGGGGCGGCCTTTTGGCTTCGATCCTGCTTTTACTACCCATCCGGGGACCTATCCCTGGATAGCGTTCCCTGAGCTTATTGGAGGAACGCCATGAACGCCAAGGCGCCTTTCGCGCTGTATGAGGCATTACGTAACGTCAACGTCGAGCCCGATAAGGCCAAGGCCGTTGTCGAAGCGCTGGAGACTGATATGGAAACCCATCTGGCGACCAAGCAAGACATTACTCTGGTTACAAAGGAGATTGCTTTGGTCGAAAGCCGGATCCTGAGCCGCATGTATCAAGCCATGCTGGTTCAAGGGTTCACCATCATCGGTGCCATCATCGCCGTCCTGAAAATTTTCGGCTGATTTGCCGCCTCTTTTCACCGTTTCATTTCCAGCCTTTACCCCTACCCCGACCGGGAATCACCTTCCCGTCAGGGGCACATCTGTGTGGTGTTTCTCGGTGTCTTTTAACCGTATAGGAGAAAGACCATGCAACAGACTGGATATCTCGCCGTGAAGTACTGCGGCCTGTCCTTACCCCTCCGCGTTCTGAGCAGTGGCGCCGGGTACTACATCGGCACCGGCAGCGACGAACTCGGTCCCGTCTCACGGGAATCGGAAGAATACTTTCCGAACCAGAGCGCCGCTGACGCTGCGCTCGCAACGGGTAACTGGACGCAAAAACACACGCCGTAATTCGGCCCAAATCACACCCTCACCCTCGACGGGGCATCACCGCTCCCGTCAGGGACGTCACCAGCTGGTGACGTGGTGGTTCTCCGTCCTCGATCCCTATCGTTAAGGAGAACGACCATGTCCCATCTCGATCTACAACACCGCGTGAATCGCGGCACCTTCTATGCCCGCTCCGCGGTTGATCATTTTACTCGCTGGAAAGCCACGGGCAGCCCCGCCGCACAGATCCACGCGCGGCACTGTGCCTATATGGCGGGTCGCTTTCGTCTGGTGCTGCCCAGCGATCTCGGCCGTATCGCGGATCTGCGACAGCAGTTTTGTCGCGGGTTTCTTGATTCGATTCGGTCGGACTACGACCAGCAACTGATGCACTCTGATGCCTACGCGCTCACGCGGTCCACTTCCATGGAGGTTCTATGAACATCTATCATTCCACCTGCCCGTCTTGTGGTAATGAGGCGGACCACCTGATGGACGGCAACGCCATCGCGGTGCGTTGTGTGCACTGCGGTTACTGGGCTGGCGAATTGTCGGAGGTTCAAGAGCGGCGTTTGAAACGGCACCAGGATCGGCGAATGGGCTCAGGCAATGGTGAGACTCATTCGATTCTCAGTCCCGAGGAATACTGGGCGTTGACCTACCTGATCCGGCTCGCCAAATCCGACACCGGACAGAGCGCCAGGGTCGCCAACTTTTTATTGAGTTGGTGGAACAGCGCCTCCTGTGGGGCGTTTGCCCTCACCGACCTGTGGGGACTGGATGACGAAATCACCCAGGCCATGCAGGTGGTCATTCGGTTCTTGTGCCAACGGCAGGTCTATCCGGACACGCTCGGCTTCAAGGACGACTTCCAGGCTATCATCCAGCAATGGCGCCCTCATTTGCTTGAGGAGGAAGCCTGACCTTCATCAACCTTCACACATCGGGGCGCTAGTCGCCTCGTTCTTCCTGCGGGGAAACACCTTCCCCAATGGGACGCGTCTCGTTCTACGAGTGCATGGTGTTTCTCCGTTCTTCATCAACATAGTCAACACAGGAGAACCACCATGTCTGATTCCATTCACGCCACAGTCCCAGAGACCATCGCGGCAAACGTTCAACACCTGGCCAACAGCGCGCAACGCGGTTGTGGCTGTTCTTATGAAATCTACCAAGACACGTTCTCTCAACGTGTGGATGCACTGCTGGCAACGACGGAGGATTCGACAGCGAAAGCCGCGATTCTCAACGTCGCCAGAGAGTTCGATTACGTCACCCGGGCGGAGCTGGAGGCCATGCGGGAGGACTGGATGGACGATGGGTCCTGCCGTCATGGGTTCGATCCGGAGTGCTGTCCCCTTGGGTGCGGCGATCTCTGATACGTCCCGTGCATTCCCCATTTCACTTTCCCCCAGGGCGCCCATGGCGCCCTCTTTTATTTCCGTCATTGCCATCGTTATCCCCGTTCCTGTTTCCGGCATCGATCGCAGAGAACAGGACGGCCTCGTAAATTGCCACGGCGAGCCCACGGATTAGGCGTTGTTCGCCCCGGCCCGCTTCGGCACCGTTTCAGGCGTTGACTCGTCACACGCCTGGACCGTCCATGAACCGATCCCTTCTTTCGATTGTTTCAGTACTCAACCTGCCTCTCGCCCTACTGCTGGGGGCCTGCTCCGCGATACCCCCGGATCACCCAGCGTCCGCGTCGGCCGACACACCGACTCCTCCGGCATCGTCCCAGGCCCACGCGGCCAATGGCCTGACGGATGCCTCTCCCGATCTGTACATAATGGAAAAAGTCTCAGACGCACCCCAGGTAGTCCGCACCGGACGCTACCAGCTATGGGAACTGGGCACGTCCTCCGGTCAGCAACAGCTGATCAACCAGGTCGTTCGCGTTGCCATCCCCAGCACGCTGTCGGTCACGGTCACGGTGAAGGACGCCCTCATGCACCTGCTGGCGGGAACGGGGTATCACCTGTGTGATGGAGTGCCTCCGGATTTGGCGAATCAGCCCTTGCCGCTCACACACCGGAATCTGGGCCCCGCCTCATTGCAAGAGGCGCTGCAGGTCCTGGCTGGGCCGGCCTGGGTACTCCAACAGGATCCACGACGCCGGGAAGTGTGTTTTCGTGCCCGGGTCCCGGCCCACGTTGGCACGATCGAAATAGCCGCCCCAACCCGCCCAACTGATACAACGGCTGCACACCTCAATGCTGAGGAATCGGCGGCAACGCAAGCCCACCAAGCGCGTATGAAGGCCAACGTGAAATCCGGTTCAGAAAAGCAGGAGAGTGAATGATGCGGTTTCCATCGCTTCCAGCCAATGCCGCGTTGATCTTAGTGGCGGTCCTTATCACCGGTTGTGGCGGTTCTGACGACATCGACGCTTCGCCCGCCACTGGAGATTCGGCCAGCGTAGACGGAGCTCTGCCCGTGGGGCCGGCGCCGTCCACCGATCTGGATAGCGTCGAAGAGATCGGTATTGGCATGGGCGACGTTAATCCGACCACCGCGCCCGTCGTATCCGATGGTGACGCCGCCCCCGCAGACACCCCTACTACCGCCGTTTCAAGTCGGCTGAGCGCGTTGGAGGAGCAACAGGGCGATCTGTTCGAGGAGTTTCAGTACAAGACCCAGGATCTGAATGACGCCATGGCGGCGCACATCGCAGAGGTAGCGGCATCAATGGCCGCGCTTACGGCGCGGATGGAAAAAGCGGAGGCCCGCATCAACGAGGCCAATGAACACCTGGAGACGCTGGAGAAAAAAGTCACCACCGTGGCCACCCAAAGAGCACGCACCGCCTCCTCTCGCGCCGCAGCCCGACGGGATCGGCCTACCGCACCGTTTCTGCTGACCGGCGTGGAATCGCGGGGCGGCATTGACTATATCGGCGTCACCCCTCGTTCCGCCACCGGCCTGGCCGACATCCGCTTTATGGCCATTGGGGACCAGTACCAGGGCTGGACCCTCAGTGGTATTTCAGAGCGATTTGCCACGTTTAAGGTACGTCGGGAGACCGTCACTGTCCCGTTTTCCTCTTCTGATCCCGCGCCGTAGGTCACCGCCATGATCCGGTCTGTCCCGTTCTCGTTGTTGGCTTCAATGTTCCTGATTTTTCCGGTGGCGCTCACCACCCCTGCCCCAGTGTTCGCCGCCACGGACGGCGCGAACGGGGCCCCTTCTTCCAACCCGCAAAACACCCTGCGCCAGTCAACGGACCGCTCCGAGACGCAGCACCAGTTCACCCAAGAGAGAAAAGCCCAAATCTGGGGGCTCTCTCAAACGGAATGGAACCGTTACGAAACTCTGATGCAAGGTATGCACGGCTACCGTTCTCAACAGCTGGATCCATTGACGTTGCTGGGCATTGAGGCACGGACCGACGAAGAGCGGCAACGCTATGCCGGGCAGCTTGCCCGAATCGAACACGACCGGGTCGAACGTCTACTGGCCTTCCAACGCGCTTATGACGACGCCTTTGCCCGGCTGTACCCCAATGAGCAGGCCATCGCTGACGATACCTCGCTCAGAAGGACCGCTGAGACGGATACGCTCGCCCAGACCCTCTTACAGAATGGGCAGCGGCCGCGTGTCTTCACGGCTCTTGAGCGCTGCGCCGCGTGCGATCGGACCGTGCGTCGGCTGGTAAGCCAGGTCACCTCCGGCGCGTTGGCGGCGCTGGACATCTATGTCGTTGGCGCAAGCAGTGATGATGCCATCCGCGATTGGGCCCAGTCTTTGTCGATTCCCGCGGACCGGGTGCGCCGCAGGGACATCACCCTCAATCACGCGCCGGATGGAATCGGTCGGAGCGATTTGCCCCGGGTGCTGGGCACCACCAGTGGCGTGGGGGAGTAATGGCATGCGGGCTTGGTTCCGGTTTTTCCATTATGTCCTTCATGTGCTTGCTCCTCTGGTGGTGATGGCCCCGCTCTGCGCCGTGGCCAATGACATGGCCGGCTCCGATGACGGCAAGGCCGTGCCGCCGGCGTATACCGCCGCGGCTCTGCGCCATGCGGTGCCTCCCGTGGTGCTGTACGCCCTCGCCCACACCGAATCCGGTACCGCACTCAACGTGGGTAAACGGCCCTGGCCCTGGACACTGAACATCGCGGGCCAGGGCTACCGTTACCCCAACCGAACCCAGGCCTGCCAAGCGCTGAATCAAGCCTTAAAAACAACGCGGGTGATCGATGTGGGGCTGGGACAGCTCAATATTCGCTGGAATCCGGCGCTGTTCGGTAGCAAGGGGCGGTTTGCCGATCCCTGCGACGCCCTGGATCCCTACGACAATCTGGACGCCACCGCCGCCCTGCTGCGTCAGCGCTTTGACCAGGGTGGCCAGGGCCACAACGGCGGCTGGGGCGGTGCCGCCGGGCGCTATCACCGCCCTGCCGGTGGCGCACCAGCGCAGCGCTACCGCCGCGCGTTCCGGGCCGAAATGAAGGCGCTGAACAGCGCCACCGTCTTCCTGGTTCACCAGGGCGGACAAGGCGACACGACGGCTGAAAGAGCAGCACCACCAGGACACCCCACTTACACCAACGAGTTTTCCTTTTAATTGATTGCAAGGCTGCGCCCCATGTTGATCCGCCCGCTCATCACGCTGCTCACCCTTATCATGACCGCCACCGCCGTACACGCACAGGTGAAGTCACCGCTCACCGTGGTTGCCGACGACGGCGGGCAGCCCGCTCGGCCCTATTACGTGGCCATCGGGGCGGCACAGGTGAATGAAGAAGACGGCTTTGTCGCGGCAACGCCGGACATTGTGCTGAATCGGGCTGCCACCGAGGCGGACATGTTGCCCGTGGTGTCCGAACGGTTGAGTGTCGGGCCGGTAGCGCCTCGCGCGCTCGATCTCCCTCCCAGTACCACTCCTTTTTTCCTGATTGGCACGGATCCGGACTCCATGCGCTGGCTCACGCAACGCCGTGAGCGGCTGGTTGAACTGCGGGCCGTGGGGATGGTGGTGAACGTGGCGACCGCTGAGGATCTCGCCGCGCTGCGCGAACAGGCACCGGATTTGGAGCTGCGTCCCATCCCTGGGGACGATCTGGCAGCGCGGCTGGGCCTCACCCACTACCCGGTGCTGGTCACCCCCACCCGACTGGAACAGTGACCGGAGGACACCATGTTCCCTGCCCCCACAGCTTCCGACAACACCGTCATCTGGACAGCCCGTCCCAGCCAGTGGCTGAACGCCCCTACCTTTTTTGTGGTCGCCCTGGCCGTGCCGCTTTCCATCATTGGCCTGCCCTGGCCGTTTTCCATGGTGGGTCTCGTGTTTGTGCTGCCCGCGCTCTGGAGTTACCTAGTGGTGCGCTGTACACGCTACACCCTGACGGCGCGGCATTTGCGCATTGAGTTCGGGGTGCTTACCCGCCACACCGAGGAAGTGGAGCTGTATCGCATCGAGGACACCGGCCTGGCTTCCCCGTTCTTTTTGAGATTGGTGGGATTGGGCAACCTTTATGTATTGGGGTCGGACCGATCAACGCCGCGCATCCTGCTCCAGGCGGTTCCCAACACTGAGGGTAAACGCCAGCAGTTGCGGGACCAGGTGGAAGCCGCACGCCGCGCCAAGGGCGTGCGCGTGATCGAATGATCGGAGACGCGGTATGAGCCAGGATCATCCTATTGAATCCTTGTTGCGTCCCGCTGTGGAGGCGTACACGGCAGGGACTTGCCTTGGCTGCGCCGTGCTGTGCTTGTGGGCGCCTTGGTCCATCGCGCTGACGCCCTCCATCGGCTACGGCACCGCCGCCGCGTTTCTGCTGTTCGCCGGTATCCGCGGTCGCCAGGCGTGGCGGATCTGGCGCTACCGTCGGAACATGAAGCGCCTTCCCCGGTTCAGTCTCACGTCACGCCAGATCCCGGTAAGCCAGCGCCAATTGTGGCTGGGCAAAGGGTTCCGCTGGGAGGCGATCCACACTCGCCGACTTTATGAAGCACAGTTGCCCGAGACGCAGTCGTACCTGCAACCGTCTCTCCCCTACCAGCTGGCTCGGGCCTGGGAAAACCGACTGGATCGTTACGCCTGGGGCGCTCCAGTCATCCAACTGCTCAGCGCGGATACCCCGCTCAATCCCGTCAGGCCACTACCGCCGGTGGGCGGCCTGCCCGCGCTGCACGCCGTCGAGCCGACGGAACGCGATGTGTATCTGCCACTGGGGGAACGGGTCGGCCATACCCTGGTGGAAGGCACCACTCGGGTCGGGAAGACACGATTGGCGGAGATACTGATCACTCAGGATATCCACCGGGGCGATGTGGTGATCTGTTTCGATCCCAAGGGGGATGCGGACCTCATGATGCGCATGTACATCGAGGCGCACCGCGCCGACCGCGGCGACGCCTTCCATATTTTTCATCTGGGGTACCCCGCGTTATCGGCGCGGTACAACGCGGTGGGGCGGTTCGGGCGGATCTCCGAGGTGGCCACACGCATATCCGGGCAATTGTCTGGAGAGGGCAACAGCGCCGCGTTCAGAGAATTCGCCTGGCGGTTTGTCAATATCGTGGCCCGGGCCCGGCATGCCCTGGGGCAGCGCCCCACTTACGAACAAATCTTGGCCGACGTCATCAACATCGATGACATCATGATCGAGTACTGCGTCGCGGTGTTACCTCAATACGATCAGACCGCCTGGGATCAAATCCGAGAGATTGAAGGAAAGCTCAAGCCGAATGCTATCCCCCGCAATATGCAGGGCCGACACCCCCGGGTCGTCGCCATTGAGCTGTACTTACAGGGCAACCCCGTAGCCGATACCGTGCTGCAAGGGCTGAGATCCGCCGTCCGCTACGACAAAACCTACTTCGATAAAATTGTGGCCTCCCTGCTGCCACTGCTGGAAAAACTCACCACCGGCCAAACCGCCGAGTTGCTGAGCCCGGACTACACCGACTTGGAAGACAAACGCCCCATCTTCGACTGGCGGCAGGTCATTCGCCAGCGCGGGATTGTTTATGTTGGGTTGGATGCCATGAGCGACTTCGAGGTCGCCCAAGCGGTCGGCAACAGCATGTTCGCGGATCTGGTCAGTATGGCTGGCCACATCTACAAGCACGGCATCGATGATGGCCTGCCTGATATCGGACGTCGCGCCGGCAAACTCCCCATTAACCTGCACTGCGATGAATTCAATGAATTAATGGGCGAGGAGTTCATCCCCTTGATTAACAAAGGTGGTGGCGCCGGCATCCAGGTGACTGCCTACACCCAGACGCTGTCGGACATCGAGGCCCGCATTGGCAACGCCGCGAAAGCCCGCCAGGTGGTGGGTAACTTTAATAATGTGATCATGTTGCGGGTGCGGGAGGACCGAACCGCGGAGCTACTGACCCGGCAACTCAGAAAGGTCTCCATCAACCAACGCATGCTGATGTCGATGACCTCGGACAACAGCAACGTCGATACGGATCAGGATTTTTCCAGTTCCGGCGGTGACCGCGTCTCCACCGTGCAGGTACCCATGATCGAACCGGCCGATGTCGTTTCACTCCCCAAAGGCCAGGCGTTCGCGCTCCTGGAAGGCGGTCAGCTGTGGAAGATCCGGATGCCCCTGCCGCTACCTGACACGGGTACAGAGATCCCCACCGGCGTCACGGATCTGGCGTCGCGCATGCGCGAGAAGTACCACACCGGCGATCATTGGTGGGAAACGGTGATGCCCGCGCCCATCCAGATTACACCGCCGACCGGTGATGTTGGTGTTCAGGCAACGTCGGCCTCGTCCACCGCCGGTCTTGCGCCCCAAAAAACAAACTGGGAGGGGGATTTTGAGGTCGCATCCGGCTACTCGGATAGCTTGGGTGAGGTTGACGACGGCGTTGATGAGGACTGAGGCGTAGGCCATGGCGGAAACGACGGCTCAATCAACTCAATCCAGGCACGGCCGCCGCACGCCGCCTGGTCTGCTGTCCCGGCTGCTGGGGCTGCCGTTCCGGATCGTTGCGGTCCTGGTGTTCTCCATTATCTCGGCGGTCCTGATCGAATGGGCGGGGATGGCGTTCCAGTGGTGGGAGCAGCCCGGGGCCGAGCATGCGCTACACATGATGCATACGGAAGTCGGCTGGTTGGACAGCCATTTTACGCAATCACTGTTGCTGTCCAACCCAGTGGTGACAGTACAAGCCGCCGTGAACGCGGCCTTCGATACCGTTCTGATTAAAACCGGCATTGGACCCGCGCTGATGCAGTATTCCAATGAATCCGGCTGGCTGGGTACCGTGGCGACCTACCTGTTGGCCGCCGTCTATATCGCGCTGGTGATCCTGGTACGCGCCGTCATTCTATTTTTGACCTTTCCGCTGTTCGTGATGGCGGCGCTGGTGGGGTTTGTGGACGGGCTGGTTCGTCGTGATCTGCGTAAGTTCGGCGCGGGAAGAGAGAGTGCCTTTATCTATCACCACGCCAAGCGCTGGGCCGGGCCGGTGTTCGTCACCGGCTGGTTACTCTATCTGAGTGTCCCCTGGTCCATCCATCCGAATACCTTTTTATTGCCCTGTGCCAGCCTGTTTGGGCTGATCGTCAGTATCACTGCCGGGTCATTCAAAAAATATCTCTAGTGCTCCGTCAGCGCTTCCTGTCGTGGTGTGCGGCGTTGTGTGGCTGAATAGCAGACGATACGTCTTGACGGAAACCGCAACGCAGTTCCACCTTATCGGAGTCCAATACGATAAGAGGGACACCCTCTTCCAGGTTATCGGGGTGTCCACATCGCACCGCCATCCCGTACGGCGTGCGGCGGGGATAGTGTTGGTAGGTGCATTGCTCGCAGCACTTCATGGCAAGCCCTCTTTTGTTGTGATTCAGGATCGTGTAATACCACCACGGAGCCTGCCAGCCTTGGCTAACGATTGCCACCTCACCCACCCGGCGGGAGGACACACGTCAAAGCCCCATCCCACCGCACCAGCCTGATAAGGAAAACCAACGTCAGCACGTTGGGATTATCCGTTCCGCGCGTCGCTCCCGTTACTTAGCCTGCCGTCATCACGTTCATCACAGGACTGACCCGGCATGCTTTTCAGGCCTTACACCCTCCGAGTCATCACCGCCGCCTTGCTGTTAGTGATCGGCGGTGCCGCCTCCCGTGTTGCCGTCGCCAGTGACGTTAACGACGCCATACAGCGTCGGGATCTGGCGTTGCTCCAACAACGGTTGGTGGATTTGCAACGGGTGGTCGATCGGCTCGCCTCTCGGCCCGTCCGTCACCAGACCGATGCCCACGCCTTCCGCGCCGGCCAACGGGTTTTCCTCGATGTGGACGCGCTGCATCGCGATCTGCAAATCGTTATCGACGGCATTGAGTCCTACATGGCGCCCCCACGCTTGCCACCACGGCGCCCAACGCCGCTCTCCGGTGACTATCTCACTGACACAGCCGTGGAGCGCCAGTGACGTATGGATCCCGCTTCCGCGTTTCAAGTTGGGGCCGGCCAGTCCTGGGCATTGTTCGCCCTGGTCATCGCCGGCCTCGGCTGCACCGCCGTGCTGCTGTGGGCGGCCTGGGCCTATATCAGCACCTTCCGCGGCTGGTCCAGCAATCGCGTGCTCGGGACCATCGCCGGTGGCGCCGTGATCCGCATCGCGCTGGTCGTTCTCCTGCTGTCCTGGGTTTTTCTTTCTTAAGTCGTCCTTTCACCTGCTCTGCGCTCACTACTCTATGGAGATTGTTACGATGATTCGTTTGTTCCATCCCGTGTTCCAAAAAAGCCGTCACCGCATTCACGAGATCAAGACGCTGTTTTACCGGGTCCTGGCCCTGCTGACCGTGGGCATCACATCATCGCCCGCCCTGGCTCAGCTGCCCACCATGGATGAACCCACCCGGGGGGAAGGCAGCGGTTTGATGGAGACCATTCAGAACTACCTGTACGACGCCGCAATCCTGGGCGGGCTGATCATCGCCACCGTCGCGTTCTACATCGTGGGGCAATCGGCGCTCGCCAAGTACAAGGAGGCTTCCGAGAAGGGCCAGTGGGGCGCCTTCGGGATCACCATCGTGGTCGGCATCATTCTGATCGTCGCCGTGATCTGGCTGGCCACCAAAGCCGCCGAGATCCTGTAACGCACCAGTTCAAGGCGGATCACGATGGCCACATCCACCATTACGTTCTTGCCCTCCCGGCTGAATCAGGCCCCGGTGGTCTTTCGGGGCATGACCGGGCGGGAAGTCGCCCTGGCGGCGGGTACCGGCTTTGCCATGGGATTGATTCCGGGCACTGTCGCCGCCTTCGCGTTCGGCATCGCCATGGTGCCGACCTGTGGCGCGTTGGGTGCCGGGGCGGTGGTGTGGTTCGGAGGGGGCGTGTTACGGCGTCTACGTCGTGGCCGCCCGGAGACTTGGTTGTATCGCCGCATCGCCTGGTCACTCGCCTTGCGCGGGTTCGCCAGCCGCCATCGCTTTATTACCCAGTCCGCTATCTATGGCACCCGGCGGTACGCCTCGATGCGCGCCAAACGCCGCGCTCAACCGGCTTCATCCACTCAATTTCAATCCACGCAACCCACTCAACCCACTCAAAAAATCCGGAAGGGATCAGGATCATGAGTCGATTTCGACACGCTCAGTCCGCCCGCGATGCCCACATCCTGACGTTGCGGGCCATCGTTGCCGTGTTGCTGCTGTTGTGCGGCGGGATGTGGTGGGGCTGGAAAAGCGCGCCCCAGGATCTCACCATCCACAATCCGCCCGATCTGCGCTCCGGCAGCACGCGCAAGTGGTGGGAAGTGCCGCCCAGCAGCGTCTACAGCTTCGCGTTCTATATCTGGCAACAACTGAACCGTTGGCCCGCCAACGGCGAGGTGGACTACAAGCGCAACCTCCACTCGTACAGCGCGTATTTGACCCCGCAATGCCAGGTGTCTCTGGAAAACGACTACACCGCTCGTCAGCGCCGCCAGGAGTTGAAGGGGCGTGTGCGGGGCATGTACGAGATCCCGGGGCGTGGCCTCCGGAAAGACGCGGTTACCATCCTGGATCGGGACCACTGGGTCGTTACGCTCGATCTGGCCATCGATGAACACTACGCCGGCACGCCCGTTCGTGATGTCTATGTGCGCTATCCCCTTCGAGTGGTGCGCGCCGATGTGGACCCGGAACGCAATCCCTGGGGGTTGCAGTTGGATTGCCTGGCCGATACCCCGCAACGGCTGTCCGTGCCGCGTGGCGATACCGGTGACGACCCGACCGGCAACGCCGATTCAACGGAGGAATAAATCATGCCCCCTCTCCTTCGATTCCCGCGCCCTCTACGCGTGCTTCTCGTTTTCCTGTCGGCGTTGGTCGCGACCGCTGCGGCCCTGACGCCGGCCTACGCCGTCGAGATCCATCACTGGGAACGCAAACCCATTCCGGTGGACTTGCCCGTCGGTGAGGAACGTATTGTCCTCATTGATCGCAATGTGCGCATTGGGCTGCCCGCCGAACTGGCTGACCCCGAGGTACTGCGCGTCCAGTCCGTCGGCGGCGCGCTTTATTTAATGGCGAAAAATAAGTTTGAAGCACAACGGGTGCAGGTCCAGGACATCGAGTCCGGCCAGATTTTTTTAATCGACCTGGCCGCCACGGAAGGAGCCAGAGCCGAGGATCTTCGCATCGTCGTCTCCGGGGACCAGTCGGCAACGTCCACGGCAGATAAGAAGAAATCGGCCAACGAAGAGGGAGCGTCTTCACCTGACGCGTCGAACACGCCTCCTTTGCCGGTTCGTCTGACGCGGTACGCCGCACAAACCCTGTACGCGCCCCTGCGCACCGTGGCACCGCTGCCCGGCGTGCGCCGTGTGCCCATGCGCGTTTCACAGACGGTACCGCTGTTTTGGGAGCTGCCCTTACAAGCCCAGCCACTGGCCGCCTGGCGTGCCGGCGGGCTGACGGTCACGGCGGTGGAGATCACCAACCCGGATCCCAATCGCGAATTCGGGCTCGATCCACGCCGCCTGCAGGGCGAGTTCGTCACCGCCACGTTTATGCACCCCAGCGTGGGACCGTCCACCTCAGAGTATGCGCAAACCACGGTGTTCCTGGTCACCCGTGGCGGTGGACTGGAAAAAGCGCTCTATCCCGCAGCCCCGAAGACTCAGGACACAGCGATGAAGGAGACAACCGATGCTGAAAAGTAACGGGTTGCTCAAAATCCTGCTGCCGTTCCTTGTCATCGTGGTGCTGGTGATCGTGATTCGCGGCTGCAATAGCGACGACACTCCAGACGCGGCGGCCTCCGGCGCCGAGCAGAAGGACGCCTCTTTGACGTTGACGGACGATGAGATCCAGGCGCTGGGGATTGAGGGCGATACGCCCCGGGATACGGTCGCCACGTTGGTTGGCGAAATGCGGGCCATGCGCAAGGAGCTGGATGACACCCGTGCCGAGAGCCAGAAGTTGCGGGATCAGAATGCACAGCTGTCTGAACGGGCGGGCAACGTGGACAGCGCCATCCAGTCCGCGCTACGCGAAGAACGCCGGCGCGAGGCTGAGAAGGATCAGTCTCTGCTCAAGACGTTCGAGGACAAGATCGACACGCTGCGTCATTACACCGACCAGGGCACCGGTCAGGGCGACGACGAAGAGTTGCCCGTTGGACTTGGTCTGGGCGACGGCGGGCTGAGAAACGGCTCTCTGGGGGCGGCCGGAACCGGCACGCCAGGACTGGTCTGGATCCACCCAGCGGATGCCCGCACCGATGAAAAGACCGGGGAATCGGTGTTTCCTTCTGCCTTTTCCTTGTCGGATACCGCCGCCGGCGGCGCGAAGGTCCTGGGCCGGGCCGCCGACAGCGTGGAAAGCCGCATCCGGGGCAAGGCGGATCCCAGTACGGTGCGCCCGGTCTATACCATTCCTCAAAACTCAACCCTGACCGGCTCAGTGGCCATGACCGCCCTGCTCGGCCGGGTACCCATCGACGGTACCGTGAACGATCCCTACCCGTTCCGCGTCATTGTGGGCAAAGACAATTTAACGGCCAACGGCATTGAGATCCCCGAGGTACGGGGCGCCATCCTGGCCGGCACCACCACCGGGGACTGGACGCTATCTTGTGTCCGCGGGCAAGTCGATAGCATCACGTTTGTTTTCGATGACGGCACGGTGCGTACCGTGCCTACTCCGGATGACCCTGATGACGGCAATTCCTCATCTAAGAAAAACGGGATCGGCACGCTCTCAACGCCGCACGGGCTGCCGTGTATTCCCGGCGAGCGCAAAACCAATGCCCGCGAGTTTCTGCTGACCACGTTCTTGATGGCCGGCGCGGAAGGCGCCGCTGACGGCATCGCCATGGGCGAGACCTCCACGCAGATGGACACTAATGGCGCCTTCACGGCCCTCACCGGCAACGCCGACAAGTTTATTTTGGGGCGGTCCGCGTCCGAGGGACTCTCCGAAACCCGGAAATGGATCCAGGAGCGGTTCGGTCAAACGTTCGATGCCGTCTACGTTCCGCCTGGCCAGCCCGTCTCCGTGCTGATCGACGCCCCCCTCCACATCGACTACGAAACCGAAGGACGAAAGGTGCACTATGCGCAATCCTCCTGGTCCCAACCTTCTCTTGATTGACTTTTTATCTTTATTAATCGGCACTCAGCGTGGCCTGGTGGCCGCCGTCACCCTGCTCGGCGTCCTTGTCGGGCTGGGGGGCTGCGCCACTTCCCAGGACAAACTGATGCCGGTGGACAACGCCACCACCATGGCGGACCTGTGGCGCCAAGGCGGGCAGTCCGCAGGCTCTACCGCGTCATCGACTCAAAACACATCTCAAAACAAACACCCGCGCCTTCAGGAAATCCGGCACACCTTGCGCCGGCCGTTGCCGGACGCTCAACAGGGTCTGGGGCCCTATCACCCCTATACCCGTCACGTGGAGAACGAGATCCGCAGTCAGTTCCCCCGACTGCCCAATCCCGATTTGGTGATGTACGTGTATCCGCACTTGGCGGGCAGTCCGGACGGTGAGCAGGTGCCGGTGCCCGGGTACTCAACCGTATTCCCGCTGTACGAGCGGGTCCAGTACGCCCAGCCCGGTGAGGTGGCCTGGCCCTGGCCAACTCAACCCGTTGAAGGTCAGTAGCTTATGCTTGATGCCCTGAAAACGTTTTTTAATCATCGTGATCATCGTGCTTCCGAAGAGGACGCGACCCGCCTGCCACCGTCTCACCATCATGAGGACCACGAGGACCGCGTTGCGGACGGTAACGGTACGCCCGTCGCCCAACCGCGGGGCAAGCCGCTCACCTGGCCGGAAATTAAAAAAGCCTATCAGCGTGGTCCGTCCTTCACTCGTTTTCTTCCGTGGGTGGAGTACCTGCCGGATTCTGGCTGTTTTTTGTTGGAAGATGGTGTCTCCGTCGGCATTGCCGCCGAGGTGACGCCTATCCCCACCGAAGGCCGTTCGCAAGACACCTTGGCCGGCCTGCGCGATCAGATCGAAGCCACCCTGCAAGACGCGCTCCCGGAGTACGACAGCTACCCCTGGGTAGTGCAGTTGTATTGCCGGGACGAGGTGGATCCGGCCGCGGAAATGGCGCGGGTGGTCCAACACGCCGATCCGGCCCTGTTGGACACCGCCTTTACCCAGGCTTGGCTGCGCAGTATGGAACAGCACCTGCAGGCCATCGCCAAGCCCGGCGGGCTGTTTCAGGATGATGTGGTCACGCGCACGGACTGGCGTGGGCAAACCCGCCGGGTACGCCTGGTGCTATACCGCTGGCTCGGCCCCAACCCTAAAGGGGTCCCTGAAGAAGCCACCAACCAAGTCTACGACCGCCTGGCTGCGGGCCTGGAGGGCACCGGTTTACAACTTAAAAAGATGAATGGGGCGGCGTTTCATCGGTGGATGCTGACGTGGTTCAATCCGCGCCCGGCCACCGACCCCGATACGCCTCACGCTTTTTATGACCGGGTGGCCTACCCCGGGGACGACGCCGTGGCCGGTCTGCCGGATTACGATTTTGCCGAAGATCTTCTGTATCGGTCACCCCGCGCTGATGTGGACAGTGGGCTGTGGTATTTCGATGGTCTGCCCCACCGCGCCATTCCGGTGGAAGCGATGCGCCGGGCGCCGGATGTCGGTCACCTGACCGGGGAGATGCCCCGGGCCGGTGGGCAGGCGTTCAACGCGCTTATGGACGTGCTGCCGGAGGACACCGAGATGGTCCTCACGATGGTCGCCACGCCCCAGGACGTGTTGGAGGACCACATCAACACCCTACACGGCAAGGCGCACGGCGACAGCGTGCACGCCACCGCGGTGCGGGAGGACTGCCAAACCGCACGCGCCATGCTGAACCAGAATCACAAGCTCTATCGGTCCTCCCTGGTGTTTTATGTCCGCGGTCACAATGAAACCGATCTGGAACAGCGGACCCTGACGCTCATCACCCAGCTGCAAAGCGCTCACTTGAAGCCGGTGGACGCGGAAGACGAGATCGCGCCGCTCAACACCTGGCTGCGTTGGCTGCCCATGGCGTTCGATCCGCAACAGGATAAGCCAGGCTGGTACACCCGGCTGAACTACGTGCAGCACCTGGCGAACCTGGCGCCGTTGTTTGGCCGGTCTCGCGGCACCGGCCGCCCCGGTTTCAGTTTTTTTAATCGCGGCGGCGGGTCGTTCGGGTTTGATCCGCTGGATCCCAATGATCGGGCCAAGAACGGCCATATGTTCGTGTTCGGGCCCACTGGCGCCGGTAAATCCGCCACCTTGAACGGGATCTTCAGCCAGATCATGGCACTGCGTCGGCCCCGTTTGTTTGTGATTGAGGTGGGTAACTCCTTTGGGTTGTTGGGGGAGTATTTCCAGCGGCACGGGTTGACCGTCAACCGGGTAAAAATGGCGCCCGGCAAAGCGCCGCCTCTGCCCCTGTTCTCCGAGGCGCACCGCCTATTGGACGACGACGCCATCACCGAACGCCGCAAGGTGGAGGACCGTCAGGACGGCTGGTCCGACGAGCCCGCGCCGGTTCCGGAAGACAACGACGAAGAGGACGACGAGGACGCCGACGAGCGGGACGTACTCGGCGAAATGGAACTCACCGCCCGACTGATGATCACCGGCGGCGACCCGCAAGAGGAAGCTGAGTTCCGCCGCGCCGACCGGCGTCTGGTGCGTGACGCGATTTTTTATGGAGCGCAGCGCAGCCGCGACGAGGGGCGCCAGTGTCTGACCCAGGATGTGGTGGCCGGCCTTCATGCGCTGGCCACGGATCCCAAGGTGCCCCTGCCCCGCCAGTCCCGCGCCCATGAAATGGCCGAGGCGATGGCCTTATTCTGTGACGGGTTTGATGGGGAGGTGTTCAACCGGGAAGGTCAGGCCTGGCCGGAATGCGACGTCACCATTGTTGATTTGGCCCATTACGCCCGGGACGGGTACGAGGCGCACCTGGCCCTCGCGGTGATTTCTCTGACCAACATTATCATCACGCTCGCCGAGCGGGATCAGTACAAGGGCCGCCCGATCATCCAGGCCATCGATGAGTGCCACATCGTCACGATCAATCCGCTGTTGAGCCCTTACTTGGTCAAGGCCGGCAAGATGGGGCGCAAGTTGTTCTACTGGATCTGGCTCGCCACCCAGAATTTGGAGGATTTCCCGGACGCCAGCCAGAAGCTGTTGAACATGATCGAGTGGTGGCTGTGTCTGGTGACACCGCCGGATGAAATTGAGCAAATCGCCCGGTTCAAGGCCCTGTCTCCCGAACAGAAAACCCTCATCGGCAGCGCCGCCAAGGCCCGGGGGCGCTACACCGAAGGCGTGGTCCTGGCCGACCGCATCGAGGCGCTGTTCCGCATCGTGCCACCCAGTTTGTATCTCTCTCTGGCCGGGACCGAAGGTGAGGAGAAACAAGAACGCAAGCGTGTCATGGACGAACACCAGTGCAGTGAACTGGACGCCGCGATCCGCATCGCCGAGGAGATGGACCGCAAGCGGGGACTGATCGGCCACTGACGGCGCCGCCCACGATGCATACCACGATCATTCACTAAGAGTTCTCCGCACCCAACCCGACTCGCTCTACGCCCTCTGGCTGACATGGGACAAGGCAAAATGGTAAAAACGATAGAAACGGCGAACAGGCACGCAACGAGGAACATCAATCACATGGGCAGCATGGTGGACAAGGAGAGAGCCGAACCACACGATTTCGATTTCGTGCGTCGGCAGCTCAACACGCCACCACACTGGGCTAATCAGACGCTGCGCACCTGGAGCACCGCACTGCCCCAGGATAAACAACCCTTTGTGACCCGTCATTACTGGACCGAAACCGGTTCGGTCAATGTTTTTCGCGTGGTCGGCACCGATCATTGGGACTATCAAGGCAAAACCTGGCTGCAACTGCTCACCGATGGCAAACGCATGCCACGTAATCTCCAGTACTTGGACGACAATCCAAGCTATTACCTGGAACCCCAACCTCGCAGACCCCGTATTTATTATAATACCGTGGATGGACTGGATTATTACGTCGGCTCCGACGGCAACCATCGTACATGCCTCGCCCGCTTCTACCTGCACGAGCAAGGGCTGAGTCAACTCCATGATGTTACCGTGAGCCACTATCACGTGGACGAAATCGCCTTCCAAACCTGGCAGAGCGCACAAGCGGCCCTGCATGCCCAGCGCCGTCCGATCACCTTGATCCCTCGCCCGGTACAAGCGGGCAGGGACGACACCGCCGGTTGGAAACTGGACTACTACCGGCTGGAATTCGAGTGGCGGGATCTAGACTCGGACCAGGACGACATCCTTGATCGCGATACCTTTCTTGCCCGTTGCCAGGAACTGGCAATCACCCACGCCGAACCCACAGCCTCGCCTCAAACCACCTCTTTGCTTCACCGGATCGCCACTTTTCTGAAGAAGGTATGAGCCTGTATCCGCTCCATTCCGGCGCTCCAAGACATAATCCCTTCAGGCCAGCAGGAGTTCTCCCTATGCCCAACCTCATCCGCCAGGCTTCCCACGCCGAGCGAAACCAGAACACTTTGATGGATGGTCAACACGACACATCCACTTTTCAGTTCAAACGTGTGGACACGCCAGACGGCGGCGTCACCTTTCGGCAATACCGCCACCCCGGCCGTGAGGGCGTGGTCCTGGATGTGAGCGTGGTCTTCGACGATCCGCTCGGCGCCGCTACGGCGACGCCAGCGCAACTGCTGCTGGATCTGCGTCGGCGCTATCGCCGCGACAGCGGCCGCATGGGCGAACAGCGGATCTTTCAATGGTTCCTCGATGCCCACACCGCGGTGCAACTCGCTAGTGTCCTGATCCTCATCGCCGACACCCAGTTGCAGGATCTCGATGAGCAGCCCCACACCACCGTCGTCGCCGAGCCGGAGAAGGCGGATTTCGGCTACAACTGGGTACGCGATGACATGGCCACCGCCGCCACCCGGCTGGAGCAACGCAAACAGCGCAGTCATCTGTTCGGGCTGGTCCAGCGCTGTCTGGAGCTGTGCGACGAAAGGCGCTTCATTCAGGAACTGACCCTCAATCTCGCCGCCTGGGCGGAACGCTCCGGCGACGGCTACGCGGCGCAAAAAGCCACTAGCGCGCTGGCTCAGATTGGTCTGATCTCGGAGAGGACACTCAACTGATTCGCTCAGAGACGTTTTCGGAGGAAGCCCTTAGCAAGGCGCCACTATGGTCTTCCGGGGTATCAGGCCACACCCTTTCGGTGTTTATTGTTGCGGCGGCTCCAGTCACTCAGGTCATCAAGGAGCGCCGCCTCCAGGGCCTGTGCCGGCGCTCGCGTGGCCGCCAGCGCTTCCCGTTGTTCGCGGAAAACCGGTGACAGCGCCTCGCTGAAAATAGCACTCCCCTCATCCCGCATCCGCCGCCGCAAGTCCGCGAACACCGTCGGCTCGGGCGGCGCTGCCAACACACGCTCCCGGTCGGCCTCCTCGATGGCGTGTTCGTCCGCCCAGAACACCACCGCGTCCCGCCAGACCGTGGAGTACGGAGCGTGCTCAAACGTAAAGCGCCGATCCGCTTGCGGACGCCCCAGCAGATCCGGGTGACGCGCCACGGAGAAGGCCGGAATCCAGTCGTCTCCCGACGCATAAAACACCGCCGTCAGCCCATGGACACCGAGACCGCGGCCCGGCGGTGTCCCGGGCGCGTCGGTGCTCACGAAGCGATGATAATCCCGTTCCCGCTTCTCAATCCTCCAGTCCAGGTCCGTTCCTACGGCGCTTAACCACTGGTATTGAACCCACAAGTTGGCTTTATCCTGGGATGAGGCGGTTTGAGTGGAAAAGGTTGCTTTTCGGGTACGACCGTCGATGCGGGCCGTCACCAGGAACCCGACGAAACCGCGCGGGTGTTCGCCTGGGGAAAAATATTCAATCATTGATGGGATGGTCCTCGTTGTGTCGCTTGTGGGGATCGCGCCAAACCCAAGCGGCAGATTGACGATTCAGAGACGTTCCTGTGCGTCCTGCGCGTTACACCTCCTTCAACCGCGCCCCGAGTATAGCATTTTCGCTCGCTTCCCAATGGCCATACCGCCTAGTGAGCCCCAGCACCAGAAAATGCCACCGTGAGGTGTCGGGTTTTTCCGTTGTCGCAAGACAAGGCGATGGCAGCATGCAGGGAACCCCATCACCCTGTGTCCGTGCCATGTCTCGACCTTTTCATTTCCGATATCTGTTGGCTGCCACCCTCTGCGTCAATGCCATCCTGACGCCGGCCTACGCCGGCATCGAGGTCTTCACCGTCGCCACCGAGCCCATGACGTCCGTCCCCGACGATGCCGTGGTGGTGGAACTGGACGCCCCGGCCCGGCTCGACGGCGCTCTGTCCATGGATCTACCCACTGATCCCGACGCCGCCGCTCAGGCCGCACAAGCACGCATGCGCTCCGAGGACTGGCAGCACGTATTTAAGGAATACGGACGGGCCTACGAAGCGGTGGCCCGGGCCTGGCAGCTCGGCATCGAAAAACTCCCCGCCGTGGTGGTGGACGGCACCTATGTGGTCTATGGCGTCCATGATGTGGCCCAGGCTTTACAGCGTATTAAGCAGGCTCGGGAGAACCGTCCATGATTTCAATTGCGTCAATGTCGCAACACGTCGCCCGTCAGGTACGGCTCGCTCTTTGCGGTCTGCTTAGCGCTATGGGCTTTTTCAGTCTCCTCGGCACCGCCGCACCGGCCCGCGCCGTGGACACTGCATCCATCGTCCAGTCCGCTTGGTCCCAGGACTGTCTGCAATATCGAGTGGTCGGGGTGTGTCTGTGGCTGCGCTGCACGCCGTTTGGCTGTTCGGTGCGCAGCAGCGTCAAAGTGGGCCACTACATCCCGGAGTTAGTGGTTAGCAGCTATCAGAACACCGGAAACAATCCCTGGCGGGACGTGGCGTTCATGAGCCCCTCCAACGGCAATGCGCGCGGCGGTGGCGTCACCGCCGAGGGCGCGGACGCGGCCAGTTCCATCGGTGAGGAGGGCATCCATAACAGCCTGCGTTTCAAAAACGGGGATGCCATTGGCCACCCGGCCTCGACCGTATTCAGTCAATTCGCCGGGCAGTGGGGCTATACCTGCTCCACCCCGGCCCGGCCGTTACAGCCCTATTTCCTGTCCGTGCTGGACACCTACGCCTGGCGCGAAGGATTGCCTGAAAAAATCTATCCCCAGGCGCTGACACCAGGGCTGCGCGAGGTTCGTCAGGGGCTACTGAACCGCTGGGGCAATGTCTATCCGCGGGCCGGGTTCGTAACGCAATCCAACGATTACAAAGCCGCCGCCGTGGTGGCCCAACGGGTGGCGGATCTGGTCACCCGCAACGGCCAACCGCACGTCTATACGCCGCTGGTGCCCCGAACCCGCAGCTCTCGTGGCGTTTGGGCGCCGCCCCCAGTCAAGGAAGGCGATAAGGACACCCACAAGTGGCAACGCCTGACGCCGGCCATGACCCAGTCCTGCGCGGTCTTCCCGGATCGCGGGCCCGCCGCCTCGTTCCGGGGGCACCTGGCTCAACAAGGCGACTACGCCTGGGCGCTGTGGCGACCGTACAGCTGCTGCAAGAAACGCGGACAGAAACTCCTTTCCCATACGGGAGATTACCCATGAGGACCTTGAGTGTGATCTTAAGTCGGGCGTTGGCGGGGACAGTACCCGCTGCGTTTTTGGTGGTGATGCTCTTCCCCGCCCCTGGTCGGGCCGAGTCCGCGGACAGCCTGTATTATCAAATCGGCGGCGCCTCGCCGGTGGCGATTTCGGCCGGGCGGGGCCACCAGCCCGGGCAGATCGGCCTGGGGCTGCGCTGGAACGCTAACGCCAGTTGCGGCAACTTTGATCCCAAAATCACGGTTCGCAATCAGTTGAACGGCGCGACAGACGGATTCCGGTCCATGATGGGCAACATCGTCCGTAATGCGCAGGGCGCGGTTGCCAGTCTGCCCGCCATGATCATTCAGCGGGCGGATCCCGGGCTCTATGACCTGGTCACCAACGGTGTGCTGCAGGGCAAGGCGGATTTCAGCAAAGCCAAACTGTCCTGTCAGCAGATGGCCGAGAAAATGGGAGACATGATCCCCACCAGCGGCTGGCAACGCCGTGCCGTGGCCGAAAACTGGCAGTTGGCCGCCATGGCCTCCACCGACGCGGTCCGTGCCGAGGAGCGCGTGGAAGATGAGGCCGGCAACCGGGGCACTACCTGGGTGGGCGGCGAAAAACGCGGCGGCAGCGGTCAAGCACCGATTCGAGTCATGAGCGACACGGCCACCGCCGGCTACAACATCCTGCACGGCCGCACCAATACCACGGATACCTCCCCGGTCAGTGGTGGTGGGGGCGGCTGGGGCTCCGTGCCCACGGATGACGGTAACTGGGCTGGAGGTGGCGGTAATGGTGGTGCCGGCGGAGGCGGGTCCGCCTGCCGGGGTGGCATGTGCACCGTTTGGGGCTCACCCCAGGAGGCCGCGCAGTGGATCAGCAAGGTGGCGGGCGAGGAAGTGCATCGCACCTGCGATGGGTGCGAGAAAGTCACCACCGAGGCCGGTGCCGGCCTGATGCGCGATCTTGAAGACGAACAGGAAAAGCTCGCTCAGGATCTGGCCAATATGGTCAATGGCTCAACACCGACCACACCGGAGAATCTGCGCAAGGTCTCCGCCGGACCCGGTTTGTCCGTATCACGCGGGGTCATCGAGGCGCTGAAAACCGACCCAGAAGGTCCTCTCTTGGTTCATCGCCTGGCGGGCGAGATGGCGCTGGCCCGTACCCTGACCAAAGCGATCTGGGCACGACGGCTGCTGTTGGCGGGCGCCAGCGAACCCGGGATCTCCGATAACGAGGAAGGTCAGACGGCGATCGATCGGCGCCTGCAAGTCCTGGATCGGGACATTGATTCGCTTAAGACTGAGATGGAAGTGCGTCAGGCTCTGGCCCGTAACGCGGCCAGCACGGCGATTCTGCGACGCTCGGGGTCCGCACGGACTGGGGCGCCGGAATCCGGCGATGCCCTGCCCGATCCGCTGGAAGCCCTGAAATGACCACACACCAGAGCTATCGATGGGGCGCTCTTACTCAGGCTATTCACGCGACCAAAGCATCGCCATCTTAAAAAAGCTTTAGCTTTATCGGGACGGGGCAAAGCCAAGCATTACCAAACAACTTTACCCACCTACCACTCCCCGGTGTCGCGGAGCCTCCGAGTGACCTCCCCATACTCCGGTGGTTCCCTACATCGGGATCGCTAAGCCACAAAAATGTCACCTGTCATTTCATTATTAAGAAGGAAAATATTTGTTTTTCAAATCAAACCCAAGAAACAAGTAAGAATTGTAATTATTAACATTTCTGCAATTTCATTATTCAAATATTTCCCACTCCAACAAATCGCGCATAAATAAGGAGATTCAAATGCGCCGGCTATTTTTAATTCTACTGACGCTCATATCTGCAACGGCATTCGCCGCGGACAAAACCCCAACTTTTATTGGGTGTAACGACTGCCAGTCTCTATCTAACGCACAAGACAAAGCATATCTTGAGATAAAGAAAAGCTACTCGGTCACAGGAAATGCCAGGAAATTTGAGTATTACGGATACAACATTTCCGAGACCTACTATGTCTTCAACCGCGCCACATCAACTGTTTATCCGTTAAGCACAAGCTGTGGCCCGTCTATGAGAGGGCAGGAATGGGCGGAGTGCAAAATCCAGGAAGACCCTAGATTGCAGACAAGCGATCCTCTTGGCATCTCCATAAGCAATTTAATTGGAAAATATAGAGACACCTTTCTTTGCAGCGACTGCAATTCCTTTTCTGACGCCGCGTATGCCGCTTTCATTCGAACCGAAACCATTAGTACCGTTATCGGCGAGTACTACAACTATGGCAGCTGGCAGCCTCCGAGAACGACTTATTACCTAGTTCTCGATATAGTCAACAAGAAAGCATATCAGGTAACCCAGCAGTGTGTTGAGATGACACAACCAAACCACTATGGCTTCAAATCCAGTTGCGGATTTAGTGCCCGCTTGGAAACAAATCCATACACCACCGATCTGGCGGAATCGCTTGGACTTCTCCATGAAAATGGCGCCATTATCTACCAAGCGTTAAAAACTGAATCTGAAGGCAATTTGATAGCGCGCGCAATAAGCATCGACATATCGAACCAAGAAGTTCCTGCCGCTGTTCTGCCATCCGCATGGGACCTGGTAGGCGCGAACTACAACCAGAACATGGTTATAGATTGGTATAACAACAAGACCGACTATTTCGCCCAAATAGAGTTCACCGGATGGAGACTTTTAGAAGGGCTGGGCTTCATTGAAGGCATCCGCGTCCCCCTTAGCTTTTCGGACGGATCAACGGCCTGGTTTTCCGTAGATTCCGCACCAACAGGTAATTTCGGAAACATTCCAATGAGTTCGGATGGTGCCTTTCTTGTTGGCAAAGATACTGACTTCAATTCAATCTTCGCGGAGCGTAGTGACTACAGTGGAACAGCATTCAAATTTTCAAGCGGAGGGCGGGATGCCTTTCTTAAATTTGTCGACGCGCTTGGGAGAATCAGTGGCGGCCCTGTACTGTACGAAGGCGTAACCAAGGAAGGTATCGAAAGTGGAAAACCGGTTTTAGTCTTCGGAATGGTAGGCGGAGGCGTTTCTATCAGGTATGTCAGATCCACCGACAACCCTCAGAATCCAGGTAACAATGGGGGCTCATTTGACTTCGGTGGACTTGCTCCTGGTGAATCCGACTACGGCTGGCCAGATGATTTCTACTATCCGGAGTTTCCAGATTACAACACGCCGGAGTACGACATAGATGTTGGTCCAGCCACAGTGACAGAAGAATGGTATGATTGTTACACAGACCCCCAATGCAAATAGGTCAGATATAGCATGCAAGCACAAAGCATATACCAACTAATCCTTATACTGGTCGCGCTCCTTTCTATTGGACCGATGATCGGCGCGGTGTTGCTTGCAAAGAAGAAAACATCGACACCGAAGACGACTATATTTGTGTGCTTTATACTTTGTTTCCTTCCACCACTGCCGTATATATACGTAGCCATATTGTCCCTTAAGAAGGATATCTAGACCAATCAGGACAGGGGGACCTCTTCCCCTGCCCTGCCACGCCGACGCACATTCGATCTCTCTTGCCTTTGTTTGGTAATATGTTTCATCGCCACCACATACGGAAAAAGCGGCCCCATTTCTGGGGCCGTGGGGTCAGGCTCGATAGGAAATAAAGGAAAAGTCATGAACGCCATGACGCCTATCGGTCATGCGGGATCGCACTTTACCGATATGGCAAACCAAAATATGACGCAATCCGTTCCAATCTGCAACGTTCACTAAATCCAGGCAGACACAGCCAAAAACCATGGCGTGCTATGTTCGCGTCTCAGTAATCGAGTAATCGGATTCAAAAATGCGAGTCAGTCCTCTGCATACTGCAAAAGAACCGGGGCGATCAGCGTACACCCCTTCCAGCCCCAATAGATCCGGTGATGTTGGATTTCGCCCTCTCGAATCTCCATGACCTCAACGAGATCAATCTGGTCACCCTCGTCCGTTTGTCGGGGGTACTCCCAAATGAGGGTGTCCCCTTGGCTGAACCAGACATCCGTGCGATACCAGCGCACCAGCGGATTGGGGCACCGGCGTGCGCCCTCATCCAGGAAACGCTTGATTGCCGTCGCCCATGCAAAATGCCCTCTGGCATGTCGTCCAAAATGGCTGGGACCAGAGGGCTCTCCAATATCGCATCATCCGCGTAAAGGGCGATCAGCGCCGCCTGGTCCGAGGTACTGGCAGCACGGTGCCATTCCGCCCAGATACGCTCATGGTCCGCATTCCCTGTCATTCCCAAACCTCCGGTTAGCGCACTAGTTCATCAGGGAAACACTATCTCGGGACTGTGACAGGTTCTGTCAGGAGTATCTCAAGAGCCGATTACCGTATTCCATATCGTAATTCTCACACGCCCCGTTTGAATTCCCCATTGATCCGAATCGCACCGCGGGCAGCATGGTCAGCATCGTGATTGTCAGACACCGGATCCCGCCATGCCTGAACGCCCCGCCTGGTACCACCCTGCTCGTTGGAGCCACCTGTCCCGCTGGACGCTGTTTTTGAGCCTATGGGCCATCCTGCTTGGCTTGAGCTTGGCGGTGACCACCATCGGCAGCCTCCTAGCGGGTGGTCTGCAGGAATGGCATGCCCTCATGACCCGCCTGACGCCGTGGTGGGTGGTCTGGCGCTTGGGGCTTTATCTCGTTATAGGGGCACTCTACTGGCGCCGGTGGCGGCCCAGGATCCTGGACTCCGTCGCCCGGGATCAAGATGGCGGTGCCGCCGCGCGATACCGTCTACGCCGCAGTGAGCGGGCTGTTGTGATCGTTATCGCCACCTTGGAGTTGTTCAACATTCTGTCTTACGCCGGAGGTACCCAATGAGCGCGGATCTGATGACCTTCGGATATTTCGAGCATGTCGTTTTGGTGCTCGGCTGGGTGGTGAACAACGCCATCTGGGGCATGCTCAACGAGAGCATGGTCGCCGCCCTGCCCTTCGTTGCTCTGGTGCTCAGAGAATGGTACCAAGCCCGCCGGGAGGGAGAGGACGAAGGCAACAAAGGCTTGCTCACGCTGAACCGGATCGAGGCCGGTTTCTACGCCATGATCCTGATCTACGGCTTCTGCACCGCGCCGATCATGAGCGTTAACTTCCAGACGGGCGAATACGACCAAACGCACTTCCAGCAGTGCGGCACCACCGTCTACGACAGCACCGGGGGTACTGGTGCTGGGATGTCGGCCCAAATCCCTCTGTGGTGGGCGGCCGTTCACGCGGTGTCTCACGGCGCGACCAATGCCGCGGTGGCCTCCCTACCCTGCAAACCGGCCTACCAGCACGTCGCTCAGAAGCTGGATGAAACGGTCGTCAAAGACCCCAAGCTGCGGTATCAGCTGAACGAATTTCAGCAGTGGTGTTTCGGGATGGCGCGCACCAAGCTACTGCGCGATTCCGACGGCAACAGCGTACCGCCAGATGTGACGCTTGATGTGGACTGGATCGGGTCCAGCTACTTCCTTAACACTCCTGGTTATTACGACAGCCTGTACGCCGACAAGCCGACTCAGGGCTTTCCGTATGATGCCAACCGGGATGCAGGGCGATCCAGCACCGGACCCGGCCAGCGGGGCTATCCCACTTGTAAGGAATGGTGGGAAACGTCGGGCGTGGGCCTGCGGTCCCGCTTGATGGACCAGGTGGATGCGGACACCCAAAGCGCCCTCTCCACGGTATTCGGGACCAGCTCCGCCGAGGATGCGGCCCTGCGCCGGGTGCTCAAAGGCAACCCCCGCCCGTCCCGGAAGCCAGGTTACGGCAGCACCTTTGCGGACGAGGGGCTGAGTGGCTGGGTGGCCCGCCTGGCCAACGACGCGGCTGGGTTTGTGGGGATGGGGGCAGCCGCCGCAGCAGCTGCCCCTGCGAAAGCGATCATGGTGGACGCCCTGCCCATGGTGCAGTGGTTGACGCTGATGGCCATGATCATGGCTTTGCCCTTCATCCTGGTGTTTTCCGGGTACTCCTGGAAAGTGACCGGCCTCGTCACCTTCATCATGTTCGGCACCGTCTTTATGACGTTTTGGTGGCAGTTGGCGGCGTGGTTGGACAACAACCTGACCGAGATACTCTACGGTGCGGACATGGAAGGCTGGTTGGCGGGCATCGGGAACAGTAAAGAGAAGAGCATCCGGTGGTTCGTCAGTTTCTCCATGTACCTGGTGCTGCCCGCACTGTGGATGGGGATGCTGGGATGGGCGGGGTATAAAGGTGGAGATGCCGCCTCCAAGGCTATCAACGGCGGACAAGGAGAGGCTAAATCGGCCAGCGGAAAAGGTGGGGAGGCCGCCACGAAACACGTGACAAAAGGCAAGCTTTAAGCCTGCCCTGCTTTACCAGTTATAAGGATTTTCTTGAGAATTATCTAACTGATTGTAAGAAGGGTGACCGTCCTTTCTCTCTTCATCATCGGACTCGCCGAATGATGAGCCCGTGCTCTCTGTGTAAGCCAAACTACGCACGCAGAAAACAATAATCTGAGGCACAAGAGCCGCAACCGCAATCCACGCCAGCCAATGCCCGAATACAAGTAGTAGCAGGGGCAAACCAATGAGCAGCGCCGCCAGGATCCAGCCCGTCTGACGACCAGAAGCCTTACCTTTGGCCGTGGGCGCCGGTTCGGGGCTCTCTGCCCAGGCGCGAGCCTCTTCAGCACGGGTTCCCGCTTCCTGGTTCTGAGCCTTCGGACGTTTTGCGCGCAGGCAATCCCGCCACGCCATCGGTTCGGAGGCCGGCTGCTGCGCCTGCTCCGTCCAATGCCGAGCGTTTTCGGCTTTACGTTTTTCCTGGTTCAGGATCTCACGGGTCATGACGCCCTCCAGGGCCGTCGCACCTGTTCAATTAATGGGCAGTTTGCCTCAGTGGGTGTGGCAGAGCAAGTAAGGCATAGACATTCTTGCGTCATGCATATGTACTGTTTCTCCCAACTCGTTCTACCCAAGGAGAGGGCTTGCACTACACACAACAAGCTGCATGGAACCCCGGGTCATTGCGACATACAGGTTCTGAGCGCTCATGCCTTCGGGATTCAAAAGCACGACCACTTCCGCCTCCAATCCCTTGAGCAGCAGCGTGCTACCAACAGCTCGCTTGGGCAGCGAACGTCCCAACAATCTGTTTTCCTCGCGCACTCGTATCGCGGCCTCTTCCAATGGAACTATCCCCGTCGAGGCCTCCCTGAGTGCTTTGAGCACACCGTAGAAAATAGCAGGACGATGCACTCGCACATTAGGAAGTGCACGCAGTGCCGACAACAACGCAGCTGCCGCAGCCAAAGACGGAGTATGCCTAAACTCTAACGCGAGTTGCTCAGCTTCGTTCGGGGGGTTCCTTGCTGTTCCCCGCATCAGTGTTTCCATTCGCCGTATCAGCTCCGAGACACCAGCATTGGTCATGACACTCTTCACAAATGTCAGAAGCCGCCCAAGAGCATCTTGTGCGAAAACGTCGAAGCTGCTGCAGAACACGATGAGGTCCTGCAGGTCGACAGCTTCAACTGTTGAGGCTCCCGGAGTCTGGCTTGCAAAGTTCTGTTGAGCCGACCGGTTGCGGCTATCGGCGATAATAAGCACCCTACCATCAGCAGCAGGTGGGGCTGTCCTTGCCGCAGCCAAGCGCTGCTGATGGTCATTGGGAGGGATAGTCTGCACCCAGCTCACATGCTCCGGCGGGCCGCTACGCAAATCCACCCGCTGTCCAACTGCCAGTAATCGGCGGGCTTCTAGCAGCCACTGTCCAAACGCTTCAGCTCCCGCGTTCCGCCACCTCCAGGGTGTCTCCAGCTCGCCGACGACGGGAAAATGTGTGCAAACCTGCTGATTCCAGTCCGCCAGCACATTGCCCCGAAACCCGAAGATGGCCTGCATCGGGTCGCCCAGCACGCATGTTGGCAGGATGAGCGAAAGAAAGTAGACAATGCGGTGCTGAGGCACCGAACAGTCCTGATACTCATCAACAATGAGATGCGCATACGAGGCTTTAAGCACTTCGCTGACGTGCCCAGCCTCTAGCAGCTTCCAAGCAGTTTCCCGGATCACGGGGTAGTCACGCGCTGGCGCAGCCAACCGAAGAATTTCCGGATCATGGGCACTCCGAGCGGGAAAGGTCGAAATGAGCCGTATGGCCCAGCCATCGATGGTGCTCAGTCGATAAGCTTTAGTCGGAACCCCCGCGCGATCCAATCGGGCTCGCAGTGCAGCAACCCCCGCGTTTGTATGTGTCAACACGAGAATGGGCTTGCTTTCCCGGTGAGCCCGCAAGGTCTGAGCGATCAGTTCCGTCTTGCCACAGCCGGCCGGTGCGGTGATAGTGCCGCGCTCGACCGCGCGGAGGTCTATTTCAGCGCGGCTCATAGGCGGCCCACTCAAATACCTGATCCATCAGCGCCCGGAACCCCTGATCGCACTCGGTCAGGTCCGGAGCAACGATGGTTCGTGCTACCTCTTCCATCCAAGAGATGGATTTGAACCAGCCAGCCTTGCGAATACGCGCCGCCTTACCAAGGGTAGCCCTGTGCTCGACTGACAGTTCCCCAGTGGTCTGAATCTCGTCCCAGACAGCCTGAAAGGTAAGCGTATTGTTCGAGACTGTGCAGAGATGATGAAAGATCAGATCGCCATGGAGTTCGTCCGCAAAGCTGATCAACTTCTGGCAAGCCGCCGGTGTGAGGCTGCCGAACAACTCGTCCTCCAAGGCCCGTCCTGCACGGTAGGCGACAACCGTGCCGCCCTTCTGAATAAAAGCCTGTTCGACGGTAGGAGTAGGTTGTTTGTCGTCATCACGCACTACCATCACCCGATAACCCAAGTCTTGAAAGGCTGCCGCGCGGGCATACGGACGGTCCGTGTCCCCACCACCGCAATCAACCAGGGCCACGCCCAATGCCGCCAGAGACACATTTCCTTGGTCGAGCCTGTACAGATCCAGGCCGCGCAATAAGCCGATCTCGCTAGCCCCCTCGCAAATGATCACGGACCTCGCGAGGAAGGCTTCGGGATAGAGGCGAATTGTACTCTGGATTCCGTCACCGTTACCGACCAGACGCACTTCGTGGCCGTCGGGGCATTGGCGTAATACGAAGAGCTGGCCCCCCGACAGCTCCCTCAACGCCACGGAGGAATGAGTTGTGAGGAACGCCTGGAGAGTAGGAGTCTGCTCCTTGGCGCCAAGGGAGCCCAGGAAACGGGTGATGCGATGAGGCTCCAGGCCATACTCCAATTCATCCGATAACACGATCGAAGTCTTAGCCGCCGCTTTCTGCTGCAGACCGGCGATAAGCAGGCGCGTGGAGCCGACCCCCAGGCTACGAAGCGGGATGCCACTGTGGTTGTGAAGGGAAATGGAGCCTCCCCCGAAGGATACCGAGTGCGAATCGAGAAGCGCTTTGGCCCCGGCGCCGATGTTGACGCCCAACTCCTTCGCGGTCAGCGTGACGATTCCCAATGCTTCCCTCAGTTGTTGCTCTGCTTTGTCTCCAAAGGCGCTACGGGCATCTCTGGCTGCCTTGACCAGAGCAGCCGAGGCATCGGCTCTTTCTTCCGAGATGCGGTTCAGGACAGAACCTCGCCGCCATCCCAGGTTGAAGTCTGCAAGCGCACCGATGCGAGTGGGGGCCAGTGCAACGCGATCCTTCCAGGCCAGTGTCTTGACGATGCCTTGCTGGGTAGCCCGATCGGAGATGAGCGTCCACGAAGGCTCCAGGTCACTGGCAACCGTCAGGTTCAGGCAGAGAACCACCTCTGCGTCGGCGGAGGGTTCGCCTTCGACGATGCCCGTGGAGGCGTGGTATCCGCACAAGAAGGTACCAAAACTCTCCAGCGTCCTCATGCTGTCATCGAGGTTGCCAAGGGTCAGCGTGATGCTGATCGGATTCTCGATATCCAGGCCAAAGAAGTCGGCATCCGAGAACTGGAAATTCCTCCTGGCTCCCAGGCACAAGTCAATCGCGTCCAGCACCGTGGACTTGCCGCTGTCACCCGGACCGATCAGGCAGTTGATACCAGGCGACGGGCACCAAGCCAACCGCTGGATACCGCGGAAGTTCGCAATCTCGATTTTTCTGATCTTTGCCATGTATAGCCTCTCCAGATTTCCCACAACGCCTTCACGAAAGCTTGGCACCAAAGTGCTTAACAAAATAATCGATCATCTTTGCCGCCTGCCCCACTTGACGGAACTGCTTTTGTTCGGTGAAATCGATCGACGGCATCAAGTGGATCAACTGGTCATCCGCATACAGCGACATCACGGCCTGCGGTTCCAACAACGGAGATCGCCAGCCTTCTAATCCATTAGCGGCGTCAATAGCCGCTCCAATCATAACGTCGGCAACCTGCACCGCAGGGCTGATCTTCGAGTCGATCTGGGTCACGGAAGACAGCTTGAGCGGGAATCGAATGCCCGTGATTTGCGTCTGCTTGAATTCGACCTCATCTTGATGGTCAATATAGCGTTGCAGCAAATTATGATAAGTGAGCAAATTCTTCGATTGATCGTGGTCAACCCGGTAGGGCCCCTCCGCCATCACCTCCATCCGAGTAATCAAGGACTGCAGAACAACCATCGCCGCGTCGGTTGAAACACCCGGCGTGGCGATCGCTGACAGGCACTCGGGGGATGCCAGGGCCAGCGGCCCCAGCGCTTCAGGTAGTTTTCGCCAATCGAGAGTTCTGGCAGCCGTCACCAAAGCACGTAAAGCCTCCGGTGTCTTATCCTTGACTGCCCTCTGGAAGGCGGAGAGTAACCCTTCAAATGCTGCCCGTCCGAGCAGTGTTGGGCCGACGGCGTATAGCAATGAGGCCAAAGCATAATTCTGCCCGTCCTTATAGAAGTCCAGGTCCCGTTCGTAATAGAACGGCTCGGCCGCGTAGTCCAGAAACATGAGCAACAGCAGGAAGCGCTTGTCGCAGATATAGGTCACACATTTGTGCTGAGACAGCACAGCATGTTGCAATTCCAATAGTGGCTGCCTATAGCTTGATCGGCGGGCGAGTGAACGATATTTGAGTTCGGGTGCCTGTAATTTGGGGAAGTGCTCTCGGATCAGTCGCGCAGCCTCATCGTTTCCAAGTGCAACCGCCGTGGCCCCTTGAAGGCGCTGATCCGGATTCAGCAGATCAAACCCGGTGTAGCCGCTTTCATCAATGGAAAAACACTCCATACCCCCTCCTCCTACATGCCAAGAGGTAGTCAGACTCACTGGCCCTATTCGCGCGCGGCCCCTACTACACATCCCCAAACTAGCCTACCGATACCTTATCCTTACAGACACAAAATGAACTTATCTGGATAGAAAAACACAGCCGCTTTTATACCTCCTCCATTCTATTGGAAATGCCTTTCTTTTAGGATTTCGAGAAGCCTCACGACCACCAATGAGAAATAGGTCACAGTAACTACGCACAGCAGTAAAACAGCTGCGATAACGACAGCCACGCCATTGATCGGCACCCCGTTGTTTACAGCGATGATAAAATCGGGCCCGACTTGATGTAGGGGCATAGAAAACCAAGCCGCCTCCATTGATGCTATCCCTAGGAGTATCACGACGGCCCAGCTCGGCAAATCAGAGAACTTAACGGGCTTGCGTGATCCATACCAATTTAAAAACCGTTTAATTTTTTTCATAATCTATCACCTCGTCGAGTACTGGAGACGATAGATTAATCGATCTTTAGTACCCAATGTGTTTTGTGGAGGGCGAGCCCCCCCGATAGAAAATTCGGCTAGACTCGATATCGCACCGAAAGCAAAGGTTATCTCGCTCCCGAGTGCTCACCAACCGTCGTAGCGCGTCGGTTGTCCTCGCAGCTCTTGCTCACCGACATGACCCTACCCCAATCCAGAATAGGTTGCAGGAGTCACTGGATCTGACACGCAGAATCCTCCCCTGTGGGGGTGAAAAGGGCATTGGCTCGTCGTAGATCCTTATGATTGGCTCTACGCTCCACACAGCACCCACGCACCAGCTTATCCAGAGCCCGTGTGAATCTACCAGCCCCGTTCAACCCGTTGTGGATTGTCCTTGATGACAGGCGCGATCTTGGTACTCTCATGGCCTCATGGGTTTCATCAGATCAACTGGGATGATCGACACATGACACATGACGAGAGACAGGCACGAGACGCGCCGGGGATAGACTGGCACGCCCTGTTTGAGGATTACCAATGGCAGGCGCAGCGGGTTCTGGATGAACACGCCGAACTGCGCCGCCGAGACCCTTTTCATCCTGATGCCTACCCCGACACCCTTCGCATTACATTCCCCGGTGGGGCTGAATTGCTGCTGGCTGACACCGTGGTGATACGCGCAGAACAGATGCAAGTACATTGTAGAGACCAATGGATGTCACCGGAAGCTTGCCTAAGCGCCGGCGTGATAAGCGGAATCACCGCTCTTTCCGCCAACGGGCATCTTCTGACTTTCACGGAGGATACCCGGATTCAGCGCTATGGTTGTCATTCCCGCCTTCGGGCCACTGGCGGAGATGTTGCTCCGACACGACATAATGGCCAGACGGTCAAGACGTATCTTGTATGGGTAACGGGCACCCTTCAAGGGATCAGCCCTCCAGGTTGACGCCCTGCCCGAGCTTGCTATGCTTCGCTGAACTCAGCCGGATTCGCTGATGATAGATATTGGAGAAGGATTTCCATGACCGATCCCTTTTCGCTTGGCCGCGATATCCTGGCTGCCCTGGCCACCCCACTCCAAAACCAACGCCTGATCGAAGTCGACGCCGCGGCGGAAGGCCTGGTGGTGGAGCGCTTCCGGGGCCGCGAGGAAGTCTGTGGCGAGTACACCTTCACCATCGACTGCTTCATTACCGGCTCGGACCGTCGGGATGAGGACATTGGTGACGTCTTGAACGGCCAGCCGATGACGCTGTCCCTGCGCTGTCCGGATGGCGGCTGGCGCCGCTGGCACGGTGTCTGTGTAGACTCCTATCAATACCGGGACATGGACGGTTTGCCCCGCTGCGAGCTGGTCCTGGGTTCCTGGAGCTTCTGGCTGGAAGAACGCTTGAACAGCGAGATCTTCCCTCAGTGCTCCGCCCAAGACGTTATCGAGCGCATCATCGGCGAATACCCCGAAGCCGCCGTCCGCTTTGATCTCATGGCCCCGTTGCCGCAACGGCCCATGATCACCCAGTACCGGGAAAACCAGTGGGCCTTCTGTCAGCGATTGATGACGGAATACGGACTGGCCTGGCGTTTTGAGCATCGCCAGGACGGCCAAGAGGATGCCAAGGACGGCGGCCCGCCGGTGACTTTGGTGGTGTTCGACCAGCACGCCTGCCTGCCGGAAGGTCCCTCCCTGGATTTCCATAATGACCGCTCCGAGGAAAGCCGACCTTCGGTGACCCGCTTCACCGACGGTAGCCGCCTCACCCCCAACGCGGTGCAGGTGGCCAGCTGGCACAGCAGCAAGGTACGTACCGTCACTGGTCGCGCCGAAGCCACCGACCCAGATGGTCTGCCGGTACGGGAGATCTACTGGCACCGCCAGGATGCCCGCTTCGACAGCGCCGAACAGGCGGAACGGACCGCTGGCCACCATCTGGATGCCTTGCGGGTGTTACAACGGGTCCATCGCGGCGAAAGTCGGGTACGCACCCTGGCCACCGGTGAAGCCTTTACCTTGAGCGGCCATCCGCGTTGTGATGAAGGGCCCTATGTGGCTCTGGTGTTGGAACACGCAGCGGTGAACAACCTGGGCCACGCTGGCGAGCAGCTCGGCGACGACACCCTCAAGGCCGGCCAGTACCGCAACGCTTTCCTGGCCATTCCGGCCACCACTCCCATAGCCCCTGTGCCCCGCCCCAAGCCCGAGGTGGGCGGCCCGCTGCTGGCGAGAGTGGTGGGCCACCCCGGCGACGCCGTAACCAGCAGTCGCGACCACCAGGTGCGCATCCAATACACTTGGCAGCGCGGGGACGCTCCCAACCCCGGTGGCCTTAACGATGCCGGTGCCCCCCAATCGGGTCATGCCCCTGGCGATGCGTCTTCGGGGATTTGGGTGCCGGTGGCCGAGGCTCTGGCTGGTCCCAACTGGGGCGCCAACTTCCTGCCCCGGATCGATAGCGAGGTCTTGGTCGAGTTCCGCCAGGGGGATATCGACCAGCCAGTAGTCATCGGCCAACTCTACAACGGCGAAGTGAAGCCGCCGTTCGGTGTCGCCCGGGAAGACGGCACCAACCACGCCGGCACCGTCAGCGGCCTGCAAACCCGGGAGCACGACGGCCAGGGCGACCACAGCCCGACCCTGCAGCGTCTGCTGCTGGACGACACCCCGAAACAAGTGAGCGTGCGGCTAGAAACCAGCCTGGCCCGCAGCGGCCTGGGGCTGGGCTATCTGGTGGATTACAGCGTCACCCCGGGACCCACCCGGCGTGGCGCCCTGCGCGGTCAGGGCTGGGAACTGGCCACCCAGGCCTGGACCACCGTGCGCGCCGGCCGTGGATTGCTGATATCGGCCAGCGCCAAGGCCAAAGGCCAGGGCACCCAGATGGAAATGAACGAAGCGGTGGCCCAGCTCAAAGGCGCGGAACGCACCGCCCAGGCCCTGCATGACGCCGCCACCGCCGCCGGCGCGCCGGGCCTGGCCGGCAATGCCGCGCAAACCGCCTTCCGCGAGGCTCTGGACCCGCAAGTCGACGGCCGCTACACCGCTCCGGTGGCCGGCCAGTCGCCGTTCAAGCCGAGGCCCGGCAGCCGTGAAGACAGCGACCAGCCAGTGGAAACCTTCGCCGATCCGAAACTGGTATTGGAAAGCCCGGATCACATCGTCCTCAACAGCGACAAAAGCGCCGCCGCCATGGCCGGCGAGCACCTGCACATCACCACCCAGAGCGACGGCCACATCAGCGCCGGCGATAATCTCGCCCTGGCCAGCGGCGGCAGCGCCGGCCTCTACAGCCACAAAGGCCCGCTCAAGATCATCAGCGAAAACGGTCCGGTCTCCCTGCAGGCCAACGGCGGGCCGCTGGAACTGCTCGCCGACCAGGCCATCACCGCCACCAGCAGTGAAGGCAAGGTCAGCGTCCTCGCTAAGGAAAAAATCACCCTGCAAAGCGGCCAGACCGAAATCGTCCTCGACGGCGCCAACATCTTCTTCCGCTGCCCCGGTACCTTCACCATCAAAGGTTCCATAAAGTCGTTGGAGCCGGGCCAGGCCGGCAGCGTTTCGATACCAGCCCTGCCCTCTGCCAAGTCAGACCTTCCAACCCATGAGGCGGTGGATTGGATCGCGTTGGATTATCGAGATCCCGATACGGGGGTGGGCATCGCCCAGGCGGATTACGACATTCTGTTCCAGGACGGTTCCACGGTGTCGGGACAGTTGGACGCGAACGGCGAAGGCCGGCACGAACGAGTGGACAATAAGCCGGTGGAGAACGTGGTGTACAAACCGCGCACACCGGAGACCGATCAGCCCTTAGCCTCCCTCTTCGATCTTCAAATTCCAGACGCCGGTGATAACCATGCCTGAGACGCCAGGCACACCGGACTATCAAGGAAGCGTCGTTCAGTGAAGGAGTCACAAACATGAGCCCGCCTGGCAACGGCCCCGCAACGGAACAGGAGCTACGGGACGCCCTGGCATTCCTGACCGACACCTATGTCCGTTTTGATGAGGGGCGCCGCGATGTGGCGATCTGGCTTTGGGAAGCGATTCAGGGGGATTTCAACCTGGATCGCAGTACCGGACAGGTCACGTTCGACGCCGCGATTTCGATGATCCCGGTGGTGGATCAAATATGCGATGTGCGCGACATCATCGCGAACTGCATGCACCTCAATGAGGACAGCTCGGACAAATGGTCCTGGATCGCGTTGTGTCTGACGCTGATTGGCCTTATCCCCTCCCTGGGTTCACTGCTCAAGGGTGTGTTGAAGATCTTCTTCCTGTTTGTCCGCCGTTTTGGAGGGCGTCAGCTTGCCACAGCGATAGAAGAGGCCATGACCTGGGTGATCACTTTCCTGCGCAAGAAAGAGGTGGAGCAGTACTGGAAGGCCCTTAAGATCGACGACATCTTCGGCTATCTCGCCGACGAAACCCGCAAGTTGAAAGGAAGAGTAGATCCTGGAAGTCTGACTCGGGCGTTCGACACCGGCATCGCAAAATTTCGCGAACTGACGGACAAGGTGAAACTCGTCCCTGTCGTAGGGGCCCGCGCCCAAGCGGTCCTGGAGACCGTGCTGAAGATTCGCCGGCAATTCGACAACTATGTCGGCGAGGCAATTGCTCCGATCCAGGAGGTGCTGGACCAGATCATCCGCCGCCTGGACGCTGAGCACCTGCTGTACCGCGGCGCCCGGGTCAACACCCTCAACGTGCATTTCCGAGGAACACTGCCTCAAACCAAGGCCGTGACCTTGATGCGCCAGTCAGACCCACCGCCGCGGTGGTTGAAGGAAGGCGAGCCGCCGCACCCGGGGTTAAATCCTAAGGATGGGGATCTTATGGATGATCTACGGGGAGACTGGCTTGATTTATTGGAGGAGAAGCGGCTCACCAACAGCGACTTTCCAATGCTATCAGATAGGCAGATTACTACATTTCATCGTGTTCGCCCCGATGTCCTTGAGGGACCGCAAAAGCTATATCGTGTGACTTCACCCTCCAACGGCGCAGCCGGAGACTGCTGGATGTTGGAGGAAGACTTTATGAGGTTGATGAAACAGGCGGAGGACCCGAAAAGCGATTGGCGTCAATTCCTGGCGGTGTGGCCCCAGTGGAACCCCAATGGGCAATTCGTGGTGCTGGATATCCCCGCAGGAGGCCGTGTGAATGTGTGGCGTGGTCCCGCCGCCAGTCAGGTCTTGGAGCAAGTGCCTGAAATGGAAGGCAAGTATCTGGAAGGCGGATGGGAGCAAATCGTTATTATGACTGCAGATCAAGGCAATCCGACCGGTACCGTTTCAGATACTTTCCGGTTTTTCCGGCAGTCCGATGACATGAGTGGACGATTGGACCCGACAGAACTGGACTACTCCGCCTTTAAAGACTTACCAGAGGCAGAAAAGGCTCGTCACGTCAGTCTGCGGGAAGCCGTCAATGACCCGCGCATCCAAGGTCCCTATGATACTGGTTGGGGCACCACGGACTTCGACGCCCAGTTGGAGGACGTCAAACTGGGCCTGCCTAATCTGCCTGGGCAAGTGACGAAACAAGGAGACGGCTCATGAGCGGCTCGCCTATGACCCTGAACGTATGGCAAAAGCGTCAGGCCACGGTGCTGTATCACTACACCTCGCAGGCGTACTTACAGGGCCTGAAGGACCGGCTGGATGTGCTGATCGGTGACACGGAAATCACTCTTGATACGGCGCTTCAACAGGGCCGGGACCAGTACATCGCCAATCCGCGCTGGGGATGGCGGGACACCGCGGCCAACTGGAGCACCTACGGCTTCCCGGCGTTGAAGGAATGGCGGCAAAGTGTGATTCATCAGATCGCCCGGCGGGCCATTGAGGTTTATAGCAACACAGGCGCAGAAAACTGCTCCGGCATGCTCCGGAACCTATCCATGGGCTGGACTACCCCCGAGGAGGAAAAACAGTTCGAGGAGGCTTTCAGCGAAGTTTACGGCTATGCCACTTATATCGACAGCCTGATTGGACCACCAAAAAACATGACGGAAAGCGCCTTTAATTCGTATTGGTACGGCTCCCGCACTGACCCGAGCAACCCGGGGATAGCCCACCTTTTCCCCCGACTCCCCAAGTATGTCGTCCATATGGCTGTCGAAGCGGAGACGGGGAAGAAGCCGCCACGCACAGGCGTGTATGTACCTCAAGACGACCCGCTAGGGGCGCTCCAGTTTTGTTGGACAGGAGGGGAAACCAACGGCAGCCCTGGGAAATGCGTCACTTTCAATGATCTGGGAAGAAAGATCATTCAAGCAGCGGGAAGGGATAACTTTTGGGTCAAAGGCCCCGAGCTTGTTAACGCGGTCAAACAATACGCACCTTCGGAATACGAGACTTTTGTGCGCAACCTAAGAGGGCGCAACTTCTCCCCTTCGGAATTGGATAACCCGAATATGGCCAGTCGTTTCCTGAGAAACGAAGGTATGGCACTCAACTCCTGCAAGTGGTACTTCGTCGAACAGATTGAAGGCGAGTACGACGACGCTGTCGAGCCGGTTGATGTTCCGGTACGCCCTCCCCGAACCCCCGGTGGTCAGCCGTGCCCTGAGTCCGGCTGGTGGTTCACCCCGGCAAAAGCGGGCTCCCGCCGTTATTTCAAGAAGGGAGAGGTCATGCCGAGTTTCAAGGGCAGTGCTTACGGGGATACGTTCTGGCAGTGGGATGCCAGGCAGGGACAGTAAGACCTGAGCGATGAATCGACCAGCATATCCTTGCAAGAGCGGTTATCGGCACCGCACCCAGATCATCGGTGAGGCTTGGGACATTGATGGTGAACACTGGGCCGTCCGCAAGCGGGTGCGCTCCCCCCACGGTATTTTCATTGAATACGGCTGGCGGATGGACCAAGTGCCCGGCCCTGGCATCCCCTCTCGGGGTGTCAGCCTGATCCTCACGCCGGTATTGGCTCAGGCTCTGCATGACCTCCCTATCTTCAATGAGGCCAAGGCGGCCTTGGGGATCAGCCATACCGCCTTGAATCAGTTACGTCGACGGGTGGCCATGCGCCACCGGGACCAGTTGGACCGCTGGTGGCGGGACCGGATTGATGACCTTAAAACCCTGCCGATAGACACTTTCGCTCGCTGCTACGGCGTGCATCCGGACACCGTCAAGGCCTACCACCAGCGGCTGGTCGGCCCAACGCAGCCCGGCACCAACCGGACGTGGGAATACCAGAGGGTAAACCAACTAATGGTGATGTTTCTGGATCACCACGCCGACACCGGGTTCACCGACCTGCGGCACGCCAAGCAGAATCCCACCATCCCCATGGGGGAATACGGCTATCGAGAGGAGACCCCGCAAGGCCCGGTTTACTTGTTCACCTCCGACACGCTGGTCAAGGCCATTCCGGAATTCACACTCAAACGGATCTCCCGCGCCCTGGAGGCAACCGGTTGGGTGGAAGCCTCGACCTGGGTCAACGGCGAAAAACCCATACCGAAGCCACGACGCATCAGCGGGCGCCGTAGTCTGTACTATCACGTGCATCGCCCCAATTCGTGACCTTACTCCGGTGCGAAGGGTTGCGCTGGCCCCAAAAGCTTGACACCCCGCCGCCATCGTTGATTAGATATTGATCGAACACCCTCACCGCTGGGATAAGCGGCCCCTTGAAAAAAGCCTTATCGGATCGTGAAACGAGGCAGCCTTCGGGCTTCGATCCACTCTCAACCTTCGCCAGCCGGCAACCTTCGACACCTTTTTCACTTTCACCCCAACGGGGAAACACGTCCCCATGGGGCACGCTTATGCGTGGTGTTTCTCCGTGTTTTCTTAACGTTAAGGAGAATCACCATGAACCCAGCTCAGTCCACTCAACCGACTCAATCTACTCAAGAAAAGCAATACTTCGATCTGCACACCACCGGCATCGGGTACCTGAACCGTATCCGCGAGGTATCTCCCAAGAAGGGCAATCCCTTCCTGGCGTGCAACATCGCGGCGCTGTCCGGCGCCGCCGACGATGTGGTGTACACCCGCTTCGACTGCCGTGTCAGCGGCAAAGAGGCCGAGGCGTTGGTCCGGCAGTACGAGGACGCCGTGAAGCAGGATCAGAAAGTCTTGATCAGCTTCAAAATCGGCGACTTGTGGGCCGATACTTTCACTTACACCAAGGGTGACAAAACCGGCCAGACCGGCGTTAGCCTCAAGGCCCGCCTGCTGTTCATCAGTTGGATCAAGGTGAACGGTCAGTTGGTCTACAAAGCGGAAAAGGCGGAACGGCCGCAGTTGGAGCAGGATCCGTCCGGTCAAGCCAGTCAGGGTGGCCAGGACGATCAGGCTGAAGCCACGTCTTCCGAGGACAGCCCGGCACCCGCTGCCGAGGCCTCTTCCTCACCGAAGGAAGCACCGCGTCAGTCCGCGCAGATCGCACTACCTGAAACCGTTCAGTTGTCCAAGGACGCGCCGGACTTCCAGGAACGCAAAGCGGCGCTGAAGCAGCAAGGCTATCGCTTCGACGGTCAGGCTAAAGTGTGGCGCCTGCCCACAGATGCGGCCAAGTCCGCCATCGAGGCGCAACACCAAGCCAACGCCCAAGACTGGGCGCGCAGTGCTCAGGCCACCGCTTGATTTTTTTAACCCTCAATCCAGGCCCCGTTTTCGGGGCCCTTCATTCCACCCACCGTCCCGGGGGCCTTGCCCCACGGGGTCAGTGCCTCCTTAGATTATTCATCAGGAGGTTTCCATGTCGTTCAATAACGTCCCTGTCGTCCATGACGGCGCTCTCCGCACCCCCATCGACTACACCAGTATCCAAACGCACCCGGTTATTCGCGAAGCGATTGGTATCCTGGAGGCCCAGCTCTTCAAACGCGAAGCCTCGCTGACCAGCTCTCTAGCTGTCCGCGAATATCTCCGTCTGCAGTTGGCCAGCGAACCTTTGGAAGTGTTCGCCATCGTCTTCCTCGACAATCACCATGGCGTCATCGCCTACGAACCCTTGTTTCGAGGCAGCATCAGCGGCGCTGCGATCTACCCTCGTGCCGTAGTCAGACGGGCCATTGAGCACAACTGCTCCGCGGTCATCTTCGCCCACAATCACCCTTCAGGCGACACTGAACCCAGCCGGGCCGACCGGGATGCAACAACCCGTTTAAAAGCGGCCCTGGACCTGGTGGATGTCCGTGTTCTGGACCATTTCATCATCGGCAAAGGCACGCCTCTGTCCTTCGCCGAAGAAGGCTACTTGTAACCCCCCGGGGCTCATCGGCCCTCCCCCTTTTCCATTCCAAGCTCTGCCCTGCCCGCCAGGGCTTTTCCTTTCCTTCTGGAGTCTGTCCTATGATTTCCTTATCTGGCCAATTGGCCATCCGCACCATTCACGGGCGCAACGGCGCGTTCAACGTTGGCCGCCTTTCCACCTCCATCGGCGATTTTGTCGTCAAGAATGCGGAGCTGGATCAGTACCACGAAGGCAAGTACGACGGTGATTTTCTGATCACCGCCATCCGTCCCACCCACTACCTCGCTAACGGACGACTGGTGATCGAGATTCGCGCTCAGTTGGACGGTATGACGCTGTCCGGTATCGATGCCCTGAGCAACGACGATGCCAGCCGTCTCAGCACGGAAGAACCCGACCCGGCTGACGAGCCCATTCAGCCAACGGCCCCTGCCCCTCAACCCTCAGCGCCCAACGCTGCACCCGCACCGCCGGAGGAATCCTCCGCGCCCCAGGACACACCGTCCGAGGGCCAGGCGAACGCGGACGGGGACGACGCCAAGCTGTTTGGCCCCCTGTGGCCTCTCTCAGACGCCGTGAAACTCGACGCCACCGTGGACCGGCGCCGGCTCCGCCAACAGTGCGACCGGCTCCATCAACTGGGGTACGAGTTCGCGCCCCTCTCTCAGGACTGGCATCGCGTCAGCCCTTGAGAGCCCTTCTCACGTCATCAGCACCACGGTCCTGTGGTGCTTGCGCGCTGCGCTAACCCTTCGGTGTCTTGGGCCTCTGTCGGCCCGCACTGCCTTTCACTCGGATAATCAGGAAACCACCATGTCTACCTCTACTCACTGCACACCGCAGGCGCTCTATCGCATCGAAGAATGCCCCGATCTGATGGTCGATGGGCACGTCGGCGATGAGCGCGGCAACCTGGTGTTCTTGTCCCTCTGGGGCCGGGACACCGCCATCCAATCCTTTCTCGCCCGGCTGACGCTGGGGCGTGATGAACAAGGCCTGGACCATTTCCACCTGATCTTGGAACACGACAGCCGCGTTTCGGTGTTCGTGCCCAATACGGATCACCTGGAAAAACGCACCACCCGGGCCTATCGCCAGACCCTGTTCGGCACCCTGGTCCATGTGTGGCTGTTCGACACACGCTGCCTGACGCCGGACCGCACCAACGGCACCGCGCTCACGCTGCTGCCCCACGGCGTCCCCAATACCGATCCACGGTTATGGCAGGCCGTGCGGGAGACCTGCGCCCTGCCCCTGCTGGATCATTGGCGCGACACCGTGCTGACGCTGCTGTGGGACCTCAACATGCTGGGACGCCTTCCAATGACCCTCGGGCCGCTGGAAGGGGTTCGACTCACGCTGGATCTGCCGCGACTGACGGACCTGCTCGGAGAACGCATTCGGGCCGGGGCGCTGACCGCGTCACCACAGCCTGGCAAAGCCCGGGCCGCCTAGCGGCCTGGGTTCCGGCAACCGCCTTTCAAACCCCATCCGGGCAGGGATTTCCCTGCATGACTTCCACACCGCTTATCACAATCAGGAGAGCCCTATGGCTTTGATGTTCCCGCGCCTGGCGCGCAACTTCGCTCGCAATGGGTACTTCCCCACGGACGAGCCCACACTGGAGCGGACCTTGTCCGCTCTGCGCCCCGCCGACGGTCCCATGGCGATACTCGACCCCTGTGCCGGCGAAGGCGTCGCCCTCGCCGAGGCGGCACACGCCCTGGGCCGCGACGCTGTCACGGCCTACGCCGTGGAGTACGACGGCGAGCGCGCTCAACACGCCCGGACCTTGGTGGATCAGTGTGTTCACAGCGACCTGATGGACATGATGATCACACGCCAATCCTTCGGGCTGCTCTGGCTCAATCCGCCCTATGGTGATTTGGCCAAGAACGCCGACGGGGTGACCGACTACGCCGGCAAAGGCCGGGCACGGCTGGAAAAGCTGTTCTACCAGCGTGCCCTTACTTTACTGCAGTACGACGGCATTCTGGTGTTCATCGTCCCTGCCTACGTGCTCGACCGAGAGTTGGTGGGCTGGCTGACCCGCCATTTCACAGATTTGACGGTCCACCAGGCGGTGGAGACACAATTCAAACAGGTGGTGATCCTCGGGCGCCGAGTTCGGCAACGGGACACCGTGCCCGCCGAGGCCAAAGCGGCCCGCGATCATCTGTTGCGTATTGGCCAAGGAGAAGCGGCCGCGGACACGCTGCCGCCCACTGGGTCCCATCGTCACTACACCGTCCCCTGTACCCGGGTTCTGCCCGAGCACTTCTACCGTGTCACGCTCGAACCTCAGCAGCTGGCCGAAGAGGTGCATCGTCTGCGAGGGCTGTGGCCCACGGCGGACGCCTGCTTCGGCGCCACACACCGCCCGGCCCGGCCGCCGGCTTGCGCGCTCTCGCAGTGGCATCTGGCGTTGGCCTTGGCGGCCGGCGCCATTTCCGGGGTGATTACCGCCCCCAGTGGCAAAGTCCTCGCTCTGAAGGGGGACACCCACAAGGAAAAAACACAGACCTCGGAGTTCGCCGAACGTGAGGACGGCTCCATCGCGGAAACGCGCATTCTCACCGACCGATTTGTTCCGGTGATCCGGGCCTGGGACATGACGCCCGGCTCCGCGACGCAGGGGCAGATCCTGACCATTCGCTGACCCCATTTCGGCGTGTCACGCCGGAATATCCACCCCACATAGCCACCCCACCGGGGCCACACCGCCCCGAAGGGGCGTGGTGGGCCCGTCATTCAATGAGGAGCTTCACCATGAAGACACTTACCCCCTCCACTCCAGTTTCGTCCGTTGTCTCCAGCGACCGTGACGAGGCCGCCCTGACTGTGGGGCTGTCCGACTTCGTCGAGGAATTTGGCGACGAACTGCTGGCCGCCCTGAATCAGGCGAACCCGCCCGTCTTTGACGGGCAGCCCCGCCAGGAACGTGAACAGGTCCTAGATGGCCTCTCCCGGACGTTGTTTCTGGCCCAGGCCCGGACGGTACACGCCGTCACCGAGTTGCTGATCAACCGCGGTGAACCCGCCGCGATCGTCAACGGGGAAATGGGCTGCGGCAAGACCACCGTGGGCATTGCCACGGCGGCGGTGTTGCACCGGACCGCGGGCTACCGGCGCACGCTGGTGCTTTCCCCACCCCACCTGGTCTACAAGTGGCGACGGGAGATCCTGGAGACCATTCCCGACGCCCGCGTCTGGGTGCTCAATGGCCCGGACACGCTGTCCAAGCTGCTGAAACTGCGGGAGACATTGGGCTCTCCCGTCGAAGGGCCAGAGTTCTTCGTTCTGGGCCGCGTGCGGATGCGCATGGGGTTCCACTGGCAGCCGGCGTTTCAGCGCCGGCGGCGCCAACACGGCGAGGAAGCGGTCTGTCCGGACTGCGGCCGGACCCTCACCGACCCGGACGGCGAGCCGATCCGGCCCGCGGTCCTCGACGCCGAGGACACCCGCCGCAAATGCGACGGGTGCGGCACACCGCTTTGGACGTTGGTGCGCCCCAAGGGGCTGTCCGCGACAGACCGCTCCGCAGCGGTGATCAAAGCCCTGAAGCGGATCCCAACCATCGGGGAAGTGACCGCCCGACGGCTGATGAAAACGTTCGGCGAGGCCTTCCTGGCGTCCATGCTGGGGGACAACCTCTACGAGTTCATCAACCTGATGGACGCCAACGGCCAGTTGGTGTTCTCCGACCGGCAGGCTCAGCGCATGGAGCGCGCCATGGCCAATATGGAGTTCGGTTTCGGCGAAGGCGGCTTCCAGCCTTCTGAGTTCATCAAGAGACAATTACCTCAGAACACGTTCGACCTGCTCATCGCCGACGAGGCGCATGAGTACAAGAACCGAGGCTCCGCCCAGGGCCAGGCCATGGGCGTCTTGGCGGCGAAGGCCCGCAAGGTTCTTCTGCTCACCGGCACCCTCATGGGGGGCTACGCGGACGACCTGTTTTTCTTGCTGTTTCGGGCATTGCCTTCTCGGATGATCGAGGACGGCTACCGCCCGACACAGCGAGGCAGCTTGTCTTCCGCCGCCATGGCGTTCATGCGGGACCATGGGGTGCTCAAGGATATTTACTCCGAGAGCACCTCCGCGGCCCACAAGACCGCCAAGGGCAACAAGGTCACGGTTCGGACCACCAAGGCCCCCGGCTTTGGCCCAAATGGCGTACTGCGTTACGTACTGCCGTTCACGGTGTTCCTGAAGTTGAGGGACATCGGTGGCGTGCTGCCCCCGTATGACGAAGCGTTCCGTGACGTGGCGATGACCGAGGAACAGGAAAGGGTCCACCAGACTCTGGCCTGCCAACTCACCGCCGAGCTAAAGCGGGCTCTGTCGCGCCGCGACACGACCCTGCTGGGCGTGGTGCTGAACGTCCTGCTCGCTTGGCCAGACACCTGCTTTCGGGCAGAGACGGTCAAGCATCCTCAAACCCGGGAGCCACTGGCCTTCGTGCCGGCACAGTTCTCCGACACCGACGTCATGCCCAAAGAGGCGGAGCTCGTTGAGATCTGCCGGGAAGCCAAGGCGGAAGGCCGTAACACCCTGGTCTACACCGTCTACACCGGCCACCGTGACACGACGGCCCGCCTGAAGGGCATCCTGGAGCGGGACGGGTTCAAGGTGGCGGTACTGCGCGCCAGCGTGGACGCGGCCCGGCGGGAAGATTGGATCGCCGACCAGTTGGAACGGGGTATCGATGTGCTCATCACCAACCCCGAACTGGTGAAAACCGGCCTGGATCTGCTGGCCTTTCCCACGATCGTGTTCATGCAATCCGGGTATAATGTGTACTCGCTGCAACAGGCCGCCCGCCGCTCCTGGCGGATTGGCCAAACGCAGCCGGTGCGGGTCATTTACCTGGGCTACGCCCGAACATCACAGATGACCTGCTTGGGGCTCATGGCGAAGAAAATCACCGTGGCCCAGAGCACCTCGGGTGACGTGCCGGAATCCGGACTCGACGTTCTGAACCAGGACAGCGATTCGGTGGAAGTGGCCTTGGCCAAACAGCTTGTCACAACGTGAATGACCTTCGGCGGCCCCATGGGCCGCCTCCCCTTCTACCCCCACTATCATCCTGCTCTCAGTCCACCTTATCCGTTAAACAGGCGCATATGAGTACGCTCAAGCCCATCTACTAGTAGAACCGCTCGACAAAAATCAGCCCAAACACGAACCCAATCAGCGCCAGAACGCCGGGAATGACATAAACCCATACAAAGGTATTCCTTCCCATCTCGCCCCTTGAATAGCGCTTATAGCCAGCGTCATAAAAGAAAGCCCCCAAAATCAAAAGGAAAAAGAATGCACTGGAAATATCTAGGACTCGATCCGGGCCGACCCAGACCCACCAGGCACCAGATCGAATAGCCGAAAAGTAGACAACAATCACCTGTAAGACCAGAAAAACAGGTTTAATCATCACTCGTGCCACCATCAACTCTACCCCTCAAGAGCATCAAAAAAGACTCCCAAAGAGACCGATAAGGGATAGAGCAGCCCCCACAACCATCATACTCTTTCCGTATAATGGAAGTCTTTTCTCGGTCCTCTTTCTTGTTTTCCTAACGTTATCAGCAGCGCGATACGCCTTTTGACTCCTGAGAATATGCTCCTGAAGTCGAAAATTAAACTGAAGGTCTCCCGCTTGCGGCAATAGGTAAAAGATAAAACCGAATAGCACCAGTCCTACTCCCAGCCCTGTTAGCCTTATCGCATCAAAAGAGCCATACAGATTATTGAGCCATTCATTTATCATAGGCGGACTGCATCAAGTTTGTATTTGGTTTTCCTGGGTAAAGTACAAACCCTCCCCCTGCCCCGCCAAACAGTGCGTCTTTAACTGATCCATAGTTATTGAGGGTAGTCTGAGCTAACGCCGATCCCTGAAGAATCGACAGTCCCAGAGACACATCCGACGCCCCGTATGAACCGATACTAACTGGCAACTGTCCTATAGCTCTATTGGCCGAAGAATAATCAGCCACCTCAGTGATATTAGCGAATTTCGTTCTTGCCAGAGCGCTTCCGGCCGACACCACGTCTGGAATGCGCCCAACCGGGACACGCCCACTAGCCAGGTCAAACATTAAATTACCGCTCACCGCTGCAAGCTGAGCATCTTGACTACCAGGAAACAGAACCTGCGCACCCAGCTCAAACCCACTCGATGGGACGCCAGCTTCTTGGTCTCTAACCGCGCTGACAAAATTTCGGAAGTTCAGACCGAAATCAAATGAGGACTTCGCAACCGTTGTCGTTCCAAAGCTAATCGCTCCAACGCCCGCAGCCTTTGTAATCAACGTCGGCTCTGGGAGCCCCAACATAACCCCACCTCCAACGGCAGTCGCTCCACCCACGAATACACCGGCCCCACTTGTAATCATGCCAAGCCCCGAACTAAAGGCATCATTCCACTTCACCAAGCCCATTGGATCATTGTAATTGATCGGATTATTTCCAACATAGGCGTAGAAATTAATTCCACCTTCGAAGCGTGCAGGATCTTCACTAATGAAACGGCCGATCTCCGGGTCATAATAGCGAGCTCGATAGTAATAAAGACCAGAGTTTCTATCGTATTCACGCCCCGTGTACAGCAGTGTGTTTTCAGTCCCTGGCATCGACTGGCTTAGGGGCATCCCGAATGCATCGAAAGTTGTTCTCTCTTCCACGGCTCCGTTGTGTCCCGTCAACGCTGAGACACTGTTGAGGTGGTCATTATGGAAGGTATAGTTGGTCCTGTCGTTCTGATCTTCGGAGTAATAACTAAAACCATTGAGCAGCTCATCCACAACCACACCATGCAGGTACGAATTTTTTAAGACTCCGTCCAAGTCGTAAGTCGAGTCCAAATGCTCGTCTTCCAGGTAATGAAGGCGCTCACCATTACGAATACGATAGCCAGCGTGATCGTACTCAAACAACTTTCCATTGATCTCCGAAGCTCGCCCTTTACCGTCATAGGTCACGGTGTACAGTGGCACCCCATTGGCATCAAGCTTCTCTGTGACACGACCACTATCATCATATTTAAACTGTCGATATATCGGCCCGTTCATACTTCCAACCCGGATATTCATAAGGCGGTTTCCAGAAGGGCCTTCGTTACAATCATCGACATCAAAACAGTAGTGGTAGGTAACTCCGTTCCGAACCTCTGTTCGCCGATTGCCCACAGCATCGTAACTATACGCGCGGTCTTCGGCATCGTTCGTACTGTCTACCCTGACCAGCCTATATAGCGCGTCGTAATCATATATAACCGTTCTTCCACTAGCGGTATCACTAATCTGAACTATGTTGCCAACATGGTCATACAGATAGTGTAAATCTTCCACCGCTGAACCATCTGCAGACAGGCTCTGAAGCTGAACTAGCCGGTCGTCATTGTCGTACTGATAGTGTGTTTCAGCGCCATTGGACAGTAGCCGATCGATCAGACGCCCAGCGCCGTCATAGTGATAACTGGCCGTGAGATACTCTGGATTGCTCATTCCGACTAGCCGGTTCATGCTGTCGTACTGGTACGTTGTTACATCCCCTTTTGGCTTGGTTTTCGTAGCAAGATTTCCGGCTGGATCGTAAGAGTAAATCCAATCCTTTATATCCCCCCCACGGTCATCGAACATTTTTTTCCTTTCATACCGCGCAGTGTATTGGTAATAATACTTCTGCTCTTCCTCTTCATCGATGCCGGCTATATGTGGCTTCCCGAAACCGTAGTAACCCCAATCATAAGAAGAGCCATCTTGTAGGTAATCAGCACCTACAAGTCGATTCATTTTATCATAACTGTTGCGTTGTCGGCGCCCAGAGCGATCTTCAGTCAAAAGGGGATTGCCAGCTTCATCGTACAACAAAACTCTGTCCGTCTTGTCCTCCCCTGGTTCAACAACGGGATCTTGAGTTTCAAGTAAACGTCCGAGATCGTCGTAAACAAAGGAGGTCACTTGGCCTTCCGCATCCGTGATACTGGTTACGTTCCCCAACAAGTCATACGTATACCGAGTGTCCCCATTCAAGGCATTTCGCTCTAGTACCAAACGATTCAGCTCATCATACTCACGATAAATCGTTGCGCCTTCATTGTTCCGAGGATGCCCCGTGTCAGCCATCGCGTTCGCATCTTTGACGTGTGTGATGTTACCGTTAGCGTCATAGGTTGTCTGACTAACCCGGCCTGCCTCAGTTTCAACCTGTATAAGGCGCCCCATCGCATCATAAGTATTACGGACACTATGACCGTTGGGATCGGTGGCCAAGATCAACCGACCACCAAGGTTGTATTTAAAAGTAAAACGGTGTCCATTGGCATCGATCCGAGCCGTGCGACGTCCCATACTGTCGTACTCGTGCCTAACCGTATTTCCATTTGGGTCGGTTTCGCTGAGCCGGTTGCCCATTTCATCATAAGTATACGAGGTACTGTACCCTAAAACGTCCGTTACTTTAATTAACCTTCCTGCCGCATCGTATTTGTTTTTCGCATAGGTACAAACTGTATGACCAGACATATAAGGGCATTCCGAAGAAAGAATACTCCCAGTGTGATGTAACTTTTTTTCTACGACCTTTCCATTATCATCGTAAACATTTTCATGAATGTTCCCATCAGGTGTTGTAACTTTCGTAACGCGATCCAAATCGTCATAAGCGTAACGAGTGGTAACTTCCATCAAGCTAGAGTCTGTAGCCGACCTGCGTCGATGTAGCGTTTCTGTCAACACCCTGCCAAGGACATCGTAGGTATAAGTAGTGGTAATGTCTCCGCCACTCGTTGCACCACTGACGACCTTGCTTTGAACATTGATGCCGTCACTTTTGTAGGTGTAGTGCGTTATCCTCTGCCGACTGGGGACAGAAGGGTCGATAAACTCAATATGCTGCTTGATTTGGCCAAACGCCTCACCACTGGCGTAATAGGTGTAACGTTCCAGAAGGACATTTTCTACCCCATTGACCGTCGCTCGAATTTCATACAACTTACCTTTTACCGCATCACCCGCCTCATCCGTAGTTTGGTAATAGGTTCTCGTCATACGGTTCCCACGCTTATCGGTCACGGCGGTGACTTGCCCGTACAACCCATAGCTATAATCGATGGTGTTTCCCAATGGATCAACTTCTCGTGTAATCAGCCCATCAGTATCGGATGGGTCCGAGCTTATGCTTCTATCCATTTGGTAAGAGTATTGGGTTAGACCACCCATAGCATCACGCTTCTTATAACGCAGCCCATCTTCGGTATTCTCAAATTGGAGAACGGCGCCATTGGGTTCCTTAAGTTTGATTAGCGCCCCATTATTCTTATCGTAAAAATGCTCTCTGACAAATCCCCTCGGGTCTGTAACCCGGGTCCTCTGACGATAAAGATCGTAATCCAGAACCTCTGTCTCACCCAACGCGTTCACATAACTGAATGCCTTATTATTGTCGTAGTAGGAAAAAGCGACGGTTTCGCGAGTGCCGTCTCTACCTTGGGGTTTAATGATTTCATTCAGTAGATGTCCATCCCGGTGATAGGTGTATTCCGTCGCATTCCCTTCCGGATCAATGGCTTTTATAAGATTGCCAGCCTCGTCATACTCGTAATGCCTGCGAGGAGCCCCGGACCAGTCCGTCACCGATGAAAGCCTGCCGCTTTCATTATAAGAGAACCAAAGCCCAGAATTACGCTGCCGATCGATATTCCAATTATCGGTGATTTCTTGAAGCCTTCCATTCCTATCATAATGCATAGTGAGTTTATTTCTATAGGGGTCCTCTATAGATATCAGCCTCGCATCCGTTATGTCCCGCTCCAGCAAGTCCCAGTCTACCCTTTCAAAAACATACTTCACCCCATTCGCAAAAGTGAGCGTATACTGGCCACCTTCAGGCGTATGCAGTTCCAAACTCGTGAACTCACCAAGCGGGCCATCCACAATACGGCGCTCACTACTGCTATCGGAGTTGAGAATAAAGGTGTGCTCCCCTCCTCGTTCATCGATATAACTTATAGAGGAAGCAATCCCATTTTCATTCTCTGGAGCATCCTCTACAGAGCAATTTGGGCATTTTCCGTAATCATTGGAGCTTAGGTGCATATTATAAGAGTGCGTCCATCCGTAACCCATCGAATTACGGTTGTACGCCATACCCTTTCTATTTGAATTATAGGTTCGGGTAAACACATATGACATCCCGCGCCCTTTAATTTGAAAATCCGTTTCATCATGATACATATTGCCTGTCACCGTAGAAACCGGATCCACCGTGGAGGGGGTGCGAATCAAATCATTATTGGTAACCGATGCGGGATGTTTGTCCGTAAAAATTTCGTTATTGAATTCTGGCTGAGCAGGAGGCCCTCCAGTATCGGCCAAAGACAGATTGATACTGCCGTCGACCCAACCACCACCGGCCAAAAAAGTGTCATTGCTAATATTAAACCCCAGACTTGCAAGACTGCCATCCGATTCATCATAGATTTTTTCAACATAGACACTAAAAAGATTGTGCCCCGTATCGGTTTTACGAGAAGGGATCGTGTACTCCCATCTCGCGGGATTTTCCCCAATAGTTCCACCAAATAGCAACGCATTCCTGATTCTGAACACTACAGCAGCCTCGTGAAGAAGAGACTCTCTGCTGTCAAGAGTCACATGATTGGCAGTACTAAAGCCTTTATTGTTATCAAGGAAATCGTATTTCCCCTCCTCTCCGACACCAAAAAAATTCTTGTAGTAGGCTTCGAATTGATTCTTGAGTTGACCAAGTGTGGTACCTTGGGAAAAGGAATAACCGCACAAGCTGCCCGCATTAAGCGGCGCGCCAGAGCCATTCTCCGCAATAAGGTCATCTATGTTTTCCGCGCAGTTAACCATAGATATAATGTTTGGACCCCAGAAATCGTTCCAGTACGTGAGAAACGCTGCCCTGTAATTATCTGAGGACTGTGGCACCTCTTTAAATACCTCCACCTTCTCCTGTCCGGTGTTCGTATTGTGCAAGAAGAAGAATGGTCTGGTTCCATATATATCGCGTAAAGAGTATGACCACGGTGCTGCGACCTGCCTGCGATAGTTAAACTTCGAATACATAGCCGTCATTGCACTTTCAGAGGCATCGGCAATGTGCATCAAGTCCACGCTGGCCTCACTGGCCAGAGCCATTTGGATGCCACGCACCGTTGATATAGCATCAAACCCTGTTAGCTCTTGCCATATCTCATGCTCAAGAGAGGACCCTTCGTGTCCAACAAGCTCAAAATGATCATTGGCAAATGAAGACGGCTTGTCGTTCAGCCAAGTGCCGTTGAACCGAACCCCTTTCATATCGATTAGCAGGCCACCGGGCATGATTGAAAACGCCGTTGACCCCAGATAATCCACCTCGTGCGTTGAACTGACGATACCGACGAACCCTTCCATCGGTGAGTACACATGATTCAAAGCATCCAGCTTTTGAGTGTTCTCAACAAATCGGGTGAAGTATTGGTTCATAGCCACGTTAAGAAGTCCACCCGTCAGCTCGTCCTGAGCTATAGGGTCATCCAAAAGACGGGGTTCTCCGGTATTGATAACGCCGTTTCCGTTTTTGTCGACATAAGGCACACCACTGCTGTTGTTGATGATGGGAAAGTGCTCATTTGCTTCCAGCAGCTTTTCCGCCGCCCGGTGTACCTGAGACCAGTTCGAGGTATCGCCCCCGGTGCCGATAAGGTAGTAACCTCCAAAGATCAGATTTTGATAGGTCGCCTCAATGACGTGATCATCACCTCCAGTTGTCGACGGCGCCCCATCCAGTTCGAACGTGACATTGAATCGGCGACCTAGAAAATCATCGCTATCGTTCTGCCAGGCAATGAGAATTGGCGTATGAATGACCTGACCGTCCAAACGCACCGTCATCTGATGATGCTCAAAGGGGCCCCCAGCCGTTTCGCTCCCCTCGAAGTAACTTAGCGTAATGCGCTTTGTTGACAGATCCGCCAGCGCTATCGGATCAGAAGTGGAATCCAAAATAAAAGGAGGAGAGATATTACCTGTGAAAGAGAAGTTACCTAATTCATATCGGATAACCAGGTATTTGGCCCAGTCGGGATCGTTCTGATCATCATGCTCGGAGACGCTGTCATAAGTCGTCACCGCGCCAGTAATGTTATACGGAAGGGAGGCCGGAAGAAGGCCGTCATTCGCGGGTACAATCACCCCTGGGTCAGCTACATCCTCCAGCGTCTTACCTGGATGATTGGCATGTAGCCACGTCAGTATTTGCTCCTCATAGATCTCCAGAGGCCCTTTGTCTCTGTAATCTGCGTCATCATTATCGATGGCGTGGTAGTATCGGTCGTAGTCAAAATCGACGACACCGTATACCTCGATATTCTGGTTGTGAAATTCTCTTAGCTTCCAAGATGGATCGACATCGATCCACTGACAACGACCTGGTGTGGCGGAGCAGTCCACTCTGGGCGGAAAGGCACCACGGTAATCAGAGAATGGCACACTCACCTGAACCCAGGCATGTTCGAACTCGATGGTCGGGGTACCGTCCACATCAGCCAGATTCACATTTTGAATACCCTGGTCATCCATGATCGCCGCCGCCAGTTCGATGTTCTTCACACCGATCCAGTTGGCCACATCTTCGGCAGGCGCACTCACTGTCGCTTTGGCGTAACGGGCCGGAATATTCTGCGACCGGTACATGGCAATCAATACGGATGCGATGTCCACATCGCTGCCCCGCTGGCCCATGAATGTATTGATCGTGTTTGAACGGGATCCGTGATACAGCGCGTACTCGTGAGTGTTGCGAACGTATTCATACATCGCGGCCACACTTTCCAAGGCTTCGGCCTTCTGGGCGATCAGTCCCTGCTCGCAGCCCCCCTCTTCCGGAGGGCACTCGAACAGAATCTCCCGAGTTTGCGCCAGTGGGTCGGCATGCGCGCTCCGTGCGCCAAACAACGCGAACAGGCACAGCACAATGGTGTACACCATCGCGCTCAAGTACCGACGATAGACTAGGAACTCTCGGTTCCCCCCTAATGGAAAATTCGGCAGGCGATTCATGATCTCGTCCTTGATTTTTATGGGTTCAACTTGAACGTTCGGCGGTGTCGAGTGCGCGTCTGGAAGGTCGGCGTGGAGGGGAACCGTTCGGCCTTCCCCCCAATAAAGGCCGAATCCCCCTCCGATGTCGTGATCGGTTCAACGGGCAGGGGCTGTTTTCCAAGGGTGAAGCGCCTTGAAAGCCTTTCGATTGCTCGGGCACGTTCTTCAGGTGGCAGGGCCAATGCAGTGCCCACGTCCTCTTCCAGACTATCCAGCACGTCAAATACTGCGGGCGTGATGGGCTGGATGATCGATGAGCCCCGGTTCGGTGCGGTTGAGCCATTAAATAACGTCGTCAGTCGCCGCCATACTGAGCCCTCTTCTTGATCCTGAGGCTTCAGATGGTGGGTCATGCCCTTGAGCGTGTTGATTTCATTACGTAAGGCAGTCAGCGCCGCCTTGTCCGAATCCACCACTGCCACACTTTGAGTACGAGTCGTCAGCGCGGCGTTTTGGTCGTTGGAGTCTTGAAGCGTCAAGGTTGAACCCGAAGGAACGGCCATGCGTTCAATTTCACGCTTTACCGCACGCACCTGTGCCTTAACCGATTCATACTCTTCCGGTCTTTCTTCAAGACGAATAGCGTCAATGACTGAAGCACCAATGGCCTGCACCGCCGCCCGGTCAGTGGCACTCAGTGGCGTGTTGTGGGACCGTTCGTCTCCTACCGAAGCCACCGCCACGACCATGAGCGCGCTCGCGGCAATGCATTTTGTTTTCTTCATGGTTCTCATCCCTGTATCGATGCTTCAAAACGGTTCAGCTTCGCCTCATGAGGCCGGAGTAGCTATCGGCTGATCCCCATCCGGTCAATAATCGGCGCACCATCGTAATCGCAGGCATTTGCCTCGATCGTCACGCGTTTTCCGGAGAGCATTGCGCCATAGGCCAGCGAGGCGAGTAGTTTCGTACCACCGTCCTCAGTTCCGTCCCCACCGAACACCGCCTGATTATCGATACACCCAGTAGGGCCGACGTCCTGATCAAAGTGGAGATGCACCTTATTTGAAGCCGGTTCGACCACTACTTCAGTAATCAGAGCACTCTGCGACGCCGCATGGGCGACCCCAATGGCAAATACGCCAATCAGTCCCAGTGTGGAAATCTGGATCGTCCGTTTCATCGTCATTTCTCCTTTTTTATTCCATGTAGAAAGAACTCACATCTTCCATTTGTCTCTACATAGAGGACATGAGAGGGATAAGTATTGTCGGGTCGAGATCCGCGGCTCCCACGGCTGGGGTGTCTTCCACCAACTCGGTATCCGTGACGCCCAAGGCACCTCCGTTACCGACACGGCCAGGGCTGGAGGAGCTTTCGGCGTACTGTTGCTCTACTTCCTTTCGGCCACTGCCAACGGGATTGCCCGATGTATCCAGTGTTTCCAGGCTCAATGATGCGATGGGATCGAGGGATACGATTTGATTGTCGGATACGTCCAGGTGGACAAGGTTAACGGCCCACTCCAAACCCGTGAGGTCTGTGATCCCTAAATTGCTGGCATCCAAGGTCGTCAACTGAGCAAGATCACCGCGATTCAGAGCATCCAGAGCACCACGGCCAAGGGCGACGTTGATCGCCCGCCTCAAATTGGCATCCGGAATGCTCACCACGGTGTGTAGATTTCCTGAGTCCAGCCCGTCGGCCGCCGCCATGGCGCGAACCACCAAGGCCGTGTCATACGCCCGCGCTTCCCAGCTCCCATTCGACGCCTGATTCAAGGCCATGGAAGACAGCCAAGCACTTGCGGCCGCGGTGTTGCCGACCAGCAGCGCCGCGTGAGCAGCCAGCGCCTGCAACACTATTGGCTCGGCACTATTCATTTGGCCAACTAGGTTAGCCACTCCGTCCTCTATGAGCGGCGTCAAGGCACTGTCTTGACTGACCCACGGTGCAAGCCCCTTTACCACCAGGGCCGTTACAAAGGGGTCAGAGCCACTCTGCTGCCCCAACGGCCAGCCATCCTGACCAACCTGTGCGTTCTTGAGGTAGTCCAGCGCGGGTTGGATGGACACATTCGAACCCCCGGCTGCAGTACCAATGCGAGCCAGGGCTTCCAAGGCGAGTGCGGTGTCCAAGGGGGATTCCAGGTAATGTGAACTGAGGCCCCAACCTTCGTGTCCGGAAAGGGCTGGGTCTTGAATCTCACTAAGTCGAGGTATCCACTGACTGGCGGTATTGGTACCAGAAGCAGACAAAGCCACCGCGCGGCGGGCGCCATAGTCCACATTATTGCCGGCGCGATTCTGTAGCCAGGTCACACCCCGATAATAGGCCTCTGTACGTGCGCCACTGGCATGGAGAGCCTTGACCACTTCTGTGGTCGCGATAAATCGCTCCGTTTCGAGCACACCCCAACTGCCGTCCGCATTCTGTTGCTGTGTCAGCCAGGAACGGGCCTGCTCAATGGCACTCTCGTAAAGAGCGGATGCGGATAACGGTGCCCCCAATAAAAACACCACCATAAACGGCAGCATAATGCGTCGCATAGCCTTATTCCCTTAGGATTCTTTATGGAGGCCCAATCTCCATAGGGCCTTGTTTCATCCCAAGCTAAGGCTTCTTAATGACACTTATACTCCGCTCTCCCCCGCAGAAAGCCGCAACATCCTGCTCTTTATTATGATTTTTTTATGATATTTTTTTCCTGCCTCCGTTATTTCCTACAGGTGGGCTGAGGCTTCTCTTGCCTCAGCGGCACGCCTATATCAGCCACCAGCAAAAGACTTCAGCCGATAAGGGTTTGGTCAATCAGGCCATCCACGACGTTAGCGCCGCAACCAAGCTTTTCCCACAGAGCCTCTGCATCATCAGCACAGATGGGACAAACCCTCTAACAGGCTTTGGGTTGATGTCGATTTCCATACGGCATCCAAATCGGAATACCTTCCCTCACCGCCAGACTTAATAAATGACCGATGCCTTGCCCGCCGTTCAGAGCGACAATGCCATCGGGATTCCCGTGCTCTATCAGCAGGCGATTCAGGTGCCGCCAAGCGTTGTCACCATGGCGCCGTACATTCAAGGCATAGACAATGTGGTCAATCCCGTTCGATGCGGCCCAGCGTTGCGCAGTCTCCGCATGCGGGTGGCCACCGTGAATCAGCGCCACATCGATCTTCCGGAGCGACAACAACTGCCCCAGCGCCTTGAGACAGGCATGGGGGGAACCGCCTGCCTCACCACCACAAATCAATACTCGATTACTGTCCATAATAACAGTATAGAGTCTCGTCCTTGAATCCTGCAACAATAGGTTTGGCTCTCGCCGCACAAACCGTGTGGCCCCTTGCCTTAACGCCCTGCCGGATCGTGAAACGGGGCGCGGCCGCTTGGCTCGATCCATCTTCTAACCTCGCCTTCCATGGCTCTCTTTCAATCATTTCACCCCACGGGGAAACACTTCCCCATGGGGCGCATCCGCGCGTGTTTCTCCGTGCTTATTCAGGAGACGCACCATGCCTACGATCCAACCCCGTTTCCCTTTGGGAGCAACTGTCATCACACCGGGTGCCGCTGCGGCGTTTGCCGACGCCAACGTTCACCCCGCCCACTATCTTCAACGTCACCGTCATGGCGACTGGGGCGAGATGCCGCCAGAAGACCAGGCATCAAATGAAGAAGCACTCACTGAGGGATACCGACTGATGTCGAGCTATGCCATCGCCCCTCACACCACGATCTGGGTCATTACGGAAGCGGATAGGAGCGTCACCACGCTGCTCCTGCCTTCCGAATACTGATTGACCTCGACTTTTCCTCTCCACCCGGGAGCCCCTCCCGGATGGAGGGACTCCCAGTATTCTGGGATTTATCATGAAACGTCACTCATCACTCCGTGAGGCGGAGCAAGCGATCATCGACGCGGCCTGCGGGCTGTTGGAGCGCCGACTACGCCGGCAGTATCATCGGCACACCGAGGTGTTCGACAAACCCGATGACGCAGCGAAGTACTTTCAACTCAAGCTGTCCAGTCAAGAGCAAGAAATGTTTGTCGGCATCCTCTTGGACAATAAACACCGGATGCTGCGGTACGAGGCATTCTTCCAGGGCACCGTCGACAGCTGTGCGGCGCATCCGCGAGAGATCGTCAAGGCCGCGTTGTCCTGCAACGCCACGAGCCTGATACTGGCGCACAATCACCCATCAGGCGTGCCTCAGCCCAGTGCCGGTGACCGCGAAGCGACAGACCGAATCGACTCCGCGTTGGAATTGATCGGCGTTCGCTTACTGGACCACATCATCGTCGGCCATGGTCAATGGTTCAGCTTCAGCCGACATGGCCTTCTCTAAGCTACGCCCCGCATTTTGAACTGCCCCCCGAAAGTTGGACACTCACCCAATCGTAGGGGGGGTTAGATGAACAAGCACGCGGACTAATTCAAACTTGAGGTTGTGCTTTATCATGAGAGCCAGGGTGGCGGTGCTTTGCGCACCGCCACCCACTTTGGCCTTGACCATGGTACCGTGCGTACGTGGGTGTCGGTTTATCGTCAGCATGGAGCTGACGGTTTGGCTCAACGTAAAGTAAACGCCATCCATACTATGATGTGGCATTCAAACTGGAAGTCCTAGACTTTCTAGATCAGGGCAGATCGATTCGGGAAGCCAGCACTCGCTTTAATATTCCAAGTCGCTCTACCATACGAGAGTGGCAACGCCGTTACGAATCCGGTGGCGCTGATGCCCTAATCCCCCGTCTCCGAGGCCGCCGCCCGATGAAAAAGCCTCCGAAGCCCAGCTATAGACCAGCCGGAAAGATGACATCGAAAGAGATGGAAGAGGAGTTGATGTAACTGCGGGCAGAAAACGCCTACCTAAAAATGCTGAAGGCCTTGGCTCAAACAAAGCGATCAGCCGTCGAGAAAAAACGCTGATTATTAATGAGCTAAGGCCTGAGCATGCGCTTACGCACCTACTGCGTATCTCTGGACTTGCACGTAGTGTTTACTACTACTGGCGCCAAGCACTGAAACGCCCGGATGCCTATGTTGCTGAGAAGCAACGCATCCAATGTATCTTCCACGCTCACGAAGGACGCTATGGCTACCGGCGCGTGACATTGGCATTACGCCGTGAAGGTTGCTGCCTCAATCACAAGACTGTATGGAAACTGATGGGGCAGTTAGGCCTGAAATCCAGGGTGCGCCCCAAGCGCTATCGCTCATATCGAGGGAAAATGGGCCGTGTCGCGCCCAACAGGCTGCAACGAGACTTCCGGGCTGACCGCCCCCACCGTAGATGGGTTACAGATGTTACAGAGTTCAACATCCAAGGAAAGAAGATCTACCTCTCGCCCGTGCTGGACTTGTATAACCGGGAGATTGTGGCCTACGAGGTCGCGCTCACTCCTCAGATACAGATGGTGACGACAATGCTGGATGGAGCATTGGAGCAAGTTGAGGACCCCAAGGGGTTGGTGCTGCACTCTGATCAAGGTCGGCAGTACCAAATGTCAGCCTATCGCAATCGACTAACTGCTCGAGGCGCCGAGGTCAGCATGTCTCGCTCCGGCAACTGCCTGGACAATGCGGTGACGGAAAGCTTCTTCGGGGTCTTGAAAAACGAGTTCTTCCATGGCCAACGATTTGGTAGTGTGGATACCTTCATTGAAGGGCTCAAGGATTATATCCACTACTACAACCACGAACGCATCAAGGTTAATTTAGATGGCCTGAGCCCTGTAGAGTACAGGACTCGGACCTTGAGCATCACCTAGATGAACCGTCCAACTTTCGGGGGGCAGTTCATTTTGCAGGGCGTTTTCGTTTGGGGCACCAGGTCAAGGTAGACGTATTTGCCCAAGACGTTGATACACAAACTATTGAATTTGCCCGCCTTTCAGGCGTATAACGTCTGGCAGTGCCCATTAGAGGATGCGATGGCCACTTTAGGGATAAAATTCCGAGAACTGAGGATGGAGTCCCATGTCTCAAGCGCGATGTTTCGGTGACCGCAACGGCCAGACCGTGTGGGTCACCATAGGGTATCGAGAAAGCCTGCGGGGGTATTACATGGTCGTGGAGTCACAAGACGCGAAGGGCCGCCGGCACGCCATGTACTCCAGTGCTTTCCGGCGGCAGCTGCTGAGTTATCAACGGGAGCTGAAGCGATTAGGCATTACCGTCCCCCAACAGGTATTCCGGCAGGCGGCCGAGCAGGGCTCACGGCACCAGGCGTTGTATTCGCTGGATCCATAGGGCGATCCAGGTAACGGACACCCCTATTCCCACACGCCTTCCGGCGGAAACCCGCCGCTCTATGTCACAATATGCCATCACCCGCCGCCACGACGGTCATCGTGGTCCCTTGCCGCTTGCGGCATGACGCTCTGCCGGATCGAGAATCAGGGCAGCCTTCGGGCTCCGATCCTGCCCTCCCGCCTATAACGACACTATAACGGCGCACCTACGAAGGGAGGCGCTCAACGACGCGCCGGTGGTGAACCGGCGTTTCTTCTTTTTACTGTGGATCCCATCTTCAACGCGACACCATCGGGCTCATCGACGGTGCCGGCACCGGTGCGGGCTATTGCTTTCCCCTGGTCGTTTCCCTTTTTTCTATTTTGAGACGGCCCGGGGAAGGCAATGGCCTTCATCAACCACGCCGGCCGCCTGCCGCCGGACACCGGCAGCGCCCCTTTGTGCGGACCACTCCGGTGGCCGCGCCCGCTCACGTTCCGGTCCCACACCCTGATCTGGACCAGGCAATGGTGATGGTTGCACGGCAAGGCCAAAAGACTATTGCAAGGGTTTTGTTCATCAACACGCGGGTGCTGCATTCCACCTCTTTCCGCACCCGCCCGCATCCCAATCTGAACCGCCCCGGCTTTACCGGAGACTCCATATCTTGAGATGTTTACGCACACTGTATCGTCGGTTGGCGCGTAGCAACGTCGAAGAAAACGGCACTGGTACTGGACGCTCTGGAGCAAGCCCTGTGGTCACGAAAGCACAGGCAAGGATTGATCCACCATAGTGATCGGGGAAGCCAATATCTCTCGATCCGCTACACAGAACGTATGGCTGATGAGGGTATCGATGCCTCAGTCGGCACCACCGGCGACTCCTACGACAATGCGCTGGCCGAGACCATCATCGGCTTATTTGTAGTAATTCAGACTTGACCTGACAGTTGCCGATTCTTCAGCAGGTGTCTGTCAGGTGAAGTTCAGCCTATTAACTTTTACTTCTGGATCGACTTCTTATCCCACAAGGTGCGACTGGCGTTCTACCGCAACACTTCCTCCCCTGGTGGTGTATTATTGCTGTAGCAATTCAGCGTAACGTACAGATCTTCCTTTAACGCTTCCAGGCTGTTGTATATTTTCCGGCATAATGATGAAACTTCTTGGGGAACCTTCTTATGGAAGCGCTCGCAGATGTCACTGGTCTGCGGTAATACTATGAATCACATACCTTCGTTTAGCACCGCGTCGCGGATCATGCGCCAGACAAAATCGCCTATCTCCTCGAGCGTATAGCGACCATCGTCGCTAAACCAAGTGGCTACCCAGTTGAGCGCACCGAGGCCTATAAGACGCAGCAAATCCAGATCCACTTCCTTTCGAATTACCCCTTTCTCCGCCAGTGACTTAAGCATAGTCGCCCAGAGGGACTCATAACGGTCGCGCAGCTTGATCATCTCCTTACGTGCTTCGCCGCGCAGAGAACGCCACTCAAACAACAGTACATAGACCATGTCCGAGCCGCTGACCAGCATCTGAAGGTGCGCATTGATGCCTCTACGCAATTGCTCCACGGGTTCCGCCGCACCGGCCACGGCTTCGGAGACAGCAGTCGAGGTTTGCTCCAAACCAAGGCGCATCAAATCAACAAGAATATCCTCCTTGGCCTGATACCGGTAATGAAGGCTGCCGGGCAGCAGATCACACGCTTTTGCGATTTCTTTCACCGTGGTCCGGTCATAGCCCTGCTCCCGAAACAGTCGAGCGGCGGATGTCAATACAAACTGACGATCAGACCGGGCCGGGCCGACCTGGCGCTTTTTTTTCATGGTTTTCTCCTCCGGCCTCGGGGTGCGGCGCGAATCCGAATTGCGAGAGCCCATTGCCTGCATCAGACCGACGACTCCCCCCGGAATGGCTCGTCGCGCCGAAGATCCGCGCGGCCCCATTGATTTTCTCACAAGTCATCGGGTGAGCACCACCGGCCTTGGTCAGCTGGCCGGGAAAGAGACCCGGGCCGCGTGCGGTCTGCGTCGCACCGCATGGCGGCGCTGCTTCAGTATCAAGCCTTATGCCAACGATTTCAATTCGGTGCTCGGATCCTTCAATGCTTCAACACTGACGTCCTTGCCTTGATATACGAGCTTCTTCCCGACCATGAAGGCCATGGGCATATTTACCGCGTCAACGGCCACCAGCCGGCTTCCCTGTAAATAGAATACCACAAACGCTTCATCCGAGGGATTGCCGCGAACCACCCGCTGATCGTGGTTTTGAGATAACCCCACCATTTGCAAGCGTACGTTAAACTGGTTCGACCAGAACCACGGCACGCTTTTATAGGGCACGCGCTCACCCATAAGCGTCGCGGCCGCCGTACGGGCCTGATCGACGGCATTCGCCACGGACTCAAGTCGTTGCATCTTTTCAAATAACAGATTCCGGTGGCGGGTACAGTCGCCGATCGCCAGGACAGCGGGATCCGCGGTACGAGTAAACTCGTCAACGACAATACCGTCATCACAGGGCAAGCCCGCGGCCTCGGCCAGAGCGGTTTCCGGAAGAACACCGATGGAAACAAGCACGATATCGGCCGGCACGATACCGCCGTTCGCCAATCTCACGCCAGTCACACAACCTTGCTCTCCCGCTTCGAAGCCGGTAACCGCGGTGTTCAAACGTACATCCACGCCGGCGTCAGTATGCTTGGCGTAAAAGAATGCGGACATCTCCGGCCCAGTAACCCGTTGCATAAGCCGATCAGCGGCTTCCAGTACGGTGACATCGACGCCGCTCTTGTTTGCGCTGGCGGCGACCTCGAGACCGATATAACCGCCACCCACGATGACCAAACGTTTCCCTGCAACTAATTGTTGACGCAAGTTATCCGCATCGGCTATATCATGCAAATAGTGAATGCCTTTCAAGTCCGCTCCTGGCGCATTCAAACGCCGAACACGCGATCCCGTGGCCAGGACAAGTTGATCGTATTTCAAGGTGCTCTGGTCCGACAACCGGATGATCTTGTTGTTTCGATCGATTTGCACGACTCGCACACCGAGCCGCAACTGATGACCCGCGTTTTCATATATTGAGATCGGCTTCAAATACAGTGAACCCTGATCAACTTCGCCTGTCAGGTAATTCTTGGACAGAGGCGGGCGCTGATAGGGTGGGTGGGGCTCTTCGCCCACCAGAATCACTTTATGCTGATACTTCTTTTGCAACAGTGTTGTCAAAAGCGCTCCCGCCGCGTGCCCGCCGCCAACGATGACCGTCGTTTGTTTCTGATTGTTCGTCATAGCCTGTCTCTTTTTTACTGTGCCTTGGGGTCCAATTTCACGATTACAAACGCCATGGGGACGAGCACGCCGCACTCAATACCGCGATCGGCCGCGGGACACCTTGAAATCCTCGAGAATCATCTCAGCCCCCTTCTCGCCAATCATGGTCGCCGGCTGATGAGTATTTCCGCCCACCAGGGTCGGCATAACGGAAGCATCAACCACCCGCAGGGACCGGAGGCCATGCACGCGCAGTCGGGGATCGACCACCGCCATTGGATCCAATCCCATCTTACAGGTACCTACAGGGTGGTAGGCCGACTCGCCGCTACGCCTCACCCATCTGGCGAGCTCTTCGTCACTGCGCAGCGTCGGTCCCGGCGATATCTCGACCTCGTGGTGAGACGCGAAAGCCGGCTGCTCCAGAATCCTGCGTACTAAACGCACCCCCCGAACGAGTTTCTCGACGTCGGTGGGCTCAGCCATATAATTGGGGTCTATCAGCGGTGCCGCGAAGGGATCGGCACTGTGCAAACCGACGTGGCCGCGCGACAAAGGCCGGAGCCCATAAATCATCACGATGTAACCATAACCGCTCATCGCGGTCTTCATGTCCCGCCCGTGATCAGCGTACAGCATCGGCCCGAAATGCAGTTGCAAGTCGGGGATCGGCTCTTCCGCACGGGAACGAATAAACCCACCGGCCTCGGCGCCGTTACTCGACAGTACACCGCGGCGACCGCTCAGATACTGCAGCAGGGCCCGAAGGCCCTTGAACCAGTAGCTCGGATGCATGGAAATGCTCTGGCGGTCGCGCGCTCTAACACGCACGAACACGTCGATGTGATCCTGCAGATTCCGTCCGACGCCCTCCAGCTCATGACGTAATTCAATCCCGTGCCGGGACAGTTCACCGCGCGGCCCAATTCCAGAAAGCATCAGCAACTGCGGAGAATTAAACGCGCCGCCGCAGAGTACTACTTCGCGCCGGGCACGGACCTGAGCCAGCCCCTTCACGCTCCGATATTCGACACCGGTGGCATGGCCGCCCTGGAGCAACACACGCGTGACGTGCGCTCCGCTGCGGACAGTCAGGTTGGACCGAAACGCCGCGGGTTCGAGATAGGCACGCGCATTACTACAGCGCGCGCCGTCCTTCTGATAAACATAGTAGTAGCCCACGCCTTCCTGTTCACGTCCGTTGAAATCCGGGTTGCGCCGGTGGCCCGCCTGCATCGCCGCCTTGACGAACGCCGTGCTTAGCGGATTGGTATAGCGGCGCTCGGCAATATTAAGCGGGCCACCCCGACCATGAAACGCCGTTTCAAGAGCCGCCAGCTCCGGCTCGAAATGTTCGGATCTTCGGAAGTAAGGCAACACATCGGCATACGACCACCCTTCGCAACCGAGCCGTGCCCACTCGTCGTAGTCCCGGGCATGTCCGCGAATGTAGACCTGCGCGTTCATGCCGCTGGACCCGCCGACCATCTTACCTCGTGGCTGATATAAGGCACGGCCATACATGTGCCACTGCGGCTCGGTATTGAACTGCCAGTTGACGCGACGACTGAAGATCAGCTGCAGAAAGCCCAGCGGCATATTCACGAACGGATTGCGGCGGCTCTCCGGACCTGCCTCGAGCAACAGCACCGAATGGCGGCCGCATTCGGATAGACGGTTGGCGACGACGCATCCGGCCGAGCCCGCCCCAACCACGACATAATCGAACTGTTCGGGTGACATCGGCTCCGGACGTAAATTCAATTTTTTGCGGTCAACTTGACCATTAGCTTGGAATAGCCCCGCACAAAGTTGGACTGCACACGCTCGGGCTCACCCACGACCTCTATGTTATCAAAGCGCTTGAGTAACTCTTCCCACAAAATCCGCAATTGCAACTCAGCCAGACGGTTTCCCATGCAACGGTGAATGCCGTAGCCAAAGGAAATATGATTCCGCGCGTCCTTGCGATCAATAATAAGCTGGTCGGGATTTTCGAACTTTCGTTCGTCCCTATTACCCGAGGCATACCACATCAACACGCGGTCCCCTTTCTTAATGGTCTGACCACGCAGCTCCACGTCCTGCGTGGCAACCCGGCGCATGTGCGCGAGTGGAGTTTGCCAGCGGATAATTTCCGAAACCATGTTCGGAATCAATTCCGGGTTTTTCTTCAGCTTGATGAATTCCTCGGGGAACTGATTCAGGGCCAACACACCGCCGCTCATGGAGTTGCGGGTAGTGTCATTGCCGCCAACAATCAGCAGCGCCAGGTTGCCGATAAACTCCATCGGACGGTTGATCAAATCCCGGGTATCCTTGTTACTCTGTAGCATGCTGATCAAGTCGAAACCCGGAGGCTCACCAGCCTTGCGTCGTGCCTCCTTGTCTCGCCAAAGCCTCGAGAATGACCAGGCCATGTCCGCGGCATCGTCAAACATGATGTCTTCGTCGGTAAACTCGCCACCAGTCGCCGAAGATGCTCCGGACAGTCGGTCCGACCAATCAACCAGCTTGTGACGCTGCTCGTAAGGGAAATCCAGCAACGTTGCCAACATGCGCCCGGTCAACTCCTTGGACACTGCCGGCACCCAGTTGAAAGCTTTGTCCAGGGGCAGACTGTCGAGCACCTCGGCGGCGCGCTGCCGGATCAGCCCCTCCATTTCCTTGAGATTCTGGGGTGCCACCACACCTTGGACCGCCCGGCGTTGCACATCATGTTTTGGCGGATCCATGGCGATGAACATTTCCACCGACAACCCTTCCGGAGGATCACCCAGAATGATTTGTGGCTCGGAGGAAAAGAGCTCGTGATTTTTATCGACGAACAAAATGTCTTCATAGCGTGTCACCGACCAGAATGGCCCGAACTGGCTGCTTTTCTGGAAGTGCACCGGTGCCTCATCACGTAACCGCTTGAAATAGGCACCCCACTGATCTTGCCGATACAGAAAAGGGTTGCTGGTGTCAATATCCTCAAGTGCCAGGGTATTGACGTCAGGCACGGGCCGTTCGAGAAACTTGACCTGTGGGCGTGTTGACCCCAGTGCCTTTTTCTTCGCTTTCATCAGAGATTTGAGTGCCTTGATCTGTAAGTGCATAGGCACCAATCTCGATGTGGCATTAATCATCTTTGTTTGCATGGCATCGTTCGTGCCTGACTTGGTTGACATGGTGACCTCCCGCTACATCTGAAATTCAGGCAACAGAACGGTCATACCGTCCATCGCCTCAGTGGTTCGAATCTGACAGCCCAGCCGAGAAGTTTCTGCCCGCTCCGGAGTCATGGACAACATCTGCTCTTCAGCATCATTTATTTCCCCGGTCTTTCCGAACCATTCATCGGTCACTATCACGTGGCAGGTGCCGCAGGCGCATTCCCCACCGCAGTCTCCGTCGATGCCGGGCACAGCGTTATTAACAGCAACCTGCATCAGCGAGGAACCAGATTCAAACTCGGCAATGTGCTCGGTACTGTCATGCTCAATGAACGTAATCTTACCCAAGACCTTTCTCCAGCAAGTAACTTAATGACTGCATCGTGGTTGTTGATTCGCTTGCCAGGGAGGTCATTTATTGACACACTGGGGTCATTTAAAGACAGGCATGCCTATCAACGGACAGTATCAATGACACAGCAGAAGGGTGAACCGAAAGCTTCGGAAGGCGGCATTCCGTCGAACTATTCACGACTTATTGCCCGCGAGCTGGACTTAACCGTCAGCCAGCTACCCTCGTTGCTGCAAGGTACCGGTCTCGGTATCGCGCAATTTCTGGGCGAGGACAGTCTGCTCACGCCAGCTCACCAGGTGCGTATTTTGCGCAATGCACTGGCGTTGTCGGGCCAGTTTGAATTCGGCTTACGGCTGGGTAAGCGTCTGACCCCGGCGACCCACGGCGCCATCGGTTTTGCCGCCTCGAGCAGTCCGGACCTGCTCACCGCGCTACAGGCGATTCAGACATTCCTACCTACTCGCGCAAGCATCGTCGAGCTACACCTGCAGGAAGCTGAAGAACACCTGGAATGCCGACTGGACTTCCAAGTGCCGCTGGACGCGGATATCGAGCGTTGCCTGGCGGATACCATGATCGTGGTGCTGCTTGAATTCGGCGAGTTCGTTGTCGGTCGCCCATTACATGAGGCTGAAATTTGTTTTACCCACCGGACACCTGAGTACCACGCGATGTACTCGGACTACTTGCCCGGTCGCATTCGTTTTGGCTCCGATAAGTTCACACTAAAACTGCCGATGGCACTGTGCCGGGAACCGAACGCCTCCGCCAATCATGAAAATTACCGCCTGGCTCTTGAGCAATGTGAATCAATGCTTGCCGAGCTTCAGAACCACAAGCCCAGCTACCAGACCCGGCTTAAGAAGATGATGCTATCGAGACCCCCCGGTTCGCTCAGCGAAGACGAAGCAGCGGCCTCCCTTTTCATGAGCAAACGCACTCTCGCTCGCAAGCTCAAGGAGGAAAACAGTAGTTTTAGGAAAATTCGTGACGAAATCCTATCCCGGCAAGCGATCAGCTACCTGTGTGACAGCAAGCTTTCGATCGAAGCCATCGCCGCGTTGATGAACTATCATGACGGAGCCAATTTCAGGCGTGCCTTCAAGCGCTGGTTCGGTCTTTCGCCCGATCAGTACCGGCAGCACGCCGGTTCCCGGCACACTCTACCCCCTGCCCCCTAGGGTCGTCCGGTACCACGCTCCGGCATTCCGTTTCCTTTCTTTTGTACCGTATCTCGACCGGCCTTTCCCGCCGGTCTGACGCGATCTGTTTCCCGGCGCGCGAAGATATCCACTGACTGCTTTTTTTCGGGCCTTGACATTTGGTCAATCGCCCAAATAAAGTGACTCAACAGTCGAACTACTCAGGAGGTCGACATGGTGATCGCGAGCCGCAAGATTGGTTACGATGAAGTCGAACACAGGGATTTGAATTTCGGCATGAGCCCGGAGACGGTGCCGCGCCACTGGTTCAACAACGATCCGTGGATCACTCACTGGATGAACGCGATCCTGGCCGCGGTGCCGGACGGCGAGCGCTGGGTCATGCAGGCCACGAGTAAGCAACTCGAGAATCTTCACGATCCGTCAGTGCGCAAAGCCGCGATCAGCTTTATTCGACAGGAACGCTCCCATGCACGGGAGCATGACGCCATGAATGAAGCGATGGTCGCGCACGGCATTCCAATAGACCGGGCGGAGGCCGTGTTCAAGGCGATCAGAAAGCCCCTTCAACGCTACCTGGGCGGCGCCACCCAGTGCGCCATGGCCGCGAACTTCGAGCATTTCACGGCCGTGATTTCCCAGGTAATGCTCGATCATCCGGAACTGTGGGACGATACCAGGCAGGAAGTCGCCGCCATGCTGTTCTGGCACTTCGTGGAGGAGACGGAGCACAAGTCAGTCAGTTTCGACGTGTTCGGAGAGGTAAGCGGGGGCGGCGTCCGCGCTTACGCAATCCGCATGGCGACGCTCGCTCTGGGTACAGCCCTTTTCCTGCCTCTGGTGCACGGTAACTGGCTGTATTTCCTCTGGAAAGATCGGCAGCTCACGAACATCCCCTCGGCACTGCGCGCCATTAAGTGGTTGTACTTCGCACCTGGAATCTTCACCCGAGCTTTTGTGATCGATACGCTGCCTTTTCTCTCCCCCCGCTTCCATCCATGGGACGCCGATAACCGGGAAGTCATCCACGCCTGGAAGCGCGCCTACGAGGAAACCGGTGATGCCCAGCAGGCTTACCAAGCATTCCGGCAATGGCATGACGATAACAGGCGTGACACAACAGCGGAACGAGTGACGGCGGCGTGAGCGGTGCCAAGCGTAAAACACTGAAACCCTCCGAGGGGGCAGCGGCCCTGGTCACGGGGGCGGGCAGCGGCATCGGCCGCAGCTTCGCCTATGAGATCGTGCGCCGTGGCGGATCAGTGATCTGCGCGGATATAGACCGCCAGCGCGCCGAGCAAACCGCCAGCATACTCTCGGAATTGGGCGAAGGTCGGGCTGTCGCCTACCGCTGCGACGTAGGTAGCGAAAAGCAGATGGCCACGCTCGCCGACAAGGCCGAATCGCTGCTCGGACGGCCAATGACGTTGGTGGTCAATAACGCCGGGGTGGGCGTAGGCGGCCGCATCGGAGAAGTGCCGCTTGGCGATTGGCGCTGGTGCCTCAAAGTCAATCTTTGGGGCGTCATTCATGGTTGTCACTTCTTCGCACCCAAGCTGCGCGCACTGGGCTACGGCGGCATTGTCAACGTGGCTTCGGCCGCCGGTTTCGGCGCGGCGCCGGAGATGAGTGCGTATAACGTGACCAAGTCCGCGGTCCTTTCACTCTCCGAAACTCTGGCGGCCGAGCTGACCGGCACCGGCGTGCATGTTTCGGCCCTGTGTCCCACCGTGATACCCACCAACATTCTGGACAAGGCGCGCCTGCCCGAGCACCGCGGCGATTTCGCCCATGCGGCCATGCGCAAGTGGACCTTCGCCACCAGCGACCAGGTGGCACGCCGGACCCTGGACGCCCTCGATCGAAAGCAGCTTTATGTGGTGCCGCAGTTCGACGGGCGTTTCATATGGCGGTTCAAGCGCTACGCGCCGCGGCTATACGCTCGCGCGCTGGGCGAGGCGTATCGCCTAGCCGGGGGCTGATATCCGGCAGGAGGCAAATCATGACATCATTCTCGGCAAGAGTTGCCGACCGTGGTTTTCGGCTACTGATGAAGCGCGAGCCGGCTAGTCCCGACGAGTTGGTGATGCGGTTACGGCGCATCGCCGCGGTGGCCCGCCTGCCGGGCGGGCTGCCGTCCGGAGTCACCGCGCGCAAGACCACCATTGGCAATGAACCGGCCGTGCCACCCGGCGTGCCGGCGGTGCGTGTCAGCCCCAGTCAGCCCACGGCCACCGTGCTGTATCTCCACGGTGGCGCTTTTATCAGTGGCCGTTTCCCTACTTATGCTGAGCTTTGCGGGCAGCTGGCCAAGAGACTGAACGCACGCGTGTTCTGGATCGACTACCGCCTAGCGCCGGAGGCGGCCTACCCGGCCGCCCTCGACGATGCCCACCATGCCTACAAGGCGCTGGCCGAGGACTATCCTGACGAGCCGCTGGCCCTGATCGGAGATTCCGCGGGTGGCAACCTCACTCTGGCCACGCTGCTGAGGCTGCGCGATGCGCAGGCCGCCTCGCCCGATTCCTCCCCCCGCATGCCAGCCTGCGCCGTGTCGATCTCGCCCGGCGCCGATGCGGTTGGCGATACACCGTCGCGCCAGGCCAACGCGGCCAGCGATGCCATGCTGACTCCACGCATGATCGAGATGGCCACCAATCTGTATCTGGCCGGCCATGATCCCCGGGATCCCTATGTCTCACCGATATACGGCGATTTCCGTGGCCTGCCGCCTCTTTTGCTCACTGTGAGCGAATCCGAGGCCCTGCGTGATGATGCCTATCGGGTAGCGCACCGTGCGCGCCAGGCCGGCGTGGCCGTGACCCTGCGCGCCCGCTGGAATATGCCACATGTGTGGCCGGTGTTTCATTCCATGTTGCCGGAGGCGCGCCAGGACGTTACCGAAATAGTCGGCTTTATGCGCCGGCATTTGTCGGCGCCCGTAGCATGCACCCGGGCCGTGGCACGGACGAAACTGCGCCTCGCGCATAGCGGCTAAGCGACCTGCCAAAAACTGGAAGGAGGACCACTATGAATGTCGCGGAGGACCGGATTCAACAAAGCCGTCGTGGCCAGCGGGCGCCGCGCCACGGGAGCGCTGAACCCGACCACGAGATTTTGATCATCGGCGCCGGCTTCGCCGGAATGGGCGCGGCCATCGAGCTTCTCAGCCGCGGCGTGAAATCCTTATCGATCATCGAGCGTGCCGCCGATGTCGGCGGCACCTGGCGCGACAACCGCTACCCCGGCGTGGCGGTGGACATCACTTCTTTCGTCTACTCTTTTTCCTTCGAGCAGAATCCGAACTGGTCGCGGGTCTTCGCGCCGGGTGACGAGCTGCAGAACTACGCCCGCCGTGTGGCCAGCAAATACGGCCTCTATCCCTACATACGTTTCGGCGTCAGCGTGAAGCGTGCCGAGTTCGATGAAGGCGAGCACTTGTGGCGGGTGACAACCGACAAGGGATGTGTCACCGCACGCCACCTAGTGTCCGCCACCGGCGGGTTGATCTCGCCGAAGATGCCGGATATCGAAGGGGTCGAGGATTTTCAGGGCGAGCGCATGCACACCGCGCGCTGGGACCACAAAGTGGATCTCACCGGCAAGCGGGTGGCGGTGATCGGTACCGGCGCCACCGCGGTGCAGCTGATTCCCGAAATCGCCCCGCGGGTGGCGCATCTGGATGTCTATCAGCGCACGCCCATCTGGGTACTCAAGAAACCGGATGTCCGTATGCCGGGCTGGATGCGCACCGTCTTTCGTTGGTCGAGCCTGGCCCAGCAGGGAGTACGTACCACCACCGATGCGCTGACCGAATCGTTGATGATCATCGCGGCGGTTTACTATCGGCGCTTTCCCTGCCTGGTGCACTGGGCCCAGCGCGCCGGCGTCAACAACATGCGCGAGCAATTGCCCGATAACCCGGAGTTATGGGACAAATTAACCCCGCGATATGGCTTCGGCTGTAAGCGGCCGACATTTTCCAACAACTACTTTTCCACCTTCAGCCGTAGCAACGTCGATCTGATCACCACTCCTATCCAACGCATCACTCCCAAGGGCATCGAGACCATCGATGCCATTGAGCACGAGATCGACGTGCTGATCCTGGCGACCGGCTACAAGGTTTTCGAAAAGGGCAATCTGCCGTCCTATGAAGTCGTGGGACGCGGCGGTGTGGATCTGGGCGAATTCTGGGAGCGGAACCGTTACCAGGCCTACGAGGGCCTGACAGTACCCGGCTACCCCAATCTCTACATCATGCTGGGTCCATACGCGCTGATTGGTTCATCCTATTTCAAAATGGTCGAGGGTAACGCGATTCATGTGGCGCGCTGCATCGAGGCCGCCCGAAAGCGGGACGCGACTTGCGTGGAGATTCGTCAAGACGTGCACGATCGCTACTTCCGGAATATCCAACGACGCCAACAAGGGACGGTGTTCCTTAACCACAATTGCGCGGCCTCTAACAGCTATTACTTCGATCATCATGGCGACGCGCCCATGCTTCGACCTTCTACCTCTTTCGAGATGCTTTGGCGAGCGAAACGCCTGCCCATGGCTCATTACCATTTCAAAAAGGCCTATCCGGCAGGATGGCTATCAGGTGACTCAAGGCTGACGTCCAACAGCAGGCCTTTTCCCGGAGATGATACCGTTGCGGAGGTTATTCGCCGATGACGACTCATGAGGAAACAACACCGGTGCTGGTCGGCGCCGGCCAGATCAGCGCGCGCGAACCGGATACCGAGCGCACCCCCATAGGCCTGGTCGCCGAGGCTGCCCGAGCCGCGGCGGCGGACTGCGGTGTGACCGGGGTTCTGGGTCAGATCCAGTCGTTAACGTGTCTCAACATATTGGCGCCGTCTTATTCCGATGCCCCGTCCACCCTGGCGCGGCATCTGGGCATCGACCCCGGCGAGCGCTTCTACACCCCCATAGGCGGGAACATGGGTCAATGGCTGGTCGGTTACTATGCCGATCGCATCGCCGCCGGTGGTCTCGATTGTATCTTGATCGCGGGCGGCGAGGCGCTTGCCACACAGATGCGCGGCAAGGGCGCCGGCCTGTCCGGAGTGCTGGACACCGCCACCGGCGAGGGTCCGCGACTGCTCGGCGATGACCGCGAGCCGACCAATTCGGCGGAACAACGCCACGGGCTCAATCTGCCCATCCAGATCTATCCGTTGTTCGAGCAGGCGCTGCGGGGTCGCTACGGCCTTGACCCAGTCGAGCACCGACGAATGCTGGGCGAATTCTATGCCCGATTCAACGCCGTCGCGGTCGACAATCCGCGAGCCTGGCGCCGCGACCCTTTATCGGCGGCCGATATCGCCGAGCGCTCACCCAAAAATCGCATGGTCGGCGCGCCCTACACCAAGCACATGAACGCCCTCATCGCGGTGGATCAGGCCGCCGCGCTGGTGATGATGTCCGTGGCCAAGGCCCGGCGGCTGGGCATCGACCCTGAACGCTGGGTGTACCCCCTGGCCGCGGCAAACGGCCACGATCATTGGTTCGTCTCCCAGCGGGCGGATCTTTCCCGCTCGCCGGCGATCACCGCCTGCGGCGAGCGGCTGGCAGCGACCAGCGGACTCGGGATCGACGCGATCGATCACCTGGACCTGTACAGCTGTTTCCCCAGCGCTGTACAGATGGCGCGCGACGCGCTGGGTATCTCCGTGCATGATCCCCGGCCACTGACCGTCACGGGCGGCTTGGCTTACCATGGCGGGCCCGGCAACAACTATTGCACCCACGCCATTGCCGAGATCATGAACCGTATCCGCGCCGACCGAAGCACCACCGGATTGGTCAGCGGCGTAGGCTGGTACATGAGCAAGCATTCGCTGGGGCTCTACGGCGGAAGACCGCCCGTCGGCGGTTGGCGGCCGATCGATCCGGCCGGGCTGCAAGCCGAGATCGACGCCGGCCCCGTCGTGGAACTGGTGGAGCAGGCGCAGGGCAAGGCCCGCATCGAGACCTACACTGTCATGCACGACCGCGCCGACCGCCCGGTCCAGGGTATTGTGCTGGGCCGCCTGAGCGATGGTCGGCGGTTTGTTGCCAACACTCCCACCGACACGGACCTGCTCAATGCCATGACGAACGAGGAATTTCTCAATCGCACGGGCCGCGTGCACCACGATGGCAAACGCAACCTATTTACCCCGGAGGGGTGAGCGCAAGGAGGAGACGATAATGAGCATCGCGTCCGAAGCCCAGTTCGACCAAGCCCGCGTAGCCGAACGCATGCGTGACATTCGCGAGGCCACCCGCGTCGTGAGCGAAGGCTTTTCCCGGGAATACATGCGCGAATGCATCGATAATCACCGATTCCCTCAGGAGGCCTGGGAAGCGCTGGGCGAATATGGGCTGCTTGGCATCACCATTCCCGAGGACCTGGGGGGCTCGGGCGGCGGCCAGGTGGAACTGGTCGCGCTGATGGAAACGCTGGCCGAGGCCGGGCTGGTGCTGCCCATGCTGTTGCTCACTGGCTTTGCGCGAGTGCCGATCATCCGCAATGGCACACCCAGGCAAATAGAGCGGTTCGTCAAGCCGACAATCAGCGGGGCCGAGAAACTGTGCTTCGCCATCACCGAGCCGGATGCCGGGACCAACAGCTTCGCGATGTCCACGCTGGCGACACCGGATGGTGACGGCTATCGGCTGACCGGGCGCAAGGTTTTTATTTCCGGTGCGGCGGACGCCGATCGAATGCTGGTCGTGGCCCGCACCCAAAAGGCCGGCGAAGTCAAACGACGCACTGAGGGTATGTCCTTGTTCGTGGTGGATACCGACGCGCCCGGCGTGGAACTACAGCCCCTGAATATCGACGTCGGTTGGCCGGAGCGGCAATACCTGGTTTTTTTCGATGACGTCAAACTCGACGCGGGTCGCTTGATCGGCAACCCGGGACAGGGCCTGGCCGGAATGTTCGAGGCGCTGAATTCGGAGCGCCTGCTGGTCACCGCCATGTCCGTGGGCCTGGGCAATTACGCTCTCAAAAAGGCAGTGGCCTACGCCAACGAACGCAAACCTTTCGGCACCCCCATCGGGGGTTATCAGGCTATACAGCACCGGCTGGCCGAGGCCAAGGCCGAATTGGAGGCAGCACGGCTGATGATGATCCACGCGGCTGCGACGTTCGACGCCGGTAGCGATGCCGGTACTCATGCCAACATGGCGAAATTGCTGGGCTCTCGCGCGGCGGTCAAAGCCGTCGAGGCCGCCCTGCAGACCCACGGCGGCTACGGTTTCGACCGGGACTACGACATCATCACGCTATGGCCTTCGGCACGGTTAATGGAGGTTGCACCAATCAACAACGAAATGCTGCTCAACTACATCGGAGAACATGTCCTTGGCTTACCCAAATCCTACTGAGACGCGTGACGTGATCGAGCGTGACGGATTCACTGCCCCGGACGGGCGGCAAATCGCGCTGTGGCGCTGGCCCGGATCGCGCGAACGCCCCACCCTGCATTGGGCCCATGCGACGGGCTTCCATAGCCAGGTTTACCGCTCGCTGCTCGACGAATTGGCTGACGATTGCAACGTGCTGGCCTGGGATATGCGGGGCCACGGGGCCAGCGCCGAGGCGGCCGATATTAAAACATTCCGCGGTTGGGAAACGTACTACGAAGACCTTGTCGCTTGGCTGGAAAGTCTGGATGAGCCTGTCTGGCTTGCGGGTCATTCGATCGGTGCCACGACCAGTATCATGGCCGCGGCCCGACGACCGGACAAGGTGCGGGGCTTGATCCTGGCGGAACCGGTGATCATGGACCCCTGGCAGGGCTGGCGATTGTGGTCGGCCAAGCTGCTACGCCAGTCACAGCGGTTTTCACTGGCCGCCGGAGCCGCACGTCGCCGCAGGGTGTTTGACTCGCGCGCCGCCGCACTGGAGAACTTTCGTGGCCGTGGTGGCTTCAGAACCTGGCCGGAAGCATGGCTGGAAAACTATGTTGAGCACGGCCTCGTGGCCCATGATGATCGTTTTCGCTTGGCCTGTACGCCGGAATGGGAAAGCACCACCTTTGCCCATACCGAACACAACCCCTGGCCCGCCGTCCGACGATTGCGGTGTCCGATGGTCGTGCTGGCCGCGGAACGCGCCTCAACCTTCTCGCCAAGGGCGCGCCGGCGCCTACATGCCTTGCTACCCTCCGCCGAGTTGAACGTTCTGTCTGGAACAACCCATTTTTTGCCCATGGAGAGACCGGAAGTGGTGCGGGATGCAGTGCGACAAGCAATGCACGGTGATACTAGAGGGTAAGGAGAAAAGCATGAAACACACAGCGGTGATCAGCGGCGTCGGCATGGTGCCGTTCGCGAAACCCGGCGCCAGCGCGCCCTACTACCAGATGGGTGCCGAGGCGGCGCGTCAGGCCCTGGCCGATGCCGGGCTGGACTACGCCAAGGTGGAGCAAGCCTACGTGGGCTATGTCTACGGCGATTCCACCTGCGGCCAGCGAGCGCTCTACCCAATCGGCATGACCGGCATTCCCGTGGTCAACGTCAACAACAATTGTTCCACCGGCTCGACCGCCCTGTTCCTGGCACGCCAGGCGGTGGAGTCCGGCGCCGCCGACTGCGTGATCGCCCTGGGCTTCGAGCAAATGAAGCCGGGAGCGCTGGGCAGCTACTACAACGACCGGCCGACCCCCTTCGAACCCTTTGACCGGATCTGCGAGGAGCTGGTGGGACAGCCCGAGGTGCCGCTGGCGATCCGCTATTTTGGCGGCGCGGGCATGGCGCACATGGACAAGTACGGCACCAAGGCGGAGACCTTCGCCAAAATACGCGCCAAGGCGAGCCGGCATGCCGCGCGCAACCCGGTGGCGCTGTTCCGCAAGGAAGTGACAGTGGAGGAAGTGATGGACTCCCCGGTGTTGATCGGCCCAATGACCCGCCTGATGGCCTGCCCGCCGACCTGCGGCGCGGCGGCGGCCATCGTCTGCTCCGAAGCCTTCGCCAGGGCCAACGCTCTCGATCACCGAGTGCGCATCCTGGCGCAGGCGATGACCACCGACACACCGAGCACGTTCGAGGCGCGCAACATGATGCAACTGGTCGGCTATGACATGACGCGCGCCGCCGCCGATCAGGTTTACGAGGCCGCTGGCATCGGTCCGGAGGAGCTCGACGCCGTGGAACTGCACGACTGCTTCGCCACCAACGAGCTGCTGACTTATGAAGCACTGCGGCTGGCGCCGGAAGGTGGCGGCGAGCAGATGGTCGAGGACGGCGACAACACCCACGGTGGGCGCGTGGTTACCAACCCCTCGGGCGGGCTGCTTTCCAAGGGTCATCCATTGGGCGCCACCGGGTTGGCGCAATGCACCGAGCTGGTCCAACAGCTGCGAGGACAGGCCGCGGACCGCCAGGTCGAAGGCGCGCGCATTGCGCTCCAACACAATCTCGGCCTGGGCGGCGCCTGCGTGGTGACGATGTACCAGGCCACCTGAAGAGGACGAACTATGATCGACACTAAACACATTGGGCTGCGCCTGCCGACCGTCAGCTTCGAGGTCGAGAAGGGGCGGTTACGTTTTTTCGCCAAAGCCACCGGCGAAACGCGGCCCGAGTACCTCGACGAGTCGGCGGCCCGGGCAGCCGGCTACCGCAGCCTGCCGGCACCACCAACCTTTCTGATGGGCGCCGACCTCGATGCCGGAACCATGACCACGTTGCTCGAAACGCTGAACGTGCCGATCGGACGCATCCTGCACGGCGAGCAAAGCTTCACCTATCACGCGCCGGTATGTGCCGGCGACGTGCTCAGCGTCGAGTCAAAGATTAGCGACATCTACGGCAAGAAGAGCGGTGCGCTCGAATTCATCGTCAAGGATTCGCTGATCAAGGACGCGACTGGCGAGACCGTGCTCGAGGCACGCAGCGTGATCGTCGTCCGCAACCCGCAGGAGAACGCAGCATGAACGCCCCCACTCGTGACCAGGTCAAGGTCGGCCAGGCGCTTCCGCCGCTCGAGCTTCCGCCCATCACGCGCGCAACGCTGGCACTGTTCGCCGGCGCCTCGGGTGACCACAACCCGATCCACATTGACATCGACTTTGCCAAGGCCTATGGCATGCCGGACGTGTTCGCGCACGGCATGCTGCCGATGGCCTATTTGGGCCGCTTTCTGACCCAGTGGGCACCGCAGACCCGGCTGCGCCGGTTCTCGGTCCGCTTCGCCGCCATCACGCCAGTCGGCGCACGGCTGAGTTGCACCGGCAAGATCGTTGAAATCACCGAGGACGGCCACGAAACACTGGCCCGGCTAGAGATCGGCGTGGTCGATAAACAGGGTGAAGTCAAGCTCGCCGGCGATGCCCTGGTGGCGCTGGCCTGAAACACGTCCTTTCCATCACCAACAAAGCAGGACTGCGTATGAAACTTCAAGATAAAGTGGCCATCGTCAGCGGCTCAGGGCGCGGGATAGGCCGGGAAATCGCCCTCAAACTCGCCGCCGAAGGCGCCAGCGTGGTAGTCAACGATCTTGATGCCTCCCCGGCGGAGGAAACGGTCGCGGCGATCAAGGACGCCGGCGGCAGGGCCGTGACCTGCATCGGCAGCGTGACACAGGAGGATTTTGCCGAACGCTTTGTGAACACGGCAATCGAACAGCTGGGCGGTCTGGACATCATCGTCAACAACGCCGGCTACACCTGGGACAACGTGATTCAGAAAATGAGCGATGAGCAGTGGCAGGCGATCATGGACGTGCACGCCACGGCGCCCTTTCGCATTCTGCGCGCGGCCTCCGAATACTTCCGCGTGCAGGCCAAGAAAGAAGCCGCCGAAGGGCGCGAGGTATTCCGAAAGGTGGTCAACATCGCCTCGATCGCCGGCACCGGCGGCAACGCTGGACAGGCCAACTATTCGGCCGCCAAGGCGGCGGTGATCGGCCTGACCAAGGCGATGTCCAAGGAATGGGGCAGGCTCAAGGTGAACGTCAACTGCGTGGCCTTCGGACTGATCAAAACGCGCCTCACAGAGGCGGAAGCAGGCTCTGATGCGAGCATCGATGTGGAGGGCCGCAAGATCAAGGTGGGCGTCAACCCCGATCTGCTCAAGACCATGGAGGCCATGGTGCCGCTCGGGCGCGCCGGCACGCCGGCCGAGGCCGCCGGGGCCGTCTATCTGTTTTGCACTCCGGAGTCGAACTACATCAGCGGTCAGACGCTGCTCTGTGGCGGCGGGTTCTCAATGTGAGGCCATGGACACCATGACGTTTAATCAATCACCCTGGATGGACGAAGAACTAACGCTGTTCCGCGACAACGTCCGGAAATTCATCGCCACCGAAATCACCCCCTTCGAAGAACATTGGGACGCCCAGCAGCACGTCGAGCGCACGCTGTGGACAAGGGCAGGCGCCGCCGGCCTCCTGTGCACCGACGTGCCGGAGAAATACGGCGGGGCGGGGGGAAGCTTCGCCCATGAGGCCGTGATCCTCCAGGAGCAGGCCCGTGCCGGCAATACCAGTTGGGCCAAGGGCGTTCATGAGATCGTCAGCCACTACATCGTCAGCTGCGGCACGCCGGAGCAGAAGCGTCGCTGGCTTCCCAAGCTCGCCTCCGGCGAGTGGGTGGGGGCCATTGCCATGACCGAGCCGGGCACCGGCTCGGATCTACAGGCCGTGCGCACGCGGGCCGAACGCCAAGGCGAGAACTATGTGGTCAACGGGTCGAAAACCTTCATCTCCAATGGCCATCACTGCGGCCTGCTGATCGTCGTCTGCAAGAGCAATCCGGCCGAGGCCGCCAGGGGCGTCTCGCTGCTGGTCGTCGAACAGCCGGGCGAGCAGCCCGGATTCCGCCGCGGCCGGCTTCTGCACAAGATCGGCCAGAAAGGCCAGGACACCGCTGAGTTGTTCTTCGATGATCTGCGGGTGCCGGCCGAGAACCTACTCGGCGGCGAAGAGGGCCAGGGTTTCTACCAACTTATGAACCAACTGCCACGAGAGCGCTTGATCATCGGCGTCGGCGCCATCGCTGCCGCCGAGGCGGCCCTGGAGCACACCTTGGCCTACGTGCGCGAGCGCAAGGCCTTCGGCAAGCGCCTACTCGACTTCCAGAACACGCGCTTCCGGCTCGCCGAGCGGCGCACCGAAGTGACTCTCGGCCAAGTGTTCATCGACCACTGCATCCAGCGCCTGATCGCCGGCGCACTCGACGCGGAGACGGCCTCAATGGCCAAATGGTGGTGCACACAAAAGCAGTGCGAGATCGTCGACGAGTGCCTTCAATTCTTCGGCGGCTACGGCTACATGCTCGAGTATCCCATCGCGCGCTTGTACGCCGACGCCCGGGTACAGAAGATCTACGGCGGCACCAACGAGATCATGAAGGAGCTGATTGCGCGGGGGCTCGATTGAATGCGATTCACGTCACCGGGCTTCCGTCAGCCGGATGGCGATATCGCCAGTCCCCGGGGCCGCCGCCGCTGGCGTTGACCCCACCTCGCGATAGATGCGCCCGTGGTTGACGTTCTCCATGATCAGCCGGTAACCGGCCGGATCCTATACAAGATTGACAGGTCGGTAACAGCCAGAGCGCGCAAGGCATTTCCAACAGCCCGCTAACCGTGCCGGGCGACACCTTTCCAGTATTTCTCCTCAAGCTGCTTTTTCGGCAGCTTGCCGGCCAAGTTGCGGGGCAGCTCGCCAAAGTCCACGATCTTCGGCAGCTTGAAACCGTACAACCCCTCCGTCTTGCAGTGCTCGATGATCTCCTTGCGAGTGGCCTGCTGGTGCTCTTTGAGCTCAATTACCGCCGCCGGCACCTCGCCCAGGTCCTTGTCCGGCGCCCGCACCACGGCAACGTCAAGAACCGCCGGATGCCGCTTGATAACCGTCTCGATCTCATTGGGGAAAAGATTCACCCCGCCGGAGATGATCATTTCCTTGATCCGTGAAGTCAGGTACAGAAAACCATCCTCGTCCACATAACCAATCAGACCATCGTCGTACCAGAGCTTGCCCTCGACCCCGATGTAATTCTCCTTCATCTTCTCTTCGCTGAGGCCGACATAGTTCAGCGCAAGGGCCATCGGGGAGCGCACGAGCACCTTCCCTTCCTTGCCGGGTGGGGTCCAGGTGCCGGTCTCCTCGTCATAGATCCGGCATTCCGCCGCCCGCAGCTTGCCAACGCTGTCGTAGCGCTTCGGGTTCTTCTGGTAGTCCTCGCTGGCGAGAACGCTGATCAGGCCGCTCTCCGAAGCGCCGTAGTATTCATGGAAGACATCATCCGACGCTCCCTGGCGGCGGAACAGTGCGTTGATCTCGCGCTTGACCTTGGGCGGACAAGGCGCCGCCGCGCAAATGATTACCCGCATGCTGGAAAGGTCGTATTGGGACTTCAGAGCCTCGGGCAGTGCCAGGATGCGCTCGAGCATGGTCGGGGCGACGAAGGTCCAGTTGATACGCTCGTCCTGAATAAGTTTAAGCATGAGCTCGGGATCGAACTTGCTCATGGGCACCGCAGTGCCGCCGAGAAAGAACGGCAACACCGCGATCTGTACCCCGGCATGATACAGCGGCCCCGGAATCAGCGTGCGGATGTTGTTGCTGATCGGATCCCGGATCTTGCCGATCTTGTAGAAATGAAAGGCCGATATCTGCATCAACCCCAACCGGGTCACCTCCTCCTTGGAGGCGCCCCGCCGCGCCTCGGCCGAATCCGATGTCAGCCGGTCCCGGTCGATGTTGATGTATTTCGGCGTCCCTGTGGTACCGCCGCTGTAGGTCTTTGGGGCCATGCCCAGCTTGCCGCTTGGGAGTATGGACCGGCTGTCCCGGATCAGTGACTCGTAGGCGATCATACCCTCGGGCAACTCGTCAGCATCAACCACGATGAAGTGTTCGACGGTGGTCAACTGATCACGAACCGACTGTACCGCTTCCACAAAGGCGCCCCCCAATACCAGAGCCTTTGGCGAGGCCTTGTTGATACATTCCGCCAACTCCTTGGGCTGGAGATGCCAATTGAGCATCGGCATGGGATTGTCCCTGAGCGTACAAGCCAGCATCAATTCGAACCATGGCGCGCCGTTGTGCATCACCTCGGCCACCGCCTCGCCTTCGCCGATACCCAGCCGGTGCAGGCCATTGGCCAGGCGGAGAACTCGATCCCTGAATTGACCGAAGGTGACCCGACGATCACCGTCGACAATCGCCTCACGATCTCCCCAATGCTCCCATAGAGCAAGCAAGAATTGCCGCGGAAGCTCCTGTCGCTTAAGCCGGCTACGCCACGCGGCCCGGACGCCACCAATCGCCAACGCGCCCCAACCAAACTGGCCTAAAATCTCCCTGAGGGCCGCACGGGCCTCGGGCATTGCTTTCAGCTGGGCTATAGCGGACATTTCGAAGATCTCCTGACTGGTGTTATGTTGTTATGGCAGGCGCGAGACGGGGTTGGTAACCCGCCCGTTTCCGTGGTTTCCACCGAACCGGACGCGCGCGAAGCTGGACCGCAACCCGTTCAAACTCGTCGACGATTCCGGTGTTGTCGAAACGCTTAAAAGTTCCTCCGACAGGATGCGCAGTTGCAATTAGGCCAGCCGGCTGTCTATGCAACGGTGGAAGTTTCAGCAGCACCATTTGTTCCCGACCATGGTTGTGTGACAGCAGCCTAGCGAGGTCATTTTTTGACAATACGGGGTCATTTGGAGACACCCAATGAGAGGCATGACGGCGAACCGGCTACAGGGCTCGCAATTCCTTCTTCAGAATCTTGCCCACCGGATTGCGGGGAATGGCGTTGATCAGTTTCATCTTTTCCGGCAGCTTGTAGACACTCATGCCCTGCTCCCTCAAGTAGTCGTTGATTTCCTCCAGGATCGGTGGGTTATCCTCGTCAACAGGCACCACGCAAATACAGATCCGCTCGCCCATGATCTCGTCCGGTTGGGGTATGACCGCGACGTCCCGTACCTTGCCGAAGCCCAGCACCGCGTTCTCCACCTCCACACTGGAGATATTGTAACCACCCCGAATCACGATGTCCTTCTTGCGGTCATAGAACCCTAGGTGCCTGTCATCCCGCACGATGAAAAGGTCGCCGGTGCGGAAAAAGCCGTCATAAGTGAACGAAGCCGCGGTAATATCCGGGCGCTGAAAGTAGCCCGCGAACACACCCGGGCTGCGATAGCAAAGCTCGCCGATGCCACCTGGTTCGGTTATCTCCTCATCCTCATCGCCGAGAATTTTCAGCTCGACCCCGCTGACGCCGGAAGGCCATTGGACTCCTGCCTTGCCCCACCAGGGCAGGTGATCCACCCGCATCTCCAGGTCCGGCACATCGGCCGGGCCGGCTACCAGACTGGTGCCCTCGTTCTGGCCCCAGATGTTGACGATCTCGATGCCCCAGCGGCGCTTGAACTCCTGCATCGACCAGGCCGAGGGGGGCGCCGAACCGGTGGTGATGGTCCGCACGCTGGAGAGATCCAGCTGGTCCACGTTGGGCAACTTGACAATCATGTTCAGCATTGCCGGTACCAGAATCGTGTACTCGATGTGCTCCTCGGTCAGCTGGCGCAACAGGATTTCCGGCGTAATCGGATGATGCAGCACCAGGGTGCCCCCCGCCGCCAGCCAGGGGAGGTAGTTCACCCCTACCGCCGTCATGTTCACCAGCGGTGCCACACACAGAATGCGGTCACCCTCGCGCAGGCCACAGGTGGTGAACACCAGGTTGGTCATGTACTCCCAGTTGTTGTGGCTCATGGGGCAGCCCTTGGGGTTTGACTCAGTGCCCGAAGTCCAGCACAGGGTGAAGATGTCATTGGCATCCACCGGCACCTCCGGGACCCGGCCCGGATCTCCATGGGCGATATCGGTCAGCGCCGCCAGACCAATGTAGTGCTCGAAGCCCAGCTCCTGCCCCAGGGCCCGGTAATCAAAGCCGTGGAAGCTTTCCACCGAGGCGTAGAATCTGGCGCCGGTGATCTCTTTCACATAGCCCACATCCTTGCTTCGCCATTGCAGGGGCAACGCGGAAAGCAGACCGCCGGCCTTGGCCGCCGCCAGATAGAGCATGGCCAGCTCCCAGATGTTCGGCAACTGCGCCACCAGTAGGTCGTCCTTGCCGAAGCCCCGGCGTGCCAGCTCGGCGGCGGTGGCGTCCACGGCCCGACCAAACTCGGCCCAGCTGAGCCGCTGGGGCGGTGTGCCGACCAGCTCGTCACGATTGGGGGGATCCACCACCGCTTCCCGGTCCGGGTAGGCGGCACGATTGGCGGCAAAGCGATCCAGCAGGGTTCTGTCACCCCAGTAGCCTTTATCGGAGTATTCCTCGATCAGTTCAGGTTCGTGTAAGATCATTTACCCTATTCCTCCAAGCTTATTGGCCCCAACCGAGTCCGCGCTCGCTCGCCTTGTGGTTCATGGACGGCATCCGCGAGCGGCGGGTCGGGTCTCGCCGGCGCTCACCGCCGACTCTACGGGCTTGCCGCCTCCTCCAGCGCCTGCACCGCGCGTTGCTCGGATGACGGGAGTTGTTCGGCATGGGCGACGAGCGCCCGCCAGTCAAGCTGATCGGCGGCGGCATATGTAGCAAGACGGCTCCAGGCGTTGGCGCAGTCGAGCAGGACGTCGGCGGCACGGGCAAAGGATCGATCGCCCGTGAGGCGGGCAACCTCGGCGCAGAATTCCGCTTCGAGGCGGCGGAACAAGCCACCGCCTGTGCCGGCTTTCTCGACGAAGACCGGTAAGACCCTTAGCGATGCGTTAAGCTGGTCATCAGTCAGGCTATCTCCCCAGGTGGCCAGATCGTCGACGAAGATATTGACGCCCTTCAGGCCGGAGGCGACCACACCATCGGCGGGCAGGTCCGCCGGATCGAACAGCGTCGCATCCGTGCCGCGCATATTGCGCGCCGCGCTTGCCGCTGCATCGCGCGCCACCGGCAGTAGCTCAGGCAGCCGATCAGGAAAGCGTATCGGGTAAGTCGCGTGGCGATTGGGATTGGGAAAGCCATGGGAGGCACGAGCTCGCGCCAGAGCTTTTAGGGGGACTTCCTGCACCTCCTCGCGATCGTTGTCCACCACCCGGGCGACGCCGCGCCTCTCGTCGTAGCCGATGACGACGATGTCATGACGGGTGTTGGATAAACGTACCCTGAGATACGGCAGCTCGGCGATGTCAGCCCAGATCATCACGGGACGGCCGGCGTCGATTTCGTCGGCGACCCAGCGCCAACCCTCGTCGGGATCGTCGGTTTGGCGACGCTCGGTTTCAATGCCGAGGCGGTGGCAGAAGTCGAGCTCCATGTCACCGTTGCGCCCTACCAGGTAGATGGGAGGCGTGAGCTCGGATACTCTCATATACATAAAGGACAGCCCGCCGCCGAGGCCGAACACGAGCCCCTCGCCCGGCGGCCCGTCCCAGCCAAGCCCGGCCCATTCCAACAGGTCGCGCAGTGCGCCCGAGCCGCAGTGCCCACCCATCCGGTGGGGATAGTTGGAGATTTGCACGCTTTTCATTCCACTACTCCAGCTGTGTTCAAAGACCTGAGCCAACGCCGGTTGGCGTACCGCGAGCTCACTCCGCCGACGAGGCGCGGATCGAGGCCTTTTTTAACCACCAACCTCTGGCAACGAATAGTCCTTGAACTGCTCGCGCAATTTGGCCTTCTGTAGCTTGCCGGTCGCCCCGTGCGGCAGTTCGTCGACGAATACCACGTCATCCGGCAGCCACCATTTCGCGACCCGCTGGCTCAGATAGTCGATCACGCCCTGCTTGCCGAGCTGGCTGTCCGGCTCGCGCACCACCACCAGAAGCGGCCGCTCGTCCCATTTCGGATGATGCACCGCTATGACCGCTGCCTCGGCGATCTCGGGATGCCCCACCGCTTCGTTCTCAAGATCGATGGAACTGATCCACTCGCCTCCGGACTTGATCACGTCCTTGGTGCGGTCGACGATCTCCATGTAGCCTTCGGGATCGATCTTGGAAACATCGCCGGTGCGGAACCAGCCCTCGCTGTCGAAGGCCTTGGCGCTGGCTTCAGGGTTTTCGTAGTAGCCGCTGATGATCGCCGGGCCGCGCACCAGCAGCTCACCGAAGGACTTGCCGTCCCGCGGCAGCGCTTGACCGTCGTCGTTGACGATCTTCATCTCCACCCCGAACACCGCACGCCCCTGCTTGGCCTTGATGTCGAACTGCCGATCAAGCGGCAAATCGGCGTCCTTGGGACGGATCATCGAAACCGTGCCGATCGGACTCATCTCGGTCATGCCCCAGCCCTGCAAGCCTTCGACGCCGTACTTCTCCTGGAATTCGCGCATCATCGCCCGTGGCGCGGCCGAGCCGCCGATAAGAACACGCTTGAGCGAGGTGAACTTCTGCTCGGTCTTACGCATATGACCAAGAAGCCCGAGCCACACGGTGGGCACACCCCAGGCCTCGGTGACGCCCTCGTTATTGATCAGCTCGGCCAGGCTCTCGCCATCGAGCTTCGGCCCCGGGAAGACGATCTTCGCGCCCACCATTGGCGCGAAGTAGGGGACGCCCCAGGCGTTAACGTGGAACATCGGCACCACCGGCAGCACGGCACTCTCCTCGCCCAGATTCATTCCGGGGATGGTCAACACCGAGAAGGCGTGCAGCAGCGTCGAGCGGTGCGAGTACAACACCCCCTTGGGATTGCCGGTGGTGCCGGAGGTATAGCAGAGCGACGAAGCGGTATGCTCGTCGAACTCCGGCCAGGCCATTTCATCGGACTGCTCGCCGACCAATTCCTCGTAGCACATCACGTTGGGCAGCGAGGTTTCGGGCATATGAGCGCGGTCGGTCATGACGACATAGCCCTTCACGCCTTCAAACAGACCTTGCAACTTCTCCAGCAATGGAACGAAGGTCAGATCAAGGAAAATGTACTGATCCTTGGCGTGATTGACGATGTAGCCGAACTGCTCGACCGGCAGACGCGGATTGATTGTGTGACAGATCGCCCCAATACCGGAGACCGCGTAATACAGCTCCAAGTGCCGATAGGTGTTCCAGGCCACCGTCGCGATGCGATCCCCGGCCTGGACGCCCAGCGACTTGAGCGCGTTGGCCAACTGGCGGCTACGCTTGGCCGCATCTTCGTAGTTGTAACGGTGCAGGCCGCCTTCCGGAGTCCGGGACACGATCTCCTGCTCTGGATAGCTGGCGGCCGCGTACTCGATGATCTGGGAAATCATCAAAGGCCGGTCCATCATTAATCCACGCATCTGTCTCTCCTCAATCAGTCGATTTTCTCTGGCGGTTTCTGTCGGATGGCGTATTCGAAACCGCAACAGTCGACAGAACAAAATAGTATTTTTGAGCGCACTGGAGGCCCCGCGATTGTAATCGGGCGTGGCCAAGGCCCCGAACGCACCGGAAAGACGGCGATCTTTGCTCGCCCACACCCTCCCGAGCGCACCAACGACGGCGCCCCCAAGGAAGAAACCCTATGTTGCTTCCTACCAAGCGCTTGCTCAAGACCCTATCCTGCTTTAGCTTCGATGGGCAAGAACAAGAGCCGTCCCAGAACGGCCAAGGACCACTGTCCGCGCGATGTCCCGAGCCCGTGTGCTGCTCGCGAAACCGGAGCATCACGCCGCCAGTGGCCGGGCAGCTCCAAGGTGCCGAAAGTGGCCCAGATCCACGAGGACTTCCCCCGCACCGGGACCGGCAAGGCCAGAAGCGCATCATACGCACCGAACTGCGCGACTTTTCGCTGGGGCGGAAGAAGGCGGCTGGCGGCGACAACACCGTAAAACCTTAAATTTTCATTGACTGATAAGCAATTTTTCGTATTGCCTCAAAACCAAGTCCAGCGCATTGTTTGTTCGACCAAACAAAACATGTCAGATGCCACCCCGAATAACAAAAAGGATGATTCCCAATGACGATAATCAGGTCTCACCATCAGTCCCGCGAACACCTTTTCTTCTCCAATGCCGGTCTTCGGGTCCGTCGTGTCTTGGCCGTTCTGATAGTCGTGCTGCTCCCATGCGAGGTAATGGCCGGAGCGGGCGATGCAGCAAGCACCTACGGCCTGGGCCCCATTCACGCCGGTTCGGCCCAGGCGTTCAGCGCTTTCCACAGCGGTGCTTGGGCCACCTACTACAACCCGGCGGCACTTGCGCGCTCGCCGGAAGGTGAACTCACAGTGGTCTTTCAGCATGGTCACCAGGAGTTACGTGCCGAATCACTTGGCGGAGCCGCACCATTCGATCGCGAAAACGATGTGCTCACGGACCAGAGTTCGGAGTTGCTGCTTCTTGGTATCAAGACCCGTGTCGCCGGCGCGGCGGACTTGGACACACCGATTTATCTTGGCATTAACGTCGGCGTGGATGAGTATGCCTCCAACGCACTGCCCTTCGCGGCCAATACCAGTCAGGAAGGCCAGTTCCTGCGTTTTGAGTCGCAACCCTTGTATCTCGCTTTTGGTGGGGCGGTTAGCAACCTCCTGCGCGGCGTTGATATCGGTGCCTCGGCAAGACTCACGCTGGCGGCCCAGGCCCGCCTTGAAGCGGTCTCCGATCTGTCCGGCAATACCGACTCCGAAGAGCTCTCCCTGGAAGCCGAACCGACATTGACGCCCTCGCTGGGCATTAACGTCAACCTGAGCGATACGCTGTGCGGTTCGAGCGCCTGCCTGCCTTTCGCGCTTAAACCGGAGCTGGCGTTGTTCTATCGAGGGGAGTCGGAGTACGACGTCAGCGTGGACGCCAACGTGGTGATTCCCGGTGTCATACCCGAGCCGGGCCTTGATCTTGCGCTGGCCACTCTCGACACGTTCCAGCCCCAGGTATACGGAATCGGATTGCTGATGCCTTTAGGTAAGTTCGAGCTGGTTGCGGCTGTAGAGCGCCAGTATTGGTCCGATCTTGAGAGTGAATTCGCCGGTGACACGGTCAGGGACCAGGCTGGACTGCGCTTTAATGACACCACCGTTCCCCGCATCGGCGTCCGTTACACGTGGTCGGACGCTCTTAAACTTTATGGGGGCGTGGCCGTCGAGGATTCCCCACTTCAATCGACCCGGTCCCAGGATGTCAACTTCCTCGACAGCGACCGTATCGTGGTCGGTGTTGGCACCGATTACCGCCTGAAACGCGCGCCGGTGATCAATATGCCCCTTGTGATGTCCCTGGCTTATCAATACCAGCAGCTTGATGAAAGAGAGTTCAACCTCACATCCATCAACTCGCCAACCAATCCCAGCCCCTACGAGACCATTCGCGTGGATGGCGACATACACGTCATCTCGGGTTCCCTGTCACTCAAATTCTAGACCGCGATGGCGGAGCTGAATTCAGGAGAGTAGAGATGAATAAACAAATAAACATTCGGCCGCGGTACGTTTCGTTTGCCCTTTGGGTGTTCGGGCTGATGTTGATCAGTGCGTGCGGCGATGACGAAGGCAAAGTCGTCAATCCATGGCGCGCTTCGGACACACTGGTGTTCGCTTACCCCTACCCTGGCCAGCAGGAGGTGCCGACGAGCGGCAATGTCGTGCTGCGTTTCTCCACCACACTGAGTGACGAGGTGAGCGGCGATGTCGAGGACCGTCTGCGGCTCGCCGACGACGCCGGAAACGCCGTGCCCTTTACCCCGGAAGTGATCGATGGCGGCCGGGGGCTGGTACTGAAACCACGGACTTCACTGTCGCCCAATACGCATTATCGGCTGAGTGTCAGCGAGGCGGGACTGGGGCGTATCGACGATACCGTGTTCAAAAATTTTCGATTTCACACGATGGGCGCCCATGCGGGGTTCGCCGACGCCGTCGGCAGTGACGGCTTTAAGATACTTGGCATCACACCTCTGGATCCCGATCCACTGCTGGCCGGCATCCAGGATGCCAGAATAAATGATATGAGCACGCTACGCATGGTCTTCAACCGGCCGCTCGACCCGGCCACCACCGTTTATGGCAAGCAGATCACGCTTATCGACGACCAGGGCCAGCTGATCGACGCCTCCGTGCTAATGCAGGGGCGCTATTTGATACTGGATCCGCGCCAGGACCTGGACTCGGTGGAATACACGTTAGCATTATCGGGGCTCCGCAGTCGTGCTGGTTCTCTACTTCCGGAAGTCGAACGCCAGTTCACACCCATGGGCACACAGCCGCGCGAAACCACGGTCATCAAGGTCGGTTCCCTAGGCGAGCAACAGCCGGACCTGCAATCCCAGTTGACGGGAAGACCGGTCAATCAGGTGCCACTGGACAGCTTTATCATCGGTGACAGCGCCGTTACCGAACTGACAGGCTCGTTGGCCGCGGACCTGGGCTTTGTCCCGGACTTTGCCGATGCCGTCCCCCTCCGGGTGCCGGCCGGCACGGTACTGCGAGGCGCGCCGGTCGATGTCAACATTCTGGGGGAAATCCCCGCCGGTATCGATACCGGCGACCTGCAGATTACCCTTCTCAGTGACGCCAACGGCTATCTGATTCCCAATCCCTTCAGTACCGAGACGACGGCGCCTCGCTATGCACTGCTCAGAATGGATGCGGCCATGACCGCGGAGGGAACCATCGCCAATGCCGCCCTCAGTCAGAATCTGCTCAATATCCAGGTCGTCGGTCTCGCCATTGTCGAGGATGGCAAGCTGGTGCTGGATGCCATCTCCGTGGTCGACCCCGACATTCTCGGCCTTGAGAAGGCTGGTGCCCAATTATCTTTCCGCATGGAGTCCTTCGCCGGGCAGCGAAACCCGCCAATGCCTGAGCCGGATCTACGCCCTCTGGAATTACAATCCTGGTCGCCGGGTGAGGACTTCCAGGCCAACACACGCCCGGGGGATCCGGTCATTCTGAACTTTAACAAGGCGATTGATCCTGCGTCGGCGTTTCTTGATGGCGCTATCAACGTCCAGGTTAACGGCACTTCGCTACCACCTGAAGACGTCTCGATGCGTGTCGACGGCGCCACCGTCATCCTCGAAGGCACCGGAATCGTGGAGCACAACCAGGACGTTGAAATCATACTGACCAGCCAACTACGGGACACGGCGGGCAACCCTCTGAGCAAGGATTACACCCTTGATATGCGCCTTGACGATCTGTTCTTGCCGAATGACAACCGCGACAGCCTTCGTGCGCCCTTGGTAGCCGCCGTTTTCCCCGGATACCCCTGTGCTCTGACCGACGCCCGGTTAATCGGTGAAAGATCACGATGGCGTAACGGACGCTGCCAGGGCGGCCAGGGAAGCGACCCCCTGTTCCCCGTGGTCGGGCTTTTTCGAGAGTACCCTATACGGGTCATCTTCAACCGCCGTATAGATCCGGCAACAGTCAACGGCGACACTTTTTTCGTCGAGCGTCGCGATGCCGGTGGGGATTGGCAACCGGTGCCAGGCCACCTCGACGTGCTGGCGCAACGGGTTGAGTTTTTCCCTGACAGCCCTTGGCGAGACGGTCAGCTATATCGTTATACGTTGCGCTCGGAGCCCAACAGTCCCGACTGCGGAAACAACGCCATCTGCACACAGGACGGTGCTGCCTTGCAAACACGCCAACTGTCACAGAGCAGCGACACGGCTCCAGCGCCGCGCGAGGGAGGTCCCGATATGGTAAACCACTTTGTCGTGACCGGTGACGATCAGCGTTATACCCTCGTATCCCTGCGTTCCCTACCGACGGTCGATGTAAATGCCAATCTACAGGTCGACAATTCAGAACAAGGTGCTACCGACAACAATGGTGTCATCAAGGCGCCCGCCAACCACCTGCGGTTGGAGCTGCGGGACACCGGGGGCGTGATTACCAACGCCAACCTGGGCTGCTCAATTGGCGAGGACTGTCCGGAGAAACGCTTCGCGTTCGTCAGCACCGGCGCGTTGCAGGCCGGCCCCCGGGAATACGACTCCGCCGTCTCCATCAACCGTAGACTGATTGACGATAACCCGGACACGGATGATCGGACCACGGGCGCTGTTCGTGTTTCCGTCTTTCCAACTACGCTGACCACCACGGAGGTCTTTCTCGAAGCCAGAGCGTTAGGCCTCATCACCATTGGTCTCGAGACAGGTCCCTTGGTTCTGCGTTTACTACCCGAGGGCGATTCACCGTTTATTGAAGGCTACATCACTGAGACAGAGGACGGTCCCTGGTTCAGCACCACCTTCGACCTGTTGATAGACGCGCCTGAACTGGAACCTAGGCTGATTATTGAACTTGGGCACGATATTCGCAGCAAACGGGTTAACAACGTCACTCTCGAAGGACCGCTTCGGTTCGTCGACGATGGCAGACTGATACTCAAGGTCTCCAATCCCGACCCGCTGACCATTCCCGCCAACATCGACCTGATCGGCATCGGTCTGGCGTCGGTTGAACTTGAAGCACCTCCCTTGGGAGTGGACCTGACCTTCACGTTCCTTCCGGTGAAGGATTTTTAACGTGATTTACCCCGGCCGTTACAAACTGGTCTGAAAGGGGCTGGAGAAGCATTGCCGTTGATATATTCAATCTGTAATATTGGTTGGACGACCAAATTTATTGCCAGAAGAGTTGACTATGACTGACTCTCAGACGACGACATCCTCCGCGCATTGCGGCCTTCGACGCAGTGTTCGGGTGCGATTCACTGGCAGTGACGGGTTGAACCTGTGGGCCAGCCGCCATGGTGAAGACACGGCGCCCCCCGTATTGCTCCTGCACGGCGGCGGGCAGACCCGCCATGCCTGGTCCGACACGGCGATCGCACTGGCCGATGCCGGCTACTGCGCGTTTAGCCTGGACGCACGAGGCCACGGCGAAAGCGACTGGTCTCGAGAAGGCGACTACAGTGCCCGAGCCCTTGCAGCGGACCTCAGCGCGGTGATTCGCTCGCTACCGGCCCGGCCGGTTATCGTCGGCGCGTCCATGGGTGGCCTGACCGCTTTGCTCACGCTTGGCGAAGACGCCTCCCTGGATTGCGAGGCACTGGTACTGGTCGACGTGGCGCCAAGATTGGAACCTCGGGGCGTCCGCCGGATCATCGAATTCATGCGTCATCATCAGGACGGATTCGAGACGCTGGAGCAGGTACGCGACGCCATCACCGCCTACAACCCGCGCCGCCCGCCATCAAAAGATCTCTCCGGGCTACGCAAAAACCTGCGGCAACACAGTAATGGCCGGTTTTACTGGCACTGGGACCCAGCTTTTCTCAACCACGCGAACGCGCCAACCAAGGCCGGGAGCATGTTCGACCGAGCAAGGCTGGAGCTGGCGGCCCGCCAGTTGGACGTACCGGTGCTTTTGATACGTGGCTACTACAGCGATGTTCTTAGTGACCGGGGCGCAACAGAGCTGCTCACTCTAATCCCCGAGGCACGTTATGTCGTTCTGGAACAGGCCGGCCATATGGTCGCGGGAGACCGTAACAGTGTTTTCACCGAGGCGGTACTGCAATTTCTGAAAGAACGGCCAGCCGCCACCGAGCCGGAATCGTGCCGCACTGCCGCTACGGAGCAACACCATGAAACACCCTTATCTTGATGTTCTGATCGTCGGAGCGGGCCTGTCGGGAATTGGCGCGGCTTGTCACTTAAAGGAAAAATGCCCCAACGTCCGTTTTGGAATCGTTGAACGACGCAAACGGATCGGAGGCACCTGGGATTTATTCCGCTATCCCGGCATCCGCTCCGATTCCGACATGTTTACCCTGGGTTATAACTTTCGGCCCTGGACCGATACCAAGATGCTTGCCGACGGCCCTTCTATCCGTCGGTATATTGACAACACCGCACGCGAATACGGTGTGAAACGCCGAATCCAGTTCGGTCTGAAAGTGATCTCGCAATCCTGGCATAGCGAAAACAAACACTGGATCGTCAAAGCCATCGACGAAGCAACCGATGAGGAGCACCAGTTCAGCACCGGCTTTGTATTCAATTGCACCGGATACTACAAGTACGACTCCGGCTACACACCGGAGATTCCGGGGATCAACCAATTCCGCGGTGACGTAATCCATCCGCAACACTGGCCGGAAAACTACGATTACAGTGGCAAACGGGTGGTGGTTATTGGCAGTGGCGCCACTGCCGTGACGCTGGTTCCGGCCATGGCCGACAAGGCGGATCATGTAGTGATGCTGCAGCGCTCGCCCACCTATGTAGCCACCGTGCCGGAGCAGGATCTGATATCCAGGAACCTGCGCCGCATTCTGCCGGAGATGGCCGTTTACCGGCTGGCCCGGACCCGCAATATTCTGTTGCAAAGAGCGGTATATCGACTTTCTCTGAGTAAGCCCAAGGCGATGCGACGCCTGCTTTTGGCGACCGCGCGCCGGCAGCTCGGCCCGGAGGTCGATATGCGGCATTTCCAGCCCCATTACAATCCCTGGGAAGAACGCATGTGCGCCGTTCCCAAGGGTGATCTCTTCAAGGTTATCCGCGAAGGCCAGGCCTCCGTGGTCACCGACCACATCGAAGCGGTCACCGAAACCGGGGTCCAATTGAAGTCCGGCGCTCATATCGACGCTGATGTTCTGATCACAGCCACTGGCCTTGATTTGCAGCTGTTCGGTGGTGCCAGATTGGAAGTCGACGGCCGTGAGGTTCATGTGGCGGACGCCCTGATGTACAAGGGACTGATGCTCGAAGGGGTACCAAATATGGCCCTGGTGTTCGGTTACACCAACGCTTCTTGGACGCTGAAGGCCGATATCGCCTCTGAATTCGTCTGCCGCCTTCTGAATCACATGCGCGATATTGGCGCCCGGGTGGTCACACCCGTCGATGGACAAGGGAGCAAGACCCAGATGAACTTTCTTAATTTACGTTCCGGATATGTTCTTCGCGCCAACGACCGCCTCCCTCGTCAGGGCAGCAGGACCCCCTGGCAGAATCTTGATGACTATTTGCGTGACCTGCCCGCATTACGCTATGGCAACCTCGAGGATGGCCACCTTCGTTTTGAGGGAAGTGGCATCAAGCGCGGAAGGAACCGCGTATTTCGCAAGTTACTGAGTGCCTGATCCGCCTACCTGTTGGAGCATATTATGAAACGTTTTTACGGGAAAGTCGCTGCGATTACTGGTGCCGGTTCAGGCATAGGTCGAGCGACCGCCATGCTGCTGGCGAAGAAAGGCTGCCATTTGGCTCTGTCGGACATTGACGAAAACAGTCTAAAAGACATCGCCATCGACCTGCGCGACTACCCGGTCAGAGTCACCACCCATGTTGTTAATGTAAGCCGAAGGGATGAGGTGTATCGGTATGCGGATCAATGTGTCAAGGAGCACGGACAGGTTAACTTGATAATGAACAATGCCGGCGTTGGACTCGGAGAAACCGTCGATGCCATGAGCTATGAAAACTTCGAATGGCTTATGAATATTAACTTCTGGGGGGTGGTATACGGAACCAAGGCTTTTCTGCCTTATCTCAAGCAATCCGGCGACGGCCATGTGATAAACATCTCCAGCATCTTTGGCATCATTGGAGTCCCCACCCAATCAGCCTATAACGCCGCGAAATTCGCTGTTCGAGGGTTCACCGAGTCGCTGCGCGAAGAACTGGACATTGAGCGAAGCCGTGTTAGTGCAACCTGCGTGCACCCGGGCGGCGTCAAGACCAACATTGCGCGTAATAGCCGAATGGGTGATATGGGGAACATAGCCCCGGGCAGCAAGGAAGAAATTACGGAACTTTTCGATCGCATCGCCCGGTCCACGCCGGAACAGGCTGCCAACGCTATCCTCCACGCGGTTCGCAAGAACCGACGTCGCGTGTTGATAGGTAATGACGCAACGATACTGGACGCCGGCCAACGCCTGATGCCGGCGGGCTATCAGTGGCCCCTCGAAGCGTTCTTTCGAATGCGACAGGGGCGGCAAAAAATGTCTAGTCAATCATCGCAATAAGCAGGATCAAACTTCAAAAAGAGGGCCGAGTCATGGCTTTAAAGAAGAGAACTAGTGCAAAGACGTCCAATGTCCTGAACGGTGCGTCAGTGGGCATCCCACCCCGTCACATAGACTTCCAGTTTCCGAACACAACACCAAAGTACTTCTATGCTGACAACGCTACGGCAACCACATTCTTTGCCATGCTGTCCGGGTTCTTTCCACCCGGTGAGCGCTACTTCATGGATTCGGTGCGTTATTTTCGAAACCGTGTCACCGACAAGCAGCAGCGAGCGGCCATTTCCGGATTCATGGGGCAAGAAGCCATTCATGGTCGCGAGCATGACCGCCTTAACGAATTGCTTGCCGAGAGCGGCTTCGACATGGACACTCCGGACCGCTTCGTAAAATTCGGCCTCCGCATTCTGAAAATGTTGCCGAAGAGAACCCAGCTTGCCGCCACTACTTTCATGGAACATTTTACCGCCTTGCTTGCGGAGCAGCTATTGGAAGACGAGACGTTTCAAAGTCTGGCCGACCCGGAGATGATAAAGATATGGCAATGGCATGCTCTTGAGGAGCTTGAACACAAATCTGTTGCTTATAACGTTTACGAAATCATCGGCAATAGTCACGGTGAGCGGATCGCAGCGACGGCGGCATCCCTGGTTGTGCTCTTGCCGATGTTGGGGATCACTTGGGCATGGATGCTCGCCAAGGACGGGAAGCTGGGCAGCGTCAAGGACAATGCCATTGGATTGAACGTACTGTTCGGTCCAAAGGGATTTGTCTCCGGGATTATGCGCCGCCTTCCGGAGTTCGTTGATCGACGTTACCATCCTGACAATCACGACACGCGGGCACTGGAAGATACGTGGCGACAACGCCTGTTCGCTGAAAACGGATCACTATACCGAGCTTACAGAAACCGTCCCGAGGGCGACCAAGTCAAGATGGCCTAATATCCGAATTCCGCCGCCCCAAAAGACCTGGGGACGACATTAGCACTACCGTTTGGTGGCGCTAATGTCGTCTCATTGTTGATCCTGAATGATATAACCAGCCGCTTTCTCGCCGATCATCATGCTTGCCGCGTTAGTGTTGCCACTGATCAAAGAAGGCATGACGGACGCATCAGCAACGCGCAATCCTAACACGCCCCTGACTCTTAACCGATCATCCACTACGGCCAGATCATCCACCCCCATACGGCAAGTGCCCACCGGATGATAAATAGTTTCAGCGCGCTGCCTGATATCGTCCTCAATTTGGGTATCGGTTACCACATCGCTCGCCGGTAGATCTTCTCCTCCAAAAACCTCGGCGAAAGCTTTTGTCTGGAACACCCGCCGAGCCAGTTTGACGCCCTCTCTCAGGACGCCAAGATCGTCAGCATCGGAAAGATAACAGGGATCAATGAGCGGAGCGCTGAGAGGGTTGCTATCGGCGAGACGAATCCAACCGCGGCTTTTAGGCCGCAACTGGCATACATGAATGGTGCAGCCAAAGCCTGACGTGAATTCCCTGCCATGATCGCGCAGAAATGCGGGCAGAAAATGCATCTGCACATCCGGGCGCGCCCCTTCGCCGACATTAATAAACGCACCCGCCTCAGCCGCATTGCTGGCTAGAAAGCCGCGCCGATGGCGGAAGTACTCATAGAACGCTCGCATCAAACGCGGTAGAAAGTAAGGGGAGAAGCCAATCGACTGTTTGCTACGATCGTGAATCGAAATAGTCATGTCCAGGTGGTCTTGAAGATTACACCCCACCTCTGGGCAGTCGACCAGACAATCAACGCCAACACTTTGTAAATGGTCACGGTCACCAATGCCTGAAAGCATCAGCAAATGGGGCGAGTTGATTGCCCCACCCGAAAGTACGACTTCCCGATTTGCCCGAACGGTGTGAGATGTGCCGGCCGTATCGCTATACTCGACGGCTACCGCACGTCCATTTTCGATCACTACCCGGGAAACCATTGCATTAGTCAGAATGGTCAAATTACCGCGGCTCCTCGCCGGATCGAGAAACGCCCTCGCGGCGCTCCAGCGTCGCCCATCTTTTTGCGTCACTTGGAATTGGCCGAAGCCGCGCTGCGATTCACCATTGAAATCATCGTTACGCTTTTCGCCTAGTTCTTCCCCGGCGCGAATGAACAACTCAGTCAGCGGATTAGGATCCCTGACCCGAGTGACGTTCAGCGGTCCTCCGTTACCGTGCCAGGCGTCCGGCGGATACTCCTCATTGTGCTCATGCGCGTTGAAGATGGGCCGGACATCATCCCACCCCCAACCCTTCAGCCCGCTGTCCCGCCAAGCATCGTAATCCTCAGGTTGTCCACGAATATAAACCATGGCGTTGATCGAGCTACTACCACCGAGAGTTTTTCCACGGGGCCAATAGAGCCGCCTACTGTCAAGCGCTCGTTGAACCACTGTTTGATAGCCCCAGTTACGCTTGCCCTCCCGGATCAAACCGATCACCCCGAACGGCACGTTCACAAACCCGCTGTTGTCGTGCGGACCCGCCTCCAGCAAGCAAACAGAGAATCGGCCGGACTCGCTTAGTCGGTTGGCCAGAACACAACCGGCGGATCCCGCTCCGACTACGATGAAATCATATTCATCCACGATCGAACTCCTCTCCGAGGGCGGCGATACGATCAAGATGGTAGTCACCATGGCCGTGTGTTAGGGAGCAGTGCGTCATGAGACGAAAGTAATGGCCTATATCAAGCTCTTCGGTGACCCCGATACCGCCGTGAATCTGGATCGCCAGTTGCGCGATCTTCACCCCCTTGTCGGCATAATACGCCTTGGTGGCCGAACAAGCGTGTTCCCGCTCAAGCGTATCGTCTAGATCCGCTTTGACGGAAACCATGAACAGCATCGACTCCAACTGTTGAAGATCCGTGAACATATCCACGAGGTAGTGTTGAATTACCTGGAAGCTGCCGATCGGCGCACCGAACTGCTTCCGCGTCTTTGCGTAATCAAGAGTGCGCTGATAAAGCGCACTGGCGGCGCCATACATACGCGCGCAATCGAGCGCCTGCAGCCAGGCGACCGCCTTGCTGACGGCGCGCTCCACCTTCACGCCGCGAGAAAGAATCATCTCCTCGTCAATCACCACGTCATCGAACAGCACATCGGCAAGCCGGCTACCGTCCAAGCCCCGATAGCGGGTCACCTCGCAGCCTTCAAGCGGCACAAGGACCAAGGTCAGCTCATCGCCAAGCATCGCCGTCGTCAGCACCTTATTCGCGCAGCCACCATCAGGAACGAAATTCTTCCGTCCAGACAGTTTGCCACCGTTAATCGACAGGGATGGCTTCAAAATATTGTATCCGGCGTGATAGTCATAGAGCGCGCATGCCACCCTCTCATCATCATCGACAATGGATTGCAATACCTTCAATGCCCGCTCAGTACCCAGATACTCGAGAAGTTTTCCAGGACCGATCACCAGATCGACATAGGGGTCCAGACATAAGACGGCGCCAGCCTCCCTAACAATCATCGCCACGTCGATCAGATCGCCGCCATAGCCTCCGACCGACTCAGGAAACGGCAGACCAAACCAGCCTAGCTCGCGCATCAAATCCCATCGTGATGGATCGCAATGATTGAGTTGGTTGAGTTGTTGTATGTAGGTATCAAAACCATAGTGATCCTTGAGATACCGCCGTGCCGTATCGGCAACCATGGTCGTGTTATCGGAAAGATTGAATTCCATTATGACCTCTCATAAACCTAACAGCATCTTGGCAAGCACGTTCTTCTGAATCTCGTTCGATCCGCCATAAATCGTGCAGGCACGAAGAAAATTGTACCGACGAGGGGAATGATTAAAGCTTTCATTACCCACCGCTGATGAACTATCCCAGACAAGCGACATCAACCCGCCCATCTCGACCATCGCTTGGGACATTTTCTGCTGTAGCTCGGTACCCTTGATCTTGAGACCGGAAGACTCCGGTCCAAAAGGTCTGCCCTCGTCTGTCGCGGCAACGGTCCTAAAGTTGGTGTACTCCAACGCCGTCAGTTCGACTTCCAACTCGGCCACACGTCGTCGCGCCTGTTGCTTATCGATGTAATAAGGAGCTTCGTCAATAGCCCTCTTCATGCGAGCCAATGCATAGTGACTGTCGGCAACGCCGGCGATCGTTGTGCGTTCATGCGTTAACAAAAACTTGGCGATCGTCCACCCCATACCCTCCTTCCCCACCAGATTGTCCAGCGGCACCTTGACATCGGTGAAATACACTTCGTTGAGGTGATGGTGCCCATCAATGGTATAAATGGGACGAACCTCGATACCCGGCGTGTTCATATCTATTAGCAGGAAAGAGATACCCTGTTGCTTCTTGGCATCGGGGTCGGTTCTAACAAGACAGAACATCATGTCCGCCCAATGCGCTTGGGTGGTCCAAATCTTCTGGCCATTGACCAGGTAGTGGTCCCGTTTGCGCTCGGCGCGGGTTTTAAGGGATGCGAGGTCCGATCCGGCATTGGGCTCGGAATAACCCTGGCACCAAAGCGTCTCGCCGCTCGCTATCCCGGGCAGCCATCGCTCTTTTTGTTGCGCGGATCCGAACGTGTAGATCACAGGGCCTACCATGGCGACACCGAAGGGACTTACCGGAGGCGCCCCAGCCATGGCCCTTTCAAGATCAAAAAGATAACGTTGTGTGGCGGTCCATCCCGGACCTCCGTATTGTTCAGGCCAAGTTACCGCCAGCCAACCCTGTTTACCGAGCCGTTTCTCCCATCGCTGTTGCTGCGATTTTTCCGGCATTTCGCCAAGCGCGGAAATACGACTAATCTCTTCAGGAATATTTTTCCGCATCCATGCGCGTATCGTCTTTTGAAACTCCTGCTCTTCCTGCGTAAATTGCAAATTCATAATTTTCCTCATCCAAGCAAGTGGTTTTGACGAGAATGATAAATCAGGTAACCGATCGCCCCATCCGGCCCCAGTAGGGTGCACGCAGCTCATTCTTGAGAATCTTGCCGGCGCCACTTATCGGCAATGGTTCACTACGGAACTCGATACTACGGGGAAGTTTGTAGCCGGCAATCAACTCCCGGCAATGGCTCAACAGCTCTTCTTCCGTGAGCACATGGCCTTGGCGAGGCACGACGATTGCATGCACCGTTTCAACCCATTCATCGTGGGGAATCCCCACCACCGCGCATTCCTGTACCGCGGGATGACTATAGATAGCACTCTCAACTTCGACCGAAAATATATTCTCCCCACCACTGATGATCATGTCCTTGACGCGATCGACGATGAAGACAAACCCGTCTTCATCCATATAACCGAGATCACCGGTATGCAACCAGCCGTTACGCAGGGCCTCAGCGGAGGCTTCCTCCATTCCCCAATAACCCAGCATGACGTTCGGACCTCTGGCGCAGATCTCGCCAACTTCGCATCTCGGCCGCTCGGTATCATCCTTGTCAAAAATGGCAACCTCGACTCCCAGCGCGGCCCTGCCCGCGCTTCGAAGCTTGTCGCCTCCAGGCACATGGAAATCGGGTGGCAAGGCGGTGATGATGGGTGACGCCTCCGTCTGTCCATACCCTTGAGCGAACAGAGCGTCCGGCATCTGCTTCATGGCGCTGATCAATACTGACTCAGGCATAGCCGACGCTCCATAGAGCATGCGCTTGACGCTACTTACGTCGAATTCCTTTATTTTTCCGGAGGACACCAGCAGATTGATCATCGTTGGCACGAGCAGGGCATGTGTAACTCTTTCACGCTCAATAAAAGAGAGCACATCGTCTACATCGAAACGAGGTACGATGCCGTGCGTGCCACCAGCTAGCGTCACGGCAAAAGTGCTTGCCATATCGGCCAAATGAAACATCGGAGCCGCATGCATGTAGATCGTGCCGGACGCATAATCCATTTCCGGCACCACATTAAGCGCATTGAAGACAAGGTTGTCATGGCTCAGCATCACGCCTTTCGACCGCCCGGTGGTCCCCCCGGTATAGAACAATCCGGCAAGCTCGCTCCCTCCTTCGCTGATATCCCGCATCGGATCTGATTCAGCGATAAGCGACTCATAGTCGACACACCCGTCCGGTAAACTACCGTCGCCCATGAAAACCACATGTTGAACGGTCTCAAGCAGCGGCCGTAGTTTTGACAGCATGTCGCTGAATGCATCATCGACAAACAGGATGGACGATGCGGAATCGTTCAGACTGTACGCGATCTCTGGCGGTGCCAGGCGGATATTGACGGGATTAAGAGCCGCGCCGGCCCATGGCACGGCGTAAAAATATTCTAGGTAGCGGTCGCTATTGAGTGACAAGATCGCGACGCGATTCCCGCTTTCCGCTCCCAAGGCGCGAAGGCCCGCGGCCAGGCGCGCAACACGATTCTCAAAAGCGCGCCATGACCGCCTTCTATCCTTGTAAATCGTGGCGATGCCGTCAGGATTTTGCTGGACCGCACGACGTAATGTTTGCGATATGATCAAGGTATTCTCCCAAGTCGCTCAAAAATCATCAGCCCCCAGTTGAAAATACTTAGCGGCTATAGATAAAGCGCCCGATTGACACAAGCGTTTTATCCAGATAAACGTCGACGGAAACGACTACGAAACGTCTTCCTGCACGGACAATACAAGGCTCGGCACGAATCGTGCCCGCAAACGCGGGCCGTAAATAATCAAAGGTCATACTACTGCATGACGGCTCTTCGACCAGATCAAGCGATTCCATCAAATAAAGAGCTGCCGTTATTTCGGCAAAACTGGCGAGAATGCCGCCATGAAAGGTACGCAACAGAGGATTACCGATATGCTGTTCTCGAAAGCATAACCGGCAAGAGAACCCCTCATCAGAGGTCAGCGCCTCAAGACCTAGAAACTCCACAAATGGAGTATTTTCAAGCATTTCTTTTTGCGCTTTATTCAGAGCCATGTCAGCCAACCCGTCATCTGGCGATTCAAAAGCGATCGCTCTTTCATACTTTACCCTCCCCTTTCATGGCTGAATCGAATGCAGGCCCGAGAGTACCGACGGCAAACGAACCGAATACCGTTGCCAGCAAGTTATGATCGGAATAAGCGCAACCTTGTCCGCGCACATAGGCGATATCACCTCGTACCGCGTAACACTCCACCTCGCTGTAGATTCCCTCCCCCGCGGGTACAGGCCGAATGAAATCCACACGCAGATCGATGGTCGCAATCGGACGCATGTCACCGAGTCGGGAAAATATTGCCAACCCGCAATTTGTATCCAATAGCGTGACAACAACTCCTCGGTGAAGCCCCCCGTGTCGATCGCAAAGCGCTGGACGGCAGGAGAGACTCATGGCGGCACGCCCTTTGCCAACTTCCTCCACTTCCACGCCGAAGGCGTTGAACAAGGGATGGGATGTGCCAAAGAAGGTCTTGGCCATGGTTAAATAACGATCTGACATCGAATCGCTTCCCCCTTTTCATTGGCCTGGCTCACTCAGAGCCAGTGTCTCGCTCCGGGTCCGGTCGCTTTTGTCTAATCAGCCCAGAGCATCTAGTGCACGCTTCACATAACGCGACTCGTGTGATTTAACCCGATTAATAGCCAACTCGATATCGGCGGAAGGAAATGTCGTTGCCTCGGAAGCCATTTTCAAAACAGCCGCCAAGCCGGACCAAGCCGCTGCCGCGCCTCGCATGAGCTCCACTAACTTCGCATCTCTCACCACGGTAATCCGTGCACTGGCCTCTTCCAAAAAGTCGGCGTAAAGGGTGCGAAATCCGGCTCCCCCAGTACCGCGCTTTTCGATCACCTGGTAAGCAAAACGCAACGACCAGCGCCAGTTTTCGTCAGCCGCCCAATGTGACAGCCCGTCAATCCAAGTATCCAGCGCCGTGAGACCGCTAAAACGATCGCCGTTCGCCAGAGCATAGGCATTGTCAAAGATGGCCCTCCGAATACGTTCCGGAGTTACGCTGGCTTTGATAGCTTCGGGGGCAAACAGGTTGCCGTTATGAATAAAAGGGGGTGCGGTGGAGAAGTGCGCGTCGGCCAAATTAGCCGTAGATACCGCGATCAACCCCGGGCGTTCGGTATCACTGACCAACACCTCGTCCCGCTCCTCGTCATATAACCATGCCACGATGGCGTGCCCTGGAAAATGTGTGCTGCTTTGGAAGTAGGGCAAATGGAAAATGTCAGTTAACAACAATGCGGGTCGATTCTCATTCAGCCCCCCTTTGAGATCCGTATTGGCGGACCGTTGATCGCGGTAGCTGCGCCAGGAAAAGGGAACATCCAAAGTATTGAATACGTTTTCCTCGAATTCCATTGAACGCACATGGACGATGAAAGGGGTATTGGAGGCTGCAGTCTCCACATAGGTAATGCCGAGTCCGGCCCCAAGACCAAAACAGCAAGCCTCGCTCATCACCAAGCCGTGGAACTCAAGCAAGTCACGGATGGCCGAACTGCCACAGTGCCTGCCCGGCCTGTGGCAGTGACGCGCCCCGATCTTTTGCCTTACAGCCGTTTCAGACACTTCTCCGCCGACCATTCAGGCGGCCTCGCTCACCGGCTCGGTTTCATATACGGCGGCCGATGCCCGCATCGGATCACCATGCTCTCCGTACTCCTTCAACCATGCCGCGACTTTCTCCGGCATGCCCGTTTCCCAGGGGTGGAATCCCGGACGGAACCACGCAATAAACTCGGGCAACATGCGGGTCAGAATACCGCGATGACCGTAGAGCCGGTTTAGACCACGCAGCACTACCGTCGGCCGTCGCATCGCACCGTCAAGACGCAACATATTCACGAACACCGGTCCGACGACCAGGTGCACCATCAGCATGGCAACCACCAAGGCCGAAGCGCGAGTCAAATAACCCCCGCCTGCCGCGGTTCGGTATACATCGTACGCCACTGCCTTGTGCTCAACCTCTTCCACACCATGCCAGAGAAACATCGCCCGCATTACCGGATCCGCATCTCGGAACATATCCGTTTCATCCTTGAGCATCGCCTCGCCCAGAGTGGCGGTAAAATGCTCGAAAGCCGCGGTCATCGCCAGTTGATACTTTTCCGGCATGTATTTCTGTGTCGTACGAATAAAACGACGCAGGTTGCGGGTAATTTGATCGACATCGATTCCCTGCGCCTCCATCACGTCATTGAAACGATCATGGACAATACCGTGCTGCCCCTCCTGACGAATGAAATGGCGAATATCTTCACGCAAGCGCTGGTCCGTCACCTGATCCTGGAAATGACGCACCGACTGGATAAAAAACCGCTCCCCCTCGGGGAAGTGCACCGACAAGGCGTCAAAAAAACGGGTTAAAACAGGATCACCGCCATTCCAGTGGCGCGGCACAGAGGACACGTCGAAATCTACTTTACGGGGCTGAATAGAGATTGCGCTCATCAGGGCCTCCATTTAGAACATTACAAGTGTGTATCATACGCTTGCTCGGTATTTTATTGGTTGTCCAACCAATTTTCAATATTTGCTTTTCCTGATAACCCAGTGATTTGAAGAAGCACTACCAGAGAGAGGCAATACCGTCCACGGAGGCAAGGGCTCAAATGAGCTTCCACAAAAAATACCTTAAAAAACAATAACTTAACAAAAACTTAACGAGATGTGCACACCATATTCCTGACTACGCAGGTAATCCCGATAGCGATGCTGATAACAGTCACCGGCATGGTGCAGACCCGAGTCAGATCCAACCTGATGAGCTTGGATACGCCGGACTTTGGCCTGCTGATGAACAGGCCATCATCATTCTCAAGCTGTGGGATGAGTGAGCGGCCCCGTCCGGGTGCAGCAGGTCAATGAACTGGCGCAATTGGTTGAGCCGATCCCCGGCAACCGCCACGAATTCCTGCAGCCAATCCAGATGCGCTTCAACGAGCTGCTCGCCGGCGTGCGCACGGAATTGGTTATCAAGGTGTACGGCGACGACTTCGATCAGCTGGAGCAACTGGGCATGGCTATCGAGACCGCTATCGGCGACGTGGAGGGCATCGCCGATATCCAGATGGAGCAGACCGCACCGGCCTACCGATGCTGACGATTATTCCGAACCGCACTGACACAGTCCGGGCTGGACGTGGATGCGATGCAGGACCAGTTGGCGACTGCTATGAGCGGAACCATGACGGGTCGCTTCAGCTCCATCATGTTGGTCAAAAGCGGACTTGTGCCCGAGAAAACAGATCGACGGTATAAACGCGCTTCCCGTCCGAACCGTAGTGATGGATGAGAAAATCAAGTGGTGAGTTGCTGACAATGCCACCGTCCCAGTAGGCCTTGCCGTCAATGACCGTCCAGGGGAAACCCAGCGGCAGGCTGCCGCTCGCCAGGATATGCTGAGGGCGTCAACATAGCTGTCAAAGACTTCGAACTCCGCCGTAGTGACATTGACAGCACTGAGGAGCAGCCGCACCAGGCTCGTCTTGAGCGCTGCGAAATTCACGTATTTCACAAGAAGCTCCTTCCCCGGCGCGGTGTCGTAGTAGCTCGTCCAGTGTATCGGGAATTCGGTGTGCGAACAGAACGGCTGCATCCAGCGGGGTCGGAAAAAGCACGGCACTTCAAATCACACAATTGAGTTCCCGGAAATCCCGCTGTGATCCAAGCCCTTGCTACCAGTGTGTAATGTACGGTGGCTGACGGTTTAAATGCACATTTTTGATATCGCACTCTTTTTAAACCAGTCCTGCCCCGTTATTAAGGAGCCATCGCCCAAGGAACACGGGCGGGCGGAGCGCATCGCGTCCGAAAGGACCGCAAGGAAGGAGGGCAGGCATGTCACCAGTGCGTTGCTTGGGGGGACCGCCGAGGTGAGGCGGTGTGGGTCATCATCAGCTATCGGGAAAGCCTGCGGGGGTATTACATGTTGGTTGAGTTTCAGGACACCAGAGGGAGCCGTCACCGGATCTATTCCAGCGCGAACTGGCGTCAATTGCTGGGCTGTCAGAAGGCGCTGGCGCACCTCAGGGTGCGTGTCCCCCACTTGGGCACGGGTGGCGCAACAGAGTGCGCGTCACCAAGCGGCCCATACCGTGGTAGTGAGAGAATAAACAGTCATGACTCCAATACAGGAAGCAGGAGACTGGAAGGGACGTCCGATCTGGGTCACCATTGAATTTCGAAAACTACTCCGTGGATACCACGTCACAGAGAAACCCAAGCGTCCTCGACAGCCCGGCCCTTCACTCTATTCCTGCCTTCATCGTCGGCAACTGAGCCTTCTCCAACAGGCGTTGACGCAGCTGGGGGGGGGCGTGCCCCATTGGGTCTTCAAAAAGGCGGCGGAAGTGGCCCGCCACGAACCTCTCTCTTAACTCTCTTGAGTGACGACGGTGACGGCAGAGCCTCCCTGCGCCCGATGATGCCGTGACATCGCGTCGTTATAGAGAATCGTCGGCTTTCCAGCCCCGGTTATGCTCTGGCGGTATAGCCACCATCATGCCACAATACCCCCATCACCCGCCGCCACGACGGTCATCGTGGTCCCTTGCCGCTTGCGGCATGACGCTCTGCCGGATCGAGAATCAGGGCAGCCTTCGGGCTCCGATCCTGCCCTCCCGCCTATAACGACACTATAACGGCGCACCTACGAAGGGAGGCGCTCAACGACGCGCCGGTGGTGAACCGGCGTTTCTTCTTTTTACTGTGGATCCCATCTTCAACGCGACACCATCGGGCTCATCGACGGTGCCGGCACCGGTGCGGGCTATTGCTTTCCCCTGGTCGTTTCCCTTTTTTCTATTTTGAGACGGCCCGGGGAAGGCAATGGCCTTCATCAACCACGCCGGCCGCCTGCCGCCGGACACCGGCAGCGCCCCTTTGTGCGGACCACTCCGGTGGCCGCGCCCGCTCACGTTCCGGTCCCACACCCTGATCTGGACCAGGCAATGGTGATGGTTGCACGGCAAGGCCAAAAGACTATTGCAAGGGTTTTGTTCATCAACACGCGGGTGCTGCATTCCACCTCTTTCCGCACCCGCCCGCATCCCAATCTGCCCCAACCCCGCACACCGCCAAGCCACACCCCGAAAGGGTGTGGCTTTTTACGTTGCGCCCACGATCTTGATGTCACCAATCACGACCCTGCCCCAACCCACCAAAGGACCGGCAAAGCCATCGAATGGCGCAAAGGGCCGATACCGGCAAAAGGGCGACGGGAAGGGGCAAATCGAAGGGCAAAGGCCCTATCCGAAAGGGCCGCAGTGCCGTCGGCGCTGCATGACAAAAGGCAAAGGGCTAGAAGACTGTCCCACCCAAAAGGGAAGACACGTCACACACTGGCCATCGAGAGGCACGGATCGGCCCAATAGTATCCATAATCAGCAACCATTCAGGCTCTGCGTTCATTTTCCTCCCCATAGTACCCCGCATCCGCCCTTTGCTCCTTCCTCCAGTAGCGGATCATCTCGTCCAGGCTGTCACGGTCATGGGATTCTACCTCTGGATTATCTCCCAGATCCCCCCAGTCATCGAAGGTCAGTTCATGCAGCGCCTCCACGATCTGGGCGATAGGGGCGTTACGATCCCAGTCAATAATAGGCCATCCATCCGGGTCTTGGTTAACCGGCAGGTTACAATAACGCCACCACCCACCTTCATCGAACTCACAGCCCAGATTCGATTGCCCCCAACGCAGTACGGCCCTCACAACCGCCAACTTTGATGGGCCAAAAACCCAGTCGTACTCATGCAGGAAGTTGGGCCGATCCTGCCCTCCACATCCCTCGCAGGCATACCCGAACCGGTCACGGTGTGCTTTCCAGAACTGCTCCAGCGCATCCAGTGTTTGCAGCCTGACGAACATAACGCCCCCATCAAACAATTTACCCTCCGGCAGCGGAATATCAATGGGGCGCAAAGACCTGTCTATCGACGTCATTGAATGGCTCCTCAATCTGACGAAGTACGCAACCTATAACCCGGAACGCGAAGGGCGACTCCGGTGCATGTTTATTTCTAGCGCTTGACGCCATTGTTACGCCATAACAATTTCAATCATCAGGAGTCCCACATGAAAGTCGCCTACGTCTTCGCTACCCACATGGCCTCCACCTTCAAACTAGCCACCATGATCCTGCCCCAGCTCGAAGCCGATCACCATGGCGCCGAGGTCGTCGGTATGTTCTTCTTCGATGACAATCTCATTTGTCTGCGTCAAGGCGATCCAATTGGGGAGCGCCTAGCCCGAGTTGCCAGACAGAAGGACATTTTGCTGATGATGTGTGATCAATGCGCGGTACGGCGCAATCTGGCCGAGGGCACCTTCGAGCAATGCGGCAGCGGCGAGGCCAAAGCAAAAGATACGGTTGAAGGCGTGCAAGCCGGCTGCTTCCCTCAGCTTTACAACGCCCAGGGAGGGAACCCACCTGATCACATTATCACGCTGTAAGCCCCAGGACTGCAGCAACCCATAATCCCAACACACTCCGTCTCTATTTCCCCTCCCTGTGCCCCCACAACAGAGCTACCGTCCGCCGCATGATGCGGACAACACTCCAACAGGTTCGGCGCTGGTTCCAAGCACCCAATGACGCCACTGTGCCTCAACGGCCTTCCAATGGCCGTTTTGAGGTCCAGCGCGCGGACGCCCTGTTGGCACCCCACAACGGCCTGATTTCCACTTTGAAGGGGCTGGCCGGCGTCCCCGAATCCCATTGGCAGCGATTGTATCAGGCCTTGCTCGACCGTTTCGCCGCCCTGGTCCAGCTGCTCCCCGCATCGGAAGCCCACCACCACGCCGGACCAGGTGGCCTGTTGCGCCACGGCCTGGAAGTGGCCCACAACGCCCTTTTGTTGAGACGCGGTATCTTGCTGCCGCCGAACGCCAGCCCTGAAGAGCAAGCCAGTCAGCAAGACCTGTGGACCTACGCCTGCTTTACCGCTGCCCTGCTCCACGACCTGGGTAAGCCGGTGGTGGACCAGGAGATCACGCTTTACCAGACCGATGGATCGGACCGCGCCTGGACGCCCGTGTCCGGCCCTATGCCCGAGGGCTGTCAGTATCAAATGACCTTCCGGCACGGGCGCGTCCATCGCCAACACGAACGGATTGCCCCGCTGCTCGCCCCCATCCTGCTGCCGCAACACGGCCTGGACTGGCTGGCCTCGGCCCCCACCCTGCTGGACGCCTGGTTGGCGGCCATTCAGGGGGCAATGGAAGACGCCGGCCCCTTGGGCGCCATCATCGCCAAAGCCGACCGGCGCTCCGTCGCGGAGAACCTGGCCGGTGGCGTCACGCCTCAGATGCCCACGACGCGGGTCAAGCCTTTGGCGGAGCGGCTGCTCACCGGGTTACGACACCTCATCACCTCTGGAGAGCTGCCCCTCAATCGCCGCGGCGCGGCGGGCTTTACCGATGAGCACCATCTCTGGGTGGTATCAAAGCGCGCCATTGATGCGCTGCTGGTGCATTTGATCGAGGAAGGCCAACCCGGCATCCCCACTCGCAACAGCCGCGTGATGGATGAGCTGCAACAGCATGGGATCGTGGTGCCGAATGAGGATCGGGCCATATGGCTTTGTGACATCACGATAGGCGACTGGCGCCAATCGTTAACCTGCCTGAAGATCGACCTCAGCCGAATCTGGCCAGATCCGGATCAGCGCCCTTCAGACACCGGCGTCACCGTCCACCCCAGTGACACTAAGCCCGCGACGGAAACGGATTCCGATGAGGAAAACGGGGGCAGTCATGACAGCCGCCCATCGGCGCCGGATGTGCAAGCACCGTCCCTGCCCGCCGATGAGCCGGACTTGCCCTCTCCGCCTTCCTCAATGCCCACCAGCCACGCGGGGACCCGCAGCAGCGAAACCATCGCCGATGACTTGGCGTTGCCGCTACCAATGGATCTCAACGCTGGCGGAAACGCCGACGAAGAAACTACCCAGGACACCAACAAACAAATCGAAGCGAACACGGGCGCACCAAGCAACGCCCCGCCCACCATACCGGCGCCATCTCCACCCCAAGAAACCAACGAAACCGGGCAGGCAACGGGCGACGCCGGCAAACAGTTTTTGGCGTGGTTACGCGATGGCTTGGCCACGGGCCGACTGGCGATTAACACTCCCCAGGCCCGCATCCATGTTATCGAACAGGGCCTGGTTCTGGTTTCTCCCGGCATTTTCAAAGACTTCAGCGCGGCGCGCTGGAATCACGTTCAGAAGCGCTTCCAAAAACTGAAGCTGCACCAGCGGACCCACGACAACATGAACATCTGGACCTGCAAGGCGGCCGGCGCCCGCAAGCAGGCCCTGATGAAGGTGTATTTGATTTCAAAGACCGAGGTGAGCGAGTTGGGATTGACGCTGCCCCCGCCCAATCCGGCGGTCAGATTACTACTAATGACTTAGTCGTTTGGTCATTTCAGCCTCAAATGAAAAATCGATACCCTTTAGCCCGGGCACTCGGATGTGCCTGTTCACACACAATCCACTCACGGAGGAATACAAAATGCTCCCCTCAAGGATGACTTTTAACGATCTTTGCGCGGCTTATGTTCGCTTCAAGCTGCTGAAACCCAACACCGTCCTCATGTACCGGACGTCCGTAAAAAGCTGGCTCAACAACTCCGATATTGAATACATCCATGAGGTGACAGAGGATGCGGTCATCGACTGGCGTAATCTGCGCCTACGGACTGTCCGGCGGACGACCTGGAATCTGCACCGCCGGCACCTGCGCGCGCTCTTCAATTTCGCCATGCACCCCAAACGCCGTTGGGTCACGTCCAACCCCTTCAAGGAGGTCCCCCCTGCCCCCGAACCGGGTCGGCTACCCAAGACCGTGGCGGTTCCCCTCCTCGACCACGTCATGACTCTGCTAACACGTCATCGCGGCACGTCAAAGGGCATGGCGCCCCGATGGTTCTGGGGGATCGTTGTCCGGACGTTTTTCTTTACGGGACTGCGGCGTTCTCAGTTGCCGGGGATCCGATGGAAAGACCTCCACCTCAACGAGAAATATCTTCTTCTGCGCTACGAGACCAGCAAAACATTACGGGAATGGCCGGTTCCTCTTCACGATGACTTGATTCAGGATTTAGGGTACCTGGAGCAACAAACACGCGATGTATTGGGGCGCGCTCCGCTGCCCGATGAACAAGTCTTCAACGGTACTCTGTTTAATCCGCGCTACGAAGGCTCGGTGCTGACGCCGGATCACATTACCCGCTTTTTCCAGGATCTGACGAGAGAGTTGGGTACGCCCATTTCCGCCCACCGCCTCCGGCATACCATGGCCACACAGTTGGCGCCAACCGGCCAGCTAAAGAGCCTTCAGGACGTACTCGGGCACACCAACATTAAGACAACAATGGGGTATATCCACCCCGATGTCGCCCAGCTCGGCGGATTGGTGTCGCACCTCCCCAGCTTGCGTCCCATTGGCCGGTCATGTTAAAAGCATCGGTGTTGGGCTTTTCCAGCAGCTAACGGTATCCGGTAGGTTTCGTGTTTCGTTAGAGTTGGCTGGGAGGAACCTCATCGCGAGGTTATCCAAGACACCACAGGCAAAAAAAGCCGGGGACGGCATTCCCCGGCGGCTAATTGCCAAGATTTAGAGGTGTCTTGGCGCACCTACGAATCCTGGTGCGGGTAGCCGGACTCGAACCGGCACGACCTAACGGTCGAGAGATTTTAAGTCTCTTGTGTCTACCAATTTCACCATACCCGCTTGATCTCGGGGCGCTCGTGGTAGAGGACTTCCGCGGAGAGGGATTGGAGGCGCGGGTCGGAATCGAACCGGCGTACACGGAGTTGCAGTCCGCTGCATAACCACTCTGCCACCGCGCCTGAAATCTTTAAAGAACAAAAAACCTCGGCTTCGCCGAGGTTGGGAATTGGAGCGGGAAACGAGATTCGAACTCGCGACCCCAACCTTGGCAAGGTTGTGCTCTACCAGCTGAGCTATTCCCGCTTTAGCGCCGACTGTTTGCCTCGACGCGGATCAGCATTCTACTCATGCCCCCTGGTCTGTCAACCCATTTTCTCTGTTTTTTCAGGGTCTTGGACGCGAACGCCGGAACTGCGGCGCCGCCGCCTTCAGATACAGGAACATCGACCATAAAGTAAGCAACATGGCCACGTACAGGCACAGGTAACTCAACCAGAGGATCGGCGTCATCAGCATGCCGCCGGCAATGTCATAGCCGGGCTGGACCGCCAGCAACAGCGTTATGGCCACCATCTGGGTCACCGTCTTTATTTTGCCAATGGCGCTGACCGCCACCTTGGCTCGCAGGCCCAATTCCGCCATCCACTCCCGTAGAGCGGACACGGTGATCTCCCGGCACACGATGACCATGGCCGGAGCAGTGAGCCAAAGCGTAGCATGTTGTTGCACCAGCATCAGCAGTGCCACCGCCACGATCAGCTTATCCGCCACCGGGTCCAGAAAGGCACCGAAGGGGCTGGTTTGCCCCAGCTTCCTGGCCAGGTAGCCATCCAGCCAGTCGGTCAGCCCGGCGGCCAGAAACAGCACGGCCGCCACCATATTGCTGCCTTTGAACGGCAGGTAAAACGCCGCCACCAGGACCGGAATAGTAGCGACGCGGATCAGGGTCAGGATGTTGGGCAGATTCAAAATCGGAGAGTGAGCAGGCATGAACTACTTCGACCGGCTGAAAAAAAACCAGTATAGCGGAATCCCGCCATCTTCTCATTGCCAGACCGCTTTTGTGGGTATGGTGTGTGGCAGCCGCTCAGGCAGGGCAAGCTAGCCGTGGAACCAGTCGTATATGGTTTGGGCGGTCTGGGCGTTGACGCCCTCCACCCGGGCCAGTTCCTCCCTGGACGCATTGCGCAATTGCTTGAGGCCGCCAAAATGGCTCAGCAGTGCCTTGCGCCGCTTGGGCCCCACTCCGGGAATCTCCTCCAGCCCCGAGCGGCGGGCCTTGGCCCGGCGGGCACGGTGCCCGGTGATGGCGAACCGGTGGGCCTCGTCACGGATCTGCTGCAGCAGATGCAGCGCCGAATCGCCGCCGCCGGGCACCAACTCGCGACCGTCAGGCAGATACAGCGCCTCGAGCCCGGGCTTGCGGGTCGGCCCCTTGCCGATGCCCATGACCAGAATACGGTTGTCCAACTGTAAGGACTGAATCACGTCGAAGGCGCGCCGCATCTGCCCCTTGCCGCCGTCAATCAACAACAGGTCCGGCAAACGCCCCTCCTCCTTGACCACGCGCTGATAGCGGCGGCGGACCGCTTCCTCCAGCGCCTGATAGTCGTCACCGCCCTGGTCCGGGGTCACATTGAAATGACGGTAATCGCCCTTGCGCGGTCCATGCTGATCGAACACCACGCAGGAGGCCACCGCCCTTTCTCCCTGGGTATGGCTGATATCAAAGCACTCCACGTGGCGGATCGGCGCGTCCGCCTCCAACAGGGTCTCCAGAGCGTGGAAGCGGCTCTCCAGATGCTCGCGGGCCGCCAGATCCCCGGCGATGGTCTGTTCGGCGTTGGTTTTGGCCATGTTGAGCCAGGCGGCCCGCCCTGCTCTGACCCGCCAGGCCAGCCTGATCTGCCGCTGGTAGCGGCTGGACAGGGCTTCCTGCAACGCCTCGGCACCGGGAAATGCCATTGGCAGTAGAATTTCCTTCGGAATCGACTGTTCATCCCGCTCGCCCAGGTAGTACTGGGCCAGGAAGGCCTCCAGGATTTCCTCCTGATTATCCTCACCGCGGGTATCCGGGCGGAAGCTGCGATGCCCCAGCACCCGGCCCTGCCGGACCATCAGCACTTCGATCACCGCCAGGCCATGACGGGTGGCTATCGCCACCGCGTCCACATTGCCGCTGCCGGCTTCCACATTCTGCTTCTGCTGCACCGCCTGCACCGCGGCCAGTTGATCGCGTAACTCCGCCGCGCGCTCGAACTCCAGCCGCTCGGCGGCGGCTTCCATTTCCCGGGTCAGCCGGCGGGTCACCTCGCGGCTACGGCCGGAGAGAAAATCTATCGCCATGCGTACCTGGGTGGCGTAATGCTCCTCGGATACCAGATCCACACAAGGCGCGGTACAGCGATGGATCTGATACTGCAGACAGGGGCGGGAGCGGTTACGGAAGAAGCTGTCGCGGCAATTGCGGATCAGGAACACCTTTTCGATCAGCGCCAGCGTTTCGCGGACACTGCCGGCGCTGGGATAAGGACCGAAGTACTGGGCGCCGGGGCGGCGGCTGCCACGATGAAAGGTCACCCGGGGAAAGCGGTCCGAGGTGGTGATCTTGATGTACGGATAGGACTTATCGTCCCGCAGCAGAATGTTATAAGGAGGCCGCAACGTCTTGATCAGCGACTGTTCCAGTAACAGCGCCTCCGCCTCGCTGGCGGTGACGGTGGTCTCCACTGCTTCGATCTTGGCCACCAGCGCGCGGGTCTTGGCGGAATCCACTCGCTTCTGGAAATAGCTGGAAAGCCGGGCGCGCAAATCCCGCGCCTTGCCCACGTACAGCACGCCGCCTTTGCCGTCCAGCATACGATATACCCCAGGGGTGCGCGGGCAATGGGCGAGAAAATGCTTGGCGTCGAAACTGGACAAGTTCACTCCGAATCGGTGGGCGGCGGGACCAGGCGCCTAGGGCCTGTTCACCCGGAACGCAAAACGCCCGTGCCGGAGCACGGGCGTCGCCTAGTTTAGCAAAATCCGGGTTTGGCAAAATCCGATTGGCGGATACCGTTTACAGAGCCACCGCTTCATGGGCGTTGACCAGACCATGGCGCACCGCGATCAGCGCCATTTCCATGTCACTGGTGATGCCGAGCTTATCGAAAATCCGGTATCGGTAGGTGTTGACCGTCTTCGGCGACAGGCACAACTGATCGGCCACGTCCTGCACTTTGAAGCGGTTGACGATCATCGTCATGATCTGCAGTTCCCGCTCGGACAGCACATCCAGCGCCGCCGGCGTCGGCTTGTAGGCACGCAATGCCATCGCCTGCGCGATGTCCGGGCTGATATAACGCTGACCGCTCTGCACCACCTTGATCGCCCGGACCATTTCTTCCAGATCCGCCCCCTTGGTCATGTAACCGGCGGCGCCGGCTTCCATCACCCGGGAGGGAAACGGTTCTTCCTCGCAAACGGTTACCGCGATGATGCGAATGCCGTCGTCCTGCTTCATCATCTTGCGGGTGGCGACCAGTCCGCCCATGCCGGGCATCTTGATGTCCATCAGCACCACGTCCGGTTCCAGATCGCGGGCCAGTTTCACCGCCTCCTCTCCGGAGGCGGCCTCCCCAATGACCCGGATGCCATCCTGGTCACTCAGCATCCGGCTAATGCCGGTACGCACCAACTCGTGGTCGTCCACCACCATTACTTTGATCATCGTCGAATCTCCCCCACGTCGATCCTTGAGTGTGGTTTTTGTTGTCGGAAGTCACCCCGGTTCCCCCTTGGCATGGCTTCCTCTCCATGACTAACAGACAGAGGCCGGACATCCGAAAAGGCCCATTAAGCCTAACCCGCGACGGCCGCTCTGCCTAGAGAGCGCACTAACATTGAGCGCTTTGGACTTTGGTCGCATTGACCAGCTTCACACTTTGCGGTTAATTCTGTGATGGACATGTCTTACTCGACTGCGCAGCGAATAAGGATTAATCATGAGCGCCATCGTCTTATTGATCCTCGGGCTGGGCGGCATGGCCGCCGGCTATTTTTTCTATTCCCGTTTTATCGCCGATAAAATCTACAAACTGGACCCGGATTTCGAAACACCCGCCCATTCCATGGAAGACGGCGTGGATTTCGTACCCACTAACAAATTCGTACTCTGGGGCCACCATTTCACCTCCGTGGCCGGCGCCGCGCCTATTGTCGGCCCGGCCATCGCCGTGATCTGGGGTTGGTTGCCCGCGTTTCTATGGGTGGTGTTCGGTACTATTTTCTTTGCCGGGGTCCACGATTCCGGCGCGATCTGGGCCAGTGTCCGCAATCGGGCGCAGTCGGTGGGCAGCCTCACCGGCGAGGTGGTCGGTCCGCGCGCCCGCAGCGTGTTCATGATCGTTATTTTCCTGGTGCTGTTAATGGTCAACGCGGTGTTCGGCGTGGTCATCGCCCGTTTGTTGATCAATAACCCCGGCGCCGTGGTACCGGTATGGGGCGCCATCGCCGTGGCGCTGGTGATCGGCCAGTTGATCTATCGCTGGAAACTGAATCTGGCGGTGGTCTCCCTGCTTGGCGTGGTGGCGCTGTACGCCTTGATCTGGGTCGGCCCATCGGTCCCCATCGCGCTGCCGGAAACCACCTTCGGCCTTTCCGCCAATGCCGCCTGGATCCTGATTCTGTTCGCTTATGCCGCCATTGCCTCACTCCTGCCGGTGTGGGTGTTGCTGCAACCCCGTGATTACATCAACGGACTGCAGCTCTTTGTCGGCCTGATCCTGCTTTATGGCGCCATGCTGATCGCCAATCCCACGGTGGTGGCGCCTGCCCTCAACGTTAACGTGCCGGAAGGCACGCCGCCGTTGCTGCCCTTGCTGTTCGTTACCATCGCCTGCGGCGCGATCTCCGGGTTCCATGGCCTGGTCGCCTCCGGCACCACGTCCAAACAGTTGAACAAAGAAACCGACGCCCGCTTCGTCGGCTATTTCGGCGCTATCGGTGAAGGGGCCCTGGCCCTGGCCGCGATCCTCGCCGCCACCGCCGGCTTTGCCTCGCTGGCGGACTGGCAAGAGGTCTACTCCAAGTTTGGCGCCGGCAGTCTGAAGGCCTTCGTCGATGGCGGCGCCACTATTCTCAGCGCCGGCACCGGCATTGATGCGGCGGTCTCGGCCACCATGCTGACGGTGATGGCGGCTTTGTTCGCCGGCACCACCATGGATACCGGCCTGCGCCTGCAGCGCTATATTTTCCAGGAATGGGGCGAGATCTATAACGTCGCCTGGATGCGCCGCCCGGTACCCGCCACGCTGTTGGCGGTGGGCGCCTGCATACTGCTGGCCTTCGGTGCCGGTGGCGCGGACGGTTCCGGCGGACTGTTGATCTGGCCGTTGTTCGGCACCACCAATCAGCTGCTGGCCGGCCTCACCTTGCTGGTGGTCACGGTGATGCTGGTGCGGCTTGGCCGCCCCACCCTCTACACTCTGGTGCCGCTGGTGTTCCTGCTGGTGATGACGCTGGCGGCGCTGCTGATCCAGTTACGTGGCTTCTACGAAAAACAGGACTGGTTCCTGTTCACGCTGGATCTGGTGGTCCTGGTGGCGGCGGTGCTGGTGACTCTGGAGTGCACCGCCAGTCTGCGTCGCCACAAGAAAGCCCGGGAAGCCGAGGTGGAAGGGTGAAAGCGGTGACCCTTCTCGGCAATTTCAAGCGCTGGTATCGGCGGGCCGGGGAACTGGGGGCGGAGTATTACAACGCCCCCTACCGGTCCGCCATTGCCCGCGCCCGCCGGGACGAAGATGACCTGTTCATGCTCATGGTCTTCTCCGAGACCATGGGCATTCCCAATCCGGCCAGTTGGTATACGCTGGAACTGCAGCCGCTGCTGATGGAGCGATTCCACGACTGGCACCAACGCATGGGCATGCCCCATTCACCACTGGATAATTTCCGTTGTTGCTGAGCGCTATCGCCAGCAAGCTCGTCAACGAGACTCACCACAATGCCGGAACTCAATCTGCATGACCTTCTGAGCCAGCACCGGCAGTTGATGGTCGGTGGCAAGGGCGGCGTGGGCAAGACCACGGTGGCGTCCGCGCTGGCCCTGGCCGCCGCCAATCTTGGCCGCCGCACGCTGCTGGTATCCACCGATCCGGCCCACAGCCTGGCCGATGCGTTTGACCGCGAGATCGGCAATCGGGAACAGGCTCTGGCGGTCAATCTCACCGCCCTGGAAGTGGACCCCGAACAGGAGGTCGACGAGCACCTGCAGCGGGTGCGCGCGCAAATGGCCCGGTTCGCCAGACCCGAGCAACGCTCGGCCATGGAGCACCAGCTCAAACTCAGCCGCCAGGCGCCCGGGGCCCAGGAAGCGGCGCTGCTGGAGCGCCTTACCACTATTATGGAAGAGGCCCGCGAGCGCTTTGACCTGGTTGTTTTCGACACTGCCCCCACCGGCCACACCTTGCGCCTGCTGAGTTTGCCGGAGGTGATGGCGGCCTGGAGCGAGGGACTGTTGCGGCAACACCGCCGCTCCGAACAGTTGGGCAAGGTGCTATCCCACCTGACCCCCGGCCGCGATCTGGACAGCCCGGTCAACACCCCGGAAGAACATCAACTGGCCGGCCTGGATGACCGTACCCGTGATCTGGCGGCCCCGCTGATCGAGCGCCAACGCCGCTTCCAGAAAGCCCGCCGCCTTCTCTCCGACCCCGAGCACAGCGCTTTTCTATTCGTCCTCACACCTGAGCGCCTGCCCATTCTGGAAACCGAGCGGGCCGTGCACAGCCTCAAGGAGGCCGGCATCCCGGTGGCCGGCGCGGTGGTCAACCGCGTGCTGCCGGACGGCGCCGAAGGGGCCTTCTTCCAGGCCCGACGTGAGCGCGAGCAAAGAATGCTGCGGGAACTGGCACAACGGCTGGACCCGCTGCCCCGGCGGCAAGTACCCTTGTTCGTCGATGACATTCAGGGATTGTCGGCGCTCGAAGCGTTTGCTTCCCGCCTGCTGAGCACGCCTTAGACGTCTTCAGCGCCGCCTTTTTTCGTTAACGGATATCCCATGGCTCTACACACCTGGTTCGCATTTTTCGTGGCCTGTTGGCTGATCTGCCTGTCACCCGGCGCCGGTGCGGTCGCTTCCATGTCCACGGGATTGCGCTACGGTGTTCTGCGCGGGGGCTGGAATATCCTGGGTCTGGAGCTGGGCCTGGTGCTGCAGATCGCCATTGTCGCCGCCGGCGTTGGCGCCCTGCTCGCCACCTCGGCGCTGGCCTTCGCTCTGATCAAGTGGTTCGGGGTCGCCTACCTGCTTTATCTGGCGGTCCGACAATGGCGCGCCCCCACGCAGGACTACGATACCCTTGGCGACGACCATCAGGGGCGCCGCCGTGGTGTGCTGCTGATTCGGGGCTTTCTGATCAACGCCAGCAATCCCAAGGCCGTGGTCTTCCTGCTCGCGGTCCTGCCCCAGTTTCTCGATCCTTCACGGCCCATGGCTCTGCAATACGCCCTCATGGGGCTGACCCTGATTACCGTGGACGTGGTGGTGATGGCCGGCTACACCGGGCTGGCCGCCCGGGCGCTCAAACTGCTGCGCAGTGCCCGCCAACAGCGGCTGGTGAACCGCGGCTTCGCTGCCCTGTTCGCCGCCGCCGCCAGCCTGCTCGCCACCGCCCGCCGGGCAGCGGTCTGACCGGGCTACTCGTTACGCATCAGGAAGGAACCGCGACCGGTGGCCAGCTTGCGGCCTTCGGCGTCGAGCACATCGGCGCTGCCGACCATGACCTTGCGGCCGGCCTTGATGATCTCGCCACGGCAGACGATCTCCCCCTGCCCGGTGGGCCGCAGGAAGCTGACATTGAGATCCACCGTGATCGGGCCGGCGTCGCGTTGATGGTAGGCACGCACGCAGGTGCCCAACACGGTGTCGATCAGCACGCAATAAATGCCGCCATGCACCATGCCGTAGGCCTGTAGCAGCTCAGGAGTAACCGGCAAGGCGATTTCGGAGCCGCCATCGTCGTTGACCCAATTGATCTTGATGCCAAGGTGGCAACGGAAGGGATTGTTGTTGGTCCAGTTGATTTCGTCTTCGCGAGTCCAGCTCATTAACCTGCGCTCTCCTGTCTGCTTGGCTGAAAAGGGAAAATGGCCGTTGCGGCCAGCATCCGGACCGGCGCATTGTATACTGTATACAGTAGACGAACCACGCTGGCCGCCGCTCCCTTGCACCGGGCCGGAAGCGGGTAAATCCTGTAAACTCCCGCCATCACTCGGGAAAACACTGTCTTAGCGTTTGAGAAACACACTATGCCGCGAACCCAAACCGACCCTTTCGCTCCCGTCCGCCGCCGCTCCATGGAGGAGGAAGTCTACATACGCATGCGCGAAGCGATCCTGCGCGGGGACATCGCCGGCGGCGAACGCCTGGTGCAGGAGGACCTGGCCAAGCGTTTCGGTACCAGCCGCATCCCGGTGCGTGACGCGTTACGCCGGCTGGAGGCGGACGGCCTGGTGGAGACCGAGGGCCGGGGCGCTTATCGGGTCAGTTCCTTCGGCGTCGATGACGTCAAGGAAATCTACGCCCTGCGCGAACTGCTGGAAGGCCACATGGTGGCCCAGGCCTGTCCCCAACTCGGTGACGAGGAACTGGACGAGCTGGAGCAGTTGCAACAGGACATGGACCAGGCCGCCGATGATGGCGACTCCGCCGCCTATGTGGCACTCAATCAGCGTTTTCACCGGGTGCTCTACGATGCCGCCAATCAACCGCGCACCCAGAAAATCGTCCTCACCCTCTGGCAGGGGGTGCCACCACTGACGCCGATCACCATCGAGAACCGCATGGCGGAATCCAGCCAGGAGCACTGGGCCATCGTCCGGGCATTACGCGCCGGTGACGCCGCAGCGGCGGCCGAGGCCATGCGCCGTCATATCGCCGCCGCCGGTGAAGGGCTGCTGGCCCATGTCTCCAGCGGCGGCGCCGGGTTGCGTTGAACGGGGAACGAGATCGCGCCGGTCAGGACACCCGGCGGGCACGGCCCCGCCAATAGGGCTCCCGCAGCTCTTGCTTGAGCACCTTGCCGGCGCCGGACAACGGCAGGCTGTCGCGGAATTCCACCGAACGCGGACACTTGTAACCGGCCAGATCATCGCGGCAGAAATCGGTCAGTTCCTCGGCGGACACCTCAACGCCGGATTGCGTCACCACCACCGCGTGCACGCTCTCCCCCCAGGTGTCATGGGGAATGCCGATCACCGCGCAACTGGCCACCGCCGGATGCCGGGCCAGCACGTTTTCCACTTCCGCGCAGTACACGTTCTCACCGCCGCTGACGATCATGTCCTTTATGCGGTCGACGATGTAGATGTAGCCGTCCTCATCCATGTAACCGCCATCGCCGGTATGCAACCAGCCGCCGCGCAGGGTTTCCGCGGTGGCGTCCGGATTGTTCCAATAGCCCAGCATGACGTTGTCTCCCCGCGCCACCACCTCCCCCACGGTGCCCCGGGGCACTTCCCGGTCGTCCTCGTCGACGATGCGTACTTCCATGCCCCAGGTGGCTTTGCCGGCGGAACGGATGCGGCCGTTGTTCAAGGCCTCGCCACGGTGATTACGCCAGGAGTTCAGTGTGATCATCGGCGATGCCTCGGTCATACCGTAGGTATGAGTGAACTGGGCATCGGGAAACACCGCCAGGGCCCGTTCCAGCACCGGCAGGGAGATGGGCGAGGCACCGTAGGCGACCCGTGTCAGGGAGCTCAAATCGTGTTCCCGCACCTTGGGGTGATCCACCAGCATCTGAATCATGCTTGGCACCAGAATCACATCGGTGATCTTTTCCCGCTCGATGGCGGCCAGCACCGCCTCCACGCGGAAGGACGGCATCATCACCGCGGTGCCGCCCACCACAATCTGGGTGATGAATTTGGCAACGCCGGCGGTATGGAACAGCGGAGACACCAACAAGGTGACGAACGGATCAGGCGGGTCGCTTTCCGCCAAGCGGCTGATGGCGCAGCTCCAGAGATTGTCATGGGAAAGCATCACGCCTTTGGGAAAGCCGGTGGTGCCGCCGGTATACAGCAGCACCGCCAGGTGGTCACCGCCGAAGCGGCCATCTTCCACCGGCGTCGCCCGCGCCAGAAAATCCTCGTAGTGAATCATTCCCGCAGGCCCATCTGTCTGGGTAGATGGCGTCTCCCCCAGATGCAGAACATGGCGCAGCCCCGGACACCGCGCCTTGAGCGTGTCCACCATCGGCAGGAAAGCGTCGCTGACCAGCAGTATCTCCGCTTCGCTATCGTTGAGAGAGTACGCCATCTCCTTCACGTTCCAGCGGGTATTCACGGCATTGGCCACCGCGCCCATCCACCACAAGCCAAGAAAATACTCGGCGTGGTAATCGCAGTTGGCGGCCAATATCGCCACCCGGTCTCCGGCCTGTACGCCCAGGCCAGTGAGCCCACCGGCCAGCCGGGCGCAACGGTCAGCCAGCTCGCGATAGCTGCGGCGGCGTTCGCCATCCACCGTGGCCAGGCGTTCCGGCGCCTGCTGCGCCGCGCGATGCAACCCCTGGGTCAGATACATGGGCGATACTCCCCTGCCCGGCAACGGGCATGAGCAACAATATCGTGGTCAGACATGATTCACCTGTGAGGCGGAATAAAAAGCACGCACGACGGTTGGCCCACCGCCATGCGTGGAGAGCGAACTGCTAACGCACCGCGCGTAACATATTGCGCGCGATGACGATTTGTTGAATCTGAGTGGTGCCTTCATAGATACGGAACAGCCGCACGTCACGGTAAAACCGTTCGATGCCGTACTCGGACATATAGCCGGCGCCACCGTGAATCTGCACCGCGCGGTCCGCCACACGACCGCACATTTCCGAGGCGTACATCTTGCAGCAGGCGGCTTCGGTACTGACGTTTTCGCCATTATCCCGGCGCCGGGCCGCATCCAGCACCATGCAACGAGAGGCGTAGATCTCCGCCTTGCTGTCGGCCAGCATCGCCTGTACCAGCTGGAATTCACCAATGGCCTGGCCGAACTGCTCGCGTTCAGCGGCATAGCGGAGAGCATCGTCCAGCATCCGTTCGGCAACGCCGACACAGATGGCGGCGATATGAATCCGCCCTTTATCCAGCACTTTCATGGCGGTCTTGAAACCGACGCCAGGCTTGCCACCGATGATGTTGGCCGCCGGCACCCGGCAGTCCTCGAACACCACATCACAGGTATGGGCGCCTTTCTGGCCCATTTTACTGTCCGGTTTACCCAGCGAGATTCCCGGAGTTTTGGCGTCGACGATAAACGCGGAAATGCCGCCCGCGCCTTTCACCTCCGGATCGGTACGCGCCATCAAGGTAAAAATACCGGCCTGCGGCGCGTTGGTGATAAAGCGTTTGGTGCCGTTCACCACATAGTGATCGCCGTCCCTCACCGCACTGGTCCGCAGGGAAGCGGCATCGGAACCGGCCCCCGGTTCGGTCAGCGCGAACGACGCCATCACCTCACCGGTGGCCAGAGATGGCAACCATTGCTGTTTCTGCTCATCGGTACCGTCCATCAGGATCCCCTGGGAACCGATTCCCACGGTGGTGCCGAACAACGAACGGAACGCCGGTGAGGTGCGTCCCATCTCGAACATCACCAGCACTTCCTCTTCCATGGTCAGACCGAGGCCGCCGAATTCCTCGGGGATGGTCAGCCCGAACAGACCGATCGCCTTCATCTCCCTGACGATGTCCTCGGGGATGGCGTCGTGCTCCGCCACCCATTCCTCGTTGGGCACCAGCCGTTCGCGCACGAAACGGTTGATCGTGTCCAACAGCGTATTCATGGTTTCCTGATCACGTATCATGATGGCCTCCCGGCGGCATTGCCGCCTTGAATAATCAGCGCCTCACAGCGCCGCGGCGGTACCCAGAATGGCGGTGGACTGACTGGACAGCGTGCCGCCGTTGCCATGCACGATCGCAGTTTGCGCACCGGCGACCTGGCTGTCTCCAGCGTTACCACGCAACTGACGGACGCCCTCGATGGCGGCGAAAATGCCGTACATACCCGGGTGGCCCCAGGACAAGCCGCCGCCATTGGTGTTCACCGGCAGGCTGCCACCGGGGGCGATGTGACCGTCCTCCACGAAAGCCCCGGCTTCGCCCTTGGCGCAGAATCCGAGGTCTTCCAGGAACAACAAAGTATTGATGGTGAAAGCGTCGTAGAGCTCCGCCACATTAATGTCCTTGGGTCCCATTCCGGCCATGGCGTAAGCGTCACGCCCGGATTGCGTGGCGGCGGTAACGGTCAGATCCGCCATGCTGGAGATTTGCCGATTCCACACCGCCGTACCCTGGCCGAGCACATACACTGGCGGCTGCGGCAAATCGCGGGCGCGGTCGGCGCGCACCAATACGTAGGCGCCGCCGCCATCGGTGACCAGACAGGCATCGCGCACGGTCAGTGGATCGGACACCATGCGCGCATTGAGCACATCGTCCACTGTCAGCGGATCACGCATGAACGCGTCCGGATTCTTCCGCGCCCATTGGCGCGCCGACACCGCCACTTGCGCCAGTTGCCGGCGGGTGGTGCCGAACTCATGCATATGGCGGGAAGCCGCCAGCGCATACGCCGACATCGGCAGCATCGGTTGATAAGGATGCTCGTAGGGTTGCGGGTCCATCAGCAGACGGGCCTTGCCAATTTCCTTGCGGCTCAATGTGGAGGTGCGCTGGGCGCTGCCGTAGGCCACCAGCACCGCGTCACACTGACCGGACTCCAGTGCCTGCATCGCCGGCATCAGATGGGCGATGAAACTGGAACCGCCGATCATGGTGGCGTCGACGAAACGGGGGCGGATCCCCAGATACTCCACCACCGGCATCGACCACATGGCGGATGAAGCACTGGCGGTGCACAAACCGTCGATGTCCTTCATGGTCAGGCCGGCATCGGCCACCGCCAGGCGCGCGGCCTGGGCCAGCAGTTCCATGTCGGTATAGCCCGGTGCCTCGCCACACCCGAAGGTGGCCACGCCGGCGATGGCGAATTTGCCGCGCAAATGATTCAGATCACCGCTCATTGTGCCGCTCCTTCCATCGCATGAAACACCAACACGCCACGCCCCTCATTGACCGCCACCCGGGCTTTCACCGCCATGCCGATTTTCACTTCTTCCGGGGCCGCGTTTTCAATCCGGCTCATCAGCCGGACGTTTTCTTCAAGATCTATCAAAGAGACGTTGTAGTCACCACCGGCTTCCGGTTTGCGCCGCACCGTGGTCACCGCATAGACCGTCCCCTTGCCGCTGGGGCTGAACCACGACAGGTCGCCGCTGCCACAACCGGGGCACAGTTCACGTGGAAAGAACACCGCATCACCACAATCATTGCAGCGTTGAATCTCGAAACGCCCCTGATCCAGGGCCGCCTGATAGATGGCCTGCACGCCACCTTCTTGGTTAACCATGTTTGCTCTCCTCGTCATTACTGCCAGCCCGGTGGCAAGGCCACCCGGCGAATCGTCCGATCACGCGTCCCCGGCCGCCACAACATCACCGTCGCCAACCAGCGCCCGCTGTTCGTCCTGTAGCTGACGCCAGAGGATCTTGCCGGCGCCGGACTTCGGTAAGGCATCGACGAATTCCACCCGGCGGGGTGCCTTGTACACCGCCATTTTTTCCCGCGCCCAGTCGATCACCTGCTCTTCGCTGGCCTGGCCGCGATACCGCTCTTTAAGAACCAGAATCGCCATGACCACTTCACCACGGCGGCTGTCCGGTACACCAATGACACAGGCCTCCTGAACCGCCGGATGGTCATACATGAAATTTTCCACTTCCGCCGGCCAGACTTTATAGCCGGACACGTTGATCATGCGCTTGAGCCGGTCCTTCATGAAGAAGTAGCCGTCCTCATCGATACAGGCCAGATCACCGGTACGGAAAAAACGGCGGCCATCGCGTTCAAGAAAAGACTCACGGTTGGCCGCGTCGTTGTGCCAGTACCCTTCCATCACCTGTGGTCCGCTGGTGATCAGCTCGCCCACTTCGCCCCGCGGCAAGGGTTCCAGGGTTTCCGGATCGACCACACGGGACTCCACGCCAAAGGTGGGCACCCCCAGGCACTGGCGTTTGTTACGGTGCACCGGATTGGCGTGCAAAAAAGCGGAGGTCTCGGTCAGACCATAGGATTCGTTGAACGTGATCCCGTGGTCATCCTTCAAGGTCCGCGATACCGCTTCCGGCATCGCCGCGCCACCGCCAAAGATCAAGCTCAGGCGCGACAGGTCATAGTCGGCGATATCCGGCTTGGCGAAGAAGTCGATGACCATCGCCGGCGGCGCGCCCCACACACTGACACCCCACTGGTCGATCAGCCGCGCCGCCATATCCCGATCCCAGCGCGGCAAAATCACCGTGGTGGCGCCCAGGAGAATCGGCATGTTCATGCCGCTTTGCAGACCCAGCATGTGGAACATCGGCGCCACCGACAGAAACACCGACTCGGCACTGAGAGCACGCCACAACGACGAGGAATAAATAGCGTATCCGAGAGTGCGGTGAGTATGGATGCACCCCTTGGGGTGACCGGTGGTACCGGAGGTGTAAGGCAGCACACACATCTGATCGGCGTCAAAGGCGGCCGGCATCGGAGTCTGTTCCGCGGCCAGAGCTTCGGCCCAGGTCACCACCGCCGGATCCGTCACTTCGTCCTGCTCCACCGCGATCCAGCCCGGGACCAGCGGATCTCGCGGATCGTTCAGGTAATCCCGGTACTGATGCAAAATCACCCGGGTAACCAGGCCGCTGTCCACACAGGGGCGCAGATTGCTGTAGAGGTCGGCGGCGCAAAACGCCAGACGGGCGCCGCTATTTTCGAAATAGTAGCCCAGTTCCTCATGGGTGCTCATGGCATTGACCGGCACCACCGCCGCCCCCAGCGACATCACCGCGTAGAAGGCAACGGTGAACTGCGGGCAGTTCTGAGTGTAGAGCAGTACGCGATCACCCTTGGTCACGCCGCACTCTTGTTGCAGATAGCCGGCCATGCGCCGGACGTCCCGCTGCAGATCGTGATAGCTCAGCACGCCGTTGTAAAACACCAACGCCGGCCGATCCGGGTAACGCGAAGCAGAAATACGCAGGTTACCCACCAGCGTGGTTTGCGGAGCGCGAATCCGCTCGGGCAATCCTTTCGGATAGAAAGACAGGTGAGGAGAGGTCATCGATGCGCTCCCGTCATTGATCCATGGAACGGGCGATGATTTCCTTCATGATCTCATTGGCGCCGCCATAGATCTTGCCCACCCGGGCATCGGTGTACATCCGCGAGATCGGATACTCTTCCATGTACCCGTAGCCGCCATGCAGTTGCAGACATTCATCGATGATCTGGCAGTTCAACTGCGTGGTCCACCACTTCGCCATGGCGGCGGTGGGCACGTCCAGCTCGCCACGCATGACTTTGTAGACACAGTCATCGACAAAACAGCGGGCCACCGTCGCCTGGGTCTGACACTCCGCCAATTTGAACCGGGTGTTCTGCATATCCATCAGGCGCTGACCGAACACCTTGCGGTCCTTCACATAGGCGGTGGTCTCATCAATGGCCTTCTGCATGGTGGCCACCGCGCCCACGGCGATGAACATACGCTCGCGCGGCAGCTGTTCCATCAATTGCACGAAGCCCTTGCCCTCGGCGCCGCCCAGCACATTCTCCGCCGGCACCCGTACCTCATCGAAAAACAACTCCGCGGTGTCCTGCCCTTTCTGGCCGATTTTTTCCAGAATACGCCCACGGCGAAAACCGCTGACTTTATCCGTCTCCACCATTACCAGGGAAATACCGCGGCTGCCCTTGGCCTGGGTGTCGGTCTTCGCCACCACGCAGATCAGCTCGGCGTGATAGCCGTTGGTGATAAAGGTTTTGGAGCCGTTAATCACATACTCATCACCGTCACGCAGCGCGGTGGTGCGCACGGCCTGCAAATCGGAGCCGGCGCCCGGCTCGCTCATGGCGATGGCGGCCACCCGCTGACCACTGGCCAATTGCGGCAACCATTTCTTGCGCTGCGCCTCGGTGCCGTAATTGAGAATGTAGTGAGAAACGATGCCGCTGTGCACGCTGATGCTGAAGCTGCTCACCTGGGCGCGGGCCTGCTCCATGCAGATCACCGCCTCGTGGGCGAAGGTGCCGCCGCCACCGCCATACTCGGACGGGATACTCGCGCACAGCAGGCCCAGCTCACCCAGCTTGGGCCAGACCTCATGATCCGGGCGGCGCTGTTTGCGCCATTTTTCCTCCTGAGGGACGAACTCACGCTCAAAAATCTTGCGCACGGAATCCTGAAAAATTCTCAGCTCGTCATCAACCCAGGCGGGCTGCCACTGTGTCATTGGTATTCTCCTTGGCAAGGGACCCTTACACGCTTCGCACGTGCCTGACCACGCCGTTGACTGTTTTTGTTGTACTCAGCATGCCCAACGGCCGCTGCACGACCAATGGCCATCACCATCAAAACCATTGGCCATTCTGTTCTCCAAGGCACCCCGCGCACCGCCAGCGGTGATGGATTTGGCCAAGCCGGCTTCCGCATTGCATACTTGTCTTCATTGCATATTCAGATAGGGGCGCGCCGCCCTTAGTCGGGTGTAGCGGTATTCTCCCGGCGGCAGGCCGGTCCATTTCTTGAACGCGCGATGGAAGGTGCTCAGTTCGGAAAAACCCAGCTTTGACGCCACGTCCACCAGGTTCAGGTCCGGGCGCGACAGATACTCGATCGCCGCATCGCAACGCAGATTGTCCTTCAACCCTTGATAACACTGGCCTTCATCGCGCAGGCGCCGGCGCACGGTTTGCGGGGTCATACCCAGCACCGAGCCGACTTCTTCCAAGGTTGGCAATCCGGAACTCAGATGACGGCGCAGCAGCCGGCGAATCCGCTCGCTGCAGGAGGTTTCGTCCCGATAACGCACCAACAGGTTGGCCGGTGCCTGGCGCAGAAAGGAGGTCAGGCTCAAACGGTTCTGCACCACCGGCAACTCCAGCCAGCGCGATTCGAAGGTGAAGCCGAAGCAGTTGTCGTTGGCCTTCAACGGCGCGTCGAAAATCAAATGGATGCGATTGCTTTTGCCATCACCCATGTCCTGATAGCTCACCTGCTGCAAGGGAATCCGTCGTGCCGCCAGCCAGGACGCCAGGCCCCAGGTGAAGAACATGAACATGCGTTTGGCGTAGCTCAGACAGGCTGGCTCGTCACCTTGGTCACGGACACACACATGGGCGGTTTCCCCTTGCACCACAAGACGCGGCACAAAGTCCTTCAGCAATAAATGATAAAACGTGAAACCACGACGCAAGGCATCGCCAAGGGTTTCGCACTGGATCAGGTCTTGGCACATATGAGCGAAGGCCCCCAATGGCACCGGGTGGCTGCACAGGCCGAAGAATTCATCGCGAAGATCACGCCGCAACAGGTACATCAGCCGCGCGTACTGGTCCTGGGAGACGCGGGACAATGGTGATTTCAGCAACCGCACCGGGATCCCGGCACGTTGCATCACCGGCTCCGGGTCCACGCCGTGTCGGCACGCACCCGCCAGCATTTGCTCCACATGATGAATGGAAATGGTATGACTGGTGGTCATCGCCGAGCCGTCAAACCGGATATTCATCACTATCCTCCGCGGTGGAACCAGACCGGGCCGGTCCACCATTGGTATTTGTTGTTAGCGCCTGCCTTGCTTGGCCGAATCCGACACTGACGGGGAGCCGTCGGCGCGTCTCTGTACTTTTTCGCCAAACCCGTCGGGATCAGAGAATGACAGGCTCGCTTTCCTGTTGCGCGATCAATGTATACTGTATACCGTATACAAAAGCAAATCGGTTCCTTCTCTTGATGTGACTCCCCTGCCGAGCCCACGGGTAGTCCGATTTCTTTTTTATATGCCTGTTTTTATCTATTGCGGAGCCTGCGCATGGCCTTGGATAACGCGAATAAATGGCTGGGCAAGGAGCAGATCCAGGACGACAGTCTGGACCTTCACGCCCTGGCCCGGGTGACCGCCACACTTGGCGGTGCCCCCCTGAGCAGCGGAGACCCCCTTCCCCATCTGTGGCAGTGGGCATTCTTTCAACCGGTTTCCGGCATGGACACCCTGGGGCCGGACGGCCATCCCCTCCCCGGTGATTTCCTGCCGCCGATTCGCGACTGCCAACGTATGTGGGCCGGCGGCGAAGTGCGTTTCAACAGCCCATTGCGTGCCGGCGTGCCAGCACGGCGACACAGCCGGATCGAGGACATCAAGGAAAAACACGGCCGCAGCGGCTCACTCACCTTCATTACCGTGCGGCACCGCTACCTCCAGGATGACGAGGAGAAAGTGAGTGAGCGGCAGGACATCGTTTACCGTGAGCCGGTACCGCTGAAGGCCTCCATCGGTGAGCCCATGCCGGCGCTGCAATGGGCCGATACCATTGAACCGGAAGCCACCCTGCTGTTCCGCTATTCCGCGGTGACCTTCAACTCCCACCGCATCCATTACGACTGGCCCTACACCACCGGTGAAGAAGGCTATCCGGGCTTGGTGGTACACGGACCTTTGATCGCCACCCTGGTGATGCGAGCGTTTGACCAGGCCAATCCGGACAAAATCGCCAAGGTATTCCGCTATCGGGGCATGCGTCCGTTGATCGCGCCTGAGCCTTTTCAGGTCGGCGGTGTTATTGAGTCCCCCGGGGTTGCCCGGGTCATGGCCGGCAACGAACAGGGCCAGGCCCATGTCGGTGAAGTTGAATTCGAGGAGACCCGTTAATGATTCAGTACGATAAAGAAGCCCTGGATGCCATCCGCGACGGTGTGCGCGGCCTGTGCGCCGGATTCGACGACGCCTATTGGCGCGGCGTCGACGAACGCCAGGACTTCCCGGAAGAGTTCGTTACCGCGCTGACCCAGGCCGGATGGCTCGCGGCGATGATCCCGGAGGAGTACGGCGGTTCCGGTCTGGGGCTGGCGGAAGCCTCGGTGATTCTGGAAGAAGTGAATCGCTGCGGCGGCAACTCCGGCACCGTGCATGGTCAGATGTACAACATGTTCACGCTGCTGCGCAACGGTTCCGCAGAGCAAAAGGATCATTATCTGCCGCGTATCGCCCGCGGCGAGCTGCGCCTGCAGTCCATGGGGGTCACCGAGCCGACCACCGGCACCGACACCACCAAGATCAAGACCACCGCGGTGCGCAAGGGCGATCGTTATGTGATCAACGGCCAGAAAGTGTGGATCTCCCGCATTCAGCATTCCGACCTGATGATCCTGTTGGCGCGCACCACGCCGTTGGATCAGGTGAAGAAAAAAACCGACGGTATGTCCATCTTTCTGGTGGATCTGCATCAGGCCATCGGCAATGGCATGACGGTCCAGCCCATCGCCAACATGGTGCATCACGTCACCAATGAGTTGTTCTTCGACAATCTGGAAATTCCCGCCGAGGCGCTGATCGGCGAGGAAGGCAAAGGCTTCCGCTATATCCTTGATGGCCTCAACGCCGAGCGCACGCTGATCGCCGCGGAGTGCATCGGTGATGGCCGCTGGTTCATCGACAAGGCCAGCCGCTACGCCTGTGACCGGGAGGTGTTCGGCCGCCCGATCGGCAAGAACCAGGGCATTCAGTTCCCCATTGCCGAAGCGCACATCGAAGTGGAGGCCGCCGACCTAATGCGCTGGCGGGCCTGTGAGCAGTACGATTCCGGCCTCAATGCCGGTGCCGCCGCCAACATGGCCAAATACCTGGCGGCCAAGGCGTCCTGGGAAGCCGCCAACGTGTGCCTGCAAACCCACGGCGGTTTCGGCTTCGCCTGCGAATACGACGTGGAACGGAAATTCCGTGAAACCCGCCTGTACCAGGTGGCCCCGATTTCCACCAACCTGATTCTCTCTTACGTGGCCGAGCATCTGCTCGACCTGCCACGGTCCTTCTAATACGGTCTTTCCAAGGAGCGAACATGAGCGACGCAACCCGGGCCCTGGCCTTGTTTCTCGCCGAGCTGCGCTATGAGGATCTGCCGGAAGCGGTGGTAGCCCGCACCGAGGACCTGTTCCTCGACTGGCTGGCATCCCTGATCGCCGGCAGCGGTCAACACCCGATCCCTCTGTTCGCCGGTTACGCACGGCGCATGGGCCCCGCCTCCGGCCCGGCCCGGAATCTGGTGGACGGCACCGACACTTCCGCCTACTTCGCCGCGCTGGTTAACGGTGCCGCTTCCCATGTGGTGGAACAGGACGATCTGCACAACAGCTCGGTACTGCACCCGGCCACGGTGGTGTTCCCCGCCGCCCTGGCGATGGCTCAGGAACAGGGCAAAAACGGCCGTGATTTGATCGTCGCCTCGGTGGCCGGTTACGAGGCCGGCATTCGCATCGGCGAATTTCTCGGCCGCTCCCACTATCGCATTTTCCATACCACCGGCACTGTCGGTACCTTGGCGGCGGCGGTGGCCGCCGGCAAAATTCTGGGACTGGACCGGGACGGTTTCATCAACCTGCTGGGCAGCGCCGGCACCCAGGCCTCGGGCTTATGGGAATTCCTGCGCGACGCCGCCGACTCCAAACAACTGCACACCGCCAAGGCAGCAGCGGATGGCGTGCTGGCCGCCTGTCTCACCGCCGACGGGCTGACCGGAGCGCGCAATATCCTCGAAGGCGATCAAGGGCTCGCCGCCGGTTTGTCCCGGGATGCCGATTCCCGTTTTCTCAATGACCGCCTCGGTGAACGCTGGGCGCTGTCGGAAACCTCGTTCAAGTTCCACGCTTCCTGCCGCCATACTCACCCGGCGGCGGACGCCCTGCTGGCGGTCATGCGGGAGCACGACCTCAAGGCGGACGACATCGAATCCGTCACCGCCCGGGTGCACCAGGGCGCCATCGATGTACTCGGCCGCGTGGATGTTCCCGCCACCATCCACCAGGCCAAGTTTTCCATGGGAACGGTGCTGGGCCTGATTGCGCTGCACGGCCATGCCGGTCTGGCGGAGTTCCACCAGATCCCGCTGGACGATGCCGCGGTCGCCGCGTTTCGTGACAAGGTCACGATGCAGCTGGATGCGGAGGTGGATAACGCCTACCCGGCGCGCTGGCTCGGCCGGGTGGATGTGGTCACGCGGGACGGCCGTACCCTGCACGGCAGTATCGATGAACCCAAAGGTGACCCCGGCAATACCCTCAGCCGGGCGGAACTGGAAGATAAGTTCCGCCGTCTGGCGCGTTTCGCCGGTACCCTTTCCGAGGACGCCATGGGCGCCGCCATCGAACGGGTCTGGACGCTGCACAACGCCGACAACGTCACTCCCCTGATTTGATTCGAATTGCGGGCCGCCGACCTGCCCTTGCCAGAGAAAGCGCCCATCGCAGCTGTAGGAGCACAAGAATGAGTACTACCGTTTCGCCCCGGCCCCTGGACGGCATTACCGTGGTCAGCCTGGAGCATGCCATCGCCGCGCCGTTCTGTACCCGCCAATTGGCGGACATGGGCGCGCGGGTGATCAAGGTGGAGCGCCCCGGCGTCGGCGACTTCGCCCGTGGCTATGATGAACGGGTCCACGGCCTGGCTTCCCACTTTGTCTGGACCAACCGCTCCAAGGAAAGCCTGACGCTGGATCTGAAACACGATACCGCCACACCGGTACTGGAACGCCTGCTTGAACAGGCCGACGTGCTGGTGCAGAACCTGGCTCCCGGCGCCGCCGCCCGCCTCGGACTGTCGTTCGACGCCCTGCATGAGCGTTTCCCCAAACTGATCGTTTGCGACATTTCCGGTTACGGCGAAGGCGGTCCTTACCAGGATAAGAAAGCCTACGATCTTCTGATCCAGAGCGAGGGTGGCTTCCTGTCCGTCACCGGCACCTCGGACGACATGGCCAAGGCCGGTTGTTCCATCGCTGACATTTCCGCCGGTATGTACGCCTACACTCATATTCTCAACGCTCTGCTGCTGCGCCAGAGCACCAGCAAAGGCAGTCGTATCGACGTCTCCATGCTGGAGAGTCTGGTGGAATGGATGAACTACCCGCTCTACTACGCGTTCGAAGGCGCCGAACCGCCGCCGCGCACCGGTGCCGCCCACGCTACTATCTATCCTTACGGCCCATTCGACACCGGCGATGGCGGCACCGTGATGCTGGGGCTGCAGAATGAACGGGAATGGCGAGTGTTCTGCGAACAGGTGCTGCTACAGGCGGAACTGGCCGACGATGAACGTTTCGCTTCCAATTCCCAACGGGTGCATAACCGGGCAGCGCTAAAATCATTGATCCTTGGCGTCTTCGCGGAGCTGGACGCCGAGGAAGTCATTCGCCGCCTCGACGACGCGCGCATTGCCAATGCCCATGTCAACGATATGCACGGCGTCTGGCGGCACCCGCAACTGGCCGCCCGGCAGCGCTGGACCGAGATTGGCAGTCCCAAGGGGCCGCTGCCGGCCTTGCTTCCTCCCGGAGCCAGCAATGCTTTCGAACCGCGCATGGACGCAGTACCGGATCTGGGGGAACACAGCGCGGCCATTCTTACCGAATTGGGCTACGCTGACGGCGACATCGAACAATTCCAACAGGCGGGAGTAATCTGAGATGGCCGCACGCGCTTCCCGTGATGCCCGCACCATGCTGTTCGTGCCCGCCACCCGTCTGGAGCGGGTGGCCAAGGCCCAGGCCAGCGGCGCGGACCTGGTGATCATCGATCTTGAAGATGCGGTGTCGGAAACGGATAAAGCCGAGGCCCGCCAAGCCCTGGCCGACTTCCTCGAGCACGCCACGCCCCCCGTGTTCGTGCGCGTGAATGGCGCCAGCACCGACCACTTCGCGGCGGATCTTGCCCTGTGTGCCCAAGCCGATGCGGTGCACGGCATCATGCTGCCGAAAACCGAAAGCGCCGAGGATGTTCAGCGTGCCCGCATTGACGGCAAGGCGCTGTGGCCACTGGTGGAAAGCGTGCGCGGCGTGATTAACATTCCGCACATCGCCGCCTGCGATGGCATCGAACGGCTCACCTTTGGGGCCTTGGATCTGAGTCTGGATCTGGGCGCGGAAGCCGGCAGCGCAGGCGCCGTTACCGTCCTGGATCAGTGCCGTGCGCAACTGATCCTGCACAGCCGGCTGAACCGTCTGGCCGGCCCGGTGGAAAGCGTGGAGCCGGATTTCCGTAATACGGAAAAAGTGGCAGCGGTGGCGTTGCGTGCCGCGCAAATGGGGTTCACCGGTATGCTCTGCATTCATCCCGGGCAGATCGAACCGGTGCGGCGGGCGTTTTCCCCCACCAGCGAGCAACTGGCATGGGCCCGTCGGGTGGTGGACGGCGTCGCCGAACACGGCGCCACTTTCCAGTTGGACGGACAGATGGTGGATGAGCCGGTGATTCAACGGGCCCGCCGTTTGATCGCCACGGCGGAATAAATTCATCGGACGATTATTCATCGCCCTTTTTCGTTAAGGGAAGCGAAATCACTCCGCATCACGGGCAGCCGAGCGGCGTTGTTGGGTGGAGCCCAAAGTGCCGCGGTTCACTCGATGCGGGTCTGAACGGAGAGCCCCATTCCCGTTATTCCTCGCTGAACCCTTTTCTTTAGCAGCGCCTGCTTCCGCCAGGAGAACAGCTTCGTCGCTTCCGACGATGCCGCCCAACGTCGAGACACTGCTACTCTATTGACTCATAACCAGAACAACGGTGGGTGCGGAATGAAGGACTGGCAATCGCTCGTCGATCTGCGGGCACTGAACACCTGGATGGAACAGCAGGGTCTGGGCAAAGGCGATATCGAGAATCCCCTGCCGCTAGCCGGCGGCACCCAGAATCTTCTGTTGCGCTTCCAACGTCACGGCAAGGACTATGTGCTGCGCCGCCCTCCCCGCCATCTACGCGCCAATTCCAACGACACCATGCGGCGGGAAATGCGTTTACTCGCCGCGCTGGCCGATACCAACGTGCCTCACCCGCGCCTGCTGGCCGCCTGCCCCGAAGAAGACGTGATTGGCGTTGCGTTCTATTTGATGGAGCCCATCGACGGCTTCAACGCCACTTGTGATTTTCCTGAGTCCCACGGCGCCAGCGCCGACCAGGTGCACCGCATGGGCCTGTCCCTGGTGGAAGGGATTACCGCTCTCGGCGCGGTGGATTACGAAAAAGTCGGACTGAGCGGCTTCGGCAAGCCCGAAGGCTTTCTGGAACGTCAGGTACCGCGCTGGCGCGCCCAGTTGGAAAGCTATCAGGCTTTTTCCGAATGGCCCGGTGCCGATGGTATTCCCGGCGTGGATCGCGTCGGCCAATGGTTGGAGCGTCATCGGCCCGACACATTTCAGCCCGGCATCATTCATGGCGACTACCATCTCGCCAACGTGCTTTACTGCCATGACCGTCCGGAACTGGCCGCCATTGTCGACTGGGAACTGACCACCATCGGCGATCCGCTTATCGACCTTGGCTGGCTGCTGGCCACCACCCCGGATCACCTGGATCTGCGGATCAATCAGGAAGGCGACTCATTGGCTGCGGCCTTTCCTGACCGGCAAGCGATGATCGAACACTACCGCACCCGCAGTGGTCGCGATCTCAGCCACATCGAATGGTACGGCGTGCTGGCCTGCTACAAGCTCGGCCTGATCCTGGAGGGCACCTACGCCCGCGCCTGTGCCGGCAAGGCGCCGATGGAAACCGGCGAGCGCCTGCATAACCGCACTATTACGCTGTTCGAGCGCGCTCTGGGCTGGATCTCCTGACATCTCGGCATAAAGTGGAGAACGATATGAATGATCTGGATTTCAGCGGGAAAACCGTTTTGGTGGTGGGCGGATCCAGCGGTATCGGTAACGGCATCGCTCAGGCATTCCGCCGGCGTGGTGCCGATGTGCACGTCTGGGGCACCCGTGCCAGCGCCGGCGATTACGCCGATGACGAAGGGTCCGATCTTGACGGTCTGGGCTACTCCCAGGTGGATGTCTCCGACATGGACGCCATTGAACGCCTCACTCCCGGCTTCTCTCAACTCGATATTCTGATTCAATGTCAGGGCACGGTGATTTATCGACGCGGTGAGTTCGAGCGAGAAGGCTGGGACAAAGTGATCGCGGTCAACCTCGATAGCCTGCGCGCCTGTGCCATGAAGTTTCATTCCATGTTGCACGAAAGCCGGGGCAGCATGATCGTGGTCAGTTCCACTGCCGCCTTCCATTCCACCCGCGGCAATCCCGCCTACAATGCTTCCAAGGCCGGCGCCGTGGCGTTGGTTCGCACGCTTGGGGAAGCCTGGGCTTCGGATGGCATCTCGGTAAACGGCATCGCCCCAGGGCTGGTCGCCACCAAGCTAACCAGCGTCACCACGGAAAACCCCAAACGTCTGGAGGCCTCTCTGGCCAATATTCCCGCCGGGCGCCTTGGCACCCCGGCGGATATGGCCGGCGCCGCGCTGTTTCTGGCTTCCCCCCTGGCGGACTACATTCGCGGCCAGACCCTGGTGGTGGACGGCGGACTGATCCTGTCCTGACAGCCTGATTCCGTTTTTCCAGCGACTTTTCCCAATCTCTTTTCCCAAAAAAAGGGGGAGCTTCCATGAACTTCGATCATTCCGAACAAACCCTGGAGCTGCTGGCGCGCTTGCAGCGCTTCATGGACACCTATATCGCGCCGCGGGAACAGGAACAGCATGACTGGGTCACCGACCCGGCCAGGGTCTGGCAACCCTGGCCCGGGCTTGAGGAGCTGAAGGAAAAGGCCCGCGCCGAAGGTCTGTGGAATCTGTTCCTGCCGAAGGAGTACGGTGATCTCAGCCCCGGACTCAGTAATCTGGAATACGCACCGCTGTGCGAAATCATGGGACGAATTCCCTGGTCCGCCGAGGTGTTCAACTGCTCCGCCCCGGACACAGGCAACATGGAAGTGCTCGCCAAATACGGCAATGCCGAACAACAGGAGCAATGGCTCAAGCCGCTGATGGACGGAGAAATCCGTTCCGCCTATCTGATGACGGAACCGCAGGTGGCCTCCTCCGACGCCACCAACATCGAAACCGAAATCAAGTCCGACGGCGACGACTACGTCATCAATGGCCGCAAGTGGTGGATCTCCGGCATCATGGATCCGCGCTGCAAGGTGCTGTTGTTAATGGGTAAAACGGACCCCGACGCGCCTCGCCATCAACAACAGTCCACCGTGATTATTCCCCGCGACACGCCAGGGATTCACATCGTCCGCAATCTGACGGTATTCGGCAGCCTCAACTCACCGGGCGGTGAAGCGGAGCTGCGCCTGGAGAATGTGCGTATCCCCAAGCGCAATCTGATTCTCGGCGAGGGATGCGGCTTCGAAATCGCCCAGGGTCGGCTCGGCCCGGGCCGCATTCACCATTGCATGCGCTCGATTGGCCAGGCTCAGCGCAGCCTCGAAATCATGGCCCGCCGGGTGGAGAATCGGGTGGCGTTCGGTCGCAAACTGTCCGAGCAAAGCAGTATTCGCCAGGACATCGCCCGTTCTTTTTGCGATATCGAACAAGCCCGCCTGCTAACACTGAAAGCCGCTGACCGTATGGACAAATACGGCAACAAGGACGCCAAGGATCTGATCGCGGCGATCAAGGTGGTGGCGCCACAGATGGCACAGAACGTGACCGACCGCGCTATCCAGGCCCATGGCGGCATGGGGGTCAGCGACGATACGCCGATCGCTCACTTCTTCACTCTGAACCGCTTCGTGCGCATCGCCGACGGCCCCGACGAAGTCCACATGTCGCAATTAGGTAAAATGAAGATTCAGGAATACAACGATTAACCCTCTATAGCCCGCCGGGAATCGGTGCCGCCTACACCGTTCCTGGTGTCATCATCGAAATACACCAACATGCGTAAATGATGGTGTTCATCCACGATCAGCATCTCGTGCCTTAGCGATCGCACCCGGCCATCGTCCCCTGTCAGACGGCTGATGCCACGTTGATAGCCGTGCCGGTCCGGCTCGTCCCACCAATGCCGGAACGGTTCCGACAACCGTCTCATATCATCGACAAACGCCAGCATCGTCGGATCCTCCGGCGCCACCGCCAGATCGCAACGAAAGTTCGCCAGCAGCTTCCGCGCCTCCCGCTCCCAGTCCGGCATTCGTTCACGCAAACCGGCGTCACGAAACACCAGCCGCAGCAGGTTGCGCTCGGTGGCGGCGCGATCGTTCAACCCGAACCAACGATCCGCGGATGGGTTCCAGGCTACCAGATCCCAGCGCAAATTCATTACATAGGCCGGACAAGGTGCAAGCTGATCCAGAACCGCTTGCGTTAACGGGGAAACCGCTGTGGCCTGGCGGGCCTCATAGGCCGGCGGCCGCTGTTGCGCCAGCAGGAACAAATGGCAGCAGTCCTCGTCATCCAGTTTCAGCACCCGGGACAGATTGAGGAGAAAGGTTTCCGAGACATTGATATCCCTGCCCTGCTCGAACCACGTATACCAGGTGATGCCGACACCGGCGAGCGCCGCCACCTCTTCCCGACGTAATCCCGGGGTGCGGCGGCGGGGCCCGGAAGGCAGCCCCACTTCCGCCGGTGTCACACGCTCGCGACGTTGCCGCACGAATTCCGCAAGCTCGCGCCGGGTGCGGGCCAGTGATTTTACCGGGCTCATTCTGTTAGTCCTGCTAATAGCATAAGGGCTTAAATTGTACGGTTAGTAGAATCCCTCAAGAATACCGCTTCTTCCATAGGAGAAGCGAGATGACCTCATACTGTGAATCCCCCACTCCTTCGCCACCATTGGCGAGCCGTGCCGGTCCACGCCAATGGGCTGGCCTCGCCGTTCTGGCGCTACCAACCCTGTTACTGGGTCTGGACGTGACGCTGCTCTATCTCGCCTTTCCGGCGCTGGCCGCGGACCTCAAGCCGGACAGCGCCCAGGCGCTGTGGATCATGGACATTTATGGCTTCTTCATCAGCGGTTTCCTGATCACCATGGGTACACTCGGCGACCGCATCGGGCGCCGTAAACTGCTGATGCTGGGCGCCGGCGGCTTTGCCCTGGCCTCATTGCTCGCCGCCTTCGCCAGCACCGCTATGCAACTGATCGTGGCGCGGGCGTTACTCGGTTTTACCGGAGCAGCCCTGATGCCCTCGACCCTGGCGCTGATCAGCAACTTGTTTCGTGACCCATCGCAGCGAGCGCTGGCCATCGGTATCTGGGCCACCATGTTCGCGCTGGGCATGGCCGCCGGCCCGTTGGTGGGCGGTATGCTTTTGGATCATTTCTGGTGGGGGTCGGCCTTTCTTGTGGCTCTGCCGGTGGTGGCGGTTCTGTGGCTCTGCGCCCCCTGGTTGCTCCCCGAATACCGCGATGAAACCAGCGGACGGCTGGACCTGCCCAGCGTGGCACTGTCCCTTCTGGCTCTACTGCCGCTGATCTACGGCGTTAAGCACTTCGCCAGGCACGGCCTGGACTGGCAAGCGGTCGCCGCACTGCTGATTGGTGTTCTCGGCCTGCTTTTGTTCATCAAACGACAGCAACGCCTTGCGGATCCCTTACTGGACTTGAGCCTGTTCCGTGGCCGCTCATTCACCGCGGCCCTGCTGATCCTGCTGGTGGGACTGATGGGAGTCGGCGGCGCCATGCTGCTGGTGACCCAATACCTGCAACTGGTCAGCGGCCTGTCTCCCCGCATCGCTGGTGCCTGGATGGGACCGCCAGCCCTGGCGATGCTGGTGGCGGCCATCAGCGCACCGCTACTGGCCCGACGCTTCCCGGTCGGACGGGTGGTGGCCGGAGCGCTGCTGTTCTCGGTGCTGGGATATCTGATGCTGGCCCGGGTGGACGCTGAAGCACGAACGATACAGGTCGTCAGCGGCTTTGCCCTGATCTATCTGGGCTTGGGCGCCATCGCCGCGCTGGGTACCGATCTGGTCGTGGCGGCGGCGCCACCAGGCAAAGCCGGCTCCGCGGCTTCGCTGTCCGAGACGGTACAGGAATTGGGGGTGGCACTGGGCGTCGCCGTGTTAGGCAGCCTCAGCAGTGGCCTCTATCGCGCCGGCGTTACCGAACAACTGGCCGGGACTATACCCGCGGTCGTCAGGGAAAGCCTTTGGGAGGTGGTGTCCATGGCGGACCGTCTACCCGCGGGAGTGCTCGATCAAGCGAGGGAGATTTTCACCCAGGGCCTCAACCTTACCGCCCTGATCACCGCCGTGGGCATCGGCCTTCTCGCCATGGTGCCAATGATCGCACTACCAGGCGGGCGCTGAATGCTGGCAAGGGAAATGGCCCGGCGGCGCCACGCCATTTCCCCACGGACTTATTGCGCCAACTGGAACAGTTTCACATCAGGGCGTCCCGCCAGCAGATCCTTGAGACCGCCACCCAGCTCCTTCATATTTTCACGGTGCGCTTCCAGCGCCGCCTGATCCGTGTATTGCTCATAGATCATCACCACATCCTTGTCGTTCAGGGACTGGTGAACGTTATAGGCGTGATTGCCTTCTTCCTTGCGTACTTCCGCGGCGATCTTGTTCATTTCCGCCGCCAGAGCGTCCCCTTTACCGGCCTGCGCTTGCAGCACAGCTACGATTCCAAGCATGTTGTTTTCCTTACGTTGTAAACAATTAGCAACCGGCATGCTGGCACAAGCGCAGGGGTGACGAGAGCCTCTGACACTATTAGTTACGTTTTCCGTTCAGGAGGACGGTGTCCATGGCGCAATGTCGGTACACCATGCCGGTGCCGCGCCAAAATCGACCGACCAGTCCGTCCACTCAGCCCTCTTGCCCTGGCCATTTATGATGATCCGGAACTAGCGCTCCCGAAGAGCCTCTCCGGCGTGATCGATCGGTTTCATCAGATACTCGAAAATGGTCTTCTCACCGGTGCGGATGTCCACCTTGGCGATCATGCCCGGTACGATCGGAAACCGGGTACCCGCATCAGTGATCAGAGCGTCCGCCTTGGTACGAATAAATACACGGTAATAGAAAATCTCGGGTTTGACCTCATCCTGAATGGTATCCGGCGAAATCATCGCCACCTCGCCATCCAGGTCGCCATAAACGGTATAGTCGTAAGCAGTGATCTTCACCTTGGCGGACTGACCGGGGTGAATGAAGGCGATATCCCGGGGAGAGATCCGCGCTTCCACCAGTAACTGATCGTCCAGTGGAACGATTTCCATCAGACGGCCATTCGGCGGAATCACCCCGCCCCGGGTACTTACTTCGATGTCCTTCACCACCCCCCGTACCGGCGAGCGTAATGTCAATCTAGACAGGGTGTCCGAGCGGCCCCGCACCACCGAGGACAATGCGTTGGCCTCGGCCTCGGCGCGGGCCAGTTCTTCCCGTGCGAGAATCAGGTATTCAGAGCGGATTTCGCTGGCCTTCAACTCCAGCTCCGAGAGCTGGCGCCGTAAGCGCAGTACTTCCACGTTACTGGCAGCTCCGATTTCCAGCAGCGATTTGGTCAGTTGCAACTCTTCACGCACGATGCGCTGAGACTTATGAACGCCGGCCAGAGACGATCTCAACCCTCGGCGCCGCGTTTCATACAGCTCGGTTTCGGCGGCGATGAGCTCAGGATAGGCCTGTAATGCATCAGGGAATATCAACGGCGTTTCGTTGACTTCCGCTTCTAGCCTGGCGACGGTCCCCAGAGCCGCGCGGTAACGGGCCGCACTTTCTTCCATACTGGACTCGGTCTTGGTCAGGTCCAGTTGCGCCAGTACCTGCCCGGCATCAACGATGTCCCCTTCCCTGACCCGCAAGTCCGTCAGGATCCCGCCCTCCAAGGACTGGATGATCTTCTCCCGGGAAGACGGGATCACCCGGCCATCGCCCGTTGATACTTCCACCACTTCGGCGAAATAGGACCACGCCAGCAATGCGGCTATGACCAGACAAACGAGCCAGACAATGCGAGTTGAGCGAACCACGGTGGCATCGTCCACTTCGTCGTTGTAATGGCGATGATCATTATCGTAATCCAGCAGAGACGCCGTTCCCCCGGCTGCGCTCATCGACAACCCCGTGGCTTCCAAGGGGGAGGAATTGACGGCTTTATCGCTCTCTTTCATGGCCGGGTCCCTTCCTCGTTACTTTTCGCGGACTGAACCGGTGCCTTTTTTGATAGAATGGACAGTACTTTGGCGCGCGCATCGTCCAACAAAATCTGGCCATTCTCCAGCACGATGATGCGGTCGACCAGATTAAGCATACTCATCCGGTGTGTCGCCACCACCAGGGTTCTGTGTTCCAACCAGTCACTCGTTCTCTGAATGAATTTCTTTTCCGCTGTCTCATCCAATGAGGCGGTGGGCTCATCCAGCAGCAGAACATTGGGCTGCCGCAACAGCAGGCGGGACAATAATAGGGACTGGCGCTGGCCACCGGACAATCCGAGCCCGCCTTCAAGAATTGGATGATCAAGCCCGTCGGGCAGCGTTCTCAGATAATCGCTGGCACCGGTCATGTCCATGGCGGCGAGTAACTCCTGATCAGACACATGGGGGGCACCCAGCATCAGGTTATCCCGCAGGGTGCCGTGGAACAGTCGCGCGTTCTGGCTGAGGAGACCGACATCCCGACGCACATCCGCCGGATCGATATGGGTGAGATTGACGCCGTCCAGGAGAACCTGTCCGGAGCCGGCTTCGATGGCGCCGGCCAGAGCCTGCAGAAGCGTGGATTTGCCCGCGCCATTGCGTCCCAGCACACCAATGCGCTCTCCCGGGTTGATGGTCAGTGACTTCACCGCCAACGCCGCGGTGGGGGCCTCGGCATATTGGAACACCGTCTGCTTCAACTGATAGTGACCGGTGACGAACGGCCGATGAACCCGTTTTTCCTCCTCCGGGTGATCCACCGCGCGTTCCATGATCTGATCCAGACTGCTCATCGCCACCTTGGCATGCTGCCATTTGCTCATCACATGCGTGATCTGAGACATCGGTGCCATCATACGTGATGCCAGGATCGATGCCGCCACCAGCGACCCCACCGATAATTCCGCTTCCATCACCATCGGCGCACCAAACAGAACGATGACGGCGAATACCCCGCTTTGTATCGTGTGACTCCACACCACCAGAGTATTGGCGATGTAACGCAGCTTCAGATTGACGTCGGCGGTGATCGCGTTGTAGTGATTCCACTGCTGCTGAAAGCGCGCTTCCGCTTGCAGCGATTTGACGTCCTCCAATCCCTGGATAGTTTCCACCAGCATGGCATTACGTAATGAAGACTCGCGCATGGCCTCGTTGGCGAGAACATGCAGGCGACGCTGCGCCAGCAGGCCGGGGATGATCATCAGCACCACCGCGGCCAGCGGCACCAGCACCAAGGGACCGGCGATATACCAGAGCACGAAACAGAACAGGAAGAAGAAAGGCATATCGGCGAAAGCCGTTACCGTACTGGAGGTGAGCAATTCCCGAATATGCTCCAGCTCGCGAATCTGGGCGATAAAGGACCCGGTCGAGCGCGGCTTTTCCGAGTTTTTAATGCGTAACGCGTGGCCAAAGACCCGATCGGACACTCGCATATCGGCCCGCTTGCCCAACAGATCTGTGATATGAACGCGGCTTCTGCGCAGAATGAAGTCAAACACCATGGCCACCAGTACACCGGAGAACAGGACGTATAAGGTGGCATAGGATTCCGCCGGAACCACGCGGTCGTAAACCTGGCGGGAAAACAAAATGCCGGCCAATGCCAATAGATTGGCTACCAGCGATGCCAGCATCACATGTCCGTAGGGCTTCAGATCACGAAGGATGATGCGCCGGAACCAATTGGACTGATAAGGCCGGACATAATCGTCCACCCGGGCGTCGGGGGCCGAACGGGTCGGTCTCAGGATCAGTGTGAGAACCACATTGTCGATCAGCTCCTGACGGGGAAGCTGACTTTTGAGGCCCTGATCGCCACTGTAGGACAGAGCCACCGTCCCATCACCGCCGATGCTTTCGGCCACCGCTACCTGACCGTCCTTGAATTGCACAACCAGAGGAAACCGCCAAGGTGTCAACGACATTCGGCCAAGATCGCCGATCTTGCAGGCCAGTCCCAACTGACGAGCCATGGCCTTCAGCACATCGCCGGGGCTCTGTCCCATGCTCCAGGCGGCGGTCAGATGAACATTCTCCTCGGAGTATTCCAAACGATAATGCCGGGCCACCGCCAACATGGCTTCGGTCCAGGGTCCGTAGTCGGGAGCCGGCGTGGCTTCGACCGGGGTTTCTTCAACGTCCGGGGTACTCATGGCTGAATCGGTACTCCCTGTACGGCGGCGCTGCTCAAACCAAACGCCGCGCGGATTTCCGCCACGTTGTAAAGACAGTCGATTTGCAGGCGGCGCAGATCAAATCGGGTGTTCTGCTGCTCGAAGCGGGACTGGTGGATCTCCTGTTCCGTATTGAGAATGTCCAACAGCGAGCGCGTTCCCAATGATAAATACTGTTGCCGATACAGCTTTTGCGTTTCGGCGATGCTGTTATAGCGGTTGTTCAGCAATTCGAGGCGCCCGGACAAGCTGAGTGTCTGTACCTTGGCCTCCCGTAACCCCAGAGAGACTTCCCGGTAGGCGGCATCCCGGGCGGCATTCGCCGCCTCAAGGGCATAGTCAGCCGCCCGCCGGCGGGCCTTTAAGGCACCGCCTTGATACAGCTTGCTGCTTACCCCCACGGAAACGAAAACGTCATTGTCCCGATCCATCGCTTCCAGCTCCGCGGGCCGATCATTCAGATAGTGCTCGAAATCCGCCGAGATCGAGAACGTCGGTAACATTTGCGCCCGCGCCTGCCGAATCAGCGAACGGGCCTCGGCCCGCTCCGCTTCCGCCCGCATGATCCGGGGCACATTATCGAAGTCTTCCTCCACACGAAGGCAGGCGTCGGCCAGATGATCGGGAAACTCCGGAGATACCGTGACCGGCCCGGGGGCATTCAACAGGCTTTGCAGATTACGCTGCCAGGCATCACTTTGTGCCTGGAACTGCAAAACCGTGGCCTGGGCCGCTTCTTTGCGGGACAGCGCCTGAATCTCGTCCGACCGGGTGGCGGCGCCCTTGGCGGCCCGCTGAGACGCCAACTCCTGTAACTCTCCAATGGCTTCCACCTGCTCCTCGGCAATCGCCAGCAGGGTTTGATAGCGCTGAACCTCAATCACCGCCTGAGCGGTTTGCTGGGCAAGCTGGTCCACTGCCAAGAGCACGTTGGCCCGGTCCCGTTCCACCCCGTGGGAAGCCGCCGCCACCGAACTGGACACCTTGCCGAAGTCATACAACATCTGGGAGGCCGAAGCGGTCAGTGCTTCTTCAGAGCGTCCGGTGGAGTCCCGGTAGCCACGGCTCAGACCGGCACTGAGTTCGGGATAATAGCCCGCGCGTGCCACCGCCACCTGCTCGTTTTGCTGAAACAGGCGGCCTATGGATTCGGCGATCACCGGATGTGTATTCACCGCCCGTTGAACCGCGCCGACAATATCGAAGTCTGTTTCTCTTCCGTACACCGGAACTTGCTTGATGGAACGTTTCGAGTCATCGATATCAATACCGGCTTCCCCTGCCCCGGCTTCGCCAAGACAAACGCAGATCATCACCATCGCTAACAGGTATGGACGATGAACTCCCTTGCTTCCATGAGACCGCATTTAGATCCTTAACTGCAGCTTTCCCTGGGAAGCACCGGACCTTTCGGCCCGGTGCCGGTGTGCATCGTAGGTGCCTCAAATCACCGAAACGCCGCTTTGTACCCACAGTTCACTGGGATTGCCCTCCTGGCTGTAGACCACGTAATCAGTGCCGTCCACGGTGGAGGTACCGGTACTCTGCCAATCTCCGATCAGTTCCACCGTATCGTCCTGATCACCGTCTATGAACAGCACATTGTTGGCATCGGTCATTGCGATCAACGATGCCAGGTCGATGGATATCTCGTTGGCGCCGGTGCCGCTGATCGACAGATGCTCGATATTGTTGATCGTCGCCGGGTCGACATAGTCGCCCGCGAGGCTGTCAACGAAGTCGAGAGAAATGCCATCACCAGTCAACAGCAATGTATCCTCGCCGGCACCGCCGTCGAAAGTATCGTTACCCAGGCCTTCGTAGACCAGGGTATCGTTACCGTCCCCGCCATTGAGGGTGTCGTTGCCGTTGCCACCGCGCAGCCAGTCATCTCCGGCGTTGCCGTTGAGTACATCGTCACCATCGTAACCATAGAGACGATCACCACCCGCCGTCCCTTCCAGGGTGTCGGCACCCGAGGTGCCATCAGTCACCGGATTATTCGCCGCGTTCAACAGGCTGAGCTCGGCCAGATCGGTAACGCTGTCGGTAGCGGTCTGCCCGTCGAGGTCCTCCCCTGTAATGGTATAGCTTGGCAGCAATCCGAGATCGGTTCCGAGCAAGGCATCCGCCAGATAGATCGAAGCCAGAAACTCGTTGATCGCGAGATTATCGATGGCGCCGCCGTCCGCCGCGGTAATCGTCAGTGTCGGTGTGAGATTGAGAGGGAAAAGATTGTAGTCGCTGAACTGGATATCCAGTCCCAATTCATCAGCCAGCGCCTGAGACCAGTTCAAAGTCTGGTTCCCTGCTCCCAACAGCCCCAGAATCTGGTTGATGCTCAACAGCGAAGACATCTCGATAGTGACCGACGCCAGATTGTTATTCGGGTCGTAGGCAGAGAACATCTGATGGTTGAGATCAAGGAGCCCGATCGCTTCCACACCAATCAATCCCAGCAGACTGCCGCCATCGACATTCACTACCGGACCGGAAGCATCGACGTCAAAGCCGACCGAATTGGAATCCGGCGAGACGTTGCCCGCCGCATCGGTGATCGTGGCGGTAGCGGTGTAGGTACCGTCATCCAGCCATTGGGCCACATCCACATTGGCCGTACCCGCGGTCACCTCATCCGTGGTTACGGTGTGTTCAGCAGTGTAGACCGCGCCACCGTCTCCGGTGAAAGTCAGAATGATGACATCACCCGCCTCGGCGCCGGCAGGCAGGCCTACCTCCGCCTGTACCCCGTCCACCATTTCGTTGCTGTCGACGATACCGTCGGCGGCATCGGCGATGCTCAAGGTCGGCGCATCCGGAGCAACGGTGTCCACTGTCACATCAAAGGAGGTACTCGGATCCGAGGTGTTGCCCGCTTCGTCCGTGACCGTGGCCGTGAAGCCATAAGTACCATCGGCCAGTGCGGCCGGGACGACAAAACTCCAGTTACCGCTGGCATCGGTCTGCACCGTGCCCACGGAAAGACCATCCTGGAAAATCTCCACGGTGCTGTTGGCTTCCGCCATACCCCTCAGAGTAGGCGTATCATCGTTAGTGCTGCCGCCGGGCAGTATCGGGCCGGTGCCGGGATCCACATCGTCCAGCGCATCTTCGATGGTCGGCGCGGCTGGAGCCAGGGCATCCACACCGATCGTAGCTGGAGCACTGGTATTACCGGCTTCGTCCGTGGCGGTAACACTCACATTCGTGCCATCGGCCAACGGGGTATCCGGTGTCACGCTCCAATTACCGCTGCCGTCCGCTTCCACCGTGTAGTCCGGCGTACCATCCCCGTTGATATCCACATCAACGGTACTGCCCGCTTCGGCGGTACCAGTAAGGATCGTTCCGTCAGTGGGTTCCACCGTTGGTGCCGCCGGTGCGGTGGTATCTACGTTCAACTCGAACGCCGTGCTCGGATCCGAGGTGTTACCCGCCGCATCGGTCGCCGTGGCGGTAAAGCTGTAGTCCCCTTCCGCCAGCTCGGTGCTGGGTGTGAAGCTCCAATTGCCGCTCGCATCGGCGGCAACTGTTCCCAAGGACACACCATCCTGGAACACTTCCACCGTGCTGCCCGCTTCAGCCGTCCCAGTCAGGGTCGGCGTGGTGTCGTTGGTGCTGCCTCCAGTCAGCACCGGATCGGTCCCCGGTGCCACATCATCCATCACCTCGGCGATGGTCGGCGCCGCCGGGGGCGTGGTGTCGTTCAGGTTTTCGTCCACGATGGTGGTGGCAGAATCACTGGTATTACCCGCCGGGTCCGTGGCCGTGACACTGACTTCCGTGCCATCCGCCAACGGCGCGTCCGGCGTCACACTCCAATTGCCATCGGCATCCGCTTCCACCGTGTAGTCCGGGGTGCCATCCCCGTTGGTATCCACGTCAACCGTGCTGCCCGCTTCGGCGGTACCAGTAAGGATCGTTCCGTCAGTGGGTTCTACCGTTGGAGCCGACGGCGCGGTGGTATCTACGTTCAACTCGAACGCCGTGCTCGGATCCGAGGTGTTACCCGCCGCATCGCTGGCCGTGGCGGTAAAGCTGTAGTCCCCTTCGGCCAGCTCGGTGCTGGGTGTGAAGCTCCAATTGCCGCTCGCATCGGCGGCAACTGTTCCCAAGGACACACCATCCTGGAGCACTTCCACCGTGCTGCCCGCTTCAGCCGTCCCAGTCAGGGTCGGCGTGGTGTCGTTGGTGCTGCCTCCAGTCAGCACCGGATCGGTCCCCGGTGCCACATCATCCATCACCTCGGCGATGGTCGGCGCCGCCGGGGGCGTGGTGTCGTTCAGGTTTTCGTCCACGATGGTGGTGGCAGGATCACTGGTATTACCCGCCGGGTCCGTGGCCGTGACACTGACTTCCGTGCCATCCGCCAACGGCGCATCCGGCGTCACACTCCAATTGCCATCGGCATCCGCTTCCACCGTGTAGTCCGGGGTGCCATCCCCGTTGGTATCCACATCAACGGTACTGCCCGCTTCGGCGGTACCAGTAAGGATCGTTCCGTCAGTGGGTTCCACCGTTGGTGCCGCCGGTGCGGTGGTGTCCACCGTCAGAGCACCGCTAGCGGTGCTCTCATTGCCCGCGGCGTCAGTGGCCGTCACCGTCACGGTGTAATCACCATCGGTCAGTGCCGGCAGATCACCATCAGCCAGCGTCCAGGTGCCATCACCGTTGTTGGTGGCGGTATAGTCGTTGCCGTCCACCGTCACCACGAGGCTGGCGTCCGGATCGTCCACCGTCCCCGTCAATTCCGGGGTACTGTCGTTGGTAACCAACGCATCCAAGGCCACCACCGGCGCCGTGGCGTCCACACCGATCGTAGCTGGAGCACTGGTATTACCGGCTTCGTCCGTGGCGGTAACACTCACATTCGTGCCATCGGCCAACGGGGTATCCGGTGTCACGCTCCAATTACCGCTGCCGTCCGCTTCCACCGTGTAGTCCGGGGTGCCATCCCCGTTGGTATCCACATCAACGGTACTGCCCGCTTCGGCGGTACCGATAAGTGTTGCTCCATCGGTGGGCTCCACCGTCGGCGTCGCCGGTGCGGTGGTGTCTACATTCAGTTCAAACACCGCGCTCAGATCCGAAGTGTTGCCGGCCGCATCCGTGGCTGTCGCCGTGAAGCTGTAATCGCCTTCGGCCAGTTCCGTCGTCGGCGTAAAACTCCAATTGCCACTGCCATCGGCGGTAGTGGTACCGATCTCCGTGCCATCTTGGAAGATCGCTACCGTGCTGCCCGCTTCCGCTGTCCCGGTCAGGGTCGGCGAGGTGTCGTTGGTGCTGCCTCCGGTCAGCACCGGATCAGTGCCCGGTGCCACATCATCTTCTGCCTGAGTGATGACCGGAGCATCAGGACCGCTTCCATCCGGAGCCACCGCGGTGACCGGTTCGGACTCATTCCCCGTTCCGTCGGTCAGGGTCACTTCCAGTTCTTCACCATCTGTTTGCGGTTCAGTCAGTTCGACGGTGAAGTTGCCATCGTCATCCACCGTGCCTTCGCCAATCACGTTACCGTCGGGATCCGTGATGGTGACTTTGCTTCCAGGTTCACCTTCGCCGGTGACGGTGGTGCCGTCCCCGCTCACCTCAACGTTGGTCGGCGCGTCCGGCGCGGTACTGTCCGGCGCGGTGACCTGGCCGGGCTCCGATTCATTGCCCGCCTCGTCGGTCAGGCTGACATCCAGTTCCTCGCCATCGACCTGCGGCTCGCTCAATTCGACTTCGAACTCACCCTCCGCGTTGGTTTGTCCTTCGCCGATAACATTGCCGTTGGAATCACGCACGGTGACCGTGGAGCCCGGTTCACCCCGCCCCGTCACTATCCCCCCATCCTCGCTCACCGTCAGGTCCGTGGGGGCATCGGGAGCCACGTTATCGTCCCCGGATCCGCCAGAACTGGAACCGGAAGAAGAATCACTGATCAGGAATGCCGCCGCCGCACCACCAACCGCCAGCGCCGCCAACCCCCAATCCCCACCTCCCGAGGCTGCCTGGGCAAAACCGAAGCCTCCGGCGCCATCGGACTGGCCCAGCCAGAGAATACCTTCATCATCAAGAAGTTGAAGTTCGTTGGCCGCCTCCTCCCCTTCACCAGCGGGATAGAAATTGGTGATGGTGACTTGCTCACCATTCTTGAGGGTAATGACGAGATCGTTACCCACCCGGCTGGTGAAATCGATCTGGTCGGGGCTCAGGGGCATTTGAACCACATTCCCGCCCCCCATGAGCGACACCGTGTCACCCCAAGGAGCTTTCGTGACAGCGCCGCTGGATTTTTCCAGGATGTTAATAATTTTATCAACCATGTTCCCACTCCTTCGGAACGCACGGCGCGAATATCTTTTTTGTTCGTAACCGTTGCGTTAGTCAGTGAAATCCGTTCATGACTTAGCCGGCTGCTTGCCCTGGTTACAGCGAATAACGACGCCAAGCACGCAACCGGCAAACTGCGTCATATGCTGTTCAGTTTTGTTCACTTTTAGCGCAATCCTTTCTTTACGGCAATACACCTTTGTATTGCCTCACTGGAAAATTCCAATTCAATGAAGGTGCGACCACTAAAACTCTCCCTTTTTTTAAGGGCGCTGCCCGAGGAAGCCAAGGAAGTTAAAAACACCGACCTATTTAATAAATGCTTGTTTAATAAGGAATTGAATCTCAATAAAACCAAAATGACATCATTACTCTGGCACTGAAACACTTCCCCTTTTTCATCAGCAATGGAGAATACAGCCACTGAAAAACCACCATTGAAAATGCCGTGACACAGGCCGAAATTTTACAATTCGAATCACACCGAAAGATGGCGAGGAGGAACAGGGCGGGAAAGCCATACGAAAACGCCCCGCGGAGCGGGGCGTTTATAGAGGTATGGCGGAGAGGGTGGGATTCGAACCCACGGACGGTCTCCCGTCGGCGGTTTTCAAGACCGCTGCTTTCGGCCACTCAGCCACCTCTCCGATGGGCGCCAATCATACCTGAGACGAATTGGCAGTCAACGGGGAAAGATCAAGAAAATTGCTGTAACCCCGTGATTCGTTGGGAAAATCTTGATTTTGGCGCGGACGTCCCTATTATCGTTGATACACTTTGTTTTGTGAGCGATTGATCATGCGCAACCAACCGAATCCCTATGTCGCCCCGCACGCCAGTGGTGGAGCGGTAGTCACTGGCGAACGTGCCGCCCAGGTGCTGAAAAACACCTATATGCTGCTGGGCCTGAGCCTGATCGTGGCCACCGGCGCCTCCCTGTTCGCCATGTCCACGGGAATGGGCTATATGAGCCCGATCCTGACCATCGTCGTTTATTTTGGTCTCCTGTTCGCCACCAGCAAGCTGCGGAATAGCGCCTGGGGCATTCTGGCCGTGTTCGGCCTGACCGGTTGGCTGGGTTTCACCACCGGACCGATCATCAACATGTACGCTCAGATCCCTGGCGGCATGGAAATCGTCAGTCTGGCACTGGGCGGCACCGCCACCATCTTCGTGGCCATGTCCGCCATCGCCCTGGTGACCCGCAAGGACTTCAGCTTCCTCACCAACTTCATCATGGTGGGTATTCTGGTGGCGTTCGTCGCCAGTCTGGCGGCGTTCTTCTTCAACATCCCGGCTCTGGCACTGGCGGTGTCCGCGGCGTTCGTGCTGCTCTCCTCCCTGCTGATCATGTGGCAGACCAGCGCCATCATTCACGGCGGCGAGACCAACTACATCATGGCCACCGTGACCCTGTTCGTATCCATCTACAATCTGTTCCTGTCCCTGCTGCACCTGTTGACCGCCCTCACCGGCAACGATTGATGCAGTTCAGTATCCTGGTGACCGCCGGGCCGGAAACGGCGGCGGCGGTCACCGCTCTCCACACCACCGAAGCGGTGTTGCGTTCCCCCTACTCCCTGTTTCAAGTCTTCTTTTACGGTGACGGCGTCCACCTGGCCAACCGGCTGATCCATCCGGGACGTGACGGCGAGGCCGTGGCCAGCCGCTGGCAATCCCTGGTCAAGGACAGCGCCCTGCCCGCCCGGGTCTGCGTCGGGGCCGCCCTGCGACGAGGCGTTACCGACGATACCGAAGGCCAACGCGCCGGGCTCGACGGTGACAATCTGGCCAAGGGCTTCCAACTGGTGGGGCTCGGCGACTGGGTGGAGGCAACCCGCCACAGCGACCGGGTACTGCACTTTGGCTGATTCCATTCTGTACATACTGCATCGTGGCCCCCGGCACTCTCCGGATTGGCGCGAGACTCAGGAAATGATCCTCACCGGCGCCGCCTTCGGCCTCCAATCCACTGTGTGGATAACCGACGGAGTACTGCGCGCGCTCAACCGCCTCGCGGCACCGCAAACACAGCTGGAGCAGTTGCAGGCCTTCGCGGTGCGCTGTGTGGCCTCCGCCGAAGCCCTGGCCGACCATCCCCTGGATGGCGTTGAACCACTGAGTGCCGGCGACTTACATCATCTGCAAGCCGCTTCGGATCAGACCCTGGTGTTTTGACCATGCTGCATCTCATTGCTTTCGACGATCTGGACAGCGAGCAGGCGCGGACCTGCCTGGCCCTGTATCAACCCGGCGATCTGTGCGTGTTCGTCGACCACGGCCATCTGGTGGCGGCGGAGTTTCCGCTGCAAGGTCCGGGCTACCTGCTCGGCGAACCGCCGTTGCCGCCGGCACGGCGCGCGGACCTGGAATGCATCAACTATGACCGGCTGGTGGCTCTGACAGCGGAATACGGCCCGGCCACAAGCTGGTATTCTTGACCCACCCTGTTTGATCTAACGCGAGTCCGTCCATGAGCGAGCATGCCTTCGCCCCTTTCGTCCGCACCCTGGGACGCGGTAAGCGCGCCCGCCGCAGCCTGACCCGGCAAGAAGCCGCCGAGGCCATGGGGCATATTCTTCAGGGCGAGGTGACCCAGGCGCAGATTGGTGCCTTCCTCATGCTGTTGCGGGTCAAGGAAGAAACCCCGGAGGAACTGGCCGGCTTTCTCGACGCCTGCCGCCCGGTGTGCAGCCACTATTTAATCGGCTTGCCGAAAGCCGATGTCGACTGGCCAAGCTACGCCGGCAAGAAAAAGCATCATCCCTGGTACTTGTTGGCGGCCCGGTTGCTGGCGCGCAACGGTGTGCGGGTGTTCATGCACGGCGGACCCGCCCATACGCCAGAGCGGCATTATACCGATGAGAGCCTGCGCAAACTCGGCTTCAAGCTGCCACGCACGGTGGCGGAAGCCGGCGAGCAATTGCATGATGAAGGCTTTACTTATCTCGGGGTGGAGCAGTTTTGTCCGCCGCTGAGCACGCTGTTGATGCTACGCTTTCAGTTGGGGCTGCGCTCGCCGATCAACACACTGTCGCGCAATCTCAATCCGGCCCAGGCCGCCCTGAGCCTGCAAAGTGTGTTTCACCCCGCCTATCTGAATCTGCATCAGGAAGCGTCCCGTCTCTGCGGCGACCGCAATCTGCTGCTGTTCAAAGGTGAAGGGGGAGAAGTGGAAATCCGCCCGGATGCCCGCACCAGCATCGGCGGTCTGCGTGCCGGGGAGCCGGTGGAAGCCACGCTCGACGCCGCCCTGCCCCGGCAAACACCGCCGGGCACCGTGTCCACCGACCATCTGCGGGCGGTGTGGCATGGCGAGGAAAGCGACGCCTATGGCGAAGCGGCGGTATGCCGAACGGTGGCGGCGACCTTGTGGGGGCTGGGTAAAGCGAAGGATCTGGAGGCCGCCACCAAGGCCGCTCAAACGTTATGGACGGAACGCAAGCGCGACGCGCTGTAATAATAAATAGTCCAACAGTTCGTGCTCAGCAGCTTCCCGCGGATCGGAACGAAGTCGCCGTAGGAGCTTGCCTGCAAGCGAATCTTTTGCCCGGAAGCCTAATTCGCTTGCAGGCAAGCTCCTACAACCGCCTTGTAGCGATCCTCGAATTAGAATTCCCGGCGCCTGCCGATATGGACCCGGATTGGTGGTGTCTCCAGGTTTGAGCGTCAGGCGTCAGGCGTCCGGCGTCGAGCGTCCGGCCTCTCCGAACCAGCGATAACGCGGATGCAAACTGACCACACTGCCGACGATGATCAGGGTCGGCGCGTGCACGGTGCGTCCCTCGAGGGCCGCCGGCAGGGAATCCAGCTGGCCGGTGATCACTTCCTGAGCGTCGGTGGTGCCCCGGGAAACCAGGGCGATGGGCGTATCCGGCGCGCGGCCGTGGGCCATCAGTTGGGCACAAATCTCCTTCAGCCCCACCAGTCCCATGTAAAACACCAGGGTTTCCTGCTCCGCCATCAGATTGGGCCAGTCCAGGTCGACGCTGCCGTCACGGCGATGGCCGGTGACGAAACGTACGGACTGGGCGTGATCGCGGTGGGTCAACGGGATGCCGGCATAAGCGGCGCAGCCGGCGGCGGCGGTCACGCCGGGCACCACCTGGAAGTCGATACCGGCGGCCACCACGTTTTCCAACTCTTCTCCGCCGCGCCCGAAGATGAACGGATCGCCGCCTTTCAAGCGGCACACCCGTTTCCCCTGACTGGCGTAGTGCACCAGCAGATCGTTGATCTCTCCCTGGGGCAAGGCGTGCTGATCACGGGCTTTGCCGACGTACACTTTCTCCGCGTCAGCGCGGGCAAGAGCAACGATCTCCGGGGCCACCAACCGGTCGTACAGCACCACGTCCGCCTTGGTCAGCAGATGGTGCCCCCGGAAGGTCAGCAAATCCGGATCACCGGGGCCAGCACCGACCAGATAAACCTCTCCCCGCGCCGCCGCCGGGTTGCCGTCGATACCGGCCAGGGCACGTTCCAGGGCGTGTTCCGCCTCGCTTTCATGACCGGAAAGCACCTGCTCCATCAGCGGACCATCCAGCTGCGCCTCCCAGAACGCTTCCCGCTGACGGCGCCCTGGCAGACGCGCCGCGACGCTCTCCCGCAGACGGCCCAGAAAAGTGGCCAGCCGGCCCCAGCGCGCCGGCAGCCAGGCTTCCAGTTGATCGCGAAGACGCCGCACCAGTACCGGCGACGCCCCGGATGAGGTGATCGCCACAAACAGCGGATTACGATCCACCAGAGCCGGGAAAACGAAGCTGCTGAGCTCGGGCCGCCCGACCACGTTGACCGGCAGGCCACGGGCATGGCATTGCCCGGCGATACGCTGGTTCAGGGCATCATCATCGGTACACGCCACCACCAGCCGTGCCTGATCAAGATCGCCTTCTTGATAGACCCGTTGCCGGCAGTCACCGCCGCCCTGCTCCACCAAAGCGCACAAATCGGTGCGCCATTGCGGCGCGATCAAACGTATCACCGCACCGGATCGGTGCAAAAGACCGGCCTTGCGCAGGGCGGTGTCACCACCGCCCACTATCACCACGGTTTGCCCGGTCAGTTTCAGACCAAGGGGAAGAAAATCCATCGTCAGCTGGCGCCCTTGTGTTGTGGAGCGCCTCAGCTCAGACGCTCCTTGCCTCTCAGGTAGGGCCGCAGTGCCTCCGGCACGGTCACGGAACCCTCTTCATTCTGATAGTTTTCCAGGATCGCCACCAGGGTGCGGCCTACCGCCAGCCCGGAACCATTCAAAGTATGTACCAGCTCCGGCTTGCCGGTTTCCGGGTTGCGCCAACGGGCCTGCATGCGCCGCGCCTGATAGTCGCGGAAATTGGAACAGGAAGAGATTTCCCGGTAGCGCTGCTGGCTCGGCAGCCATACTTCCAGGTCATAGGTCTTGGCGGCGGAGAAGCCCAGATCGCCGCCGCACAGGGTCACCAATCGGTAAGGGAGATCCAGTTTTTGCAGGATCGCCTCGGCGTGGCCGGTGAGCGCTTCCAGCGCCTGCTCGGACTCTCCCGGGCGCACCAACTGTACCAGTTCCACCTTCTCGAACTGATGTTGGCGGATCATGCCGCGGGTGTCCTTGCCATGGCTGCCGGCCTCGGAGCGGAAACAGGGCGTGTGGCAGACGTAACGGCGCGGCATGGTCTCGGCGTCGAGAATCTCATCCGCCGCCAGATTGGTCACCGGCACTTCCGCGGTGGGGATCAAATACAGCTCGCGCTCGCCGCGCATTTTGAACAGGTCTTCCTCGAACTTCGGCAACTGGCCGGTACCAGCCAGCGCTTCCGGCCCCACCAGGTAAGGCACGTACAGTTCCTGATAACCGTGTTCGCTGGTGTGCTGGTCGAGCATGAAGTCGATCAAGGCGCGATGCAGCCGTGCCAATTGCCCGGTCATGACCGCGAAGCGGGCGCCGGACAGCTTGCTGGCGCGCTCGAAATCCAGCCGGCCCTCACTCAACCCCTCGCCGACGTCGACGTGGTCCTTGGGCTTGAAGTCGAACTGGCGCGGCGTGCCCCAGCGGCGCACTTCCACGTTGTCGTCCTCATCCGCGCCCGGCGGCACTTCCTCCGCCGGTGCATTGGGCACCCCCATGAGGAAAGCGCGCAGCTCGTCCTGAATCTCTTTTGCCCGGGCCACTTCGTCATCGAGCTGGGCATCCAGGGTCTTCAGCGTCTCCGCCACCTTGGCCTTGGCCTCATCCACCGACAAACCGGACTGGATCAGTTCGCCGATCTGCTTGGAGGCCTTCTTGCGTTGAGCCTGCAGATCCTGGGAGCGAATATCGGCTTCCTTGCGGCGCCCATCCAGCGCCCGAAAGCCGTCCAGGTCCAGGGAATAACCCCGTTTTGCCAGTGCATCGCGGATGGCTTCGCCATTGTCCCGCAAGGCCCGAATATCAAGCATGGTGGCTCCTTTGCGCACTCATAAGATGTGAGGATTCAAACAAATATCAGGATTCAAACAACACACGTCCCACCGCCAGGCCCAGACCGGCCAGCGAGACGCAGGCCACCACCGAAACGGCGGCGTATCCCAGGGCCAGCCCCAGGCCGCGGCTCTCCAACAGGCGGACCAGCTCGAAGGAAAAGGTCGAGAAGGTAGTCAGGGCGCCAAGCATGCCAGTCATCAATGCCAGCCGCCACAGTTCACTGGTGGTCAGGCTCGCCAGCATCACCGCCAGAAAACCAAACAGGAAGCTGCCAGCCAGGTTCACCGCGAAGGTGGCCCAGGGCCACGCCGGCATCGCCGGTACCCCTACCCAGAGAGCGGTAGCATAGCGCAAACAGGCGCCCACCGAGCCCCCCAGGGCCACCGCCAGCCAGGGCAGGATATTACCGTCCATTATGGTTCGGATCATGAGTCACCCTCGTAACGTTGCCACTGACTGTCGCGGTTGCGGCGCCGTAACTGGCGCAGCTTTTCGGCGATGCGGATTTCCAGACCGCGTTCCACCGGTTCATAGAAACGGGTGTCACGCAGCGTCGGTGGAAAATAATTCTCGCCGTCGACGAAGGCATCGGGGTAATCGTGGGCGTAGTGGTACTCCGCGCCGTAGCCTTCCGCCTTCATCAATTTGGTGGGCGCGTTGCGCAGATGCAGGGGCACCTCATTACTGGGGTGCTCGGCGACGAATCGCCGGGCCGTATTATAGGCGTCGTAGACCGCATTGCTCTTCGGTGCCACGGCCAGAAAAACAATGGCCTGGGCGATGGTCAGTTCGCCCTCCGGACTGCCAAGCCGCTCCTGTACTTCCCAGGCGTTCAACGCCAGCGTCAGGGCCCGCGGATCGGCGTTGCCGATGTCCTCGCTGGCCATGCGCACTACCCGCCGCGCCACGTAGAGCGGATCGCAACCGCCGTCGAGCATGCGCGCGAACCAGTACAGGGCCGCATCCGGATCGGAACCGCGCACCGACTTGTGCAAGGCACTGATCTGGTCATAGAACAGATCCCCGCCCTTGTCGAAGCGGCGCACCGCGTCACGCAACACTTCCTGCATCAACGGCCGGTTGACGCGTGGCTGATCGCCGTCCGCCAGGTCCATGGCCACTTCCAGCATATTGAGCAGGCGCCGCGCGTCGCCGTCGGCATAGTCCAGCAGCAAATCGCGGGCGTCGGCCTCGAGAACCATGGCGGCGAGATCCGGTTGACGCAGGGCCCGGTCCAGCAGCCCGGACAGGTCCTGCCGCTCCAGGCTGCGCAGGCGATATACCCGGGCCCGGGACAGCAAGGCGTTGTTGAGTTCGAAAGAGGGATTTTCGGTGGTGGCGCCGATGAAGATCACCGTACCGTCTTCCACGTGGGGCAGAAAGGCGTCCTGCTGCGCCTTGTTGAAGCGATGCACCTCATCCACGAACAACACCGTGCGGCGCCCCTGCCCCAACCGCGCCTTGGCCTGTTCCACCGCCGCACGGATGTCCTTTACGCCGGACAATACCGCCGACAAGGTGATGAATTCCGCGTCCACGGCCCCGGCGAGAATCAGCGCCAGCGTGGTTTTTCCAGTGCCCGGCGGGCCCCACAGAATCATGGAGTGCAGTTGCCCGCGCTCCACTACTTGACGCAGGGGCTTGCCGGGGGCAATCAGATGGGACTGCCCGACATAATCGTCCAGCGACAATGGCCGCAGCCGCGCGGCCAGCGGCTGCGCATCGCCACGGGTCTGATCGGCGAACAGATCATTCATGGTGCGCGCCACCACCCCCGCTCATGATTCACTCCTGACGGATAACGTCGGTGCCTTCCGGCGGTGTGAAGGAAAACCGCTCCGCCGGCAACGACCGGTTCAGGGTCAGATCCTGAAAACGGATCAGGGTCTGCTGGCCGAGCGCATCGCGCAAACGCATGGAATGCGGCGTGTCGCCATGGAAGGTGACATCCAGGGTATCGAACAGCGGATCGGCGCCCTTGGGCTTAAGCCGGTAGGTGACGTTGGCGCCGTTGCTTTCCAGTTCGGAAATCTCGAACGCCTGCCCTACCCGCTGTGGATCGCCGCCGAACAGCAACGCCGGCGTGTTACCCAGGTCCGGTGTCAGCGGACGGACCACCACCTGCTCCAGATCCACATCGTACACCCACACGGTCTTGCCATCGGAAACCGCCAGTTGTTCGAACGGCACCTCGGTCTTCCAGTAAAACCGGTTGCCCCGGGCCACGTCCATGGTACCGCTGGCACTCTGCTGGCGGTCACCGTCGGAGTCCACCATGGACTGCTCGAAGTGGCCGCTCATGCTGCGCAGTCCACCGAGTTTGGCGAGCAGGGTTTCGGTGGCGGATGCCCAGGCCAGGGACGGCATCAATAGTGCCAATACAAGCCATTTTGCCATTGCTCTTTATCCTCAGGCGTCCGGCGGTGGTGGCGCCAGCACCTCTCGTTGTCCGTTGTGTCCGGCCTCGGAGACCACGCCGGCCATTTCCATGGCTTCCACCAGGTTGGCGGCGCGGTTGTAGCCGATCTTCAGTTTCCGCTGCACCGAGGAAATGGAAGCCCGCCGTGATTGCGTCACATAGGCCACCGCCTCGTCATAGAGCGGATCGCTCTCTTCATCGCCGCCACCGGCGATTTCCATGCCGGGCATGGGCGCGTTCAGATCCGAACCGCCGTCAAGAATTTCTTCCAGATAGTTCGGTTCGCCCCGCTTGCGCCAGTCATCACAGACCCTGTGCACTTCCTCATCTGAGACAAAGGCGCCGTGCACCCGTTCCGGAACGCTTTTGCCGCCGGGCAAATAGAGCATGTCACCATGGCCGAGCAACTGCTCCGCCCCGCCCTGGTCCAGCACGGTACGGGAATCGATTTTCGACGATACCTGGAAGCCGATGCGTGACGGCACGTTGGCCTTGATCAGACCGGTGATCACATCCACCGACGGGCGCTGCGTGGCGAGAATCAGGTGGATGCCCGCGGCCCTCGCCTTCTGCGCGATACGGGCGATCAACTCTTCCACTTTCTTACCGACGATCATCATCATATCGGCGAATTCATCAATGACGATAACGATGTACGGCAGCTTCTCCGCCAGCGGCGGCTCCTCTTCCAGGTCCATCGGGTCATTGGGCTTCCACAACGGATCCTTGAGTGGCTCGCCGGATTTCCTGGCCTCCTCCACCTTGCGGTTATAGCCGGAGATATTACGCACGCCCATGGCCGCCATCAGGCGGTAGCGGCGTTCCATTTCTCCGACCCCCCAGCGCAAGGCGCCGGCGGCTTCCTTCATGTCGGTGACCACCGGCGTGAGCAGATGGGGAATGCCGTCATAGACCGCCAGTTCCAGCATCTTCGGATCGATCAGGATCAGGCGCACATCGTCCGGGTTGGACTTGAACAGCATGGACAGCAGCATGGCGTTCACGCCCACCGACTTACCGGAACCGGTGGTACCGGCCACCAGCAAGTGCGGCATCTTGGCCAGGTCGGCCATCACCGGGTTACCGGAAATGTCCTTGCCCAGGGCCATGGTCAACGGCGAACTGGCATCGTCGAACATCCTCGAGCCCACCACCTCGGTGAAACGGATCATCTCCCGCTGTTCGTTGGGAATCTCGATCCCCACCGTGGTCTTGCCGGGGATCACTTCCACCACCCGCACGCTGATCACCGCCAGGGAACGGGCCAGATCCTTGGCCAGGTTGGTGATCTTGGACACCTTGATGCCGGCGGCGGGCTGGATCTCGAAGCGGGTAATCACCGGTCCCGGCTGCACCGCCACCACTTCGGCGTCGACGTTGAAATCCTTGAGTTTGATTTCCAGCAGACGCGACATGGCGTCCAGCGCTTCCTCGGAGTAACCGCCCTTGCCGTCCTCATCCACCTGATCCAGCAAGGACACCTGCGGCAGGTCGCCGGAGACTGCGGCGGTAAACAGCTTTTGCTGCTTCTCCTTTTGTACCCGTACGCTTTTCTCCACCGGTTTGGCGGGCTGGGCGATCTTCGGCGGCGTGCGGTTTTCCTTTTTCTTGTTGGCCTCGGTGATCACCCGGGCGCGCTGCTCACGGGCGGCCTGGGCCGCCTTGCGCTCCTCGCGCTGCTCGCGGCGTTGCTCGAACCAGGCCGGCACCTTCTGGCCAATAGTCACCACTAGTTCACCCAGGCGCTCCGTCAGGGCGATCCAGGACAGATCGGTGAACACGGTGATGCCAATCAGAAACAGCGCCACCATAACCAGGGTGCCGCCCAGGGCATTGAAGGCATCCAGGGCGCTGCCACCGACCACCTGGCCGAGTATTCCACCGGCGTCCTCCGGCAGGCCGCCGGTGGCGAAGTGCATGTAGGCCAGGGCCGTGCCGCCGATCATGGTCAACACGAACCCCACCAGACGCAGGCTGAACATGGGCCAGCTGCCCGGCAGACCGGCGTGGCGCTCGCGCAATACCTTGAACGCCCAGAACCCCACCAGCACCGGGAACAGATAGGCCATCAGCCCAAACAATCCCAGTAACAGATCGGCACAGAAAGCGCCGGCGCGGCCGCCGGCATTACGCACGCTGTCCACGTGCCCCACATAGGACCATCCCGGGTCGCGGCTGTCGTAGCTGATCAATGCCAGAAGCAGATACAGCGACAGGGCGATCAGGGCGATGACCATGCCTTCCACCAAACCCCGTTTGAGATGGCGGGAAAAACCGGATTGAGTGTTACCGGCGGCTGCCTTTGTCACGCCTCGCCTCTTGCGTTTGGATTCCATAGAGCCCGTTTATGATCTCAAAGCTTGCCAGTGTTTTTCCCTTTGTCGTGTAAAAGCTGGAAAAAACATGAACTCAATGCCATAACAATTTGAAAACTATGGAATTGTACAGAATTAGCGCCTCTCGAGCCAGCGCCCCGACCGGCTCTTGCGCCCGCAGTATCCCGCGCCTGGGCCCGGGCAACAAGGGCCCGGTGGTGAGGTTATCGTTGCCTCAAATCGCACTCATAGCCGGAGCCGCCTTCACCGGGCCATGAAAGTATTGTAGCTTGCTCATCCTTGAAACGGCCCGTCGGCGACACCATAACGTCGCCACTTCTTACGCAGACCCAGTTTTCAGGCCCTGACCTGGTGGAGGATTCAATGAGCGACGTGCAGCACCATCGACTGATCATTCTGGGTTCCGGCCCTGCCGGCTACACCGCGGCGGTCTACGCGGCCCGGGCCAACCTGAATCCGGTGGTGATCACGGGCATCCAACCCGGCGGGCAGCTGACCACCACCACCGAAGTGGATAACTGGCCCGGTGACGTGGAGGGCCTGCAAGGCCCGGATCTGATGGTGCGCATGCAGCAGCACGCCGAGCGCTTTGAAACCCAGGTCCTGTTTGATCACATCAACGAAGTGGTGCTGGACCAGCGCCCGTTCGTCCTCAAGGGCGACTCCGGCACCTACAGCTGTGATGCCCTGATCATCGCCACCGGGGCTTCGGCCATGTACCTGGGCCTGGATTCCGAGCAGGCGTTCATGGGCAGAGGTGTTTCCGCCTGCGCCACCTGTGACGGTTTCTTCTACCGGGGCCAGAAAGTGGCCGTGGTGGGCGGTGGCAACACCGCCGTTGAAGAAGCCCTGTACCTGTCCAATATCGCTTCCGAGGTGGTGCTGATTCACCGTCGCGACAAACTGCGCGCGGAAAAGATCCTGCAGGATAAGCTGTTCGCCAAGGACAACGTCACCGTCATGTGGGATCACGTGCTCGACGAAGTGTTGGGCGATGATTCCGGCGTCAACGGCATCCGCGTCAAGTCCACCAAGGATGATAGCACCGAGGAACTGGAGCTGCAGGGTCTGTTCATCGCCATCGGTCATAAACCCAACACCGACATCTTCGCCGGTCAGTTGGACATGCACGACGGCTATATCCGCATCCGCAGCGGCCTGGAAGGCAATGCCACCGCCACCAGCGTGGCGGGCGTGTTCGCCGCCGGCGACGTGGCCGATCACGTATACCGTCAGGCGGTGACCTCCGCCGGCTCCGGCTGCATGGCGGCGCTGGACGCGGAGCGCTATCTGGAAACCCTGGAAGACTGATCGCGCATGATCCCCTGGTTGCCCGCCGGGGGGCCTTTTCCCGCCGTGGAAGAGGCCCTTGAGGAGCCCAACGGGCTGCTCGCCGCCGGCGGCGACCTCTCCCCCTCCACACTGCTTTGCGCTTATCGCCAGGGCATCTTTCCCTGGTACGACGACACCCAACCGATCCTGTGGTGGTCACCGGCCCCGCGCTGTGTATTTCGCCCCGGAGACCTGCACCTGAGCCGCCGTACCCGGCGCACCCTGCGCCGCTGGAACCCGGAAATCCGTCTGGACCAGGATTTCGCCGGGGTCATCGACGCTTGCGCGGCCCCCCGCGCCGGCCAGGACGGCACCTGGATCACCCGCGACATGCGCGACGCCTATCTGCGCTTGCATCATCTGGGCCATGCCCATTGCGTGACGGTGCATGACGACCAGGGTCTGGCCGGCGGCATCTATGGTATTCATCTGGGTGGTGTGTTCTTCGGCGAGTCCATGTTCTCTCGCCGCGATAACGGTTCTAAATGCGCGCTGGCGGCGTTATGGGCGCTGGCGCCGGAGCTGGGCATCCAGTTGCTGGACGCCCAGGTGGAGAATCCTCACCTGATGCGGCTGGGCGCGGTGTTGATGCCGCGACAGGAATTTCAGACAGCGTTGCGCACCTTGATCACCGACTCCACCCCACGGACATGGCCGTATTTGCGTTCGCCGCCCGTCATCCCATAAAATGCGAACCATTATCATTTATGGGCAACCTTTCGCCCCCTCTGGCTACACATTTTGGCTACCAAGGGACCTATTGTGTCGGGCACCAAATTGGCACGACAAGCTGATATCCATGCCATTTATAGTGATCATCAGGGCTGGCTGCAGAACTGGTTGCGCCGCAAGCTCGGCAATCATCATGACGCGGCGGATCTCACCCACGACACCTTTCTGCGGCTGATCGCCGGTCACCGGGATGTGTCACGGCTTGGCGATGAGCCTCGTGCTCTGCTGACTCACATTGCCCGCTGTCTGGTCATCGATCACTGGCGCCGGCGGGATGTGGAACAGGCCTACCTGAACGCCATCGCTCACTTGCCCGCCGCCGAAGCGCCGTCACCGGAAACCCGCTGGCTGATCCTGGAAGCGCTGTACCGGATCGATGCCATGTTGCGCGATCTTCCCGCGCTCACTCGCCGGATTTTTCTTTTGTCCCAGCTCGACGGCCTGAAATACCAGGATATCGCCGAGCGGATGGCAGTTTCTCTACCTACCGTCAAACGGCATATGCGCAAGGCCTTTCTGGCCTGCCTGAGCCTGGAATAGGGGCGCGCCGATGCCGACCAGACCGCCCCCGACGTCTTCGCCCCCGATTGAACCGGCCATTCTCGAAGAGGCCGCGGACTGGCTGCTCCTGCTCGAATCCGGGGAGGCCACTCCAATCGACAGGCAGAATCTGGAGCGCTGGATAAGTCAGGGGCCCATGCATCAGGCGGCCTGGCAACGAGCGGAGTCCGTGCTCGATACCTTCCAACGGGCGTCAGGTCCCGCGACCCACCGGACGTTTTCACGATTGGAAAACGCGGGCCGGCGGCGGGCCATGAAAACCCTCACCCTGATGTTGGCAGCGGCGCCCACCGCCTGGCTCGGCTACCGTTACCTGCCCTGGTACAACTGGCGGGCCGACCTGTACACCCATACCGGGGAGCAACGGACTCTGGATCTGGCGGACGGTACTCAGCTGGTGTTGAACACCGCCACCGCCGTGGACGTGGACTTTTCCGAACGGGAGCGGCGACTGACCCTGCGAGCCGGCGAAATACTGGTGACCACCGGCGCGGATCCCTCGCCCCATCCGCGCCCTTTCGTGGTCCAGACTCCGCAGGGCCGGTTGCGAGCCTTGGGCACACGCTTCGCCGTGCGCCGGCTCAAGGATGAAACCGTGCTGTCCGTCTTCGAAGGCGCGGTGGAAATCAGCCCGGTCCATGCCGACAAGACCGTTGTTCCCGCCGGTCAGCAGCGTCTGTTCAGCACCTCGCGGATACGACCTTCGGAACCGGTTCCCGACGACGCCGCCCTATGGGAGAAAGGCATGTTGCTGGCCAGGGACATGCCCTTGCGAACCTGGGTGGAAGAGCTCGGCCGCTATCGCAACGGTATTCTGCGTTGCGATCCGGAGATCGCGGATATGCGGGTGTCAGGCGCGTTCCCGCTCCATGACAGCGATGCCAGCCTCGAGCTGTTGAGCAAGACCCTGCCGGTGGAGATCAGCCGGGTCTCCCCCTGGTGGCTCACGTTGCGCAAACGACAACCGTGACGGCGGCGTTCCCGTCATTTGCAAAAAAAACTGATACTTTTTCCGTTCTCGTTCGGTGTAGCGGATAGAAAGGCGTTTTCCGGTCCTTCACATCCCGGAAATGCCCTGTCCGACACATAAGACATCAACGGGGACGACGTCCATGACAGCACTTAACGGCCCGCTGCCGGGCCAGGCGCGCAAGAGCGTCAACAACAAATCAGCGGCATTCGCTCTGGCCATGAGCTGTTCACTCGCCGGTATCGGCGGTGCCATCACCTTGACGCCTGCCACGGCCTTCGCCCAGCAAAGCACGGCACGACAGCACTTCTCGATTCCCCCCGGCAAACTGAGTGACGTGCTGGCTCAATTCGCCGCCCAGGCCGGGGTGCCCTTGTCCTTTGATCCGCAAGTGTTGTCCGGTATGCGCAGTGACGGCCTGGAAGGCACCTATAGCACGCAAGAAGGCTTTCAGGCGCTGCTGGCGGGCACGGGATATGGGCTGCAGTCCAAAGGTGAAAGCGGCTACTCCCTGCGCCGGATCCCGTCGGACCCGGTTACCCTGTCGCCAATCAGGGTGGATGCCGGAGCGGGCCAGGAGTCGGGCTACGGCCCGGTGACGGGTTATGCCGCAACACGCAGTATCACCGCCACCAAGATGGATATTCCTCTGATCGAGACGCCGCAAAGTGTCTCCGTGGTGACGGCGGATCAAATCGAAATACAGGATGCGGAGTCCCTGCATCAGGCACTGCTGTATACCCCCGGCGTGGTCCCCATGGGCAGCGACAATCTGGTCAGCGATGGTTTGATCATCCGCGGATTCAACGTCACCGGCTCCTCTCCGATGTACCTTAATGGCAGTAAATTGCCGCGCAACACGTTCAGTGGTGTCTCCGAACCCTACGCCATGGAGCGCATTGAAATGCTCAAGGGGCCGGCCTCGGTACTGTATGGCAACGCGGCACCCGGCGGCATCGTCAACATGGTCAGCAAGCTGCCGCAGAGCAAAACCTCCCGGGAACTGAAAGTGCAAGCGGGCAGTTTTGACCGCAAACAACTGGCCGGCGATTTCACCGGTGCGCTCACCAAAGACGGCAGCCTGTCCTACCGTGTTACCGGTTTGGTGCGCCGAAGCGATACCATGACCGACCATATTCCCGATGACCGTGATTTCGGCCAGCTGTCATTGCGCTGGCAGCCCAGCGACGATACCTCCCTGACCCTGCTGGCCAATAGTCAGCACAACGACACCGTTTATCTGTACGGGTTGCCCCTGGAAGGCACGGTGCGACACAACGTCAACGGCGACATCGACCGTGACCTCTTTATCGGTGAACCCGATTTCGATAGCTTCGAGACGCACAACAAGACCCTTGGCTATCTGTTCAGCCATCGCCTGAACGACACCTTCACCTTCCGTCAGAACGCGCTCTATTTCGACGCCGAGACCGATTGGGACTACCTCATCATGGGATCGCTGGATGCATCACAACGCCTGTTGTCCCGCACCTCCGCCGCCCGTAATGACAGAGACCGCACCTTCACCCTGGATAACCAGCTGCAAGCCAAGTGGCACTGGGGACTGGCTGAACATACGTCATTGATTGGTCTGGATTACGAGCAAAGCCGGTTCAAGCGCACCCAATACCGTGGTACCGCCGAGGCGCTGGATATTTTCAACCCGGTGTACGGTTCTCCGGTGGCGCTGGACACCACTCCCGTCAGCGATACCACGCAAGACAGTGACAAGCTGGGTCTGTATGCCCAGGAACATATCAAGATCGACGGCCATTGGGTGGTAATGCTGGGCGGTCGTTACGACCAGGTCGACGGCAAAGGCAAGGATCACCTGGCCGGGATATCGGCCACCATCTATGACGAGCATGCCTTCACCGGCCGTGCCGGTCTGCTTTATCTGTTCGATAACGGCCTGGCGCCGTACATCAGCTACGCCGAGTCGTTCGAGCCGATCTCCGGCCAGAATGCTGGCGGTCAGGCGTTCGAGCCCACGGAAGGGAAACAGACTGAAATCGGCCTGCGTTATCAGCCGCGGAGCGGCTTCACCTCCATCACTGCGTCAGCCTACCAACTGACGCAGGAGAACGTGCTGACCAGCGACCTGGCCAATCCCGGCTTTTCCGTGCAGGAAGGCGAGGTCGAGTCCAGCGGCTTTGAATTGGAAGCACGGACCAACCTGAGCAATGGCCTGAACCTGATTGCCTCCTATGCCTATATCGACAATGAGGTCACCAAAAGCAACAGCGGCACGGAAGGAAACCGGACCAACGGCGTGCCGCGGAACATGGCCTCACTGTGGGCGGATTATGCCTTTGACGGCTCCCTCTATGGGCTCGGACTGGGCGCCGGCGTCCGTTACATCGGCGAGACGCGCGATATTGCCAATACCGTCGCCGTGCCCAGCTACACCGTGGTGGATGCCACGCTCCGGTACCGGCTGTCACCACAATGGCTGATGACGCTGAATGTCGACAACCTGTTCGACGAGGAATACGCCACCTGCAGTTATGCCTGTTTTTACGGGGTGAAACGCTCGGCCACCGTCACCGTCAAATACCAATGGTGAAATAACGCCGGACGCGGGGGCATCCTGCCCCCGCCGTTCGCGCTCATCAGCCGGTCTTCACCTGCCCGGCCCCATTGGCGGTGTCACGGCGTTCGGCGTAGTCGATATAGAACGCCAGGCTGTCCGGATTGGCCATGGCATCCGGGTTGGCCACCTTGTCCAGAGACTGCCCCAACAGCAGCTTCTTGATGGGCAGCTCCATTTTCTTGCCGGTGAGTGTGCGCGGTACTTCCGGCGCCGGCACGATGTCGTTGGGCACGTGCCGGGCGGACAGGTTGTCGCGGATCGCCGCCTTGATCCGGCCTTTCAGATCGTCGTCGAGAAGCTGCCCTTCGCGCAGCACCACGAACAACGGCATGAAGGATTCTCGTCCCAGGTATTCCAAATCGACCACCAGGCTGTCGAGAACTTCCGGGAGTTCTTCCACCACCCGATAGAATTCGCTGGTGCCCATGCGGATCCCGTGGCGGTTGATGGTGGTGTCAGAACGGCCATAGATCACCGCGCCGCCGCGCGGGGTGATGCGGATCCAGTCACCGTGGCGCCAGATGCCGGGGAACACGTCGAAGTAGCTGTCGTGGTAGCGCAGCCCTTCTTCATCGTTCCAGAAATACAACGGCATGGACGGCATCGGCTTGGTCACCACCAGTTCTCCCACTTCGTCCTCCAGGATCCGGCCGCCGTCGGACATGGCGTAGGTCGCCGTGCCCAGATAGCGGCATTGCATCTCTCCGGCGTAGACCGGCAGTATCGGACAGCCGCCCACATAGGCCGCCGCCACATCGGTACCCCCGCTGATGGTGGCGATCATCACGTCGCCCAGTTGCCCCATGATCCACTGGTACCCTTCCTCCGGCAGCGGCGAACCGGTGGAACCCACCGATCTGAGCCTGCCGGGACGCAGCCATTGGCCAGGCTCGATTTCCGCTTTCTTGCAGTTGAGAAAATAGGCGGCGCCCGCGCCGAAGAAGGTCAGTTCGGTCTCCTCGGCGAAACGCCACAGGGTGCCCAGGTCCGGGTAACCGGGATTGCCGTCGTACAGACAGATGGTGCTGCCCACCATCAGACCGGTGATCTGCGAATTCCACATGATCCAGCCGGTGGTGGTGAACCACATGAAGCGGTCCTCCGGCCCCAGGTCCATGTGCAGGGCGTGACCTTTCAGCCCCTCCAGCAAGGTACCGCCATGGCCGTGCACGATGGGCTTGGGCATGCCGGTGGTCCCCGAGGAATACACCACCCACAGCGGATGGTCGAACGGCACCTGTTCAAACGCCATTGGCGCCTCGCCGGCGACCATGTCCTGCCAGAGATCGGCCCCATCCAGACGGGCCTCGGGGTTGAGGTAAGGCAACAGGATCACCTGCTCCACCGTCGGCAGCGCCTCACGCAGCCCCTGTACCACCTCCAGGCGGTCGAAATCCTTGCCGCCATAGCGGTAACCGTCCACCGCGATGATCACTTTCGGATCGATCTGACGGAAGCGGTCAAGCACGCTGCGGGTGCCCATGTCCGGGGAACAGCTGGACCAGATCGCGCCAACGCTGGCGCAGGCGCAGAACGCCACCACCGTTTCCGCCACATTGGGCAAATAGGCCACTACCCGGTCTCCGGGGCCGACCCCACGCTGACGCAACCGGTCGGACAGGGCCGCCACCTGTCGGCGCAGTTCGCCCCAGGACAGGGATTGCAGTGGGCGAAGCTCGGAACGGGAGAGGATCGCCGGACGATCGGGCTGGTCATGGTGAAAACGGAAGATCTGCTCCACCAGGTTCAGCCGGCTGCCCTCGAACCATTGGGCGCCGGGCATTTCATGGCTGTCGAGCACCTCGCTGTAGGGCTCCGAGGCGGCCACGTCGAAGTACTGCCAGATCGCTTCCCAAAAGGCTTCCAGATGGTCCACGGACCACCGCCAGAGGGCGTCATAATCGTTGAAACGCTCGCCCGTGCGCTGCTCCAGCCAGCCTTGAAAATGATGCAGGCGGCTGTTGCGGATGCGTTCCTCGCTGGGTTGCCACAGGGGCACCGGATCGATTGTTGTCATCATAGCTCTCCTGAACGCGGCCTCTTTGCAAACCGAGGCCGTTTGTTGTTATAGCCGCGTGAATCGGGCTTCGAAAGCCTATCCAACTCCGCGCGCCGGCGAAAGGCACAAGTATTCACGGACCACCCGTCCACACGGTAAAAGCAGCACCACACTCGGACGGCTGGCCTTGGTGGCCCCCTGTTGGATAAACTGGCCCCATGAGTGATCTGTCCGAACTCCGCTTTTTCCGCACGCCGGCCCACCCCTGCAGCTACCTGGAAGGCCAGCAGGCCGCCACGCTGTTCGTGGACCCTCAGGTGCGCCTCAATGCGGCCCTGTACAGCGAGTTGTCCCTGCTCGGCTTCCGCCGCAGTGGCGACTACCTGTATCGGCCACATTGTGAGGCCTGCCACGCCTGTCTGCCGGCACGGGTGCGGGTGGCGGATTTCCAGCCCCGCCGGCGGCAGAAACGGATCCTGCAGCGTAATAGCGATCTGATCGTACGACAGGAGCCTTCCCGGTACACCCGCGAATTCTACCGGCTCTACTCGCTGTATATTCGCGAACGCCACGGCGACGGCGACATGTATCCGCCTTCCGAGGAGCAGTTTTCCAGCTTCCTGACCTGCGCCTGGACCGATACCCGCTTCTACTGTTTCCGTGATCCGGCCACCAAAAAATTGCTTGCCGTGGCGGTCACCGACGCCCTCAAGGACGGCCTGTCGGCGGTCTACACGTTCTTCGACCCGGCCGCCGCCGAGCGCGGCCTCGGCGTCAATGCCCTGCTCTGGCAAATCGAGGAATGCCGCCGTCTGGGCCTGCCCTATCTCTACCTGGGCTACTGGATCAGCGAATGCCGCAAGATGAGCTACAAGAGCCAGTACCGCCCGCTGGAACTGTTGATCAACGACGAGTGGCAGGAGTTTCACCCCCCCACTCCTCCGGGGCGTCGCTCTCCCATCGCCTAAACCTTTGCAGCAAGCGTCCAATTCCGGCACAATTGCGCCTCCCTCCGTAGCCGACGACATCAGGGTACGCGCTGAATGGCGAAAGAAGAGCAAATTGAATTGGAAGGCGTGGTTCTTGAAACCCTTCCCAACACCATGTTTCGTGTGAAGCTGGATAACGGGCATGTAATCACCGCCCATATCTCCGGCAAGATGCGTAAATTCTACATCCGGATCCTCACCGGCGATCGCGTCAAGGTGGAAATGTCCCCCTATGATCTGAGCAAAGGGCGTATCACCTTCCGCATGAAGTAATCACGGTTTTCTTGATATAAAAAAACCCGGCATGCCGGGTTTTTTTGTTAAGCCAGCCATCCATGGCCGCGATCTTCAGCAGGTGGCTTCCTCCTGGGAGGCGTCCACGGTCAGCAGCAGCTTGTCGTCGCGAACCACAACTCGTGCGCGACCACCCTGCTCCGCCAGCTCTCCAAACAGCAGCTTCTCCGCCAGCGGCTTCTTGATCTGCTCCTGGATCAGACGGGCCATGGGACGGGCGCCCATATCCTTGTCATAGCCGTGATCGGCCAGCCAGGTGCGGGCATCCGCCTCCACCTCCAGCACCACGCCTTTCTCATCCAACTGCGCCTGCAGTTCCACCAGGAACTTGTCCACCACACCGAGAATGGTTTCCCGGCCCAGCGGGTTGAACTGGATGATGGCGTCCAGCCGGTTGCGGAACTCCGGCGTGAAGGCTTTCTTCAACACTTCCATGCCATCGCTGGACTGATCCTGCTCGGTGAAACCGATGGAGCGCTTGTTCAACACCTCGGCGCCCGCATTGGTGGTCATGATCAGGATCACATTGCGGAAGTCCGCCTTGCGGCCGTTATTGTCGGTCAGCGAAGCGTTGTCCATCACCTGCAGCAGAATGTTGAACACTTCCGGGTGCGCCTTCTCGATCTCGTCCATCAACAACACGCAGTGCGGTGTCTTGGTGATTGCTTCGGTGAGCAAGCCACCCTGGTCGTAACCGACGTAGCCCGGAGGCGCGCCGATCAGGCGGCTGACGGTATGCCGCTCCATGTACTCGGACATGTCAAAGCGCACCAATTCCACGCCCAGTGCGCGAGCCAGTTGCCGACTCACCTCGGTTTTACCCACCCCGGTGGGACCGGCGAACATGAACGAGCCGATCGGCTTGTTATCCGCCTTCAGCCCGGCTCGGGACAGCTTGATCGCCGCGGAGATGGCATCGATGGCCTCGTCCTGACCGAACACGGTCATCTTCAGATCCCGTTCCAGATTACGCAGCACTTCCTTGTCGGAAGAGGACACCTGCTTCGGCGGAATCCGCGCGATCTTCGCCACCATGACTTCCACGTCATCCTGCTCGATGATTTCACGGCGCTCGTTTTCCGGCCGCAGGCGCTGCCAGGCACCGACCTCGTCGATCACATCGATGGCCTTGTCCGGCAGGAAGCGGTCATTAATGTAGCGCGCGCTCAACTCCGCCGCCGAGCGCAGTGCCGCGTCGGTGTACTGCACACCATGGTGCTTCTCGAAACGGCTCTTGAGCCCCTTGAGAATACCCACGGTGTCCTCCACCGACGGTTCCACCACATCCACTTTCTGGAAGCGGCGGGACAGCGCCCGGTCTTTTTCAAAAATGGTCCGGTACTCCTGGAAGGTAGTGGAGCCCATGCATTTCAGGTCCCCGGAAGCCAGCAACGGTTTAAGCAGATTGGAGGCGTCCATGACACCGCCGGAAGCCGCGCCGGCACCGATGATGGTGTGAATCTCATCGATGAACAGAATCGAGTTGTCCTGCTTGCGCAGTTCCGCCAGCAGACTCTTCAGCCGCTTCTCGAAATCACCGCGGTATTTGGTACCGGCCAGCAACGCGCCCAGATCCAGGGAATAGACCACCGCGTCCTGCAGCGGCTCGGGCACCTGCCCTTCCACGATCATGCGCGCCAGACCCTCGGCGATGGCGGTCTTGCCTACACCCGGCTCGCCCACCAGCAGCGGATTGTTCTTGCGCCGCCGGCACAGGATCTGCGCCGCCCGTTCAATCTCGAAAGCACGGCCCACCAGCGGGTCGATTCGATCGGCCCGGGCCAGTTCGTTCAGATTGGAGGCATAGGCTTCCAGGGCGTTGGCGGAAGCCCCGCCTTCGGGACCACCGCCAGCCTCGATGTCCGGTTGCTGCGCATCGTCGCCCTCCTGTTGCGGAGACACGCCATGGGAAATGAAATTGACCACATCCAGACGATGCACATCCTGGCTGTTGAGCAGGTAAACCGCCTGGCTCTCCTGCTCGTTGAAGATCGCCACCAGCACATTGGCGCCGGTCACCTCCTTCTTGCCCGAGGACTGCACGCTGAACACCGCGCGTTGCAGCACCCGCTGGAAACCCAGCGTCGGTTGCGTGTCACGCTCATCGTCACCGTCATCCGGTAACAGCGGCGTGGCATCGCTAATGAACTGAGTCAGGGCCTCGCGCAGCTCATCCAGATCCGCGCCGCAGGCGCGCAGCACTTCCAACGCGGCATCGTTGTCCAGCAGTGCCAACAGCAGATGCTCCACGGTCATGAACTCATGACGGTGGCTTCGTGCGTGATGGAACGCCTCGTTAAGGGTAAGTTCCAGTTCTTTGCTGAGCATAGGCTACCTCACTACTCGTCACCCTTGGTGTCGGGCTTGCCGGCCTGAGATCAGGCCCTTGGGCCTAAATCAGGCCTTCTCCACCTGACACATCAGCGGATGCTGATGTTCCTGGGCGTAATCGACCACTTGCGCGGCCTTGGTCTCGGCGATATCCCGGGGAAACACCCCGCACACCGCCTTGCCCTCGGTATGGACCGTCAGCATGACACGAGTGGCCTGCTCGCGGTCCATACGAAAAAAGGTTTCCAGTACCTCAACGACGAAGTCCATCGGTGTGTAATCGTCGTTGAGCATGATCACTTTATACATGGGCGGGCGCTTTAGCCGTGGCTTGCTCGCCTCCACGGTCAGATCGCCCTGACGATCGGGATCCGCCGGCTGATCCGGCCCCAGGCGTATTCGCGCCCCCCGTTCGTTACCCGTGAAAAACACCTTGTGCTGCCTTTTCATGCGTCTCTCTGAAGTTTGTATACCCGCGGGCGCCGACAGGCAATCCACTAATTGGGGCATTAACCGTGATTTTTCAATCCCACCATCAAGACTTGACACTCAGTTATCCATGATGAAAAGTTGGGCAGAGCGCGACCCAGGGGATCTCTGAATCCAGCAATGCCGGATGTTCCGGGACTTTCCGGCCCGTTCGGCACATCTCAATTCATATCATGCCGAGGCCGGCGGCACGGCTATCATAGCAGCCCGCTATGATAGCCAGAGCAAAGGCCCATGGCCGGCGGCGTTGATGTTGGATATTGACGTCAGTGATCCAGGCCCCGCCCGGGCGGGGATAACAAAAACAATGTACAGCCATAGGTTACCGTGCGATGACCGGTTGTCATACAGAACACCGGCACGGCGGGACACCCGGAACAAACCCCCGGGGTAACATGAGGGACGACCATGGCAACGGGAACGGTAAAGTGGTTCAACAACGCCAAAGGGTATGGCTTCGTTCGGCCGGACGAAGGTGGCGATGATCTGTTCGTGCACTACTCCTATATACAGGAGAAAGGTTACAAAACCTTATACACCGGACAGAGTGTGGAATATGAGCTGCTCGAGGCCAGCAAGGGTTACCATGCGGTGAACCTGAAGCCGGGAGCGGTTCCCACCACCCGCCGGCACCGGACGGGCCGGAGGCGGGAGCGGGAGAAAAGCGCCCTCTCCACCTGAGTGAGCGCTTCACCGGAGGGGACTGGAATCAGTTCCCCATGTGTTCGATCACGGCATCGCCGAATTCGGAACACTTCAGCAGCGTGGCATCGGGCATCAGACGCTCGAAGTCGTAGGTCACGGTCTTGGCGGCAATCGCCCCTTCCATGCCATTGATCACCAGATCGGCGGCGTCTTCCCAGTCCAGGTGGCGCAGCATCATCTCGGCGGACAGGATCAGCGAACCCGGGTTCACCTTGTCCTGACCGGCGTACTTCGGCGCGGTGCCGTGAGTGGCCTCGAACAGCGCCACGGAGCCACCGATGTTGGCGCCCGGCGCGATGCCGATACCGCCCACTTCCGCCGCCAGGGCGTCGGAAATGTAGTCACCGTTCAGGTTCAGCGTGGCGATCACGCTGTACTCCGCCGGACGCATCAGGATCTGCTGCAGGAAGGCATCCGCGATCACATCCTTGATGACGATCTCTTTCCCGGTACGCGGGTTCTTCATCACCATCCATGGGCCGCCGTCAAGCAGCTCGGCGTTGAAGCGGTCCCGGGCCAATTCGTAGCCCCAATCCTTAAAGGCCCCCTCGGTGTACTTCATGATGTTGCCTTTGTGCACCAGGGTGACGGAATCCTTGTCATTGTCGATGGCGTACTGGATCGCCTTGCGGACCAGACGCTGCGTGCCCTCGCGGGACACCGGCTTGATGCCGATACCACAACCTTCCGGGAAACGGATCTGGGTAACACCCATTTCCTCGCGCAGGAAGCGGATCAGTTTGGTGGCTTCGGGACCGTCCGCGGCCCACTCGATGCCGGCATAGATGTCTTCGGAGTTTTCACGGAAGATCACCATGTCGGTCAGTTCGGGGTGGCGTACCGGGCTGGGTACCCCTTCGAACCATCGCACCGGGCGCATACAGGTATAAAGGTCAAGCTCCTGGCGCAGGGCTACGTTCAGAGAACGGATCCCACCGCCCACCGGAGTGGTCAACGGTCCTTTGATACCTACGGTGAATTCCCGCATGGCCTCCAGGGTTTCTTCGGGCAGCCATACATCCGGCCCGTAAACCCGGGTGGCTTTTTCACCGGCATAGATTTCCATCCAGGTGATGCCACGCTTGGCGCCATAGGCTTTTTCCACCGCGGCGTTAACCACTTTCATCATCACCGGCGAGATATCAACGCCGATGCCGTCCCCTTCGATATACGGAATAATCGGGTGGTTGGGGACATTCAGGGATAGGTCCGCATTAACGGTGATTTTGTCACCGTCTGCCGGAACCACGATCTTTTGGTATCCCATCTACACTACTCCCTCTGAGAATAACCGTGGAATTCGGTTGCCGGGCGAGTATACCATCGAGTGAATAACCTTGCTTGGCCTTCATGGGCCCGAACCGACGAATTTCCCAATGGCCCGGCTTATTTTGTTTAACAAACCCTTTCAGATGTTGTCCCAGTTCACCGACACCCGCGGGCGCCGGACGCTCAAGGAATTGCTCCCCATGGAGGGCGTCTACCCCGCCGGCCGGCTGGACTGGGACTCCGAGGGATTGCTGCTGCTCACCGATGACGGCGGCCTCCAGGCGCGCATAGCCAGTCCGCGCTTTCACCTGCCGAAAACCTATCTGGTACAGGTGGAAGGCGCTCCCGGCGACGAGGATCTGGAGCCGTTGCGCCAGGGCATCACGCTCAAGGACGGCCCCTGCCGGCCGGCGCGGGTTCGGCCTATCGACGCTCCTTCGTTATGGCCGCGCCAGCCGCCGGTGCGCACGCGGCTCACGGTACCCGACCAGTGGCTGGAACTCACCATAGACGAAGGTCGCAACCGTCAGGTGCGGCGCATGACCGCGGCGATAGGCTTTCCCACTCTGCGGCTGGTGCGCTGGCGCATCGGCGACTGGAGCCTGGATGGCTTGCAGCCCGGTCAGTGGCGTGACGAAACCGTGCACCTGCCCAAGGCGCCGGCGCGGGGCGGGCCATCCCGGCGCCGCGCTCCTCCACGTCAGCCGCGAGGGAAAGCGCGCCGGTCGTGACGAGCCCCCCGGCGTTGCGCTACCATCTGGCGCCCGCCATGCCTGGAACGGCCAATCTATGAACAGCTTCGAACCGCACATTACGGTAGCCACCGTGGTGGAGCAAGACGGACGCCTGTTGTTCGTGCGTGAACACCAGGACGGAGAACTGGTGCTCAACCAGCCCGCCGGCCATGTGGAATTCGGCGAGGACCTGATGCAGGCCGCCTACCGCGAAACCCTGGAAGAGACGGCCTGGCAAGTGGAAGTGACCGACCTGCTCGGCTGGTACATTTTTCAGCCGTTCAAGGGCGCCGGAGTATACTACCGGGCCTGTTTCGTCGCCCGTCCGCTGAAACATGACCCGCGCCAGAAACTGGATCGCGGTATCGAGGAAGCGGTCTGGCTGACGCCTCAGGAATTATCCGCGCTGCAAGCCGAGCACCGCAGTCCGCTGGTAGCGCGCTGCGTCTCCGATTACCTGAGCGGCCGGCGTCTACCGCTGGACAGCATTTATCAGCACCCCTGGCCTTTGCAGCAGGGTTGAATCCATCACTACACGGTTGGTCACCATGTCGGAACTGCCTTCTCCGTCCACTCTTGCTCCTCAATCCACCCGCGTCATCGTCGGCATGTCCGGCGGTGTCGACTCCTCGGTGGCGGCCGCCCGTCTGCTGGAGGCGGGCTATCAGGTGGAAGGCCTGTTCATGAAGAACTGGAACGAGGACGACGGTACCGAATACTGTACCGCCCGGGAGGATCTGCTCGACGCCATGCAGGTGGCCGGCGTATTGGGTATGGAGCTGCATACGGTGAATTTCGCCGGCGAGTACTGGGACCGGGTGTTCGAGCACTTCCTCGAGGAATACCGGGCCGGCCGCACTCCCAACCCGGACATCCTCTGCAACAAGGAAATCAAGTTCCGCGCCTTCCTGGATCACGCCGTGGCGCTGGGCGCCGACGCCATCGCCACCGGCCACTACGCCCGGGTCGAGCATGGGCCCGGCCCCGCCCGGCTGCTGCGCGCGGTGGATACCAACAAGGACCAGACATACTTTCTGCACGCGGTGGGCGGCGACAAATTCGCCCGCACCCTATTCCCCCTGGGTGACCTGCACAAACCGGAAGTGCGCCGCCTGGCTGGGGAGAAAGGCTTCGACAACCACAAAAAGAAGGATTCCACCGGCATTTGCTTCATCGGCGAGCGCCGCTTCAAGGACTTCCTGGAAACCTATCTGCCGGCCCAGCCCGGTGTCATCGAGGATGACCATGGCAAGGTGATCGGCCGGCACGACGGACTGATGTACTACACCCTGGGTCAGCGCCAGGGTCTTGGCATCGGCGGTCGCGCGGACGGCAATGATGAACCCTGGTACGTGGCCGGCAAGGATCTGACCCGCAACGTGCTGATCGCGGTGCAAGGCCATGACCACCCGCTGCTGTTCAGCCGCGAGTTGACCAGCGCGCCGGTGGACTGGGTGGCGATGTCGCCGCCGGCCCTTCCGGCCCGGCTTACCGCCAAGACCCGCTATCGCCAGCCCGATCAGGCCTGTACCGTGGAGAGCGCCGGCGACGGCCGGGTGCGGGTGGTGTTCGATCAGCCACAACGAGCGGTCACCCCTGGGCAGTCGGTGGTGTTTTACGATGGCGACGCCTGTCTCGGCGGGGCCGTGATCGAGGAGACACGATGACCGAGCAATCCCTGTCCCTACAGCAACAGCAAATGCTGGCTCTCGGCGCGGTGTTCGAGTGCGCGGTCATGGCCGACCAGATCGCCACCCGTGGCGACGCCGATCCGGCGGTCCTGGAGTCACTGTTCGAATCGGTCTTGGTGATGGACGCCACCGACTTCGACACCATCTACCCGCGCCCGGCCCGCTTCCAGGACGGCCTGCGCCTGCTGCGCAAGAGCCTCAACAGGGAACAGAATCGGGATGCCGCCCGCCCTCTCAGCTATGGGCTGGCGCTGCTGCATCTCTCTTCAAAACTGCGCAAGAATGACGACGTGGTGAATATCCTGCGCAACCGGCTGTTGGCCCTGGAAGGTCAGCGCGCCCATTTCGAGGACCTCACCCAGCCCGGCTTTTGCCACCGGCTGGCGGGAATCTACGTGGATACGCTGGGTACGTTTCGGTTTCGTATCCGCGTCCAGGGCGACCCGGCCAAATTGCAGGACGAGGACAACGCGGCCCGCATCCGCGGCCTGTTCCTGGCCGGTGTGCGAGCCGCCTTTCTGTGGCATCAAATGGGTGGTCGGCGCTGGCGTTTACTGTTTCAACGCAAAGCGCATCTCGACATTCTAAACAGCATAAAAATCAATGAGTTAAAATAGTTTTATAAAGTGGAATGTAATGATAAATCGCGACTTACGAGCCGCGATTGTTCCACCCTTCGACCTTCGTCATAACCCACGCGGCGCCCCCCGATTTGCTGTATGATAGCGCCGCTTTCGGTTTTCCTGTCTAGGAGTGCTTCATGTCCAGCCTTACTCACCTTCGTGCCATTTCTCCGGTGGACGGCCGCTACGCCGGCAAAGCGGATGCCCTGCGCGACATCACCACTGAATACGGCCTGATCCGCTACCGGGTTCATGTGGAAGTCAGCTGGCTGGAACAGCTGGCCCACGAGAAGGCGATTCCGGAGGTCCCGCTGATGAGCGGCAAGGCCGCCTGGCACCTGCGTGGCATCACCCGTGAATTCGAGGAAAAGCACGCCGAGCGCATCAAGGACATCGAGGCCACCACCAACCATGACGTCAAGGCGGTGGAGTACTTCATCAAGGAGTGCATGGCCGAGCACGAAGAGCTGGACAAGATGACCGAGTTCGTGCACTTCGCCTGCACCAGCGAGGACATCAACAACCTCTCCTACGCGCTGATGCTCAAGGAAGCGCGCGATGCCCTGCTGCCGAAACTGGATCAGGTCATCAACGCCATTCGCAAGCTGGCCCATGCCAACGCCGACCGGCCAATGCTGTCACGCACCCACGGCCAGTCCGCCTCTCCCACCACCGTGGGCAAGGAAATGGCCAACGTGGTGGCACGCCTGCAACGCCAGCGCGAACAATTCGCGGCGGTACCGGTGCTCGGCAAGATCAATGGCGCGGTGGGCAACTACAACGCCCACCTGGCGGCCTATCCGGAAGTGGACTGGGAAACCTTCGCCCGCCGTTTCGTCGAGGGTCTGGGACTGACCTTCAACCCGTTTACCACGCAGATCGAACCGCACGACTGGATCGCCGAATACTTCCACGCCCTGATGCGCTTCAACACCATCCTGCTGGACTTCGACCGCGACGTCTGGGGTTACATCTCGCTTGGTTACTTCAAACAGAGAACCGTGGAAGGCGAAGTGGGCTCCTCCACCATGCCGCACAAGGTCAACCCGATCGACTTCGAGAACTCCGAAGGCAACCTGGGCCTGGCCAACGCGATGATGGATCACCTCGCCGCCAAGCTGCCGATCTCCCGCTGGCAGCGCGATCTCACCGACTCCACCGTGCTGCGCAATGTGGGCGTGGGCCTGGCCCACAGCCTGATCGCCTATGAAGCCAGCCTCAAAGGCATCGGCAAGCTGGAAGTGAACCCGGCTCGCCTGGAAGAGGATCTGGAGCACGCCTGGGAAGTGCTGGCCGAGCCGATCCAGACGGTAATGCGCCGCTACGGCATCGAGCAGCCCTACGAAAAACTCAAGGCCCTGACCCGTGGCAAGGCGATCACCGAGGAGGCTCTGATTGCCTTCATCGACACCCTGGCGATCCCGGAAGAAGCCAAGGCGCGGCTCAAGGAAATGACCCCGGCCTCCTACGTGGGCAGCGCCGGCCAGCAGGCCCGGACGGTCTGACCTTGGCCACTGAACTGCCCCGCTTCACGCTGCCACTGCCGGTGGAGACCTTTCTCCAACGGCACTGGCAGCGGCGCACGCTGTTCATGCCTGCCGCCGCCCGCGGCCTTGACTACCCCGACGCCGACACCCTGGCCGGGCTGGCACTGGAGGCGGAGGTGGAATCCCGGCTGATCCGGGGCGCCGGTGATGGCCCCTGGTCGTTGCAGCAGGGGCCGCTGGAAGAGGATGCGTTCGAGGGCCTGGGCGAGCAGGACTGGACCCTGCTGGTACAGTCCGTGGACCACTTTCTGACACCGGTGAGCCTGCTGCTGGACGATTTCGGCTTCGTGCCGGGCTGGCGCCTGGAAGACATCATGATCAGCTACGCCGCCGAGGGTGGCAGCGTCGGCCCGCATTTCGATCAGTACGACGTGTTTCTGATCCAGGCCAGCGGCCATCGCCATTGGAGAATCGGCCCGCACTGTGACGACGCCACGCCGCAGCGCACCGATACGCCGCTGAAGATGCTGGCGCACATGCCCTGCGAACAGGAGTTTCACGCCGGCCCCGGCGATGTGCTGTATCTGCCTCCGGGCGTCGCCCACCATGGCGTCGCCAGTGACAGCGATTGCGTCACCTGGTCGGTGGGATTCCGCGCCCCGGATTACCGTGACCTGCTGGCGGAAATGGTGGCCGAATGTCTGGCCAATCAGCCTGAGCAGCTCTACGGCGACGCCGGACGTGCGCCCTGCCCGGCCCCGGGACGGCTCGAACAGAACGATCTGGACAACCTGCTGTCTGCTTCCCTGGGGCTGTTGGACCGCGCCCAGGCCGCCCGGGCGGTGGCCCGCTGGCTGAGCACACCGCGTCAGAACGGTCTTGATTTTATTGTGGACGAAGAGCAGATTCGCGCCGGCGCACCGGACGCCGTGCTGGTACGGCACGGCGGTGTGCGCCTGCTTCGTCAGGGCGACCATGCCTGGCTCAACGGCGAATGCTGGACACTGGACGCGGAGCAAACCGCCCTGGTGGACCTGCTGGCCGGACAGCGCCGCTACCGCAACGACCAGTTGGAGCCGCTGCTGACCCGGTCCGCCCGCGAGCTGCTCAATCATTGGATCGATCAGGGCTTCTTTGCCCCGCTTTAACCGAGAACACCATGGCCTTTAGCATCATCGAAACCACTTGGGACGAACACGAGCCGGCACTGCGCCTGCTGCGCGAAACCATCTTCATCGGCGAGCAGAGTGTGCCGGAAGAACTGGAGTGGGACGGCGAGGATCCCGGTGCCTGTCATTTTCTCGCGCTCGACCAGCAGAACCAGCCAGTGGGCTGTATCCGCCTGCAGAGCAGCGGCCAGATCAGCCGCCTGTGCGTGCTCTCGAACAACCGCAACAGCGGTGTCGGCAGGGCCCTGCTGGTGGCCGCCGAGGAAGCGGCTCGGGCCCGTGACATGCAGGAGATCTTCCTCAACGCCCAGACCCACGCCACCAGCTTCTATGAAGCGGCGGGCTTCGCCAGTTCCGGCGGCATTTTCATGGATGCCCATATCCCGCACCGGCAAATGATCAAGTTGCTGAAATAACCCGTCACGTCACGACGGAACAATAATCAGAAGAAGAGAGCCCCATGTCCGACACCACCCAGTATTTCCTGGAGCAATCCCGTCTGCCACGCCAGTGGTACAACATCATGGCGGACTTCCCGGAACCGATGGCCCCGGTGCTGCATCCCGGCACCCGTCAGCCGGTGGCCCCTTCGGATCTGGCGCCCTTGTTCCCGGATACCCTGATCGCCCAGGAAATGACCGCCGAACGCTATGTGGAGATTCCGGCAGCGGTGCTGGACATCTACAAGATGTGGCGGCCAAGTCCGCTGATCCGTGCCCGGCGGCTGGAAAAAGCCCTGGATACGCCGGCGCGCATCTACTTCAAATACGAGGGCGTGAGCCCCGCCGGCTCGCACAAGCCGAACACCGCCGTGGCCCAGGCCTATTACAATGCGGAAGCCGGCACCCGCCGTCTGACCACCGAAACCGGCGCCGGCCAGTGGGGCTCTTCCCTGGCGTTCGCCGGCAGCCTGTTCGGTCTCGAGGTGCAGGTATTCCAGGTCAAGGTGTCCTATCAACAAAAGCCCTATCGGCAGGCACTGATGCGCACCTACGGGGCCGAGTGCATCCCCTCCCCGTCCAATCTCACCAACGCCGGCCGCGCCATACTGGCGGAGAACCCCGATCACCCGGGCAGCCTCGGCATCGCCATCAGCGAGGCGGTGGAACTGGCGGCCCAGGCCGATGATACCAAGTACGCCCTTGGTTCCGTGCTCAACCATGTGATGCTGCATCAAAGCATCATCGGCCAGGAAGCCCTGCTGCAGATGGAAATGGCCGGCGACGATCCGGATATACTGATCGGCTGCACCGGCGGCGGCTCCAACTTCGCCGGCCTGGTGTTTCCGTTCCTCGGCGAGCAACTGCGTGGTGGCCGCAGCCGCCGCATCCTGGCGGTGGAGCCGGCGGCCTGCCCGACCCTGACTCAGGGCCGGTTCGCCTACGACTTCGGCGACACCGCCCACCTGACACCGCTGACCAAGATGCACACCCTGGGCTCCAGCTTCACCCCGCCGGGCTTCCACGCCGGCGGCCTGCGTTACCATGGCATGGGCCCGCAGGTTTCCCACGCGTTGCAACTGGGGCTGATCGAAGCCCGCGCGTACGCCCAGACCGGCTGCTTCGAGGCGGCGGTGCAATTCGCCCGCCACGAAGGCATCGTGCCGGCACCAGAGTGCTCCCACGCGGTCAAGGCCGCCATCGACGAAGCTCTGCGCTGCAAGGAAGAAGGCCAGGGACAAACCATCCTGTTCAACCTGTCCGGCCACGGTCATTTCGACATGCAGGCCTACATCGATTTCTTCGATGGCAAACTGGAAGACCGTGAGTACGACGCCGCCGCCGCGGAAGTGGCGCTGGCGCAGTTGCCTCAGCTCGGTTGAGGCCCGTGACGGCAACACGCGGAATCGCGGCTTGTGCGCCGCGATTCAATCCTCCGACCGGGTAAACCGCCACGCGCACCACACCGCCAACAGCGCCATCGACAGCACCGCCATGAACACCACCGGAGCTGCCCGCTCGGCGCTTTCCGGCGACAGACCTTCCGCCACTCCGGTCAGATTGGCCGCCAACCCCGCCAGCGCCGCGCCCACGGCACCACCCACCTGACGAACCCCGATCAATGCCGAAGAGCCAATGGCCCGGTCTTCTTCCGCCAGCGCCCGCAGCAAGCGCCGGTTCATCAGACTGGAGCCCCAACCCAGGCCCAGACCACAGATTGCCGCGCCCATCAATACCCAGAGCACCGGCGACGTCATAACGGCAGCCAGCAACAGCACCCCGAGTAAAACCGTCAACGCGCCGATGCGAATCCAGCGGCGCTCGCCCTTCCGATCCGCCCCGGAAACCGCCAGCGCCGCCAGTGTCCAGGCCATCGCCTGCACCGCCACCACATAACCGGCCCGCAACGGCGACAACCCCTGTAGTGCTTGCAGAATCGGCGGGCCATAGATCAGCAACGCCATGGACGCCGCCGTCACCGCCGCCATCGCCGCGTAACCGGCCCCCACGGTGTGCCGCAGTTGCCAGGCCCCGGCGGGCAACAGGCGGTTCTCTCCGCGTTGATCCCGCCAGCGCAACCACGTCAGCATGCCGATCGACAACATCAGCAGTCCCAATACCCAGAGCCAGTGTTCCGCCAGACTGGCCAGCACCAACGCCACCACCCCCACCGCCAACAATCCCAGCTGCGGCCAGGGCACCCGGGCACCGCGTTCCGCCGGGGCCGCGCCACGAAACAGCCGCAAAGCGGCGAGTATGAACAGCAACGCCTGGGCCGAGAACAGCCAGAACACGCCACGCCAGCCACCGCTCTCGGCAAACACACCCCCCAGCAAGGGGCCGAGCACCGTGGCCAGCGCCCAGATCGCGGTGGCCGAGGCAAACACCCGCGCCAAATGCCGTTCCGGGAAGAACCGCGACACCGCCACCATGGCGAAACCGGAAATCCAGCCCCCGCCAACGCCCTGCACCCAGCGGCCGGCCAGAAAGGTGAAAATATCCGGCGCCAGCGCGGACACCGCGCACCCGGTCGCCAACACCAGTCCGGCGCCCGCGCTGGCACGCGCCAAACCGTATCGCTCCGCCAGTCGCCCCGCGCTGGCCACGGCCAGGATCGTTCCGATCATGAACAGCGCCACCGCCCAACTGAAATACGCGTAGCCGCCCAATTGCCGCGCCACTGTCGGCATGATGGTGGCGGTGACCAGACTTTCCGCCGCTCCCACCCAGATACCGAGCCAGATCAGCAGCAGGCGCGGCCCGCGCTGGCCTGAACAGAGATCACGCCAAGTGTCGGACTGGGGCGCTGTGGGAACGGGCATGCGGGGCCTCCCTGCCGGCAAGTTCACGAATTCAGCGACGGCGACACCGCAAGGCCGATGATTTCGGTACACTCGTGCCGCTGCCGGAGTTGGATTATGCGCTATTTCTGCCTGTTTCTCTGTTCACTGGTTCTGTCCGCCTGCGACGTCGGTTCACGCCCCGATGTGCCGGCCAGCAATTACCAAGACGAGTTTCTGCTGCTCAGCCATCAGAGCGTGTCCCGGCCCGGCTACGAAAACGAGTTCCGCATTAATGCCCTGCTTCGCACCCGCATTGATACCGACCACAGCCAGGATGACGACGCCTTGTGGCTGCGGACCACCCTGCCCTGGATGAGCATCGACACCTCCATGGGCCGGCTGGACACCCGCGACCTGAGCGACACCAACCAGCGCCAGCAAGAAACGCTGCGAATGATGAGGGCCGGCACGCTCAGCCGTATCAAAAACGGCGAGATAGTGGAGATCCGTCCGGGCGAGCCGGAACTTCATGACAGGCTGATGGCGAAACTGGATCCGAAGCTGAAGACGCTCATCGGGAACAACACCCCGGTGGCGGTGCCCGGTCTGCCCGCCGATCCACAGCCCGGCGACCACTGGAGCGAGGACACCGCTTTCATTGGCTTGCCCGAGGCGGAAGCACGCTTCCAGGTACTGGACCGGGATGGCGACCGCGTTCTGCTGAAAGCCGACTTCGAGGGCGACTCGGTGACCGGTGCCGGCCGGCTGGTGGCCCGGCTGCCTTCCGGCATGCCGGTGATCGCCCTGCTCGCCATCACCGTTGAGGTACCGGGCAGCGACGCCGTGATCCACCAGCGTCTGGCGCTGGTCAGTCAGCGTCACTATCAGCGGAAGCTGGATCTTCAGGGCATCAATCCGCTGCGGGTCCGATTCAACCGGGACATGATCAAGCGGCAACTCGACACCCCGTCCTACACCGGGTATGCCAACCCACTGCATGACCGGGCCGCGCTCGACCGGTTCGCCGATGCGCTGACGGAAAGTCTCTTCTATACCGTGCAGGAAAACCGTCTGCCACTGGAAGGCGACACCGCCCTGGGGCTGCAAACCGAACAAATCGACCCGCTGTTCCGTTCGGCCCGTTCCGGCCAGATCGATGGGCTGATGGTCAACCGGCTGGCGGAACGCAACTATCTGCTGGGCTTGCCACTGGCTTCCCCTCGCAATGAGGAGCTGCTGACAGTGCCCGCCGGAGCAAACCTGCACCAGCTCGGACAAATCGATGTGACAGCGGATCTTCACATCCACGTGCCCGGCGAACCGGTGGTGCTGGCAAAAGACGATGCCTTCCCACCCGGTATCCAGGTAGCGCGCTGGCAGCCTCGGCGAGTGGATCTGCACTTCGACGGCACCTCCAGCGCCCGGGTGGAGCCGCTGGGCGCGGACGGTGAACCGCTGGCGTTCAGTGCACTGACTTACCCGACCGGCATCGACCAGGAACACCCGGACCAGGACCGCTGGTTCACCGATCAGTTGACCTTGCATGGGCTGATGGAAACGGCCACCTACCAGACCAGGGACGCCGATATCGCCGCGCTGCGACTGATCCCGTTGAGCATCGAGTCACGGCCGGTGACCTTCCATATCCGCCCCCTGCCGGACTCCGGCGATCTGCATCCACCCGGTGTGCGCCATAACCCGCGCCGCCTGCCGAAGCCGCCCGAACAACCGGAAACCCTTCTGCGGCAGCTCGAAGTCACCGGGCAGAACGACAATAAAGTGATCATCGGCGGCCCGCCGGCGTTGAGACTCTGCCATCTCTCGGTAAAAAGTGGCGCCGAGGACCTGGAGAGCCCGCCCCGGTTCCAGTGGGACTGGGGCGCCCGTCCCGACCATGAGCGCTATTTCACCGGTGCTTTTGTGTTGAGCAACGATGACGGCTTCAATCATCGTTTTCATGACCGCACCCTGACCATTGAAGCCCGCTGCCCGAGCCGGGTGGAAACCGTTTCGGTGACACCTGAGAAACCAGGTTGTGCCCGTTTCCAGGGCGATAACGGGGTAGTCATCCCGGACCACTGCGGGCAGTTGCCGGATGCTGGTCTGGAAGCACGGGATCAGACCGGTCTGCCGCTGGCGCCGGTCGGCCAGGACGGCGAAGTGCGGCACTTCTGGGGATCGGGTATTCAGGAGGTGGCGTTCATGCGCGGCCATGATCCGGTCACCCGAACCCTGACCGTGACCCTGCTGGAGTAATCACGCCGGCGCCGAAGGAACCGCTCAGGCGGAACCGGCGCCATCCCCCAGGGACGCCGTCAAGCGCCACAAATGGTGGCCGCTGAGACGGTATTTCTCCTCGAAGTCGGTCAACGCCACCTCATCTTCCGGCAACGGTTGCAAGGACGCCTCGACCCCGGCCAGCGCCAGCGCCGCCGCCAACTCCTCCAGATACAGCCGCCAGTTACTGCGTGCCTCCAACTCGCCGCCCAGGGCGAGCAGATGCGGAAATACCGGGTGTCCGTGCCAGCGCCGCTTCAGGTGGGCGCTCTTTGGCCACGGATTGGGGTACAGCAGATAATGGCGTTGCGCACGCCAGCCGGCATCCTGCGCCAGCCGCCAGAATCCGGCGCAATCGCAACGCACCAGCCGCAGGTTTTCCGGCAGCGCCTCGCCGAAACGCCGCTCGCCCCGCTGCAGCCGGTGTTCGGACTGGTCCAGTCCGAGCACCCTCGCCTGCGGGAAACGGCGGGCCAGCATCACCGAGGAACGGCCGGTACCACAACCAGAATCCAGGATCAGCGGCCTCGCATCATCGCCGAGCCATTGCCGCGCCCGATCAAACGCCTGACGGTCATGCTCCGCCAGCGGCGCCCGCCAGGGCTGCGACAAATGGCGGCGCACGGTAGCCTCCAGGCGCTCGTGCGGTCCGGTCTGGTTCGACACCACGGGGGAACTGTTGGCAAACATGAAATTGTTGTGATCCGCATGAAGTTGGGATGGCGACCGTTTGCTATTCTTTCGGCAAGCCGCACGGAGGCACCATTATGCGTTTTAAAAGACCGTTTTTCCTCCCGTCGACGGATTTATCGGGGCACCGATAATAATGGTCCGCCGATGCCTCGTATCATTGCTTCTGCTGTGCGCCGGCCTCAGCACCGCCGAGACAGCCAAACCGCCGGCGAACGCTGCCCTTCAGGGCGAGTTCGGAGTACTCAATCAACAAGGCGCGCTGATCGAACATCGGCGTCTCAAGGACGGCAAGCGGCACGGCGAGCAACGCTATTACTATGAAAGGAGCGGCGAAAGGAGCGGCGAAAACGGGCAGGAAGAAGGGCGTGTGGAAAAGGGCCCTCTGAGACGCATCGCCCAGTACCGGAATGGTGTTCAATCCGGCCTGGAACAGTGGTTCGACCGCGCCGGACACCTCACCGAGGAGATTCCCTACCGGAATAATCAGGTACACGGCCAAGTGCGCCGTTACTACCCTGACGGTAATCTGCGCGAACAAGTCTGCTTTGTCCGGGGCAAGAAAAACGGCGTGTTCAGCTATTTTGACGAGAGCGGCCACGTCACCGCCCGGGGCACGGCGCAAAGTGCCGGCATCGTCGAAACACGCTTCTGGGGCAAGGACGGTGAATTGACCCAGCACCAAGTCGAGTATCGACGAGACTCGGAGGGGCGCTTCCTGGACAACGCGCCGCTATGGCTGATCATTACTGCCCGCTACCACCAGCACCAGCCGATCCAGGCTGACATTCACTACGCCGAGACCGGTGAACGCTGGCTTGAGCGTTTCGAAAAGGGCGCCCTGGTGGAACTTCATCATACCGTCAACGGCCTGCCCGAGGGTCTGAAGATCAGCCGGAAAGGAACACGAGTCTACCGGGAGACCTATGTCAAAGGTCGCTTGCATGGCCCCTGGCGTCTGCAAACGGCCACCGGTACGCCCTTGCTGTGGGGGCAATATCGTGACGGCAAACGGGTCGGCGAATGGCATCAGCGCGGCCCCGACGGCACCATCGAAACCATTAATGCCGGCGATGGCGGATAACAACGCCTGAACCGCGTACTCTTTCCACCATCCAAAGGATGAGTATCGCCACAAATCAATCCGCCCTCAGCAGGGCTATGATAACAAGCGCATCATGACCAAGAGGCCGCCATGACCCCATTCATCCGCACCCTGGCCCTGCTACTGGGCCTGATCCTGACTGGCCCTGCCCTGGCACAGATGTCCATCCATGTGATCCAGCGGGCCGACGCTGAAGCTCTGGTGCCAATCATCGAACCGCTGCTGCCGGAAGGCGGCTCCGTCAACGCCTACCAGGGCCGGCTGGTGATCCGCACCAGTCAGGAGAATTTTGATCAAATCCTCAATGCTCTGGGCGACATGCCCGCCGCGCCACGCACGGTATCGGTGGTGTTGCGGCGGCACCAGAACAGCGAAGGCGACGACCGCGTATTGAAAGTCGAAGGCGGCAGGGTCATCGTGAGCGACGGTCGCCACCGGCAGCAGCGCGAGGACCAGTACCGTATCAACACCCTCTCCGGGCATCCGGCCAGTGTGGGTCAGGGTACGCTGATCGCCCTTGCCGGCAGCCAGCTGCCCGCTTTATTGAGCCTGAAACAAGGGATCGATATTCTGCCTCTGCTCACCGCCGACAATCAGGTGCGCCTGCGCATCAGCCAGCGCTTCGAACAATTGAGCCATGGCACCGTCGCGGACACCCAGAGCACCGCCACCACCCTGCAAGTGCCCCTGGGCCAGTGGACGCCCTTGGGAAACATAGAAGTGCGCGAACAAACCCGGAGCCAGGGCTTGGGCGGCGTGAAGCAACACGGCAGCACCGTCACCCTGCCGCTGGAAATCAAAGTCGATCTGGTCCACTGAGCAACCCACGGGAGCGGCAATGGAAACCACCACACTGGCCAACAGCGGCCTGACCTGCAGCCGTATCGCCCTGGGCACCCGGACCATGGGCACCGGAGCGCGGGACAGCGCCGCAGCGGGCGCGGGATGGGATCGCCATAACGCTCTGCAGGCCATCCTGGAGGCGGTGGAAAACGGCATTACCACCATCGACACCGCTCCCCTGTACGGCTTCGGAGAATCCGAAGCGCTGGTGGGCGAAGCGCTGCACCGTGGCCGTCTGCGACAGCATGTGACGCTGTCCACCCAGGCCGGACTGGACTGGCACGACGGCACCCCGTTCCGTGACGCCCGGCCGCAACGGCTGTTCGAGGAAGTGCACGCCAGCCTGCGGCGCCTGCGCACCGATGTCATCGATCTGTATCAGGTGCACTGGCCGGATCTGGCCTGCCCGCTGGAAGACACCGCCGGGGCCATGGCCACACTGCGGCGCCAGGGCAAGATCCGCGCCGTCGGCGTCAGCAACGTCACCGGCCAGCAGCTGCGCGCCTTCCACGCCATCTGTCCACTCACCGCAGTCCAGGCCCCCTACAATCTGTTCGAACGGGGTATTGAAGAGGATCTGCTGCCCACCGCCCGGGAGCTGGGCATCAGCGTGCTGGGTTACAGCGCTCTGTGCCGTGGCCTGCTGTCCGGCAAGATGCGTCCGCACACCCGTTTCAGCAGCGACGACCTGCGTAACCATGACCCCAAATTCCAGCCTCCCCGCTACGCCCAGTACCTCGAGGCGGTGGACGCCCTCAACACGCTGGCCCGCGACAACGGCTTGAGCGGCGTGCTGCCGCTGGCGGTACGCTGGCTGCTGGACCAGCCCGGCGTCGATCTGGCCCTCTGGGGCGTGCGCCGCCCGGAGCAGATCCTGCCCATGCTGGAGTTGGACGGCTGGCATCTGGATGATGCTTTGAACGCGGAGATCGAACGTATACTGGCCGAGACGATCACCGACCCGGTGGGGCCGGAGTTCATGGCGCCAGCGGGGCGGTAAGTAGGCAGGCTCCCGACGCGTTGTGCTGCCTGAGCTCTAACTGCCATTAGAAGCTCACGTCTTGCGGCGTTTGAACAGTCTGCCAAGCATCGCGCCCGCGCCAACCACGATCAGCACGCCGAATTTCTTCAGGAATACCAGCGCTGCAGCGAGAAATCCCGTTTTAGTAATTACCTTTCCGGCGACCAGTGCACCAATACCGTAGGCCGCCATCTGATCAATACTCGGATCAAAATCCTTGTAGCGATAACCTTTATTGAATTCTGCCAAAGCCAGGACCGTATCCAACTGTGAGTCTATGATCTGCTTTTGATCCATGCCGGCAATGAAGTTCAGGATCAGCACGCCTTTGCGTCCCAGAACCCGAATGTTGTAGTTCAAGGTGTTGACGTCCTGATCCCCGAATTTGATTTCCTTTGCCCAATGCAGTTTATGCGACGCTTTATCGTAGAACGGCTTTGATGCCCAGCCGACGAGCTCCATGGACTCGTACCCTTCTTCGACACGTTGCCGGCTGTACTCCGAGGTCCCTTCCTTCATCTGCGACAACAGTGCGTCATAATCGATGGTGTCGGCATCCTCATCGGACACGTACCCCTCTTCCTCATATTCAATAGTCACGCCCCAGGCGTCTTCATCAAAGGGGGTGGCATTGGATGGGAAGAGCATTCCCAATACCGCTTCAGCGGTATCGGGGGGATTGCCCCACACTTCGACCAGAACCTTTTCCGAGTCTTGCGGATTCAAATAATAGAAGCTGTCCGGAACAGTCAGTTCGGCAACACCATTGGGCAAACTGATCTCGCCCTGCTGACGGTCGAGCGAGTCCCATATCCGCCGCATCTCCGCCACATACCGCTCCTCTTCGGGAGTCAGTTGCGGTTCTTCCGCAAAGCCCAAGTTCGCTGAAAAAAGCGCCAAACACACAACCAGTACTTTTATGTACTTCACAACATCCCCCACTGATATCTTCATATATGCCATGAGCCATATAAATTTAGTTGACAAGGCATACGATGAGCCTTCCTAACCCGGATCTCCTATGGGCAAACCCAAAGCTCATAATCCACTTACTTGGAGAAAAATCCCAGCTTCGCTGGCCCTTCCACTTTAAAGGTTTCTATAACCTCTCCACTGGACTCATCTTCAAGCCAGACGGAGGAATGCTCCTCCGACAATTTTCCTTTTATCACGTAATTCTTACCAGGCTCAGGGGCGAATTCCACATCGCCCTTGACTTCGTAGACCGTCCCCATAAAAGCCCGTAAAGGCATGGCATACTCGGTCCGGCCTACAATAGTGAAGACATGCGGCTCCGCGGGAACCTCATTCTCCAGAAGCACGACGGTCAACATATCCCCCTGGCCATAACTGGCCTCCAGGCTTTCGAATCGGCTGTTCTTGATCCTGCTTCCGTCGATGTGAGAAAGATAAAAAAGATCCGCTTTGCCCCTGTCGATCTCCTTTGAGGAATCCTTAATCGTAGCAATGTCCCCGTCGTACCCTTCCGGGAGGGAGGACGGCAACCCCGCGCAGCCACTCACAAAAACCACAAAAAAAGCTAGCATACCCACTTTTCTCATCGTCATATCCCTTATGTTAACTATCCCAAAAAAATCACAACCAACACATTAATCATTAAAATTAAAAAAGAGACAATGTCAGAAATCACTTCTCGGACCTTAGACCAAAGCCCCGTCAAGGCCCAATAGCCCTACTCTTTACCTGTAACAATCAGAGCCCGCAAACCGACACATCCTACAGCACATCCCTTGAAATTATCCCGCACCTATTTTTTTATCTCTATCACGAAAAAACGCCCTTAAAACCATATTAAAAATAAAAATCAAAGTTACCCCCGAAGCCACCCTTCCAATAACATTCTTAGCCTTGGAAAATCGATTCCTTCCCATATATTCCAAATTATATATGCGATGCACACCATCCCCGGGAATATAATCCATATTCACCTCTTTCCCCAAATAGTACTCTTTCATCCTTTTGCACTCGGAAAAGCTCGTACTTCCCACAAATGAATCTTCACCAATATAGAGATAGATGAGATAGGATTTCGTCCCAAATTTCACACACTTCACGCCATCAACTACTCCATGCACATTGAGCGGCTCCTCGTTAGTCATATTCCAAAGCCACACCAACGAAAGCAGCAGGAAAATATTTATCACTATAAACAGCTTAACCCTCGAATTTCTCTTTAACACGGCCAGCACCAGTTTCAATAAGTTTTTCTCTTTTTGTGTAAGCCCTTGCTTACACAATACAAGGTCATCGCGTAATAATGGAGGTGCGTTATACCTTTGCTGGCCTTGGAGACATAAACTCGGAGGTCGTACAGCGCCACTGTAGGAGCTTGTCCGGGGCGGCGGGCCGCTGCAAGCGAATCTTAGGCCCTGAAGCCCATTCGCTTGCAGGCAAAGCTCCCACAGCGGCTTCGAAGCCCTTCTGTGCCAGCGGTCGGAAGAGCGCTTGCGCTAGCCGCTTACCTCGAAGCGGAGCCGCGTTACGCCTTTGCGGGACCCTGCTTCACCGCGTTCCCGCAAAGGCGTAACGCGGCTCCGCTGACCATAATTGAGGGCAATTCCAGATCTCACCAAACCGCTGTGAACCAAAAAAACGCGTTTCCGGAGGCAGATCTACTCTCCTTCACACTAAAGGCGACGTCCGCTCGGCGAACTGGCCGTTCCAATAGGGATAGTAGGGATACGGCGGCGTCACCGCGCTGGCCTTATCGAGCCGGGCGGCCTGTTCCTCCGTCATGGACCAGCCCACCGCACCCAGGTTGTCGCGCAATTGCTGTTCGTTGCGGGCGCCAATCAGTACCGAGGACACCGTGGGCCGGCGCAGCAGCCAGTTGATCGCCACCTGTGGTACGGTTTTACCGGTTTCCTCCGCCACCGTTAGCAACGCATCCACCACGTTGTACAGCCGCTCTTCCTCCACTGGCGGGGCGAAGCCGGCGGTTTCATGCAGACGGCTGCCCTCGGGCAAGGGCTGCCCACGGCGGATTTTGCCGGTAAGGCGCCCCCATCCCAGCGGGCTCCACACCAGCGCACCCAGTCCCTGGTCCTGGCCCAGCGGCATCAGTTCCCACTCGTAGTCGCGTCCGATCAACGAATAATAAGTCTGGTTGGCGACGAAGCGGCTGTAGCCGTAGCGATCCGCCGCCGCCAGGGACTTCATCAGTTGCCAGCCGGAATAATTGGAGGCGCCGATGTAACGGACCTTGCCGGAGCGCACCAGATCGTCCAGCGTCGCCATCACCTGTTCCACCGGCGTCATGGCGTCAAAGTGATGCAGTTGCAGCAGGTCGATGTAGTCGGTGCCGAGCCGCTTCAGCGACTGTTCCACTGCCCGCACCAGATGATGGCGGGAGGCGCCGACGTCATTGGCGCCCTCTCCGGTTCGCAGGCTCACTTTGGTGGACAGAATCACCTGGTCTCGACGACCGGCGACGGCGGCCCCGAGCACGTCCTCGGAGGCACCGTCCGAGTACACGTCGGCGGTGTCGAACAGGGTCACGCCGGCCTCCAGACACAGGTCCACCAGCCGCCGCGCTTCGTCCACGCCGCTATTGCCCCAGGCGCTGAACAGCGGTCCTTTGCCGCCGAAGGTGCCGGCGCCGAAGCCCAGTACCGGCACTTTGAAACCGGAGTGTCCCAGATAGCGGTGTTCCATGATCGTTTCTCCTTGGTCTGATGTCATTCGCCTGCAGGCAGGCTCCCACAGCGGCTTCGTAGTGACGTTCGAGGGAACCGGCCTCAGACACAGTCCCCGGTTTCAAGCAGCGGCGCGCGCTGCCGTTCCCGCCGCAGCGCCCACAGCGCCAGGGCGAGGCCGGACAGCGTGACCGCCGAGGCCACCCAGGGGATGCCGGTCAAACCGGTGCCGGAGTGAATCACCGCGCCGCCGAGCCAGGCGCCCAGAGCGTTACCCAGATTGAAGGCGCCGATATTGAAGCTGGAGGCCAGACTGGCGGCGCCTTCGGCGCGGCTGAGCACCCACAGTTGCAGCGGCGCCACGGTAGCGAAGCTGGCGGCACCAAGCAGGCCGACGAACACCACCGCGGTGACCGGGTGCTGTAGTGCCGGGCCGGTCATCGCCAGCACCAACGCCAATATCGTCAACGTCACGCCGATGGCGCGCGGCAGGTTACGGTCGGCCAGCCGGCCACCGGCCAGATTGCCGGCGATCATGCCCACGCCGAAGACCAGCAGAATCGAGGACACCTGCGCTTCGGAAAAGCCGGCCAGGCGGACCAACATGGGCTGGATGTAGGTAAAGACGGTAAACACGCCGGCGTAACCCAGAACGGTGGTGAGCAGCCCTAGCAACACAATGCCGCGCCCGATGACGCGGAATCCGTCGCGGAATGATTCCCCGCCCTGCCCGCCCTGATCGGCGGGCACCAGGGCCAGGATCACCAGGGTGGCCAGCACGCCGACCCCGGTGATGGCCCAGAACGAAGTCCGCCAGCCGTACTCCACGCCCAGCCAGGCCCCGGCCGGCACGCCCAGCAGGGTGGCCACGGTGAGGCCGGTGAACATGATGGCGATGGCGCTGGCGCGCCGGTGCGGCGCCACCAGAGAGGTGGCCACCACCGAGCCGACGCCAAAGAAAGTGCCATGCGCCAGGGAGGTGATCACCCGCGCCACCATCAACGTGGTGTAGTTGGGCGCCAGGGCACAGGCCAGGTTGCCGACGGTGAAGATTAGCATCAGCCCCACCAGTACCCGCTTGCGGGACAGGCCGCCGGTGGTGGCGGTCAACAGAGGCGCGCCGACGAACACGCCCAGGGCGTAGCCGGAGATCAGCAGGCCGGCGGCGACGATGCTGACGCCCAGATCGTCCGCCACCTGCTGCAGCACGCCCATAATCACGAATTCGGTGGTGCCGATACCAAAGGCACCGATGGTCAGCGCGTACAGCGCCCAGGGTATGCCGCCCTGTTGCGGGTCTTTCATGACCGTTCTCCGTGGGAGTGGGATCGAGAGACGGCATGCTAGGGCTTTACCTCTTTCACAAAAACAATATAGCCTTTTATTCACTTTCAATACTTCATTGAAAATAACCCTTCAATCCTGCCTTGGACGAACCATGGAAAGACTCAGTGACATCGCGCTGTTCCTGCGGGTGCTGGATCAGGGCTCGATCAGCGCCGCGGCACGCACCCTCGACCTTTCCGTGGCGGTGGCCAGCCAGCGCCTGAAACGGCTGGAACGGGATCTGCAGGTGCGTCTGCTGCATCGCACCACCCGCCGTCTCCACCCTACCCCTGAGGGCCGGCTTCTGGCGGAGCGGGGACGGTTACTGGTGGAAGACCTGGAAGCGCTGGCCAACGGGCTCCGGCAAAGCGCCAACGAGATCAGCGGCACCCTGCGACTGGCGCTGCCGCCGGCGTTCGGGCGCCAGTATATTTCGCGGCTGCTGCCCGGTTTCCTGCAACGCTACCCGCAAGTGCGCCTGGACGTGCATCTGAGCGACGACCAGGTGGACCTGGTGGGGGAAGGGTTTGATCTCGCCATCCGTATCGGTGTGCTCAAGGACTCCTCGCTGGTGGCGCGGCGGCTGGCCGACGACAAGCGGGTGCTGTGCGCCTCCCCCGATTACCTGGCCCGCCACGGCGTACCGACCCATCCCCGGGAACTGGCCAACCACCCTTGTCTGCTACTGACCAGTCATCCGGACCGGCAGGACGTCTGGGATCTGCGCGACCCGGACGGGCGGCCATTCCCGGTCAAAGTCAGCGGCCCGGTCCGGGCCAATCAGGGGGAGTTACTGACCGAAGCCGTGCTCGCCGGTCTGGGCATTGCCCAGCATTCGCTCTGGCACATCCACGAACACCTGTGCCAGGGCCGTCTCAAGGTGGTGTTGGCGGATTATCAATTGGCCGACACCGCCATCCACGCGGTGATGCCGCAACGCAAGCAAGTGCCGCCAAGGGTGCGGGCGTTCGTGGAGTTCGTATCGGAAAGTCTGGGAGAAGCGCCGTTGTGGGAACGGCTGCCGGAGGGAAGCCGGGCGTGAACGGGCACCCCGGCTCGAATCCGTCTCTGTGGGACGAGTTGCTGTAGGAGACTGCCTGCAGGCGAATCTTTCGTTCAAGAGCCCATTCGCCTGCAAGGCAAGCTCCTACAGCGGCTTCGTAGTCCCCTTCGTGGGAAGAAGCGGGCCCGGATTAACCGGCCAGTTTGGCTTTCAGTTCACGGCGACGGCGGTGCAGGACCGGCTCGGTGTAGCCGCTGGGCTGCTCGCAGCCCTTGAACACCAGATCACAGGACGCCTGGAAGGCGATGCTGTCATCGAAGTTCGGCGCCATGTCCATGTAGGTCGGGTCACCGGCGTTCTGCTTGTCCACCACCTGCGCCATGCGCTTCATGGACTCCATCACCTGTTCCTCGGTGACAATGCCATGGTGCAGCCAGTTGGCGATGTGCTGGCTGGAGATACGGCAGGTGGCGCGGTCTTCCATCAGGCCCACGTTGTTGATGTCCGGCACCTTGGAACAGCCCACGCCCTGGTCGATCCAGCGCACCACGTAGCCGAGGATACCCTGGGCGTTGTTGTCCAGTTCCTGCTGGATTTCATTGGCGGTCAGTTCGCCTTCCAGCAACGGAATGGTGAGGATGTCGTCCAGGGAGGCGCGACCGCGGCTGGCCAGTTGATCCTGTACCTGCTGCACGTTCACTTCGTGATAGTGCATCACGTGCAGGGTGGCGGCGGTGGGTGACGGCACCCAGGCGCAGTTGGCGCCGGCTTTCGGGTGACCGGCCTTGGTGGCCATCATTTCCGCCATTTCGTCCGGCTTCGCCCACATGCCTTTACCGATCTGGGCCACGCCTTGCAGGCCGCATTCCAGGCCGATATCCACGTTCCAGTTTTCATAGGCGTTGATCCAGGGCATGCCTTTCATATCGCCTTTGCGCGCCATCGGGCCCGCTTCCATGGAGGTGTGCATCTCGTCACCGGTACGGTCGAGGAAACCGGTGTTGATGAAGATCACCCGGTCCTTGGCCTGACGGATACATTCCTTCAGGTTCACGGTGGTACGGCGCTCTTCGTCCATGATGCCGATCTTCAGGGTGTTGGCCGGCAGGCCCAGCGCTTTTTCCACGCGCTCGAACAGTTCCACCGCGAACGCCACTTCTTCCGGACCGTGCATTTTCGGCTTCACGATGTACACGGAGCCGGTGCGGCTGTTGCGGAAATCGGCGCCGTCCTGCTTCTTCAGATCGTGGATGGCGGCCAGCACGGTGACCATGGCGTCCATGATGCCTTCCGGGATTTCCTCACCGTTGTGCAGGATCGCCGGGTTGGTCATCAGGTGACCGACGTTGCGCACCAGCAGCAGGGAACGGCCCGGCAGCACCAGCTTGCCGCCGTCCAGCGCGGTGTATTCACGGTCCGGGTTGAGGGCGCGGCTCAGGGTGCGGCCGCCCTTGTCGAAGCTTTCCTTCAGGTCGCCTTTCATCAGGCCCGCCCAGTTGCGGTACACCTCGACTTTGTCCTCGGCGTCCACCGCGGCGACGGAGTCTTCGCAGTCCTGGATGGTGGTGATGGCGGATTCCAGCAGCACGTCCTTGACGTTGGCCGGGTCCTCGGCGCCGATCGGATGCTGATCGTCGATCTGGATTTCCGCGTGCAGGTTGTTGTGCTTGAGCAGCACGCCGCTGGGCCGCTCGGCGTCGCCCAGGAAGCCGCGCAGCTGGCCTTCGTCGGCCAGTCCGGATTCGCCCTCTTTCAGGCTCACCACCAGCTTGCCGTCGCGGATCGCGTAGCCGGTGCTGTCCTTGTGGGAGCCGCTGGCCAGCGGGAAATAGGTGTCGAGGAAATCACGGGCAAAGGCAATCACCTTGTCGCCGCGTTTCGGGTTGTAGCCGCCGCCGCGCACGGCGCCGTCTTCCTCGGAGATGACGTCGGTACCGTAGAGCGCGTCATACAGGCTGCCCCAGCGGGCGTTGGCGGCGTTCAGGGCGAAACGGGCGTTCTTCACCGGCACCACCAACTGCGGACCGGCGATGTGGGCGATCTCGTTGTCCACGTTCCGGGTGGCCACTTTGAAATCATCGCCTTCCGGCAGCAAGTAGCCCAGCTCGGTGAGGAAGCGCTTGTATTCCGGCAGGTCGATCTGCTTGCCCTTGCGCTCCAGGTGCCAGCCGTCGATCTTCTGCTGGATCTCGTCACGCTTGGCCAGCAGAGCCTTGTTGCGCGGCGCCAGGTCGGCCACGATCTGTTCCAGCTGCGCCCAGAAGTGTTCCACATCCACACCGGTACCCGGCGCCACTTCGTTGACTACCAGATCATGAAGTTCAGCGGCGATTTCCAGTCCGCCCTTTTTAATGCGATCGGTCATGTGCTCCTACCTTCTGGTCGAGTCGAAAACAAGGCCCGGGCGGCGCGGTGCGCGAGGCCCAGAGGCCGGAAAGCGGCGGCATTTTACCCGAAACACCGCCATGATTCATGCCATCAACCGTTTCTGGCGTGACGCACCGGTCAGCCCGTTCAATGGCCGCCGAACAAATTGACCACATCCAGACGATGGGCCTGCTGCCCTGCGCGCTGCACGCCGTCTTCCAGGTGTTCGAAGTCAAACAGGCGGGTGTCCGCCAGTTGGGAGGGGGCAATATTCTGAATCGCGGAAAAGATGCTCTCGATACGGCCGGGATGCTCACGATCCCAGTTGTTGAGCATTTCCTTGATGGTCTGGCGCTGCAGATTCTCCTGGGAACCGCACAGGTTGCAGGGGATGATCGGAAAATCCTTGTAGCGGGCGAAGCGCACGATGTCCTTTTCCCGGCAGTAGGCCAGCGGGCGGATCACCACGTTCTTGTTGTCGTCGCTGCGCAATTTCGGCGGCATGGCCTTCATCTTGCCGCCAAAGAACATATTCAGGAACAGGGTCTCGACGATGTCGTCACGGTGATGGCCCAGGGCGATCTTGTTGGCGCCGATCTCCTCGGCGAAGCCGTACAGACTGCCCCGGCGCAGCCGTGAACACAGCCCACAGGTGGTTTTTCCTTCCGGCACCTTCTCCTTGACGATGGAATAGGTGTCCTTCTCCAGGATGTGGTAGGACACCCCTTCCTTCTCCAGGTAATCCGGCAGTACATGCTCCGGGAACCCCGGTTGTTTCTGATCCAGATTCACCGCCACCAGCTCGAAGTTGACCGGTGCGGAAAGCTGCAGATTGCGCAGAATCTCCAGCATGGTGTAGGAATCCTTGCCGCCGGACAGACACACCATCACCTTGTCGCCGTCAGCGATCATATTGTAATCAGCGATGGCCTTGCCCACTTCCCGCCGCAACTTCTTCTGCAGCTTGTTGAAGTGAGTGCGATGCTTGGCATCGAGACTGTCGGTGACGCTTGCCATGGCAACCTCTGAACGGGCTCTGCGGGTTGGTGAGTAAGGGGTCAGGTGACTTTGATCTTGCGGATCAGGCGGCGGTACAACGGTGGGCACCATCGTTTCAGATACACGCCCATGCGCTCGCGGCCGGCGATGATAACCTGATCGCGGCCACGCTGCACGGCCTCCACCACCCGCCGGGCGCACTCCTCGGCGGCCAGGCCCTGCTCCTGGGCCGCGTCCATGGTGCCCTGGGCGGAGCCGTCACCCACCAGCGCGTTCACCGACACCTGGGTACGGATGAAACCGGGCATGACCAGGGTGACCCGGATACCTTCATCGTACTCTTCCGCCCGCAGCGCCTCGAAGAAACCGTGCAGGGCGTGTTTGCTGGCGCTGTAGGCGGAACGCAGCGGGGTCGGCAGCTCCCCCACCAGCGAGGTCACCACCACGAAACGGCCGGCTTTGGCCGCCCGGAACACCGGCAACACCGCCTTGGTCAGCGCCACCGCGCCGAAGTAATTCACCGCCATGATGCGCTGATCCACCGCCACGCCGGTGTCACGCACCAGCGAACGCTGGGAGATGCCGCCGTTGTGCACCACCTGATCCAGCCGCCCGAAGCGGGCCATGACCTGCTCCACCGCCGCCGGCATGGCATCAATGTCGGTCAGATCCAGCGGCAACACCAGATGCTGGTCGGCGTTCACCAAGGCGTCGCGCACCCGCTCCAATTCCTCCCGCCGCCGGGCGGACAACACCAGCCGAGCGCCATAGCGGGCGTATTCCGCCGCCAGCGCCTCGCCGATACCGGAGGAGGCGCCGGTAATCCAGATCACCTGATCCGCCAGGGAAGCCATCATCTAAGTCCTCTTTGTTTTGATAAGCACTTACACGCAACACGCTGGCACGCCATTCGCTGCTAAAGCAGCTTCCCACAGAGGGACTTCGAAGCCGCTGTAGGAGCTTGCCCTGCAAGCGAATCTTTTGCGCCGAAAGCCGAATTCGCTTGCAAGGCAAGCTCCTACAGCGGCCTTGTAGCGATCCGCGAGTTCATTGCTTCGAAGCCCGTAAGCGGCCTTTTAATCCTGGCGCCCGACCATTTACGTATCACCGGCGTCCAGCGCCACCCGATACAGCAAAGTATCCTCATAGCCGCTGGTCACCGGCCACAGTCCGCACAGTTCCTGATCCAGCTCGGCGTCACCGGTGTCCACCAGCAATGGACGCCCTTCCAGAGTGGCCAGCTTACCCCGGCTGGCGAGGATCTGGACGCGGTCCTTACCGAGACGGCGGATCACCGCCGGGCTGAACTGCTGATTGCCACGGCCAAACAAGTGTCCCTGACCACCGATCACGGTCAGCAGCGCTCGCGCCGGCGCTTCGCCGATACACTCCAGAATCGCTTCGGCGCCCACATCCGCCGCCACTATCTCGCCATTGCGGATGATATCCACCCCGAGCAGCGTGTTCGGCAGCCCCAGTTGTTCCATCACCACCGCCAAGGTGGAACCGGAACCGACCAGGTAATAGACGTCATCCTCCAGAGTGTCGATGATCCAGGCGGCGATTTCGGTGACCACCAGGTCCTCCACTTCGCGGCCGCCGCATTTCACCTGCTGCAGGTAACGCCCCTCTTCCGGCACCATCAAGCTGCCATAGTAACGGGCACGGACCTCGCCGTGGCGGAACGCCTCTTCGTCGATGTCACGGACCTCCGCTTCCCGCAGCGCCACCAGCCCACCGTCGCGCATATCCGCCAGCAAATGGCCGGCGGCTTCCGGGTTCACCGCGTACACCGCCGAATGCATTTTGCAGCCGGCCGGCACGCCCAGCACCGGAATGCGCTGCCCCACCGCGTCCACCAGATCCCGGGCGGTGCCATCACCACCGGCGAACAGCAGCAGGTCGACACCCGCCGTCACCAGAGCCGCCGCCGCCTCACGGCTATGCTCGGCTTCGCTGGCCGGCGGCGACTGTCCCACGCTTTCCGCCTGGAGACCGGCGTCCCGGCAGCTGTGTTCGCCCATGTCGCCGCCCCAGGTCAACCAGCGCAGCGGCCGCGCCGCCGGTCCCAGCGCTTGCAAAGCCCGAGTCATGCGCTCCACCGCCATCGGCCGCGCGCCCCGGCGCAGCGCCTCGGCACGGGTTTCGGCACCGTCACTGCCTTTCAGGCCGACGGCACCGCCGATGCCGGCGAACGGATTGACCAGTACCCCCACGGTTAGCGGGGATTTTTCGTCCATCGTCATAAAATCATCATATCCAACAACAAGAATGGCCGTGCCGGGGGAGATCACCCCGAACCCAAAGGTCAGCCCTCCATGGAGGGTCGGATTAACGGAGAGACTACCATGAGCCGCACTTCCCTCTCCCGCTCGCCGGGATCCGGAGATTTCAACGACGCCGCCCTGGTGGACGAACAGGGACGCGAGATTCCGATCACCGAAGCGATGATTCTCAAGGCCTGTCGAGAGCTGGAGCAGGCATGGCGCTACCCGCGCCAGGCGGATCGAAAAGCAGGCTGAGCAAGGCGCTCAGCACCGGCGCCACCTCACCACGGTGACGCCAGTGGTGCAGTTCATGGCGCGGCGGATAGTCCCGCCGCAAGGCATCGAACGCCCTCCCCGGGTCGGTTTCATCGACGCTGGCACGCAGACGGCGATCGTCGTCGTCAATCCGGTAGGCCCGCTGTAACAACGCCAGCAGGTCATCCTCGTCCGCCATCGGGTGTTCCAGTATCGGCCGCTCCCCGTCCATCACCGGAACCCCCGCGCTTTCCCCCCGCCACAAACGGAAGGCCTGGTGGAGCATGGTGGTGCCCAGCCACTTCCCTTCCACGCTGTAACCGGCCACATGCGGGGAACCAAGACGCACCCGCGCCAGCAGCCCGGCATCGATTCGCGGCTCCCCCTCCCAGACGTCCAGCAGCACCAGCGGCGCGTTGGCGTCCGCCAGTCTCTCCCGCAGCGCCTGGTTGTCGATCACCGCGCCCCGGCAGGTACTGAGCAGCGTTTGCCGCGGGCCGAGACGCAACAAGCGCTCACGGTCGAGCATATGGAAGGTGGCATCCGGCCCCTGGCGAGTCAGCGGCACGTGCAGGGTAACCAGATCCGCCGCCAGCACCGTATCCAGGTCGGTCAGCGGCACCACGGTATCGGCTCCGGTCCGCTGCAGCGGCGGATCACAGGCCAGGACCGTTACCCCAAGGGCGCTCAGCCACTGCGCCACCCGGCTGCCCACGTTCCCCAGGCCGACAATGCCCACGCTGCTGTCGCGCAAGGTCCTGCCCTGTTCCCGGCAGGCCAGCAACAGCGCCTGCAGCACATACTCCGCCACCGCCCGGGCGTTGCAACCCGGCGCATGGGCGAAGGCCACGCCCATGGCTTTGAGCGCCGCCCGGTCCACGTGATCGGTGCCGATGGTGGCGGAGCCGACGAAACGCACCGGGGTGCCCTCCAGCAGCACCCGGTCCACCCGGGTAACGGAGCGCACCAGTAACACCTCGGTGTCGGCAAGGTCGATCCGGGTAAGGCGGCGGCCGTCCACACGGCGCACCGTCCCGAGCCCCTCAAAGGGCGCCAGCCCCGGCATGTTTTCATCAGCGACAATACGAATGGGAGTCAAAGCTCAACACCATCAACAAGGGATCATGGATCGCGCTGTCAGTAGGACAGCAGGGTCCGGCAGCTGCGGGTGATGGCATTGAGGTAGCCGCCACCGAACAGCACGAAGTGGTTGAGCAGATGATACAGGTTATAGAGCGTCTTGCGCTGCACCACGGCGGGATCATGAGGGTCGATACCATAACCCCGATGACATTCTTCCGGCACCGGGCCGAACAATTCCAGCATGGCCAGATCCACCTCCCCATGGCCGTAGTACACCGCCGGATCGAACAGCACCACGGTGCCGTCGGTGAGCGTGCCCAGGTTGCCGGACCACAGATCACCGTGCACCAGCGACGGCGCCACCGTCACTTCGCAGAGCCAGTCCATGGCCAGCGCCATCACCGCTTCCACCTGGCCCGCCTCCGCCGCCGGCAGCCCGCGCTGACAGGCCCAGCGCCATTGTGGCGCCAGCCGTTGGTTGACGAAGAAGGTGGCCCAATCCGGCGACGGTGCATTGTATTGGCGGCTGGCGCCGATCCAGTTATCACGGTGATAACCGAACTGTTCCCCGGGCACGGAATGCAGGCGCCGCAACAGCTCGCCCAGCTCCCGCCATTGTCCACGGGAAAGGGATTGCCCCAGTTCCAGCCATTCCAGAATCAGAGCCTGGCCGCCCGCCAGCGGGCCGAGGTAACGCCAGCCCGGCACTCTCACCACTGGCGCCAGCCGGGTCAGCCCGTCCTGTTCAGCCTCCAGCGGGTCGCCATCGCTCATCCATTTGAGGAAGAAGCGCTGCGCCGGGGTATGGATGATCGCGGTGAGCCCGGCACCGCTTTGCCCAAGCGGTTGCAGCCGGCAGTCCCGGCCGGGCAGCGACCACAGTATTTCCAGTTCCCGGGCGGCGGTGTCGATATCGATCATGATGGTTCGGGTTGTTGGTTCGGGCAATCAATCCCCGGCGCGCCGGGGACCAGCGTCAGCGCTCCATTTGATGGATCGCCATCCGTTCGTTGCGGGCCCGTTCGGTTAATTGCCGGCGCCGGTATTCCCCCGGCGCGCACCCCTGCCAGCGGCGAAAAGCGTGGTAGAAATTGGCGATATCCGAAAAGCCCAGATCCTGGGTCAGTTGCTGCATGTCACAGCACGGTTCCACCAGTTTACGGCAGGCGTGTTCGTGCCGCACCTGGTCGCGCAAATCGGCGAAGCGCAGCCCCTCCTGACGCAGTCGCCGCTGCAGCGTACGGGTGGTCATGTTCAATGAGGAAGCCACCTTCTCCACCGACCAGGCACCTTGTCCCAGAGTTTCATACAGCCGCTCACGCACCTGTAGACTCACCGCCGCCGCCCGGGTCAGCGCGCCAAGCAGTCGATCCGCGGCGCGTTCCAGACGGCGCCTATAATCCGGATAGGCACCGGGCAGCGGCGAGGTCAACGCCGCTTCATCGAACAGCACGGCATTACAGGGAGCCTCGAAGACCAGCGGACATTGAAAGAAGGCACGGTATTCGTTCAGTTGTGGCGGTGGCGGGGCCGGATGGCGGAAGGCCGCCTCCCGTACCGGGAAACGCCCACCGGTGAGGGAGCGGCCAATGGCGACGATGGTGGCCACCACCAGTTCGTTGTGGGTGCGGGTCTGGGTAAACTCCAAATCCGGATAATGCGGGAACACTTCCAGGGCCACGGCATCGGGTTCGTGACGCAGGGCGAACCCCAGGTACGGCACCAGCAGGTCCTTGTAGCGGAACAGCAGCGCCAGCCCCTGATCCAGGGACGCGGAAGCCGCCATCAGGTTACCGATGATGTCCAGATTGCCGTAGTGGTTGTCTCTGCCCACATGCAGACCAAAGAGCGGATCCCGGGTTTCGGCGAACGCGGTGCTGAGCACGGTATCGATCTGCTCCACCCGCACATAGCACTCCGCGCGCCCGACCATGTCCGCGCCGATCCCGGCTTTCTGAAACAACGCCTGCACGTCCAGGCGGCTGCGCAGTGCGATCTCCATTAACGCCGGCAGGTTGGATGCCGGGAACAATTTGCTCGCCATGTGGTTTCCTTACGTAGTGGCTTTCGCCTTTGTTATTTTTTTATCACGCTAGGCAGGACGCGGCCTTCGGTCAAGTTTCCAGTGGATAATGGCCCGATTCGCCTCGGCACTGAACTGGCCGCGATCCATCGCGACGGGTAATCTTGGCGCAAACCCTGACGAGCCTGCCATGCTGAAACGCTATTTCATCGACGACGTCACCGACACCGCCGCTTCCCGCCGTCAGGCTTTCTCCCTGTTCACCCGGGTGGAAGACTGGCCCGACTGGTGTTCGGTGGTTCGCTATGCCAGATTGTTCGGCGGCTGGCGCCCCGGCGCCACCCTGCTGTTCGTTATCGACCTGCCCGGCCTGCCCCCCGCGCCGGTGGCGGTAAAAGTGCTGGAAGTGGTCGAAAACGAGCGCATCAGTTGGGGACTGTCGTTGCCGCTGGCGAGGATTCAGCACCGCTTTTCCTTCATTGACGACGATGAAGGTGGCTGCCGGTTGCATCAGGAAGAGTGGTCCGAGGGCGCCCTGACATTGCTTACACTCCCCTTCGGCAAACTGATTCATCGCTTTGATCGCCGTTTCGCCGCCGAATTCGCGGCGATGTTTTAGAGCCTGTTAATAATAACCGGTCCGAGAGGTTCCATGACCCATCGACTGTTCTTGAGCTATTGCCGGGTGGTGCTGCGCCATCCACTGTTCTGGCTGCTGATCGTGGCTTTAGTGAGCGCCACCGCCGCCTGGCAGGCACGACACTTCAAACTGGACGCCTCGGCGGATTCTCTGGTGCTGGAGAACGACCAGGCGTTGCAGTACTACCGTGGTATCGCCAAGCGCTATGGCGGTAGCGATTTCCTGGTGGTCACCTACACCCCCAAGGATCGCCCTCTGTTCCAGCGCGATACCCTGGAACACCTGTCACGACTGCAGGACAGTCTGAAGAAAGTGGATCGGGTGGCCTCGGTTTACAGCATGCTGGATGTGCCGCTGCTGTTCAGCCCGCAGGTGGAATTCACCGATCTGGCCAGCGGCTACCGTACCCTGCTTGAAGCGGACACCGACCTGGCCCTGGCGAAGAAGGAATTCACCGAGGAAAACCCTCTCTATCAGGACCTGCTTGTCAGCCGGGACGGCAACACCACCGCGCTGCTGCTGACGCTGGAAGACGATCAGCATTACCGCGACCTGCTGGCACAACGTACGGAACTGCGCAAGAAGCGACGCGAAGACACGCTCAGCGCCGAAGAAGAAGAGCGGCTGGACAGGGTCTCCCGGGAATTCAGCGACTACAGCAGCCAGCTGCAGGCGGAAAGTACCCAGCGTATCGAGCAGGTGCGCGGCATCATGGACCAGTATCGCGATCAGGCGGGACTGTTCCTTGGCGGTGTGCCGATGATCGCCAGTGACATGGTCAGCTTCATTCGCGCCGATCTGGAGATCTTCGGCATCGGCGTTCTGGTATTTCTGATCCTGGCCCTGTTTCTGATTTTCCGCCGCCCCCGCTGGGTGGTGGTGCCACTGGTCTGCTGCGGACTCACCGTGTTGATCGTCACCGGCTGGCTCGGCTTCATGGACTGGAAGGTCACCGTGATCAGCAGCAACTACATCTCGTTGTTGCTGATCATCACCATGTCCATCGCCATTCACCTGACCGTGCGATACCGGGAACTGCACGAAGAAAACCCCTCGGCCACCCAGGCCTGGCTGGTACGGGAAACCGCCGCCCATATGATGCGGCCCTGTGTGTACATGATCCTGACCACCATGGTCGGTTTCTCGTCCCTGGTGATCAGCGACATCCGCCCGGTCATCGACTTCGGCTGGATGATGACCATTGGTCTGGCGGTGGCGCTGGTGGTGTGTTTCCTGGCCTTCCCGGCCCTGCTGTTGCCATTGCAGCCCGGCACTGCCCCCGGCGGTAGCGACCTGACCCGCAAGTTGACACTGGGCTTCGCCACCATCACCGAAAAAAGCCGGCTGCCACTGCTGCTGGCAGCGCTGGTGATCATCGCCCTGGCGGTGTGGGGGATGAGCCGTCTGACGGTGGAAAACCGCTTTATTGATTACTTCCAGAAGGACACGGAAATCCACCAGGGCATGCTGCAGATCGACCGCAAACTGGGTGGTACCACACCGCTGGATATCATTATTGATGCGCCGCCGAGGCCGGAACCCAAAACACAAGACCACCACACCGCCACGTCCGAGCCGGCGTCCGACGATGGTTTTGGCGCGACGGACGAAGATCCTTTCAGCGCCGGTGACGACGGCTTTGGCACGGACGGCACGGATCAGGCGGGCGATCCTTTCGCCGCCGACAGTACCGACTCGTTCAGTGCCGACCCCTTCGGTGCCGACGATGGCGGCGATCCGTTCAAACAGGCTTCCGCCGGTGAACGCCGTCTGCGCGACGCTTACTGGTACACCCCCCACCGGCTGGGCCAGTTGATCGAGATCGAGGAATATCTCAAGTCCCTGCCGGAAACCGGCAAGGTGCTGTCCATCGCCACCACTTACCAGGTAGCGGAAAAGCTCAATGGCGGCCCTCTCAGTTACATGCAGTTGATGCTGCTGGCGAGCTTCATTCCCGACGATCTGCGTTCACAGCTGGTGAATCCATACATGTCCGAGGACGGCCGCCAGGTACGCATCAGTGTGCGGGTGATCGATTCAGACAAGAATCTCAATCGCGATGACCTGCTCAAGAAGATTCGCGGCGATCTGCTGGAGAAGTTCGACCTGCAGCCCGAGCAGGTGCATCTCACCGGTGCCATGGTGCTCTATAACAACATGCTGCAGAGTCTGTTCGATTCCCAGATCAAGACCCTCGGCTATGTGTTCGTGGCGATCATGGTGATGTTGCTGATCCTGTTCCGCTCGTTGCCGGTGGCATTGATCAGCATGGTGCCGAGCCTGGTCAGCGCGGCGCTGGTACTGGGTTTGATGGGCTGGATCGGTCTGCCGCTGGATTTGATGACCATCACCATTACCGCGATCACCATCGGCATCGCCGTGGACGACACCATCCACTACATACACCGCTTCCATGAGGAATTGCCGAAAGACAACGATTATGTGGCCACCATGTACCGCTGCCACGGCTCCATCGGCAAGGCGATGTACTACACCTCTCTGGTGATCATCGCCGGCTTCTCGATCCTGGCGATTTCCAACTTCAATCCCACCGTCTATTTCGGGCTGCTCACCGGCCTGGCCATGCTGGTGGCGTTGCTCAGCAACCTGACATTGTTGCCGGCCTTGCTGATCAGTGTGAAACCGAAGTTGAGGGTGTGAGGGCTCCTGCGCTCGCCGGTTACCTCGAAGCGGAGCCGCGTTAGGCCTTTGCGGGACCCTGTCGAACACGGACGTTCGACCGGGAGCCTACACGGACGTATTCACGGCGTTTCCGCAAAGGCCTAACGTGGCTCCGCTGTCCCTGCTGGACCCCCCCGGTTTTCCCTGAACCGCGATAAGCCTTTCCTGGCGTCAGACGTCCTGACGTTCATCCACCGGCACCCGGGGCGCTCCCGGCACCGGGTCCTGGTGAATGATCACCTCGGCGTTGGGAAACGCCTTGCGGATGTCCAGACGAATGCGCTCGCCGAGGGCATGAGCATCGAGCAATGACATGGTTTGGTCCATGTCCACATGCAATTGAATAAACAGCGTCCGCCCTGAAAGACGAGTGCGCAGATCATGGAATCCCAGCGCCTCGGTATGGGCTCCGACGATGGCGCCAATACGATCTCGGGTATCCCCTTCCACCTCCCGGTCCAGCAGCAGCTGACTGGCCTCCCAGCCGATCTGCCAGGCGGAACGCAGCACGAACACCGCGATCAGCATCGCCACGATGCCATCCGCCTCAGGGAAGCCGAACCAGGCGATCACCAGCGTGGCGATAATGCCCAGGTTCACCGCCAGATCGGAGAAGTAATGCAGGCTGTCCGCCTGGATCGCGGTGGAGCCGGTGCGACGGATCACGTAGCGTTGAAAAATCACCAGGGCGCCGGTCAGGACAATGGAAAACACCATCACGCCGATACCCAGACCAGTGGCTTCCAGCGGTTGTGGATCCAGCATTTTGAGGATCGCTTCCCGCCCCAGAAACACCGCCGAGCCCGCCACCAGTACCGCCTGGCCCAGCCCGGCCAGCGCCTCCGCCTTGCCGTGTCCGAAGCGGTGTTCCTTATCCGGCGGTACCAGCGAATAGCGAATGGCGGCGAAGTTGACCAGCGAGGCCAGCGAGTCCATCGCTGAATCCACCAGCGAGGCCAGCAGGCTGACCGAGCCGGTGGCGCTCCAGGCCAGCGCCTTGACCACGATCAGCACCATGGCCACCGCCACCGAAGCCGAGGCGGCAAGAAGCAATAAACGATGGGACGCGCGGGAATGATCGGTCATGATTTCTTCGGTAACAGAGGAAGCGGGTCCACCGGCTGTCCATCCCGGCGAATCTCGAAATGCAATTGGGTGCGAAAGGTGCCACTGGACCCCATGGTGGCGATCTTCTGACCGGACTTCACCTGCTCCCCCTCCTTCACCAGTAAGTTATCGTTGTGAGCATAGGCGCTCAGCCAGCGATCATTATGTTTGATGATCAGCAACTTGCCGTAACCAGTCAGCCCCACCCCTTTATACACCACCGCCCCGTCCGCCGCGGCCACTACCGACGCACCGCGACGCCCGGCGATGGCGATACCGCGAGGGCCGCTGCCGGCGAAGGAAAAGCGCTGCACCAGCTCTCCATCCGCCGGCCAGCGCCAACGCACGTTGCTGACTACTTTCGGGGTCGCTGGAGGGGCCGGTTTGGCGACCGGCTTGACGGCCGGCTTCGCCGTCGGTTTGCTGCTTGAGGCGGTACTGCGTGGACGGGTTTTCGGTACTGCCGCGGCGCGGGAGGAGAAACGGATCACCTGTCCGGGATAGATGGTGTAAGGCGCTTTGATGCCATTGGCGCGCGCCAGCGACTTGTAGTCCCAGCCGTAGCGCCAGGCAATCGAATACAAGGTCTCGCCGCGAGCCACCTTATGGCTGCCGGAAGTCACCGGCTGGGAGCGGGATGACTTGCCGTACAGGTCAACCACCGGCGGCGGATTGCTTACCGCACACCCGCCCAGCCACAGTGTCAAAGTTATCCAGACCAGAACGCGCAAGTAGAAGCCTTTAGTCGGTCGTCTCCTTGGCGACATTATGCACAGGTGCGGCCAGGGAAAGTAGCCAGACCACAGCCATTCCCAATAAAGCGGCAAGCACGGCGATGAGAATTTGCGTCCCTTCGCCGGTGGCCTGAGCGTATTGATGCGGCGTCAGCCAATGCTCTCCGAGGCCACTTTCGTCACCGATGCGCCAGGGCCAGAGTTTGACCAGCGAACCGGCCATGAAGCCGCCAAGCAGCGCCATTACTGTGTCGTGGTAACGACTCAACAGCCACTTCAGCAAATGCACGAAGCTCAACAGCCCCACCGCGCAGCCGCCCGCGAAAGCAGCCAGCAATGACCACTGGCCGTCACGCACCGCCTGCAGAACCGGCTCATAAAGCCCGAGTAAAAGAAGGATAAAACTGCCGGAAATGCCCGGCAGAATCATCGCGCAGATAGCCACGGCGCCACCCAGAAAAAACACCAGCGGGCCGGCACCGGCCCCCTGCAGTCCCGGCGCCAGCGAAATCGCCACCGCCGCCAGAGTGCCGGCCAGAAAGGTAGCCCATTGGGAAGGGCCTCTTCGTACCAGCGGCTTGAGAATCATCGGGATGCTGGCGGCAATCAAACCGGAAAAGAACGCCCACACCGGTACCGGATGGTGTTCCAGAAACCAGGTAATCAAGCGCGCCAGCAAGGCGATGCTGGTGAGGATGCCCGCCAACAGAGAAATCAGGAAAGTGAAGTTGCCGGCACGCCAGAACGCGGCAAATCCCTGCCGTCGCCAGATCGTGATCAGACCGGGGCGAACCCCGCCCAGAGTGGCGATCAGTTCCTCATAGATGCCGGTGATCAGCGCCAGGGTGCCACCGGAAACCCCGGGCACCACGTCGGCCGCGCCCATGGCGATGCCCCGGCAGTAGACGCCGGGCCGAAACAAAGCGGTCATTGCACGCCTCTCTGAAAGGGCACGAAGCGCACCGGGTCCAGCGCCCGCGACACCAGTTCGTTGCCATGCCGATCCACCACGGTCAGCCGTTGTTGGCGATCCCCCACCGGCATCACCAGACGGCCTCCCTCGGCCAGTTGGGCAAGCAGTTCCTCGGGGATGTCCGGACGGGCGCAGGTCACCAGGATGCCATCGAACGGGGCCGCCGAGGACCAGCCGAAGCCGCCGTCGGCATGGCGCAGCTGCACCCGGTTGGCCAGTCCCAGCTCACGCAGCCGCAGCCGGGCGGCATCCTGCAAAGGGCGGATCCGCTCCACCGAACAGACCTGACGGGCGAAAGCGGCCAGTACCGCGGTCTGGTAACCGCAGCCGGTTCCCACCTCCAGCACCTTCTCCGGAATCGCCTGCTCGATCAGCAGCTCGGTCATGCGCGCCACCACCCAGGGCTGGGAAATGGTCTGCCCGTGGCCGATCGGCAGGGCGGTATCGTCATAGGCCTGATGGGACAGCGCCTCGTCCACGAACAAATGCCGTGGCGTGGCGCGAATGGCTTCCAGTACCCGTTCATCGGTGATCCCCGATTCCCTTAGCCGGCTGATCAGCCGTTCCCGGGTACGCGCGGACGTCATGCCAATCCCACTTCGTCGGTCTGTCATGTTGCTAAAATCCCAATGGGGCCAGACGCCCCCCTGATATCAAAGCCTTTCCCGCGAGCGCCGTTCCGGCCCGCGAGTCTCCAGCAACTCCGCCAGCACGGTGGTGGCGAAGGCCCCGGCCGGCAAGCGGAAAGATAAATACAGGGTATCGTCCCTGCTGTCCCAGTCGAGGCCGGACACCGGCAGGCGGGTGGCGCGGCGGGCCGCGTCGACACCCTGCCCCGCCAATCCCTCGATGACCGCGACCCAGGGGGCCAGCACGGTCTGTTCCAATATTTGGCAAGCGCCCGATGATGCCATGCCCCCGGCGCCGGGCAAAGGCCCGGTGGGATGAACTTCTCCGGCACTCAAGCGGGTTTCGGCGTCCGGTTCATCGGCGGCGGCGAATAATCCACGGCTGCCGTCCGGTTGCAAAAGGTCGCCGTCCAGCAGCCGGTCCCAACAGCCGCCGCGCACCCGCTCCGCCAATACCGCGTTGAACAGACCCGAGCGCACCGCCGACAGCCACAGGCCGCGCAAGGTGCGTTTGCGAGGCGCCTCGCCCTCTCCGCTCAGCCAGATCAGTCCGCGCTGCCAGTTACTGTCGTCCCGGCCAAAGCGCTGCTCGCCGAAATAGTTGGGTACGCCCAGGCGGGCGATCAACGCCAGACGCTCCGCCAGCGCCGCCGGATCCGCCTGGACCTGACGCAGGCGCAGTTGGAAAGCATTGGCGCGATGGGTACCGCGATTCAACTTGCGCCGGTGGCGGCGAGCCTGCAACAGCCGCACCCCCGGCGGACAGTCCAGGTCAGGGTCCGGTTTGCCGGGCAGATGGAGACTGAACCACTGGCGGGTGATGGCGCGGCGGTCCTTAAGCCCGCTGTAGCCCACCGAGAGACGATGAATGCCGGCCTGCTGGGCCAGCCACAACGCCACGTCCTCGGTGTTCCAATCGGTTTTCTCGATCTCCAGCCAGAGGTGCTCGCCCTCTCCTTCCGGCGTCACTGTCATGACCTCGTCGACGCGAAAGTCAGCGAACTGCTCCCGCATCAGGGCGCGCCCCAGCGGCGCGCCATGGGCCGGCGGCCGCGCCGGGGCGCCGCCGTTGTTCAAAACGGCGCCATTCAACTCAGTCTCGTTCAAGCAACACCACCGACTGCACCGCGATACCTTCGCCCCGCCCGGTGAAGCCCAGCCGTTCCGTGGTGGTGGCTTTCACCGACACCGCGTCCAGCGCCAGCCCCATCAGGTCGGCGATACGTTCACGCATGGCCTGCACATGGGGAGCGATCTTCGGCTGCTGGCAGATGATGGTCAGATCCAGATTCAGCGGCCGCCAGCCTCGACCGGTGACATCCTTGAGCACCGCTTTCAGCAAGACGGCGGAGTCAGCGCCTTTCCAGCGCGGATCGGTGTCCGGAAAATAATGGCCGATGTCACCCAGCGCCAGGGCGCCGAGCAGCGCATCACTGAGCGCGTGCAGCGCCACGTCGCCGTCGGAGTGAGCTTTCAGGCCACGCTCATGGGGAATGCGGATACCGCCGAGGACAACGTGATCGCCGTCATCACTGAAGGCGTGAACGTCGAAACCCTGACCAATACGCAGGCTCATGATGACTCCTCCTGGCCGGAGTCCAGTCCCTGGCGGCGCAGATAAAAGCGTGCCAGCGGCAGGTCTTCCGGTACCGTGATCTTGATGTTGTCGGCGTTTCCGGCCACCAGCCTCGGCCGCCAGCCACGCGCTTCCATGGCCGACGCTTCGTCGGTGATGGCGTCATCCGGCGCCGCCAGCGCCTCGGCGAGGGCCGCGGCAGGGAACAATTGCGGGGTCAGGGCCCGCCAGATCAGGCTGCGGTCCACGGTGGCGTCGATGCATTGGCCAGGATCCGCCCGCTTGATGGTATCCACCACCGGGCAGGCCAGGATTCCGCCCTGCTCTCCGACGCCGTCGATCAGCTTCTGGATATCCGACAGGCGTACCAGAGGGCGGGCCATGTCATGTACCAACGCCCAGGCGTCCGGGGCCTGTTCCAGCACCGCCTGGAGGCCGGCCCGCACTGACTCGGCGCGACTGGCGCCGCCGGTGACGGTGTGGATACGCGGGTGGTCCTGGAGCGACAATCCATTAAGCGACAATCGCGGCCACCAGGGGTCACCCTCAGCCACCGCCACCACCACACAGGACAAGGGCGCGAACGCCAGCAACCGTTGCAAGGTATGTTCCGCCAGGGTGCGGCCTTCCAGCGTCAGATATTGTTTGGGCAGGCTGGCGCCCATACGCGCGCCGACACCGGCGGCGGGCACCACCGCGTACAAAGGGAAAGGCTTAACGCTTGTCGTCACGGGGTGTGTCCGGTTCCAGGATCAGGAAGAAGGTCTCGCCGTCACGGATCATGCCCAGATCCTTGCGCGCCAGCTCCTCCACCGCATCGCTGCCTTCCTTGAGATCACGTACGTCCGCCGCCATCAGGCGGTTCCGTTCACTGAGCGTGTGGTTTTGTTCGGAGAGCGCCTGAACCTCCTTTTTCAGGGTCGCCACATGGCGCAGGCTGCCCTCCCCGAACCACAGGCGCACCTGCAGTACCACCAGCAGCAAAGCCAGAACGGCGAGCATGACCTGGCGGGCCGGGGACAGTTTCATGGGCAATCCTCATCACGGGCGGCCGCTGGCCGCCCGTCGCTCCTCACAGGAATTTGAACTCTTTGCGGCCTTTGTAGGCGGCACGGCCCAATTCCTCTTCGATACGGATCAGACGATTGTATTTGGCCACTCGGTCGGAGCGGCACAGAGAACCGGTTTTGATCTGACCGGCGGCGGTGGCCACCGCCAGATCAGCGATGGTGGTGTCGGCGGTCTCACCGCTGCGGTGGGAAATCACCGCGGTGTAACCGGCGTCCTTGGCCATCTTGATGGCGTCCAGAGTCTCCGACAGGGAACCGATTTGATTGAACTTGATCAGGATGGAATTGGCCACGTTCTGGTCAATCCCCTGCTTGAGGATCTTGGTGTTGGTGACGAACAGATCGTCCCCCACCAATTGAACCCGGCTGCCCAGGGTCTGGGTCAGGATCTTCCAGCCTTCCCAGTCGGACTCATCCATGCCGTCCTCGATGGAAATGATCGGATAACGGTCACACAGCTCGGCCAGATAATCACTGAAACCGGCGGCATCCATGCTGCGCCCTTCACCGGCGAGCACGTACTGGCCGTCCTTGTAGAACTCGCTGGAGGCGCAGTCCAGGGCCAGGGTGATGTCGTCACCGGCTTTGTAACCGGCCAGGTCGATGGCCTTCATGATCGCTTCCAGGGCCGCTTCGTTGCTGGGCAGGTCCGGAGCGAAGCCGCCCTCGTCACCCACCGCCGTGCTCAGGCCCTGTTGCTTCAACACGCTTTTGAGGGCGTGGAACACCTCGGCGCCGTAGCGGATGGCCTCGGCCACGGTGGGAGCGCCCACCGGCTGGATCATGAATTCCTGAATATCGACGTTGTTATCCGCGTGCTCACCACCGTTGATGATGTTCATCATCGGCACCGGCAGGGAGTACTCGTTGTCGTCGTCCTGCAAATCGGAGATGTATTCGTACAACGGCTTTTGCTGGAATTGCGCCGCGGCCTTGGCGGTCGCCAGGGACACCGCCAGGATCGCGTTGGCGCCGAGACGGCCTTTGTTGTCGGTGCCGTCGGAGTCGATCATCAACTGATCCAATTCACGTTGGGCGACGGCATCGCGGCCCACCAGCAATTCGCGGATCTCGGAATTGACGTTGCCCACGGCCCGGGTCACCCCCTTGCCCAGATAGCGGTCTTTGTCACCGTCACGCAGTTCCAGTGCTTCGCGGGAGCCGGTGGAGGCACCACTGGGGGCACAGGCACTGCCGCTGGCGCCGGATTCGAGAATCACATCGGCTTCAATAGTGGGGTTACCGCGGGAATCCAGAATTTCGCGGGCCTTGATGTCGACGATCTTGGACATGGGAGAATTACTCCAGAATTTCAAATTCAGTCGTTGTCGAAGGCGGGGAAGGCCTTGACCGTATTATCCAGGGTTTGCAGCTGCGCCAGGAATGGCTCCAGGCGATCCAGACGCAGGGCGCAGGGGCCATCACATTTGGCGTTGTCCGGGTCGGGATGGGCTTCCAGGAACAGGCCGGCGATGCCCTGGCTGATACCGGCACGGGCCAGTTCCGCCACCTGGGCGCGGCGGCCACCGGCGGAGTCGCTGCGGGCACCGGGCATTTGCAGGGCATGGGTGACATCGAAGAACACCGGATAGCCGAAGGTCTTCATGATGCCGAAGCCGAGCATGTCCACCACCAGGTTGTTGTACCCGAAGCTGGAGCCCCGCTCACAGAGGATCAACTGGTCGTTACCGGCTTCCTCGCACTTGTGCAGAATGTGGCGCATCTCTTGGGGCGCCAGAAACTGGGGCTTTTTGATGTTGATGATGGCATCGGTTTTTGCCATTGCCACCACCAGATCGGTCTGCCGGGCGAGAAACGCCGGCAGTTGAATGATGTCCGCCACTTCCGCCACCGGCGCCGCCTGATAAGGCTCGTGCACATCGGTGATCACCGGGCACTGGAAGGTCTGTTTGATCTCCTCGAAGATCTTCAGTCCTTCTTCCATGCCCGGCCCGCGAAAGGAATGCAGAGAGGACCGGTTGGCCTTGTCGAAGCTGGCCTTGAACACCCAGGGGATCCCCAGCTTTTCGGTGACCCGGGCGTAATGCTCCGCCACCTGCAGGGCCAGGTCCCGGGATTCCAGCACGTTCATGCCGCCGAACAAGGCCATCGGGGCGTCGTTGGCGAAGCGCAGACCGTCAAGCTGGATGGTTATCTGGCTGCTCACGGATTAACTCTCCTTGTGGGCCAGCGCCGCTTCCACGTATCCCTTGAACAGACCATGGCCGTCGCGGGGCGTGGAGGTGAATTCCGGGTGGAACTGGCAGGCCACGAACCACGGGTGGTCCGGCACTTCGATCACTTCCACCAGTTCGCCGTCGTGGGAGCGGCCGGCAATGCGCAGACCGGCGCCTTCCAATTGCGGCAGATAGTTATTGTTGACCTCGTAGCGGTGCCGGTGACGTTCAACGATATGAGAACGGCCGTAGCACCGGGCCGCCACGGAATCCTCTTCCAGCACGCATTCCTGGCCACCCAGACGCATGGTACCACCGAGATCAGAGGTTTCCGAACGCAGCTCCTTGCTGCCATCCTCGCGCGTCCACTCGGTAATCAGCGCCACCACCGGTTGCGGGGTATCCGGCCTCAATTCGGTGGAATGGGCGTCTTTCAGGCCGGCCACGTGGCGGGCGTATTCGATCAACGCCAGTTGCATGCCGAGGCAAATACCCAGATAGGGCACCTTGTTTTCCCGGGCATAGCGGATCGCCGCGATCTTGCCCTCGGTGCCCCGGTCGCCGAAGCCGCCGGGCACCAGGATGGCGTCCACCGACGCCAGCTCACCGGTGCCGTTGCGTTCGATCTCCTCGGCGTCGATATAGCGGATGTTGACCCGCGCATGGGTGGCGATGCCGGCGTGCATCAGCGCTTCGTTGAGCGACTTGTAGGCGTCCGCCAGCTCCACGTACTTGCCCACCATGCCGATGGTGACTTCGTGCTGGGGATGCAACTGGGCTTCCACCACCCGGTCCCACTCGGACAGGTCCGGCTGCGGCAGATCAAGGCCGAATTTTTCCACCACGATGGCATCCAGTCCCTGCTCGTGCATGCCGCGCGGGACCTGGTAAATGCTCTTGCAGTCCGGCGAGGAGATCACCGCGCGGGCTTCCACATTGGTGAACAGCGCGATCTTCTCACGGGCGCTCTGCGGAATCGGATTATCGGCGCGGCAGACCAGAATGTCCGGCTGCAGACCGATGGAACGCAGCTCTTTCACCGAATGCTGGGTCGGTTTGGTTTTGATCTCGCCGGCGGTGGCGATGTACGGCACCAGCGTCAGATGCACCAACAAGGAGCGGCTGGAACCCAGTTCCACACGCATCTGCCGCACCGCTTCCAGGAACGGCAACGACTCGATGTCGCCGGCGGTGCCGCCGATCTCGACGATGGCCACGTCGGCGTCACCGGCCCCTTCCTGGATCTTCAGTTTGATTTCGTCGGTGATGTGCGGGATCACCTGCACGGTGGCCCCCAGATACTCGCCACGACGCTCCTTGTCCAACACGTCCTGGTAGACGCGGCCGGTGGTAAAGCTGTTGCGGCGGCTGAGCCGGGCACGGATAAAGCGCTCGTAGTGCCCCAGGTCCAGGTCGGTTTCGGCGCCGTCCTCGGTGACGAACACCTCCCCGTGCTGATAGGGGCTCATGGTGCCTGGGTCCACGTTGATGTAGGGGTCCATCTTGATCAGAGTGACCTTCAGACCACGGGCCTCGAGCAACGAGGCCAGGGACGCCGAGGTGATTCCCTTGCCCAGGGAAGACACCACACCGCCAGTGACAAAAATATAACGTGCCATGCACCCACCAGAATCAGTCATGGATTGAACGTGCCCAAGCCGTCCCGACAACTTCATATTCATCGACCGTGCCACTGATCTTTCCACAACCTGCCCCAGGCCCCAAGCCCCGGAGGTGAGAAAGCGCCAACGAAACACCAAAAAATCGCCGGGAGCGATTTTTCACATCGTGCCAGCGATGGCCCGAAGGGAGGTCGCCATGGATGGCATGACCTCAAAAAAAATACCTTTGCTCACCGCGGTGGGCAAAGGTGTGTTCTGTTTCGGCTTGGAACGGACGTACCGCCGGGTCTCGGTATTCCTGAAATATCAGGGAGTTGGGCTACGTCAGGATGGGACGAAATAGTAACAGAACGGCTGCCGCCAGGGAACCACTGTCGCAGCGCGAAAACGGGTAAAAACGTAAAAGACGGCAAGCGAGCAAACGGCTTCGTCGTCCGCGCCCGCCTACCACCGTAAATGCCACGGCCGGCAGCGGTGCCGGTCCACGCCATCGGCGACGCCGATCATTGGCACCGACACCAATTCATCATCCTGATACAGCAGCGGCCATTGGCGGCGACGCCAGGGCGGCACCCCGGCCACGCGCCACAACTCCGAAACCTGCTGATGCTGACCGTGACGGTGCACACGCTCACCGCCCGCGAAAGGCCGCAGTTGGACGTCACCGGGCGGTACCCACACGGTCACCGCGCCCTCCCCTGGGAGCAGACGCCAGAGACCGGAATCCGGGGGCTGATGACCGTCCCGCCAGTCCAGCGGCCGGCTGAGCGGCTGCAAGTCACGGTCGCGGAGCAAGTAGAGATCACCGCGATAGCGACGCAGTGTGCGCCCCCCCCAACTCACCCGGGCCTCCCGGTCCGATGGCGCCCGCAGCAGAGCGTGGATTTGCCCGGTGACGGCCAGGGACGGCGGCGGCGCCCCCGCCTGATCCAGCCACCAGCGCAGCACATTATCCCGACGTTCACGGCTCAGCGCCGCCAGCCCCCCCAGGGGCAACCGATCCCTCTCCGCCGCCAATCCCCGAGCATCCTCGGCGGCCCTTTCGTCCAGCAAGGTGGCGGCGTCCGCCATCACCCCGGCGGTGCGAGCCAGGATCGCCGGAGCGCCCGGCCAGGTGGTGGCCAGGCGGGGCAGAATCTCGTGACGCAGCCGGTTCCGGCGCAGACTGATATCGGTGTTACTGGGATCCTCCACCCACTCCAGGCCCCGGCGGCGAGCCTCGCGCTCCAGCTGTGCCCGCCCGAATGCCAGTAGCGGCCGCCACAGTCGCAGCCCATCCAGCGAGGAGTGCTCGGACATCGCCGCCAGCCCTTGTACGCCGGCGCCACGCAGCAGGTTCAGCAACACCGTCTCGGCCTGGTCGTCACGGTGGTGGGCGGTGATCACGGCGGCGCCGGCGGCCTGTTCGCTCAGAGCCTGGTAGCGGGCGGCACGGGCGCCAGCTTCCAGATTCACATCGGCCGGCACGTTGACCCGGACTTCCTCGAACGGCACGCCCAGTGCCTCGGCCCGGGTTCGGCAGAATACCGCCCAGTCCGCCGACCGTGCCTGCAATTGGTGATTGACGTGCAGGGCCCGCAGGCGGGGACCGAGACCGGCCTCCACCAGCAGGTGCAGCAACAGGGAAGAATCAAGACCGCCGCTGAATGCCAGCAACAGGGGCCCGGGCGGGGCCTGGGCCGCCGACACGCGGGGGACGGCGGCGTCGGACATCACTCATCCACGGGGTCGCTGATGAAGTTGCCGTAGCTCATCAGGCGCTCGTAGCGGCGCTGAATCAGTTCCGGCTGCTCCAGAGCGTCAAGGCTGTTGAGGGCGGCGGTCAGGGAGCGGCGCACGGCGTCGGCGGCCTGGTCGTAATCACGGTGGGCGCCGCCCAGCGGCTCCTGCACCACTTCATCGACGATGCCCAGTTCATGCAAACGGTTGGCGGTCAGCCCCATCGCTTCCGCCGCTTCCGGCGCCTTCTCGGCGCTGCGCCAGAGGATCGAGGCGCAGCCTTCCGGGGAAATCGTCGCATAGGTGCTGTACTGAAGCATTTGCAAGTGGTCGCAGACGCCCAGGGCCAGCGCGCCGCCGGAACCGCCTTCGCCAATCACGGTGGCGATGATCGGGACTTTCAACTGGGACATCACCCGCAGATTACGAGCAATCGCCTCGGACTGCCCGCGTTCTTCCGCGTCGATGCCAGGAAAGGCACCCGGGGTGTCAATGAAGGTGAAAATCGGCATCCGGAACCGCTCCGCCAGCTCCATCAGGCGCAACGCCTTGCGGTAGCCTTCCGGATTGGGCATGCCGAAGTTACGGCGTACCTTTTCTTTCACTTCCCGGCCCTTCTGGTGGCCGATCACCATGATCGGCCGGTCGTCCAGACGGGTAATGCCGCCAACGATGGCCGGATCATCAGCAAAGCTGCGGTCGCCGTGCAGTTCGTCAAAGTCGCCGAAGATTCGCTTGACGTAGTCCAGCGTGTAGGGACGCTTGGGATGCCGGGAAAGCTGCGAGATCTGCCAGGAGCTCAGCTTGCTGAAAATGTTCTCGGTAAGCGCGATCCCCTTCTCCTGCAGCTTGGCGATCTCGTCGGAGATACTGACCTCGCTGCCGGTGCCTACGAGTCGCAGTTCCTCGATTTTGGCTTCCAGTTCCGCAATAGGTTGTTCAAATTCGAGGAAATTCGGATTCATGTGCTACCCCTTGTCACAGTGCGCTCAAGTGTAGCCGCAATACAATGACAGCGTCGAGATACCCGGCTGGGCGTAAAGTTGCAAGTTGTTACCAAGTGCCCGAGAGTCGCGGTCCCCAGACCAGCGGGGTCCCGCAATTCGCTGTCACGCTTACACGCTAACCCCGGGGGCCGCCCGGCGAATTGCGTGTTAGCGTGCCGGCGTGTTGCGTGTAAGCGAGGTCTTCTCCTCTAATACTCCAACTGCACCGACGTCTCGCCGAAGCGGTTGCGCAGCTCATCCACCAGGGCTTCGTGGGGGCTGATTTTCCACTCATCGCCAAGCGGCATGGCCACATCCGCTTCCTTGTGAGCGAGCCGCAACGTCACCGGGATCGCCCCGCCCCGGTACGGCGCAAACAACCGGTCCAGGGTGTCCGGCAGTTGCTGCTCCACCGGCACCGACACGCACAGGCGGCGGGCGAACACCTCGCGGGCCTGGCGCATGTCCATGACCTCGTCGGCCACCAGATTAAAGCCGCCGGAGTAATCGTCGTTACGGACTCCGCCGCGTACCACCAGCAGAATGTCCTTCTGGATACGCTCACCGAACTGGGCAAAGGTCTTGCCGAACACCGATACTTCCAGCCGGCCGGTCTTGTCATCCAGGGTAACGAAGGCCATGCGCTCACCGCTGCGCTTGCTGCGGGTAATACGCAACGCCACCACCAGCCCGGCCACCGTGGCGGCCTCGCCCTTGGCGGTGGGTTGCAGGGCATTGAAGCGGGCGCTGACGAATTGCCGGACCTCGTGTTCGAACTGGTCGATGGGGTGACCGGTCAGGAACAGGCCCAGGGTATCGCGCTCGCCGTTGAGACGCAGTTCGTCATTCCACTCGCGGGCCGGCTTCCACTCCACCACCGGGGTTTCGGCGGTCTGCATGGAGCCAAACAAATCCGTCATGCCGGCTTCTTCGTTGCGGGCGTCCTGTTCCGCCGCGGCGATGGCATCCGGCAAAGTGGCCAACAACGTGGCGCGATCACGGAAATGACGGTTCGGCCCTAGCTTGTCCAGGGCTCCGGCACGCACCAGGGCTTCCAGGGAACGGCGATTGATCTTCTTCAGGTCGATACGGCGGCAGAAGTCGAACAGATCGTCGAACCCGTCAGTGTCGCCACGGGCACTGACAATCGCCTCAATGGGGCCCTCGCCCAGGCCCTTGATCGCGCCCAGGCCATAGATGATGTCGCCTTCCGGATTCACCGTGAAACGATAACCACAGGAGTTCACATCCGGCGGCAGTACCTTGAGGCCCATGGAGTGACATTCATCGATGAAGGTCACCACCTTGTCGGTGTTCTGCATATCGGCGGAAATCACCGCCGCCATGAATTCCGCCGGGTAATGGGCCTTGAGCCAGGCGGTTTGATAGGCCACCAGGGCGTAGGCGGCGGAGTGGGATTTGTTGAAGCCGTAACCGGCGAACTTCTCCACCAGGTCGAAGATCTTCATCGCCAGATCCGGGTCCACACCCTTCTCTTTCGCGCCGCTTTCGAAGATCTCCCGCTGCTTGGCCATCTCCTCCGGTTTTTTCTTGCCCATGGCGCGGCGCAGCATGTCCGCGCCGCCGAGGGTATAGCCGGCCAGGACCTGGGCGATCTGCATCACCTGTTCCTGGTAGAGAATCACCCCGTAGGTGGGCTTGAGGATCGACTCCAACCATTCATGCTGGTACTGCGGATCCGGGTAGGCCAGCGGTTCCCGACCGTGCTTCCGGTTGATGAAGTTGTCCACCATGCCGGATTCCAGCGGACCGGGCCGGTACAACGCCACCAAGGCGATGATGTCCTCGAACACGTCGGGCTTGAGCTTCTTGATCAGCTCCTTCATGCCCTGACTTTCAAGCTGGAATACGGCGGTGGTGTCGCCACGTTTGAGCAGATCGAAGCTGGGCGAATCGTCCAGCGGAATCCGCTCGATCTCCAGCGGCCCGTCCCCTTCGCGCTGGCGGCGCACGTTCACCGCTTTCATCGCCCAGTCGATGATGGTCAGCGTCTTCAGACCGAGAAAGTCGAATTTCACCAGCCCGGCTTGCTCGACGTCGTCCTTGTCGTACTGGGTGACCAGGTTTTCGCCGTGCTCGTCGCAGTGCAAGGGCGCGAAGTCGGTGAGTTTGCCCGGCGCGATCACCACGCCGCCGGCGTGTTTGCCCACGTTTCGGGTCAGGCCCTCCAGTTTGAAGGCCATCTCCATGATTTCATTGACCGCTTCCTTGTCCGGGTTGCCGTCGTCCTCGAGGAAATCCCGCAGCGTTTCTTCCTGCTCCAGTGCCTTCGACAGGGTCATCCCCGGAGTGCCGGGAATCATCTTCGAAAGCCGGTCGGCCATGCCGTAGGGTTTGCCCTGCACGCGCGCCACGTCCCGCACCACCGCCTTCGCCGCCATGGTGCCGAAAGTGATGATCTGACTGACCGCGTCACGGCCGTATTTATCGGCCACGTAATTGATCACACGGTCGCGTTTTTCCATGCAGAAATCGACGTCGAAGTCGGGCATGGATACCCGCTCCGGGTTGAGGAACCGTTCGAACAGTAGGTCGTAGGCGATCGGATCGAGGTCGGTGATCTTCAGTGCGTAGGCCACCAGGGAGCCGGCGCCGGAGCCCCGCCCGGGTCCCACCGGCACCTGATGTTCCTTACCCCACTGGATAAAGTCCGCCACGATCAGGAAGTAACCGGGGAAACCCATCTGGTTGATGATGTCCAGTTCGAACTTGAGGCGGTCATCGTAGATCTTGCGGCGCTCGGCGTAGTCCGGCGCCTGCGGATCGAGAATCTTGACCAACCGCTCCTCGAGCCCGTCCCGGGACACTTTCTCGAAGTACTGCTCGATGGTCATGCCTTCCGGCACCGGGAAATCCGGCAGGAAGTTCTTGCCCAGGCGAATATCCAGGGTGCAGCGACGGGCGATCTCGACGCTGTTTTGCAGCGCCTCCGGCAGATCGGAAAACAGCTCCGCCATTTCCTCCGCGCTTTTCAGATACTGCTCTTCGGAATATTTTCGTGGCCGGCGCGGATCATCCAGGGTGTTGCCGTCGTGAATACAGACCCGCGCCTCGTGGGCTTCGAAATCCTCGCGCTTGAGGAAACGAACGTCATTGCTGGCCACCACCGGAATGTCCAGCTCCGCCGCCAGCGCCACGCTGGCGTGCAGGCAGTCCTCATCGCCGGGGCGCTGGGTGCGTTGCACCTCCAGGTAGTAACGGTCACCAAATACGGTTTTGTATTCCGTGGCCCGTTCCCGCGCCAGATCGGTCTTCTCCGCCAGCAGCCATTTACCCACGTCGCCAAACCGGGCGCCGGACAACACGATCAGCCCCTCGTTGAGCTCCAGCAGCCACTCGCGCCGGATCAGCGCCCGTTCGCGCACCTGGTTGGTCTGCCAGGCGCGGCTGATCAACAGGGTCAGATTGCGGTAGCCCTGTTCGTTCTGCACCAGGCAAGTGATATAGCTGGGCTCGTCTTCAGGATCATCCGCCTGCACCCACAGGTCCGCGCCCATCACCGGTTTGATCCCGGCATTCTGAGCATTGGAATAGAACTTGATCAGTGCGAACAGGTTGTTCTCATCGGTGACCGCCACCGCCGGCATGCCCTGGGCGGTGCAGGTCTTGATCAGTTCTTTCACCCGCACCACCCCATCCACCAGGGAGTAGTCGGTATGCAATCGCAAATGGACGAAACGGGGTTCGCTCACGAAAAAGCTCCTTGATTCCCGCCACGGCTGCGGCGGGTCAGTTCGATTCGATCAGGGCCGCTACCGGGCCAAAGGAACGGCGATGTTCTGGCAAGGGACCGAGCCGGCGCAACGCTTCCAGGTGCACCGCGGTGGGATAGCCCTTGTGACGGTCGAAGCCGTAATCGGGATGCCGCTGGTGCAACGCCACCATTTCCGCGTCCCGCGCCACTTTGGCGAGAATCGAGGCGGCGGCGATGGCCGGCACCCGGCCGTCCCCTTTCACCACCGCTTCCGCCGGACAGGCGAAGGACGGGGTCCGATTACCGTCCACCAACACCGCTTCCACGTCAATGGGCAGCGCCTCCACCGCCCGGACCATGGCCAGGTGAGTGGCGTGATAGATGTTCAGTTGATCCACTTCCGCCGCCTCGGCGCGGCCCAAAGCCCAGCCCCGGGCCCGTTCACGGATCAATTCCGCCAACCGCTCGCGGCGTTTGGCGGTGAGTTTCTTGGAGTCCGCCAGCCCCTCTATGGGCCTTGCCGGGTCCAGCACCACGGCGGCGGTCACCACCGCCCCCACCAGCGGCCCCCGGCCCACCTCGTCGACGCCGGCCAGCACCATGCCCGGTTGCCAGGCAAAAGCGCTGGGCACGAACGGCTCACTCAGATCATATTCAGGAAAGGGATGGTTCATCGCTGTCCTTCCAACAGGCCGGCAACGGCAGCGGCGGCCTTGACGCTGGCGCCACCACGCAAGGCTTCATGCACCCGGGTGAAATCCTCCCGCAACGCGGCCACCCGCCGCGGTTCATGCAACCAGCGATTCACTTCCCGCGCCGCCGCCTCGCCGCTCAACTGATCCTGAATCAGTTCCGGCACCATGGCTTTCCGGCAGAGCAGATTGGGCAAGGCGACGAATTCGCTCTTCACCAATCGCGAGACGATGGCATAGGTCACCGCGCCCACCCGGTAGCCCACCACCATGGGTTTTTTCAGCAGCAAGCCTTCCAGGGTGGCGGTGCCGGAAGCCATCAGTACCACATCGGCGGCCGCCATCACCGTGCGGCTGTGCCCGTCCACCACCGTCACCGGCAACGCCGGCGCCGCCCCCAGCGCCAGTTCGATTTGCTCGCGGCGGGCCGGGTTAGCAGCGGGAATGACAAAACGCAGCGCCGGATTATCCCGGTGCAGGCGCACCATGGCATCGAGGAACGGCGGCATCAGTTGGGACACCTCTCCGCCCCGGCTGCCCGGCAGCACCGCCAGCCACTGGCCGTCCCCGGCCAGGCTCAGCTCATCGCGGGCGGCGGCGGTGTCCACATCCAGATCGATCATGTCCGCCAGCGGGTGGCCGACAAAGGCCACCGGCACGCCATGCTCCTCATAGAACAGCGCCTCGAACGGGAACAGCGTCAACATCAGGTCCACGTCCCGGCGGATCCCCTTGACCCGCCCCTGGCGCCAGGCCCACACCGACGGGCTGACGTAATGAACGGTGCGCAGCCCGGCGGCGTGGGCGCGCTTGGCCACGCCCAGGGTGAAATCCGGGGAATCGATGGTGATCACCACCGCCGGGCGCTTTTCCAGCAAGGCGTCCACCAACTGGCGGCGCAGACGGAACAGCTCCGGCAGGTGGGAGAGAACCTCGGTGATACCCATCACCGACAGCTTTTCCATCGGAAACAAGGTTTCAAAACCGGCGGCGATCATGCGTTCGCCGCCAACACCGAAGAAACGGGCATCCGGGTAACGCGCCCGCAAGGCCTCGATCAGGCCGGCGCCGAGAATATCGCCGGAAGCCTCGCCGGCCACCAGGGCGATCAGCGGCGCGTCCATATCAGCGAGTGATGCCCCGGGTGGAGTCACGCAGCGAGTCCACGAACAGCTTCAGCTTATCGCACTGCCCGGCTTCCGGATCCAGCTCCGCCAGTGCCTGTTCCAGGGTCATACCCTGGCGATAGACCACTTTGAAGGCCTTGCGCAGACGGTTGATGACTTCGCTGTCCCAGCCACGCCGGCGCATGCCTTCGAAGTTCATGCTGCGGGCGGAGGAAGGATTGCCACCGACCATGACGTAGGCGGGGACATCCTTGACGATCAGACTGCAGCCGGCGGACATGGCGTAGGAGCCGATGTGACAGAACTGGTGAATGCCGGTCATGCCGCCAAGAATCACATTGTCGCCGATGTGCACATGGCCGGCGATGCCGGTGGCATTGGCGAAAATATTATCGTTGCCGATCATGCAATCATGGGCGACATGCACCGTGGCCATTAGCAAATTGTTGTTGCCGATGCGGGTTAGCCCCTGATCCTGCACGGTGCCGCGGTGAATGGAGACGTGCTCTCGAATGACGTTACCGTCACCGATCTCCAGACGAGTGGGCTCCCCCTGATATTTCTTGTCCTGGCAGTCCTCGCCCACCGAAGCGAACTGAAAAATGCGGTTATTGGCGCCGATGCGGGTCGGTCCTTTGATCACCACATGGGGGCCGATAACAGTGCCGGCACCGATGGTGACGTCAGGCCCGATCACGGAGTACGGCCCGACTTCAACGTCCGCCGCCAGGTCCGCTTTGGGATCAATAATGGCTGTGGGATGAATCATAGGTATGCGTGTCCACCCTGGGCTGGTGTGTCGTTCCGAATGGTGCAACCGCCGCCAGTATAGCCAAGAGTCCAAAGGGCGGCGATGGCCGTGACGCCCGCCCGAGCGGGCGTGAATCAGACTTTCTGTTCCGCCACCAGCATGTCGGCGGAGGCCACCAGTTGGCCTTCCACTTCCGCGCGGCAGGTGAACTTGAGGATACTGCGGCGCAGCATCAGCCACTCGGCATGCAGCGTCAAACGGTCACCGGGCACGACCTGGCGCTTGAAACGGGCATTGTCCACGCCCACCAGCAGGTAGATGTAACCGTCCGCCGGGCGCTTGTTCTCGGTGACGAACCCGAGGATCCCGGCGGCCTGGGCCATCGCCTCGATGATCAGCACGCCGGGCATGATCGGTTCCTGCGGGAAATGGCCGTTGAAGAAAGGTTCGTTGATCGTGACGTTCTTGTACGCCTCGATGCGCTTGCCCGGCTCCACGTTCACCACCCGGTCCACCAGCAAAAACGGATAGCGGTGGGGCAAGTATTCCCGCACCTCGTTAATGTCCATCATGATATGTATTCCGAAAGCAAAAACCCCCTGTCGGGGGCGTGACATCCGATCGTCGCTGGGCCTGACGCGGCCTGGGATTCAGTCTTCGCTGCTCCCGCCCCGCGCCTTTTCCAGACGACGAACCCGCCGGGACAACTCGTCCAAGTGGCGAAAACGCGCCACATTACGGCGGTAACGGTCCTGTTTGTCCACGGGCAGCGCCGACCCGTAAGTGCCCGGTTCCGTGATCGAACGGGACACCAGGGACATGCCGAGAATCTGTACCTGGTCACAGATTTCCAGGTGACCCGAGATTCCCACCGCGCCGCCGATCATGCAGTAACTGCCAATACGGCTACTGCCGGCAATACCGACCTTGCCGGCCAGGGCGGAATGATCGCCGATCACCACGTTGTGGGCCACCTGAATCTGATTATCCAGGATCACCCCATTGCCGATCACGGTGTCCTCGATGGCCCCGCGATCAATAGTGGTGCCGGCGCCGATCTCCACGTCCGCGCCGATACGCACACCGCCCACCTGCGCTACCTTGGTCCAGCCCGCGCCATTGAAGGCAAAGCCGAACCCGTCCGCGCCGATCACGGCATGGGAGTGAATGGTAGTCCGCGGCCCGATGGTAACACCATGATAAATTGTAACATTCGGCCAGATACGGCCCTGCCCACCGATCCGGGTGCCGGCCCCGATGACGGAATTGGCCATCACCACGGTGCCTTCACCCAGCTCCACACCGGCGTCAATCACTACATTCGGGCCCAGCGATACCGACTCCGGTACTGTCGCGGAGGGGTCCACCACTGCGCTCGGGTGGATCCCGGCGGACACCGGCGGCGCGGTATCAAAGAAATGACTGGCCTTGGCAAACGCCAGGTACGGGTCCTTCACCACCAGAGCCGGCACCGGACAATGCTCCCGTTGCTCCGCGCTCAGCAGCACGGCGCCAGCGCTGGTGTTCTCCAGGAAGGCACGATAGCGGGAGTTGGCCAGAAAAGTGAGCTGCTGTGGGCCGGCCGCCCCGATGGTGCCGAGACCGCTGACTTCGGCGTCCGCCGGACCATGCAGTTCCGCATCCAGCTCCCGGGCGAGAAATTCCAGAGTAACCGTCATTGATTATTTCATGCGATTGAGTTGTTGGGTAACGTCCTTGGTGATGTCCGGCTCATCGCCCTTCAAGTACACCACCGCCTGGCCATTGAGGACCATGTCCAGATTACGCTTGTTGGCCACCGCTTCCACCGCCTCGCGCAGTTTCGGCTCCATCACATCCAGGATTTCCTGCTGGCCACGCCCCAGTTTCTTTTGCGCGGATTGACGCAGGTTCTGCACCTCGATCATCTTTTGCTGTCCCTGGGTTTGCAAGCGCTGGCGTTCGTCCTCACCCATGGTCATGCCTTCCTTGTCGAGGCGATTGCGCAGCCCTTCCACTTCCTTGCCCAGTTGCTCCAGCCGTGACTGGTCACCCTGCAATGATGATTCCAGTTTGCTGTAGCGGGTCTTGAATTCGTCGGCCTCCTGCAAGGCGCCGATCGGATCCACCACGCCAATCCGCATTTCCGCGCTGGCCAGCACCGGAAACAGCATCAGTACAACAAGCAAGCTCTTCTTCATAACCGCTCCTAACCCTTCCCTTCCCAATAACAACAAAGGCCCGGCGCCGCCGGGCCTGCCTCTATCCGATCTCTATCAGAACGTTTGCCCCAGAGAGAACTGGAACACTTCGGTATCGTCGCCGGACTCGTTGTTGATCGCCTTGGCCAGGTTGAAGCTGAGCGGACCGATGGCGGTGAGCCAGCTCAAACCGATACCCACCGATGCCCGCAGATCCTGGACAGCGAAATCAGCATCGATATCATCCCGTTTGGTCTCGAAAATATTACCCGCGTCGGCGAACAGGAAAGTCCGCACGCTGCGAGATTCCGCCGCGAACGGCGTCGGGAAGATCAATTCCACGCTGAGTTCGGTCAGCAGGTTACCCCCGATCGGATCGGGATCGGGATCCGTTTCGCCGCGTTGCGCGTAATACAGCGCATCGGACCGGGGACCCAGGGAGCGGGATTCATAGCCCCTGACAGAACCGATACCACCGCCGTAGAACGCCTCGAAGAACGGCAGGACTTCGTTGTCGCCATAGCCATCGCCGTAGGCAACGCTGCTGCGGGTACGCAGGGTCCAGCGGTTGGTGATCGGGAAATACTTCTCGCCATCCCAGCTCAATTTATAGAACAGGTAGTCGGAGCCTGGCACCGCCACTTCCAGATTCAGCGTGCTGGCCCAGCCACGGTCCGGCAGCACGCCCCGGTTTAGGGTACTGGTACGCAAGGTGGCGTTGGTCTTGATCTCGTCGAAGGTGCGGCCTTCTTCTTCCATGAAGCGGGCGATGTCCACGGCGATGAATTCGCCGTCGGAAATCTTGGTGCGCTCCAGGCCACCGCCGAAGCTCAGGCGGGTGTATTCGGAAATCGGGTAGCCGAACGTCACCGAGCCACCGGCACGGTCCGCGGCATAGGAGGAGACCCGGGCCTCATCGAAATCAATCTTGGAGTAATACAGACTGAAGCCCCGACTGACGCCGTCCAGGGTGTAGTACGGGTTGTAGTGAGAGAAGCTGTAGGCGTCTCGGATGTCACTGCGGCTGAGCGCGAAGGACACCCGGTTACCGGTACCCCGGAAGTTGTTCTGGCTGATGTTGGCGCCGAACACCACGCCGGAGGCGTCGGAATAACCGACATTGGCACCGATGGAACCGGACGGCTGCTCCTCCACCTTGTAGTTCACATCCACCAGATCATCGGAACCGGGTACCGGATCGGTGTCCGCCTGCACCGCGCTGAAGTAACCGAGGCGCTCCAGGCGTTGACGGGACAAGTCGATCAGCGCGGTATTGGCCGGCGCCTGCTCGAACTGGCGCATTTCCCGGCGCATCACTTCGTCGGAGGTTTTCTGGTTGCCGCTGTAGTTGATGCGGCGAACGTAAACCTTGCGCCCCGGCTCCACGTAAAACACCACGTCGACGGTGTTGTCGTCGTCGTTGGTTGCCTGGTCGATACCACGCACCTCGGCGAAAGTATAGCCTTCGTTACCGAGGCGGCGTTTGATCAGATCACTGGTGTAGGTGACCTGCTGCTGGCTGAAGACCTGGCCCTTGTCCAGCACCACCAGCGAGCGCAGTTGCTCCTCATCCACCACCAGATCACCGGCCAGTTTGATACTGTTGACGGTGTACTGCTCGCCTTCGTTGACGTTGACGGTGAGCGCCACCTTTTCCCGATCCGGGGTCACCGCCACCTGGGTGGATTCAATGGAGAAGTTGATGTAACCGCGGTCCAGGTAGTACGACCGCAATTGCTCCAGATCACCGGCCAGCCGTTCCCGGCTGTACTTGTCGTCACCCTTGATGAACGACCAGAAGTGAGATGACCGCAGGTTGAAGACCTTGAGCAACTCATCGTCATCGAACACCGTGTTGCCAACGATGTTGATGTCGTTGATGCGCGCGGATTTACCTTCGTAGATATCGATTTTCAGCGCCACCCGGTTCCGCGGCAAAGGCGTCACCTCGGCGTTGATATCCGCGCCATAGCGGCCCTGGGCCACGTATTGCCGTTCCAGCTCGCCGGAAATGGCTTCCAGGGTGGACCGCTGGAACACTTCGCCCTCGGCCAGACCGGCTTCGGTCAGCCCCTTGCGCAGGGCATCCTCCTCGATCGACTTGTTACCGGACAGCTCGATGCGGGCAATGCTCGGCCGTTCGGAGACCATCACCACCAGATCGTCGCCGTCGCGCCCCAGTTGCACATCCTCGTAATTGCCGGTGGCGAACAGGGACTGCACCGACTGCACCACGCTTTGCCGGGTCACGGTGTCACCAGGCTGAATGGGCAAGGTGGCGTATACCCGCTCGACGGGAATGCGTTGCAGCCCCTCCACGCGAATATCCCTTACTTGAAACGGCACGGCTTCCTGGGCTTGTACCAGCGCGGGGCTCAGCGCCCCCAGAGTCAGCAGTACCCCGCCGAACAGGGTTTGGGTCGTTTCCCGGTATCTCATGAAAACTGTCGCACCAGATCGTTGTAGATGGCCAACAACATGAAACTCATCACCAGCGTCAACCCCACCCCTTGAGCGGTGGTCAGGAACCGCTCGGGCAGGCTGCGCCCGCGAATCATTTCGATGATGCCGAAAAGAATCCAACCGCCGTCCAACATCGGCACCGGCAGCAGGTTGATAATACCCAAGGTGATACTGAGATAGGCCAGCAGCATCAGGAAGCTGAGAATTCCCACCTCCGCGCTCTGGCCGGCCACCTGGGCAATGGTCACCGGCCCACCGAGACTATCCAGTGGCAAGTGACCAGTAAACAATTTGGCGATACTCGCCCACACCACGCCGGACTGGTCGGCCAGGCGACCGCCGGCGGCATCCAGCGCCGACAACGGATTATAGCGCTGCTCGACGATGCCGCCAGGCAACACTCCGAGTTGACCGACCACGCGGTCCTCCACCGTCACCGGCTCGGGATGCAACGTCAGGGAATGCTCGCGGCCGTCACGCAGCACGGTGGCCGGCAGAGCCTGCCCCGGACTTTCCTGCAGCTTCTGCCGCCAGGCACTCCAGCCCGGCACTGGCTGGCCGTCGGTGGTAAGCACCTGATCGCCGGTCCGCACGCCGGAGCGCTGGGCCCCGCTGCCCTCGGCGATCTCGCCGATCACCACCGCCGGGCTCAGGCCCAATACCGGCAATGGCGATTGTTCCGGATCCCGGGACCAGGCGCTGATATCCAGTTGCCGGGTCCGCTCCTGGCCACGGCTGTCCCGCACCTGCACCGGCACCGGCTCGGCGTCCCCCAGACGCAGCACCAGCCGCCCCATCACGTCCTGCCAGGTGTCGACCTTGCGACCACCAACGGTGAGCATGCGATCACCGGGCTCGAAGCCCGCCGCCACCGCCGGCGAGTCCGCCGTCGGGTTGCCCACCACCGGCGCATAGCCGCGCTCGCCAGCGGTCATCATCAGCAGCCAGTAAATCAGGAAGGCAAGAATGAAATTGAAGATGGGGCCGGCGGCGTAGACGATCACGCGCTGCCAGGCGGGTTTGCCGGAGAACTCTTCATCCAGAGTGGCATCCTCCGGAATCTCGCTGTCCCGGCGATCCAGCGGCCTGACGAAGCCGCCCAGGGGAATCGCGCTGATCACCCAGTCGGTGCCGCGGCGATCGGTAAAACGGCACAGGCGCGGACCGAAGCCGACGGAAAACGTCAAAACCCGCACGCCAAAGGCGCGCATGGCAAGGAAATGTCCCCATTCATGGAAGGCAACGATGACCAGAATGACGACGACGAAAGCCAGAACCGTCAGCATCGATTGACCTCTGTACAAGCCATCAGCGGCGGCATTGCTGTCTGCCCATCGCGTTTCACACCTTCTCCTTCATCGGCCCAACGTCACTAATTGTTGCCGGGCCAGTTCCCGCGCGCGGCCGTCCAGGTCCATCACTTCATCCACATCGTCACAGCAACCGCCGGGCAAGGCGTCCAGAGTGTTCGCCACTACGCTACCGATATGCTGGAAACCCAGCCCGCCGTCAAGAAAAGCGGCCACCGCCACTTCATTGGCGGCGTTGAGCACGGCGGTGGCGGCGCCGCCCGCCTGCATCGCCTGCCGGGCCAGAGCCAGGCAGGGAAAGGCTTTCTCATCCGGCGGCAGGAAACGCAGCTCGGCAAGCTTGGCGAAATCCAGTGACGGCGCGCCGGAGGCGATCCGCTGTGGCCACGCCAGCGCGCAGGCGATCGGCGTGCGCATATCCGGTGTGCCCATTTGCGCCAGCACCGAGCCGTCCAGGTATTCGACCATGGAATGCACCACGCTTTGCGGGTGAATCACCACGTCCACCCGTTCGGGCGGCATATCGAACAACCAGCAGGCCTCAATGAATTCCAGGCCTTTGTTCATCAGCGTGGCGGAATCCACGGAAATCTTCGGCCCCATGTCCCAGTTGGGATGCCGCACTGCCTGCTCCGGCGTCACCGACGCCAGTTGCTCAGCGGACCAGCCCAGAAACGGACCGCCGGAGGCGGTCAGCAGCACTCTTCGCACGCCCTGGTCCACGCCGCCCCGGGGCAGACACTGGAAGATGGCATTATGCTCGGAATCCACCGGCAACAGCGTGGCACCGTGGCGCTTCACCGCCTCCATGAACAGCGCGCCGGTCACCACCAGGGTTTCCTTGTTCGCCAGCAGAATTTTCTTGCCGGCGCCGACCGCCGCCAGGGTCGGACGCACGCCAGCGGCGCCGACGATGGCGGCGACCACCGTGTCCACATCGTCCAGCCCGGCGACAGCGCACACACCCTGGTGCCCGGCCAGCACTTCGGTGTCAGACCCTGCCGCCTTGAGATGGTTCCGAAGCTCGCCGGCGGCCTGTTCGTCCGCCAGAGCGGCGTAACGCGGGCGCCAGCGCAGACACTGTTCCGCCAGTTCACGCCAGCGATGGCCCGCCGTCAGCGCCACCACTTCATAGCGTTCCGGGTGCAGGGCCAGCACCTCCAGGGTCTGGCAGCCGATGCTGCCGGTGGCACCGAGGACGGTAATACGCTCCTTCACAGCACGCCTCCTGGCAGGGAGAACCAGTTAAGGCCGGCCAGCGCCACCGGTAGAGCGGCGGTGACACTGTCGATACGGTCCAGCATACCGCCGTGGCCCGGCAATACCGAGCCACTGTCCTTGATACCGCGCTCGCGCTTGACCATGCTCTCGAACAGGTCACCCAGCACCGAGGCCAGCACGGTCATCAACGCGACGATCAACAGCGCCGGCAAGGTCGCCCGCAGCCAGCCTGTGGCGTACACCAGGGCCACCACGGCCAATGCCAGCAGAGCACCACCGACCAGCCCTTCCACCGTTTTGCCAGGACTGACCAGCGGCGCCAGCTTATGCCGTCCAAAGGCCCGGCCAGCGAAATAAGCGCCGGTATCGGCCGCCCACACCCACACCAGAATAAACAGCAGCGCCCAGGGGCCGGCCAGACCCAGCGCGCCATGATCCTGCAGCTCCACCACCGCGGCCCAGGACGGTATCAGCAGCAACCAGCCCACCACCACCATGATCGGTGTCCGGAACCACAGCCGGGCGTTACGCGGATAGCCGAGCACCATCACCAACGCCAGCAACCACCACAACGGCAGCGCGTTCAGCACCCAGGCCGGGCGACAGATCTCGACCGCCACCATCAGCAGCGCCAGGGACAGGCACCATAGCAGGCGGGCGCCCTGCCCCGGGCCACGCATCATGCCGGACCATTCCCAGCCACCGACGACGAAAAACACACCGGCGATCACCGCGAACGGCACCCGGCCGAGGCCAAAGACCGCGCCCAGCACGATCGGCAACAGAATCAGAGCGGTGATCACCCTCTGTTTCAGCATGAAGAGTCTCCATCGAGGCGATTGACTTCCTCACCGGAGCGCCCGAAGCGGCGCTGCCGGGAGGCGTAATCCGCCAGCGCCCGATCCAGCGCCTGGCCGTCAAAATCCGGCCACAGGGTTGGGGTGAAATAGAATTCACTGTAGGCGGCCTGCCACAACAGGAAGTTGCTCAGGCGTTGCTCGCCACCGGTGCGGATCAGCAGATCCGGCGGCGGCAGATCGGCCAGACTAATGTGACTGCCCAACTCGGCGTCGGTGATCTCCTCCACCGCCAGCTCACCGTCACGCACCCGTTGCGCCACACGGCGGGCGGCCTGGGTCAGATCCCATTGGCCACCATAATTGACCGCGATGGCCAGGGTCATGCCATCGTTATTGGCGGTCAACTGCTCGGCCTGGTCCATGCCCCGGCGTAAGCCGTCATTGAAGGCGGAGCGCTCGCCGATGAAGCGCAAGCGGATGCCGTTTTCATGCAATTCGGCGACCCTGGCCCCGAGAGCGTGAACGAACAGCGCCAGCAGATGCTGCACCTCGTCCTCGGGCCGGCGCCAGTTTTCGGAACTGAAAGCGAACAGCGTCACTACTTCGATACCGCGACGGGCGGCACGGCGAATCACTTCCCGCACCGTGGCTTCACCGGCCCGATGACCTTCGACGCCGGGCAAATCGCGCTGGCGGGCCCAACGGTTGTTGCCGTCCATGATGATGGCGACGTGGCGCGGCAAAGCCCCGGCGTGGGAATCCAGGTCCGGCGCCGAGGAAACCGGTCGGGTTTCTTCCATCAAGAACCTCCGGGTTGTCGTCCTTGCTTCTCTTGTTCACCAGGCAACGAACGGGCCTGATCCGTTTCGCCGTCCCGTACCACCCGAAACAACGCAGGCGCCGGTAACTGCCGGCGCCCGCACTGACGGCAATGGCCGCTTCAGGATCCCGGGATCCTCAAACGGTCATCAACTCCTCTTCCTTGGTCTTGAGCATCTTCTCCACTTCACCGACCATGCGGTCGGTAAGCTGCTGAATTTGCTCTTCGCCACGACGGGCTTCGTCCTCGGAGATTTCCTTCTCCTTGAGCAAATCCTTGAAGTCACCGTTGGCGTCGCGACGGATGTTGCGGATCGCCACTTTGGCATGCTCGGCCTCGCCGCGCACCACCTTCACCAGATCGCGACGGGTTTCCTCGGTCAGAGGAGGCAGCGGCAAACGAATCACGGTGCCGGCGGTGGAGGGATTCAGGCCCAGATCGGAAGCCATGATGGCTTTTTCCACATCCGGCACCAGACTCTTGTCGAACGGCGACACCAACAGGGTACGCCCCTCTTCCACGCTGATGTTGGCCAACTGGCTCAGCGGCGTGTCCGAGCCATAATAGGACACGTGGACAGTGTCCAGCAGACTGGGATGGGCGCGGCCGGTGCGCACTTTTTTCAGAGCCACGTCCAGAGACTCCAGGCTCTTCTTCATGCGTGATTCCGCGTCTTTCTTGATGTCCTCGATCACCTTTCGATTCCTCGCCTGTTCTTCACTGGGCTGCGCCGCCGTATCATGCGGTTTCGGAGCCCGCTTCCTGTACTTCGGACGCCACCAGGGTGCCTTCACTGCCCCCCAGCATCAGATTCAGCAACGCGCCCTGCTTGTTCATGTTGAACACACGCAACGGCATGTCATGGTCACGACACAGGCAAATGGCGGTCAGGTCCATCACGCCGAGCTTGCTGTCCAGCACCTGATCGAAGGTCAGGCGGTCGTATTTGCGTGCTTCGGGGTTCTTCACCGGATCGTCGTCGTAGACACCGTCCACCTTGGTGGCCTTGAGCACCACGTCGGCGCTGATTTCAATACCGCGCAGACAGGCGGCGGAATCCGTGGTGAAGAACGGGTTGCCAGTGCCGGCACAGAAGATCACCACCTCGCCGTTTTTCAGATAGCGGATGGCGTGCCGGTGATCATAATGCTCCACGATGCCGCTCATGGGAATGGCCGACATCAGGCGGGTGCGGATGTTGGAGCGCTCCAGCGCGTCGCGCATGGCCAGGCCGTTCATGACCGTGGCCAGCATCCCCATGTGATCGCCCGCCACCCGGTCCAGGCCGGCTGTTTGCAGGGCGGCGCCGCGAAACAGGTTGCCGCCACCGATAACGATGCCGACCTGAACACCAATCCCCACCAACTGACCAATCTCCAGGGATAAGGTGTCCAGTACCCGGGGATCGATACCGAACCCCTCATCACCCGCCAACGCCTCACCGCTCAGCTTGAGAAGGATGCGGTTGTAGCGCGGTGAACGCTCCTTGCTCTTGGCCATATCATGCTCTCCGCCACTCATGGAATATCCGCCATTTGCTAATCGTTCGGTCCGTGCGCCTGAAATGACCCGGCCCGCAAGCGTACCGCAGCCACAGGACTCTCGACACACTACCCGCCGCACGCGAGGATGCAACTGTTTAATCGCGCCGGCGAAGATTCGCTCACACGCTTGCCACGCCGTCTCCGCGGGGCCCGCGGACAACATGGCGCGCCCTCATGAAGAGAGAGCGGCCATCGGCGCCAAAGCCATCGGGCGCACCGGTTGGCACCCGGTTTCAATAGGCTGCTTGAAGCCTGTTCATGATCTTAAAAAAACGCCTTGCTGGGGAGCCCAACAAGGCGTTTTGGTGGCGCGGCGGCGTAAAATGTACAGACTTTACGGCCGCCACCCCGACACGCCATGCGGCGCGCAATTTAGCGTTTCGCCTGAGCCATCACTTCCGCGGCGAAATCCACTTCTTCCTTCTCGATGCCTTCGCCCACCACCAGGCGCTCGAAAGCCACCACCTCGGCACCAGCGCCTTTCACCAGGTTGCCAACGGAGGTGTTGGGATCCTTCACGAAGGGCTGATCCAACAGGCTCACTTCCTTGAGGAATTTGTTGATGCGGCCGCCGACCATTTTCTCGACGATTTCCGCCGGCTTGCCTTCCATATCCGGCTGAGCGCGGATGATTTCACGCTCTTTGTCCAGAGTCTCGGCGGGCACCTGGTCGGACTTGACCACCATCGGCGCTACCGCGGCCACGTGCATGGCCACGTCTTTACCCAGCTCGGTATCGCCACCGGACAGGGAAACCAGCACGCCGATTTTGCCGCCGTGCACGTAGGAGGCGACCACGCCGCCTTCCACGTTCAGAGCCAAGGCGCGACGCACCTGAATGTTCTCGCCAATTTTCTGCACCAAAGCCTGACGCGCTTCTTCCACGGAAGCGCCATCTTCCAGCTTCAGTTCAGCGATCCCGGCGGCGTCGGTGACACCGGCCTGCAGAGCGGCCTGAGCCACTTTGTTGGCGAAACCAAGGAAGTTCTCGTCGCGGGCGACGAAGTCGGTTTCGGAGTTGATCTCAACCATCAGCGCGCGGGACTTGTCGTCACTGGTAGCCACGACCACGGCGCCTTCCGCGGCGGTACGACCGGCTTTCTTGGCGGCTTTCGCCTGGCCGGATTTGCGCAGGTCATCAATGGCTTTTTCGATGTCCGCGTCCGCTTCCACCAGCGCCTTTTTGCATTCCATCATGCCCAGGCCGGTGCGTTCACGAAGCTCTTTCACCATTGCAGCAGTTACAGCAGCCATGCTTACCTCTTGAATCTTTTAACAGGGTGTTGAATCAGGTGGTACGGGCCGGAGTATGCCCCGGCCCGACGCGAATCAACCCTCGGCCTGGTCGGCTTCCGAGTCTTCCACTACCTCGACGAATTCGCTCTCGCCGCCGGCACCACTGTTTTTCGCGTATTCCTTGCCTTCCAGGATCGCGTCGGCGGCGGCCTGGACGTAGAGCTGAATAGCGCGAATGGCATCGTCGTTGCCCGGGATGACATAGTCGATATCATCCGGGTCGGAGTTGGTGTCCACCACCGCCACCACCGGAATACCCAGTTTGCGGGCTTCCTGAACGGCGATGTCTTCGTGGTCCACATCAATCACGAACAGCGCATCCGGCAGGCCGCCCATCTCCTTGATACCACCGATGGAGCGTTCCAGCTTCTCCATTTCCCGGTGACGCATCAGGGCTTCTTTCTTGGTCAGCTTGGCCAGGGTGCCGTCCTCGCTTTGCGCTTCCAGATCACGCAGGCGTTTGATGGACTGGCGGATGGTTTTCCAGTTGGTCAGCATGCCGCCGAGCCAACGGTGATCCACATAAGGCATGCCGCAACGAGTGGCTTCCTCGCGAATAGCCTTCTGGGCGGCGCGCTTGGTGCCAACGAACAGCACTTTGTTGTTGCTGGCGGCCAGTTTGTTCAGGAAGCCAATGGCTTCGTTGAACAGCGGCAGGGTGGATTCCAGGTTAACGATATGAATCTTGTTGCGGGCACCAAAGATGAACGGCTTCATCTTCGGGTTCCAGTAACGGGTCTGGTGGCCGAAGTGCACGCCGGCCTTCAGCATATCGCGCATGGTTACGCTAGACATAATGTAAACTCCAAGGGTTAGGCCTCCACGTCCCCTCATGACCCAACCTCCGGTCTCCCGTTCCCTAATAAATAGAGAGGAAGCGCCTGGAAGCACCCCGAGCCATGTGTCGGAACGTGTGTGTCGTTGTTTACCCGGCCGGAGCCCCCATTTCCCGGTATTGGGAAGGGTTATCCGGTCCAAGGCTCCACTCCTCACCGCCGAACGGTTACAATGCGTCACCGCTGACGAGTGAGAAAGCGGGCGCTTTATACCACGACCGCCCCCATCGAGGCAACGGAAAAGACCCGGGCGCCACCCGGCCGGGCCAGCCCAAGTCTCTGAAAACACGGTATTTTTCCCTCGATCTCCAGGGTAGACACCGGACTCGTTCTCGACCTTTACTGACTTCGGTCTTTATGTACCGCGACTCTCATTGACGACGACATCCTTTACCACGAACAGGTTCCTGGCATGAATGTAGTGATCAAAACCCCCGAACAAATCGCCAAAATGCGCGAAGCCGGCCGTCTGGCCGCCGAAGTCCTGGAAATGATTGGCGAGCACGTTCAGCCGGGGGTGACCACCGAGGAACTGGATCGTATCTGCCATGACCACATCGTCAACAAGCAGAAGGCCATCCCCGCCTGCCTGGGTTATGGTGGCGCGCCCGGCCGCATCCCCTTCCCCAAGTCCATCTGCACCTCGGTGAACCACGTGGTTTGCCACGGCATTCCCAATGAGAAAAAGGCGCTCAAGAGCGGTGATATCGTCAATATCGACGTCACCGTGATCAAGGACGGCTGGCATGGCGACACCAGCAAAATGTACTACGTGGGTGAGCCGTCGGTACTGTCCCGCCGCCTGGTGGAAACCACCCGCGAGTGCATGCTGACCGGTATCAGGATGGTCAGACCCGGAGTGCGTCTGGGCGACATCGGCCACCGCATCCAGAAACTGGCCGAGAGCGAGCGCTTCTCAGTGGTACGCGAATACTGCGGCCACGGCATCGGCGAGGGCTTCCACGAGGAACCCCAGGTCCTGCACTACGGCAAGACCGGCACCGGCCTGGAGCTGGTCGAGGGCATGGTATTCACCATCGAACCGATGATCAACGCCGGCAAGGCCTCCAACAAGGTGCTGCCGGACGGCTGGACCGTGGTCACCAAGGATCGCAAGCTGTCCGCCCAATGGGAGCATACCATCGCGGTCACCGCCGACGGCTACGAAGTGCTCACCGCACGCAATGAGGAACAGGACCTGTATTGATCCGTTCGTGTCATCGGTGGTTTGTGTAGAATGAGCGGACGGCACCGCCAGCCCGGTGGCTCGTCCAACCCGGAGGCCGGCCTTGCGCCGGCCCCTTCTTTTATGTGGCAGGTTCCAGCATGACGTTGACGCCCCCTCTGAGCCAGTCCGACCTTCTTGCACGCCTGCGCGGCACCGACCAACCGGGACAGACCGCCCGGGCTTACCTGGAGGAAGGACAGGCGCAGTTGGACGCCGCCTTTGACCAGACTCCGATCGAGGATCTGGTGCACAGCCGCGCCACCCTGGTGGACCGGGTCCTGATCGCCGCCTGGTCCCTGTTCGGCCTGGACCATCTGAGCGACGCCGCTCTGGTGGCCGTGGGCGGCTATGGCCGCGGCGAACTGCACCCCTATTCCGATGTGGACCTGATGGTGCTGTTCCGCCAGCGCCCGGACGAGCAGGCCTGCGGTTCCCTGGAAGGCTTTGTTGCCTTTCTTTGGGACATTGGCCTGGAAATCGGCCACAGCGTACGCTCCCTTGACGAGTGCGTGGCGCTGGCGGCCGAGGACATCACCGTCGCCACCAATATCATGGAGGCGCGCACCCTGGCCGGCGATAACGCGGTCCTGACCGCCCTGGCCGAACGCACCGCCCCGGACCGGATGTGGCCGGCGGACCGCTTCTTCGCCGCCAAATGGGACGAGCAGACCGCCCGCCACGCCAAGCACAACGACACCGAATACAACCTGGAACCGGACCTCAAGAACGCCCCCGGCGGCCTGCGTGATTTTCAGATGATCTCCTGGGTGGCGCACCGGCATTTCGGCGCCGACAGCATTGACACCATGGTCGAAGCGGGCTTCATCACCCGCAAGGAACACGCGCTGCTGCAAAAATGGCTGGCCGAGCTGTGGCGCATCCGCTGGGCGCTACACACGCTCACCGGGCGCAATGAAAACCGGCTGCTGTTCGACCATCAACGGCAACTGGCGGACCGCCTTGGATACCGGGATTCCGATGCCAACCTGGCAGTGGAGCATTTCATGAAAGGGTTCTACCGGGTGGCGCTGGCCATGTCGGTGTTCAACGAAATGCTGCTGCAGTTGTTCGACGAAGCGATTCTGCGCTCCGGCACGCCGGAACTATCCACCCCGAAACAAAGACGCCCGCTCAACCGCCGCTTCCAGGCGCGCAACGATTACCTGGAAATCAGCGCTCCGGACGTGTTCCAGAAGCACCCTTCGGCGATGCTGGAAATGTTCGTGCTGCTGGCCCAGAACCCGGACCTGAAAGGCATTCGCGCGGAGACTATTCGCGCGCTGATCGAAGCCCGGCCCACCATCGACGATCAGTTCCGCAACGATCCGGCCAACACCGCCCTGTTCATGCAGCTGCTGCGCAGCCCCCACTCGTTGTTCACCCAGTTGCGGCGGATGAAGCGCTACGGGCTGCTCGGCAAATACCTGCCCGAGTTCGGCCGCATCATCGGCATGATGCAGTACGACCTGTTCCATATTTACACCGTCGATGCCCATACCCTGCTGGTGATCAAGAACATGCGCCGGCTGCGTTATGACGACATGCGCGAAACGTTCCCGCTGGCCAGCGAGGTGTTCTACCGCCTGCCGAAACCGGAACTGCTGTATGTCGCCGGCCTCTACCACGACATCGCCAAGGGCCGCGGCGGTGATCACTCCGAACTGGGAGCCGAGGACGCCATTGCCTTTTGCCAGCGCCACGGCCTCAGCAACTGGGACGGCAAACTGGTGGCCTGGCTGGTGCGGAACCATCTGACCATGAGTGTCACCGCCCAGCGCAAGGACATTTCCGATCCGGACGTGGTGCACGAATTCGCCCGCGTGGTCGGCGACCTGGTGCATCTGGACTACCTTTACGTGCTCACCGTGGCGGACATCAATGCCACCAATCCGAGCCTGTGGAATTCCTGGCGCGCCTCGTTGTTGCGCCAGTTGTACGTGGAAACCAAGCGCGCCCTGCGCCGCGGCCTGAACAACCCGCTGGACAAACAGGACTGGGTCGACGAAACCCACGAAGCGGCGCTTAAGATGCTGATGGATCGCGATCAGGATCCGCAGGCGGTGGAAGCACTGTGGGCCAACATCGGCGATGAGTATTTTCTTCGCGAAACCCCCTGGGATATCGCCTGGCACACCGAGGCGCTGCTCGGCCGCCCCAATCCGGAAGATCCGCTGGTGCTGATCCGTGAGAACCAGATGGGCCAGGGGCAAACCGAAGGCGGCTCGCAAATCTTTATCTACACGCCCGATACCCAGAATCTGTTCGCCGCCACCGTTAACGCCCTCGACAGCCTGGGCCTGACCATCATGGACGCCCGCATCATCACCAGTGCCGACGGCTTCAGTCTGGATACCTACATCGTCCTGGACGAACATGGCACGCCGATCGGCGATGATTGGCCGCGTATCGAACACATTCGCCAGACCCTGACCGAGACGCTCAAACACCCGGAGAAGTTCGGCACCACGGTAAGCCGGCGCATGCCGCGCCGGCACAAGCATTTCGACGTGCCAACCCAGGTGGTGATCAGCAACGACATCGTCAACGATCGCACCGTGGTGGATATCCACACTCTGGACCGCCCCGGCCTGCTGGCCCACATCGGTCGCATTTTCGTGCAGTTCGAACTGCTGGTGCAGAACGCCCGCATCGCCACCCTGGGAGAACGGGTCGAGGATGTGTTCTTCGTCACCGACCTCAACGGTGATCCGGTGTCCGACCCGGAACTGTGCCAGCACCTGCAGGACACGCTCATGCAGGAACTGGACAAGCGCAATCAGAACGACACTTATTCCACCACTTTTTGATCAAGGAGCGCCGGCGCCTCATGAATCCGGATTTGGAGCAGCTGCATCCCTACCCTTTTGAAAAACTGGCGACGCTGTTCAACAACCTGCCCGCCTCGGACAAAGCCCCGGTGTCATTTTCCATCGGCGAACCACAACATCCGGCACCGGAATTCGTGCAGCAAGTGCTGCGCGAGAATACCGCTTTACTGTCCCGCTATCCGGCCACCAACGGCCTGCCGGAACTGCGCCAGGCCATCGCTGACTGGCTGGTGCGCCGCTTCAAACTGACCGCGGTGGATCATGACCGGCAGGTGATTCCGGTGAACGGCACCCGCGAAGCGCTGTTCGCCTTCACCCAGGCCCTGCTGGACCGGCAGCGCCGGCCATTGGTACTGATGCCCAATCCCTTCTATCAGATCTACGAAGGCGCCACGCTGCTCGGCGGTGGCGAGCCGGTGTACCTGCCGTGCACCAGCGCTTCCGGCTTGCAACCGGATTTTGACGCGGTCGGTGAAGACGTGTGGATCCGCACTCAATTGCTGTTCATCTGCACTCCGGGCAACCCCACTGGTGCCACCCTCTCCAAGGCACAGCTGAAAGCGTTGATCCAACTGGCTGACAAGTACGATTTTGTCATCGCCTCCGATGAGTGCTACTCAGAAATCTATCAGAATCAGGCGCCCGCCGGCCTGCTGCAGGCCTGCGCGGAAATGGGCCGCCACGACTACCGCCGCTGCGTGGTGTTTCACTCCCTGTCCAAACGCTCCAACCTGCCGGGGTTGCGTTCCGGCTTCGTCGCCGGCGATGGCGAAATCCTGCAACGGTTCCTGCGCTACCGCACCTACCACGGCTGCGCCATGCCGGTCCATCACCAGCTGGCCAGTATCGCCGCCTGGAACGATGAAACCCACGTGGAAGCCAACCGCGCCCTGTACGTGGAAAAATTCCGCGCGGTGCTGGACATTCTCGGTGACGAACTTAAGGTATCCGCCCCGGACGCGGGCTTTTACCTGTGGCCGCGCACACCCATCGACGACGAAAGTTTCGCCCGTCAATTGAAGGCGGAAGAGAACGTCACCGTGTTGCCCGGCCGCTATCTGTCTCGCACCGTGAACGGCCGCAACCCCGGTAATAACCGGGTGCGCATGGCGCTGGTGGCGGAACTGGACCAGTGCGTGGAAGGCGCCGAACGCATGCGCGCGCTGATCAAGCGTCTGTAACCGCCGGCATATGAACACAGTAAGGAGCTTACCGTGGCCACTACCCTTTACGGCATCAAGAACTGCGACACCATGAAGAAGGCCCGGGTCTGGCTGGACGACCAGGGCGTGGAGTACGTGTTTCACGATTACAAAAAGGAAGGCGTGCCGGAAGCGGAATTGCGCCGCTGGATCGATACCCTGGGTTGGGAAACCGTCATCAACCGTCGCGGCACCACCTGGCGTAAACTGGACCCGGCCGTGCGCGACAACATGGATGCCGAACAGGCCGTGCCCGTGGCGCTGGACAATCCATCCATTATTAAACGGCCGATCCTCCAGCACGGAGAGACCCTGGTGGCCGGCTTCAACGCCGACCAATGGCAAGCCTTGTTCTAAAAGAGTTTCGTTTTAATTAGCGTCGGGCGCCCCGGTCTGACGTTCGACGCCAAAGGAGATTGTTATGAGCACGATTTTCGCCTTCGCCCTGGGTTGCGGTACCAAGAACCGCGATGACAACTGGCTGGAAGTGTTTTATCCGGATCCCTACCTGAACCCGGATCCCAAACTGATTGAGGTCGTGCGTGAGGAAGTGGGCTACCAAGGCGGCAATGCCGCCCTGGAACTGACCCATCGCCAGGTACAACACCTGGCCCGGGAATGGCGTGAAGCCGGTTTCGAGCATGAGGCCAGCTACGCGGTGGCGTTCCAGGAATCCGAGCGCCCGGTGGTGCTCACCATCCTGGAAACCGATGCCGAGCCGGCCTCCACCCCGGAAGCCTATCTGAAGCTGCACCTGCTCTCCCATCGCCTGGTGAAACCCCACGGCGTGGTACTCAGCGGCATCTTCCCGCTGCTGCCGAACGTGGCCTGGACCAACGAAGGCGCGGTGGATCTGGAAGAGCTGCCGGAGCGTCAACTGTTGGCGCGCCTCAACGGCAAGCTGCTGGAAGTGAACAGCGTCGACAAGTTCCCGAAAATGACCGACTACGTGATCCCCACCGGCGTGCGCATAGCCGATACCGCCCGGGTCCGCCTCGGCGCCTATGTGGGCGAAGGCACCACCATCATGCACGAGGGCTTCATCAACTTTAACGCCGGCACCGAAGGCCCGGGCATGATCGAAGGCCGCATCTCCGCCGGCGTGTTCGTCGGCAAGGGCTCCGACATCGGCGGTGGCGCCTCCACCATGGGCACGCTGTCCGGTGGCGGCAACATCGTCATTTCCCTGGGCGAAGGCTGTTTGCTCGGCGCCAACGCCGGCACCGGCATCCCGCTGGGCGACCGTTGCACCATCGAAGCGGGCCTCTACATCACTTCCGGCACCAAGGTGGAAGTGCTGGACGAAAACGGCGGCGTGGTCGATACCGTCAAGGCCCGGGATCTGGCCGGCAAATCCGACCTGCTGTTCCGCCGCAATTCGGAAAGCGGCGCGGTGCAGTGTCGGACCAACAAGAGCGCCATCGCCCTGAACGAAGAACTGCACAAGCACAACTGACGCCCACACCGATACGGGAGCCCATGGTGAGCAAAACCCTCGACTACGCCCGGGAACTGATCCGCCGCCCTTCCGTTACGCCGGAAGACGAAGGGTGCCAGGACTGGATGATCGAAAAACTGGAAGCCCTGGGTTTCCAGTGCGAAACCCTGTGGTTCGAAGAGGTGCGCAATCTGTGGGCGCGGCGCGGCAACGGCGGCCCGCTGTTCGTGTTCGCCGGGCACACCGATGTGGTGCCCACCGGGGAACGCGAGGAATGGACCCATGATCCGTTCGCCCCCACTATCGACGGAGACTTGCTCTATGGTCGCGGCGCGGCGGACATGAAAGGCTCCATCGCGGCTATGCTGGCGGCGGTGGAGGATTTCGTCGCCGCCCACCCCGATCACGACGGCAGTATCGGTTTTCTGATCACCGCCGACGAAGAAGGGCCGTCGGTGAACGGCACCGTCAAAGTGGTGGAGTATTTACAGGGACGCGACGAGGCCATCGATTACTGTCTGGTGGGCGAGCCCTCCTCCACCAACACCGTCGGCGATGTGATTAAAAACGGCCGGCGCGGCTCCCTCGGCGCCGTGCTCACGGTCAAAGGCATCCAGGGCCATGTGGCCTATCCTCACCTGGCCCGAAACCCGGTGCACCAGGCCACTCCCGCCCTGGCGGAACTGGCCGCCGAGGAATGGGACCAGGGCAACGACTTCTTCCCCGCCACCAGCTTCCAGATTTCCAACATTCAGGCCGGCACCGGCGCCACCAACGTGATTCCCGGCCATTGCCGGGTACTTTTCAATTTCCGTTTCTCCACCGAACTCACCGAAGCGATATTGCGCCAGCGCACCGAGGCGATTCTGGACAAACACGGCCTGGACTATGACTTGCAATGGACTCTGTCCGGGCAGCCGTTCCTCACCGATCGCGGTGCCCTGGTGGACGCCACCGTGGCGGCGATTCGCCAGGAAACCGGCCGCGATGCCGAGTTGTCCACCGCCGGCGGCACCAGCGACGGCCGCTTCATTGCCCCCACCGGCGCTCAGGTAGTGGAACTGGGACCGGTAAACGCCACCATCCACAAGGTGGACGAACACACCAGTATCAGTGAGCTGGACATCCTCACCGGAATCTATCGACAGGTGCTGGAAAACCTTCTGGGCTGACTTATCCGGCGCCCCCAAACCACTGTAGGAGCCTGCCTTGCAGGCGAATGAGCTTTGGCTCAAAAAATTCGCCTGCAGGGCAGGCTCCTACAGTAGCTTCATAGTTCCACGGCTCTCATCCCTGGCGCCCAATCCGACCCTCCCCGGCGCCCCGGCCATGGCATGGCTTTCCCGATCGCTCCACTATTACCGCCAGTGATTCAATGTTGCCGCCGGAGCCGTAACCATGACCGTCGTGATCGACACCAACCCCGCCACCGGCAAAGCCGTAGCGGAACTTAATGAAACCGACCTCGCTACTCTGCCGGAACGTTTCAAGAAGGCGCGCCAGGCTCAGCGGATCTGGGCGGCCAAATCGTTCAGGGAACGGGCCGTGCACATCAGGCGCATGCGCAATTACATCCGCGACAACGCCGAGGAACTGGCCCGGGTAGTCAGTGAAAGCAACGGCAAGACGCTGGTCGATGCCCTCGCCACCGAGGTGTTGCCCTGTGCTCTCTCCTGCCAGTGGTATGGCCGTAACGCGGAGAAAGTCCTGGCGGCGAAACGCCGCCCCGGCGGCAGTCTGTTGTTCGCCAATAAACGCACCGAGATTCGCCGCCTGCCCCTGGGTGTGGTGGGCATCATCAGCCCCTGGAACTATCCCCTGTCGATTCCGTTCGGTGAAATCATCATGGGCCTGATGGCCGGTAATGCCGTGCTGTTGAAGGTGGCCGCCGCCACTCCTGCGGTGGGCCGCGCCATCGAGGGCATCGTCGAGGCCGGCCGGTTGCCGGACGGGTTGTTCCAGCACATCGTCGGCTCCGGCTCGGCAGTGGCCACCGCCTTCTTTGAAAATGGCGTGGACAAGCTTTTCTTCACCGGCAGCGTCAACGCCGGCAAGGTACTGATGGCCCAAGCCGCGCAAACACTGACGCCGCTGTCGCTGGAGCTGGGCGGCAACGACCCGATGATCGTGCTGGCCGACGCCGACCTGGAGCGTGCCAGCAACGGCGCCGCCTGGGCCGGTTACCAGAACGCCGGGCAAAGCTGCGGGGGTGTCGAGCGCGTCTATGTGGAAGCTTCAGTGTACGATGACTTCGTCGAACTATTGGCGAAGAAGACCCGCGCCCTGCGCCATGGTCCCGGCAACGATAAAAGCATCCCGGTGGACATTGGCAGCCTCACCACAGAGGGTCAGAAACGCACGGTGGAACAACATCTGGAAGACGCCCTCGCCAAAGGCGCGCGTATCGAGGCCCAGTCACGACCGGTGGGCGAGGTGGAAAACGGCTATTTCCTGCCCGCCACCCTGCTCACCCAGGTCAGCGACAACATGCTGGTGATGCGTGAAGAAACCTTCGGCCCGATCATTGCCGTCACTGCTGTGGCCAACGCCGAGGAAGCCCTGGAAAAAGCCAACGACTCCAAACTGGCCCTGACCTCCTCGATCTGGACCCGCGACAACAAAAAAGGCCGCGCCCTCGCCGCCCGGCTGGAATCCGGCGTCACCACCCTCAATGACCACCTCTACAGTCATGGCCTGTCGGAAACCCCCTGGGGCGGCTGGAAGGAATCCGGCATCGGCCGCACCCACGGCCCGGAAGGCCTGGAGGAAATGACCCACGTCAAAGCGATCAACTGGGACTTACTCCCGGCCAAGCGTAACCTCTGGTGGTACCCCTTCGACCGCGCCACCTACAAGGGCCTGCTCAACGCCCTGTACTTTGCTTTCCCCAAAAGCCCGCTGCAATGGCTCGGCGCCAGCCTGAAGCTGACGCCGTTCCTGGTCCGGAAAATGTTTGGGAAACAGAAATAAACAAAGTGGACAGTTGATAGTGGACAGTTGACAGCGGAAAGAAATGCGGAAGTGCAAAAGCCATTTGCGTATCAACAAAGTCGGTTCATGCCTTTTCTGTGGGAACAGCGGCTAAAGATCACCTGTTTTTGTTTTTCGCTGTCAACTGTCCACTATCAACTGTCAACTGCTCTTATCATTCCCATATAACAATCAACAAGCCGCTGACCACGATCAATCCAATCCCGGCCCAGGTCCAGGCGTCGGGGAAGTCGCCGAAGATCAGCCAGCCGAGGGTGACCGCGGAGACCATCTCCATATAGCTCACCGGGGACAGGACCGGGGCGCTGGCGTATTCGAAGGCGCGGATGATGAGAAAGTGCGCCAGGGCGCCCACCGAGCCCATCAACAGCATCAGTCCCCAAGTGGCCGGGTCCGGCCAGCGCCAGACCATCGGGACGATTAAACTGAGCACCGCCAGGCCAAACACCGAGGTGTAAAACAGCGTCACCGAGGGACGGCCGCTGCCGGACAGGCGCCGGGTGGTGAGCTGGTACAGCCCGTAGGACACCCCCGCCCCCAATCCCAGCAATGAGGCCCAATGGAACTCGCCCCAGCCGGGACGGATCACCACCAGAGTGCCAAGGAAACCCACCGTCACCGCGATCCAACGGCGCGGGCCAGCGCTTTCGCCCAGGATCAGCGGCGCCAGAGCGGTACTGACCAGCGGCCCGAGAAACGCCAGCGCCAGAGCATTGGCCAGCGGCAGAAAGGCAATGGCACCGAAATAACAAAGGGTGGTACTGAGCAGAAAGGCACTGCGGATCACCTGCAGGCCGGCATGGCGCGGGATCAGCGCGGACAAGGGCAAGCGCCAAAGCAGCAGTGCGCCAAGCAGCAGGAAATGGAACAGATACCGGGCCCAGGTAACCTGAACCACGTGGTATTCGTCGCTGAGGTATTTGGCCAGGCTGTCCATCAACGGCAGGATGCCGACGCCGGCGGCCATCAGCAGGACACCGGTAAGGGGGCGCGGGGCCGGCGCCGGTGCGAGCGGCGACGCCACGCCGACCTGCCCGCCCGCTTGCAGCTGGTTCAGAGCGCGCTCAGCCATTCCTGGCTGGGCGCGTACCACCAGGAGCCCGTGACCGGCCTGCTGTAATCCAGCAGACGATCGCGAACACCGTCGACCATGCCGTACATACGCCGTAGCAGGAACTCGAAACGTTCCCGCTCGCAGGTGAAGGCGATGAAGTAGGAACCGTGCTCGGTGGTGGTGCCATAGGGTACCGAGCGCCGCCAGATTTTCTGCGGCACACCATCATGGTCCACATCGGTGCGGCCCACGTGGGAGTTCTCCGGCATGTTCTCCCCATCGAACTCCACCGCGTCGGCCTTGGTACGGCCGAACACCTTTTCCTGTTCTTCCACCGGCAGGGCGTTGAAGCTTTCGAGTTTATGCACCCATTTCTGCGTGATCATCCAGCTGCCACCCGCCCCGGGCTGCCCTTCCGGAATCACCGCGGCGGCCAGAGCCTTGTCACCGGTGGGGTTGCCAATGCCATCGACGAAGCCGGACAGATCGCGCATATCGTGGTAAACGAAACCCTGAACCTCCAGTTGCAGAGCCAATACCTCACGCAACCGCCGCGACGCCGCCAGGGCGGTGTCAAACAGGTCACTGGGATTTTCCGCCTGGATCCAGATCAACAGATCCCCCTGCGTGGAGGGCGCCTTGCCTTCCAGGGAGAACGGCGGAAAGGTGAATGAGCGGGACAGCTTCCGCCACAGCCCGGGGCCGAACGCCATCAACAGCGGGGTGCTGGCCGGTGCCCGCGCCAGCACATCGCGCAAGGCCTGGCGCACCCCGTCCATGTCGGCGCCAGCGCCGAGGGCGAATTCCAGGAAAAGATGATGGGTATAGTGACGGTCAAACAGGCCGGCCTGGTGTTCGGACACGGGTTACTCCTTTAATACGGGGGTATCGCGAATCAGGATGATCGCGGATTGCGGGAAGAAATGCCATACGGACGGAGCGGTTAATCGGTCCCGGTAACGCTATGACCGTGGATACCGTTCGATTCCGCGCCAGTGTGAATCACCATGGTGGGCGCCATCGGTCCGCGTCCGGTAGAATCGACCTCTACCCGGATACCCAAGAGCTCGCTTTATGAGTCCATGGCTAGGCCTCGACCGACTGTTGTTTTTGCTGATCCGCGCCTTCATGCGGCTATGCACCCGCGCCACGGCACTGCCGGCGGATCCCGAAGAATTGCAACTGGACCCGAACAAGCCGGTGGTCTATGTAATGCGAGATCGCTCCGTGGCGGATGCGGCGGTGGTGCATCAAGCCACTCGCAAGCAGAAGCTGAGTGCCGCCAATTCCTCCCTGAGTCTGGGCAAACAGCATCTGCGCCGCAGCTATTTCTACTTGTACAAACGCGGAGTGACGGGCACCCGGCAACGGGATGCCCTGGTGCCGCCGCGTCTGCGGAAACTGGTGCGTGCCCTGCACGACAACCCGGACCTGGATGTGCAATTAGTGCCGGTGTCGGTGTTCTGGGGACGCCAACCGGAAAAGGAAAATTCCCTGTGGCGGATTCTGTTCTCCGATACCTGGGCGCCACCGGGTTTTATCAAGAAGTTTCTTATCATTCTTACCCAGGGCCGCGATCTGTACCTGCAATTCAGCCCGCCGGTATCCCTGCGCGTGCTTGCCGACCAGTCCGATGATGTGGACCAGGTGGTGCGCAAGACATCCCGTGTTCTGCGGGTGCACTTCCGCCGCCAGCAGGAAGCGGCCATCGGCCCCGACCTGTCTCACCGGCGCACCCTGACCAATGACATCATTCAGTCTCCGGCGGTGCGCCAGGCGATCCAGGAAGAGATCGCCAGCAGCGAGGACAAGGAAGAGAAAGTCACCGCCCGGGCCCGAGGCTACGCGCTGGAAATCGCCGCCGACTATTCCCACACCGTGATCCGGGCGCTGGAGCTGTTTCTCAACTGGGTCTGGAACCGCCTTTACGATGGCATTCGCCTCTATAATCTGGACAATCTCACGCAGGTGGCGAGGGATCACGAAGTGATCTACGTGCCCTGCCACCGCAGCCACATCGACTATTTGCTGCTGTCCTTCGTGGTCTATCGCAATGGCCTGGTGCCACCGCATATCGCCGCCGGTATCAACCTGAACCTGCCGGTGGTGGGCACCATTCTGCGGCGCGGCGGCGCTTTCTTCATGCGTCGCAGTTTCCGTGACAATCCGCTCTACGCGGCGGTGTTTTATGAGTATTTGCACACCATCACCGCGCGCGGCTTTTCCATTGAATACTTTATCGAAGGCGGCCGCAGCCGCAGCGGCCGCATGCTGCAACCCCGCACCGGCATGCTGGCGATGACCCTGCGCAGCTTCCTGCGCGATGCGCGCAAACCCATCGCTTTCGTACCGGTCTATGTGGGCTATGAAAAGGTCATCGAAGGCGGTTCCTATATTGGCGAACTGCACGGCAAGAAAAAGAAAAAGGAATCGGTCTTTGGGCTGCTGAAATCCGTAAAAGTGCTGCGCAGCCACTTCGGCCAGGTGCATGTGAATTTCGGCGAACCGATCAAACTGGTGGACTTCCTCGATGACCACCGGGAAGGCTGGCGCGGCGAGACACTGGACGCCCAGGAGTCCCCGGATTGGTTCAAACAGACGGTCAACGCCCTGGGCCAGGAAGTGGCCACGCGCATCAACGCCGCCGCCGTGGCCAACCCGGTCAATCTGATCAGCCTGGCGCTGCTGGCAACGCCCAAACACACCATGGATCTGCAACAGCTGCGGCAGCAACTGCAGCTGTATATCACGCTGCTGAACGAAGCCCCTTACAGTGACACCGCCTGCCTGGCGGACACCGACGCCGATGCCCTGATCGACTACGGGCTCAAACACGAGTTTCTGTTGCGAGTATCCCACCCCCTCGGCGACGTGGTCACCACCGATCCGGCCACCGCGCTGCAAATGGCCTATGTGCGCAACAACAGCCTGCATTTGTTCGTCTTGCCGGGACTGATCTGCTCGTTGTTCTTCAATGCCCGCAGCCTGAATCAGAGCACGCTGCAGCGCATGGTCGCCCTGCTCTACCCGTTCTTCCGCAACGAGTATTTCCTGCACTGGCAGGAAGGCGACGAACTGACCGATGCGGTCAATCGCATCGTCGGCATGCTGGAAGCACACGGTCTGGTGGAACGTGACGGCGATTGCCTGCACGGCGCGCCGATTCACACCGTGGCATCGGACATGCTGGCCCATCTGGGTCAGACGGTGATGCCGTCCCTGGAGCGCTATTATCTGACCATCCGTCTGCTGGTGCAGTACGGCGGCGGTCGGCTCGAAGCCGAGCAACTGGCGGAGCTGGCCAGCCGCACCACGCAAAGACTGTCGCTGCTGTACGAATTCAATTCACCGGAGTTTTTCGACAAGGTGGTGTTACGCACTTTCATCCAGCAGTTGCTGGACACTGGGCTGGTGTGGAAGGACGAGGCCGGCATGCTGCAGTTCGGCGATCATCTGCGGGCCCTGGATGACGAAGCCCGCCGTATTCTCAGCACCGACGTCAGTCAGGCGATCCAGCGGGTGACGCGAGTCCCGGAGCTGGAACGAGCGCTGGCGGACGAGCCGCACAGCCAGACGTAGAGATTCGCTTGCAGGCAAGCTCCCACAGCGGCTTCGTAGCGCAATTGTGGGAGCCAGCCTGCTGGCCAATCCGGCCCTCTGGCATTGGCACATTCACTTGCGGACGGAGGGTGAAGTGTAGACATCAAAGCGAACGGTCTTGCCCTCGAGACTGTGCGAGGCCGCCACCGCCGCCAGCGGCGGCGCCCGTCGCGGACGCTTGACCACCACCTTGCGCGCGTCCAGGCTCTGCGCCATGGCCAGCAACGCCTGCTCCTCGTCCTCATCCGGGTACCGACACAACTGCTGCAACCAGCGCAGATCCTGCTTTACCGCCGCGCTTTTGTCCCTGGGCGGAAACATGGGATCGAGAAACACCGCGTGGAACGGTCCTTCCAGAACAACCGTCAGATCCCGCGCGTCGGCAAGCGGCAACAGAGTGAGATGGGACGCCAGCGGCGTGCCCGCCGCACGCGCCAACCCGTCCGCCAGCAAGGCATGCAGCACCGGCTCGCGCTCCACCATTAGTACCTGAAAGCCGGCTTGGGCCATCAACGCTGAATCGCGGCCAAGGCCAGCGGTGAGATCGCAGACCCGCGCCGGCTCGTTGACGACTTTCCCCAACGCCTTGATCAATCGCTCATGACGCACCCGGTCCGCGGCCAGACGGTACCCCTGGCGGCCACCGAGGAAATCCACGCACAAAGGCGCTGCTTTTTGCCCCGGCGCCCATAAGGAAAGGCGGTCGTCGACGCGCCCAAGCACCAGTTCAACGCCTTGCTCCCGGGCACTGGCCACATCCTTTACACGAGGGACACCCTTCAGGTCCGGGGCGCCGGGGAGACAGGCCAGAGGTATCAAGACAGCGCCGTTGCCGAATAAATAACGTAGAACAGCACACCGCCCAGCAACAGCCGGTAGATCATGAACGGCAGCATGCCGATGCGATCCAGCAAACGCAGGAAGAACACAATGGTCAGGTAGGCCACCACACCACTGACCGCCACGCCCAGGATCAGGTGCAGCCAGTCCACCGGCACCGTGCTTTCCGCCAGATCCTTGGCCTTGAGCAGGCCGGCGCCAAGAATCACCGGTATCGACATCAGAAAGGAAAAGCGGGCCGCGTCTTCACGGCGAAAGCCCAGCGCCAACGCCGCGGTGATGGTAATGCCACTGCGCGAGGTGCCGGGGATCAACGCCAACGCCTGCGCCACACCGATCAACAAGGCACTGCCCACGCCCATGGTCTCGGTACCGCGCCGACGCGCGCCCAGCACGTCCGCGAGCCACAACAGCACACCAAAAAGTACCGTGGTCACCGCGATCACCATGGCCGAGCGCAATTCGTTCTCGATCAGATCCTTGGCCAGAAAACCGGCGGCCACCGCCGGTATTGTCGCCAGCCCCACCAGCAGGGTCAGACGCAACTCGCTGTTCATGGTGCTGGTGCGGATCCCCTTCAGGCTGCCACCGGTCATCGCCAACAGATCCCGGCGGTAATACACCACCACCGCCAGCAGGGTTCCCAGATGCACCGCCACGTCAAAAGCCAGCCCTTGGTCGGGCCAGCCGAACAGGGCCGAGGGCAGAATCAAATGAGCGGAGCTGGAGATGGGCAGGAATTCAGTAAGGCCCTGGATCAGGGCCAGGATAACGGCTTGAAAGGCATCCATTCGGCTCAGTCTTCCCGGGCGGTAAGTTGGTAACCGGACAAAAACTCCGGCGGCATACGGCGGGGTTTGCCCGAATCCAGCGCCACGCAGACCCAGCGGGTACGGCCACGCAGCAGCGTCAGCCCATCGGATTCACGGATGATTTGATAACGGCGGGTGATACTGATGCGCTCGTCGTTCTCCACGATCCAGGTGCCGACCAGCAGTGACTCCCCTTCGAACGCCGGCGCCAGATAATCCACTTCGGTACGACGCGCCACCATGCCACGGTTGAGCTGCTGGTATTTATCCCAGCCCAACCCCAGCGCCTGGGTGTGGTGCCAGGCGATCTGCTCCATGAAACGCAGATACTCGGTGTTGTTGACGTGGCCCATGACATCAATGGCCTGCTTCGGCACCACCACTTGCAGATGGTGCACATTCGGCAAATCCCACTCGATCATTACTTGCTCCCTATCTGAACCACCCGATCGCGCAAATAAACCGGCTGCGCCTGCTCGGCCGGCACGGTGCGACCTTCCCGTACCGCCGCCACCGCCAGACGAGCCACGGTGGCCGCGCGAGGCATCGCCTCGGCGTCCATCCCGGCCCAGGTCAGGCGGTCGCGCAGCGCGTCCTGGTAAACCGTTCCGGAACCGGCCAGCAGCCAGTCGCCGCCATCCAGCACGGGAATCCGTTCCGGCGCGAACACCCCTTCATCACACAGCGCTTCCACCTCGTCCCCGCCACAGCGATAAGCACCGAGATACACTTCCCCCATGCGGGCGTCGAACACCGCGACGATCCGTTGAAAGCGGGGATGGCGATCATGGGCGGCCAAGGCACAGGATGCCAGGGTGGAGACACCGACCACCGGCAAGTCCAGTGAAAAGGCCAGCCCCTGCACCACCGAGGTGGCGACGCGCACCCCGGTGAAGGAACCCGGGCCCTGACCAAACGCCAGCGCGTCCACCGAGGAGAGTTCGATGCCCGCTTCGGCCAGGAGTTCCTCCACCATCGGCAATACCCGTTCGGTTTGCCGGCGCGCGCCGGGTTCGAACTTTTCCAATACGGCACCGTCCTGCCACAGCGCCACGGAGCAGGCGTCGGTGGCGGTTTCGATGGCGACAATACGGGTCATCGGCTGGCTACTCCCGAGAAGGTCGCGGAGCCGATCCGGCGGAACACGGTGCCGGGCACGGTCAGCGATTCCTGATGTAATCGAAAAAACGTTTCACCACCTCCAGCTTGCGGGTGCGGGTCATGCCCGGCAGGCTGTCGATGAACATGCGCCCGTAGCCCTTGCTGAGCAGGCGCGGATCCGCCACCACCAGCAGGCCGGTGTCCTGCGGATCGCGGATCAGACGGCCGGCGCCCTGACGCAGGGCCAGCACCGCCTGGGGCAGTTGGTAATCACGAAAGGCGTTACCGCCGTTGCGATTGATGTACTCGATGCGGGCCGCCGCCACCGGATCACCCGGCGACGCGAACGGCAGCTTGTCGATTATGACACAGCTCAGCGCATCGCCTCGCACATCAATGCCTTCCCAGAAACTGCTGGTGCCAAGCAACACCGCATTGCCCAGACGCCGGAACTCGTCCAGCAATTCCCGGCGACCGGCCTCGCCCTGCACCAGCAACGGATAGCTCAGGCGCTGGCGCAGAATACCGGCGGCTTCGCGCAACGCCCGATGGCTGGTGAACAGAAAAAAGGTCCGCCCCTCGGCCGCTTCGATCACCGGCACCATGGCTTCGGAGAGCGCCGCGGTATACCCCGGCGAGGACGGCGCCGGCAGGCCATCCGGAGCGTAAAACACCGCCTGGCGTTTGAAATCGAACGGGCTTTCCAGACGCAGCGTCTCGGCCTCGTCCAGTCCCAGACGCTTCTGTAAATGCTCGAAACGGCCAGCCACGGACAGGGTGGCGGAGGTCAGCACCCAGGCACAGGGGTGCTGTTCCCGTTGAGCCCGGAGTTGCGCCGCCACCGACAACGGGGTGCCGTGCAGCACCGCGGTGCGACGAAACGTCTCGAACCAATAGACCCGATTCGGCGCCTGCGCCTCCAACAGATTCTCCAGAGTACGCAGATGCTCCCAGGCGCGTCGGGCACAGGCTTCCAATCCCCGGCTGGCCTTGGCGTGGGGTTTGAGGAAGGCTTCCAGTTCCGAGGTGGCCTCGCGCAGCGCCTGCCCCGCTTCCCGCACCGCCTCCAATTCCGCCACCTCGGACCAGGGCGCGCGGCGTTCCTGCTCACCGAGGCTGAGGCGGAAATCCTGACAAGCCTTATCCAGGGCGCTGATACGACGATTCAGCTCGCCCACATCGATGGCATTGCTGGACGCCTCCGACAGGCTGTCCCGTCCCAGCTCCTGAAGCTGCCGGGTACTCAGCGAATCGCCAAAGAAATTGGCCGCCACCTCGGGCAACTGGTGCGCCTCGTCGAAAATCACCGTGTTGACACTGGGCAGCAGCTCGCTCACCCCTTCCCCGCGCAACGCCGCATTGGCGAAGAACAAGTGATGGTTGACCACCACCAGGTCCGCCTCCTGGGCCTCCCGCCGGGCGTTCATCAAGGGGCATTCGGAATGGCGCGGGCACTCCGCGCCCAGGCAGTTATCCGCGGTGCTGGTCACCCAGGGCCACACCGGCGCGTCTTCCGGCAACTGCTTCAACTCTGCGATATCACCTGAACGGGTACGGCCGGCCCAATGGGCGACGATCTGCAACTGCTCGGCGGTTTCCCGCGTCAGGAAACGGGCTTCTTCCTGGTGCAGTTCCAGGCGGTAGGGGCACAGATAGTTGGCGCGCCCCTTCAGCAGGGCCACTTTGCGCGGTACCGGCAGCGCCTTGAGCACCACCGGCAGATCCTTGAAGAACAACTGATCCTGGAGACTCTTGGTACCGGTGGAGACCAGCGTGGGGCCATCGCCGAGCAGCGCCGGCAGCAAATAAGCCAGGGTCTTGCCGGTGCCGGTTTCCGCCTCCACCAGCAAAGTGCCGTGGGAACGGATCGCCGCGTCCACCGCGTCGGCCATGCGCAACTGGGGCTCGCGGGGGCGATAGCCCTCCAGCAGGCGGCCCATATGGTCGGCATCATTAAGCAATTCGCTGGCGCGAGTCACGGCGTATCCTTGAACCGGTCAGGAAAGGTCGCCGGGGCATGCCGGCAACATCGGGTCGGGTGGCAGAGGATAGCGGATATCGCGGGGAGAGGCCAAAGGGAGGCGCTTGCACGCTTACACGCAACACGCTGGCACGCTAAATCCAAAACCGGATAGCCGGTCCTGGAGACATGCTGGCCCGCCCCTGACTTCCCGAGCAACCAGCCCTTTACGTATGGCTACCAGGCCAGCAAGCATGGCGTGCAAGCGTGTTTGCGTGTTGCGGTCGCATGTAAGCGTGCAAGCGGCGCCCCCATAAAAAACGCCCGGGCCACGAAGGCACCGGGCGTTTGCTGAGAAGGCGGTGATCAGGCAGTGATGTCCTGAATCTGCTTCATCAGTTGCTTCTGATCGTCGGTGGGCTGGGCGGATTGCAGCGCCATCAGCTTGCTCATGTCACCTTCGATACGGATCTGGCCGCTCATGAAGCCCTGCATGCCGGCGGACTGGTCGCCTTCGATGAAAATGCGCTTGGCCAGATCGGGCGGCAGAATCAGAGTGGTGGGCGCTTCGTCGCGATGCCCTTCCTCGATCATACCGCCCACCAGGGACAACGCCTTCTCGCCACCGTCGCCGCTGACCGTAATGTTGATCACCAGATCGGCCAGAGCCGCCGGAGCGGACACGTCGCCGGCCGCATCCCGAATTTCCTTCACTTTCGCGAACCATTCGTCTGACAGGAATTCAACGCTCATTATGTTCTCCTCGCTCAAGGGATAGGGCTTCGAGACGCGCCTTTCCTTTTCAAACGGCCGTTCGAAACTTTCCCGTACCTTATAGAAAGGCTTGGGGGGTGGCAATAGCCGTACGCGGGTCCAAGAAGGCCAAAAAGGTCAATCCTCCGGCTCGGCCAACAAAGTCCGATACCGGCCGATGCACTCAATGTTCTCACGCGGGTAATCCGGCGCCAGATACGCCAGGGTCTCCGCCAGCACATGCGCCACCCGGGCACGGGCGTCGCCCTTGTCGTCATTGGGAATCAGATGCCAGGGAGCGTGCCCCGTATGCGTAGCGATCAGCGTTTCATTGACCCGTTCCAGATACAGGTCGCGGGACAACCAGTTCTCAATGTCAGCCGGCTCGAACTTCCAACGCTTGCGTGGCTTGTTGAGACGCTTGAGCAGACGCTTGCGCTGCTCCTCCGCCGAGGTGTTCAGCCACACCTTGATGATGCGGGTGCCTTCGCGGTGCAAATGATGCTCGAAATCGTTGATGGCCTGGTAGCGGCCAGGCCAGTCCGGCTCTTCCGGGACCTCGACCACCGGCCAGAGCCGCTCGGCCAGGACCGCCTCATAATGGCTGCGATTGAACGCCACCACCTGCCCCCGCGCCGGCAAACGCGGCCATACCCGCCAGAGAAAGTCATGGTTGAGTTCATCCCCCAGCGGCCGGCCGAAGGAATAGGCGCGGAACGCCGCGGGGTCCATGGCCCGCGCCAGAGTACGGATCAGGCTGTCCTTGCCAGCCGCATCCAGCCCCTGCACCACCAGCAACACCCCATAGCGCTGGCAGGCATACAGCCGCCGCTGGTGCTCATGCAATCGTTCCCGGCTCTCTTTCAGTGGTGGCGGCGGTTCACTGGCGAGAGTGGGCAGCTTGCGCACGTCCAGGGTGCCGGCGGCGGGCCAGCCGTAGGGGTCGATTTCCATGCCGGGGTCTCCCATTGCGATACCCCGAGCATAACGGTCCCGGCATGGCGTTGTCGTTACCAAGCATTAAGAGCGCTTATTTGTGGTTCATCGCGGTTTGGCGGGAACTGGAATTACTCTCCATCATGGACAGCGGAGCGGCGTTACGCCTTTACGGGAACGCCGTGAATACGTCCCTGTAGGCTCCCGGTCGAACGTCCCTGTTCGACAGGGTCCCGCAAAGGCAACGCCGCTCCGCTTCGAGGTAACCGACGACTACGGATGCCCTTTCGACCGTGGCCAAACCAGCAAAGAGGAATAGAGGGCATCATCTTCCCTCTCCCGAAAGGTCCATCGTTATTGGAGCCCGGAACGCGGCGGTTCACTCGAAGCGGGGCTGTACGGAGGCCTTCCGGGACCCTGTTTGACAGGGATGTCAAACAGGGAGCCTACAGGGATGTATTCACGGCGATCCCGGAAGGCCTCCGTGCAGACCCGCATCCCCGATGGAGGCCCACATTCTCGTTATTCCGCGATGAACCTCATTTATCTCCACGATGCTTTACCCGACCCGGTGTTCTAAAGCGTCAGGCGTTCGGCGCCTTTACAGGTCGTAGCCACGTTCCTCGTGCAACGCCAGATCCAGACCCTGGGCCTCTTCGTCCGGCGTCACCCGCAGCGGCGAGAACAGCCCCACCAGCTTCAGAACGCCCCAGGTCACCACCGCGGTGTAGACGAAAGTCACCACCACGCCCAATGCCTGCACGCCCACTTGCTGCAGCATGCCGTAGTCCGGCTTGGCGAAACCGAAACCGGAGAACACGCCCAGCTCCGTGGACGCGAACACCCCGGCCAGCAGCGTGCCGAGTATGCCGCCGACACCGTGCACCGGGAACACATCCAGGGAATCGTCGATCCGCCATTTCTGTTTCACCACCAGCACCATGTAGAAACACAGCACGCCGGCGCACAGACCGATCACCAGCGCCGCGCCCGGCCCGACGAAACCAGAAGCCGGCGTGATGGTGCCGAGACCGGCCACCATGCCGGTGGCGATACCCAGCGCCGAGGGCTTGCCGAACTTCAGATACTCCATGGTCACCCAGGCCAGGGAACCGGCGGCGGCGGAAATATGGGTCACCAGCATGGCCATGGCGGCGTTGCCGTCGGCGGCCAGGGCGGAACCGCCGTTGAAACCGAACCAGCCCACCCACAGCATGCCGGCGCCGGTCACCGTCATGGTCATGTTGTGCGGCGTCATCGCCTGCCCGGGCCAGCCTTTACGTTGGCCCAGCACCAGGGCCGCCACCAGCGCCGCCACCCCGGCGGTGATGTGCACCACGGTGCCACCGGCGAAGTCGTACAATCCCAGTTCGGCCAGCCAACCACCGCCCCACACCCAGTGGCACACCGGCACGTACACCAACAGCACCCACAGGCCGCTGAACGCCATCATGGCACCAAAGCGCATCCGCTCGGCGAAGGCACCGACAATCAGCGCCGGAGTGATGATGGCGAAGGTCATCTGAAACAGCGCATGCAGGCTCAACGGCAGGGATCCGGACAGGCTGTCACGGGTCATGCCGGCGAAGAACGCCAGATCCAGACCGCCAATCCAGGCGTTGGCGGCGCCACCATCGGTGAACGCCAGGGAGTAGCCGGCCACCAGCCAGATCAGCGACACCAGACAGGCGATGGCGAAACACTGCATCAGTACCGACAGCACGTTCCGGCCGCGCACCAGGCCGCCATAGAACAGGCTCAGCCCCGGCAAGGTCATGAACAACACCAAAGCGGTGGCGGTCAGGATCCAGGCGGTGTCCGCCTGATTAAGCGTGTCCGCCGCAGCGACACCGGGCAACAGCAGTGCCACCAGCCCCGGCAAATACCGTGACGAAACGAAGGGGAAGAAAGACATACGCATATTATTGGGTTCCTGGTTCCAAGAGCCTGTTTAAGGTCTCTACGCCGCGCCGGGCGGCCGGTTGCACCAGCGGGAAGCAGCCCGCTCCAATTGCACCGGGCAAGGGCATTCAAGAATCGGGCCAGGCACCCGTCGCCCAAAATTCGGGCATCACAGGGCAAAGGCACCGTTTTTGCGCACAATATCGGTGCCAGACCAGAGAGGAAGGCACTATCTTTGTGCACTAACGGCGTTATCAATCAGTGCGGGAAGGATGGAAAGGTGGGGATCTTCTCCCTTGTCTGCCCGGTACCGGTGCAACCGGCGGGGCAGACGCCTACAGGGAGACCATGAGGTCTCCAAGGCCCGTCAGTACAGGTAGGTGAACATCTTGCGACGGTATTCGCTGGCCAGCGGATCGCCCTTGGGCAGGCAGTCGAACACCTGCAGCAGAGCCGCCCTGGCGACGCCATCCTCATAGTCACGATGATCCCGCAACAAGGTCAGCAACGCTTCCAACCCTTCGCGGAACTGACCGGCGGCGGCGGCCCGCAGCCCATAGGCATGCAGATCCTCCGGCTTGCCACTGGCATTGATGCGTTCCGCCAGCGTCTTCAGGCTCTCGTTGCCGGCCGGCAGCTTGTCCAACAAGGCAAACCGGGCGCGGAACGGGCGCAGTTCCTCCACGTCCTCGGCGATTTCCGCCAACACCGACTGCGCCTCGTCCTGGCGGCCTTCGCCGAGCAGGAATTCCACCAGCAGCGCGCGGAAAGCGTGTTTGTCGGGCTGTTGCTGCAGCGTCTGCCGCAGCGCCTGTTCGGCCTGATCGCCGTGGCCGGCATCGATGGCCATGCGCACCTGCTCGAGAAACCCTTCTTCCTGTTCTTTCTCGGCGGCTTCCGGATCCAGCACCGGCGCCAGCCATTGGCGCAGAGCCCCTTCGCTCTGAGCCCCCTCCAATTCCGCCACCAACTGGCCCTGATAGACCAGTTTCAGGGACGGCAGGCTGCGTACACCGAACTGCGCGGCGATATTCTGCTGCTCATCGGCATTGACCTTGGCCAGGATCAGTTTGCCCTGATATTCGCCGGCCAGTTTTTCCAGGGTCGGTGCCATCTGCAGACAGGGCTGGCACCAGGGCGCCCAGAAATCCACCAGTACCGGCGTCTGCCGGCTGGCTTCCAGCACCTGCTGAATATTTTGTTCGTTAACGTCAATGATCGAGGCGTTGTCTTGCACCGCAATGCTCCTGTCGGGGTGTCGGAACCAGGGAGAGCGGCAATTGTACGTAATTCCACGCGCCAACGACATCCAGGCCTACCGCGCGGGGTGCATCCGATAGTCACGCGACGACGTCAAATACGGTTAAAAGACCCCGCGAACACAGGTATAAAGGTAGACTCAAGTCGTCCCCGAGTGTTGCCGCAGGGGAGCGCACACGGACGGGGACAACACCGGATGCCACCGGTGCCATTCACGCTGGCAAAGGAGATGACCATGTTGAGTCTGCTGGCCTTGCTGATTCTGGCCGCCACTCTGATCACCGTTTTCTATTTACAACTGTCGCTGACCGTCGGCTCCATCACTTTCGTGGTGGCGTATCTGTTGTGCGGCGTGCTGTTCGCCGGCTGGTTGTTGAATCCTCTGCTGCTGATTCTGGTGGCGGCGGCCCTGGTGGTGCTCAACCACCCGGGACTGCGCCGTAAGCTGATCGTGCAACCGGTGTTCAACAGCCTCGGCAAGGTGATGCCGCCGATCGGCGACACCGAGCGCGAAGCCATCGAAGCCGGCGCCACCTGGTTCGAAGCCGAGCTGTTCAGCGGCAAGCCGGATTGGGATGATTTCTCCAAGACCCGCTTCACCACCCTCAGCGAGGAGGAGCAGTCCTTCATCGACAACGAGGTGGAACAGCTCTGCGGCATGCTCAATGAATGGCAGATTTACCATGAGCTGCGCGACCTGCCCGAGGAGGTCTGGCAATTCCTCAAGGACAAGGGCTTCTTCAGCCTGATCATCCCCAAGGAGTACGGTGGCAAGGATTTCAGCCCCTACGCCCAGAGCCGGATGATGAGCAAGATCGCCACCCGCTCACTGACCGCCGCCGTTACCGCCATGGTGCCCAACTCCCTCGGCCCGGGCGAACTGCTGGCCAAATACGGCACCGACGAGCAAAAACAGCGCTGGTTGCCGGACCTGGCCGCCGGCAAGGAAATCCCCTGCTTCGGCCTGACCGGACCCGAGGTGGGCTCCGACGCCAGCAACCTGCCGGACCGCGGCGTGATCTGCACCCAGGAGGTGGATGGCGAGGAAGTGCTGGGCATGCGCCTGAGCTTCGCCAAGCGCTGGATCACCCTGGCCCCCATCGCCACCGTGGTGGGGCTCGCCTTCAAACTGTATGACCCGGATCATCTGCTCGGCGACGAGGAAGAGCTGGGCATCACCTGTGCCCTGCTCCCCGCGAACACCCCGGGCGTGGAAATTGGCCGGCGCCATAACCCTGGCGGCTCGCCGTTCATGAACGGGCCGATCAACGGCACCGACGTGTTCGTGCCCCTGGACGCCATCATCGGCGGCCCGGACATGGCCGGCAAAGGCTGGCGCATGCTGATCGAATGCCTGGGCGCCGGACGCGGCGTCTCCCTGCCGGCCCTGGCCACCGCCAGCGCCGAGATGGGCTACCAGACCGCCGGCGCCTTCGGCCGTATCCGCCGCCAGTTCAACACCGCCGTGGGCCAGTTCGAGGGGGTGCAGGAAGCCTCCGCCGAAGTGGCCGGCCTCGCCTATACCCTGGAGGCCTATCGCCATCTGGTCACCCGGGGGCTGGAAGAAGGCACTATTTCGGTGGTCACCGCCATGGCCAAGTACCATTCCACCGAAATGATGCGGCGCCTGATCAACCGCGGCATGGACATCGCCAGCGGCCGCGCGGTGCAAGCGGGGCCACGCAACTTCATGGCGCTGCCCTACCAGGCCATCCCCATCGCCATCACGGTGGAAGGCGCCAATATTCTGACCCGATCGCTGATGATCTTCGGCCAGGGCGCATTGCGCTGCCATCCGTTCCTCTACGACGAGCTCAACGCCCTGCAGGACGAGGACCAGGAGCGCGGCCTGGAAACCTTCGAGGCACTGTTCCTCAAGCACGCCGGCCACACCATCGGCAATATGTGCCGGGGTCTGGTCCATGCGCTGACCGGCGGCCGTTTGGCGGACATCCCCGCCAACGCGGACAGCTTCAGCACCCCCTGGTACCGTCTGATCAGCCGTTACAGCGCGGTGCTGGCCAGCACTTCCGACGCCGCTTTCGCACTGCTGGGGGGCGACCTCAAGCGTCGCGAACTGCTCAGCGCCCGGCTCGGCGATGTCCACAGCCAGTTGCTGATCGCCTGCGCCGTACTCAAGTTCCATGGCACCCTGCCCCGGGACGAAGCCAACGACGCCCACGCCACCTATGCCCTGCATCACGCCCTGAGCCAGGCCCACGAAGCACTGGAGGCGTTCTACCGCAACCTGGGCACGTTCGGCATCGGCTGCCTGTTGAAAGGCTGGTTCTTCCCGCTCGGCCGCCCGACCGGCGCCCAACGCCCCGGCGACGACCTGATCCGCACCGTCGGCGATCAGATCATGGAGCCCACCAGCGTGCGGGAAGCCCTGGCCAGCTACACCTACCGCTGCGATGACCCGGAGGACGCCATCGGCCGGGTGGAAAACACCTACCGCAAACTGCTGGAGGTGGAACCCGCTTACCTGGCCTTCCTCAAGGCCGACGGCAAAGGCGAACTGGATGGGGAAACCCTGGAAGAACGCCTGCACGTGGCGGTGGCCAAGGGCGTGATTGCCGGCGACAAGGTGAACGAGTTGCTCGAATACGACGCCCTGCGCTACGACTGCCTGCTCACCGACGCCTTCGACTTCGAACTCAAAGAGGTGAAAATGCACACCGAACGACCGGTGTGAATCGCGGGCCGGGCGCCGGGGGACCGGCGTCCGGCAATGTCTTGCCAATCAGCGACTCCAAAAACAGCAAATAAGATGTTATTAATCTGATTTACTATTTATTTAATGTTTTTCCATGATATAACAGCCAGTATGTTGTTTTCCGACAATCGGAGTACGTCATGCTGGAGATCACCCGGATACTGGAACAACGCCGCAAGTCCCTGGGGCTGACCCAAAAGGACATGTTGATGCGTATCGGCATGTCGCAACAGCAATATCAACGCATCGAATCCGGCGGGGATACTCGCGTCTCCACCCTGCTGCGTATCCTGGAAGGCATGGGACTGCAATTGCGTCTGGTGCCCGAGGAGCAAGTGGCCGAGGTCGACGCTCTGCTGAACGGCACCGGACGACTGGAGCGGAACATCTTGTCCGAGCCGGATGAAGGCCATTGGGACAGGATGCTCAAGGATCTGGAGGACTAGCCGGTGTCTTCGGCCCCCAAACAACGGGAATCCGTGGAAGCCCTGTCACTGACCCTGCATGGCCAGCGTGTCGGCATCGTGTCGCACTATGCCGGCGGCAAGAATATTCTGGTGTTCGACCCCGCCTTTGCGGCCATGCCCGCGGCACCTGTCTTCACGCTGTCCCAGACTATCTCGAAGCTGGCTTTCCAACCCCGCATGGCCTCACAACGGCTGCCTCCGGTGCTGTCCAATCTGCTGCCCGAAGGCGCTCTGCGGGCCTGGATGAGCCAGGCCCTCAAGGTTCACACCGATAACGAATTCCCATTGCTGGCGGCGGCAGGCGCCAACCTGCCAGGAGCGCTCGTGGCACAACCGATCCAGGCGGGCGAAATCCCGGGTTGGGCTCTTAGCCAGAGGGATCGTACCGAACCGGTTCAAATCAATGTCCAGGCGCTTCAACAGAAGTTTTCCCTCGCTGGCGTACAGATGAAGTTCTCCGCCAGCCGCCAGGATGGACGGATGAACATCGCCTCCACGCAAGGACAAGATGAGTGGATCATCAAAACACCCTCCACCGTGCACCAACAGGTACCCGCCAATGAATACAGCGCCATGAAACTGGCTGAACACCTGGGTGTGACCATTCCACAAATAGCCTTGTTGCCATTGGATCAAATAAGCGGACTACCTGATATTCCGCTGCCTGATGAATCCCTGGCCTACGCCATACAACGGTTTGACCGTTCCCTGCGGGGACGGATCCACAGTGAGGATTTCGCTCAGGTTTTCGAACTGTATGCCCACGAAAAATACGGTCGGAGAAACTATGAGCAGATCGCCGCCACAATCTACCACTATGGCGGAGAAGGCCTGCCGGACACCCAACAGATGGCGCGCCGCCTGCTGGCCAATATCCTCCTCGCCAACGGCGATGCGCATCTTAAAAACTGGACGCTCCACTACCCCGACCAGCGGACGGCACGACTGGCGCCAGCCTACGACATTCTGACAACGCTACCCTATATAAGAGGCGAGACGGATCTCGCCCTGAATATGGGCCGGGAGAGAAACTGGTATGCCTTGACCCTGGCGCATTTCCAGCTGTGGGCGGAACGAGTGGGCGTGCCCTGGCCGGCGGTTCGCGTGCATCTACTGGACGCCCGGGACCGCGCACGGGAACACTGGCCGGCCCTGCTGGACGAATTGCCGATGGCACCGGAACACAAGCAACTCCTGCGTACGCATTGGCGGAATCTCAACGATGATTTCCGTATTGTCTGAGGGATTCCATGGCTGTTTTTGTTTTTCGCCAGCAGCCCTCCCCAGATACACAAATGGTATAGCTAAAACAGACGAACACTGTCGGCAATGGCTATCTGGAACCGCCATTCACCTTCGTGATCTCCAGATTGAATGGATCAATACCCTGTAAACACCCGGCGTTTATACCGTACTTGCCGGGTAAAGAGCGGGGCTTGTGGTGTGTATAGATACCACACGTCCTGCAGAAATAATGCTCGGCCACTTTAGTGTTGAACTGATAGCAACCCAGACTGTGCTCTCCCTTTAACAGCTTAAAATCGGCTTGCTCTGCGTAGACCATTCTCGCCCCTTTCCTTGCGCAGATGGAGCAGTCACACATATAGGCCATATCGAGGCTACACCTGACCTCGAATACCACTGATTGGCAATGACAGCTTCCCTGATACGTATTCATGATCCGGAGATAACCTTGGCAGTGGCTGCGCTGTTGAATTCCAATCTTGAGCTTATCGTCCTCTCCAAACACGGACAATCGAAGCGGCTGTGGGAAGCGGCTGCGTAGCCTGGGGTTGATTCAAAGCGGGAGTCGTCAAGGGGGTTCAGGTGCCTGTAATTGTTACGGCCTTTACAAGACCTGTTTAAAGACCCATTATTAGGTCTTGAGCAACCACCAAATGCAGGTAACTTCATGACACATCAAATACTTACAGAGATTGCCGCCAGTATCTCGGAGCTAAAAGCAAATCCCATGAAAGTCGTCGCCAGCGGCGAGGGTATGCCGATTGCCGTTCTCAACAGGAACGAGCCCGCCTTCTATTGCATTCCTGCTAAAGCCTATGAGGCCATGATGGACCTCATCGAGGACAAGGAGCTTCTTGAGCTCGCCAAACGTCGCATCAAGGAAGATAGCGTTCGGGTAAGCCTGGATGACCTATAAGCTGGCTTTCAAGAAAAGTGCGTTGAAAGAATGGAGGAAACTCGGCCCCTCAGTCCGCGACCTGTTCAAGAAAAAGCTGGCGGAAAGATTGGAGACTCCCCATCTCCCTTCCGCTGCGGTCAGCGGTGGCTCCAACTTATATAAAATAAAGCTACGGCAGCTTGGTTACCGACTGGTTTATTCCGTATCCGACTCCACCGTCACGGTCATTGTCCTCGCCGTGGGTAAGCGAAATCGAAACGAAGTTTACGACGTCGCACTTTCGCGCCAAGAGGCTGACAAGCGGTAGCGCTGCCAACAGCGGCTCGTGAGCCGCTCCTACAATGGGAACACGAAGCCACTGTGGGAAGCGGCCTTGGCCGCGAACGGTATGCAAAACGGATTCTCCCCCAATTTGCACGCAGACCTAGGCGTCGATTCGCTGCCAAGGCCGCTTCCCACAGCGGCTTCGTAGCCGGGGTAGATTCGGAGCGAGAGTCCGCGGAGTTCGTGGAGAGCCGGCGATCAGCGTTCCAGGACCGTGCTTTTCCCGTGTCCTGGAACGCAGACCGCCGGCTCTCCTCCCCTGGCAAGAGGCACCTCGCCCTGCCACCAGCCTGAATTCGGCCCTGCCTGGGCCACCGCGCAGGTGCGCGACGTCAAAAATCGCTCCCGGCGATTTTTTGCGGCTTGCCGTCCATGGCCGCCGCCCTCCGGGCCGTCGCGAGTGCGACGTCAAAAATCTCTCCCGGCGATTTTTTGATCGACGGGTCCCAACATTGGCAAATTTAACAATGACCGTGGGTCGCGCGTCTTTCGCCGCTTGTCGGTTTCGTCTACGCTTTGCCGGATATGTCGAGTGCCCCCAATGGTCGGCTCACCCGCCGGCCGCCTGGGGCCTGTGCCGCTTCCCGGCGGCCGCCTTCGACCCAATAAGCAGGTAAAAAGACCCAGTCAATGACAGTTTCCATCGAGGAAAAGGCAAGTTTCGAGTTCAAGGGCCGCATGCTGATGGCGACGGTCCTCTATCTCAAGGACCTGGACTCCCGTAGTCTGCATCAGCAAATCTCCCAACGGCTGGAAGACGCCGCCCAGTGGCTGCTGGACGCGCCGGTGGTGGTGGATGTGGCCCATCCGGAAGAGGCCTCCCAGGTGGAGCTGCTGACCGCCGTGGACACCCTGCGCGGGCTGGGCGTCAATCTGGTCGCCCTGGCCCGCCACCCGGAACTGGACGACCAGGTAGCCGCCATGCTCGGCCTGGGCAGCATCAATCTGGCCAACGGCCGCGATGTGGCCCGCAGTGAGCCGCCGGCGCGCGCCGGCAATACCAAGGCCTCCCCGGCTCCCGCCGAGGACACCCTGGTAGTGGAGCAGCCCGTGCGTTCCGGACAGCAGGTCTATGCCCGCGGCGATCTGATCGTGCTGGCGCCAGTGAGCACCGGCGCCGAGTTGGTGGCCGAAGGCAATATCCATATTTACAACACGCTGCGCGGACGGGCTCTGGCCGGCGTACGAGGCAATGAGGCGGCGCGGATCTTCTGTCAGGATCTGGATGCGGAACTGGTGTCCATCGCCGGCCATTATCGGGTCGCCGAGGATCTGCCGGACGCCTATCGACGCAAACCCGTGCAAATGAGCCTGGACGGCGACGCCATGAGCTTCGCCGATCTGATGGGCAAAAGTTGAGAACCCGTCGTTGCCGGTGTCCGGCAGCGGCTCGCACCTACGTCTGCAAGGACTTCGAGGAGAAGAGATCGTGACAAAAATCGTGGTCGTGACATCCGGCAAGGGAGGAGTGGGCAAGACCACCACCAGCGCCGCCCTGGCAACCGGTCTCGCCATGCGTGGCCATAAAACCACGGTAATCGATTTTGATGTGGGGCTGCGGAATCTGGACCTGATCATGGGTTGCGAGCGCCGCGTGGTTTACGACCTGGTCAACGTGATCAACGGTGACGCCAACCTCAAGCAGGGTCTGATCAAGGACAAACGGGTGGAGAATCTGTTCATCCTGCCCGCCTCCCAGACCCGCGACAAGGACGCCCTGAGCCAGGAAGGCGTGGAGAAAGTGCTCAACGGCCTACGTGACATGGAAATGGAATACGTGATCTGCGACAGCCCGGCGGGGATCGAGAAGGGCGCGCTGATGGCCGCTTATTTCGCCGACGAAGCGATCGTGGTGACCAACCCCGAAGTGTCCAGTGTGCGCGACTCCGACCGCATCCTGGGGATTCTCTCCAGCAAGACCCGCAAGGCCGAACTGGGCGAAGGCGACATTCCCGCCCGGCTGCTGCTGACCCGCTACTCTCCGGAACGCGTGGAGCGCGGAGAAATGCTGTCCGTGGAGGACGTGCAGGAAATTCTCGCCGTGGACCTGCTCGGTGTGATTCCCGAATCCCAGGCCGTGCTCAACGCCAGTAACTCCGGCGCGCCGGTAATCCTGGATCTGGAATCCGATGCTGGTCTGGCTTACGCCGACGCCGTGGCGCGGTTCATTGGCGAGGAACGCCCCCACCGCTTCCTCACCGCCGCCAAAAAAGGATTGTTTGGACGACTGTTCGGAGGCTAAATCATGGGCATCTTCAGTTACTTGCTGCCTAAGAAGCAGAACACCGCCTCCACCGCCAAGGAGCGGCTGCAAATCATCGTTGCCCGCGAACGCAGCGGACGCGGCGGTCCCGATTACCTGCCCCAACTGCAGGAAGAGCTGCTGGCCGTGGTGCGCAAATACGTGCCGGTGAGCCCGGAGGCGGTGAATGTGCAAGTGGACCGGGAGTCCGGCTGTGAGGTTCTGGAACTGAACATCACCCTGCCGGAAGGCGAGGACGATTGATCGCCATCGCCGAACCTTGACACACTGTCCTTTCGTACAGTATCTTTGCGGTTCGGCGAGCCCCCTTCAGATTCCCTTCTGTGACCCCTTGAAGGCCTGATCGATCTCCAGGTTCCACGGATGGAACCGGGCTCCCGTCAAAGCAGTTGACAGTTGATAGTGGACAGTTGACAGCTCGCGGAACACGATAGATTAATCTGAAAAACAAGGAGGCCGCGTCCAAGGCTTGGGCGCGGCCTCCTTGTGTATAAACGATTAGGTCCAACTATGAGCAACGGGATGCGTATACGCAAATACATCTTGCGAAAACGCAATGTCTTTTTCTTTTCGCTGTCAACTGTCCACTATCAACTGTCAACTCCCTTCCTATCCCATATGCCACCCATGGCTGACCACCACGGACTGGCCGGTGAGCGCCGCCGAGGGGAAGGCCGCCAGGTGCAGGGCCAGTTCCGCCACATCCTCCACGGTGGTGAATTCGCCGTCCACGGTGTTCTTGAGCATGACGTTGCGGATCACTTCATCCTCGGAGATGCCGAGCTCTTTTGCCTGCTCCGGGATCTGTTTATCCACCAGTGGGGTGCGCACGAAGCCGGGACAGATGATGTTGCTGCGCACACCGTGGGCGGCACCCTCCTTCGCCACCGAACGGCACAGGCCAAGCAGGGCGTGCTTGGCGGCCACATAGGGCGCTTTCAGCGGTGAGGCTTCCAGTGAATGCACCGACCCCATGTACAGCATGGTGCCGCCACCGCTGGCATACATGGCCCGCAGCGCCTCCCGGGTAAGCAGAAAAGCGCCATCCAGATGCACCGCCATGACCTTGCGCCAATTGGCGAAGGACAACTGATCCAGCGGGTCGATGTGTTGAATGCCGGCATTGGCGAACGCCACGTCCAGACCGCCCCAGGCGGTCACCACGGCGCTGACGCCGTCGCTGACCGCCGCTTCGTCGGTAACATCCATGGTCACCGCCATGGCCTCGCCGCCGGTGGCCCGAATCGCCGCCGCCGTTTCCCCGGCACTGTCACTGTCCAGGTCGGCCACCGCCACCCGCGCCCCTTCCCGGGCATAGCACTCGGCGATGCCCCGGCCAATGCCGCGAGCGGCGCCGGTGATCAACGCCACCTTGCCGTGCAGACGTCCCGCTTGCTCTCCCATTCCACTACTCTCCCGTCCTACTGCTTCCCGGTTCATGACACCACCGGGCCGTCCTTGCCCTTGTTGCCGCTTTCCTGCTCGCCGGTCGCCGTGGCGTCATCACCGTTGCCCTGTTTCCGCGATGACGACCGCCGGGCCCACAACCGTAACTGACCGACGATGCCGGCGGGGAAAAAGTACACGCTGAGCACGAACAGCAAACCGAACCACAGCAACCAGCGTTCCGGCCCCACCAGCTCCGCCAGCAGCGTGCCCGGCTCCAGGCCGCCGCCCAGCCACTTGAGCACATCCTGCAGATAATTCTGCGCCAACAGGAACAATACCGCACCCACCACCGCGCCATACAGTGTGCCCATGCCACCGATCACACACATCAACAGAATGAACACCATCAGCTCGAAATTCAGCGTGTTCTCCGGATTCACATAGCGGTTGATCAGCGCGAACAGCACCCCGGCCAGCGTCGCCAGCAAAGCGGAGATGATCACCACCGCGGTGCGGTAGAACACGGTCCGGTAACCGAGCGCCTGGGCACGGAATTCGTTCTCCCGAATCGCCTGCAGCACACGCCCGAACGGTGAGTTGACCAGACGCAACAGGAACAGGAACACACCAACGGTGATGAAGAAAGTAATGTAGTACATCAGATCCCGGCCGGTGAGACGCGCCTTGAACAGCGACTCACGCCATACCTCACCGAGATTTCCCGGATCGGTGAACAGGCCGCCCAGGAAGGTGGTGATACTGAAGCCGCGCAGTTCGCCATCAAAAGGTTTGAAGGCTGGCCCCAGTTCACGCGGCACCCGCACTCGCAGACCATCCTCTCCGCCGGTGATGTGATAAAGCTGCGTCACCAGGCTGAGGAACGCGAACGCCACCGCCAGCGTCACCAGCGCGAAGAAGATCGCCTTCACCCGCAATGACAACAATCCCAGTAACAACGCCAACAGCAAGCTGACCAGCAGAGAGGCGCCCAGGCCGATGAAGATCGGCGCGAAGCCTTTGCCCATGGCGTCCATGGTCATCGCCACGCCGTAGGCGCCAATACCGAAAAACATGGTATGGGCAAAGGACACGATGTGGGTGTACCCCAGCATCAGATCGTAGGACGCCACCACGATCACGAACACGCAGATCATGCCCAGGGTGGAAAACGCCCGGGTGCCGGGGAACAGGAACGGCCCCAGCGCCAGACACAGGAACATCAACAGCAGCAGCACGGTGAGCGGACGGCTGCGCGGATAATCTCCGGAAAGCAAGGTCTTCAGCATGTCTCTCTCCTCACACCTTGATGACCGGAATCAGGCCCTGGGGCCGCCACATCAGCACCGCCACCATCAGCCCGACGGTGGCCACCGCCGCCAGACGCGGTTCCAGAAAGCCCACATAGAGATTGATCAGGCCCACCAGCATGGCGCCGTAAAAACAGCCGCGCACTGAACCGAGACCACCAAGGATGATCACCACGATCACCGAGATCATCAGTTCCTCGCCCATGTGCGCGGTGATGATCTCCCGGTACATGGCCCACATGGCGCCACCGATGCCGGCCAGTGCCGAGCCGGCCACGAACACCGCCAGGAACAGCAGGCGGATACGGTAGCCGTGCACTTCCACCATCTCCCGGTTTTCCACCCCGGCGCGGATCAGAATGCCCAGGCGAGTACGGTCGATTACCCACAGCATCAAGGCGTACACCGCCAGCCCCAGCACCACCGCCAGCAGGCGGTATTTTTCCAGGGCGATGCCGCCGATGATGGGAATCGCATCGCTGATCAACAACGCGCCGCGCAGCGCTTCCGGTCGCGGCACCGGAATCTCGTTGGAACCCCAGATCACCTGCAGCAACTCCATGACGATGATGGAGCCGCCCACGGTCACCAGAATCTGCTTGAGGTGATCGCCATAAACCGGACGGATCACCAGCCGCTCGAACAACACGCCGAGCAGCCCCGCCACCACCAGCGCGAACAGCAGCGCCGGGATCACCGCCAGCAGATTGACCCACAGCGAACCGCTGGTGTAGTCGTTCAACCACATGGTGAGCACGGTGGCGCCGGCGAAAGCGCCGAGGGAAATAAAGGAACCGTGGGCCAGGTTCAGCACGTTCATCAGCCCGAAGGTCAGGGTCATGCCGGAAGCCATCAGAAACAGCATGGCGCCCATGGCCAGGCCGCTCAGGGTGAGCACCGCCCAGGTGGACGGGTTCATCAGGAACAGCGGGATCACCACCATGATCAGCAGCAGAAACAGATGCGGCTTGTCCTGCTGGAACCCGCGCAGCCTCTCCCACCACGACCTGTTGCCGGTGTCGGCGTCAAAAATATCTTGAGGAGCGGACATGCTCTGTTCTCCTTATTGGTGCGCGCCCAGGCCAAGGCCCAGCAGTTCATGCTGCAGGTCTTCGTCCTCGGCGAGTTCCGCCATGGTGCCCCGGTGCACGATATGTCCGTCGCTCATCACCGCCACGGACTGGCCAAGGCGCCGGGAAAAATTGAAGTTCTGTTCCACCAGCAGGATCGATACCTGCTGCTGTTTGAGCTGTTCGAAAGCATCGGCCAGATCATTGATGATGGCCGGCGCCAGCCCTTTGGTGGGCTCGTCCACCAGCAACAACTCACGCGGTTCGATTACCGCCCGGGCAATCGCCAGCATCTGCTTCTGCCCGCCGGAAAGATTGCCGGCGGCGCGGTTCCAGAATTTTTTCAGTGGCGGAAACACTTCGAAAATCCAGTCCAGGCGCGGCTCGTCCATGGCACCGCTGACCGCCGCCAGGACCATGTTTTCCCGCACCGTGAGCTGGCCGAAGATACCCATGTTCTCCGGCACGAAGGCAATGCCGCCACGGGCGATGGCCGGCGTCGCCGTGCCGCCAATGTCACGCCCCTGGAAACGCACCTGCCCTCTGGTCAGGGTGGTCAGGCCCATGATGGTACGCAGCGTGGTGCTTTTGCCGGCACCGTTACGTCCCAGCAGTACCGTTAGTTCCCCGGCCGGCACGTCCAGATCGACGCCGTGTAGAATGTGGTATTGGTCGATGTCCGCGTAGACCTCCCGCAGAGACAGAATCGGCTCGCTCATGCGCCCTCCTCCGCTTCCGCCGCCACGCCCAGATAGGCTTCCTGCACGATCGGCGAGGCGATCACCTCGGTGGGCTCGCCGTCCGCCACCAGCTCGCCGTTGTGCAACACCACGATGCGATCCGCCAGGGAGCGCACCACATCCATTTTGTGTTCCACCAGCAGCACCACTTTGTCCTCGCGCTGTTTGATCTGGGCGATCAGATCCAGGATCACCGGCACTTCATCCACACTCATGCCGGCGGTGGGTTCGTCGAACATGAACACGGTGGGCTCCAGCGCCAGCATCAGGGCTACTTCCAGCTTGCGCTGATCACCGTGGGATAAGTTGGCCACCACGTCATCGGCGCGGTGATGCATGTTGACCTGCCGCAGATACTCGGCGGCGCGGTCGGTGATATCACGGCGCTTCGACGCCATCTGCCAGAACACATGGCCGATACGGTGACGCGAGGCCACCGCCAGGCGCACGTTTTCCAGGGCGCTGAGATCGGGAAACAGATTGGTGAGCTGAAACGCGCGCCCCAGCCCCTTGTCCGCCCGGGCGGCCACGCCCAGACCGGTGATGTCTTCGCCAAACAGATGGACACTGCCGGCGCTGGCCCGCAGTTGCCCTGAGATCAGATTGAACCAGGTGGTTTTACCCGCCCCGTTGGGACCAACGATGGCGGTCAGGGTGCCCGCCTGAAAGGCGCAGGACACCCGATTCACCGCCACGTGACCACCGAACTGGATGGTCAGGTCGCGGGTTTCGAGAACGGCGGTTGGTGACGCCATGACAACTTCCCCGTAGACAAACTCAAACCGTGGAGACGAGGCTCCGTGAACGACCCGGACGGCGTGCCATGGCACGCCGTCCCGCGGTGATCAGCGCTGATTGCGCAGCGGAATCTTCATTTCGTCCATGGGAATTTCCCGTACCAGCACCGGCACACCGGCGGTGACGGTGCGATCCGCGAACCAGTCATCACGCTCTTGCGATTCGATACGGAAGTGGTACATGGCCTGCATCGCCTGATGGTCTTCCGCGCGGAAGGTCATCTTGCCCTTGGGCGTGTCGAAGCTGAGCCCTTCCATCGCCTCGATCAGGTCCTCGCTGTCGCTGGACCCTTCGGTCTTGCGCAGCGCGGCGGTGATCGCCATGGCCTGGGCGAAGCCCTGGGCGGTGAAGAAATCCGGTGCCGCGTCGAAACGCTTGAAGTGTTCCTTCACGAACCAGTCGTTGATCTCGTTCTTCGGCGATTCAAAGTAATAGAAGCCGGCCCCTTCCATGCCGGGGAAGGCGGAGTAGCTGGCCAGCGCGGGCAGGATATTGCCGCCGGTGGCGAGCTTGATGCCATGACGTTCCGGGTGCAGATCCTGGATCCGGCTGAGCGGATTGGCGCTGCCGGCCCAGATGGCGAAGATGTATTTGCCCTTGTCACAACCGTCGCGGTCCTTCAGAGCGCCGAACAGACGCTGGGCGGCGGCGGTGAAGTCGGTGGCGTCGGTGGGCAGGTATTCCTCGTGAACCACCTTGCCGCCGCTGGAGGTCATCGCCTCTTTATAGGCGGCCACGCCATCGCGGCCAAAAGCGTAGTCCTGGGCGATGGTGGCCACGCAGACACCGGGCTGGCCCAGCGCCACCGCGTTGGAGACCGCATCCTGGGAAGAGTTACGGCCGACCCGGAATACGTAGCGGTTCCATTGTTCACCGGTGATGGCGTCGGCCACGCCCTCCGGCATGATGATGCGCTCGTATTCCTCGGCGATCGGCAAGGTGGCCAGAGCCACGCCGGAGGCCACCGGCCCCACCACGATGCTGGCATCGTCCTCGGCATAGGCTTCCTCCACCAGGGAGCGGGCCCGGGCGGGGTCGTTCTGGGTGTCTTTATCGATGATCTCGATCTTGCGGCCGGCCACTTCCATGGTGCCGTCGGTGGCGTATTCGAAGCCCATGCTCATGCCATCGCTCAACTGCTTGGCGTAGGCGGAAAGCGGACCGGAGAATCCGGTGACATGGGCGATGCGGACACTGTCACCGGCTTGCGCGACAGCGGAAAACGACAGGGTACCCAGGGTGAACGCCGTTACGGCGAGCAGACGCTGCTTCATGTTATCTCTCCCTTTCTATCTTCATCGTCTGCACGGCAGCGCGATGAGTGGGCTTGTTGTTCGGTTGTTGTCATTGGGTCGAGAACCGTCCCGGCACGGCCGGACGGCGCGGCACCTCGCCTTATCAAACAGGGCGAACTGCATTGGCTCATAATATGACAACTGAATCAGGTTTCTTCAAGCACCGTAATGGAGACAAATTTTATTATTTCGTCTACCGAGCTATTCCCAGCCTCCCAAAATGGCCTATAAAACCCTATAAAACAGCCACTAACAGCGATCACCAGGCAATCCTTTCAAGCACGGTTCAACTTGACACTGCACGGCTTCGGTCGTAATTTTTCTGACTACCGATTCAGTTTTCAAATAACAAAACAGGATTTGCCCATGAGTTCCGCCGCCAAGGACATCGCCCCCAGCGCCCCGAAAACCGCCCGTGGTGCCCGCACCCGCGCCCGGATTCTGAAAGCCGCCGAGGACACCTTTGGCTCTCTTGGCTATCACCGCGCCGGCATCAGCGACATCACCCGCGCCGCCGGCGTCGCCCAGGGCACGCTGTACTGCTATTTCTCCGGCAAGGAGGAAATCCTGCGTGAACTGGTACGCGACATGGGACATAAAGTGCGGGCCCATCTGGCCGCCAGTGTGATCAGCGCCCGCGACCGGCTGCAGGCAGAGGAGCTGGGTCTGCGCGCCTTCCTCGAATACGTCAGCGCCAACCCCTCGCTGTATCGGGTGCTGCAGGAAGCGCAATTCGTCGATGAAGCGATCTTCCGCGAATATTACGAAGCGTTCGGCCGGGGCTACATGCGCATGCTGGCCGACGCTACCCGCAAGGGCGAAGTGCGGCCCGGCAACGATGAGATCCGGGTCTGGGCCTTGATGGGCCTGTCCAACTTTCTCGGCCTGCGTTTCGCCCTTTGGGACCGGGACCGCTCCTTCGACGAGATCGTCGCCACCATATCGGATCTGTTCCGCAACGGGCTGGCCCTGGACGGCAAGGAGAAAGCATGAGCGAGCTGGTGCTTTATCAGAACCAGGACGGCCTGGCACGGCTCACCCTCAACCGCCCGGAGCGGCATAACGCCCTGGTGCCGGAATTGCTGGATGCCCTCGCCGATGCTCTGGCCCGCGCCCATGGCGAAGCCCCCAGAGCACTGCTGCTCGACGCCAATGGCCGTTCCTTTTCCACCGGCGGTGACGTGGCCGGCTTCTATCACACGCCGCGAGAGCTGCGCCGCGACTACGCCCACCACGTGGTGGGCCGTCTCAACGACGTCATCCTGGCCTTGCTGACGCTGCCCTGCCCCACGGTGGTGGCGGTGCACGGCACCGTGACCGGCGGCTCCCTCGGCCTGGTACTGGGCTGCGATATCGCCGTGGCCGGGCCACGCGCCAACTTCGCGCCCTGGTACACCGTGGTGGGCTACAGCCCCGACGGCGGCTGGACCGCGCTGATGCCGGAACGGATCGGCCGCGCCCGCGCCCTCGACATCCAGTTGCTCAACCGACAGGTAAGCGCCGAAGAGGCGCATCGTATCGGGCTGGTGCAGCACCTGGTGAACGAGGGCGAGGAACACAATCAGGCACTCGCGCTGGCACAGCAGTTGTGCCGGGCGCAGCCGTCCAGTGTCCGTCACACCCTGGCACTGACGCGGCCGGATCCACACCGGGTGCGCGCCGCCCTCGATGACGAGCGCCAGCATTTTCTGGAACAGATCGACAGCGACGAAGCGGACAGCGGCATGGCCGCCTTCCTCGCCCGCTGATACGGAAACAGCAAAAAGCAGAACCGCCCTAGCAGTAAGAGCGAGCGAGTGAGTGAGCGAGCCTGTTCACAGGCTCTATCAGGGCATAACAACAACAATCGGGAGAACCACAATGACCAGAAACACCCTGCTATACCGACTCGGCCAGGCCGCGCTGATCAGCGCCCTGCCGCTGTCGGCCAGCGCCTTCCAGACCTTCGCCGATGAAGACCGTTCGGCGGAACTGAGCAGCGAGCCGGCGCACCAACGCTATCAGTTCAATACCCCCACCACCGTTACTTACGACCGCGACACCGTTGCGCTAGGTGCCACCCAGACCCGCGTTTACGTGGCGGACATGGGCGACTACACAATCCGCGTGCTCAATCTCAACGGCGCCGCCATCGGCACCCTGGACGACGCCGACCAGACCCTGGCGGCGGACAGCCCGGCCAGCGCCGTTCCGGATATCCGCGCACCGCTGGGCATCGCTTTTCTGTCGAAAAGCGAAGCGGATGACGATCGCCTAGCCGGCCTTTACGTCAATGATGTAGGCCGTCAGCAGGTGCATTTTTTCCGCACCGTCGCCGGCAGCGCCGACAATTTCGAATACGTCACCTCTATCGGCCAGCCCGGTCACGGTGGCGGCGCCGATCTGTATTTGCCGCGTAACATGACGATCACCCCGCAGGGGTTCATCTACATCTCCGATGAATTCAACCATCGCATCAAGGCGTTCAGCATCGATCCGGACAACAACTATCAGGTCAACCTGATCCAGACAGTGGGCTGGCAGGACGGCAGCGGCCAGTACGTCGGTGCCGGGCCGATCCTGCGCGGTGTCGATAAAAACTACGGCACCGATTCCACCTACTACGACGACTACGCCGGTGAACCGGAAAAACGCGACGGCTTCCGCATTCCCCAGGGCATGACCTACTACCAGTCGCCGGATAATGGCGCCACCTATCTCTACGTGGCCGACAACGGCAACAACCGCATCAAGATTTTCCGCGTCGATACCGCCACCGGCCAGTTGACCCTGGACGACATGCTCGGGCGCATCCGCGATGACGACGGCAACGCCGATCATCTGAAGCGGCCTCGCGGTGTGCGCACCGATCTGCAGGGCAACCTGTACGTGGCGGACACCTACAACGGCCGCATCCTGCGCTTCCCCAACCTGGCCGCCACCACCGACACCAATCCAGTGAAATATCGTAGCAGCGGCAGCGCCGACGCTCAGGCCACCTGGGTCTACGGCCATCTGGGCATTCATCAGGTGGAAATGCGCGCCCCCACCACCGCCGCCAATGAAGATGCCGCTTTCCAATTGCCCAACGATCTGGTGCCAGTGATCGATGCCAACGGTAATTTCTACCGCGAGGATATCTGGTCCTGGGGTTACTTCTTCAGTAACGCCCGCGTACATCTGGTCAGCGACAGCGGCAACAACCGCATCAAGAAATGCTGGACCAACTCCGGCGGTACCACCCTGCTGCGCTGCTCCGTTTCCGCCGGCGTCGGCGGTGAGAGCAACCACGAATTCTGGGGGCACCCGCGTACGCTCGCCGGACAACTGCACTCCGCCAGCGGCATGGCCTGGCTTGGCAGCAAGAACCGCTTGCTGGTGAGCGATACCCCCAACACCCGCATCAACATGTACGACGGCAGCGGCAACTTCCTGGGCCGTTTCCCCGGCACCAACATCAGCTACGGGGTCACCGGCATCGCCACCTTCAACGACAGCAACCACGGCGAAATGGTGGCGGTTCTGGTGGGCGCCGACGCCACCCTGCCCTGGCCCTACACCGGTGACGCCAGCGTTCGCATTTACGACGCCGACGGCAACCTGGAAGAGCTGTTCAATCTGAGCTACCGCACCGGCGGCCTGTCGGCACCGCGCATCGCCCTGACCTCCAGCAACATCAATTACCCGGTATCGATCTCGGTCCGCGGCAGCGGCGATCAGCACGAGCTGTACATCACCAGCTTCGCCAACTACGCCTGGCGGTTCGATTACGACAGCGGCAGCAGCACGCTGAACCGGATCTGGTACGCCGGCGGCGTCGACAGCAGCAAAGGCAGTGACCTGGGCGACAACTGGAGTCTCGGCCCGGCGTTCTTCGACCAGGGCGCGCCCGGCACCTTCGATCAGATCGGCGGCGTGCTGGCCTTGTCCGACCGCATCTACGTCACCGACCGGCGCAACCAGCGCATCCAGGCTCTGTCCCCGGCCAACGGCGGCCTGCTCGGGCAAGTGGGCGTCGGCGGCGGCACCTATGACCATCCGGAAGACCTGGAAGCGGACCGGCTGTTCCTGCCCGCCGGCCTGGCCTACGACGCGCAACAGGACAGCCTGCTGGTGGCCGATGGCTTCAACATGGTGGCGCGGGCCTGGGCCAACCCGGACGACAGCACCCCGGACAGCAACGGCGTGATCCGCCCGAACTATCTGGGCCATTGGCTGGACCGGTCTCTGGGCAGCCGCCCGGGCGGCCTGTTCGACGCCGAACAGGTGGCCGTGGGTGACGGCTCGGTATTCGTGTTCTCACTGATCAGCAACCGCATCACCCGCTTCAGCTGGTCGGAACTGAACCCGTAACAAAGGCGTGGGAACGGGACCCTGATCGCGAACGTCCGGGTCCCGTGCCCATGGAACAAGAAACCGGAGGCATCGATGGAAATGTTCGACCTGCTGGCCCAACGCGCCCGGGTAACCCCGGACCGGCTGGCACTGGAAGATCTGCACGACGGCGAACGCTACAACTACGCGCAGCTCAACGAACGGGCGGCGCGGCTGGCGGCGGCGGCCCGTCAGCAATGGGGGTTGCGGGAAGGCGACCGGCTCGCCTGGCTCGGTCACAGCCGCTCGGAATTCTTCGCCATGCTGTACGGCTGCGCCAAGGCCGGCCTGATTCTGGTGCCGCTGAATTGGCGTCTGGCGGTGCCGGAGCTGGAAGTCCTGATGGCCGATTGCCAGCCCGGGGCCTTGATCTTCGGTGACGAACTGGCCGATGCGGCCCGCGCCCTGGGGAGCGCCTTCACCGACCTGACGCTGGTGGCGCTGGATCAGCCGGTCGGCTCGGAGCGTCACTATCACCAGGATCTTCAACAGGTGACCCCGGATCTCAGCGCGCACCCGGAAAAGAGTCCGGACACGCCCTGGTACCTGCTCTACACCTCCGGCACCACCGGCCGGCCCAAGGGCGTGGTGCAGACGTTTCGCATGATGCTGGCCAACTACCTGAACATCGGTCTGGCGGTGAACCTCACCGGCGAGGACGTGCTGCTCAACGTGCTGCCGCTGTTCCACACCGCCGGCATCAATCTCTATTCCAGCGCGGTGTTTTTTGTTGGCGGCGCCGTGCTGGTGGCGCGTAACTTCGAGCCGCAGCAGGCACTCGAAATATTGGAACAGCGGGCGACCATTTTCTTCGGCGTGCCGGCGGTGTACCAGGCGCTGCTGGAGCAACCGGGCTTCAGCGGCGAACGGCTGCGCCGAGTACGTTCCTGGGGTTGCGGCGGCGCCCCGCTGTCCCTGCCCGTGGCACAGAGCTATGTGGAGCACGGCATTCATGTGCGCACCGGCATGGGCATGACCGAAACCGGCCCCACGGTGTTTTTGCTCGATGAAGACAAAGTGATTGAAAAAATCGGCTCCGTGGGCCGTCCGCAATTGCTTACCGAAGTCCGCATCGTCGACCGGGATGGCCGTGACGTGCCCGACGGCGAAGCCGGCGAGCTGCTGATCCGTGGCCCCAACATTACGCCGGGTTACTGGAACCGTCCCGACGCCACCGCCGAGGCCATCGAAGCCGACGGCTGGCTGCACAGCGGCGACGTCGCCCGGCGCGACAACGACGGCTTTTATTACATCGTCGATCGCTGGAAGGACATGTACATCTCCGGCGGCGAAAACGTCTATCCCGCCGAAGTGGAAAAAGCACTTGAACAACATCCGGCCATCGCCGAAGTGGCGGTGGTGGGCATCGCTGACGAGCGCTGGGGCGAAGTGGGCAAGGCCTGCTACGTACTGCGCCCGGACAGCCACGTCGACGAGGACGCCTTGCGCGCCCACTGCCGTGAACGGCTGGCCGGCTACAAGGTTCCCAAGGTTTTCCAGTGCCTGCCGGCACTGCCCCGTAACGCCCTGGGCAAAGTCACCAAACAGGAGCTGCGCAATGGCGCTGAATAAAGCACGGCTGGAGCAGGCCGTGACCTTGTCCCAACAGGACTTTGATGATTTCGCCGAGATCAGCGGCGATCACAACCCCATCCATGTGGATCCCCAGTACGCCTCGGTGACTCGCTTCGGCGCCACCGTTTCCCACGGCATGCTGTTGTTTTCCCATCTGCGCGCGCTGATCGCCCGGTCCTGGCCCGGTGCCACCCTGTCCATGCAGGAACTGATGTTCCCCGCCCCCGCCTACGCCGGCGAGGCATTGACGGTGATCGTCGAAGCGCGGCAACAGGACGATCTATTCACTACCCGCGTGGTCAAGGCCGACGGCGGCGTCTGCCTGGAAGGCCGCGCCCGTATTCACATCGCCGAGGAGAACACCCCGTGAGCGAGACCCTGCCCCGTTTTCACGCCCTGAAGGTCGGCGACCAGGCCACCGTCTCCCGTCATTTCAGCGCTGGGGACCTGAGCCAGTGGTGCGCGCTGGTCAACTTCCCCGAGGCCCAATGCGCCACCGTGCCGGAACCGCTTATCGCCGGCCTGTTTTCCTATCTGCTTGGCGAGGAGTTACCCGGCCACGGCACCAACTATCTCAAACAGAGCCTGCACTTCGAACAGGACGCCGACGTGGGCGAAGCGCTCACCGCCAAAGTCACCGTGACCCGCCTGCGCGCCGACAAGGCGCTGGTGAATCTGGCCACCGAATGCACCGGCGCCAATGGCCGGATGATCTGTTCCGGCGAAGCCCTGGTGCTGTTTCAATGTTGACAGGAATGCTGAGCAAGACCCTTCACCCCGGTCTGTTGCCCTGGCTCACCCGGCTCAACCATCTGATCGAGGAACAACGCCGCAAAGGCATCGAAGCCACCCCCGCCATGGTGCGCGACAGCCTGGCGGGGATGACCGAAACCCTGGTCACCCGCATTCCCGACATCGCCGGAGTGCGCGATCTGGTGATGGATGCGGACGGACACGCCATCGCGGTGCGCGCCTACGATCCGGCACCGGGCCAGCGCAAGCCGGTGTGTTTGTTTTTTCACGGCGGCGGCCACATGGCCGGCAGTGTCCAGGTGTACGACCCGATCTGCCGCAAACTGGCCGAGGCCAGCGGTCACCTGCTGCTGTCGGTGGAATACCGGCTGACACCGGAGCACCCCTACCCGGCGGGTCTGGAGGACTGCCTGGCGGTGACACGCGGGCTCTATCCGCTGCTGTCCCGGGAAGGCTATCCGGTGCAACGGTCACTGACGCTGGTCGGGGACTCCGGCGGCGGCGCTTTGGCCGCCACGCTTTCCGCCCTGCTGCAGGACGATGAGGCACATCGCCCGCAACGCCAGATTCTGATCTACCCGAGCCTGGATTACACCCTGGAACAGCCGTCAGTGCAGGAAAACAGCCACGGCTATTTGTTGGAAACACCCCGCATCGAGTGGTACCTGGACCATTACTTCCAGCACGGCGAGGACCGGCGCGCCCATTCTCCGCTGTACATGCCCATGGGCACGGGCATGCCGGAGACCCTGGTGATCACCGCCGGCCTGTGCCCACTGCGCGACGAGGGCCTGCGCTACCTCGACCGAATCAGTGAAGCCGGCATCCCTCATCAGCATGTGCATTTCCCGGACATGATTCACGCTTATCTGAATCTGGAGGATCTGGTGCCGGAAGCGTGCGAGGAAACTTACCGGTGTATCGGTGAATTCCTGGGCCGGATGCCCCGAACTTGAATCGCGGCTCGTGAGCCAAGGGCGAATCAGCGTGCCAGCGCGTTGCGTGCCTGCGTTATGTCATTGGTAAAACTTGTGAAAACATGACCGTTCCGGCCGGTATGCATATTGACCGTTTGCCACGCCGATCTATGGTAGTGAGAACCGGTTTGAAGAATGTCCAGGGACCATGACATGTCTTCTGCAGTACCCGCTCCACCCAGCCCTTTTGTTCACGGCCATCTGACGCTGGAAAGACAGGAACGCCGCGCCCGCAATCTGCTGCGCGGCGCCCGCCGCCATCACACCCCGGCGGTGTTACGACTGGCCGCGCGCCGCCGTTCGCAACACCAGCCGTTCACGCTGGCCGATGCCCGGCGCGCCATTGCCCGGGAACAGGGTTTCCCGGATTGGGCCTCACAGAGCCACCACATTCGCGAACTGGAACACAGCCAACCCCTCTACGGCCTCAGCCCCGATGGCGACGAAGCCACTCTGCATCTGTGCGGGGCCACGGACCTGACCCCGCGTCTGCGCAAGGCCGGCTTCGTCGGTGAAATACTGAGCCTGGCGGACCCGTACAGTCTCGGCCCCCTGCGTAACGAACCGATACCGCTGTTCCGGCAGCGGCGCAGCCGTTTTCTGGCGAATCTGCGGCAACAGGACTGGCAACGGGTGGCGCGGGAACAGCAAGACATTCAAGACCGGCTGGCGGAAGCCGCGCGGGGCCGGCGGGTGGTGTTGTGGTTCCAGCACGACAGTCAGGACCAACTGATTCTGGCCCGGCTGCTGCACCAGTTCAGCCATAATCCCAACGGCGCTCCGCTGCAATTGATCGCGGTGGAATCGGTGCCGGGGGTCAAGCGTTTTCGCTGCCTCACCCAACTGGCGCCCTTTGTTCTCAACTGGTTGTGGCGGCAACGGCGCGCGGTCAGTACCGCGCAGCTGTCGCTCGGCGAAGCGGCCTGGCGCGCGGTGACCGCCAACCATCCCGACGCGCTATACCGCCTGTCCCGGCACACCACCTCGGCGCTGCCCATGCTCGGTCGGGCCCTGCGCCGTCATCTGCTGGAACTGCCGGATCCGGCCACCGGCCTGGGACTGAGCGAGCAATTGGCAGCGCAACTGGTGGCCGAACGCGGGCCGATTTCCATACGAGGGGTGTATAACGCCCTGCAAGAAGAACGCGAACCGCTCCCCTATTTGTCACCGCAAATGTTTCGCTGGGTCCTGAAACCGCTGCTGGAAGGCGAGCGGGCGCTGCTGGAATATCACCGCACCCCCGGGCGCCCCTGGGATGAAGGCCTGCTGGATGTCACCCATGCCGGCCACGGCGTCCTCAGCGGCTACCGCAACTGGCTGGACAGCCGCCCGCCAGTACGCTGGGTCGGCGGCATCCCCATCGACGGCACCCACGCCTGCTGGTGCATTGACAAGAGCAGTGGGCAACCAAGACTCTACTGAAAAGGTAGTTGACAGTTGATAGTGGACAGTTGACAGCGAAAAAAAGAAAAACAAAAACGGGTGAGCCTTAGCTACTGCGGGAAGCTTGCTTGCAAGCGAATATTGCTGAACACTTGAGCAAATCCCATTCGCTTGCAAGCAAGCTTCCCACAGCGGCTAAAGATCAGACTACTTGGTCTTTTCGCTGTCAACTGTCCACTATCAACTGTCAACTGTCTTGTTCTCTTCTTTTCGAATGTGCTCCACCAACAGCGCCGCCACGGCGTCCGGTTGTTGCAGGTGCAGGAAGTGGCCGGCGTCGGCCAGGGTTTTGACGTGGAGGCCTTCGGGGAAGTCGCTGGGATAGATGGTGTGATCCAGCAGGCGCGGGCTCATGCAGCCGTCGCTTTCGCCGAGCAACACCTGGGTCGGAACCCGGGTTTCTCCCAGCAGTGTCTTGCTGGCCTGACGCAGGTCCCGGCGCCATAGCCGGGGCAAGTGCCGGTACCAGCCCAGGGCGGCGGACAAGACGCCGGGTTGGGCCAGGGTGTGCTTGGCCTGCTCCAGGTAGCGGCCGGCTTCCCAACCCGGTGACCAGCGCCGCCACAGGGTGGCGACACCGTCCAGGTCGTTGCGGTTGAGCCAGGTTTCCGCCGCCAGCGGCAGTTGGAAAAACGGAATATAGGCGCTCAGACCCAATTGTTCCGGCACCCGCAGCAGCGCCTGGGGCAAGCGTTTCAAAGGCGGTATCGCCAGCGCGGAAAAAGAGCTGAAGGTTTCCGGGTAGCGCGCACAGGCCAGGTAGCCCAGCACCGCGCCCCAATCGTGGCCGATCAGATGCACACGCCCGCCCAGTTGATCGGTGAAGGCCATCAGATCCTCCAGCGCGGCGGTCAGTGCATAGTCACCGCTGCCGGGCTGACAGGACGGCGCGTAACCACGCAATGCCGGGGCCACCGCGGTATAACCGGCGCCCGCCAGCCGCTGCATGATATCGGCCCAATTCTCATGGGTATCCGGAAAGCCATGCAGCAACAATACCGGCTCGCCGTCACCGGTCAGCAGCGCCGGAAAGCGCAGATCGCCGTTCACCAGTTCAACCTGTTTCACCAGGATACCTCGAAGTCCTCGTAGCCCCTCGGGCTGCGTTCAGTTTGCGTCACATCGGTGACGCGCGCGCGGGCAGGGCCACGGCGCATCCAGGCCAGCAAGGCGCTGACCGCTTCCTCGCTACCCTCAAGCCAGGCCTCCACGCCTCCATCCTCGAGATTGCGGACCCAGCCCACCACGCCACACCGGCGGGCTTCATCACAGGTGCTGGCACGAAAAAGCACGCCCTGAACGCGGCCGCGCACCACCACTTGACGGGCAATCATGATCGTTCATCCTCTTTTCGATGACCGGCCCCCTCATCACTGAGGTCGGGATCGGGGCCGGTTTCCGACAACTGATTCTCGAACAGCGTTTCCAGGGGAAACGACAACGGCGCACGCATGCCCTCGCGCGCCTGATCGCAGCGTGCCTTGAGCACCGTCTCCCAGGGCTCCAGCCCCTGAGCGTTGACGTTCAGTTGCTGCTCGCTGGTCCAGGGTAACATGGCGAGCAGATCCGCCAGGGTCAACGAACGTAAATCTCCGCTGAGCATGTAACCGCCATCGTCGGTGCGGCGAATCAATCCACGATCCTCCAGCAGATTGCGGAATTCGTCCCAGTGGGTGACGCCGGCGTCCCGCAGCACACGCTGTACCTCATTATGACGTAGCACTTCCCCGTTACGTTGTCGTGTCCACAGCAGGCACAGCAATCGCAGCAGCGACTGGGTGCGCGGCACCCGGCGTCGAAATTCCTCGAACACCACCAGGCCCCGCACCAGCTCGGCGCCGGCGAGAACGATGATCCAGGAAATATAAATCCACAACAGAAACACCGGCACCATGGCAAAGGCACCATAGATGACCTGATAACTGGGCACCTGCCGGATGAAGAACGCGAACCCGCCCTTGGCCAGTTCAAACGCCAAGGCCGCCAGCAAAGCACCGAGCACCCCCTGCCGAATCGGTACCGAGGTATTCGGCACCACGATATACAGCAGCGAGAGTAAACCGGTGGTCATCACCACCGGCAAGGCGCGCAGCCAGAAACGGTCGCCGCCCAGATACGCCACGGTATCGGTGACCAGGGAAACGGAAGTGAGGTAGGAACTGATACCCAGACCGACGCCCAGCAGTATCGGCCCCAGAGACAGCACCGCCCAGTACATCATCAGACTAGTCAGCCCCTTGCGCGGCTTGCCGATACGCCAGATGCGGTTCAATGACTGCTCGATGGTGCGCAACATCAACACCGAGGTGACCACCAGGAACAGGGCGCCCACCACGGTGAGATTGGTGGCCTGCCGGGAGAAGCCTTCCAGATGGCGAAGAATCTGATCACCGGCGGACGGCACGAAATACTGAAACGCCCACTGACGAATCGCCAGCCCCCGTTCGTTGAGCGCCGGGAGCGCCGATATCACCGTGAACATCACCGTCATCACCGGAACGATGGCAAACAAGGTGGTATAGGTGAGCGCCGCCGCCGAGGACAGGCAACCGTCCTCGACGAACTGGCGCCGCAGCAAGCGCAGGAACGCCACCAGCGACTGCATACGGACGCGAAAGGGAATCAGCGGTGTCTCGTCCTTGTCCGTCATCGGTTTCTTTTTTCCCATCGTTCACTGGATCGCCAAATAAAAGCAGGAGGTCAAGTCGCGCCCCCTATCATCTTCCCGCGAGACATGGAATCTCCCACAAACGCCATCCACTGCCGTACAATCGTGGGCTTTCGCGAGCGCCGCCGACTACGGGGACGACACCGCCCACTATTTCTCAAGGGGAGCGAGGCCATGGCCGACTACAGCATCTATCATAATCCGCGCTGTTCCAAATCCCGCCAGGCGCTGGCCCTGCTGGAAGAGAACGGCGTCGAGCCGAACGTGATAAAGTATCTGGACAACCCGCCGGATGCCAACACTCTGCGCGCTCTGGTCCGACAACTCGGACTGGCCCGCGCCCATGATCTGCTGCGCGTCAAGGAAGCGGAATACAAAGAAGCGGGACTGCATCCGGAGGCCGATGACGACACCGTCATCGCCGCCCTGGTCCGCTACCCCAAGTTGCTGGAGCGGCCGGTGGTGGTCCACGGCAAACGCGCGGTCATCGGACGGCCGCCGGAAAAAGTGCTGGAGTTGATTGAATCGTGAGCGCCTACATTCTGGTCTTGTACTACAGCCGCACCGGCGCGGTGGCGGAGCTGGCGCGCCAGGTGGCGCGGGGCGTGGAGAGCAGTGGCATGGAGGCGTGTCTGCGCACCGTGCCGCCGGTGTCCGCCGATCACCAGGCCACGGCGCCGGCGGTACCGGACAGCGGCGCGCCCTATGTCACTCTCGACGACCTGCGCGGTTGCGCCGGGCTCGCCCTGGGCTCCCCCACCCGCTTCGGCAATATGGCGGCACCGCTGAAGTATTTCATCGATCAGACCAGCGACCTGTGGATGTCCGGGGATTTGATCGGCAAACCCGCCGGCGTATTCACCGCCTCCGCCAGCCAGCATGGCGGCCAGGAAAGCACCCTGTTGTCGATGATGCTGCCGCTGTTTCACCACGGCATGGTGCTGGCCGGAGTGCCCTACAGCGAGGCGGCCCTGACCCGCACCCGCGACGGTGGCACGCCTTACGGCCCAAGCCATGTGGCCGGCATCGACAACCGCACCCAGCCCAGTGACGACGAGATCACTCTGGCGCGGGCGCTGGGGCATCGCCTCGGCGGACTCGCCCGGGCACTGGAGCGGCGCCGATGATTCTGCTGCTGCGGCTCACCTATGCCCTGCTGTTGCTGATCGGTCTGGCCAATCAGTTCTGGCTGGGACCACCGGACGCCCCCTGGATGGCGGCGGTGATCATGGGGGTTGGCTTGTATTTGCCGTTGCTGCTGATGATGCCGGCGGTGATCAGCGCCGATAAGCGTGGGCTCACCTGGTTGTGTTTTCTGTTGCTGTTCTATTTTTGCGGCTACGTGATACAGGTGCTGGATCCGGCGCCGGTGCGCACCCTTGCCATCGTCAAGGTGAGCCTGACCACGGTGCTGTTCGTACTGGCCATGCAAGTGATCCGGGGTGGACGTGCTGATCGATGAACGTCTGCACATTGATACGCCGGAAGGCGCTCGGCTGACCTTGTCCCTGGCCGGGCCGCTACCGCGCGGCATGGCCTACGGCATCGATTTGATGATCCGAGGCCTGATTCTGATGGTGGTGGCCACGCCCCTGACGTTGCTGGGCCGTGGCGGCTCCGGTCTCTATTTATTGCTGTTGTTCCTGCTGGAATGGTTTTACCCGGTGCTGTTCGAGGTGTTCCGGCAGGGGCGCACGCCGGGCAAGGCGATGATGGGCCTGGCGGTGGTGCACGGCAACGGCGCTCCGGTGGGCTTGAGCGGCTCGCTGGTGCGCAATCTGCTACGCACCGCCGATCTGTTCCCGTTCGCCTACCTGACCGGCTTCGTGGTGATGCTGGTCTCCTCCCGCCAGCAACGGCTGGGCGATCTCGCCGCCGACACTCTGGTGATTCACGTGCCCGCATCGCAAACCCGTCCCGCTCCCGGTGACAGCGGTGGAGAGCCGCCGGATTGGCCGTTGGACCGTGGCGACCAATTGGTGCTGCTGGCCTTTCATGACCGTGGCCCACGGCTGTCCGAGGAGCGTCAACGGGAACTGGCCAGGCTGGCTTATCCGGAACTCAACGATGATGCCGCCCTGGCCCGGTTACGCCGGGTGGTCAATCACGTACTGGGGGCGGCATGAGACAAAGCCAGTTCGAACAGCGCTATCAGCCTCAATGGCGCCGCCTTGAACAGGGCCTGGCGGCGCTGGAGAAGAAGCAGCGGCCCAAGAACGTGGATTTGTCGCGCTTCACCGACGACTACCAGGACCTGTGCCATCAGTTGGCGCTGTCGCGGGAAAGGGGCTACAGCCTGGTACTGCAGGACTACCTGAACGACCTGATGCTCCGTGCCCATCGCCAACTCTACCGTCACCGGGCGCCGTTGATGCCGAGGCTGGCGGCGTTCCTGCGCGGTGACTTCCCGCGCGCGGTGCGCGCCATGTGGCGCTGGCATCTGATCAGCGCCCTCGCCTTCCTGCTCTCCGCCGGTCTGGTCGCGGCCATGATCCTGCACGACCCGGAACTGGTGCATACCGTGGTGGACGGCAACGGCGTCAGCGATCTGGAAAACATGTACCACCCGGATCTGCGCGACAGCAGCGACCGCAACCGGGCCGACGATCTGATGATGTTCGGCTACTACATCTACAACAACGTCGGCATCGCCTTCCGCACCTTCGCCGGAGGCGTGTTGTTCGGCATCGGCTCCCTGGTGGTGATGCTGTTCAACGGTAGTTTCCTTGGCGCCGCCGCCGCCCACCTGACCCTGGTAGGCGCCGGGCAGCCGTTCTACACCTTCGTCATTGCCCATGGGGCGCCGGAGCTGACCGCCATCGTGCTGGCCGGCGGCGCCGGGCTGCGCCTGGGCTGGTCGTTGGTGGCGCCGGGTTCCTGGCGACGAGTGGACGCCTTGCGCCGGGCGGCACGGGAAACCCTGCCGGTCATGTACGGCGTGTTCCTGCTGCTGGTGCTGGCGGCGATGATCGAGGCGTTCTGGTCCTCCCGGGAGCTGGACGCCCAGATCAAATACACCGTCGGCGGCATCAGCTGGGCCCTGCTTTACTTCTATTTGCTGTTCGCGGGGCGTCATGGATCTGAATAATCTGCGCGCCCGCCTGGCGCCCCGCTCTCCCTGGCAGGCCATGGATCTGGGTACCCGTTTCTACCGCCGCTGGTGGCGCCAGGTCACTCTGGTATGGCTGCTGTTCACGGCACTGCCCTACGCCCTGCTCAGCGCCCTGTCCATCGGCCTGGAAAGCCTCTGGCCGGTACTGGTGTTCTGGTGGTTGAAGCCGCTCTGGGAAAGACCGCTGCTGGCGTTTTTCAGCCATGCCTTGTTCGGTGACTACCCCAACGCCTGGACCCTGCTCAAGCGCTTCCCGGACTATGGCCTGAACGGACTGGTCGGGCAGTTGACCTGGCGCCGGCTGAGCCCGTTTCGGGGCCTGTTGACCGGCATCTGGCAGTTGGAAGGCTGCCGCGGCGCCCAGGCCTCGTCCCGCATCCAGGTGCTGCTGAGTCCGCCCGGGCAGCGGGCCGGCACGCTCATGGCGTTGATGGTGACCCTCGAGCAAGTGCTGCTCACCGGCCTGATGGTGCTGGTGCTGACGCTGGTGCCCTGGGACTTCAACATGGAGTTCAGTGTCTGGTTCAGCGAACAGAACTATTTGCATCAGGGGCTGGCGGCGCTGGCCTGGTATCTGACGCTGACCATCACCGAGCCGCTCTACGTGGCCGCCGCTTTTTCCCTCTATCTTAATCAGCGCACTTGGCTGGAAGGCTGGGATCTGCAACTGGGGCTGGACCGTATCGGCCGGCGCCGCCGGGCGCTCGGCGTCACCACCCTGGCGCTGCTGCTGATGCTTACCGTGATGCCCCATCCGGCACCGGCGGCGCAAACCGAACCGGAAGACCCCAAGCAAGCGGCTATCGAACTACTGGCGGGCGAGCAGTTCATGCCGGTGGAAATTCGCGAGGAGCGCCAACTGCGCCCGTCCTTGCGCGGCGATGACAACGACAGTTGGTGGAACCACCTGCTTGACCAGGTGTTCAACAGTGACCACGCGGATCGCGACCGCGCCGGCAGTGACTGGCAACTGCCGGATCGGCTGGTCACGGTGCTCGCCAGTCTGGTGCTGGTGGCTCTGATCGTGTTCCTGCTGCTGGCCCTGTTCCGCAACCGCGGTGCCCTGAAAAGCGGACGTTCCAAATCCCTGGAGATGCCGGTGAGCGTGGCGGGTCTGGATACCCGCGCCGAGTCCTTGCCGGACGATCTGGGCAACGGCGTGGAGCAGGCGCTGGCCAGCAACGATGTGCGCGCCGCGCTGGCGCTGTTACTACGCCATGCCCTGGTGACCCTGTTTCAGAGCCACCCCACCCGGCTCACTCCCGGCGCCACCGAACGGGATTGTCTGCATGCCTACCGCCACCTGCTCGGTGACGACGCCAGAGTGACGTATCTGGCCGACCTGATACAGCAATGGACGCGCATCGCCTGGGCCCATCAGCCAGTGACGCCGGAACAGGCGCGCCAGTTGCTGCTGCGCTGGCAACAGCTGAACAGCGCGGAGGCAGCATCATGAAGCGCTGGTGGCCCTATCTGGTGCTGGTGCTGCTGGTGGCGCTGGTGGCGGGCTACTTCCTGGCCACGGTACCGGTGCAATACGCCGCGCCGGCCTCACCGGACGCCAGCGTGCGCAATAATCCGTACCTCGCCGCACAACAGCTGCTGGACCACTGGGGGCGGCCCAGCCGCCGCATCTTCAGCACCCGCGCCCTGTTTCCGTTGCCGGACACCGATACCACCCTGATCCTCGATGGCGACCGTGGCTCGCTGGGCTACGAGCGGCAATTGGATCTGCTCAACTGGGTTCACGACGGCGGCAATCTGATCATTGCCGCGCGCTACCTGCCGCCCTCCAGCGGCTGGTTCGCCGAGGAGGAAACGGAACAGGACGAAAGCGAGCAACAGCGCCGCGATCCGGACTCGCTGCTGTCCCTGTTCGAGGTGGAGGTAGAGGCCCTGCCCCGCGAGGATAATGAAGAAGACCCGCTGGCCCTGCTGTTCGACCGTTTCCGGCCGATGGAAGACTGGTTTCTGGAGTATTGCCTTAGTGGTGATGCCTCCAAGGAGCGGCTGCATCAATGCGAGGTCCTCACCTGTCAGGCACCGCAACACTGGCAGCCGCCGGCGGCGACCCACAATCTGGGCGACCAGCCCCGGCTGCTGCAGAGCGAGACGCCGATACGGCTGCTTTACACCCCCCTGCCGATAGACGATTCCACCGGCGAGCCGACGCAGGTACTGGAAGCCTCCGCCAGCAACGAGGCCGGCGAAACCCTGCTGCGTTTCCGGGTGGGCGGCGGCACCGTCACCGTGCTTACCGAGCTGGGACTGTGGGACAACCAGCACCTGCACCATTTTGACCACGCCCGGCTGCTGGCCGACCTGACTGCCCGGGGACCGGTATGGTTCGTACGTGGAATCGATATCCCGCCGCTGCCAATATGGCTGTGGGAGCGATTCTGGCCCCTCATTCTGGCGCTGGTGCTGGCGCTGGCATTCTGGTTGTGGCGGCGGCTGCCACGCCGCGGGCCCTTGTGGCGCGATCCGGCCCGCCAGCACACCGATTATCTCGGTCATTTGCGGGCCATTGGCCATTTCCATTGGCGCACCGGCCAGAGCGACCGACTGCTGGCGTCCCTGCGCCAGCAGATCCAGCGCCGCATCGCCCTGCAACACGCGGACCCGGTCAAGGCCCTGGCGTTGACCGCCAAGCGTCTGGACATCCCCGAACACACGCTTTCCCAAGCCCTGGAGCAAACCCCCGCCGACCGCGCTCAATGCGTGGCCATGGTGGCGCTGTTGCAACAGGTCAGGCAGAGGATCAGGAGTCAACCATGAAAACCGCTGAAACCCTGGAACAGGCCACCGCCCTGGCCGCCGACATCGAGGCGCAACTGAACCGGGTGCTGATCGGGCAACCCGGAGTCACCCGCCAGGTGCTGATCGCCCTGATCACTGGCGGACACGTGCTGATCGAAGGCGTGCCGGGACTGGGCAAAACGCTGCTGGCGCGGAGCCTGGCACGGGTGCTGAAACTCGACTTTCAGCGCATCCAGTTCACCCCGGATCTGATGCCCACCGACGTCACCGGCCATGCCATCTACGACGCCGGCAACGCCACCTTCCATATCCGCAAGGGGCCGGCCTTCACCAATCTGCTGCTGGCGGACGAGATCAACCGGGCGCCGGCCAAGACCCAGGCGGCCTTGCTGGAAGTGATGCAGGAGCGGCAGATCACCATCGAGGGCGAAAGCTTCAGTCTGGCGCCGCCGTTCGTGGTCCTGGCCACCCAGAACCCGCTGGACCAGGAAGGAACCTACCCGTTGCCGGAGGCGGAGCTGGACCGTTTTCTGTTCAAGATCCTGATCGACTACCCGGAACAGGAAGACGAGGCGCGGATGCTGCGCATGGTGCTGGACGGCACCCTGGCGGACAGTCTCGACGACGCCGGGCTCAGTGCCGTCACCGACAGCGCCGGCGTGCTCTCCTTGAGCCGCTGGGCGGAACAGGTGCTGCTGGACGACGCCATCCTCGATTACCTGCTGCGTCTGGCCCGCGCCACCCGCGATCACCCGGCCCTGGTTCAGGGAGCCAGTCCGCGTGCCAGTATTGCCCTGGCCCGGGCGGCGAAAAGCTACGCCCTGCTCGATGGCCGTGACTTCGTCATTCCCGATGACATCAAGGCGGTGGCGCCGCCGGTGCTGCGCCATCGCCTGCGCCTGGGCGTGGACGCGGAACTGGAAGGCCAGACCGTGGAGACGGTGCTGACCCACCTGCTCGAGCAAGTGGAGGCCCCGCGTCAATGAGACCCGGGTCGCGCCTGCTGTTGCTGCTGCTGTGCTGGGCGGCGCTGAGCCTGCTGCCGGTGCTGGCGGCGGCCTTCGCCTCCGGATGGCGCGACAGCGCCCTGCTGGTCTGGGTGCTGGCCGGTCTGGCGCTGGCGTTATGGGCGGTGCTGGACGCCCGGCGCTTGAGCGCGCGCCCGGCGCCAGCCGCCGAGCGCTCACTGCCCGCCGCCCTGTCGGTGGGGGTGCCGCAGACCATCACTTTGCGTCTGAGCGGCGGGCGACCCGGTGAGATCTGGAATCTGGCCGATCATCACCCCGATGACGACAGTCACACCGGCCTGCCGCGGGAAGTGGCCCTGGCGGCGGACATCACCGAGGTCCGCTACCGTTACCGTCCCTCCCGGCGCGGCCCGGTGACGTTCGGCGACATCGAAGTGTGGCTGCCGTCCCCGGCGCGCCTGTGGCAGGGCCGCCGCCGGGTGGCCGCCACCCGTACCGTGCCGGTGTATCCGGACTTTTCCCCCATCGCCCGGGCGGCCCTGGCGGTGGATAAAAGCCAGCTGCGCTTCGGCAACCGCCAGCAGCCGCGCCGCGGCCAGGGCCTGGAATTCCACGAATTGCGGGAATACCAGCCCGGCGACAGCCCGCGCCGCATCGACTGGAAAGCCAGCGCCCGCCGCCGTCATCTGATCACCCGTCACTACCAGGATGAACAGAACCAGAGCCTGTGGGTACTGCTCGATGCCGGGCGACGAATGAAGCTGCCGGTGGGCGATCTGACCCTGTTCGACCACGGGCTCAACGCCACTTTGCTGCTGGCCTGGTCGGCACTGCGGCAGGGCGACCGGGTGGGCAGCCTGCTGTTCTCCCGGGACACGCCACGCTGGCTGGCGCCGGTGCACGGCCCCAGTGGCATCCAGACCCTGCTGAAAGGCTTCTACGACGTGCATCCCCAGGAGCACGCCAGCGACTTCAGCCAGGCCGCCCGCTATTTCCACGGCCGCTGGCAACGCCGCTCCCTGGTGGTGCTGGTCAGCCGGCTGCACCCGGAGGACAGCGACGATCTGCTCGCTGCCGTCACGCTGCTGAGCCGGCGCCACCTGGTGATGGTGGCGGACATCCGCCTGCCCGAGCAGGAAGCCCTGCACCAGGCGCCAGTCCAGGACCTGGACGATGCCCTGCGGCTGGCGGCGGACGCCCAGGAACAGGAACACCGGAGAGCCCTGCACGTGCGCCTGCGCCGCGCCGGCGCCAACGTGGTCGCCACCACCCCGGAACGCCTCGCCGAACGCCTGGGACAGACCTATCTGGCGTTGAAACGGGCGGGGAGACTGTGAAGAAGAGTTGACAGTTGATAGTGGACAGTTGACAACGGAAAAATGAAAAACAAAAACAGGTGATCTTTAGCCGCTGTGGGAAGCTTGCTTGCAAGTGAATGGGGTTCATTCGGTGTTTAGTAATATTCGCTTGCAGGCAAGCTCTCACAGAAAGCGAATCGACCGCATTTTTTGATTTTCGCTGTCAACTGTCCACTATCAACTGTCAACTACCTCTTTTCCTCCCATTCGACGCTCCCCCCTCAAATTGTTACCCTTGTTTTCTGGGTACGAATCATTTTTCTGACAAGCCGTTGAAAAGCCGTGGCTGTTATTTCTTCAGGATAAGGAATCTTGCATGGAACCTAATTCCCTCGAGGAACCTTCCGCAAAGGTCAAAATAAACCCCCCGGTTTTTTTTACATCCGTGATTATCATTGTTGGTCTGGTGCTGTTCTCGACCTTTTTTAAACCCGAGGCGGCCGGGTTCTTTTCAACAATGAAAACCGGTGTGCAGCAATACGCCAGCTGGTTTTACATTCTCACCGTGGCGATTCTTTTATCGCTGGTGGTGTTCGTGATCGTCAGCCGCTATGGCGATATCAAACTGGGGCCGGATCACTCGGAACCGGACTACAGTTATGGCTCCTGGTTCGCCATGTTGTTTTCCGCCGGCATGGGCATCGGCTTGATGTTCTACGGCGTGGCCGAACCGGTATTGCATTACATGTCGCCGCCCATGGCCGAGCCCGGCTCCATCGACGCCGCCAAGGAAGCCATGCGCGTCACCTTCTTCCACTGGGGGCTGCACGCCTGGGCTATTTATGCCGTGGTGGCGATGATCCTGGCGTACTTCAGCTTCCGCCATGGCCTGCCACTGACGCTGCGTTCCGCCCTCTACCCTCTTATCGGCAAAAAAATCTACGGCCCGATCGGCCACATGGTGGATGTTTTCGCGGTGGTGGGTACCGTGTTCGGCGTGGCCACGTCCCTTGGCCTTGGCGTCGAGCAGGTCAACGCCGGTCTCAATCACCTGTTCGGGTTACCCAAAACCGAATGGGTGCAAGTGGGACTGATCATCTCGATCACCGCGCTGGCCACGATCTCCGTGGTCACCGGTCTGGACGCCGGCATCCGGCGGCTGTCCGAACTGAACCTGGTGCTGGCCTTCCTGCTGTTGATGTTCGTGCTGTTCCTGGGGCCGACCCTGTTCCTGCTGAAGGCCTATGTGCAGAATCTGGGTGCCTATCTGTCCAATCTGGTGGATATGACGTTCAATCTGTACACCTATCAACCGGTGGAAAACGACGGCAGCGGGCCACAGGGCTGGCTCGGTGACTGGACCCTGTTCTACTGGGGTTGGTGGATCTCCTGGTCGCCGTTCGTGGGCATGTTCATCGCCCGTATTTCACGGGGCCGGTCGCTCCGTGAGTTCGCCCTCGGCGTGATGCTGGTGCCGGCCGCTTTCACCCTGCTGTGGATGACCGTGTTCGGTGACTCCGGCATCCAGATGATCGCGGACAACATCTTCCCCGCCCTGGGCACCGAAGTGCAGAAGGACGCGGCGGTGGCGTTGTTCCAGTTCTTGGAACAGTTCCCCTGGTCCGGTGTGGTTTCCTCCATCGCGGTGTTGATGGTGGTGGTGTTCTTCGTCACCTCCTCGGACTCCGGTTCCATGGTGGTGGACATGCTCGCCTCCGGCGGCCACGACGACACCCCGGTATGGCAGCGGGTGTTCTGGGCCAGCTCCGAAGGGATCGTGGCCATCGCCCTGATGTTGGCCGGTGGCCTGAAGGCACTGCAATCCGCCACCATCGCCCTGGCGCTGCCGTTCTCTCTGGTGCTGCTGGTGGCCTGTGTCGGCCTGTTGCGCTCGCTCAAGGTGGAGGGCATCCGCAAGCTCAGCTTCCAGGCGTCTCTGGCACCGCCCCCCGCCGTGCACATGGGCCACAGCACCCCCGCCGGCGGCTGGAAAGCCCGTCTGCGGGGCATGGTCCATTTCCCCGGCAAGGCGCGGGTACTGCAATACGTGGCCGAGGTGGCCGCTCCGGCACTGCAGTCGGTGGCCGAGGAGTTGCGCGGGCATGGCCTCAAGGTGGAGGTCAACGAGAGCGACGAAGGGGATCGTGTTTATCTGACCGTGGACCTGGGACAGGAGATGGACTTCGTCTACGGCGTGCGGGTACGCGGCTACACCCGGCCGTCCATCAGCATGCGTCAGTTGGAATACTCCAAGCGCAAAGCGGAAAGCGACCGCTACTATCGGGCCGATGTGTTCCTCAGCGAAGGCGGTCAGGACTACGATCTGATGGGCTTCACCCGCGAGCAGGTGATCGGCGATGTGCTCGACCAGTACGAGAAGCACATGCACTTCCTGCACATGATGCGGTGAGTCGGCGGGCGGGCCTTCCGGGCCCGCTTCTCCAAAACAAAAAGATCGCGGCCCGTGAGGCACCACTTTGGGAGATCCTGGCAGAGGTGCTGAAAACATGAATTCAGAGATTGCCACGAAGCCACTGTAGGAGCTTGCCCTGCAAGCGAATTCCTGGGGCCCGATAGCCCGTTCGCTTGCAGGGCAAGCTCCTACAACGGCCTCGTAGTCCCCTCAGAGGGAAAGCGATCAGAGTGTAGACGCCTAATCCAGCGGCCTGAGCAGACCGTCGTGCAGTTCATGGCGGGTGTGACAACGGCGGGCGAACTCCGGCGCGTGGGTCACCAGCAGGAAGGCCGTGCCCAGGGTCTGGTTGAGTTCCAGCATCAAATCCTGGACCTGGGCGGCGGTGCGCTCGTCCAGGTTGCCGGTGGGCTCATCCGCCATCACCAGCGCCGGATCGGTCACCAGCGCGCGGGCAATTGCCACCCGCTGCCGCTCACCGCCGCTGAGCATGGAAGGCTTGTGTTCAAGGCGCTTACCCAGCCCCACCCGGGACAATACCCGTTCGGCCCGCTCGGTGGCGTGCTTCGGCAACTCGCCACGAATCAGCAGCGGCATGGCCACATTCTCCAGAGCGGTAAACTCCGGCAGCAAGTGATGGAACTGGTAGACGAAGCCGAGATAACGGTTACGTATCTGCCCCAGCGCTCGTTCGTTCATCCCCGCCAACGGTTGGCCACCAATAGTGACGCTGCCGCGGGTTGGGACATCCAGGCCGCCGAGCAGGTTCAACAAAGTGGACTTGCCGGAACCGGAAGCACCGATGATGGCCGCCATATCCCCGCGCCGGACATGCAGCTCCACACCGCTGAGCACCTGCAATTCGCCATGGCCTTCCTGATAGCTCTTGATCAGCCCACGGGCGTGCAGCACGGTATCATTCATAGCGCAATGCCTCCGCCGGATGGACCCGGCTGGCGCGCCAGGACGGATACAAAGTGGCCGAGAAGCTGATCAGCAAGGCGATGGCAACGATGATGCCGACATCGCTCCACTGCAATTCGGACGGCAGGTAGTTGACGAAATAGGCGTCAAACAAATGGGTATTGAAAGTGCGCTCGATCCATTGCGCCAGGGTGCTGACGTTATCCGCCAGCAGAATCCCCAGTACCGTGCCCAGCAAGGTGCCGACCATGCCCACCACGGTACCCTGCACCATGAAGATTCGCATGATCGCGCCGGGGGACGCGCCCAGCGTACGCATCACCGCGATATTGCCGCGTTTTTCGGTGACCAGCATCACCTGGCTTGAAATGATGTTGAAGGCGGCCACCGCGACAATGAAGCTGAGCAACAGCGTCATCATGGTTTTTTCCATCTTGATGGCCTGGAACAGATTGCCGTGGGTGCGGGTCCAGTCACTGGTGTAGTAACCGTAGCCGAGGCTCTGCTGCAGTTCCCAGCCCACCTGAGGGGCGGCGAACAGATCGTTGAGCCGCAAATGCACCCCTTCCACGGTGCCCGGCTGCCGCGCCAGGCGGGCCGCGTCTTCCACATTGATGTAGGCGTAGAGGGAGTCCACCTCGGCGCGGGCGCGGAAAATGCCCACCACGGTGAACCGTTTGAAGCGCGGCATCACGCCCGCCGGCGACACCGTCGCCTCGGGCAGCACCAGGGTGACTTTATCGCCCAGTTCCGCATCCAGCTTGCGGGCCACGCCGTAGCCCAGCACCACGCCGAAACCACCGGACTGCAGGGCATCGAAATCCCCTTCCCACATCATGTCACCGACGATCGACACCTGCCGTTCCGCCTGCGGCTCGATCCCGGAAATCAGCGCCCCGGCCACGTTGCCGTCAAAGGTCAGCATACCTTCCAACTGCCGGAACGGGGCCACGGCCGCCACCCCGGGGTAGCCTTCGATTTGATCCGCCAGTTGCTGCCAGTCGTTGACCGGTTCGCGGCCGTATACCGACAGGTGCGTCACCATGCCGAGGATGCGGGTCTGCAATTCCCGGTCAAAACCGTTCATCACCGACAGCACGGTGATCAATACCGCCACCCCCAACATCAGCCCCAGGGCCGAAATCAGCGTGATAACGGAAATAAAGCTGTTGCGGGCCCGGGCACCGGTGTAACGCAGGCCGACATAGAGAGAGAATGGTCGAAACATGGCGCGCATTTAAGCACTATTGCTGATATGACGAAACTGCTTTCGGTTCCGTCCCCTGGTCGGATCACCTCAACCCGCTTTGTGACCAGTATCCTCGACCATGCAAATCACAATTGATTCAATGATCCGCGTTTTTATTGATCCGGCGGCCACTGTCGCCAGGCCGGATTCCTTTTTTATGTTGTTGGGGGACACACCATGATAAGAATCGTCGTGGCGCTATTGGCGCTGGCGGGGAGCGGCCTTGTGCTGGCCGGGGAGGCGCCACAGCGTGGCATGACCCAGGCCCAGGTGCGCGCGCAGTTCGGCGCCCCACAGGACACCAAGGGGCCGGTGGGCCAGCCACCGATCAGCCGCTGGGTCTATCCGGACTACACCGTTTACTTCGAGAATCAGGTGGTGCTGCACAACGTCACCCGGCCATTGCGCGAGGCAGCGGACATCGCCAGGCCGACCGATGGCGATGAAGCCGACGACGCCGAAGAGATGGATTCCGGCGACGCCGCCGGCAACGCGGAATCCTCTCCCCCGCCCGTGGCTGCCACGCCCGCGCAGGACAGCGACGCCCCGTCGACGGCACCGCGCGACGATACCGCCAGCGAGGCGGAGGACGGCGGTGACGACGGCCAGTTCCGCTTCGACCCGGTCACTGGACGCATCGTCATAGACGACCGCCCGGCCACGGATCAGGGCGGCGAGGCGGCGCGCCAGTAAAACCGTCGATGCCCGGCATCGGGGCCAGTTGACGGCGCCTTCGGGCAATACCACAATCGCGGGCCATCCCTTATTGGAACCCGACATCATGCGCCGCCTGCTTCCTGAATGGCATCCTCAATGGGGCGTACTCCTGGCCTGGCCGGACGCCGATACCGACTGGGCCGGGTTGTTGGAAGAGGCCGAACAGAGTTTCACTGCCCTGATCGGCGCTATCCTCGGCCATGAAAACGTGCTGCTGCTGTGCCGCGATGCGGCGGTGGAGGACCGCGCCCGGGAGTGTCTGCGCACCGCCGGCGCCAACCTGGCGCGGCTGCACGTGATGCACGCCGACTACGACGACACCTGGGCGCGGGATTTCGGCCCCATCGCGGTGGCCGACGACGGCGACTTGCGGCTGCTGGATTTCCGCTTCAACGGCTGGGGCGATAAGTTCCCGGCGGAGCGCGACAACGCCCTCAATCGCCGTCTGCCCTGGCGGGTTCCCGTGGAGGGCATCGAGCTGGTTCTGGAAGGCGGCTCCATCGACACCGATGGCCAGGGCACGCTGCTCACCACCCGTCATTGCCTGGGCCACCCCAATCGTAATCCGGATCTGGACGACCAGGCCCTGGAAGCGGCGCTGCGCGAGCATCTCGGCGTGGAACGCATCTGCTGGCTGGAGCACGGTCATCTGGAAGGCGACGACACCGACGCCCACGTGGATACGCTGGCCCGCTTCGTCAATCCCACCACCATCGCCTACGTGCAGTGCCAGGACGAGGGCGACAGCCACTATCCCGCCCTGGCGGCCATGGAACGGGAACTTCAAATACTGGCCGAGCAGAATGGTTTGACGCTGGCACCGTTGCCAATGGTGTCGTCGCAGTACAATGACGACCGCGAGCGGTTGCCGGCCACCTATGCCAACTTCCTGATCACCAATCAGGCGATTCTGATGCCCACCTACCAATGCCCCACCGATGAAGCGGCGCTGGCCGCGCTGCAACAGGCAGCGGGCAGCCGGCCGGTGATCGGCATTCCCTGCCGCGCCCTGATCGAACAGGGCGGCAGCCTGCATTGCGTTACCATGCAATTACCGGAAGGCGTGCTGGAGGACTGACATGCGGATCGCCCTGGTTCAACAAAACATTGTTCAACACAGCAACGGCAACGACCTGGAAGCCAACCTGAACCGGTCCCTGGATCTGGTGCGTCAGGCCGCCGCCGAAGGGGCCGAACTGGTGCTGCTGCAGGAGCTGCACCGCAGTCTCTATTTCTGCCAGACCGAGGACACGTCGGTGTTCGACCTGGCCGAGCCGATCCCCGGCCCCAGCAGCGAACGGCTCGGCGCTCTGGCCCGGGAATTGAACATCGTCATTGTCGGCAGTCTGTTTGAAAAACGCGCCGCCGGCCTCTACCACAACACGGCGGTGGTGCTGGAACGGGACGGCACCCTGGCGGGCATTTACCGCAAGATGCACATTCCCGACGACCCTGGCTTTTACGAGAAATTCTACTTCACCCCCGGCGATGCCACTTTCAATGACGGCCACTCCGGCTTCACGCCGATTCAGACCAGCGTCGGCAAGCTGGGCGTGCTGGTGTGCTGGGACCAGTGGTATCCGGAAGCGGCCCGGCTGATGGCGCTGGCCGGCGCCGAGCTGCTGCTCTACCCCACCGCCATCGGCTGGGATCGCAACGACGACGACGCGGAGCAACAGCGCCAACTGGACGCCTGGATCACCGTGCAGCGAGCCCACGGCGTCGCCAATGGCCTGCCGGTGCTGGTGGCCAACCGCACCGGCTTCGAGACCAGCCCGCACGGTGGCGATGGCATTCAGTTCTGGGGCAACAGCTTCGTCTGCGGCCCGCAAGGTGAGTTTCTGGCCCGGGCCGGCAGCGACGAGGAGACCGTGCTGGTGGTCGACGTGGATACCCGCCGCAGCGAGGCGGTGCGGCGCATCTGGCCCTACCTGCGCGACCGCCGCGTGGACGCCTACGGCGATCTCAGCAAACGCTACCGGGACTGAATAAAGCCGCGGTCCGGCAACCCGCCGGCACCAGGCCGCTGTAGGAGCTTGCCTGCAAGCGAATTCTTCCACCGTCGGAGAATATATTCGCTTGCAGGCAAGCTCCTACAGCGGCTAAAGAACAGTGTGCATATTTACCCTTCACGGCGAGGCGAAGCGCTCGGCGGCGTCTTCCTCGCTCAGCGGCGCCATCCGCCGCGGACTGTGAGTGCCGGCGTACTCCATCACCGCCGTCACTGAATCGAACTGACCGAGGCGACGCAACACGCTCAACGTCGGAGTAGCGAACTGGCGCTCGCCGCCGCCGTGGTATTCCAACGCCAGACGGGGATTGACCCAGCAGTGGTCGATGGTTTCCTGGCCATCATGGCGAGGTTGCTGGAACGGTGGCGCCTCGGCGACAAAGAAACGGGTATCGAAGCGGCGCGGCGGCCCTGGCGGAGTCACCCAATGGTCGAAATAGCCCAGACTTTCCAGCGCCACCCGCAGATCATGGCGCTGACATAAAGTGAGCCAGTCCAGTTCGCCGTTCATTATCGCGTCGCGGTCATCGGCCAATACCGGATGGTGTGGTTCTGGCCAGTCGGCGGCGGCGGGCCGAGCCAGCAACACACCGGCTTCCTCGAAACACTCACGAATCGCCGCCACCAGATAGCCCAGACCGCCCGCTTCCAGATTCAGCAGGGTGTTGGCGGCGACCTCATCGATGCCGCCCAGATGGGGCATCAGCGCCGGATCGGAATCGGCGCGATCCACCGCGCCGCCGGGAAAAACATAGAAACCGGGCATGAACACCGCTTTGTGGGTGCGCTGCAGCATAAGTACTTCGAGGCCCTCACGGGCGTCTCGAAGCAGGGCCAGGGTAGCCGCTGGACGTGGTTGCATAGATCAGCTCGCTTGATTCTTCTTTCCCTTCACCATAGCCGGTCCTTGAGCGGAATGCGACGCCCGGCAAGCTACTCGGTTCACGCCTCCTTCGCCGGCTCGCATTTTTCGAAACCGGAGCATGCCCGTGTCGGACGTTAATCCAGCAGCGTGGCGGGCAAGTTTTTCCGACAATCTCTCATGATCGTGTCGATCAGGGTTGCCGCTTGGCGATGACGCAGCAGAGGTGCCGCCTGCCCCGCCCACAGCGCCAGGTATTCCGGGTCGTCCTGTTGCTGGGCGGTCTGTTTCAGCGGGCGAGTGAGCCAGGTCTGCAAGGGGTAGCCGGGAATACCCGGTTGATCCTCCATGGCGTCCATGAAACGGTTGCGAATACCCCGCGCCAGGCGACCGGAGAACGCACGAGTCAGACCGGTGTGCACGGCCCTCTCACTGAACAGCATCCGCCGATGGATGGGGCTGGCGTTGGATTCCCGGCAGGCAAGGAAGGCGGTGCCCACCTGCACGGCGTCGGCCCCCAACACCATGGCCGCCGCCATGCCACGGCCATCAGCGATGCCACCCGCCGCCACCACTGGCACGGTCAGCGCATTCCGAACATTGGGGATCAGTGCCAGGCTGCCAGTTAGGCAACGCTCCGGTTGCTCCAGAAAGGACACCCGGTGGCCGCCGGCCTCGAAGCCGGTGGCCACCACCGCATCCACCCCGGCGTCCTGCAGGGCCAGTGCCTCGGCCACCGTGGTGGCCGTGCCCAGGGTGCGGATGCCTCGTTGCCGACAGGCGGCCAGTATTGCGGGCTCGGGGATGCCATAGACAAAGCTGAACACCGCTGGGCAGGCTTCCAGAATCGCTGCCACCTGCTCGCCATAGTCCGGCCAGTAATCACTCCGGGGTGATTCTGGCGGCGTCAGGCCCAGTTCGCGGTAGCAAGGCGTCAGTATCTCCGTGCCGCGCTGAACATCGGCGGGGCCCGCCGCATCGTGGGGAGGAATCCACAGGTTCAGGGCGAAGGGGCGGTCAGTATGCCGGCGGATGGCCACGGCCGTCGCCATAATCTCCGCCGGCGTCAGATGATGCGCCCCGAAAGAGCCCAGCCCACCCGCCTGACTGACCGTGGCGGCCAGTGTCACCGATGACAGGCCGCCACCAAAAGGCCCTTGAATCAGCGGAATTTGCAGATTCAGCAGTTGGGTAATGCGATTGGCTTTCCACATGAGGGGCTCCTTCACAGTAGGCCTTCGGCTTTCAGTGCCTGGGCAATACTGTCGCGCTGCATCAGGGTTTGCCGGTATGCCCGCAGCCGCGCAGGCAGGGTAATAGCGGCGGCATCCACCCAGCCGGTGATGGTGAACAGGTACGCATCGGCGACGGTAAAGGTATCGCCGGTGAGAAAGTCGCGCCGTTCCAGTCGCATGGCGACCCAGCTCAGTGCCGTGCTCAGGGTGTCACGCATCAGTGTCCGGCTGGCGTCCGGGTAACCGGGTTTGAAGAAGGGGGCAAAATTCTTGTGCAACTCCGTGGCGATGAAGTTTTGCCATTCATGCACCCGGAACCGTTCCAGGCTGCCGGCGGCGGGCAGCAGATCCTCACGTGCGAAGCGATCCGCCAGATACTGACAAACGGCGGGCCCTTCGGTGAGCCGGGTACCGTCCTCCAGTACCAGCAGGGGAACCCGGCCGTGGTCGGACAAAGAAAAGAAATCCTGCTCACCAGTGCGGTGGGTGGCCAGATCCACCGTGACCAGGGAAAAGTCCACATCCAGTTCCCGCAGGACAATGTGAACAGCCAGGGAGCAGGCGCCGGGGGCGTAATAGAGTTTCATGATAGTGATTCCTGACGGTGACAACGGGAATCACAGCGTATTTTATTGCTCTATAATTAACAAATAGACTCAAAGGCATATCAACTATTACATGGTGTAATCAATGGCGCGCTATTTCGGCAATGTGGAACTGGGTGGTATTGAATTGTTCTGCCTGGCCGCGGAACAGGGCAGTTTTACCGGGGCGGCGCAGGCCGCGGGCATCTCGCCGGCGGCGGTGAGCCGGGCCATGGCTCGGCTGGAGGCCCGGCTGGGGGTACGCTTGTTTGTGCGCACCACCCGCTCCCTGCGGCTTACCGATAGCGGCCAGACCTACCTGTTGCACTGCCGGGAGGCCCTGGGCCGCTTGCAAGACGTGGAGCTGGAGCTTACCGGCGCTCAGCAACACCCGGCCGGCACCATCCGGCTCAGCGTGCCAACCACCTATGGCCATGCCCGGATTCTTCCCTTGCTGCCAGCGTTTCAGCGGCGTTATCCCCGGGTACGCTTTGACATCCATGTGGGTAACCGCAACGTGGATCTGGTGGCGGAGCGTTATGATCTGGTGGTGCGCGCCCGGCCACCAGCGGACAGTGGTCTGGTTGCCCGCCCTCTGGAGCAGGCCGACCTGGTGGTGGTGGCGTCGCCGGACTATCTGACCGAGCGGGGGGAGCCCCGGTCTCTGAGTGACCTTGCCGCGCATCAATGCATACAGTTCCTGTTGCCCAGTACCGGCCGGCATGTGGCCTGGTTGTTTATGGAAAACGGCGAGGAAACCGCGATGTTCACCGACGGCGATTATCAGTGCCGGGAGGATGTCAATGCCGGTATCCAGTTGGCCCGTGCCGGGGCCGGACTGTACCAAACCTACCGGTTTCTGGTGGAGGAGCCGCTGGCACGGGGCGAGTTACACCAAGTGCTGGTGCCCCATGGCGGTTGTGCACGGCCATTTTCTCTGCTGTACGCCAGGGACCGGCTGCTTTCCCGGCCAGTCCGTCTGTTTATCGATTACCTGCTGGATACCGTGCCACAGAAAAGCCGCTAACCCTGGCCTTTGTTGACGAGCAGGCAACCTGGGCTGATAACACCGGGCTAAAACCGGATTTTGGCGATGAGGAGTCCGGCTACTTGATTGAATCGGAACTGCATTCCATGGCGTAATTCGCCGGTCTGACCCGGCTGCCCGGCGTCACGCCGTGGCGGGCGAAAAAACCGGCATTCACTTCCAGGGCACTTGAATAGCGGGCAGCGGAGCGATACACGGGACAGGAGTAAGGGTCACGGTGAAGACAGGGTTCCATGGTGTGAATCGTCAGAATTTCACCGTTCCGGCCCAGGAACGCGATATCCAGCGGAATGTGTGTATTGAACATCCAGAAACCATTAACCGCCGGCTGTGGCCGTTCATACCGGAACAACATGCCTTTGAACTCACCCAGGTTATCCCGCTCCATCAGACCACGGGCTCGCTCTTCACCGGTATCCGCCAGTTCCACCAGTATCCGCTGCGGCACGCCATCCACGCACAGCACCATATGCCCCGGCGGCACTTCCACGGCCATCCCCAGGGACACCATCACCGCCAACCCGACCGCCAGCAACCTGACCGGAATCCATCGATGGATAGTCCTTGCTATCAAGGCGTTGATTCTCCCATGGTTGTTAACATGGCAATGTCTTATTGCCGGGTTAATTACTTATGTGCACAATTGTATTCAAAAAGTTGTTTTGTGATATAGTCAACTGAATTCGCTTTCCTGAGGTGTGCATCAAGGACCCTCCAGGCGGAGAAAGGCTTCTCCGTCGGCACACCTCCGCGCATAACAACAAACAAGTGCGGAACGAAGGATAAGAATGATGAAACGGACGCCAGACTTCAGCCTCTTTCTCGCCGTGGTAAAAGCCGGCACCCTGTCGGAAGCCTCCAGGGTTCTCGGCATGTCCGCGGCGGCGATCAGCAAGTATCTCTCGCAACTGGAACAGCACATGAAGCTGCGCCTGCTGGCCCGCAGCGCCCGCGGCTTCCATCTTACCGAGCATGGTCGTGAACTGTTCGAAAGCCTCGACCACATGCTGCCGGAACTGACCCCGATTCTCGGTGAGCCAATGTCGCGGCTGGACCACCCCACCGGCACCCTGAAAGTGGTTTCCTCCATCGCGCTGGGGCGCCACCGGGTGGCGCCGCTGCTGTCGGAATTCAGCGCCCGTTATCCGGAGGTCTCCATCCAGCTGCAACTGGGCGACGCGCCGGAAGATCTGTTCCGCTCCGGTGTGGATGTGGTGATCTCGCCCGGTGAGCCCATCGACCAGTCGCTGGTGGCACGCAGACTGATCACTCATCCGTGTTGCCTGTGCGCCGCGCCGGACTATCTGGCACGGCGTCCGGCGCCTGCCCATCCGCGGGAACTGCATCAGCACGACTGCCTGATACTCGATTGCCACGGCGCCTTCCGCGATCGCTGGGTACTGCGCGATCCCCGTGGCGGCACCCACACCATCAAGGTGGCGCCGCACAAGATCACCGATAACAGCGAACAGCTCAAGCAGTGGCTGCTGGACGGCCACGGGCTGGCCCTGAAAAGCGAGTGGGACATCGCCGAGCACCTGCGTCGGGGTGAATTGGTCAAAGTCCTGCCCGATTACGAAATGCCCCGGCTCAGTTTCTATGTGATCTACGGTGGCCGCCAATTAATACCGGCGAAAACCCGGGTTTTCGTGCAGTTCATCGAGAATCAGCTGCGCCCCCGGGAAAATCCTGAACGCCTACGCGCCTGAGCCCCTGTTTAACATACCCACGCTGCCCCGGTGGCCCGACCCGGCTATGGGGCGGTGATCATTTTTCATTCTTTTTTCTTTTCTTTATCCCTCCATAAGCGTAGCTTGAAGAGCAGAACCTTCGGTTAGAGATCGGAGGTGAGGCCCGAGGGACCGGGCGATACAGGTTGCAGCAAGACACGACTGAACAAGGCGCACGGGCGATACGGGAGCGGATGAGCTCCCACGCAGGTCCCGGAGTTTTTACCGACTCCCGAGCCGGCACTACCCCCGCCGGAGCAGTCTCGAAGGAACCCGGCCGGATCCACTGGAAATGGCCAGACGGTTCCATTCGATGCCCCCATGCGCAGCCATTCTGGCCCTCCAAACAAGGAGGCCTCACAGGGAGGTTCATATCATGACTGACCGCTTGCTTCACAAACTGCTGCTGGCATCCGCGCTGATCTATCTGCTCGGCGCCACCACCTCGACGCGTGCCCACGAGCCCGCTCCATCCCTTTCTTTGCCCTTCTCCCAAAGCGCTGTCGTTTTTTCTGCCTGACGCCATATCGGGGGCTCTGGCCCACCGCATAGCGGTGGGCTTTTTTATGACCGGGCCGTTGCTGGCACGCATACACGCAACACGCTGACACGCTAAAGTCGGAGCCTGCTTGCGGGTTTTGGTGACATGACTTCAGAGGTGGCCTCGAAGTCCCGTCTGTGGGAGCGGCTTTAGCCGCGAATGGCTTAGCGTGCCAGCGTGTTGCGTGTAAGCGTGTTGCGTACCAGCAAACACCAATGGCTCCCGACGACTTATCTTCCCTCTCAGTGCGGATGAGGATGATCATGATCCAGCGTCTCCGGCGAAGGCATCGCCCGGGCCCGATCCAGCCAGCGCTGACGCCAGCCGGCCAGGGTATCGCTGGCGGCGCTCCGGGTTCCGGTCAGCAGCGAGGGCGTTTCGCCCACCGCGCTGTCGGCGACGCGATAAAACACCCTCCAAGTGGGATCCCGCTGCGCCAGGGCACCCCGGTCCGACGCAAACACCACCTGGTCACCGGCCGCCCGGGGCCAAACCGCGTTGCCCGTACCGGACAGCCGCCGCGCCGGGCTCCAGCCCGTCTCCGCGCGCCAGCTACTCCCCCATAAACGATGGCGCCAGTCGCTGTCCCGGGTGTCCATCCAAACAGCCTGAATCGCGCCGTCACCGCGGACCGCCAGCGTCGGCCTCTGGCTCATGGCTTGATCATTGCTGCCCACCGGCACCGGTTCCGACCAACTCAAGCCCTGATCCTCGGACACACTGGCCAGAATCGCGCTGTTGACCCCGGCGCTGCGCAGCACCTTGGCGTCCCAGGCGGCGATCAGGCGGCCGTTGCCGTCCGCGACCAGACTCGGGTGGCGATCCGCCAGCGCGGTTTCGATGAAGGCGTCATCCGGGCTGCCGTTGTTGGAGACCCGAACCAGCGGCGACCAGACACCACTGTCCGGGTCGCGCCGGCGGGCGACGATCTCCCAATTGTCCGGATCGGTACGATCAAGCCCTTCCAGTCCATCGTAAAAACCGGTTTGTCCGGTCCAGCCCGGATTGACGTCGAAGCGATTGTCCTGGAACACCACCACCACGGTGTCGTCCGCCAGCACCGTCAGCGCCGGGTGCAGAGAGGCGGGATCACGGGTACTGCGGGTATCCAGCGCATGACCACCCTCACAGACCTTGTCGCTACTGAGTGACTCCGCAGCGCCGTCAATGCCGATCTGTACCATCAGATCAAAGCAACGCCGGGTGTTGTCGCTCCACGCCACCACCGGCGTTCCGTCGGCAAGCACCGCCAATGCCGGCCGGATCGCCCGTCCCTCGGTGGCGCTCAGAAGCACCTCCGGTTCCCAGGTCAAACCACCGTCGCTGGAACCGCGCAGAATGATCTGCGGCCGGCGCGGTTGCTGCCCGCGACGCTCATCCTGCCAGATCACCCACACCCGGCCGCCGCCGGTGGCGATGCGGGGGAAGCGTGCGGCGCCCGCCAGCGCATTGAGCACCACCAGCTCGGCCTGATCACCGCGCCGGAACAGGATGTCGGTTCCCTCGGCGTCGTGGCGTTCGGCCACCACCAGAGGCACGCCGTCCTCTGTTTCGGCCACATCGGCAAAGCCGGTGAAGACGCCGCGTTCCCCCAACGCCAACGCGGCGCCGTCTTGCCATTCCAAGGACGCCGGCACCGCCCGTTCCCCTTGTGGCGCTCCGCCCGCCTCGGAGGCACGCAGAAATACCGGCGAGGTCAGCGCTTTGCGCACACCCAGCAAATCGGTGACTTCGGCATAAACCCAGTAAGGCGCATCGCCCTCGGGCCGGCTCACCGTGGTCACGAAGGTGTCATCGGAGGAGGAGGGCCGGAAGGTGGCCAGAGGACCGGCCTCCCTGCCCGGCGCCGCATACAGTCGCAGACGGTGCGCCAGCCCCCGCCGCACTCTCAATCGCAGCGTCACCGGCTGCCCCGCCGGCGCCACCACCGCGTCGCCGGGTAACGCCTCGAAAACGCCGTCGCCCCGGGCGTCCGCCTCGAGCGTCAGAAACGGGGCCAGCGCGCCGCCCTGGCTCAACACGGTATGGCCGCGCCGGAGTGCCCCGAGAATCGCCCGCTCGGTGACCGCCGGAGCGAACACATGGGTCTTCACCGTGCCCGGGCCGAACCCCAGCCACAGTTCGCGAAAATGGTTGTCGGAACTGGCGGTGACGCCGGTTTCCATACCCAGATTCCAGCGGCTCTCGGCATAGCCCAGTTGGGCGTCCTTGTCCTGGGCGATGTTCCAGACCTCGATCAGGTCACCGCCGATCAGGCTGGCGTGGTCATTGGGCGTGCCGTCGTCATCGCTCCAGTCCCGATCCGGGTGGTTCGACTGCCACACCGCGCCCTGGCCGTGGGCGTCCCACAAGCTCTGCTGGGTGGGCCGGTGTTCCGCCCCTTCGGCGCCGTCCATGCCGTCCAGGACGGTGTCCACGGCGCCGAAAACATTGGCGTGGGGCCGGCCATTGGCCTCCTCTCCGGGGATCAGCAGCAGATCGCCAGAGGTCCACAGCGGGTCCCAGTGCTGGTCATAGGTGCGATGGTCGGTCAAAGCCAGGAAGTCCAGGTCCTGACGCGCCGCCTGGCCGATCTGATCGGCCACCGCCACATTGCCGGGCAAGGCATCATCGCTGGCCTGGCGCCACATGGAACCGTCCGAGGAATGATCGGTATGGACATGGGTGTCGGTGGCCAGCCACTGACCCCGCGGCGCCTCCAGGGGGGCCGCGGGCAGCGGCTCGTTACGCCACTCCGGGTCGAAATAGACCGGCTCTGGCTCTGGCTCCGGTTCCGGTTCCGGTTCAGGCTCAGGATCGGGTTCCGGCTCAGGATCCGGGTCCCCCTGCCCCGGCGGCGTGCCCGGGTCACCACCACCATCATCCGGCTGGCCGGCGCCCCCCGAACCACCTCCACCTCCGCAACTGGCAAGCGCCAGCAGCAACAGCCCCAGGCCAAGCCATCGATTGATCCCGCTACCTTGTTCCACCGCCGATTACTCCTTGCCCTGCCCAGGCACCATGGTTCCAGGTTTAAAAACCAGCGGCACTTTAAGCGCACCCCATGTTGCCCCGATGACAGCAGGGTTATCGAAACCGGTAACTGTGTTGTGAAAATGTAAGGTTCATCGCCAAATAACGGAGATAATTACCTCCATCGAGGCGCGGCTCTGTACGGAGGCCCTCCGGGATCGCCGTGAATACGTCCCTGTAGGCTCCCGGTTTGACGTCCCTGTTCGACAGGGTCCCGCAAAAGCGTAACGCGCCTCCGCTGTCCCCGATGGAGGGAAACGAACCAACAGCAAATAGAAGGCGCCTGAGGCCTTAGCGTGACCAGACCGAGGCGTCATAGGCCAGCGGCCGTTCGACCCGGGCGATGTCGGCAAGCAGATCGCGGCGCAGGTGGTAATCCAGATCAAAGGGATGGATCGACAGACGCAGCGGCGTGCCGGTAACGGCGGCGAGACCGCGATTAATCGCGTTGCACAGGCGCAACACCCGGGCACGGCCAGGGGTGTCCGCTTCGTACCCCAGCAACGGCAACAGACGGAAGCGGCTCTCGCGCAGATCGTGGATACCGGTCAGGGTCTCCAGGTAACGGAATGGCAGCTGTGCACGCTGCCGCCGCGACAGCGCACCCAGCGCCCAGGCCGGCGGCACGTACAGATCACCGACCGGAACCCGGTGTCGCCCAAACCAGTCATGGCACTCCCCGATCAGAGCGGCCACGCCCTCCCCATCCAGGGACAGATGCTCGGCCACATCGCGCGACAGCAGCGCACTGTGCGCACGGTGATAGAGACTTCGGGGAGGATCGCAGCGATGGCGCCAGCCATGGCCAGCCAGCGGGTACCCGCGCGCCGCCAGACCACGCAGCCAGGAAAGGTCGTCATCTCTCCAATCCCGACCCGGCACCACCAGCAGGGTCACCGCTTGCGCCGGCAGCCGGTCCAGCACGGCGAGCAGCGACGACACCGCGGCGCGGGTCTCCGGCATCACGTCATGCACCGAAACCAGAACCGGTGCCATCAACTCACCCGTGCCTGAGTGGAAAGCCGCCGCAACAGCGCCAGGGTCGGCGACGGCCACGGCTTCGGCAACGACTGGGCCTGACCAGCGCACTGTTCCAGTACCCGCAGCCAGTGCCCCACCGCCTGTTCGTTCATCAGCACGGCGGCCGAGCGGCCGCTACGAGCACGCAGCGCCCGGCTGCCGGCGCTTTTCGCCTCCAGCTCCGCCAACGCCTGCGCCAGACTCTGATCGCGGCCCTGCACCACCAGCGCGGCCCCCAGCGCCGGCCATTGATTGATACCGCAGGCCGGCGCCGTGATCACCAGGCGCTCCCGGGCCAGCGCTTCCAGCGCCACGGTGCCGAACGCTTCCACCGTGGAAGGCAGGATCAGCACCTGGGCGTCATCCAATGCCCGCACCACGGTGGCGCGATCGCACCAGCCCAGATAGCGCAGGTTCGGATAGCGTTCGGCGGCGGCCTCCACTTTGTCCCGCTGCGGGCCGTCCCCGGCCACGGTAAAGGTCAGCTCCGGGCGCGCGGCCGCCAGTTCCAGGAAGCGGTCGATGTTCTTCTCCGCCGCCAACCGGCCCACATACAGCACCGAGGACACCCTGTCGGCCAGCGGCGTCACCGGCGTGTGCACGAATTCCGGCGCCAGCGGCGTGCCCACCAGTTGCGGATGGCGGGCGCCGGCCTGTCGCGCCTTGGCCAACATGTCCTCGCTGATGGTCACCACCGCGCTGCTGCCACGGAACAACGTCCGGTTCAGCCAGTTCAGAAAACCGCCGGCCAGACGCGCCAGACGCGGCCCCCAATAGAGCCGCACCAGCTTGTCGTAATCGGTCTGAAAGGTGACACAGACGGGAATACCCAGTTTGCCAGCCGCCCAGTAGGCCCCCAGGGAAAAAATCCCGGGACCGGGGATCACCACCACATGGGGTTTCATTTCCCACATCAGCGCGGTCAACTCACGCATTTTGGGAAAGAAAAGCCGCTGGGTGGCATCGCCGGGAATGGGAATGGACGCCCCCTGACAGGGGTGCGGATCCTCGAGGCTGGGCGAGACCAGTTCCACCCGCGCCACCCGATCCTGCAAATGCGCCACCAGATCCTGGAAGTAGGCACCGACCCCATTGCGTCCCTTCATGGCGTCGACGACGAACAGCACGCGTAAATCGCTTTGTTTCACCATAGGACTTTGCCTCGTGAATACGCATCGCGCTGGCACATCATCATGACGATACCAGGGCGATGCGTGTTCGCGGGCACAGTATGGTGAGAGCCGATGTCGGTTTTGTGACAATCCACTTTCATCCACTCTCTCCTTCCGGCAGCGGGAATGAAAAACGCTGATAGACCCAGCCGAAGGTGCGCCGCAACGGCTCCACCTCCAACCCCAGTTCGCGGGCATCGTAATGATGACCGCTGCGATAACGCCGGGCACGTTCCGACTCGGCGGTGAGATAGCTCTGGTACTCCTGCGAAGGCGTCCAACCGAAGCGCCGATAGAACGCTTCCACCGTGTCCCGCGGATCAGCGGCGAGTGACTCCATTACCGACAGCGCCTGACGGGATTGCGGCAGCGCGTCGAGGCTGTCGAGCAGGTGACGGTAGTAGTAATCGAGCATCGCCATGAAACCCTCACGCCAGTAGGCGGCGGTGTCACGGCCGTCGAAAAGGCGGGCGCCGACGACGATGGAGTTGATCTGTGAGGGTACCGATTGAGTGGGGTTACGCAGGCAGCCGATGAAACGGGCGTCCGGAAAGGTCTCCGCCAGGGCCTGGATCCAGGGCGTGAACGAGGGGTTCTTGGACAGGAACACCCGGCCCTCGCCATGGAAATAGAGGTGCCGCTGCACGAACCGGCGGTAGGCCGCCATGATTCGGCGCTTTTCCGCCGCCGGCAGATCACGGTCGGCGAACGTCAGGCGCCAGAGACGCTCGTCCGGCACCACCAGCACCAGCAGGAAACAGCCCAGCACCGGCAACAGCGCCAGGTAATCCTCCTCCGGATCACGCAGCCCGGTCTTGTGAATATCATCCAGACCGCCGAGCAGGCGCCGCTCCAGCCAGGTCAGCAGCCGGCCCAGCGGCTGGCCCAGCCGGCGGTCCAGCAGGCTGATACCGTGAAACAGGTAACGCTGGCTGATGGAGGGTGCGAAGATCAGTTCCCACAGGGAGGTGGTGGTGAAACGCTGGTCATCGCCGGCCAGCAGGCGATGCAGAAAAGTGGTGCCACTGCGCGGAATACCCACCACGAACAGCGGCTCGCGCACGGTGATCTGGCGATAACGGGGAAACAGCACCCGATCCAGCAGCAAAGCCAGGCCATTGATCGTCTGCAGCAGCAGGAAAGCGGGCCAGAACAGCGCCATGGCCAGCAGCCGTCGCGGCGACCAACCACCCACCCTGCCCTGATAATCCGGGTTCCAGGATTTCAGGAACAACCGCCCGTACAGTTTGGCCACATGCCACATATGGAGGCTTCCCGATTCACGCTATTCGCGGTGATCCTAGAGCTCAAGAATGACCGTTTTATGACGTTTTGCAACCCCCGCGCCGACGCTTGCGGCGTTCCCCGGCACGCTGCACAATGCCGCCAGCTTTTTTATTGCTCCCGGCAATTTTTTATGACCGTACAGGATACCCGCCATGTCCCAGCCCTTCCCCACCATCGTCGGCCATCGCGGCGCCCGTGGCGAAGCGCCGGAGAATACCCTGGCGGGCTTTCAGGTGGCGGTGGCGGCGGGCGCCGGAGAAATCGAGCTGGATGTGCGCCTGTCCGCCGACGGCCATCTGATCGTTCTGCACGACAGTGACCTGAAGCGCACCACCGGCCAGAAAGGCCACGCCCGGCATTTCACCCTGGCCCAGCTCAATCTGCTGGACGCCCGTGTCAACACACCCGGTTGGCACAGCACCGTGGGGGTGCCCTCGCTGCGCGAAGTGGTGGCTCTGTGTGGGCCGGCCATGCGCTTTCAGTTCGAGGTGAAGGGCGCCGACCGCGCCGTCCTGCACCAGTTGGCCCATCAGTTGACGCATATGATCGACCAGGACGGTCTGCGTGAGCGGGTGGTGATCACCTCCAGCCATACCGGCTTCCTGCGCATGGTCGCCACCATGGCCCCGCATCTTGAGCGCGGCTATGTCAGCGAATATCGCTATCAACAGCCCACCCGGCGTGCCGCCGCGCTCGGCTGCCGCTGGTTGATACCCCACCACAGTCTGGTCTCGCCACGGCTGATGCGCAGCGCCCGCCGGCGCGGGCTCAAGGTCTCCACCTGGACCGTCAACGATCTCAATGAGGCGGAACGGCTGGCGCGGCTGGGCGTGGACGGCATCATCACCGACTTCCCCACCAGCTTCCTGGCCCACTTTCGCGGCAAGGGTCAACGCCAGGAGGCGGCCCCCGCCGCCCAGGCCGAGCTGGACCCGAGCCTCAGGGATCCTTGAAGAAGTCGCGGATTTCCTGCTCCCTGGCCATCGCGTCCCGATAACCCAGCTCGATCAGTTCGCGGGTAAAGCCGGGCTCGAACAGCAAATAGCTGAGCGCGCCGGCGCCCGGCGAACGGGTCGCACCGGAACCGCGCAAGAAGAACCGCAAGGTGCGTGGCAGCTCGCGCGAATGCCGGCCCGCGATCTCGTCGATGGGCTCGGAGGGATAGATCTTCAGAACGTCCACGGGCCGCAGTTGGATGCCGCGCTGACGCCTCTGGCCAGCGTCGGTGACGGCCAGGGTGTTATTGATGCGTTCGAGCCGTTCCACGTCCCCCTCCAGGGTATCGACGAACACGCTGTTCAACACATGCCCGAGCACCTGGGCCAGGGAGGGATAACCGCTGAGCGCCTGTTGCTGTCCCGGACTGTTGCCGCCGGACACGCCGATCACCAACAGGCGGTTGGCACCCAGATGCAAGGCCGGGCTCACCGGGGCCAGCTGGCGCACCGCGCCGTCGCCGTAAAAACTGCCGTCCACCTGCTCCGCCGGGAACAGCAGCGGAATCGCCGCCGACGCCAGCATGTGCTGCACGCCGATCACGGAGCGGCGCCCGAGGCGGCGGGCCCGGGTCCATTCCTGCAGATCATCGGCGCCCTGGAAAAACGATACCGATTCGCCGGTGGCGTAACTGGACGCGGTGATCGACAACGCCCGCAAATACCCCTTGTCCACGCTGTCGCCAATGCGCTGGAAATTGATCAGCAAGCGCAGCAGCCGTTTCAGCGGTGTGTTGTCGAGCAAGGCGCTGCGGGTCTTGGCCTGACCGCCGGTGGCGGCGGAAAATACCCAGCGCAGCAGACTGCTGGTGAACGCAAAAATGTCGGTGCGGTAAACCTGCTCGGCGGTCATGTTGGACCACACCCGGTCCAGGCTGTGCACCGCGGTGGCGTAGTTGTGGGCGCCGGCGGCCAGACCGGCGGCGTTGATGGCACCGGCGGAGGTGCCGCAAATAATCGGAAACGGATTGCGCGACTGCGCCGGCAGCATTTCCGCCACCGCGCGCAATACCCCGACCTGATAGGCGGCGCGGGCACCGCCACCGGACAATATCAACCCCCGCACCGGGGGTATTGGTGATGCCATGAAAGGTTCTCCTCGAAGCGCCTCAGTATGCCTTTGGCATGCCTCAGCGTCATCCGCTGGCGTCACTGTTTCGGCTGTCTTATGCTGCCGTCGTGGTCGTCTTCCGCGGCCGCTGACGAGCACCCGCTAAAATGGCATTACGCACCGCCCGCGCCGACGATCTGGACGCCCTGTGCGCCCTGGAGCAACGCTGCTTCAGCAGCGACCGGCTATCCCGCCGCAGCTTCCGCCATTGGCTGCGCCAGAACCCTTGCGGCCTGATCGTGGCGGAGCAAGAAGAGAGCGGTCTGCTCGGTTACGCCCTGGTCATGCTGTACAACGGCACCCGCCTGGCACGCCTCTACTCCATCGCCGTGGATCCCAGTCAACGTGGCAAAGGGCTCGGCGAGCAGTTGCTCGACGCCGCCGAGCATTACGCGCACCGTCATCGACGGCTTTACCTGCGCCTGGAAGTCCGCAAGGACAACGCCTCCGCTATTCGTCTCTATGAGCGGCGCGGTTACCGTCTGTTCGGCCAGACCGCCGACTACTACGAGGACCACCAGGATGCGCTGCGTTTTCAGAAGCGGCTGCATTACCGGCCCGACGGTGGCGAGCGGCTGGCGGTGCCGTGGATCCGGCAGAGCACCGACTTCTCCTGCGGCCCCGCCTGCCTGATGATGGCCCGCGCCGCGCTGCAGGGCGAACCGCCCAGCGACAGTGAGGAACTGCTGCTCTGGCGCGAAGCCACCACCATCTTCATGACCGCCGGCCATGGCGGCTGCCACCCGCTCGGCCTGGCCCTGGCCGCCCGTCGACGCGGCCTCGCCGCCGAGGTCTGGTGCAATCAGCGAGGCCCTCTGTTTCTTGATTCGGTGCGTGATGCGCACAAGAAAAGGGTGATGGAAACGGTCCACCATCACTTCGTCGAACAGGCACAGGCGCAAGCGATTCCGGTGCACTACGCGGAACTGGGCAGCGAGCGGCTGGATCAGGCACTGGAAAACGGTGAAGTGGCCATGGTGCTGATCAGCACCTGGCGGCTGGACGGACGTAAAGCGCCCCACTGGGTGGTGGTGGCCGGCGGCGACCGGGAGTGCTTCTACATCCACGACCCGGACCCGGCGGAGGATCAGATCCCCCTGGACTGCCAATACATCCCCATCGCCCGCGACGGCTTCGACAAAATGGCCCGCTATGGGCAGTCACGGCTGCGCACCGCAGTCATTGTAAAGGCAGTTGACAGTTGATAGTGGACAGTTGACAGCGAAAAGAAAAAGACCTTGCGTTCGTGCAAAGCATATTTGCGTATACGCAGCCCTCTGCCCCTGGCTACGTTTAATCTTTTATACGTAATGAGGCCGCACCCAGGCTTTGGACGCGGCCTCATCGGTTACGGGCCAATTTCTCCTGTCCCGCGAGCTGTCAACTATCAACTGTCAACTGTATTTATTTCAGGTTTTCAACACGTCCTTACCCAAGCTTCCGGCGCGTTTGGCGTTTTCCTGGCGGGTGTTTTCCTCGCAGGCGTTGCTGTCGCCGCCGCAGATTTCGCAGCCGTCCTTCATGCCCAGCGTCGCCAGGCCGCCACAGGAGCCCTTGATCGGCTTGTTGGAGAAGATCACGCCAACGGCCATGGCGGCGAACAGGATGCCGATAACGACAAAGGCGGCGATCAGAGTGGCAAACATATCACTTCTCCTGTTTCTGGCTGTCCAGAACGGCCTGGAAAGCCGGGGTCAGAATTTCTTTCGGCCCCTCATGGGTTCTGACAATGAACAGCACAGGCAGTTCATGTTCACGAGCGAAGGCGACGCCCTCTTCCGGCCCCAGCACGGTCAGCGCGGTGGCCAGGGCATCCGCCATCATACAGGACTCGTGCAGCACGGTAACCGATGCCAGATGATGAGTGACCGGGTAACCGGTACGGGGATCGATGGTGTGGGAGAACAGCTTGCCGTCCTCCTCAAAAAAATTGCGGTAATCACCGCTGGTGGCAATGGCGATATCGTGCAGTTTCAGCACTTTCTCCACTTCCCGCTTGCCCACTTCCGGGCGCTCGATGGCCACGCGCCAGGGCTGGCCGTAGGGTTTGGTGCCGGACGCCACCAGTTCGCCACCAACTTCCACCAGATAGTTGCTGATACCGGCTTCTTTGAGCACTCCGGCCAGCTTGTCCACGCCAAAACCCTTGGCGATGGAGGACAGGTCCACATACAGGCCGCCGGGCTGGGTGGCTTCCCGGCCCTGGAGCGTCAGCCGCTGCCAGCCGATACGCTTCAGCGCCGCCTGGACGTCCTCGTCCGCCGGCGGTTCGAAGCGGTCCGGGTCCGGGCCAAAGCCCCAAAGGTTCACCAAAGGCCCCACGGTGACGTCATAGGCGCCGTTGGTGTCCCGGGACAAGGCCTGTGCCGCCGCCAGTACCTTGGCGAAATCCTCCGGCAGGGTCTGGACCGTCCCCGCCTCCGCCTGATTGAACCTGGACAGGTCCGAATCCGGCCGATAGGTGCTCATCTCCTGGTTCACCTGCTCCAGGGCCGCCTCCAGCTCGGATTTGAGTGCCGGGATACCGTCACGGGGGGAACCGGTGAACTTCACCGACCAGGTGGTGCCCATGGTCGGTCCGGACAGCGCCGAAAGCCGTTGTTGAGCGTCGTCGCAGGCGCTCAGCACAAACAGCAGCAACAGCGTGAAGGGAATCAGTAAGAGACGGGATTTCATGGCTGCTCCGGGGTCGGGCTTTGTTTCACCCTCTCCCTGTCCCTCTCCCCTCAAGGGAGAGGGTGAAACGTCAATCGTGCTGCGATATGCCACTGGCATATCGGTCACGATTTACCCACCAAAGTCATCGAGAAGGATGTTCTCGGGCTCCACGCCCAGATCTTCCAGCATCTTGATGACCGCGGCGTTCATCATCGGCGGACCGCACATGTAATATTCACAGTCCTCCGGCGCCGGGTGATCCTTCAGGTACTGTTCGTACAGCACGTTGTGGATGAAGCCGGTAAGGCCGGTCCAGTTGTCTTCCGGCTGCGGATCGGACAGCGCCAGGTGCCATTGGAAGTTGTCGTTCTCCTCGGCGAGCTTATCGTACTCATCGTTGTAGAACGTCTCACGCCAGCTGCGCGCGCCGTACCAGAAGCTCATTTTGCGTTTGGAGTTCAAACGCTTGAGCTGGTCGAAGATATGGCTGCGCATCGGCGCCATGCCCGCGCCACCGCCGATGAACACCATCTCCGCGTCGGTGTCCTTGGCGAAGAACTCACCGAAGGGTCCGAACACGGTGATCTTGTCACCCGGCTTCAGGCTGAACACATAGGAGCTCATCAGCCCCGGCTGGATGCCGGAGGAGCCCGGCGGCGGCGTGGCGATCCGGATGTTGAACTTGAGAATGCCCTTCTCTTCCGGATAGTTGGCCATGGAGTAGGCGCGGATCACCTCTTCGCTGTTCTTGGTCTTCAGATCGAAGAACTTGAAGTGCTCCCAGTCGCCGCGATACTCCTCACCGATATCGAAATCGGAGAAGTTCACCTCGAACGGCGGCGCTTCCAGCTGCACATAGCCACCGGCACGGAAGGCCACTTCCTCGCCTTCCGGCAGCTTCAGGGTCAGTTCCTTGATGAAGGTGGCGACGTTGTCGTTGGCGATGACCTCGCACTCCCACTTCTTCACGCCGAAGAACTCTTCCGGCACCTTGATCTTCATGTCCTGCTTGACGTTCACCTGACAGCTCAGGCGCCAACCATCGCGGATCTGGCCCTTGGTGAAGTGGCCTTCCTCGGTGGGCAGGATGTCGCCGCCGCCATCGAGAACCTGACACTTGCACTGGGCGCAGGTGCCGCCGCCACCACAGGCGGAGGACAGGAAGATGCCCTGGTTGGCCAGAGTACCCAACAGCTTACCGCCGGCGGGCGCATCAATGCCCTTTTCCGCATCACCGTTGATATCGATGTGAACGTCCCCGCTGGCCACCAGCCGGGAACGCGCCACCAGGATCACCGCCACCAGCGCCAATACGATGGCGGTGAACATGGCGACGCCAAGAATGATCTCAAAACTCATAATCTGGCTCTCCCCTTTCCCTTAGAGCTGCACGCCGGAGAACGACATGAAACCCAGGGACATCAGACCCACGGTGATGAAGGTAATACCCAGCCCCTTCAGACCGTCGGGTACATCGCTGTACTTCAGCTTTTCCCGGATTCCCGCCAGCAGTGTGATCGCCAACGCCCAGCCGGCACCGGCGCCAAGGCCGTACACCAGCGACTCACCGAAAGCGTAGTCCCGCTCCACCATGAACAGGGAGGCCCCCATGATGGCGCAGTTCACCGTGATCAGTGGCAGGAACACGCCCAGCGCGTTGTACAGCGCCGGCACGTATTTATCCAGGGTCATTTCCAGGATCTGCACGATCGCCGCGATCACGCCGATATAGCTGAGCAGCCCCAGGAACCGCAGGTCCAGAGTGGCCAGCGCGGGAATGCCGGTCCAGGACAGCGCCCCTTCATTGAGCAGGTAATGCAGGATCAGGTTGTTCACCGGCACGGTGATGGCCAACACCACGACCACGGCGATGCCCAGACCGATCGCGGTGGAAATCTTCTTGGAGATGGCGATGAAGGTACACATCCCCAGGAAGAAGGCCAGCGCCATGTTCTCGACGAAGACGGCGCGGACGAACAGACTCAGATAATGTTCAAACATGCGGCTTCTCCGTTCAGAACGCGTCGCTGGTGCGGGTGTGCGGCTTCATCTTGAAGACGTCCTCTTCCACCTGCTCCGGCTTCCAGGCGCGGATCGCCCAGATGAACAGGCCGATCAGGAAGAAGGCGCTCGGCGGCAGCAGCATCAGGCCGTTGGTGTTGTACCAGCCGCCGTCCACGGTGCGCTCCAGAATCTGGTAGCCGAACAGGCTGCCGGAACCCAGCAGCTCACGGGTGAAACCGAGACCCAGCAGGATCACGGAGTAACCCAGGCCATTGCCGACACCGTCCAGGAAGGACGGGATCGGCGGATTCTTCATGGCGAAGGCTTCCACCCGGCCCATGACGATACAGTTGGTGATGATCAGCCCCACGAACACCGACAGCTGCTTGGAGATGCTGTAGGCGTAGGCGCGCAGGAACTGATCCACCACGATCACCAGCGAGGCGATGATGGTCATCTGCACGATCATGCGGATGCTGCCCGGAATCTGATTACGGATGCAACTGACGAAAAAGTTGGAGAACGCCGTCACCGCCGTCAGTGCGATACACATGGTCAGCGTGGTGTTCAGGTTACTGGTTACCGCCAGGGCGGAGCAGATACCCAGGATCTGCAGCGCGATGGGGTTATTGTCGAAAATCGGACCAAACAGAATGTCCTTCGTTTTCTCCGCCATTACGCTTCTCCTCCGTTGTCGGCTTCGACGGCGGCGGAACCGGCGCCGTCATTGGCCGCTTTCATGCGATCCAGATACGGACCGAACCCGTCTTCCCCCACCCAGAAACGCACCAGATTGTTGACGCCTTTACTGGTCAGGGTGGCACCGGCCAGGCCGTCCACCTTGTGTTCGGCTCCGGCGGCGCCGGAATCGACAGTGCCTTTGACCACCTGAATGGCCACGTCACCGCTGTCGTCATGCAGTTTTTTGCCCGGCCACAGCCCCTTCCAGGCCGGGTTGTCCACTTCACCGCCCAGGCCCGGGGTTTCACCATGCTGATAGAAGCCCAGGCCGGAGACGGTCTCGGCGTCCGCTTCCAGAGCCAGGAAGCCGTACAGGGTGGACCACAGGCCGTAACCGCGCACCGGCAGGATGATACGGCTCAGGTTGCCATCATCATCCCGCGCCAGATACACCTCGGACACGTTCTCCTGACGTTTGATGCTGGCGATGTCCTGATCCGCGCTCAAGCGCTCGCTTTCCGTCGGATCCTTGGCCGCCTTCAGCGGATCATAGGACTCCGGCTTGTCCACGTACTCACCGGTCTCCAGGTCGACGAATTTGCGCTCGATGGTATCGAACGCCTGCTGCACGTCCATGCCCGGCTGATACAGCCCGGCGGCCTGGAGAATGTTCACCTGGCGGTCAAGCACCTGGTTCTTCTGCTGCACCGGCCGCAGTGACACGGCGGCGGTGGACACCACCACCGCGCACACCAGACAGACCAACAGGGCGACCAGCAGCGTTCTGCCGACACTTTCGCTATTTCCAGCCATTACGCTACTCCCCCGGTCCGACGCAGGCGACGACGCACATTCGCCTGGGTAACGAAATAATCAATCAACGGCGCGCACAGGTTGCCGAACAGGATCGCCAACATGATGCCTTCCGGGAAGGCCGGGTTGACCACCCGGATCAGCACGGTCATCACACCGATGACAATGCCAAAGATCAGTTTGCCGGTGTTGGTCATGGCCGCGGACACCGGGTCGGTGGCCATGAACACCAGACCGAAGGCAAGACCGCCCACCGTCAGGTGCCAGTACCAGGGCATGGCGAACATCGGGTTGGTGTCGCTGCCGATCAGATTGAACACGGTGCTCATCGCCACCATGCCCAGCAGCACGCCCAGCATGATCCGCCAGGAGGCGATCTTGGTGAACAGCAGGAAGAGCGCGCCCAGACCGATGGCGATCAGCGAGGTCTCGCCGATGCTGCCCTGGATGCCGCCCAGGAAGGTGTTCATCCAGCTCAGGCTCTGGCCGGCATCGACGCCGATCAGGGCGTTCTGAGCAAGACCGGCGGAAAAGTCCAGATTGCCGCTGGCGGCCAGCGACAGCGGCGTGGCGCCGGAGAAGTTGTCCACCGCGGTCCAGATGGCGTCACCGGACATTTGCGCCGGATAGGCGAAGTACAGGAACGCCCGGCCCACCAGCGCCGGGTTGAGGAAGTTCTTGCCGGTACCGCCAAACACTTCCTTGCCGATGACCACGCCGAAGGATACACCCAGTACCACCTGCCAGAGCGGAATCGCCGGCGGCAGAATCAGGGTGAACAGGATACCGGTGACGAAGAAGCCTTCGTTCACTTCATGGCCGCGTTTCCAGGCGAACAGGGCTTCCCAGAAGAAACCGGTCAGGTAGACGGCGATCAGGATCGGCACATAGTAGGCCAGGCCATGGACCATGTTGGCCCAGAAGTTCTCCTGGCTGAAGCCGGTGAGCGCCGCCACCAGGTCGGTGCGCCAGCCGGCGATCGGATCGAAACCGAACTCGGTGATTTGCAGGTTGGCCTGAAAGCCGGTGTTGTACAGACCGAACAGGATCGCCGGAAAAGTGGCGAACCAGACCGTCATCATGATGCGCTTGAGATCGATACCATCACGTACGTGGGCCGCGGACCGGGTCACCGAGTCCGGGCTGTACAGCATGGTGTCGAACATCTCATAGAAGACGTAGTACTTCTGCAGCTTGCCACCCTCGTGGAAGTGGGGGGCGATTTTGGTATCAAGGTAATTCCGCAGACCCATATCAGCTCTCCACTTCAATGGTGGTCAGGTTGTCGCGGAGGATCGGGCCGTACTCGTATTTGCCGGGGCATACGAAGGTACACAGGGCCAGATCCTCTTCCACCAGTTCCAGCGCGCCCAGGGCGGAGGCGCTGTCGGTATCGCCCACCGCCAGCGCGCGCAGCAGCTGGGTCGGCAGAATATCCAGCGGCATCACTTCCTCGTAGGCGCCGATCGGCACCATGGCGCGCTCACTGCCGTTGGTGGTGGTGGTGAAGTTGAAACGCTTGCCCGGCATCAGCCTGGAGAGGTAGATGTTCATCACCGAGAAGCGGTTGGTGCCCGGGGAGACGTAGCCCAGCAGGTCGCGCTCGTGCCCTTCGCGCAGCACGGTCACCTGGTTGCACAGACGGCCCAGGTGCGCCACCGGACCACGGGCGTGGTGGCCATTGAACACGGAACCGGAAATCACCCGGTTTTCGCCGTCTTTCAGCTCGCCACGGCAGAAATCGTCGCTCTGCGCGCCCACCCGGGTGCGCAACAGGCGCGGTGTTTTCACCTGCGGGCCCCCCAAAGCCACCACCCGCTCGCTGCTGATACGGCCTTCGATGAACAGCTTGCCGATGGCGATCACTTCCTGGTAGCCCACGGTCCAGACCTGTTTGTTCAGGCTGACCGGATCGAGGAAATGAACGTGGGTCCCGGGATTACCGGCCGGGTGCTTGCCGGCGAAGCTTTCTTCACGGATCTGACCCTGGGCGAAGGATGGCAGCTTGGACTTGGCCGCCTTGCACACCCACACCGGCCCTTCGGTGAGACGGGACAACACGGTCAGGCCGTGGCGGAAGCTCTGCTCGTTCTCCTGGATCACCAGGGACGGATCCTGACACAGCGGATTGGTGTCGATGGCGGTGACGAAAATGGAATTCGGCACGCTCTGCGGTGCCGGCACCTTGCCAAAGGGGCGAGTACGCAACAACGTCCACTCACCGGAGTCCACCAGTTGGCTCACCACGGCTTCGCGATCCAGGGAGGCCAGTTGATCCGGCTGATAAGCGGTGAAGGTCACCTCTTCTTCCTGGTCGGCCACTTCGATGACCACGGACTGCAGGACGCGCTTGTGGCCTCGATTGATGGCGACCACCGTGCCCCCGGCCGGCGCGGTGTATTTCACGCCGTCGGTTTTTTTGTCCGTGAAGATCAACTGACCTTTCTTGACTTGGTCCCCTTCGCGGACTTCCATAGTGGGTTTCATGCCCACGTAGTCGCCGCCGAGCACGGCGACAGAACGGACCTGGTGGCCTTCCTCGATCGCCTGGCGCGGCGCGCCGGCGATGGGCAGGTCCAGTCCCTTCTTAATTTTGATCATAGTGTCTCGCCCACGTTGCGTGTTGCTGATGTCGGGCTGCGCCTTCCTCGGAAGCACTGCACAGGCAGCGGATGGGGGAATTCGCGCAATAACCGGTATAGCGTCAGGATCACCCGTGAATGAGGATTCAAGGGCCCGGCCCGTCGGCCGGCGCGCGACATTATAATGACCACATGAAAAGTATGCCAGAGAGGCAAGCCCCTCCGATGGTCCGGTATCGCTTCCCGATCGCTTTCCCGCCCCGTTTTACGCCAATACCGGCGAATTCGGGAACGGACGAAAAAAAGCCCGCTAAAGCGGGCTTTCCGTGCCTGACTTACTCCGCCGGGTACACCGGGTACTCCACTCCGGAGATCTGCTGCAGAATCCGCAGCACCTGGCAGCTGTAGCCGAACTCGTTGTCATACCACACGTACAGCACGCAGTGGCGGCCGTTGACGATGGTGGCCCCGGCGTCGATGACGGAGGCATGACGGGAGCCGACGAAGTCGGTGGACACCGCGTCCGGGCTGCTGACGAAATCCACCTGGCGCTGCAACGGAGAGTGCAGGCTCACCCAGCGCAGGTATTCGTTCATCTCCTCCAGGCTGGTTTCCTTCTCCAGGGTCAGGTTCAGGATCGCCATGGACACGTTCGGGGTGGGAACGCGAATGGAGTTGCCGGTCAGCTTGCCGTTCAGGGACGGCAGCGCCTTGGCCGCGGCGGTGGCGGCACCGGTTTCGGTCAGCACCATGTTCAGCGGCGCGGCGCGGCCACGACGGGGGCCCTTGTGGAAATTATCCAGCAGGTTCTGGTCGTTGGTGTAGGAGTGCACCGTTTCCACGTGGCCGTATTCGATGCCGAACTTGTCCTCGATGGCCTTCAGCGGCGGCACGATGGCGTTGGTGGTGCAACTGGCGGCGGAGATGATCTTGTCGCTGTCGTCGATCATGTCGTTGTTGACGCCGTGCACGATGTTCTTGAGGCTGCCTTTGCCCGGCGCGGTCAACATCACGCGGGCGATGCCCGGACATTGCAGATGCTGGGACAGGCCTTCCTCGTCACGCCATTTACCGGTGTTGTCGATCAACACGGCGTTTTCGATACCGTATTGGGTGTAGTCGACGGACGCCGGATCGTTGGAGTAGATCACCTTGATATAGTTGCCGTTGGCGATCAGAGCGTTGTCTTCCTCATCCACGGCGATGGTGCCGGCGAACGGGCCGTGCACGGAGTCACGGCGCAGCAGGCTGGCGCGCTTCTGCAGGTCGCCCTTGCCGGACTCACGCACCACGATGGCCTTCAGACGCAGGCCATCGCCAGAACCGGCTTTCTCGATCAGCAAGCGGGCGAGAATACGGCCGATACGGCCGAAGCCGTACAGCACCACATCGGTGGTACCGGCCAGTTTGGCCTTGTTTTCCACCGCTTCGGTGAGCGCTTCGCGGACGAAGTCTTCCACCGACAGGCCGCGGTTGTCGTTTTTGTACTCAACCGCCAGCTTGCCGATGTCCAGACGGCAGGGCCCCAGGTCCAGTTTGACCGCTTCCTGGAGAATGGGGAACGAATCCACCACGGACAGACCGCTGTCGGACAGGCCGTCTTCAATCTGCTTAACAAAACGGTGGGTCTTGAGGATCTGGATAACGGATTTGTTGACCAGGGAACGGCTATAGACCGTGGTGGCCACGTTCTTTTCCCGGTACAGCCGACCGATCATCGGAATCATCGCCTCGGCGATTTCCTCACGGTTTTTCCATCGTCCGAAGTGGTCTTCCAGTTTGTTCACGGATGAGCCCCTCTCAATTGGGTTCCTGGGGGCGCGCATAATAGCGCCAATGGGGGCGCATATCCACCCAATGCGGAGGCATTGGCCCTCCCCTTGGATCAGAAAAATCACGGTCCGTGGACCATTGGTGTCCCACAATTCGCTGGCACGCTTACACGCAACACGCTGGCACGCCAAACCCAAGGCCCGCTTGCGGGCTTTGGGGGTATGAATTCAGAGCAACCCCGTCATGCCGGACTTGATCCGGCATCTCCCTCTACGCAGCCATGTGCCCTACAAAGGGCGATCCCGGCTCACACAACGGGGCTTAGAGTACCGTTTGAACGCCCTTCAGGGCACCCCGAAGGGGGAGTTCAATGGCCTTGAGTTATTGGACTCTCTACCCCGGGATGACCGGGTGTTTTCAAAGCGTGTTAGCGTGACGGCGTGTTAGCGTGCACGCGCGTATTCACACCGGCTTGGCGCTGGGCCGCAGCCGCATCAGTCCTTCCTGGGCCACCGACGCCACCAGAGTGCCGTCCTGACGGTGGATGGCGCCGAAAGTCAGCCCCCGGGCACCGGCGGCGGCGGGGCTCTGGCAGTCATAAAGCAGCCATTCGTCCACCTGGAAATCATCGTAAAACCACATGGCGTGGTCGATGCTGGCGCACTGGATATCGCTTTGCCAGAAAGTCATGCCGTGGGGCTGCATGGCCGTGCCCATGAAACCGAAATCAGAACAATAGGCGAGCAGCGCCCGCTGGGTCATACGATCGGCGGTGACCCTGTCACTGACCCGGAACCAGAAGCGTTTGAGCGGCTCCCGGCTTTCCGGCGCGAACAGGTCCTTGGGGGTCACCGGACGGAACTCCACCGGCCGTTCACGCAGGAAAGCACCACGGAACTGCTCCGGAATCTGCTCCACCACCCGCATGCGGGCACTTTCATCGCTTTCCAGGCTGTCCGGCTCTGGTACGTCCGGCATGGTATTCTGGTGCCGGCCGCCCTCTTCCTCCACCTGGAACGACGCGGACAGGCTGAAGATCGGCCGGCCGTGCTGGATCGCGTTGACCCGGCGGGTGGTGAAGCTCTTGCCGTCACGGATCCGGTCCACGTCATAGATCACCGGCACGCGGATATCCCCGGGCCGCAGGAAATAGGCATGCAGGGAGTGGGCGGGCCGGTCCTCCGACACCGTCATGGACGCCGCCAGCAACGCCTGGCCGGCCACCAGGCCACCGAAAATACTGCGCTGGCCATTGGCCTCGGTCTGGCCACGAAACAGGTTGTCCTCCAACCGTTCCAGGGTAAACCGGTTCATTAGTTCCGCGACGGACTCTCTCATAGTTCTCCCCAGCTGTGGTGCACGCATAGGCGCGCAATAGTACCGCAAACGCAGGCCAGGCTCTAAAGCAAAAGCATCGCGGTCGATTCGCCGCCAAACGGAGCGCCGCCCGGCAGCCGCTGTAGGAGCTTGCCCTGCAAGCGAATTCGGCTTCCGGCTAAAAGATTCGCTTGCAGGGCAAGCTCCTACAGCGGTGTCAAAGTCCAGGGTTGATTCGAAGCGAACGGTTTCAGAGCACGTCAGCTCTCCACCCCGTGTCCGATCCCCGCTCCCCTGCTACAATGCGCCCGCGCTGGAGGCCCTTGATGACCCTGACCCTGTTACCCGATTCTTCCCTGTTTTCCACTGGACGTGAACACTACCGCGACTGGCGCGACCCCGGCGCCGGCGGCTTGGCGGCGGTACTGGCGGAACTGGCCCGCCGCGACGAGGGCCTGCTGCTGGTAGCGGCGCCGTCCAGCAACCGTGCCCAGCAGTTGGCCGACTCGCTGGCCTTTTACCTCGCTGACAGCAAGGTGCCGGTGCGGCTGTTCCCCGACTGGGAAACCCTGCCCTACGATCTGTTCAGTCCCCACCAGGACATCGTCAGCGACCGCATCCAGGCGCTACACTGGCTCGGTCAGGCTCGCAGCGGCGTTCTGGTGGTGCCGGTGAACACGCTGATGCAGCGGCTGGCGCCGCCGATCCATATCAATGGCAATCATTTCCAGCTCAAGGTCAACGACACCTTTGATATGGAAGCCACCCGCCAGCAACTGGTGGCCTGTGGCTACCGGCAACGCGACAACGTCTATGAACACGGCGAGTTCGCCGTGCGTGGCGCCATCATGGACATCTTCCCCATGGGCGCGACGCAACCGTTCCGGGTGGAACTGTTCGATCAGGACATTGAATCCCTGCGTCTGTTCGACCCGGAAAGCCAGCGCTCCACCGGCCAGGTGCGGGAAATCAATCTGCTGCCGGCGGCGGAGTACCCGCTCAGCCAGGACGGCATCCGCCATTTCCGCGGTGCCTTCCGCGAAACCTTCGACGTGGAGCCAAGAAAAGTACCGCTCTACGAAGAAGTGTCCGAGGGTATCGCCAGTCCGGGGCTGGAGTACTATCTGCCGTTGTTCTTCGAGCAACTGGCCACTTTGTTCGACTACCTGCCGCCCAATGCCCGGCTGGTGGAATTGGCGGAGTGCGAGCAGGCCGCCCAGCACTTCTGGGACGAGGTCAGTCAGCGCTACGAGTCCCGTCGCCACGACATCCGCCGGCCGGTGCTGCCGCCGCAAAGTCTGTTCCTGCGCCCGGACGAGCTGGCTGGCGCCTGGAAAACCCTGCCCCGGGCCCGGGTGCGTGACTCCGAACAGGCGCTGACCTTCAACCTGGCACGCTCACCGCGGCTTGCCGCCGACCCGCGCAGCGGCAATGTACTGGCGCCCTTGCATACCTTCTCCGATGCTCACCCGGACACCCGCATCCTGGTGGTGGCGGAAACCGCCGGGCGCCGCGAGGCGCTGCTCGAACTGATGCAAAACATCTCGATCCAGCCGGCTTTGAAACAAGGCTGGCGGGACTTCCTCGACGCCCCCGAGCGCTGGAATCTGACCCGGGGTGAGCTCGACGCCGGCTTCTACGCGCCGGACCACGAACTGCTGGTGGTCAGCGAAAGCGAGCTGTACGGCGAGCGGATCATGCAGCGCCGGCGGCGGCGCACCAGCGAGGACAGCGGTCAGGATCTGGCGGTCCGCTCCCTGGGCGAGCTCACCATCGGCGCTCCGGTGGTGCACCTGGACCACGGCGTCGGCCGCTATCAGGGCCTGGTGCACATGACCGTGGATCACCAGCCCCATGAATTTTTGCTGCTGGAGTACGCCGGCGGCGACAAGCTCTACGTACCGGTGTCCTCGCTGCACCTGATCAGCCGCTACGGCGGCGGCGAACATCCGCCACTGAATCGCCTGGGCAGTGAGCAATGGAGCAAGGCGCGGCAAAAAGCCGCGGAAAAAATCAACGACGTGGCGGCGGAATTGCTCAACACCTACGCTCGTCGCGAAGCCCGCGAAGGGCGCGGTTTCCCGCTGGAGCAAGAGGATTATCAGCGTTTCGCCAGCGGTTTCCCGTTCGAGGAAACCCCGGACCAGGAAAACGCCATCAACGCGGTGATCGCCGACATGCAACGGCAAAAACCCATGGACCGCCTGGTCTGTGGCGATGTCGGTTTCGGTAAGACCGAGGTGGCCATGCGCGCCGCCTTCGTGGCGGTTCAGAACGGCACCCAGGTGGCCGTGCTGGTCCCCACCACCCTGCTCGCCCAACAGCATTACGATTCTTTCGTCGACCGTTTCGCCGACTGGCCGGTGCAGATCGAAGTGCTGTCCCGCTTCCGCAGCGCCAAGGACAAAAGCCAGGTGCTGGAACGGCTCGCCGAGGGCAAGGTGGATATCGTCGTCGGCACCCACCAGTTGCTGCAAGAGAACGTCCGCTTCAAGGACCTGGGCCTGATCATCGTCGACGAGGAACACCGCTTCGGCGTGCGCCACAAAGAGCGGCTCAAGGAAATGCGCGCCGAGTGCGACATCCTCACCCTCACCGCCACACCGATTCCGCGCACCCTGAACATGGCGCTCAGCGGCATGCGCGACATTTCCATCATCGCCACGCCGCCGCAGCGGCGCCTGTCGGTGAAAACCTTCGTGCGGCAACGGGACGACACCGCCCTCAAGGAAGCCATCCTGCGGGAGTTGCTGCGTGGCGGCCAGGTCTACTACCTGCACAACGACATCGACACCATGAGCCGCGCCGCCGAGCAGATCCAATCGCTGGTGCCGGACGCACGGGTCGGCATCGCCCACGGCCAGATGCGCGAACGGGAACTGGAAGCGGTGATGGGCGACTTCTACCATCGCCGTTTCAACGTGCTGGTGTGCACCACCATCATTGAAACCGGTATCGACGTGCCCAGCGCCAACACCATCATCATCGAGCGCGCCGACAAGCTCGGCCTGGCTCAGTTGCACCAATTGCGGGGACGGGTCGGCCGCAGCCACCACCAGGCCTACGCCTACCTGGTCACGCCTTCCCCCAAGGCGATGACCAAGGACGCGCTGAAACGGCTGGAAGCCATCGAACAAGCCACCGACCTGGGCGCTGGCTTCGTGCTCGCCAGCCAGGATCTGGAAATCCGTGGTGCCGGCGAACTGCTCGGTGAAGAGCAGCACGGCAACATGGAAACCATCGGTTTCACGCTCTATATGGAAATGCTGGAGCAGGCGGTGGAAGCGCTCAAACGCGGTGAGCAACCGGACACCGCCAAACCGCTGTCCGGCGGCCCGGAAGTCAACCTGCGGGTGCCGGCCCTGATTCCGGAAGACTACCTGCCGGACGTGTTCACCCGCCTGACCCTGTACAAGCGCATCGCCGGCTGCAAAACCGGCGACCAGTTACGGGAATTGCAGGTGGAGATGATCGACCGTTTCGGCCTGCTGCCGGAAGCGGTGAAAACCCTGTTCAAGGTCACCGCTCTGCGGCAACAGGCGGAAGCGCTGGCCATCACCCGGGTGGACGCCAACGCCGCCGGCGGCAAACTGGAGTTCGCCGAGCGCACCCCGGTGGACCCGCTCACCGTGGTCAAACTGATGCAGAACGCCCCCAACCGCTACCGCCTGGAAGGCGCCCACACCCTGCGCTTCCAACTGCCATCGGAAACCGCCGATGAACGCGTTCAATTAGTCGAGCAGCTGTTGGAACATCTGGCGGGGAACGGGAAAGCACCGTAAAAGGCAGCTGATAGTTGACAGTGGACAGTTGACAGCGAAAGACGAAAGACAAAAACAGGTGATCTTCAGTGGCTCTGGGAGCAAGTTCCCACAGAAAGCGCATGGACCATTTTTGTGGCTTTTCGCTGTCAACTGTCCACTATCAACTGTCAACTGTATTTGCCGCCACCGCGCTGGCCCAGGCCCATTGAAAATTGAAACCACCAAGCTGGCCGGTGACGTCGAGCACTTCGCCGATGAAATAAAGGCCGGGAACGGTTTTGACTTCGAAGGTTTTGGAGGAGACGGCGTCGGTATCGACACCGCCGAGGGTGACTTCGGCGGTGCGGTAGCCTTCGGTGCCGGAGGGTTTGAAACGCCAGCCCTTGAGCACGGCGGCGATGCTGGCCAGGTGTTCGTTGGCATGGTGCTGCAAGGGCCCTCGCCAATCGAACCGCGCCACCAGAGCCGCCGCCAAACGCTGGGAAAAAAACGAGCGTAACCAGCGCTCCACGGTACCGTTGGGATGTTGCTTGCGCTCTTCCAGCAGAGCCGCGTACGGGTCCGCCAGCATCGGCAACCAGTCCACGGTAACGTCGGCACCCGCTTGCCAGAACGCGGACACCTGCAGCATGGCCGGCCCGGACAAGCCCCGGTGCGTGATCAACATGGGCTCGGAGAAAGACCGGCCCCCGGCTTCCGCGCAAACCTCGGCGCTGACACCACTGAGTTCCGCCAGCCATGCCTTGTCCGCGGGTTGCAGCGTGAAGGGCACCAGCGCGGCGCGGGTCGGCAACACGTTCAGACCGAACTGTTCCGCCACTTTATAGCCAAACGGGCTCGCCCCCATGGAGGGAATGGAGAGCCCGCCACTGGCAATGACCAGTTTGCCGGCGCGCACCACGCCTTCGCTGGTACGCAGCGTAAAGGCCCCTTCCGCCCGCCCGGCACCCGGTTTGCCCACCGGCTGATCGTTGATGTGCGTTACCGCCGTGTTCAACCGGATCCTGACGCCGGCCCATTCACACTCGGTGAGCAGCATCTCCACAATCGCTTTGCTGGAGTCGGCACAGAACAGCTGCCCCGGCGCCTTTTCCACATGCTCGATGCCGTGCCGCTCCACCAGCTCGACGAAATGCCAGGGGGTATAGCGGCTCAACGCGGATTTGCAGAAGTGCGGATTGGCGGAAACGAAATGGGCCTGCGTGGTGTTGAGATTGGTGAAATTGCAGCGCCCGCCGCCGGACATGAGAATTTTCTTGCCGGGCTTGTTGGCGTGATCCAGCACCAGCACCGAGGCGCCCCGGTAGCCGGCGGTGGCGGCGCACATCAGCCCGGCGGCACCGGCGCCGATGATCACCACGTCGTACTGTTCCGCCATGCCGTTACGCCCTCGTTCACTGAAGCCGCGCAGCATAACGGGATGGCGGCGGGGGTGCCAGATGCGGGGGCGGGAGGGAAGCCTCTCCTCATACCCAACCCCGCTAACCCCTCCCCGCCATATAACCAATCGATCCAAGCACCCTCCCCGAAGCCGCGCTATGGTTTAAGCAAAGGGGCCGTGATCCGGCCCCGGAACCGCCCACAGTGGGCTTACCAGCCCCCGGGACGACAAGGAGAGCGTTGCCATGTTCGCTAACCTCGAACGGACCAACGTTGCCGAGCTGCACCTGCATCGTGATCCGCACTCCGGGCTGCGTGCCCTTATCGCCATTCACTCCACCCAACTGGGTCCCGCCGTCGGCGGCTGCCGCTGCCTGCGCTACGACGACGAGGACGCCGCTCTGCAAGACGTCACCCGCCTGGCCCGGGGCATGAGCTACAAGGCCGCCCTCGCCGGACTGCCCCTGGGTGGCGGCAAGGCGGTGATTCTGGAACCGCCGGACGGCTATGACCGGGGTGCCCTGTACCGGGCCTTCGGCCGCGCCGTGGAAAGCCTCAACGGCCGCTACACCACCGCCGTGGATGCCGGCACCCGCCTCGAGGACCTGGACCAGGTTGCCCGTACCACCCGTCATGTCTGGGGCTACAGCGGCGACGGCCTGGACCCTTCACCGCTCACCGCCCTGGGCGTGTTCGCCGCCCTCGACGCCAGCGTGCGCCAGCGGCTGGGCCGGGACAGCCTGCGCGGCCTGCACTTCGCCGTGCAGGGCGTGGGGCACGTGGGCAGCCGCCTGGCCCTGCTGCTGACCCGGGCCGGCGCCCGTCTCACCCTGGCCGACGCCGATGCCAAACGGGCCAGCGAACTGGCCGCCCGGCTGGGGGCCAGAATCGTCGCTCCCGACGCCATCTACGACGTGCCCTGCGACGGCTTCGTGCCCTGCGCCCTGGGCGCCGTACTCAACCGCGCCACCATCGCCCGACTGCGCGCGCCGCTGGTGGCGGGCAGCGCCAATAATCAACTGGCCGGGGACGAGGACGGTGAACGGCTGCGCCGGCGAGACATCCTCTATGCCCCGGATTACGTCACCAACGCCGGCGGCCTGATCGCCCTGGCTCTGGGGCACTCCGGTGCTGGCCGGACCCGCATCCGCCAGCAGGTGCTCGCCATCGGCACCACCCTGACGCGGATCTTTCGCGAAGCGGAACGGGCCGGCTGGTCCACCAGTGCCACCGCCGACGATCTGGCGGAACAACGGCTCAATGGCCACCGCAACGTGGCCTGAGGAGGTGCTATGAGAACCGACCATGACAACCGCCGGGTGGCGGGCTACAAGACCATGGCGTTGATCCGTCACTTCGATAAAAAAGCGGTGAACCTGCAACGCACCGGGCGGCTGGGCACCTACGCCTCCTGCCTGGGCGCCGAAGCGATCGGCACCGCCGCCGGGCTGGCGCTGACCCGGGACGATTACTTCGTGCCCTACTACCGCGACCATGCCACGCTTTATCTGCGCGGCGTGCCGCTGCACCAAATCCTGCAGTATTGGGGCGGCGACGAACGCGGCAACGCCTTTCCCGCCGACAGCGACGCCCGCCGCGACCTGCCCTACTGCGTACCCATCGCCACCCAGTTGACCCAGGCCGCCGGCATCGCCAGCGCCGCCAAGCTGCGCCACGAGCACGCCGCGGTGCTCGCCACCTGCGGCGACGGCGCCACCTCACGGGGTGATTTTTACGAAACACTCAACGTGGCCGGCGTTTGGCAACTGCCGCTGGTGGTGCTGATCAACAACAATCAGTGGGCCATCTCCGTGCCCCGAGGGCTGCAGACCGCCTGCGCCAGTCTGGCCGACAAGGCGGTGGCCGCCGGCATCCCCGGCGTGCAGGTGGACGGCAACGACCTGGATGCCCTGCTCGAAGTACTGGACGACGCCCTTGAGCGGGCCCGTGCCGGCAAGGGCGCCACTCTGATCGAAGCGATCAGCTACCGGCTCAGCGATCACACCACCGCCGACGATGCCAGCCGCTACCGCAAGGCCAGTGACCTGCACCGGGCCTGGCAGAACGAGCCGGTGCGGCGCCTGCGCGACACCCTGGCCGAGGCCGGTCTGTGGGACGCGCAGCGGGAAACCGACTGGCAACAACAGTGCGAGCGCACCGTGGAAGAGGCCATCGACACCTATCTGAATCTGCCCCCGGCCCCGGCCACCGACATGCTCGATTACCTTTACGCGGAATTACCCGCCGCCCTGCGCGATCAACGCAGCGCCCTGGCGGCGGTGGACCAGGAGGTGCGTCATGGCTGAACTGCAAACCCACAGCGCCCACGCCGTACCGATGAATCTGCTGGAAGCGGTCAACCGCGCCCTGGCGCGGGCCATGGCCGAGGATGACAGCGTGGTGCTGCTCGGCGAGGACATCGGCACCAACGGCGGCGTGTTCCGCGCCACCGAGGGACTCAAGCAACAATTCGGCTGCCGCCGGGTGATGGACACGCCGCTGGCGGAGAACCTGATCGCCGGCCTGGCCGTGGGCATGGCCAGTCAGGGGCTCAAACCGGTGGCGGAGATCCAGTTCATGGGCTTCATCTACGCTGCCCTGGAGCAGATCCTCAGCCACGCCGCCCGTTTGCGCAACCGCACCCGCGGCCGGCTCAGCTGCCCGCTGGTGATACGGGCACCCTACGGCGGCGGCATTCACGCGCCGGAGCACCACAGCGAAAGCACCGAGGCGTTATTTGCTCATATCCCCGGCCTGCGTGTGGTGATGCCGTCCTCCCCGGCCCGCGCCCACGGCCTGCTGCTGGCCGCCATCCAGTGTCCGGACCCGGTGATCTTCCTGGAGCCGAAGCGGCTGTACCGGCTGAAACGGCTGCCGGTGGTGGCGGACGGCGATCCCCTGCCGCTGGATACCTGTTTCACCCTGCGCACTGGCGACGATCTCACCCTGATCAGCTGGGGCGCGGCCATCCACGAAACCCTGGGCGCCGCCGATCAACTGGCGGCGGACGGCATCAACGCCGAAGTGATCGACGTGGCCTGTCTCAACCCATTGGACCGGGATACCCTGGTGGCATCGGTGAGCCGCACCGGCCGTGCCGTGATTGTTCATGAAGCCCCCGGGCACGGCGGCATGGGTGCTGAAATCGCCGCCACCCTCGCCAACCAGGCGCTGCTGCACCTGCGCGCTCCGGTGGAGCGGGTCACCGGCTACGATTGTCCGATGCCCTATTTTCAACTGGAGCAGCATTATCTGCCGGATGAGGAACGGATCGTGGCGGCGGCGAAACGGACGCTGGCGTATTGATGAGGTGCTTGCACGCAGCACGCCAACACGCTGACACGCTAAAAGACCGGGTAGTCTGATCGTCTCCCCGCTCTCCAAGCGAACCCGCCAGGAATGGACCCGCGACCTGGCAAGTATGGCGTGATAGCGTGCAAGCGTGCTGCGTGCAAGCGCAACTGACCAAGGAGCACACCCCATGAGCTACTTCACCCTGCCGGATCTGGGCGAAGGCCTTCAGGAAGCGGAAGTGATCGAATGGCATGTCCAGGAAGGCGATGAAGTGAACGTGGACCAGGTGCTGCTGAGCGTGGAGACGGCCAAGGCCATCGTCGATATTCCGGCGCCCAAGGCCGGTGTCGTTGCCCGCCGCTTTGTCGCCGAAGGCGATCTGGTGCACACCGGAGAGCCGCTGCTGGCCTTCGAGGGCGAGGAGGACACCAGCCAGAGCGTGGTGGGGGAACTGGCCAGTGAACAGGACGGCGACCGTGATGACTTTATCATCGGCGCCGCCGCCGGCAGCCAGGGCGGCCCTGGCGCGGCGCCGGCGATCCGCGCCCTGGCCCAACATCTCGGCGTGGATCTGCAACGCCTCAAGGGCAGCGGCCCCGGCGGCACCATCACGCTCAATGATGTGCAGCAACACGCCAGACTGAAACAAAGCCACGGTGACAGCACCCCGCTCAAAGGGGTCGCCCGCAGCATGGCCAAAACCATGGCCAGCGCCGGCCAACAGGTGGTGCCGGTGAGTCTGTTCGACCAGGTCAGCATTCATCATTGGGCCGCCGGCACCGACATCATGCTGCGCCTGATCCGCGCCATCGTCGCCGGCTGCCGGGCGGAACCAGCGGCCAACGCCTGGTTTGACGGCGATCAACTGAGCATGCGCAAAGTGGAAAAGATCGATCTGGGGATTGCCGTGGATACCCCGGACGGCCTGTTCGTGCCGGTGCTGCGCGACGTCGCTAACCGGGATGACGACGATCTCCGCGAAGGCCTCGACCACCTGCGCCGGGATGTGGAACAGCGCAAGATCCCGCCGAAGGAACTGCAAGGGGCCACGCTGTCACTGAGCAACTTCGGTACGCTCGGCGGCCGTTTCGCCACGCCCGTGGTGGTCCCCCCACAAGTGGCCATTGTCGGTGCCGGCAAGGCCTTCACCCAGCCCGGATTCAACAACGGCGAGGTATTCGAGGACAAACAACTGCCGCTATCGCTGACCTTCGATCACCGGGCCCTGAACGGCGGCCAGGCGGCGCGCTTTCTCGCGGCCCTGCTGCAATCGCTGGCAAACTAGAGCGATATCGCGGTCCGTGGACCACTGGTGTCCCACAATTCGCTAGCACGCTTACACGCAACACGCTGGCACGCCAAACCCAAAAAACCCTCTTGCCGACCTTGGGGACATGGATTCAGATGAAAGACGTCATCCCGGGTCACACAACGGTGCTTAGAGCACCGCTTGGGCGCCAGGGCGCCCAAGCCCGGGATGACCGGGTGTTTTCAAAGCGTGTTAGCGTGACGGCGTGTTGCGTGTAAGCGACCTGCCCATACCCCAAAAATGCCGCAGCCTCATCAACCAGGGAGAGAGGTTTAAAGAGCATGGCGCACATCGAAACCCGCACTTTCTCAATCGAGATCCCCGGCCAGTTCGGATTCGTCCGCCCATTATGGGAAAGTGTGCGGGCGGAATATGAAACCGATGACGACATCGTGATGATCAACGCCGGCGTCGACGATGACCATCTACTGAGCCAACATCACGGCGATCATTTCGCCACGCGATTCCGGGAATATTGTCTATCCCGGCGGGGTCAGGTGGAGATCACCGCCGAATACTCCCTTACCGTGCACGGCCGCGCCGCCCGAGTGATCACCGCGCGGAACGGTCAGGGGGATGCGTTTTACTTCACCGGTATCGAGATGGACGCTGGCCATCACTTCGAACTGACCGGTGATTGCCTGGTTACAGAGGAAAGGATCTGGTTCCCATTGTTCGAGCAGACGCTGATGAGTGTCCAACTTTTCGGTGATCCCGCCGCCGCGCTCGCCGACCAGAGACAAGGCGTGGAGGCCCTGCTCGCCCGACCTCAGTCCAAAACGCGCGAAGAGGCCACCCCCGATCCACCGCCATTCAACGTGCCCGCGGATCACCGCGAGTACTTCGATATCGATGATCACGGCTTCGACTTTCTGCCGGAAAGCGAATATTACATCAGCGCCCACGGCCACACCGGCGGCGATCTGATGATCGACCTAAAGGCCCGGGCGCGAGACCATGATGACGCCGTTCATGGCGCCTTTCTCAACGACTATGACGACGGTGAGATCGCCCTGCGCTTTTCCCTGAATGGCATCTATCACCCTGATGCGCCACAAGGCCGGATTAGCTTCGATGCGGATCGGGATACCGCTGGCGCCGCTTACCTGTGGAAAGACGGCTTCCATTACAGCATCGAGCTGTACGGCGAGCTGACTCTGATCGACGGCTGGGTGGGCTTCGAGGGCTACCTGCGTGACGACCTTGAAAAACGAAGTCATAAGTTAAGGATCGCCAAGCGCCTGCCACTGGAACAGTTGGACTGGCATCACTACCGTTTCACCGCCATGGCGGAATTACGGCAAGCGCCGAAAACCCTGCCCCGTCATGTGTCGCTGAGCAACCTCACCGGCGCGGACTTGCCCCCGGGCCTGTTCGGCTATACTTCGCTGGAATCGCTCACCGTGCAATACAACCCGGCGGATCGGAGCGCCGATGGTCTGCGTGCATTACCCGACGACATCGCCCGGCTGCGCCATCTGCACACCCTGTATTTGAGCAATGCGCGGGCTCTCCACGGCCTGCCCCCGGCGCTGGCGACCTTGCCCGAGCTGGAGCGTCTTATGGTCAGCGGCAGCGGTATCACCGCCATAGCCGATGGGATCCTGGATTTACCGAAGCTGAACACCTGTCTGCTCGACGGCAACCCGTTGGAGCGGCTTCCCGACACCTTCTCGCCCAGCCTGCGCAGCCTGTCTCTGGCGGGCAACAAGCTCACCACGATACCCGCCGCCCTGGCCGCGCTACCCGAATTGCGTCATCTGGATCTTCAGGGCAACCCTTTGAGCGACTTGCCGCAAGACCTGCGGGATCTGCCGGGCCTGAAGCTGGAACTGGAGAAAAAGCAGGCGCTGTTCGACTATCGTTACCCGGGCGCCGACGGGCTCGGTACCGTGCCTTTCGACAAGCGTCTTTTCCTCGCCCGCCACGACGAAGCCCTCAACACGCTATTGGCGCAGGCTTTGTGCGACGAGCAATGGGCGCCGTATCGACACGACCTGATCAACCTGGCCCGCCGGACCGTGGCACTGGCCACCAGCGAAGCGGATGATTACAGCGAGGTCGGCAATACCCGCTTCGGCGGGCTGCCGGACCTGCCAGCGGGCGAGCCCTACCCGAGGTTGCACGGCGACGACAGCCCTGGCTATCAGTTCATCGCTCAACTCAATTGCGGAGAACTGGCCCCGTATCAGGACTATTTGCCCCGTAGCGGCCTGCTGTCTTTCTTCATCAGTGATCAGGAAAATCCCCGGGCGCTGGTGCGCTATCACTGCGGCCCCGTTTCAACGCTGCGTTCCGCCGCCGACCTGAACCTGACCGACGACGACATCGGTGACGACCACGGTCTCTACTCCCCGTTTCGGGCCCGGGCTGGCCTGAGCGTCAGCCTGCCGCACTTCTATTCCGATCAGGACTACTATCGCGACGCGCCCTCCCTGGCGCCACTGGAAGACCAGTTCGAATTGACCGAAACATTGACCGAAACATTGAAAAACGCGCTCATCGAGGCCGCCACCGTTCCGCCGGTGCATGCCGTCAACAGTTTCGTGTTCAAGCAGCACGACACCCCGGAAATCGAAGCCGCCCTGGCTCTGGGGGGCGAACAGGACGACTTCATGGTGCTATTGCGGGTCTCCTCCGACAACAACCCCGGATTCTGCTTCTGGGATGCCGGGGAAATTTATTTCGTGATTCATAAGAGCGATCTGGCCAAAGCGGATTTTGCCAACGTCTATTGCGGACTGGAGAGCAGTTGATGTTCGATTCCATCGATGGCGGTCTACCAACAAACCTGATCCCCGCCGATGCGCCGGGCAGTGACGATCCGATTGCCTTCATCCCCTCCCGTTCAACCAATCCTGGATCAAACGGCCGGCGGAGCGCTTGCGGCCCGCGCGGACGTCCGCCTGAGTGATATCGTAAGCGATGCCGTGCCGCTCCCGTAACGCCCGCAACCAATCCGGAAAGCGCGCCAGGTTTCCCGCGCCGAGCCCGTCCATGTCCATGTCATTGCGCAGTATCCCTTTGCACCGCTCACTGAAATGACGGCCTGTGGCGTCGATAATACGAATATCCCAATCCAGGTCCGGCTCCGGCATCAGGGTCAATGCCAGATTCGGTGGCCGCCAGCTCAAACCGTCGGTGCCTTCCTGCGCAAGCCGTATGCTCACCTGCCAGTCCTCGTCGGGATCAAACGGCAAATTCAGAGAGCGTGCCAGCGTCGCGCTCTCGGTGGCTTCCCGGCGGGTCTGGTACAGGTCGGCAAGCCGCCCGGCCAATCGGCGAAAGTCCTCTTCCTCCGGCGTGCAATACTCCAGCACTGCCTGAACCGTTTTATGCAGTATGTCCATATGAGTCTCCCGGTTGGGAAACGCCATATCACCATCGAGCATGTCGCCGACCAGATCAGCACGCACTTCCGGACTCAGCAATGCCGTCAATACCATGGCCCAGAATCGCAGATTCACGGTATTGTAAAGATCATCGCCATAGCGGCGATCGTGGCGATAGCGTAGGTGACGCAACACTTGCAGAATTCGCTCGCCGTCATCGGCAAAAGGAAGAAACTTCGCTTTCTTTTCCCGCTGATTCGGCAACGTGGTGTACTTGCCAAGCTGGGTCACCAGCTTGAGGCGGGCTTTGAGCTCCTTCGCCGTGGACGTTGCGCCAATCGGCAAGGGCCCGTTGTCATCGAAGCCGAACACCAACAGGTTGATATGCCGAGTGCTGCTGTTGGTCGGGTGGCCCTGATCCTGCAACGGCAACACTTGCCGGTAAGCCTCATGCAATAACGGCAGTTCCTTGTTGGCAACCGCCGGGATGCCGCTGGCCACGCGCAGATAATGAAAGTAGAAACGGGTTCTTTGTCCGGCGTCAGAGCCACCGGCAGCCTGGCGGCATGAGGCCTCAATAAATGATGATTGCGCGGCCAGAAACGGCCTTGCCGCTGCTGTTCCAACGCCTCATCTTCATCCGCTATAAACGCCCGGCACAGAGCCTCGATATCCGATTCACTCATTTTGACCACATCCCTTTGTAAACGTCCCTTTGCGCGGAACCTTAACAGAACCGTAGGCGCATTCCCCGATACGGTTCTGCCAAGGAGCCTCTTGCCATTGCATCAAGCCGGCCCGATCCGGGTTTGTACCGCCTCCGCCAGCGCCGCCACTGACAATGGCGAACAGCCTTCCGCTTTATTACTGAGCGTTACGTAAGCCGGTTGCCCCGCGCTCACGGTGCCGGCGATCACCTTTGCCAGGGCAGCGCGGGTCTCCGGGTCCGGGTCCACCAGTCTGTCGAATGGCGAATACTGATCCCGCGCTTTCTCATAACCGTAGGCGCCGTGCTTCAAATTGAGGTTCCAGCGGCATACCAGCGGGCCTGGCCACAGCGCACGAAGAACGGGCAGTTGTTCGGCAATGGGCGGCATCTTGCCGTGGAGTCCGAGGCAATAAGTGGTCCCGGTGTCTTTCAGAGCGTCAACAAACGCCGGAGTGAGCCATTGACGATCGCGCACCTCCACCGCCACTACCGCCTCCGGGCAACGGGCCTTGAGCTCGGAGGTGTTCCGCAACAGCGTATGCAGCCCTTCGATCAGCCGTTCCATTTCATTGAGCCAATGAGAGGGCAAGGGACTGATTTGAAACACCAGCGCCCCCAGCTTGGGCCCGAGCCCGATGCCGGCCGGTTCGATGAATTCGGCCCGGGCGGCCGCCGAATCCAGAAAATCGGGGTTGATCTTCTGCCCCTTGCCGCCGGCGCCACGCAACAGGGCATCGGTCACCCGGCTCGGTGCCTTGACCACGAAGCGGAAATCATCGGGCACCTGCTCCGCGTGATCGATGTACTGGTCCACAGTCAGCGGCCGGTAAAAACCGCGGTCCAGACCCACGGTACGAAACAGCGGGTGTCTGGCGTAGGCGTCCAGTCCTCGACGGGACAGCTGCTCTTCGCTGTAGAGTTTGTCCCAGACCAGCCCGGCCCAGCCTGGATAGTGCCAGGACGAGGTGCCCATTCGGAGCGCCTCCGGCAAATCCGCCGCCAGCGGGAACAGCGACGGCTCCGGCGTGGCCGGCCGTACTTCGGGGGGAATGACATCCTCATCGGGGAAAAGCGAACTCTGCATACGGCACCGACTCAACCAGAGGGAGCGTCCAGTTTTTTCGCTGTCAACTGTCCACTATCAACTGTCAACTCTCCACAACATGGCCTACCAATGCCCGGCCAGATCCGCCAGCACCCGACATACGCCAGCCATGCCATCGTGGATCACGGCTTCGATCTCGGCCATGGTGATCTCGCGGTCGGATTTGCCGGCACCGGGGTTCACCACCAGGGACAGCATGGCATAGGGAATATCCAGTTCCCGGGCCAGAACGGCTTCCGGCATGCCGGTCATGCCGACCACGTCACAGCCGTCGCGCTCCATACGCAGAATCTCCGCCGCGGTTTCCAACCTCGGTCCCTGGGTGGCGCCATAGCAACCGCCGTCCGTCCAGGCCAGGCCACTGACGGCAAGCCGCTCCTTGAGCGCGGCGCGCAGGGCGGCATCAAAGGGCCAGCTGAAATCCACGTGCACCAGCGGCTGGTCCGGATCATCGAACAGCGTCATGTCACGGCCGTGGGTGTAATCGATGATCTGATCCGCCAGTACCAGCGCACCGGTGGGCGCTTGGTCGGTGATTCCGCCCACCGCGTTGACGGCGACAATGGCGCTGGCGCCGGCGTCCTTCAGCGCCACCATATTGGCCCTATAGTTGACCTGGTGTGGCAGCAACGCATGAGGATCCCCATGACGGGCCAGGAACAGCACCTGACGACCGTTGAGCTGCCCTTCCACCACCGGCGCCGAAGGGTCGCCGAAACGGGTGGTCTGGGTCCGGCTGCCGGTGATACGCAGGTTGTCCATGCGCGTCAGGCCGGTACCGCCAATGAATGCCAGCATCACTGTTCCTTATTCTTCCACGGCGAAGATGCCGGGGGCGTTACGCCAATAGCCTTTGTAGTCCATGCCCATGCCGAACAAGTAAAAATCCTCGGCCTCCAGCGCGGTGTAATCGGCTTTCAGACCCGGCCGCGCCTTGCGGTCGTGCACCTTGTCCACCAGCACGCAGGTTTTCACATTATTGGCCCCCTGGGCGTAGCAGGCATCGACGATCGCCAGCAAGGTGGAGCCGACATCAAGAATATCGTCGAGGATGATCACGTCGCGGCCGGACAAACTGGCGCCCGGAGTGACGATCCATTCCACCTCCCCGCCCTGGGTGTCTCCCAGGTAACGGGAAGCGTGCAGATAGTCCATTTCCAGCGGGAAATCCAGCCGCGTAAGCAAATGCCCGGCGAAGATCATGCCGCCGTTCATGATGGTGACGAACAACGGAAAACGCTCGCTGCAGTCCTCGGTAAGCTGAATCGCCAGTTTGGCGATGGCCGCTTCCACCTGATCCTGGGAGTAGAGCTGGCGCGCATCGCGGCGCACCTGCATCAACTCCTGCTTTACCTCATCCGCGATGGGCATGCTGTGCCTCCTCGGCAGCCGGCGCCGACGGGGTATCCTGTTGATCGTCATCGCTGACCATGTGCAGAGTACGGGTCGGGAAGGCGAACTCGGCGTCATGCTGCTCGACGATCTCCATGATCTTCATCAGCACATCCTGCTTGATCTCATGGAAACGCACCCAGTTGGTGGTTTTGGTGAAGGTATAGATGAAGAATTCGATGTGCGAAGCGCCATAGGTATCGAAATTGACGATCAGAGTACGGGCGTCGGTTTCGATGTCATCGTGATCGATCAGCATTTGCCGGACCTCGGCGACAATCGCCGGCATTTTCCGCCAGTCCTGATAGCGGATACCGATCTTCTCGTTGATCCGCCGGTTGAACATGCGCGCCGGGTTCTCCAGCACGATGGTGGTGAACAACGAGTTGGGAATGTACAGCGGCCGCTGATCGAAGGTGCGGATGCGAGTCAGCCGCCAACCGATGTGTTCCACCGTCCCTTCGATGGTCCGGTCCGGCGAGCGTACCCACTCCCCCACTTTGAAGGGCTTGTCCATGTAAATCATCATGCCGCCGAAAAAGTTGGCGAGCAGATCCTTGGCGGCGAAGGCCACCGCCATACCGCCGATACCGCCGAAGGCAAGCACCCCGGATACGCTGTAGCCCAGCGCCTGCAAGATGATCAGCACCGAGGTGATGATCACCGACACTCGCAGCAACTTGGACACCGCCGCCGCGGTGGTGCTGTCCATGGGTTTCTTCATCCGGCCGGGATCGGTCAGGTTACGCTCGACGCCGGTGATCAGGCGATTGAAAAACATGGCGATGATGGCGATGAACGCCACCCGGCGGACCATGCCCACATGCTCGAACAAGGCGCTTTCGGAAACGTCATAAAGCATCTCCGCCGCCACCGACAAGCCAACGACCCAGGTCACCAGCCGTAACGGCAGCCGCAACGCCTCGATCAGCACGTCGTCCCATGTGCTGGCGGTCTTCTTGCCCAGCACGGTGAGGATGTCCAGCACCCGCATCATCATGAAGTTCAGCGATACGGTGCAAAATACCACCACGAACACCTGCGTCAGCCAGATGATCGTCTGTGTTTCCGGGCCGGGCCACTGGAGCAACAGGTTCCAGTTCAGCAGGGCCTCCCAATTCATGCGCTTTCTCCTGACAATTGTTCGGCAAGGTCACAGGCCCGCTGGCGGCGGACCGGGCTCATGGGCCGGCGTGGGCGCGCCCGCAGGGCGCTGGCCGGTACTACTTTCGGCAGCGATTGCTGCTCCAGCCAGGACAGCACCGTGAGGGCACCGGCGCGATCGTTGCACACCAGCACCATGTCGCAACCGGCGTTCAGTGCCACCTCCGCCCGCTGTGCGTAATCCCCGGCGGCGGCGGCGCCGGCCATGGTCAGGTCATCAGAGAAGATCACGCCACGGAAACCCAGCTCCTCGCGCAGCACCTTCTGCAACCAATAGTGGGAAAATCCGGCGGGCTGGGCATCCATGGCCGGATAGCGCACATGGCCCGGCATGATGCCGTCCAGGCGTGAGGCCAAGGCCCGGAACGGAGCCAGATCGGCGTCCATCTCTGACAGACCACGCGGATCTTCCGGCAGTTCCAGGTGGGAGTCCGCCTGCACATGACCGTGACCGGGAAAATGCTTGCCGGTGGCGCACATGCCCGACCTCTGCATACCGTCCAGGAAGGCATCCGCCAGGGTGATCAGGGTGTCCACATCATCGCTGAAACAACGATCGCCGATCATTGAATTGCGCTGATAGTCCAGGTCCAGTACCGGGGCGAAGCTGATGTCGATATCCACGGCGCGCACTTCGTCGGCCATCAATTCGCCCAACAGTTCCGCCGCCTGGCGCCCCTCCTCGGCATTCTTCAGGTACAAACGGCCGAGACTGGCCATCGGCGGCAGCCGGGTAAAACCCTCGCGCAGGCGCTGCACTCGCCCGCCTTCCTGGTCCACGGCGATCAGCAATTCCGGCCGCAGCGCCCGCATGGACGCCACCAGATCGCGCACTTGCAGCGGGTCCTGATAATTACGGCTGAACAAAATCACCCCGCCGACGGCGGGATGAACGAGTAAATCGCGCTCCTCACTGGTGAGCGCGACGCCTTCCAGATCCAGCATCAGCAGAGGCTGGGTGTTATTGGCCTGATTCATGTGATTACTCGGTGATGGAGACCGCGCACCCCAATGGCACGCGGTCGAACAAATCGATGACGTCGGCGTTACGCATGCGGATACAACCGTGGGAGGCGGGTTGCCCCATGGGCTCGTGGTCCGGCGTGCCGTGAATATAAATAAAGCGCCGGAAACTATCCACGTCACCGCCCTGGTTTTTACCCGCTTCCAGCCCACCGAGCCAGAGGATCCGGCTGAGTATCCAGTCCCGTTCAGGCTCCGCCGCGGCCTGTTCCGGCGTCAGGATCTCGCCGCTGAAGCGGCGCCCGCGAAACACCGCGCCCACGGGAAGCCCCTCGCCGATACGGGCACGGACCAGATGTTCCCCACGGGGCGTGCCGTTACTGCCGCTGCGCTCATCGGCGCCGACCGCCGCGGTGGAAACCGGATAACGACGCTGGCCGGCGCCATCGAGGGTCAGGGTCTGATCGGCAAGGGAAATAGTGATGTGCATAGGACCAACAAGGGGAAGTTGACAGTTGATAGTGGACAGTTGACAGCGAAAATCAAAAAAACGATCCAGGACACAGGTCCACGGGGTTGTCTTTTCGGTTTTAACTGTCAACTATCAACTGTCAACTATCAACTGTCTTTTCAGTTGCCTTTTATCCCGCCCACCACGAAGGGCAGCAGGTGCTGGGCGATGTCGCTGGCGGACACCGAGCGGTTGAAATCCTTCTTGCTGATCGTCTGCAAGGACTCCATGCCGGAGAGCGTGAAGATCACCGCTCCCAGACTGAAGTGCACGCGCCAGAACAGCTCCACCGGCGGCACATCCGGCGCGGTGCGGCGCAGCAAGGTGGTGAACTGGTTGAAGACATCGCCGTAATGCTTGCGCAGATAGGCGCGCAGATGATCCTGGGGCTGGCTATAGGCCTGGCCGGCGAGGCGGAAGAAGATCATGGCGCGGCGCGGCTCCTCGGTGCCGGAACCCAGCGCCAGCCGCGACGCCACGGTCAACAGCCGCTCCAGACTGAGCGGATCGTCGTCCAGTTCCAGCTCCCGCAATTTGACCGACAGCGCCTGGCAGAACGGCGTCAAATAGCGCTCGAACACCGCCTGAATCAGTGCTTCCTTGGAGCCGAAATGGTAGTTCACCGCCGCCAGATTGACACCGGCCTTGCCGGTAATGGCGCGCAGGCTGGTTTCCGCGAACCCCTTCTGGGCAAACAACACTTCCGCCGTGTCGAGGATGCGGCGAACGGTATCGGATTGGGACATGGGAACCTGCCAGGATCGAAGCAAACGTTTGAAACATACGTTTGGCGGCGATCAGCGTCAAGCAGGGACCGCTATTCCGGGGCGCCCTTGCGTTTGAGTTTGCGGCTCCAGCGCTGGCGGGCATAGTGGCGCAAATTGGCCACATTGTCGGTTTCGTCCATGATCTCCTGGCCGAGGATGGTTTCAATGATGTCTTCCATGGTGACCAGACCCACCCAGGTTCCCAGATCGTCGTAGACCAGGCCCAGGTGTTGCCGGTCACGCAGCATCTCACCAAACACCGCCTCGATATTGGTGTCGGTGCGGAACAAGGCCATGGCACGGGCCAGCTCGCCCACGGTGCGCTCGTCCGCCACTTCCAGCAGGTCGCTTTTGTGCACATAGCCAACCGCTTCGTCCTTGTCATTGAGCACCGGATAACGGGAAAAAGGCGTGGACACCAGGTGATGGCGCACCTCGGCCACGGTCTGTTCCGGGCGCAGCGATTCCACCACCGTGCGCGGGGTCATCACCTTGTCGACCCTGATTTCATGGAGACTGAGAATATTGGCGATGACCCGGCGCTCACCCTCATCCAGCGCCTGCTGTTCGTGGCCGATGGACGCCATCGCCTTCAACTCCGCCCTGATGTCGGTATCCGGCTCGCCGTCGCCGATCCGCCGGGTGATCATTTTCGATAACCACACGAACGGCTTGAGCACCCAGATCATGACATTGAGCACCGGCGGCAGCAGCGGCGCCAGGGCACGCCAGAATTTGGCGCCGATGGTCTTCGGAATAATCTCGGAGACGATCAGGATGGCCAGGGTCATGACCGCCGAGGCCACCCCCAGCCAGGTTTCCCCGAACAGCACCGCCACCTGGGCGCCGACCCCGGTGGCGCCGGCGGTATGGGCGATGGTATTGAGCGTGAGAATGGCCGCCAGTGGGTCGTCGATATCGTCCTTGAGGTGCCGCAGGCGTTCAAACAGCTTGGGGTTGTCGTCCTTGAGACCGGCGATATAGCTGGGCGTAATGGACAACAGAGCGGCTTCCAGAATCGAGCAGAGGAACGAGAACCCCAAAGCGACGGCGGCGAAGATGATCAGTAACAGCATGGCGCTCCCCGCTTACCATTCGTCCATATAAGTACCGAACAAACCGAGCAATTCCTCCACCCGGTCGGCCGCCTTTTGCAAACGCTCCAGGTCACCATCGGCCAAGGGCGCATAAGGATCCTCGGCGCGCAGAGCCAGGGCGTTGGTATCACCGGGAGGCGTGGCCCGGCGCGCCAGACCGGCGGCGCCCACCGCCGCGCGCAGCTCCAGATCCAGCCAGCATACCGGATCGGAGCGATCCTGCCGCGCCTGGATCAGCAGTTGCATTTCCGGGGCGCGGACACCGGTATCGGCGAAGGCCCGCTCCAGGGCGGCGAGACTGATCAGGTCATCGTAACCGGGCACCTGGTAGGACTTGGCGGACTGCCGCGCCATGCCCACCAGCACCGAGTAGAGATGAAACACCACCGCGCCGCGCAGCGCCAGACGGTGCCCCATCGGACTGCCGGCCTCGGCCCGCAGTGTCTTGAGCAAGTCGCGGGCGAAGAACAGCCGCTCACGCAGGCCGCTGATTTCGTTTTCCCGCACCATTCGGGACATGGTTATCTCCGGCTATTCGCGGTTCAGGACCGGCGAGCGGCGGCCTTCTTCCTGGCGGCGGTTTTCTTCTTCGCCGCCGCCTTTTTCTTCGGTGCGGCTTTCTTCTCTTCCACTTCCCACTTGCCGTCCCGATAGAAGGCATACCAGCCGGTGGGCTTGCCCTCTTCCTCGGTCATCACATACTGCTCCTTGGCCTTGCGGCTGTAGCGCAGTATCGCCTTGCGGCCCTCGGCGTCCTCGCCGGGCGCTTGCGCGAGATAACGGTGTTTGGGGTCCAGTTGCTCCGCCACGGACTGGATCTCCTCCACCAGCGGCGCCCGCGTTTCCCGGTTCTTGGGGAACTTGCTGGCGGCCAGGAACAGGCCGGAAGCACCGTCGCGCAGCAGGTAGTGATCGTCCACTTTCTCGCACTTGAGATGCGGCATGGGGATCGGATCGGCGCGGGGCGGCGCCGGTTCGCCGTTCTTCAGCAGCTTGCGGGTGTTGCCACAGTCATCATTGGTGCATTTGAAGAACTTGCCGAACCGGCCGGTGCGCAGCTGCATCTCACTGCCGCACTTTTCACACTCCAGGGTCGGACCGTCGTAGCCCTTGATACGGAACTCGCCCTGCTCCACCACGTAGCCGTCGCAATCCGGGTTGTTACCGCAGACGTGCAACTTGCGCTTCTCGTCGATGAGGAAGGATTCCATCGCCGTGCCGCATTTGGGGCAACGCTTCTTGCGGCGCAGTTCCTGGGTTTCCGCCTCGTCATCGTCGGCCCGCACCGCCTCCTCGCCGGGAAGCAGATTGAGCGTGGCGGTGCAGCGCTCCTTGGGCGGCAGGCTGTAACCGGAGCAACCCAGGAAGACCCCGGTGGAACCGGTCCGGATCTGCATCGGACGGCCACAGGTGGGACAGGCGATGTCGGTGTCCGTGGGCAGATTGGCGCGCATGCCGCCCTTGGCCTGCTTGCCACTGCCCTCGCCTTGGGCGGCGTCCAGCTTGGCCTGGAAATCCTGGTAAAAATCGTTGAGCACATCGCGCCAGTGACGTTTGCCCTCGGCGATCTCGTCGAGGGTTTCCTCCATCCGCGCGGTGAAGTTGTAATCCATCAGGTTGGGGAAATTTTCCACCAGGCGATCGGTGACGATGTCGCCCATTTTCTCCGCGTAAAAGCGGCGGCTTTCCTGCCGCACATAACCGCGATCCTGGATCGTGGAAATGATCGAGGCGTAGGTGGACGGCCGGCCGATGCCGCGTTTTTCCAGTTCCTTGACCAGGCTGGCCTCGGTGTAACGGGCCGGCGGCTTGGTGAAATGCTGGGTCGCATCCACCTGATCGATGACCAGCACGTCGCCCTGCTTGAGGTCCGGCAGTACCGTGTCTTCCTGCCCCTTGCGCGCCGCCGGCGGCAGGATCCGGGTCCAGCCGTCGAACTTCATGATGCGGCCCTTGGCCTTGAGTTCGTAGCCGTCCGCCTCGGCGGTCAGCGTGGTGCTCAGGTATTCCGCCGGCGGCATCTGGCAGGCGATGAACTGACGGCGGATCAATTCGTAGAGGCGCTGGGCATCGCGCTCCATGTCCTTGAGCGACTCGGAGGTGCGATTAACGTCGGAAGGCCGGATCGCTTCGTGGGCTTCCTGCGCGCCTTCCTTGCTGGAATAGGACAGCGGTTTCGCCGGCAGATATTTCTCGCCCAGCTTGTCGTCGATCCAGGCCCGGCACGCCGTCACCGCGTCCGCGCTCAGGTTGGTGGAATCGGTACGCATGTAGGTGATATGGCCGGCCTCGTAGAGACGCTGGGCCATCATCATGGTTTTCTTCACCCCGAAGCCCAGACGGGTACTCGCCGCCTGCTGCAGCGTGGAGGTAATAAACGGCGCCGAGGGTTTCGATCGGGTCGGCCGCTCCTCGCGCTGGGAAATGGTCAACTGGCCGGCGCGGCGCAGGGCCTCGCGGTGGCGCTCCGCATCCTCGCCGTTGTTCGGGCGGAAGTTTTCGCCCTGGTGGCGGGCCACCTGCAGACGCAGTTCGTCCGCTTTCTGCTTGCTGTCGTGGGTGTCGGCGTGCAGTTCCCAGAATTCCTCCGGGGTGAACGCACGGATTTCCCGCTCGCGCTCCACCACCAGTTCCACCGCCACCGACTGCACCCGGCCGGCGGACAGGCCGCGGGCGATCTTTTCCCACAGCAGCGGCGAGATCATGAACCCCACCACCCGATCGAGGAAACGGCGCGCCTGCTGGGCTTCCACCCGGCTCATGTCCAGCTTGCCCGGCTCCTGGAAGGCGGCCTGGATCGCTTTCTTGGTGATCTCGTTGAACACCACCCGGTCGAAGCGCTCATCGTCGCCGCCGATCACCTCACGCAGGTGCCAGGCAATGGCCTCCCCTTCGCGGTCCAAGTCAGTGGCCAGATAGATGCGCTCGGCGTTGACGGCCAGGCGCTTGAGTTCATCGATGACCTTTTCCTTGCCGGGCAGGATCTCGTAGTGCGCCTTCCAACCGTGCTCCGGGTCCACCCCCATGCGGTTGATCAGCTGAGACTGCGCTTTCTTCTTTTTATAGGCCTCGCGCTCTTCCTTTGGCAGCGAACGGGTATAGGCCGCCTCCTTGGCCCGTTCCTGGGGCGTGGACTTTTTGCCACCGCCGCTGACCGGCAGATCGCGCACGTGGCCCACACTGGACTTGACGATGAAGTCATCGCCCAAATAGCGGTTAATGGTTTTCGCCTTGGCCGGCGACTCCACAATTACCAGGGACTTACCCATTACGTTCGTCACCCACTACTGAATTACCGAGAAGTCGGTCGATCCGGCCTTCCCCGGCCGGATACGATGTCCAGGCCCCGTTTCGGGGGCCCTCAGGGGCGCCTATTTAGACAGCGGCGCTAACGTCCGGTCAAGCTTCGGGGTGGCACAATCCCTTTTCGGTGCCTCCCGGGGGCCCTGCCCATGGCCTTCCCGCCCGGGCCGGATCGCCCGCCGGGCGGGCCTTGATCAGCATCAATCGACCGCTTCCCGGGAGCGGGCTATACTCGGTGAAAAGCGTTCGAGGGAGATCGCCGTGACTGCTCCGTATCAAAGAATTCTTGTCGCCATCGATTGCAGTGACGAGTCCGCCGACATCCTGTGCCGTGCCGCCGGGGTGCTGGAAGGTAACGCCACCGGCGAGCTGCATCTGATTCATGTGATCGAGCCGCTGGCCCTGGCCTATGGGGCGGATGTGCCCATGGACGTCACCGACCTGCAAAGCGGTCTGGTCAAGCAGGCCCGCGAAACCGCACTGGAATACGCCCGCCAGTACCAGATCGGCGAGGATCGCATCCACGTGGAGCTGGGTTCCATCGAAAAGACCATCGTCGACAAGGCCGATGCCCTGGGCGTGGATCTGATCGTGGTGGGCAGCCACACCCGCAGCGGCCTGGCTCTGCTGCTGGGCTCCACTGCCCGAGGCCTGGTACCCGGCGCCCATTGCGACGTGCTGGCGGTGAAAGTCCAGCGCAAGGACAAGAAATCGGACTGACGGCACCGGCCCGCCTCACCCGTCCGCGAATCATGCGGCAGCCCGGCCACCAGCCCGGCCGGGTCGATCCGTTACGTCATCGCCGGCCCGGCACGAGGGTGGTCGTTCCAGCGGCATAACAGCGCCGCCAGCGCCCGCGCCTGTTCACGCAGCGCCGCCAGTTCCTGTGCGGTTTCCTTCTCGCCGTGATAAACCGGGATCTTGCGCAGGGCCGCTTCCAATTCCGCGTCCGGCGCCGCCAGACGCTGCACCTCCACCGCCCAGCGAATCTGATGCACCAGCATGTGAAACAGCGCCAGGCGCGTTCCAAGACTGAACAGAGCCACCCGCGGCTCATCGAAATCGGCGAACGACAAGCGCGCCAGCACCGCCGGTTTCGCCCGGTCTCCCTCCGCCACTTTTTCCGCCACCTTCAAGGTGGCGCTGCGCGGCGTCGCCAGCAGCAGGGACAAAGCGCCAAACACCTCCCCCGGAGACACCCGGTACACCACTGGCGGCGGTGTGCCCTCACCAAGCACCCACAGCTCTCCACGCAGCAAAAAATAGAGCCCGCGGGCCTCGGCTCCAGCCTGAATCACCACCTCGCCCGGCGCGGCTTCAAGAATCCGGGTCCCGGCCAGCAGCAAGGCTCGCTGGTCGGCATCGTCACGGGACACTTCATTGAAAAACGGCACGCCGGAAAGTAACGACTCCACCCGCGCCTGCTGAGAACGTTGCCACTCGGCCTGCTTCATTTCTCCCCCAATCGCCGCAGCCCCACCATTCGCTGAAATGGCTGCTGTAGGAGCTTGCCCTGCAAGCGAATTCTTGGAATGCAGCGCTATTCGCTTGCAGGGCAAGCTCCCACAGTGGCTCCGTAGCCCCTCCGCGGGAAGCGGCTTTAGCAGCGAATACAGCGGCACGATGACGCCTCCCCCCCGGGAAGCGCCGAGCGCATAGCCTAGCTTGGATGGCCGTGCAAGGCGAGCGGAGAGCGCCTTGCAACAACATCGGGGATGACAAAAACACTGGACATATTATACTGTTCGTATTATCAGTATTCCATTCCCGTCGCCGCAGGGTTTCGCGACGGAACGGAACAGGCGTCCGCGGCGCCGCACCGTCTCAATCCGAGCCGGATACCGCCGCGCCCGGCCACCACAGGAGACCGACATGAGCAGCAAACTGACCCTCCGCCAGCAGCAGGTGCTGGATTGCATCCGTGACTCACAGGCGGACACCGGCATGGCCCCCACCCGGGCGGAAATCGCCGAACGCATGGGGTTCCAGTCCAAGAACGCCGCCTCCGATCACCTGCGGGCGCTGGAGCGCAAGGGCTATATCCGCCTGCACAGCGACCGCTCCCGCGGCATTCAGCTTTTGGAGTCCGCTCTCGGCGACGAGGACGAATTGCCAGTGGTGGGCAAGGTGGCCGCCGGCACCCCGATCGAGGCGGTGGAAAACGTGCAGCGCACGGTACCGGTGCCACGCGGACTGTTTCGTCAACGGCCCACCTACCTGCTCAAGGTGCAGGGGGACAGCATGATCGACGCCGGCATCTTCGACGGCGACCTGATCGCCGTGCGCAAGAGCGAAACGGCCCGTTCCGGTGAAATCGTGGTCGCCCGTATCGGCGAGGAGGTGACGGTGAAGACACTGCGGCTGAACAAATCCGACGCCACTTTGTTACCGGCCAACGAAGACTACGAACCGATCCAGGTGCCCGCGGATCAACTGATCATCGAAGGTGTGTTCGTCGGCCTGATCCGTGATCCGAACTCGCATTAAGTCGCCCCCGAAGAGACAAAATGCATTAGTGCCGGTTAGACTACGCACGCATTTGCGTTTTCTCCATGGCACCTGTGGTCCTGTTGTCGCCACATTGATGGCCAGGGAATGAAAGGCCATGACCTTCCGTAGACGCCATGGAGGCACCATGGGAAGCACCATGAGACGGAGCCTCCATGAACAGGACGGTCAGGACCAAGGATAAGCACAGTGATAACGGCGACATCAGTCGACGTGCCAGGGAGGGTCGGGCGTCCCAGCGGATGCCAAGCGCCGGGGGCGCATCACGGGTTCTCTCACGGCATGTCCGCCGTGTTCTCTGTGCCTGTGGTTTGTTATTGCTGAGTAGCTTTGCCATGAACGATACCCGTTTGCTAGCGCCCTGCCCGTCCTCGCCCAATTGCGTGTCCAGCCTGGCCACGGATGAACGGCATCGGGTGGAACCTCTTCCCGGCTACGCCGATCGTGCCGGCAGTCTCAAACTGCTGAGCGACGTGCTGGCCACCCTGCCCCGTGTCAGTTTTGAGCAGGTTGGGCCAGCCCGCTTGCAAGCCCGTTTCACCAGCCGCGTGCTTCGCTTCGTTGATGACGTCACTTTCTATGTGCACGAGAATGGCGGTATTGAAGTGCGCTCCGCGTCCCGGGTCGGATACTACGATTTCGGCGCCAACCGGCGCCGGGTGGAGGACCTGCGTGAGCGGCTTGAGGAACGGCTGGGCGACCTGACACCGGTTCAGGGGCAAGGCGCCGGATGAGCATGCCGGGATCCACTGAGTGTGAATGGGCGGACATCGGCGTCAACCTCACCGATCGCCAGTTCGCTGACGACCGTGAAGCGGTACTACAACGGGCCCGGCAGGCCGGCGTCAACCGCCTGCTGCTGACCGGCACCAACGTCGAGGAATCCCGGCAAGCGCTGGCGCTGTGCCAACGCTACCCCGATCAGGGCCTGCTCTGTACCGCCGGCCTGCACCCGCATAGTGCCCGCTTCTGTAACGACGAGGTCCTGTCGGAATTACGGGAACTGCTGGAGCAACCGGCGGTGGCGGCGGCTGGCGAGATGGGCCTGGACTTTAATCGGGATTTCTCCCCGCGCCCGGATCAGGAAAAAGCGTTCGAAGCGCAGCTGGCACTGGCCGCCGGGCTGAACAAGCCGGTGTTTTTGCATCAGCGGGACGCCCATGATCGCTTCCTGCCGATGCTCAAGGCCTGGCGGGACCGTTTGCCCGCTGTCGTGGTGCACTGTTTCACCGACCAGCGCCGGCCCCTGTTCGACTACCTGGACCTGGATTGCTTCATCGGCATCACCGGCTGGGTCTGCGACGAACGGCGCGGCCGGGAACTGGCCGAACTGGTGCCGCACATTCCCGGCAACCGGCTGCTGCTGGAAACCGACGCGCCTTACCTGTTGCCACGGGACCTGCCGGAGCCTCCGGCGAAAAAACGACGCAATGAACCCTGCCTGCTGCCCTGGATCGGCGAACGGGTGGCGACCCTGCGGGGCGAAACGACGCAAGCCCTGGCCCAGCAAACCCTGGCCAATACTCTGGCGTTTTTGCAGCGGGATTGGCCGGCGGCCTAGTAGCCGCCGTGGGGGCTTAAATCAAAATCCAATTCGCTTGCAAGGCAAGCTCCTACAGCGGCCTTGTAGCACTCTCCGAATTCATTTCTCCAAGCCCCCTCAGGCCAGCCGTTCCCCCATCAGAAACGCACGCACGTCCAGCAGTCCGAATGGCCAGGCCAGTTCCTGATCCCCCCGGCGCAAGACCGGGATCCGCTCACCGTACCGGGCGATCAAATCGTCGTCCTCGGCGATGTCGACGGCCTCGATGGCCAGCACCGGATCCACGGTCAACAGCATGTCCCGGGCCCGCTCGCACAAATGGCATCCCAAGGTGGTGTAAAGCTTGACGGTCATGGCGTTTCCCCGTGACGGATGGCGAAGCAACGATGCAGCCCGTGGCGGCGGAAGTCCTCCGGGGTGCTCCATTGGGTAAGGTCTTCCACCTGGTACCAGCGACGAATGCTTTCATCCAGCTCGAAACGGCGGAAGTTGCAGGAGAAGTACAAGACACCACCGGGCTCGAGCCGTTTGAGAATACGGCGGATCAATTCGCCGTGATGCTCCTGGACCACGAAGTCCTGGCGGCTTTTGTTATTGGAAAACGTGGGCGGATCACAGAACACCACATCGAACTGTTCGCGGCAGGTTTCCAGCCAGCTCATTACATCCGCCCGCTCCAGCGGGTGAGCGTCACTGGAAAAGCCGTTCAAGGCCAGGTTACAGGCGGCCCAGTCCAGATAACGGCGCGAGGCGTCCACCGTCACCACCCGGCGGGCGCCGCCCACCAGAGCGTGAACACTGGCGGCACCGGTGTAGGCGAACAGATTCAGGACACGCTTGCCGGCGGACTCCTGCGCCAGCCGCAGCCGCATCGGCCGATGATCCAGGAACAGGCCGGTATCCAGATAGTCATTGAGATTCACCAGCAGATGGGCACGCCCTTCGCGTACCACCTTGTACTGGCCTCGGCTGTCCAGCTTCTGATACTGACTGTGCCCCTTCTGCCGCTCGCGGGTGCGCAGATGAACCTGCTCCCGATGCACCGCCAGCGCCGAGCGCACCGCGCTCACCGCCCACTGGCGGCGCTCCTTGGCCTTGTCCGGATCAATCGAGGACGGCGCCTTGAATTCCTGCACCAGCGCCTGATCGCCATAAATATCCACCGCCACGTTGAATTCCGGCAGATCACGGTCATACAGGCGGTACGACTGGATATCCTCGCGCTCCAGCCAGCGGCGCAGGTGTTTGCCGTTCTTGCGCAGCCGGTTCAGCAGCGGCAGCGCCCCTTCCGGCGGCGCGAAGCCGGGCTCCGGCGCCACCCGCAGCGGCGATTCCGGCACCGGCGGCCGTGGCCGGTAGACGCGGATATAGTTCTTCAGCGGCCCGTTGAGCAAGCGGTGCTGGCTTTGCAGTTCCATGCCGCAACGATCCAGAGTGGTGACATCGGTACCCAGCAACACCGCGGTCCAGTTGGGGGCCCTTTGCCCCATCAGGCGGCCAAGACCGGCGTGCAGCCAGGCGGAACGCTCCCGCTCCTCCAGACGCTCGCCCCAGGGCGGGTTGGTCACCAGCAGTCCGGTGTCGCCCAGATCCCGCTGGCGCAGGGCACCCAGCTCGCGCCGCTCCAGGTGCAGCGAGCGGCGCACCCCGGCTCGCTCGGCGTTATCCATGGCGTACTGGATGGCCCGGTTGTCCACGTCGAAGCCCTTCAGCGGCGGCAATGGCAGCGGGTCGTGCAAGGTGGCGGCGGCCTCTTCGCGCAGCCCTTCCCACAGCGCCCGCCGGCACCCGCGCCAGGCCATGAATCCGAAGTCCTGACGCAAGGCGCCGGGCGCCACGCCGCCGGCCATCCAGGCCGCTTCGATCAACAGGGTGCCGCTACCGCAGAACGGATCCAGCAACATGGAAGGACGATCCTGGCGATGCCAGCCACCGGCTCTCAGTACGCCCGCCGCCAGATTCTCGCGCAGCGGCGCGCGGCCACCGGCCAGGCGATAGCCGCGCCGGTGCAGCGGTGTGCCGGCCAGATCCAGCCACAAATGAGCCTGATTCTCGTCCAGACGCCCGCGGACGCAGCACGCCCCCAGTTCACTGTCCGAAACACGCAGTGACGGGGGCAGCGCCCGCGCCAGCCGCCGGGTACTGATGCGGTTGTCGCCGCGTACGCCCTTGCCGTGCTCCAGATTGAGGAACAAGGGCGCCCCAGCCGCCACCAGGGCCGGCCAGTCCAGCGCCGCCGCCAGCGCTTCCGGGGCTTCTTCGGCGCTGATTTCCAGGGTCACCAGCGGCAGCAGCACACGCTCCGCCAGGCGTGACCACAGGCACACCCGCAAGCCGTCTTCCTGACGCCCGTCGATGATGACATGGGCGTTACCGGTCTCTGTTACGGATATGCCCAGCTCCACCAGTTCCTCGGCCAGCAGCGGGGCCAGGCCCGGCAGGCAAGTGGTCACGAACTCCATGGGGAATGCCTCGTCGGTGTCTGCACGAATTGGTGTCTCGAAACAATTATCAACTAAATCAAGGAGATGGGCGAACTTTCACGAAACCGTCAAATATGCGGCATCCGTTTAACCACGCCGTCACATATTGCCGTTCGTTATTCGACACGGGCTGCCCCCTTTCCCATACTCGAAGAACGGCTTGCGCGATAACAGGCGCGGGTCAAGGCACTACCAATACCTGATCACTCGTGTTCGCCACCGGCATCACGGGCCTTTGAGCCAGGGACAATAAATGGCTCGCCCAACCCGCCGGAGAAGGCGGCGCATTGTGACACAGAGAGGATCAGCAGGATATTCCCAGTCACTACGATGAAGGAAAGAGGAAAGTGTCCATGAAAAGACAGAAACGGAGTCGTGAGGAGCGGGCCTACAGCCGCGGATACCAGGCCGGTTATAAAGGAAAATCCAAAGACTTTTGTCCCTTCGACGCTTTGCAGGCCCGCAGCAGCTGGCTGAACGGATGGCGGGAAGGACACGTTGATCAATTGCATGGCCTGGTGGGTGTCGCCGGCATCCACAACCTCAAGGATCTCCGCTGAAGAAAAGGGGGAAATGAACCGGATATGATGAACCGATAAAACAACCCGTTCTCCACAGCGCCGGCACCCTTGGTGCCGACCCCATAGGGCCCCACCCGGGCCCTTTTCTTTAGAACCTGTTCACGATCTTTACGCCTCAGCCCTTCGGCCAGGCCCGGGCGATCTCGCCGATCAGTTCCGGGCCCCGATATATCAACCCACTGTAGATCTGCACCAGATCGGCACCGAGACGTCGTTTTTCCAGGGCGTCCTCGCCGTTCATGATGCCGCCGACAGCGATCAGAGGCACACGGCCGTTCAAAGTACGGCTGACCACGTCCAACGCGCGGTGAGCGATCGGTTTCAACGGGGCGCCGCTGAGACCGCCCTGCTCGTCACCGTGCGGCTCGCCGGCGATACCGGGCCGTTCCAAAGTGGTGTTGCTGACACAGACGCCATCGATGCCGTGACGGACGAAGGCTTCCGCCATGGACGCCAGTTCCTCGTCGCTGCTGTCCGGGGCAATCTTGACCACCAGCGGCACCTTCCAGCCATTGCGCTGGTCGAGCTTGCTCTGCTCCTCGCGCAGCGTTCCCAGCAGCGCGTTCAACGCTTCGCCATGCTGCAGCTCGCGCAGGCCCGGTGTGTTCGGCGAGGACACGTTGACCACCAGATAGCTGGCCAGGGCATGAACTTTGCGCTGGCAGTGCAGGTAGTCGTCCGCCGCCTGTTCCATCGGCGTGTCCTTGTTCTTGCCGATATTGATGCCGAGGATGCCTTTGTAGCCACTGCCACGGACCGCCTCCACCAGGTAATCCACGCCTTTGTTATTGAACCCCATGCGATTGATCACCGCCCGGGAGCGGCGCAACCGGAACAAACGCGGCCGCGGATTGCCCGGCTGCGGGCGTGGCGTCACCGTTCCCATCTCGAGAAAACCAAAACCCAGATCCGCCAGGCCGCGGATGCAATCGCCGTTTTTATCCAGCCCCGCCGCCAGCCCCACCGGGTTGGGAAAATCCAGCCCCATCACCCGCACCGGCCGGTCCGGCACCCGGCCCGGATAGAGCTTGCCGGCGCCGTGGCGCAGCGCCGCCAGCGTCAGATCATGGCTGCGTTCGGCGGACAGGGAAAACAACAGGGGACGGGCGAGGGAATACAGCATGGGGGTTCCGGTTCCTTCGTGGGCGACAACGGCGGGGGATTATATCGGGAACCGCGCCGCCCTGCCCGGTTTGCGCCCGACGCTTTTCCCCTAGCGCAGGTCGGGCAAGGCGGAAGGCAGGAAATCCCGTTCGTCCGGCAGTGTTTTCGGAAACGCCAGGCCGCCGGGTTCTCTGGTCTCGGTAAAGCGCAAATGGTAGCGGCCCTCACGCAGGTCATGATAGGCATCCAGGGCGGTCCAGACCGCCGGGAGCCGGGGATAGCATTTGCTGTAAGCCAGACTGACCCGCCACAACGCGCCGCTGAGGTCGTACTGGTCCGCCACCGCGATCTGCCAGCTGTCCTCGTCGATATAGAAACGGCGGCGCGGATAAAGGTGCCGCTCGCCTTCCCGCAGGCGCCCTTCCACCACCCACACCCGGTGTCTTTCCCAGCGCGTCCCCGCCGGATCCAAATGCCCCGGGCGCAGGGATTCACCCTCCCGTTCCAGATCGATAGGGAAACCATTGTTGTACGGAATGAAGCGCTCCACCGGCTGCGGATAGAGCAAACGCCAGTGGTATTTGTCCAATGCCCCGTTGAACAGATCCGCGTCGTCGACGGTGCTCAGGCCATCACTGCCCGCCAGCACGGCGTCGTAGGCGATTTCCGGCGCCCGCCGCACACGCTGCCGCCCCACGTCATAGCCCCAGGACTGGCGCGGCATCCGCGCCGGATCCAGAGTGTCGTACATCAGTACCGCGCCGCCGGCCAGCCGTGCCGGTGCCAGTATCCGCGAGTAGTAGTACAGATAACGGGGCCCGATGCGCTCCGCGTCGAAGCGCTCATCGTAATAGGGAAAATACAGACTTTGCCGGGAACTGACGCGGCGGTAGCCGCCACTGGCGCGCACCGACAACTGACTGGACTGGCGTTCCATGAACACGCCACGCCAGCGCAACAGATGATTCCACATCGCCTGGCGGCCACGGTCACTGGCGTCGCCGTGCGGAATGGGGAAAGGGATACCGCCGAACGCGCCCGCAACGCCGCGCTCGGAAAGCGTCGCCCGCACCGCGTTGGCGGCGGTATTGCGATACACCCAATCCGGCGCCGTCGCGGTGCGGCGGCTGCGATAGACCGGCAGGTAAAAACTGTCGGGATAGCGGCGGATCATCGCCGCCACGCCCTGCGGCAGGTCCGCCTCGTACTCGGCGAGGTTGTCGGCGTCGATGCGCAACAGCGGCTGATCCGCCGCCGGCACCCGACAGCCCTCACCGCGCCAGGGAGGGATCGCCCGCGGCGATGAGAGCGGCTCGGTATTGCCGGCCCGTTCGCCGCCCAGCGGGGTCAGATCCGACGACAGCCGCCGCGCCTCCTGCTCGCTCACCGCCGCCCGCACCGGCTCCACCGCCAGCCCGAGGGCCAGCCCGGCGAGCAAGAGCAGCGGATAGCGTCTCATCAGGCTCCGAGAATACGATCCAGCACTTCCGCCAGGTTGGCGGAGGCTCCTTCACGCACTTCGCTCAGCGCGGTGCGCAGCGACGTCGACAGGTCCTCCCGCAGACGATCCAGCCGCGCGGCGCCGTTACCGAGCCGGGCGGCGATCTGCGGATTAATGGCGTCCAATGTCTTCAGAGCCTCGGCGAACAGGCGATGGCCACTGCCATCCTCGGCGTGGAATGCCGAGGGGTTGCCGTTGACCAGAGTGCCGATCAGCGCCCGCACCCGGTTGGGCAGGGTCCACTCGAAGGCGGGATGGGACATCAACGCCTTCGCCCGCGCCACCGTGGCCGGCCCGGGTACCGCCGCCTGTACCGCGAACCACTGGTCCATCACCAGCGCTTCGTCCCGCCAGCGCTCGGCGAACTGCTCCAGCGCCGTCTCGGCGCCGTCCAGGCCGTTGCTCACCAGAATGCCCAGGGCACCGATTTCCTCGGTCATGCAGGCGGCGTCGCGGAAGGTCCGTTGCAGGTAGTCAGCAATACCGTCGGCTTCGGCCAGGCCCAGGTAGGCCAGCGCCAGCATGCGCAGGCGGCGTTTGCCCATGGCATCACCGTCGGCGCGATATTCCGGTTCCCGCAGGGACTCGGCCAGACGCCGCCAGTCCTCGCCGAGAGCCCGTCCCAGCGCCACCTTGAAAGCATGAGCGGCGCGGTGCACCCGGGCCGGATCCAGCGGTGAATGACGGTCACCGATGGCGGTCTCGGTGGGCAGGGTCAAAAGCAGCGCGGCCTGGGCCGGATCCTCGGCGGCGCGCCGGATCACCCCTTCCAGGGCCGGGCGCAGCCGTTCCAGTTGTTGCTCGGCGCTCTCGCCCTGTTCGATGATGCGCGCCAGCGCCGAGAAGTACAGGCGTTGGGCGGCATCCCAGCGGCAGAAACCGTCGCTGTCGTGGGCCAGCAGTGTCTGCAGCTGGGTTTCGTCGAAGTCGTAGCGCAGGATCACCGGTGCCGAGAAGCCACGCAGCAGAGAGGGCGTCGGCTTGACCGGCAGCGGGAATGAAAAGGTCTGCGTGGCCCGCTCCAAAATCACCACGGTTTCGGTATCGCCTTGATCGTTCAGCGCCAGCGGTTTGCCTTGCGGGTCCAGCAGCGCCAGTTTCACCGGGATCATCAGCGGCTGCTTGTCCGCCTGTCCCGGGGTGGGCGGGGTGTGCTGGCTCAGCGTCAGGCTGTAGAGCCCATCCACGTAGCGGTCCTCGGCGCTGACGATGGGGGTGCCGGCCTGGCTGTACCAGCGCTTGAAGCCGCTCAGGTCACGTCCGGATACTTCTTCCATGCAGGCGACGAAATCATCACAGGTCACCGCCTGCCCGTCGAACCGCTCGAAGTACAGATCGGTGGCGCGGCGGAAGTCCCTGGCGCCAAGCAACTCATGCTGCATGCGCACCACTTCCGCGCCTTTTTCGTACACGGTCAGGGTGTAGAAATTGTCGATCTTCTGATACTGCGCCGGGCGCACCGGGTGGGCCAGCGGGCCCTGATCTTCCGGGAACTGGTGGTTGACCAGGAAGTTCACGTTTTCCACCCGCACCACCGCCCGCGAATTCATGTCCGAGGAGAATTCCTGATCGCGGAACACGGTGAAGCCTTCCTTGAGGCTGAGCTGGAACCAGTCCCGGCAGGTGACGCGGTTGCCGCTCCAGTTGTGGAAATACTCGTGGGCCACCACCGATTCCACCCGCTCGAAAGCGGCATCGGTGGTGGTGGCCGGGTGGGCCAGCACACAGGCGGTGTTGAAGATGTTGAGCCCCTTGTTTTCCATGGCGCCCATATTGAAGTGGCTGACGGCGACGATCTGGAAGATATCCAGGTCGTACTCACGGCCGTAGACCCGCTCATCCCAAGCCATGGCTTTTTTCAGTGACACCATGGCGTGATCGAGTTTGTCCAGATCCCTGTGTTCGGCATACAGATGCAACGCCACCTCACGCCCGGACGTGGTGGTGAAGGTGTCCTTGAGGCAGGCCAGATCGCCGGCCACCAGGGCGAACAGATAGCAGGGTTTGGGGAACGGGTCTTCCCAGGTGACCCAGTGTCGGCCGCCCTCCTCTTTGCCTTCGGGCTCTTCTCCACTGGCTACCGGGTTACCGTTGGACAGCAGCAGCGGGTAGTGCTCGCGGTCGGCCCGCACCGTGGTGGTGAAGCGGCTGAGAACGTCCGGACGATCCGGGAACCAGGTGATGCGGCGGAACCCTTCCGCCTCGCATTGCGTGCAGTACATGCCATTGGAGCGATACAGCCCCTCCAGAGCGGTGTTCTTTTCCGGCTCGATGCGCACCACCGAGGTCAGTTCGAAGCACTCCGGTACCGCGAATACGGTCAGACGGCCGTCCGCTTCGCGATAGCGGGAGGCCGGCAGCGAAGCGCCGTCCAGACTCAGCGACAACAGTTCCAGATGCTCACCGTCGAGCACCAGGTCCTCTGGCCGGTCGTCCCGGGCCGGATTGCGCTCCAGCGTCAGGGTCGCCGTGACCAGGGTGTGGCCGTCGCGGATGTCCACGTCCAGATGGGTTCGTGGCACCAGATAGGCCGGCGGCAGATAATCCGCCAGGCGGGTGACATTGGCCGGGCTGCCATCACGCATCAGTGCTCTCCTTTCCGCTCGGGTGCCGGTTGCAGGTCCACCGGCTGCTCGCTGTCCGCCTCACTGCTGTTGCAGTGAGAAGGCACATAACCGGTACGCTCCTGTTCCGGCAGGTTCTTGGTTTCCCAGGCGATGATCGCCTGCAGGCACAGCTCACGCTGCTCGGCGGAAACCCGGCGGCCATCGGGCCAGCGCCCCAGTTCCACGGCGCGGCGCAGACCGTGCCACACTTCCAGGGTCATGGAATCAATCAACTGCTCGAAATTGGAAAAGTTCATCATCCCTCTCGGGTCGTGACATGGGTGGGACGGCGGTCGGCCATCAATTATCCCCCGGACGGGTGCTCCAGCCCAGTTTGGAACGGCAGGCCTGATAGAAATCGTGCCCCGGCGGGTGGATCAACTGCAAACGGTGGGGCTTCTTGCGAATGGCGATGACGTCGCCCAGCTGCAATCGCACCCCGGAAGTGCCGTCGCAGCTCACCAGGGGCTTCACTTTCTCGGTGGTGATCTGGATCTTGATTTCGCTGTTGCCGTCCACCACCAGCGGCCGGCTGGTCAGGGTGTGGGGGTTCATCGGCACCAGCACCATGGCGTCCAGGCGGGGATGCATGATCGGGCCGCCACCGGACAGGGCATAGGCGGTGGAGCCGGTGGGCGTGGAGATGATCAGGCCGTCGGAGCGCTGCCCATAGACGAAATGGCCGTCGATGATCAACTCGAAGTCGATCATATGGACACTGTCACCGGAGAGCAGCACCACGTCATTGAGAGCACTGCCCTCGCCCATCACCAGATTGCCGCGCCGCACTTCCATATCCAGCAGAAAGCGGCGTTCGGTGGTGTATTCGCCATCCAGCACCTGACCGACCCGGGATTCGATTTCCGAGGGCAGAATGTCGGTGAGAAATCCCAGGTGGCCACGGTTCACCCCCAGCACCGGCACGTCGTAACGGGCCAGGGTGCGGGCCGCGCCCAGCAGGCTGCCATCGCCGCCGACCACGATCACCAGATCACAGGATTCGCCCATCTGAGCGGCGCTGGCCGCCTGCAGTCCCATCTCCGGAAGACTGCCGGCGATGTCCTTTTCCAGAATGACGGTGCAGTCGCGACCGTGCAGAAAGTGAATCAGCTGGCGCATGGAGTACAGCGCCTGCTCGCTTTCGGAACGGGCAATCAGGCCGATATTACGAAATTTGTCTTGCGCCACATTAGTCCCGGGTTGGGCCCCAGCCCCGGATCCCCGGGACGGGCTATTCGAGATACTCGTGCAGATGATCGGCGTTGCCGTTGAGGCCGCCTTCCAGCACGAACACGTCCAAGCCTGCGTTTTTTAACAAAAATGCCGCCGTGGCGCTACGCCGACCGGTATCACAGTAGGCCACGTAGGCCTGTTTCGGGTCCAGCAACCGCGACTTCAGGCGCAGCACATTCAACGACATATTAGCGGCTCCGGACAGCCGATGGCGGTCAAACTCGTCGCCGGTGCGCACATCCAGCCAGCGGGCGCCGGCGGCGATCTTATCCCGGGCCTTGTCCACCGGCAGGGTATGGATAATCGGTTCACGCAGCAGTGCGTCGAAATCGTCCCGCCCCAGCCGCATCAGCACCCCGTCCGTGGCCATGGTGATGGTGGCGTTACGCGGCGTGCCGGACAGCAATGCCTCCTCACCGAACCACTGCCCTTCCTCCAGCATCGCCACCGGCGTCGCCACCCCGGGGGTACCCAGTTCGATGGACACCTCGCAGACCCCTTCCTTGATGATGTAGCAGCAATCCGCCTCCTCGCCCTGGCGGATGATCACCTCGCCTTCCTTGCAGCGGCGGGCGTGCAGGCGGCGGAAGATTTCCAGAATGTTGGCCGGCGGCACCCGGTGGAACAGATTGGACTTCAGCAACCGGATCATCCAGTCGCGGTCATGCTGATAAGCGGCGTTGGCATTGATGTCGAGAATCACGTAACCGGCGGATTGATCCCAGGACAGAATGGTGTCCAGCCGGAAACTGTCGAAACGCACCACGCTGACCTCGGTCAGCGCCCGGGCGTCATCCCGGCGTGGCTGAAAGTGACCGAGCGGATGCCAGGACGCGGCATCCCCGGCCCGCACCACACCGCGCTGCCCACTCTCGTTGAACAATTCCACGTCACCGCTGAGCAGATAGATGGTGGCGTTATCGCGATCGCCCTGACGGAACAGAATATCGCCGGGTTCGTAACGGCAGACTTCCTGCTGATCCAGCAGCCAGTCGAGCTGATCGTTGGACAGCGCATTGACTGGCACGAACGCCTGCAATAAACGCTTATCGATGGACTCTTGAGCCATGAATGGCTTCCCCCCCTTTTTTATTTGATCGTGCGAGTCCCCCCGACCCGCGCGATCCGGCATGGCGCTTAGCGTTTGTTTAAAGTCTTGAAGCAAGATACTTACCAGTTCGCGGCACGATTACCGGAACTTGAGCACATTATCGATGGCGGCATCCGAACGGCAGTGCGGACAGCGGTTGGAATTACAGTCGGACACGCCCGGCTTGAACTGATTCGGCACGTCCACCCGGATCACTCTTTTACCGCAGGCGCGCGCCTCCGGCCCCACCGCCACCTGGCATACCGGATTCTCATAGTGAGCCAACCAGACACGGTAGTGATCCTCGGTCACCAGGCATTTACGGGCAGCGAACGCCAGCGGGTTTTCCATGTAATCGGAAATCTGATCGGCGCCGATGGAGACATGGCCGGCACCGGGATGGAAGGCAATGAAACTGAGCCCCAGGCTCTCCAGTTTACGCAGCATCTGCTCGCCGCCGGCGTTGCTCACTTTCATCTGTTGATGCTTGAGGCCGGCCACGTCCTTGCGCAGTTGAGCGATCAGATCGTCCCGGTTGAGCACTTCCATTTCCTTACTGTGCAATTCGTCGGACAGGCGCGCCCGCTCTTCTTCCAGGCGCTGCTCCAGTTCCAACTGGTACTGCTGGCGCAGGCGCTCCGTTTCACTGCCCTGCTGGCGGTCCTGGCGGGATTGCTCCTGCTGATCCCGGCGCAGCGCCTCCAGCTGTTCCTTGAGTGAACTGTTCTGTTCGCGCAACGCCGCGTTCTGGGACTTCAGTGTCTTGAACTGCATCAGCACCTTTTCCAGCTGCGTATTGAGGATTTCCTCCTTCTGCTGCTGGGCATAGCGCAGTTGCGCCATCTCTTCCTTCTGTCCGCTCTCCAGGGTATGGATGCGCAGACGCAACTCCTTGATGGTGCGGGCCAGTCTTACCCGTTCCGGATCCGGCTCGGCGGCGCCCAGGGTGGGAATATCCTCCTCGGACAGCACCGGCGGCGCCGTCGGCGGCGGCAGATCCTCGTCCATTTCCAGGCCCATCTTCGGCCCGCGCTGGCGCAGCAGATCCCGCACCGCGACAAAATCGTTGGCGCCGGGCTTCATCGACGGATCCCACAACTGGTCCTGGTGCCACGCCACCGGGCACTGGCTGCGGCAGGCCAGCCGGATCGGACCGCTGCCCATGTCGGGGCCGGGGCCACCGTGCTCGGCCAGGTGGCGCAACGGGATATTCCAGGTGGTATCGGCCATGCCGTCTTCGTCGAAGCCGATCAGAAACAACACCAGCGCCTTGACCTTCAACTGTCCGTTGATCAGACAGTAGGCACCGCGCATCTCTTTGCGAGCGAACTCCGGCACCCCCACCATGCCATCCAGAATCGCCTCGAAGTCGGCGTAGAGCATGCTTTTGGTGATGTGGTGCTCGGCAAAGAACACTATTGCTTCAGAGGTAACGGAGGACCCCGCCATCTCGCCTTCCCCGGGTCATGTCTTTATCGTTTTATCCGCCTTGCGGACCGTCAGGTGACCAGGCTCGTCACAATCTGCCGATCGCAGACAGCTACGACAAAAGTGTGAACCGGCTTTTAGGTAAAAGAAAGGGGTTGCTCGGGAAAGGTAATCAGAACGCTGAGTGCTTCACAGAATCGGGAGGGGTTGGCCCATCGGGCCGGAGGGGTGACGACGGGGGATCAGAGCTCCACACCGTCGTCGTCGTTTTCCCAGTCGCCTTCAACCAGCTCTTCCAGGGTTTCCAGCCACAGTTTTTCCTGCAGTCGTTCTTCGAAATAATGATCCATGGTTATTCTCCTTTACGTTTCATCCACTATCGCCGAATCAAAAGTTGTCCAATCAAAGGTTGTCGGATCAACTTTAGCGCCCTCTTGGTGACCCTTTCATGACAGAGGTCAAGCGGTGCTTATAGGGGCAAGCGGCACTTACAGGATAAGAACATCAGGAGGGAAGGAAGTTCCGCGGTGGCCTGGCGCCACAAAAGAAAAAGCCGCATCGAAACACTCGATGCGGCTCCTTAATACATGGAAAAAGGCTAAGATCATGAAAAACATTGGCGGAGCGGACGGGACTCGAACCCGCGACCCCCGGCGTGACAGGCCGGTATTCTAACCAACTGAACTACCGCTCCGAACTTTCCACTAGGGAAACTGGTGGGTGGTGACGGGATCGAACCGCCGACCCTCTGCTTGTAAGGCAGATGCTCTCCCAGCTGAGCTAACCACCCGCATCGCGTTGCGAAGTGGGCGCCATTTTAGGGATTGGCCCCGGAGTGTCAACGGCTTTCTGCGAAAAAACCGGCCGTTCGTTCATATTTTCGTCGCACTGTCGAATAAACGCCCGTTTCAGGGCCTGTTCAGCCGGAATCCGCCCCCGATTCCCGCTCTTCAATCCATTTTTTCGCCTGCTCCAGGGTGAAGTGCCCGGGCACGGTCCGGCCACTGGGCTCGGCCACCAGATAATGGCTGACCTTCAACTGCCAGGTGGCACGGTCCAGTTCTCCTTCTTCCATGATGGTGTAGCCGGTACGTCCCCAGGCGAAGCCATTGCCGATCACGCCGCGCCCTCCTCACTCTCACCCTCGCCCACCACCCGGTCGACGATCAGGTCCGCCAGCCCTTCCACCGACAGACGGCGGGACTGATCAAACCAGTTATGGGTCCAGCCGGTCATGCCGGTGATCAGCCGCCGCATGATGAACGGATCGGCGCGGAAGCGGCCTTCCTTATGGAGATCCGCCAGCACGTCCAGCCAGAGCTGCTCATAAATGTCCCGCAAGGCCAGCGCCTCGCGCTGCTTGTCCGTATTGAGGCAGCGCCACTCGGTCACCAGCACCGTCATCGCCTCGCTGGTATCACCGACAATGGCGGTCAGTTCCGCGCGCACCAGTGCCCGCAACCGCTCCACCGGGCGGTTCTCGGCGGCGATGGCGGCGCGCAGGCGCTCGGTATTGAAGTGGATCACCTCCTCCATCACCGCGAACAGGATCTCTTCCTTGGTTTTGAAATGATGGAAAATGGACCCGCTCTGGATCCCCACCACGGCGGCGATATCGCGCACGGTGGTGCGTTCATACCCTTTGTCTCGGAACAGCTGGGCGGCGGCACTGAGCAGACGCCCCCGCGGGCTGTCGTCGATGCCGTGTACAGCGCGTGCTTGTGTCATGGTTCCTCCTGATCGGACGGCATTATACGCATTACACAATTAGGCATCAGACAATGCCGCTGGCCCATTCGGCCGCGGACCTGAGCGTTTCGGTCAATGGTCGTGGCCGATCCCATATTTACATACCAAGCGCTTGCTTGGTAGTGTTGAACCACTCCGTTACCGGCCCATTTGCCCACTTGCCCGTTTGTAATGAAGGAAGGAACAACACCATGAGCGACCTGACCCGCATCGGCTGCGCCGCCGGTTTCTGGGGCGATACCAACAGCGCCGCCTTCCAACTGGTCCGCCAGGGCAATATCGACTACCTGGTGTTCGACTATCTGGCCGAGGTCACCCTGTCGATCATGGCCGGGGCGCGCATGAAGGACGCCAACGCCGGTTACGCCCACGATTTCGTCACCCAGGTGATGGCACCGCTGGCCCGGGAGATCAAGGACAAAGGCATCAAGGTGATCAGCAATGCCGGCGGCGTGAATCCCCGCGCTTGCCGCGATGCTCTGCGGAAAGCGTTCGCCGAGGCCGGCGTCGAAATGAACATCGCTTTGGTGGAAGGCGACGATCTGAATCCACGCCGGGCCGAATTCGCCGACTGCCGGGAAATGGACACCGGCGCGGCACTACCGCCGATCACCGTGACCATGAATGCCTACCTCGGCGCCCTGCCGATCAAGGCCGCTCTGGACGCCGGCGCCGACCTGGTGCTGACCGGCCGCATCGCCGACTCCGCGCTGGTGCTGGGCCCGTTGCTGCATGAGTTCCAGTGGGCCAACGACGATTATGACCGGCTGGCCCAGGGCTCCCTGGCCGGCCATCTGATCGAGTGCGGCGCCCAATGCACCGGCGGCAACTTCACCGATTGGCGCGATGTGCCCGGCTTCGACAACATGGGCTTCCCGATCGCCGAATGCCATCGGGACGGCACCGTGGTGATCACCAAACCGGCGGACACCGGAGGCCTGGTCACCCCCGCCACCGTCGGCGAGCAACTGCTCTATGAGATCGGCGACCCGCGCCAGTACATCCTTCCCGACGTAGTCTGTGACTTCACCAACGTCACCCTCACCCAGGATGGGCCGGATCGGGTCAAAGTCAGCGGTGCGCGCGGGCTCGCCCCCACCGACACCTACAAGGTGTCCGCCACCTACCCCGACGGCCAGCGCATCACCGCCTCTTTCCTGATGGGCGGCATCGACGCCCCCGCCAAGGGCCAGGTGGTGGCGGACGCCATCCTCGGCAAGGTGGCGGCGCAGTTCAAACAGGCGGGGCTGGCGCCGTTCCGGGATGTCAGTGTGGAAATCCTCGGCAGCGAAGCCACCTACGGCAATCAGGCGCGCCGCCAGGACAGCCGCGAAGTCGTGGTGAAAATCGCCGCCCTGCACGACGACCGCAAGGCCCTGGGTCTGTTCGCCCGGGAAATCGCCCAGGCCGCCACCGGCATGGCCCCGGGCCTGTCCGGTCTGGTCGGCGGCCGGCCCAAGCCGCTGCCCCGCATTCGCCTTTATTCCACCCTGATCGACAAACAGAAGGTGCCGGTCACCGTGGACGTCAACGGCGAAACCCTGCCGGTGACCATTCCCGCCGGCGAGCCGCCGACGGAGCCGGCCCCGCAAGCGGGCGGCGAGACCGCTTCCGGTGACACCGAGGTACCGTTGGTGAAACTGGCCTGGGCCCGCTCCGGCGACAAGGGCAACCACGCCAACATCGGCGTTATCGCCCGGGACCCGGCTTACCTGCCCTATTTACGCGCGGCACTAAGTGAAACCGCGGTGGCGGACTATATGCGGCATGTGCTCGATCCGGAAACCGGCTCGGTCCGCCGCTGGGAACTGTCCGGCATGCACGCCTTCAATTTCCTGCTGCGCAACGCCCTGGGCGGCGGCGGTATCGCCAGTCTGCGCATTGATCCGCAGGGCAAGGCGTTCGCGCAACAGCTGCTGGACATGCCGGTGGCGGTCAGTGAAGACGTCGCGGAGCGAGTGTTGTGAGCGCATGGTTTTCTTATGAGCGGGTCGGACGTCTGACGTCAGACGTCCGACCCCTTGCCAGGCACCGCATCGTTTCAGCTTACCTCACACTTTTGAAGGACCTTTACCCATGCCCTACCGTTCCGTCTTTCGGGAAAACCTGTTCGCCGACCGCAACATCATCGTCACCGGCGGTGGTTCCGGTATCGGCCGTTGCACCGCGCATGAATTGGCGGCGCTCGGCGCCCGGGTGGTCCTGATCGGCCGCGGCGAAGACAAGCTGCGAGAAGTGGCCGGGGAAATACAGCAGGACACCGGCCGCGAGGCCCTGTATTTCAGTTGCGACATCCGTGAGGAGGAACGGGTGCGCGAGACCGTGGCGCAGATTTACCAGGCAGTGGGCCAGGTTCACGGCCTGGTCAACAACGCCGGTGGCCAGTTTCCCGCTCCGTTGGCACTGATCAGCCAGAAAGGCTGGGAAACGGTGATCCGAACCAACCTCACCGGCGGCTTTCTGATGGCCCGGGAAGTGTTCACACAAGGCATGAACCAGCACGGCGGCGCCATCGTCAACATCGTCGCCGACATGTGGGGAGGCATGCCGGGCATGGGGCACTCCGGCGCCGCCCGCGCCGGCATGGACAACTTCACCAAGACCGCCTCGGTGGAATGGGGATGCTGCGGCGTACGGGTGAACGCGGTGGCTCCGGGCTGGATCGCCTCTTCCGGCATGGACACCTATCCGGAAGCGTTTCAGAACATTCTCAAAACACTGCGCTCCGCGGTGCCGCTGAAACGCATGGGCGTGGAGGCGGAAGTGTCCTCGGCGATCTGCTTCCTGCTCAGCGACGCCGCCGCCTTCATCAGCGGCGACACGCTGCGTATCGACGGCGGCGCCAGCCAGGGCAACGTGGCTATCTTCCCGTTGCCGGAGCACCAGCGCAGCGAACCCTATGACGGTTTCCACCGCGCCATCACTCCCGCCATTTTCAAACAAGACTGATTCCGCGCCAACCGACAGGACCCGATCATGCCCGTACTCGAAACCAGCCTGGACGTGAACAGCGACAGCTTCCGCGAAAGCCGGGATGCCATGCTCAAGGCAGTGGAAGAATTCCGCGCCATCGAGCAAGGCGTGGTGGACGCCTCCGAAGCCAAACGCGCCAAGTTCGAAAAACGGGGTCAACTATTGCCCCATGAGCGAGTCGCCCGTCTGCTCGATCCGGGCTCGCCGTTCCTCAGCCTGATGAACCTGTCCGGCTATGGCATGCACGACGACAAGGACGGCACCGAAGCCGGCGGCGGCAGCATCGCCGGTATCGGCTATGTGGCCGGCGTGCGCTGCCTGGTCACGGCGTCCAACTCGGCCATCAAGGGTGGCACCATCACCCCGTCCGGACTACACAAAACGCTGCGTCTGCAACGCATCGCCCTGGAGAACAAGCTGCCGGTGGTGAGTCTGGTGGAATCCGGTGGCGCCAATCTGAACTACGCCGCCGAGGTGTTCGTCGAGGGCGCGCGGACCTTCGCCAATCAGGCACGTCTGTCCGCCGCCGGCATCCCGCAGATCACCGTGGTGCACGGCAACGCTACCGCCGGCGGCGCCTATCAGCCGGGGCTTTCTGATTACGTCATCGTGGTCCGTAATCGCGCCAAGATGTTCCTCGCCGGCCCACCACTATTGAAAGCCGCTACCGGCGAAATCGCCACCGACGAAGACCTGGGCGGCGCGGAAATGCACGCAGGTGTGGCCGGTACCGCCGAGTATCTGGCCGACGACGACGCGGATGGCATTCGCCAGGCGCGGGACCTGATGGGTGTGCTCGGCTGGCGCGACGATGCACCGGCCGCCGATGACTGGGCACCGCCACGCTACGATGAAGAGGAACTGCTTGGCGTGGTGCCCAGCGACGCCAAGAAACCCTACGACGTGCGTGAGGTGATCGCGCGGATCGCCGATGACTCCAACTTCGTCGACTTCAAGAACGACTGGGATGCCGCCACCGTGTGCGGCTGGATCGCCGTCGAAGACCAACCCGTGGGCGTGCTTGGCAACAACGGACCGATCACCCCGCGCGGCGCGGCCAAAGCGGCCCAGTTCATTCAATTGTGTGACCAGAGTAATCGGCCGTTGCTGTTTCTGCACAACACCACCGGCTTCATGGTCGGCACCGACGCCGAGCACAACGGCGTGATCAAACACGGATCGAAAATGCTTCAGGCGGTGGCCAATGCCCGGGTGCCGAAAATTTCCATCGTCATCGGCGGCTCCTACGGCGCCGGCAACTACGCCATGTGCGGCCGGGGTCTGGATCCGCGTTTTATTTTCGCCTGGCCCAATTCCCGGGTGGCGGTGATGGGCGGCCAGCAGGCCGGCATGGTGCTGCGCATCGTCGCCGAGGCCAAACAACGGGCCAACGGTATCGAGCCGGATGAGAACGTGCTGGAGATGCTGCAGCAAAGCACCGCGCAGAAACTGGACGCGCAATCCACCGCGCTGTACGGCACCGCCCATCTGTGGGACGACGGCATCATTGACCCACGCGATACCCGCCGGGTGCTGGCCTATGTTCTGGATATCTGCCGTCAGGCCGAACACCGGAAGTTGAATGCCAATACCTTTGGCGTGGCACGACTATGAATGAAGTTGACAGTTGATAGTGGACAGTTGACAGCGAAAGACAAAAACACACAACGACTCAAGAATCAGTCTGGACGTCAGTCAAATCGAATAGAACACGAAGCAGGAGTGTGTCATGAAGTTTACGCAAGAACATGAAGAACTGCGCCGCACGGTACGTCAATTCGTCGACAAGGAAATCAATCCGCATGTGAAGGAATGGGAAGCGGCCGGCCGTTTTCCGATTCATGAGGTGTTCAAGAAAATGGGCGATCTCGGCCTGCTCGGGGTCACCAAGCCGGTGGAGTACGGCGGCATGGGGCTGGACTATTCCTACGGCATGGTGATGAGCGAGGAGATGGGCACGGTGCATTGCGGCGGTGTGCCGCTGGCGGTGGGCGTGCAGACCGACATGGCGACGCCGGCCCTGGCCCGCTTCGGTTCCGACCAGTTGCGCCGGGACTATCTGGCTCCCGCCATCGCCGGTGACATGGTCGCCTCCATCGCCGTTTCCGAGCCACAGGCCGGTTCCGATGTGGCGGCGGTGAAAACCACGGCGAAAAAAGACGGCGACGATTACGTCATCAACGGCACCAAGATGTGGATCACCAATTCGCCCAGCGCCGACTTTTTCTGTCTGCTGGCGAACACCTCCGATGACAAGCCGCACATCAACAAATCCCTGATCGTGGTTCCCAAGGACGCCGCCGGCATCACCGTGGATAAACCGCTCGACAAACTGGGCATGCGCTCCTCGGAAACCGCCCAGGTGTTCTTCGATAACGTGCGCGTGCCGCAACGCAATCTGATCGGCCAGGAAGGCATGGGCTTCATGATGCAGATGATGCAGTTCCAGGAAGAGCGCCTGTTCGCCGCGTCCAACAGCCTCAAGGGCATGGAACACGTGATCAACGAAACCATCGAGTACGCCCGCGAGCGCAAGGTGTTCGGCATGAGTCTGCTGGACAATCAGACCGTGCACTTCCGGCTGGCCGAACTGCAAACCGAAGTGGAAGCGCTGCGCGCCCTCACCTACCGCGCCTGTGACCTCTACATCAACGGCCAGGACGTGTTGCAACTGGCGTCCATGGCGAAACTGAAAGTGGGCCGGCTGGCCCGGGAGGTGGCGGACGCCTGCCTGCAGTTCTGGGGCGGCAACGGCTTCATGTGGGACAACCCGGCCAGCCAGCTCTACCGCGATGGCCGGCTCGGTTCCATCGGCGGCGGCGCCGACGAAATCATGCTCGGTATCATCTGCAAGACCATGAACACGTTGCCGGGCAAGAAACGCTGATAGGGACACGCTGGCACGCCATGCTTATTCAGCGATACACCCGCCTGAAGGGCTTTCTTACTCGGCAAATCAAGTGGGCACTCTCTTTGTTTGGCCGTTTTTTTCGCGTGTTGCGTGTAAGCGTGATGCGTGTAAGCGAATACAATACCGAACGAGACCAACCATGACGCTACCTGAAACCGAAACGATCACTCTCAACCGGGACGGCTCCACCCTCTCCGTCACGCTGAACCGGCCGCAAAGCCGCAACGCCATGAGCCTGACCATGGTTGATGAACTGATGGCGGTCTTCGACTGGGTGGAAGCCAATCCGGATGTCCGTGCCGTGGTGTTGCGTGGCGCCGGCGGCCATTTCTGCGCCGGCGGCGACATCAAGGACATGGCCGGCGCCCGTCAGCAGGCGGCGGCCGGTGACGATCAGGCGTTCTTCACGCTGAACCGGCGTTTCGGCGCCATGGTCAGCCGCGCGGAACGGTTGCCGGCGGTGCTGGTGTGCATGCTGGAAGGCGCGGTGCTCGGCGGCGGTTTTGGTCTGGCCTGCGTCTCCGACGTGGCGCTGGCCGCCGGTGATGCCCGCTTCGGGCTGCCGGAAACCGGCCTGGGCGTGATCCCGGCGCAAATCGCCCCATTCGTGGTGCGCCGCATCGGCCTGACCCAGGCCCGCCGGCTGGCGCTCACCGGTGGCCGCTTCGATGGTCACGGCGCCCAGGCGCTCGGGGTGGTGCACGAGGTGGCCGATTCCACCGAGGAGCTGGAGCAACGGTTGCGGCAGGTGCTGGAACAAATCCGCCGGTGCGCGCCCCACGCCAACCGGGTGACCAAGCAATTGGTACTGAGCGTGGACGAGCAGCCGCTGGATGCGGTGCTCGATCAGGCCGCCCGGGACTTCGCCGACGCCGTCACCAGCGAGGAAGGCCAGGAAGGCACACTGGCCTTCGTACAGAAACGCGCACCGGATTGGACGTGATGCCGGACGAGCGGTTCACAGGGCCTGCAATTCGCTTGCACGCCTACACGCAACACGCTTTCACGCCATACTTGCAGCGAATACGGGCCTGGAAACGACACACTGCTCGGCAGCGCCGGGCAACCACAAGTCTTTGCCCCAGTATGTCTTTTTATGTGTTGCGTGTTGCGTGTTGCGTGCAAGCGAATTACCAGACACCAGCGCTCCTCTCCATACCAGAAAGAACCGCGATGACATAAAGCAAAGGAAACCAACGCCATGAGCTTCGACAAAATTCTGATCGCCAACCGTGGCGAAATCGCCTGCCGCGTCATCGCCAGTGCCCGGGCCCTGGGTTATCGCACGGTGGCGGTGTATTCCGAGGCGGACCGCGATGCCCGCCATGTACGGCTGGCGGATGAAGCACTTTGTATCGGGCCGGCCAATGCCACCGCTTCCTACCTCAACATCGACGCGCTGCTCGACGCCTGCCGCCGCAGCGGCGCCGACGCGGTCCACCCGGGCTACGGTTTCCTTTCCGAAAACGGCGACTTCGCCCAGGCCTGCGAGGACGCCGGCATCACCTTTATCGGCCCGCCAGTGGCCGCGATCCGGCTGATGGGCTCGAAACGGCTGTCGAAAATCGCCATGGAAGAGGCCGGGGTGCCCTGCGTGCCCGGTTATCAGGGCGAGGACCAGAGTGACGACACGCTGCTGCGAGAAGCGCGGCGTATCGGCCTGCCACTGATGATCAAGGCCAGCGCCGGCGGTGGCGGACGCGGCATGCGCGTGGTCACCGACGAGGCGGAGATCCCGGCGCAACTGAACAGCGCCCGTCAGGAAGCCCGTAACAGCTTCGGCAACGACGAGCTGATCCTGGAGCGGGCGGTGAGCACGCCGCGCCACGTGGAAATTCAGGTTTTCGGCGATCACCATGGCAATGTCGTTCACCTCGGCGAGCGGGATTGCTCGGTGCAGCGCCGCCATCAGAAAGTGGTGGAGGAAGCCCCCTCCCCGGCCCTGGATCAGACTCTGCGGCAGCGCATGGGCGAGGCGGCGGTCAACGCCGCCCGGGCCTGCGGCTATGTGGGCGCGGGCACGGTGGAATTCCTGCTCGGCGCCGACGGTGATTTCTATTTTCTGGAGATGAACACCCGTCTGCAGGTGGAACATCCGGTCACCGAGCTGGTCACCGGCCAGGATCTGGTGGCCTGGCAACTGAAAGTGGCCGCCGGCGAAGCGCTGCCGCTGACCCAGGATCAGGTCGCTCTGAACGGCCACGCCATGGAGGTCCGCCTCTATGCGGAGGATCCCGCCCAGGGCTACCTGCCGCAAACCGGCCCGATACGACGCTGGCGCCCGGCCAGCGGAGAAGGGGTCCGGGTGGATCATGGCCTGCGTGAAGGTGACCAGGTGGGCAGCCACTACGACCCGATGCTGGCCAAGATCATTGCCCACGGCGCCACCCGGGACGAGGCCCGGCGCCGGCTGCTGCGCGCGGTGGAGGACACCGTGCTGAGCGGGGTCAACGACAACCGGGCCTTTCTCGCCGCTATTTTACGCCACCCGGTGTTCGCCGCCGGCGACGCCACCACCGCCTTTATTGGCGCCGATTTCGCCGACGCCCCCAGTCTCACGCCGGCGCAACCCGGCGATGCCTTGTGGTCGGTGGCGGCGCTGCTGTTCGCCCGGCAACAGGATCGCCGCCGGAGCGGCCCGGGCCGCGGCTGGCAATCCAGCGCCCTGGGCGCGCAGCCACTGACACTGGGCTGTGGCGAGCACAGCCGGACGCTCACTCTTCAGGGCCCCCGTGTCGGCGGTGACGTACCGGTGGTACTGGAGGATGTGGACGACGACTCCGTCATCGCCGAAGTGGATGGCATCCGCCGCCGCTTTCAATGGTGTCGACATGGTGATCAGCTGTGGCTGCAACACGGCACCGACAAAGCGCTGTTTCAGGACCTGACCCACCAGCCCGCCGCCGGTCGGGACGGCCCCGGTTCCGGTCGGCTGAGCGCGCCCATGGACGGCGCCGTGGTGAGCCTGTCCGCCAGCGTCGGCGAGCAGGTGCGGCGCGGTCAGGTGCTGGCCGTCATGGAGGCGATGAAAATGGAGCATGTGCTCAAGGCCGATTGCGACGGCACCGTGACCGAGGTGGCGGTGGCGGTGGGCGATCAGGTACGGCGCCAGCAGCTGCTGGTGGTGCTGGAAGCGGACGTGGTCCCGACCTGATGGCGTTGCCCCCCGGCGGCCGGGCAAATGCTCTGGCCTTGGGGCTGTGTTTGAATGGCGGCTGGCGTGGGGTTTCATTGCCGGGACCGGCGATGTTTTAACCAATCAAGACGGTGACCGATGGGTCCGTTCGATCACCGCTTGCCCGCCTCCGGGGCGCCGGTTATGGTAGCGCCCATCGGTGGTCAACTTACGATTGTTCGCCGCGAATATTTGGTCATCTCCGGGTCACGACGCGCCCTTCCTCCGTTGTCGGGGGCGGTGGCGGCATGCCTTCGGAGAAGCCCTTTTCAGCCCTTTGCTGGTAGTGGACTCCCGGCGCGACCCGGGTATTTCAAGAACATAGAGAATCAGAGAGTGGAGATGCCATGAGCAGCGCCGACGTCATTACGTTGCCGAAGATTCTGTCGAAGGTTCCCGAGATCGTTGCCAATCTGCCCGGGCTGTTGAAGGGCTCCAAGATGAGCAAGATCACCGACACCACCAAACCGCTGGGTCTGGGTGTCGAATTCGAGGCCGCCACCGCCGCCAACCCCAACGGCATCGCCGTTATCCATCAGGACACCGAACTCACCTACCGGCAATTCAACGCCTGGGCCAACCGCATCGCCGACTACTTCGCCTCCATCGGGCTGAAGAAAGGCGACACCGTGGTGGTGGATATCGAGAACCGCCCGGAACTGGTGGCCACGGTGCTGGCCTGCGCCAAACTGGGTATCTGCGCCGCCCTGGTGAACACCTCCCAGCGTGGCAAAGTGCTCACCCACAGCATCAATCTGGTGGAACCCAAGGCCGCCATCATCGGCGGGGAACTGATCGAAGCCGTCGAGGAAGTCCGCGGCGATCTGGATCTGAAGACCAACTTCTTCTACCTGGCCGACACCGACACACTGCAAAACCCGGGAGAAGCCCCCGAGGGCTACAAGAACCTGGCCACCGAGATCCAGAACTGCTCCAGCGAGAACCCGGCCGGCACCAACCAGAGCCGCCTCAGGGATCCGCTGTTCTACATCTACACCTCCGGCACCACCGGTCTGCCGAAGGCAGTGGTCTTCAACCATGGCCGCTGGCAAAAAGCGTTCGGGGCGTTCGGCTATTCCGCCGTGCGCCTGGACAAGGACGACCGCCTGTATTGCACCCTGCCGTTCTACCATGCCACCGGCATGGTCATCTGCTGGGCCTCGGTGATCGCCGCCCGCGGCGGCCTGGTGCTGGCGCGCCGCTTCTCCGCCAGCCGCTTCTGGGACGATATCCGTCAACATAACTGCACCGCGTTCGGTTATGTCGGCGAGTTGTGCCGTTACCTGCACGAGCAGCCCCGCAAAGCCGACGACGGCAACAACCGCGTGCACACCATCGTTGGCAACGGCCTGCGACCGAGTATCTGGAAGGATTTCAAGGAGCGTTTCGGTATTGAACGCGTGGAAGAGTTCTACGCCTCCTCCGAGGGCAACGTGGCTTTCACCAACGTGTTCAACTTCGACAACACCGTGGGTTTTTCCCCGGTGAGTTACGCCATCGTCAAGTACGACAAGGAAGCGGATCAGCCGGTGCGCGACGCCAAGGGTTTCATGATCAAGGTGAGCAAGGGCGAGTCCGGCCTGATGCTCGGTGAGATCACCGACAAGACCCCGTTCGACGGCTACACCGACAAGGAAAAAACCGAAAAGGCGATCTTCCGCGACGTGTTCAAGAAAGGCGACGCCTGGTTCAACACCGGCGATATGATGCGGGACATTGGCTTCCGTCATGCCCAGTTCGTCGACCGTCTCGGTGACACCTTCCGCTGGAAAGGGGAAAACGTCTCCACCACCGAAGTGGAACAGATCCTGGATGGCGCCGAGGTGGTCGTCGAGTCGGTGGTTTACGGTGTGGAAATCCCCGGCACCAATGGCCGCGCCGGCATGGCCGAGCTGCGCCTGGACCGTCCTCATGATGATGTGGACTTCCAAGCCCTGTTCGACTACCTCAAACGTGAGTTGCCGCCCTACGCCATTCCGGTATTCCTGCGCATCACCGATCACGGCGTGGAAACCACCGGCACCTTCAAGCACCAGAAAAACAAGCTGAAGGACGAGAAATACGATCTCAACAAGCACGACGATCCGGTCTACGTGCTGCTGCCCGGCGAGAGCGGCTACCAGCGTCTCAGCGAAGAAGTGCAGAAGGGCATCGACGGCGGCGAGTATCGTTTCTGAGCGAAATTCGCTTGCAGGGCAAACTCCTACAGCAGCTTCGTAGCATGACCTGTAGGAGCCAGCCCTGCTGGCGAACCCGGTGCAGCAGCCCTACTCCACCTCATCCCGCAACTGCCGTTTCAGTATCTTGCCCACCGGGTTGCGGGGGATCGCATCGACCATGCGCAGCGCCTCCGGCAGCTTGTAGAGGCTCATGCCGGATTCGCGCAGGAAGCCGGTAATATCGTCAAGGGTTGGCGGCGACGCCGGTTCCCGCGCCACCACGCAGACACACACCCGCTCCCCCATCACTTCGTCCGGTTGCGGAATCACCGCCGCGTCCAGCACCGCCGGGTGCGCCTGCACCGCGTTCTCCACTTCCGCGCTGGAAATATTGAAGCCGCCCCGGATCACCATGTCCTTTTTGCGATCATGGAAACCGACATGGGCGTCATCCCGGATCACGAACAAATCACCGGTGCGGAAATAGCCATCGGCGGTGAATGCTTTTTCGGTTAGATCCGGCCGCTTGAAATAGCCGGCGAACAGGCTCGGCGCCCGATAGCACAGTTCGCCGATGTCTCCCGGCCCGCTCACCTCCCGGTCCTCGTCATCGAGCAGCTTGACGCTTACCCCGTCCACACCGGACGGCCAGTGGCAACCGGGCTTGCCCCAGAACGGCAGGTGATCCACCCGCCGCTCCAGTTCCGGCACATCCGCCGGCCCGGCGATCAGACAGGTGCCCTCGTTCTGCCCCCAGATATTGATGATCTCGATACCCCAGCGACGCTTGAATTCTTGTAACGTCCACAGTGACGGCGGCGCCGAACCAGTGGTGATGGCGCGCACCGAGGACAGATCAATCCGATCCACGTCCGGCAGCTTGGCGATCATGTTCAGTACCGCCGGCACCAGAATGGTGAAGTGAATGTCCTGCTCGGAAAGTTGCTCCAACAGCACCGGCATGGTCAGCGGGTGATGCAGAACCAGGGTGCCGGCGGAAACCAGCCAGGATACGTAAGACGCCCAGGGCGGTCATGTTGACCAGCGGCGCCACACACAATTGCCGGTCTCCTTCCCGCAGCCCGGCGGTCCGCATCAGCGGCCCGATATGGGAGAACCAGCTGTTGTGGCTCATCGGGCACCCCTTGGGCCGCGACTCGGTCCCGGAAGTCCAGCACAGAGTGAAGATATCATTGGCGTCCACCGTCACTGGCGGTAACGGCCCCACCGGCCCTTCGGCGATGGCGGTCAGTTCGGCCAGGGACAGACACTGCTCGAAACCCAGCGCCCTGCCCATGGCAATATAGTCAAAGCCCTTGGCGTGATCGGCGGCAATATACAAGCGTGCACCGGTGAGCTCCGCCACATAGCCCACATCGGTGGCTCGCCATTGCAACGGCAGCGCGGTGAGGACACCGCCGGCGCGGGCCACCGCCAGGTAGAGCATGGCCAGTTCCCAGATATTGGGGAGCTGGGCCACCACGATGTCGTCCTTTTCCAACCCGCGCCGGATCAGTTCTGCGGCAGTGGCGTCCACCGCCTGGCCAAACTCCCGATAGCTCAGCGAACGGGCCGGCGTGCCGACCAGATCCGGCCGGTCAGGCGGATCCACCACCGCTTCCCGGTCCGGGTTGGCGTCGCGGTTATGTTCGAACTGGTCCAATAAGGTGCGTTGGCCCCAACGCCCCTCGCCGATGTAGTGATCAATCCACTGCCGGGAATGCAAAATCATGACTTGTCCTTGTTATGGCCTGACCTGCCCCATTAAACCCCTTGCCGGCACCGCTACCATCGTCGGATCGAACGAGCTCCATGGGACAGAACCGTTATCGCGATCCAGCGGCCGGCCCGGAGCGCTTTCATAATCGTCCATTCCGACGACGTTAATTGCCGCCGCCCACCGACAGGATGAAAGACCCATTTCGGGTTATATAAGAAGGAGAACATTCCCATGTCGGTATTTCGTTCACGGGGCGCGGCTTCCCGTCGCGGCCCCGCATTCTCTGTCCTGCTTGCCGCTCTCGCTGCCCTGCTGTTCAACTCCGGGGCCAGCGCGGAACAGCTGCGTTTCGCCACCGGGTCCGCCCCCAACTCCATCGGCGGCCTGTCGGCGGAGCAGTTCGCCAAGTCCCTGAAGGAGCACTCCGGTGGCGACCTCACCGCCAAGGTTTATATGATGTCCCTGCTCAGCTTCGCGGAGATGTCCGGCGGGGTGGAAAAAGGCATGACCGACATCGGCTCCATGATCTATCCCTATTTCCCGTCCGAGTATCCGCGCACCAACCTGGTGGCCGAGTTGACCATGCTCACCGACCTGATGGGCGCTCCGAAATCCCTGTCCAACCTCGCCTACGCCGGCGCGGTCAGCGAGTTCGTGTTCGAGCACTGCCCGGAATGTGTCGCGGAATGGGAAGCACACGACCATGTTTTCAGCGGCGGTTCGGCGGCGTCCCCCTACTATTTTCTCTGCAACAAGCCCGTGGATACGCTCAAGGATCTCAGCGATAAGCGGGTCCGCGTGGGCGGCGCGCAATGGGCCCGGGCCGCCGAAGCGCTGGGCGCCACGCCGGTGACCATGTCGGTGAACGAGATTTACGAGGGCCTGAGCCAGGGCGCCGTCGACTGCACCATGCAGGCCGCCGCCGAACTGATCAGCTTCAACCTGATGGAAGTCACCACCGACATCACGCTGGGCGCCCCTCTTGGCATCTACGGAGGCCTGTCCCTGAGCACCAACCGCAAAGTCTGGCAGGGGCTCACCGAGGCGCAACGCAAAGCGCTGCTGCATGCCGCGGCCGACTCCAACGCGCACACCACCTGGGGTTACCGGATAGATGACGAGCGCGCGCTCAAGGAAGCCAAGGAAAAAGGCATCGCCATGCACGAAGCCGACGACGCCATGGTCACCACCGCCGAGCAGTTCATCGAAAAGGACATGGAGACCATCGCCGCCAACTACCAGAAGAAATACGGCGTGGACGACGCCGCGGAGATGATCGCCACCTTCCGTCCTCTGCTGGAAAAATGGATGACACTGGTCAAGGACGTGGACGGCAGCGAGGCGCTGGCGGACCTGTACTGGAACGAAATCTACTCGAAAGTGGACGTCAGCCAGTACGGGCTGTAACCACCCTTACTGCCCTGCTTCCCCTCGCACGGCCCGCTGAAAGCGGGCCGTGCTTTGTGCGTCCAGGCGCAAGTCGGCGTCGGCGAAGGCATCGTCTTCCGGCAACAACAGCGCCACCCCCGCCCCCTTATCCACGGACACGGTCAGGTCCTCGCCACGCAGGTCCAGCAAATGACCACCCCGGCGCCGCTCCCGGTCAATGAAGTGAAAGTGATAGCCGGCACCGCTGACCGCGGCCAGGTAATCCGGCAACCGGAACCCCACCAGAGTACCCGTCACATCAGCCAGCTCATACACGTTCTGCTCGGCTACCACCTGATCAATGGGCCGATACGGCGGCTTTTGCCGGGGCACGCTGCGTAATTTCAGAGCTTGGAAACGCCCGTCCAGCCGCACGGCGTAAACGCCGTTGGCCGATGGCAGCCGGGCGTCCAGAGCACGGGCCAGGTGCGCCATTCCCCGCACTTGCGACAAAGTGAAACGCTGATCCCGGGTAAACCGCTTGACCGTCAGGAACGGGGTTTGCTCCTGCTCCGCCACCGCCCTGATCCGGCCTTCCAGGTCGGCCTGGTACGCCTTGCCGCCCAACACGATGACCTCGCCGTCCACCGGGCTAAGAGCGCCGAGGCCAAAGTCCCCCAATGCCAGCATCCGGCTGAAGCGAGTGCCGCCCTCCAGGACACCGGCACTCAACGCGGCGGTCGGCGCCAACTGATAGACCAGATCTTCCGGCGCCAATTCCGCCCGGGGGCCCGTTGCCAACCCTATCGACAGTAGAAAAATGCCCGCCGCTTTTCTCATCCGTTTCTCCTCGAGGTTCATGAGCCCCCCAGACTAGGCGGCGGCGGAACCATGAAACAGCCCCGGTGCCTCAAGGCATTCTTGCCGGAGGCTCATCAATCCTGGTGATCACTTCCCCACCGAGGAGGTTACGACGCCGCTGTAGGAGCTTGCCTGCAAGCGAATGGGGCTTCTTTCGGGCTCCAGACATTCGCTTGCAGGGCAAGCTCCTACAGAGGCTGCGTAGCCATTCTTGATTCAAATCCCGAGGATCACAGCAGCATCAGGGCGTCGGCTCGAACCCCACCACCTTGCCGCGCAATGCCAGATCCCAGGACGGCGGCCCCGGCAAGGATTCCGCCAGGAAGTCCACCACCGCCCGCACCTTGCGCGACAGTTGCCGCGCCGACGGGTAAACCGCATGCACCGCCGAGGGCTCGAATTCGTACTCCGGCAAGACCCGCACCAGATCACCGGAGAGCAACGCATCGGCGATCGAGAACGTCACCCCCATGGCGATGCCCAAGCCGGCCTTGGCGGCCTCGGTCAGCACCTCGCCGTTATTACAGACCACGGGCCCCGCCACCGGTACCGACACCGTGCCCTCGGGCCCCTGCAGCCGCCAATGGCGCGGCTTCTCCAGCGCGGTGAAGATCAGGCATTGGTGATCGCTCAGTTCCTTCGGCTCACGGGGCACGCCATAGCGGCGAATATAGGCCGGGCTGGCCACCAGCAACCGTCGGTTGGCGCACAGCCGGCGGGCCACCAGACGGGAATCCTCCAGTGCGCCGATGCGAATGGCCAGGTCCACGCCGCCGTCTATGAGATCGATGAAGCGATCACTCAATTCCAATTCAATCGACAGCTCCGGATAGCGATCACGCAGCGGTTTCAGCAACGGCACGATGTGCTGCCGCCCGAACACCACCGGTGCGTTGACACGAATAACGCCGTTTGGATGCCGGCTGGCGGCGGTAACCTCGCTTTCCGTCTGTTGCAGTTCTTGCAGAACACGCTGGCCGCGCCGGAACAACACGGCACCGGATTCGGTCAGCGACAACCGCCGGGTGGACCGCTGCAACAGGCGCACCGCCAACCGCTCCTCCAGGCGGGATACCACGCGGCTGACGCCGGAAGGGGTCATGCCGTGCTCCTGCGCGGCACGGGCAAAACTGCCCAGTTTGACGACACTGACGAAGACACTGATTTCCATGGTTTCCAGGGACATGAAGACCGCCTTGCCAAGCATGCATTAATGACTCGGAGTCAAAAATACCATGCGATTGGCCCCATTTATCCCCGCTTTGCCGGAGGGCAAGGTGGGGATCACCCTTTTTCACCAGCAGGTGCGCGCCTTTATCGACAAAACACTGGATCACTATGGCCGTCTGGACATGGGCTACAACAACGCCGGCGAGGTGCTGTTCAAACCGCGGCACCAATTGACGCTGGAGGATTGGGAACATACTCATTTGCCTGAGTTACCCACAGCTTCTGTGGATAAGCCGGTGCATAACCGGTGCGAGAAGACTCACATCCCAGACAGTACGCCGGTACCTGTTCGTTGGTGTGATTTTGACCGTCCCAACGGCGGGAAAATCGGGGTCCTGGAACGACCATGCCGGTTTTCCACAGTTCCTGTGGATAACCCTGTTGAGAAAGTGAGGAAAACAACCCATGACAGCTTAATAAGGGGAGGTTGCGCAATTTGACGTTTTTTTGACCAATTAAAGAAAATCTTTATTTTTCAGTTAGTTATGGCGTCAACTTTAAGCAATTTAGACCTTTTGGGAAGTTTTGTTACCGACTTTCACATCCCACCGGGTGCTGTGCACAGTTTCGGGCCGATTTGTCGATGTCAATAGTGAACAGACGCCAAGGTCCGGATTTTGGCCTTCTGCCCTGTTCCAGGTCATTCCTGTGGATGAATAGCGTTATTTTTCATAGTCCGATGCGCCCCTGTGGAGCACGCCGGACGAATCTGTGGATAACTTTGTGAATAAGCTGGCAATAGGCGGGGGAAAAGCAAGGGCGCGGCTGTCCCAGAGTCGTGGGGCAGCCGATTTACACGTCGATTCGCTGCCAAGGCAGCATCCCACGGAAACGGAGCACGATTTATTCCGGGTCCCGGGGTTTGGATTCGGACTCCGGCTCCTCGTCTTCCATCCGTTCCAGGGCATCGGTCAACTCCTGGACCCGGCGTTGCAACGCCTCCACTTCCCGCTTGTTGGGGATACCCAGCCGCGACAGCGCCTTGCTCAGACGGTCATCAAAGGCTTTCTCCATGCGGTCCATGGTCTCGCCGGTGTGATGACGCACCCGTTCCTTGATGTCCTCCACTCGCGGGGCCTTCTCACGGGTGTGCTTTTCCACCTGGCGGCCGGCTTCCACCAGCGCATCGAAGAAACCACTGCCCTCTTCCTCGGCACGGGCAAAAGCGCCAAGCCCCGCCAGCCAGATCTGATGGGTGTACTTGCGCAGATCCCGGGAGGCACCGGTGAGGGTGCGCAAAGGGCCGCGTTCGTCTTTTTTATCCTGGTTATTGTCCTGGGGTTGATCGGACATGATGCTTCTCCCGAAAGCGGGCGCCGTCCTGGTCATCGTCGGCGCGCTGTGAAAAACGCCCTATAGTATAAGGGAAAGCACTTGCAAAGACGGGGGGAATTGTCCTACAGCCGGGCGGGCATCAGGCGTCCGGATCGGCGTCGTCTTCCCGGCCGCGACGCCCCACCACCAGACCGCCCACGCCCCGGGCCAGATCCTTGGCCAGTCCGCTGACGCGACGGCGCAGACGCTCTTCCAGGCGGTCCGCCGCCTGCTCCAGACGGTGGTCGATATGGCGCTCCAGGGCCGGCCAGAGGCGGTACTTCACCGCCAGCCCCACCACGCTCAGAGTGATCAGGGAAGAAATCAGCGCGCAGCCCACCAGCAGCATGGCCAGGGTCGCCGGGGTCAGGCTCAGGGACGCCATGGTCAGGCCACTCCAAACACGAAGATCAGTTGCGCCAGTCCGGCCATGGCGCCGAGGAAGCCCCCCACCAGGATCAGGATCCACTCATCCTCCTGGAAGGCCGGGCGCAACAGGTCCTGGAACTCCAAGGAACTGAGCGCCTGCATGCGGTCGCACATCAGCCGCTCGATAATGGAGCTGCGCTCGCGGTTGAAGTTGTCGTCCTCGAACGGCTCCACCGCCAGATCCACGGCTTTGTCCTCCACCGCGCGCTTGAGATCGGCATAGCCACCCGGCCCCACCGTCAACTGCGCCGCGGTGCGCACCACGCCGCCGCTGAGCAGCGGCTTGAGATGACGCTTGATCAACGCCTTGGTGCGGTCACCACGTGGCCCGTTGACCACCTGATACATAATATTGCGCAGCGTCACCAGTTCTTCCGTGGTGAGCTTGGCGAACGACTCCGCCACATCCTTCTGCCGCTTCAGGAACAGTCCCTGAAACCGGAACGGCCCCACCCGCACCGGGTTCAGCGGCCGGAAGATCACGTTCAGCGCCAGCCAGTTGGTGGCGATACCGACAATAAAACCGAACAGCGGCAACACCCAGTTGCCGGGCACGAAAATAAACACCGGCACCTGGATCAGACCGAACAGAAAACCGAAATAGAAGCCGGAATTGGTGACGAAGCGGAACTCGGGCTCGCCCACCTCCTTGAACATCTGCACCATCAGCGCCTTATCCTCGCGCATGCGGCTGACGATCATGTGCTTCATGTCCACCAGGCTATCCAGGTTGCGGCTGATGTCCTCGACCACATTGTCCATCACCGCCGGAATGGCCCGCCGGGCGCGGCTGTAAACACGGCGGCGCACCACCAGTGGCAGGTTCTCCCAGAGCACGGAATTGCGCTCGGTCATCACCTCATCAACGTATTCCTCCATCCGCGCCTGGATGCTTTTGGTCAGGTGGGCGGCGATTTTCTCCGGTTCCATCTCGCGGAAGAATTCGTCCAGGCTGCCGAGCTTCTGCAGGGTTTTCTCCACCACGATGCCGGCCATCTTTTCCACCTTGGACGGAATGATGCCCTGCCAGCCGAAGATCGGACGGATACCGATGAACTCAAGGGGATAGAAGGTCATCTGCACGGCCGCCCAGTTGGTGACCCAACCGACCGCCCCGGCGATGAACGGAATACTGAATAACTTCCAGAAGTCCGGGTGGGAAAAAAAAGAATCCAGCATCTGGGTAAAGACTCCCCTGGCATCGGTCACCAATGGCACGGCAGGCGCCAGTCTGGAGTACTCTAACGATCAAGCTTCGCGACGAACAGTTTGTGTAACCGCCGCACCGAGTCAAAACAGCCAATGTGATATGCGTAGAGCCCGTTTAGGGTCTCTTAACCTGCCTAGTATAGGCACGAGGGTGGTCCCGGATAACCATCATCGCGTAATTTTTGGCAACTCCACCGGCAAAAGGCCATACTTTGGCGATAGCTTTCCCATTCACACGATCAGGCACACACCACAAGGACAGGCATGCCCGCTTCACCCACCACCACCGGCCTTTCCGGGCTGCTCCTCTACGGCACCCTGGAAACCCTGCTCAATCAGGTGCTCACCGCCCACAGCCGCGGCCGTGATCAGCTGGCGGCGCTGGACGGCACCGTGGTGCGCCTGCGCGGCGATCAGCCGCACTGGGTGTTGTATGTGCTGATCTACGCCGACGGCATCGAGTTGCTCACCGATTACGAAGGCCAGGTGGATGTTCGCATCCGCGCCCCTCTCGGCGCCCTGCTCCACTGGCTGCTGGCCCCCAACAGCAGCAGCGAGGAACTGCGCATCACCGGCCCCGAGGATCTCCTGCTGCGGCTGGAGCAGATGATCAGCGAGTTCAGTCTGTGGCCGCTGGTGCGTAACTGGCTCGATGATCACGTGCGCCTGCACGACCTGCTCGCCCTGCTGCGCCGGGAGGACCCGGCCTGGCTGGAACGCCTGGCCACCCTACCCACCCAGGTTGGCGAACTGGCCACTCAATTGGCGGAGCAGCGGCTGCTACAGGAAGACCTGTTGGGGGAGCTCCGGCAGATGCGCCTGGAATTGCGCCGCTCACGCCGGCTGGACCTGGCTTTTCTGCTGGTCGGCCTGGGCCTGATCAGCGCCGCTTTCATGCGCGTCCAAGGCGACTGGCACGGCCTCTGGCAAACCCTCTCCCACGACTACCTGGCCCTGACCCTGCTCAGCCTGGGCCTGGCGTTGCTGCTGGGAAGACTGTGGACAAGCAAAAGCAGTTGACAGTTGATAGTGGACAGTTGACAGCGCAAACAAAAAAATCGCGGAACAGCCTGATCTTTAGCCGCTGTGGGAAGCGTGCTTGCAAGCGAATGGGGTGGCTCAGGCGTTTAGCAATATTCGCTTGCAAGCACGCTTCCCACAGCAGTTCAGCCCCTTGTTTTCGCTGTCAACTGTCCACTGTCCACTATCAACTGTCTTCATCTTTCTTTCTTGCCAAAGAACTTCCCCAGCCGCTCCCCCACGATCTCGCTGCCGGAGCGGGCCAGGCTGCGACTGGTTTCCTCCAGGATTTCCCGAGTGGGCAGGTTGCGCAGGCCGTCGGCGAGGCCGCGCTTGACCGCCGCTTCCACGCTTTCGCCGATCACCTCGGCGGCCTGGCGCGCCTGTTTTTCCATATCTTTTTCCAGGGTCCGGCGCAGTTTCGGCTGAAAATAGAAATGCCCCCACAGGGACACCACGATCAGCGTCAGGGCGGAACTGGACAACGCAACGACAACAACAGACAACATGGCAACCTCGCACCCCGGGTGAATGGCGCCATGATACTCCTGTGTTCCACCGCTGACATGGCTGCCGGGACGGCCCGGCAGATGCCAACGGTCAGGGCGCGCGGCGGGCGATCATCACCGCCCGGCGCGGTGCCGGCAGCCCCTCGCGGGTGCGGGACGGGTCGTCCGGGTCGAGGAAATCGGGCAGAGACTGAAAGCGCATCCACTCGGTGGCGCGCTGCTCGTCGGTGGTGGTGACGCACTCATCGACACAGCGCACCTGATCGAAGCCGCTGCGTCGCAGCCAGGTCGACAACTGGGCGGTGCTGGGCAGAAAAAACACGTTGCGCATGGCGGCATAGCGGCCTTCGGGGATCAACACGGTGCGCTCATCGCCTTCCACCACCAGGGTTTCCAGCACCAGTTCGCCGCCGGGGCGCAACGCATCACGCAACTCCAGCAGGTGATCCAGTGGCGAGCGGCGGTGGTACAGCACGCCCATGGAGAACACCGTGTCGAAGGCTTCCAGAGCCGCTGGCAATTCCTCCATCCGCAATGGCGCGAACGAGAACGGCGCCGCCGGTGCGTAACGGCGCACCGCCAGATACTGCACCAGGAACAAAATGGTGGGATCGATGCCGAGCACCCAGTCGGCGCCGGCGCCGATCATGCGCCATCCGTGGTAGCCACTGCCACAACCCACATCCAGCACGCGCCGGCCACGCAGATCGCTGAGATGCGGCGCCACCCGTTGCCATTTCCAGTCCGACCGCCATTCGGTGTCGATGTGCTCGCCAAAGAAACAAAAGGGACCTTTGCGCCAGGGGATCAGCCCCGTGAGTCCCTGGCGCAGGGTCTCCGTGTCCCCGGCCGCGCCGGGTGCGCCGATGATCACCGTATCCCTGGCAAAGTCACAGGGCGCCGGCCCCGGCGGCAACCGCTCCAGAGCCGCCAGCCAGCGCGGCAAATCCCCGTGCGGGCGTTCGACCAGACGCTCCCGGCTGAGCGCCCGCATCGGCGCCGCCGCGTCACCAAGGTGCTGCTGCAGGGCCGCGCCCAACGCCGTCAGATAGCGCTCCATCAACGTACCGCCACCAGCGACATGAAGTTGAAGCAGCGGAACCAGACCCGCACCTCGCGGTAGCCGGCCCGGCGCAGCCGGTCCTCATGGGCGGCCAGCGTTTCCGGCAACAGCACTTCCTCGATGGCGCTGCGCTTCTGGCTGATTTCCAGATCCGAATAGCCGTTGTTGCGTTTGAACGCATGATGCCACTCGCTTTGCAGGGCGTTCTCGGCGGCGTCCTCGAAGCGGATTTTCTCCGACAGCACCAGAATGCCGCCCTCGCGGGTGGCATCGGCGAGACGTTGAATCAGCGCGTCGCGTTGTTCCAGGGGAATGAATTGCAGAGTGAAATTGAGCACCGCCACCGAGGTGGGTTCGAAGTCCATCCGTGCCACATCCGCCTGACGCAGAAGGACCCGGTCCTGCAAACCCTCGCCCCGCAACAGATCCCGCGCCTTCTCGATCATCGCCGGGGAGTTGTCCACCGCCACCAGAGTGCCTTTGTCCGGCGGCGTCAGGGCCGCCATGGCCAGAGTCGCGGCCCCCAGGGAACACCCCAGATCATAGAGGCAGGTATCCGGCTGGGCGTAGCGCGCCGCCAGTACCCCGATCATGTCGATGTTGGTGGCGTAACCGGGCACCGAGCGCTTGATCATGTCGGGGAACACACGCACCACCCGCTCATCGAAGGAAAACCGTTCGATGCGTTCGCGCTGCTGGGCGTAGATGTCGTCTCGTTGCTCGGTCATGGGGCGCTCCCGGTTGTGCTCGGCCCGGCCATTCGGGGAGCGCATTATGACGGATCAATGGGGCCGCTCCAATGGCGGATCGGCCCCGCTTTTGGCCCGAGAGGACGCGGCAAAGCCGGCCGCAATGGGCATCATGGGCCCATCGAATCCACCGGAGTCCCGAGATGACCGTGACCCTTGACCAGCCGCTGCCCCTGCCCTGTGGCGCGACCCTGAAGAACCGCCTGGGCAAGTCGGCGATGAGCGAAACCCTGGGCACCCCGGGCAACCGGGTGACGCCGCGCCTGGTACGGCTGTACCGCGAATGGGCCCGGGGCGGCACCGGCCTGCTGGTCACCGGCAACGTCATGGTGGACCGTCGCGCCATCGGCGAGCCCTGCAACGTGGTGCTGGAAAACAACCGTGACAAACGGCTGCTGGAACGTTGGGCACTGGCCGGGCGCGAGCAGAATACGCACATCTGGATGCAGCTCAATCATCCCGGCAAACAGGCCCCGAAGGCGCTCAATCGCGGCGCGGTGGCTCCCTCGGCGGTGCCGTTCAGCGACCCCAAACTGGGTCGTTTCTTCCATCTGCCGCGGGCTTTGACGCAACCCGAAATCGCCGACATCGTGCGCCGCTTTGGCGAATCCGCCGCCCTCGCCCGTGACGCCGGTTTCACTGGCGTGCAGATTCACGGCGCCCACGGTTACCTGGTCAGTCAGTTTCTGTCACCGCTGTCCAATCAGCGTGAAGACGAATACGGCGGCAACGCCGAGAATCGCCGTCGCTTTGTTCTTGAGGTGTACGATGCCATTCGCGCGCGGGTCGGCGACGACTTCCCGGTATCCATCAAGCTCAACTCCGCCGATTTCCAGCAAGGCGGCTTCGAGGAAGGCGAATCGCTGCAAGTGGTGGAGGCGCTGGCACGACAGGGCATGGATCTGATCGAGATTTCCGGCGGCACTTATGAGTCGCCGCGCATGGCCGGTCAGGGCGTGAAGGAGTCCACCCGCCGCCGCGAGGCCTATTTCCTCGATTACGCCGAACAGGTGCGGCAACGGGTGACGGTGCCGCTGATGGTCACCGGCGGTTTCCGCACGCTGGAGGGAATGAACAGCGCCCTGGCCGACGGCGCCACCGACATGGTCGGGCTGGCCCGCCCTCTGGTGGTGGAACCGGATTTGAGCCGGCGCCTGCTGGATGGCCGCGCCCGCGACTGCCGGGTGAAGCCGATCCGCACCGGTGTACGCATGGTGGACGAAGCGGCCATGATGGAAGTGTCCTGGTACACCCTGCAACTGGGGCGTATCGCCCGTGGCAAGGCGCCGCTGCCAGACGCCGGCGGCCTCAGTTCGCTGCTGAAAGTGGCCGGCGTGGTAGGCTGGCGCCGACTGCGAATGGGGCGGCTTAGAGCCTGAGCATCGATTCGCTGGCCGAACTACGAAGCCGCTGTGGGAAGCTTGCCTGCAAGCGAATGTCCCGCGTCGGGTGCCAATTCGCCAGCAGGCTGGCTCCCACAGATCATGCTACGAAGCCCCTGTGGGAGCTTCGTAGTGCCCAGGCTCACGAGCCGCGATACCGGCGTCAAGGCCGGTCTGTCAGGCCGGAAGACACACCACCCAGGTAGTGTTGTAATGCCGATTGTAGCGCGCTCAACGTCAGCGGTTTGATCAGCTGGCCGTCCATGCCGGCGTCCCGCAGCCGGTCCGCGTATTCCGGCAGAATATGGGCGCTCAGCGCCAGGATCACCGTTGGCGGCCAGCCTTGTTCCCGTTCCAGCTCCCGCATCCGGCGGGCACTGGTGAAGCCGTCCATCACCGGCATGTCCAGGTCCATCAATACCAGCCGGAAGCCGCCGGCGGCGGTGGTGAAGGCCTGCAACGCCTGGGCACCGTCATCGGCCAGATGCGGCGCCGGCACGCCCAGCCGCTGCAGATAGCCCCGCGTCACCATCTGATTGACCGGATTGTCCTCCGCCACCAGCACCCGCAGCCCCCGCCCTTCCTCTCCGGACGCACGGGATGACAAGGGTGCCGCCGCACCATCCCGATCACACAGCAGCTCCTGCAGCTCACTGACACTGAGCACCGAGCGGCGCACCAGGGTTACGTCGTCCCGCATGCTGAGATCATCGCTTTGCCGCATGCCGCACAACACCACCACCTGGAGACCGGCACCGCTGCGCCGGATCGCCTGCAGAGCACTGTCCAGTTGCGCGCTGTCGCGTACCCCGTTGATCAGCAGCGGTGTGTCCCTATCCACCGGCAATGCCGACAACGACGCCAGCGAATCCAGTATCCGTACCGACTGGAAGCGCGGGTCCCCTTTCAACAGCGCCGCCAGATTCCCGCTGCGATCCCACATCAGCGCCGGCCGCATGGGGATTTCCGCCATTGGCACCGGCAGCGCCGAGATCGGCAGGCGGATGCGAAAGCGGAACCGGGAGCCCTTGCCCAGAGCACTGCGCACATGAATCTCGCCGCCCATCAGCCGTACCAGTTCCTGGCTGATGGAAAGCCCCAGGCCGGTGCCGCCGAATTGTCGCGTCACCGCAGCGCTGGCCTGGGAAAAGTGCCGGAATAACCGCTTCTGCTCCTCGCGGCTCATGCCCATGCCACTGTCGCTGACGGCGAATTCCAGCAACACTTGGTCATCACCGTGCTCGAGACAGCGGGCGGAGACGCGGATCCAGCCCTGGCGGGTAAATTTGACCGCGTTGGACAGCAGATTGGTGAATACCTGACGCAACCGGGGCGCATCCCCGATCACCAGGGAGGGCATGGCCGGGTCCACGTCCACCAGAATCAGATTGCCGTTGTCACTGGCCGGTAGACTGAACATACGCGCGCAATCGCTCAGTTCCGCCGCCGGGTCGAACGGCCCCGGTTCCAGCTCCAGCTTGCCGGCTTCCAGTTTGGCGTAGTCGAGCACGTCGTTGATCAGCGTGGTCAAGGTGCGGCCGGCGTTCTCGATCAGGCCAATGTACTCCCGTTGGCGTGGCGACGGATTGGTCTCCCGCAACAGTTCCGCCAATCCGAGCACACCGTTGAGCGGCGTGCGGATTTCGTGACTCATGCGTGCCAGAAACCGGCTTTTGGCGCGCAGCTCCGCCCGCCCGCGGATGGCCCTGGTGGTGAAATGCAGAAATACCCCGCTCAACAACAGCACCACCAGATACAGCAGGGCGATGCCGCCCATGGTCCAGAGCGTGTCGTAACGGGCGTTTCGGTGAGCCTGCAATACCAGCCGGCGGGCCAGATCCACGGTGAGCCCGGCGAATTCATGCACCTGCCGCTGCCGCTCGCCGCCCTGCTCCAGAGCTTCACGCCAAGGCACGGTGACGCGGGGCGTGGCCACCAGTTGTTGATCCACCCACTGTAAATAGCTCATCAAGGAATCGCGTAGCGGCCGCCACTGCTGCCGTAACGCGGCGTCCTCGGCACGGGCCGCCAGCGCCTGTACCTGCCCGTCCAGCAACAGAATCTGTTCTTCCAGTTTGAGGCGGGCGGATTCCAGGCGAAGCGCATCAGCGCCGCTCAGATAGCCGCCGCGCAAACTGGTGTACATGGCGATGGAGCGGATCAGACCGACGTGCAGTGTCAATTCACGCAAGCCGTTGAGCGGCAGCGATAACGCTTCGCTGGGTTGCGGCCGGGTGCCGGTGGACAGATCAGACATATACAGCACCGCCGCCAGGGTGGCGTACAGGCGCTCATTGATGTGCTCGACATTATCGAAAGGCCCGGCCACATCTTCCACCGACATGCCGGTGCGCACCGGCGAGTCGCGCCATTCCCGGCGCAATATGCCGCCCTGATCCAACAGCCCCGGCGACGGCAGCGCCACCAGCGCATCCAAGAACGCGGTGATCCGCTGATCGGTCCGCTCGCGGGCGCCGCGGTAGCGAATGTTCAACTCGGCGGATTCCAGATGGACCATGCCCACCGCCAGATCCCGGACTTCCTCCAATACCGGCGCCACCGCCAGACCGGCCTCGAAAGCGCGAAGATCACCGAGCATGCGTTGGTAGTTATCGTGTACCGCCAGGCGGTGTTGCAGAATCAACAGCGCCAACAACACGAATGGCACCGTGATCAACGCCGCCATCAACGCAATAGCGGGAAAGGCTGTTCTTTTACTGGCCAACCGCTTCTCCCATCCAGGGCCAACCGGTGCTCCGCTCTTCCCGAGCCGTTCCATTGTGCCATCCATCACCGGCGATGACGACGCATCGCCGCACACTGTGCGCCCGCGGGCAGTCGCGGCGGGAACGACTATGTCATCATAGGCGCTTCAGCCATAACGACGGAACCACCGTGCCCGTGAGGATTCTTTTTTTTACTTTCCTGTTGTTCGGCCTGGGATTGAGCGGTTGCCAGAACATTACCCGCACTTCGTCGCCACCCCGTTTGCTGGCCGACGACCCGAACTGGGACGTGCACCGCTTCCACACGCCGGACACCCTGGCCGGCCTGGAAGCCGATGGCGAGATTACCGCGCCACGGCGGCGCCAGTGGCGTTACCGTCTGCCGGCCCCGGCCCGCGAACGCGTTACCGTGGCGGTGGCGCCGATGCCGGGAGGCTGGGAGCGGATGTCGCCACAACGGGCAGTGTCCGGCCGCTACGGTCAACTGCGGCAACGGCGCCTGGACCACCTGATGCAACGCCCGGATCTGTCGCTCACCGTGGATGAGGAACGGCTGTTCGATCTGGAAGGCCATGCCACCGCCAGCAGCCGCTGGCATTGGCTGGACAACAACGGCAACCGTCGTGACCAGGCGCTGCTGCTGATGCACATGGGCGACCACTTTTTGCTGTTCGAGGGCTATTCGCGGGACCAGAACAGCCGCTGGCTGTTGTTATTGCTGAAGCGGGCTCAGGCGGAATTTCGCGCCGCGCAGAGCAGCGAACGGGATTAACCCATCGCCACCATCAATAACAACGGCAGAGTCACGAATGATAACGCAGTGGAACACATGACCATGGCCGCCACCTGTTCCGGGCCCTGGCGGTACGTCTGCGCCAATAGGTAATTGAACACCGCCACCGGCATGGTGGATTGGATCAACACGACGCCGCGCACCATGCCTTCGGTGCCAGTCACTTCACAGATCAGCCAGCCCAGCGCAAATCCTGTTCCCAGTCGTAATACGGCAAAAGCGGCGCCGGGGCCAAGGTCGTTGACTCGCAGTTGCGACAGGGACACGCCCAGCGTGATCAACATCATCGGAATCACCAGATCGCCAATCAGACTGACGCTGTTGAACAGCCACTCCGGTAAGTGGATGCGAAAAATCACCATGATCAGAGCGATCACCACTGATATCAGAATCGGGTGCATGAACAGCTTGCGCGATATCCCCTGGCCGCTGACCACCGCCAGCCCGAAAGAGAATTGCAGTACCGACGACAGCATCATCCAGGCCAGCGCCAGGGCCAGACCATGGTCACCAAAAGCCAGCAAACACAGCGGCAGCCCCATATTGCCAGTGTTGGGAAATAACATTGCCGGCAGGAACACCCGTGGCGAGCGGCCACTGATACGAATCACCGCCAGGGCGATCAGCGCGGTACCGATGAACACCGCCGCGTAGAGCCCGGCCATTTCCATCAGCGCCGTCAGCGACAGTCCGGTTTTACCCAACGTAGCGACGATCAAGCACGGCGTGGCCACGGTGGTCACCAGCGTGCTGACCATGGCAATGTCGTAGGGACGTCCGCTACGCCCCCAGAAATAACCGACGCCGGCACAGGCCACCACCGGTGCCATTACTGACCAGATCAAAGCTATCTCCCGAGTTCAAAAATCAGCGAAAAAACGCGTTACGCAGTCACTGTAGGAGCTTGCCCTGCAAGCGAATCTTTTGGCGGAGAGCCCATTCGCTTGCAGGGCAAGCTCCTACAGCGGCTTCGTAGTCCGGTCCGTGGGAAGCGGCTTTAGCAGCGAATGACGTACTAGCGCCCCGTACACGGCAAACGCCAGACCCGCATCGTGATAAACTCGCCGGCGCCATCGAAAGCCCAATTCTGAGGAGAGCCTCCGCCCATGTCCAACGGCGAATCCGACCGTGACTTCGAACCCCTGCAACCAGCCCGGCTGGATTGGCAGGCGGACACGCCGGTGGCGACGGATTTCGATGATCCGTACTTCTCCCGTCAGGACGGCATGGCGGAAAGCGACTATGTGTTCCTGCAAGGCAACCGCCTGCAGGAGCGCTTCCGGGCGCTGCGTCCCGGGCAGCATTTCGTCATCGGTGAAACCGGTTTCGGTACCGGCCTGAACATGCTGTTGGCGACGCGCCAGTTCCTGCGGCTGGCGCCGGAAGACACCCTGCTGGATCTGCTGTCGGTGGAAAAGCATCCCCTGCACGCTGAGGATCTGGCTCGCGCCCTGGCCCACTGGCCGGAGCTGGCCGATCTGGCGGCGCCCTTGCAGCGGCAGTACCCACCACCCTGCCCCGGCTATCATCGCCTGCAACTGCATCCGCGGGTGCGCCTCACGCTGATGTACGGCGAGGCCACCGCTCAGTGGCGGCATTGCCACAGTGCCGTGGACGCCTGGTTCCTGGACGGCTTCGCGCCGTCCCGCAATCCGGATATGTGGCAGCCGGAGCTGTTCCGGCAATTGGCCCGGCTGAGCCGCCCCGGCGCCACTTTCGCCACCTTCACCGCCGCCGGTGAGGTGCGTCGCGGTTTGCAGGAAGCGGGCTTTCGGGTACGCCGCATCGACGGCTTCGGCCATAAACGCCACATGGCGGTGGGCGAATTCGGCGACCACAACTGGACCGCCCGGCATTGGCAGCGTGGCCACGCGGTGATCGCCGGGGCCGGCCTGGCCGGCGCCAGCAGCGCCCGGGCACTGGCCGAACGGGGCTGGCGGGTAACGGTGCTGGACCCGGCCGGCATCGCCCAGGGCGCTTCCGGCAATCTGGCCGGCGTGGTCTACTCAACGCCCAGTGCTCATCCGACACCGCAGAACCGCTTCTACCAGATGAGTTACGTGCACGCGCTGCGCTGGCTGACCCGGTTTGAGTTTCCCGGGCCGGAACAGGGCCGCTTGAACGGCGTGGTGCAGTATCCGGTGGATCAACGTCAGCAGGACAAATTGGACGGGGCCCTGGAAAGCGGAGCCTGGCCCGATACCCTGCTGCTGCCCCGGGACGATGGCGGCATGCTGCTCGCCGGCGGCGGCTATCTGCGCCCGGGTGCCTGGTGCGAGACACTGCTGGATCACCCGGCCATCGAAGTGCGCCGGGACAAGGTCACCGGTTATGTGGCCGGCGACCCGGTGCGCGTGTCCCTGCAGAGCGGCGATGAACTGGAAGGCGACACGCTGATACTGGCCACCGCCGCCCAGGCCCGCCGCTTCGACGATCTGCACTGGCTGCCGCTCAAAATCATTCGCGGGCAGGTCAGCTACTGCCGGGCCACCGAGGCCAGCGCCAAGTGGCAACAGGCCCGCTGTCATGGCGGCTATCTAACACCGGCGGTGGACGGCCTGCATTGCGTCGGCGCCACCTTCCATCTGCACGATGACAACCCTCAGCCCAGTGACCATCACGATCAGGTGAATCTCTTGCAGTTGAAGCAGTATCTGCCGGAAGCGTGGCGGGAACTGGGCGGCGAGCACATCGAGGTGGTGGATCGGCGGGTGGCGTTCCGCTGCCAGAGCAACGACTTCCTGCCACTGTGCGGCCCGCAGCCGCGGGTGCTGGGACCGATTCTGGATGAAGCGCCCGGCGTCTGGCTGAATCTGGCCCACGGCAGCCGGGGCATCACCGGCACGCCCCTGTGCGCGGATCTGCTGGCGGACCGGCTCAGCGATCTGCCGCTGCCGGTGGACGACATGCTGGCGAAAGCGTTGGCGCCGGTGCGGTTTCTGCACCGTCAGCGACGCAAGAAACGGCCACGGTGAGCTATAACACCGCTGTAGGAGCCAGCCCTGCTGGCGAATGGATCGTTTCCCAACAGTGGAAGAATTCGCCAGCAGGGCTGGCTCCTACAGTGGATTACACCATCACCAGGTCCACGGACTCGGTGGCTTCATCGAACATCAGTCGGCACTCGCCGCGCTCCAGCATGCGGCGCACCTGCTCCACCTTGGTGACCAGCGACACTTCCTGCTCACCGTAGTCGGTGCCGTCACGGGTCACGTATTCCTCGATCAGATTGGTGAGGGTCTCGGCACTCACTTCCCGCCAGGGCACTTCGATCGGCATTTCCCCTCCTCAACGCCCGCAACGGGCCATTTGCGCCCGGTACTGATCGGCCATGGCCGCGGCCCGGCGGGCGGATCGCTGCATGTAGGGTTTGTTTTTCCATACACCTCGTGAGTAACCGCCATGGCCGGCGTAATAAGCCAGGTACAGGTGGTAGGCGTCGTTCAACGCGATGCCGTTACGCACGTGGCTCTGGTAGTGGTACCAGCCGACGAAGTGCACCGCGTCGGCGAAATCGGAGCGCTTGGCCCCCCGGCGGCCGGTTTCCTTCTGATACCAGGCCCAGGTGCCGTCCAGCGCCTGCGGATAGCCATAGGCGCTGGAAGGGCGTTTCCAGGGGATGATCCACAACAATTTGGTGCGCGGCGGTTTGATCCGGGCCTGGAAGCCGGATTCCTTGTAGATCGTCGCCATCAGGATCGGTACCGGCACACCGAATTCCTTCTCGGTACGCTTGGCGGCCTTGTACCAGTTATTGAACCACCCCCCTTTCTGATCGAACACGGCGCAAACGTTTTCGGTCTGGGTCGGGGTGGACGCGCAGCCCGCCAGTCCGACCAGCAACAGCGCCAACAACAGGGCTCGCATGGGTAACCTCGGAATTCTGGTTTGCGACATGGTAGCGGCTGGCCTCCGGAAAGGGAAAACGGGAATCGAGAGTGCCCCCCAGGCCGAGCCATGAAACCGCCGTAGGAGCCAGCCTTGCTGGCGAATGGGTTCCTGGCCAAGATTCGCCAGCAGGGCTGGCTCCCACAGCGGCCTTGTTGTGGTCTCTGGAGTCACTTCACAAGGTGATGCCGTGGCCGGCGAGAAAGTCGACGAAGGTGTCTTCGTCCATCACTTCCACCTCCAGCTTTTCCGCATCGGAGAGCTTGGAGCCGGCGGCCTCGCCGGCCACCACGCAATGGGTTTTCTTCGATACGCTGCCGGCCACCTTGGCGCCCAGGCTTTGCAGATGCGCCTTGGCCTGATCACGGGTCAGCCGGGACAAGGTGCCGGTCAGCACCCAGGTCTGCCCTTCCAGGGCCTGCTCCGCCGTTTCCCGCGGCGCCTTTTCGGACAACTCGGAAGCCAGCGCCTCGGCCTGTTCCAGCCGCTGCCGCCAATCGTCCTGTCCCAGCGCCTTGTGAACCTGCTCCAGCATGGCCGGGCGTACCGGCGCGTCATCGGCATCGGCCTCGGCGAGAGCCGCCACGGTCTTGTAGTGACCGCCCAGGGTTTCCAGGGACTTTTCCCCGACGCCGTCCAGCGCCATGCCGAGGCGCTTGGCCGCCTTGAGGAAGTACCCCAGAGTCAGCTCCCGCACGAAGGCCGCGGAGGGATGGCCATTGGCGCGCGGCTGGACGCCTTCGGCCAGCAGACCGTCGATGACGTCCTCGTTATGTTGCTCGCGGAAGAAAGCATGAATCGCCTTGGCCACTTCCAGTCCCACATCCGGCACCGCCAGGAACAACAGCAATGGCGCCCGCCGGATCGTCTCCAGGTCACCGAAACAATCCGCCAGCGCCTTAGCGGTTTCTTCGCCGATCTGCAGGATGCCGAGGGCGAACAGGAAGCGCTCCAGGCTCACGGTCCTGGAGTGCGCCAGCGCCTCGATCAGGTTGGCGGCGGACTTCTCGCCCATCCGTTCCAGGTCGGCGATGTCCTCGGCCTTGAGGCGATAGAGGTCGGCCACGTTACTAACCAGCCCCTGGTCCACCAGCAGGTCCACCCGTTTTATGCTCAGGCCCTCGATGTCCATGGCGCGCCGCGAAGCGAAATGCTTGATCGCCTCGCGCTGCTGGGCGCCGCAGATCAGGCCACCGGTGCAACGATAAGCGACCTCGCCACGCTTGCGGATCACCTGGCTGTCGCAGACCGGGCAATGGCGCGGCGCCTGAGGGGCGCGTTGATCCGCGTAACGCGGGCTCAGCCAGCACTCACGAGGGATCCTGACGAAGGGCCCGACCTGGCGGATAGCGGCCGACTCTCCGCCCTTGAAAACCTGAGGGTCCGCAGGACTGCGCTCCTGGACCTTGCCCACCACCTTCGGGATGACATCGCCGGCGCGATAAATGATCACGCTGTCGCCAATGCGAATGCCAAGACGGCGGATCTCGTCCAGATTGTGCAGGGTGGCATTGCTGACGGTGACCCCGCCCACCTGCACCGGCTCCAGCTTCGCCACCGGCGTCAGCGCCCCGGTGCGGCCCACCTGCCAATCCACCTCGTTGAGAACGGTGATCTCTTCCTGGGCCGGGAACTTGTGCGCGATGGCCCAGCGCGGCGCGCGACTAACGAAGCCCAGGTCACGCTGCCAGTCGAGCCGGTCCACTTTGTAGACCACGCCGTCGATGTCGTAGTCCAACTGATCCCGACGCGCCAGGATGTCCTGGTAAAACGCCAGCAAGGCGTCCACGCCATCACAAAGCTTCACTTCCGGATTCACCCGCAGTCCCCATTGGCGCAACCGCTCGAGGATGGCGGAGTGGCGATCCGGCCAGTTCTCCCCTTCCAGTTGCGCCAGGGAGTAAGCGTAGAACTCCAGCGGCCGCTGGGCGGTAATGCGGGAATCCAGTTGCCGCAGGCTGCCGGCGGCGGCGTTGCGGGGGTTGGCGAAGGTTTTCTGCTCCGCCTCGGCTTGGCGCCGGTTCAGCTCGGCGAAGCCATGGTGGGTCATCACCACCTCGCCGCGCACTTCCATCAGGGCCGGCGGCTTGTCGCCACGCAGGCGCAGCGGGATGGACTTGATGGTGCGCACGTTGGCGGTAATGTCCTCGCCGGTTTCACCGTCGCCACGGGTGGCGCCGCGCACCAACTCGCCGTTCTCATAGACCAGCGACACCGCCAGGCCATCGAGCTTGGGCTCGGCGACATAGTCGATGCTGCCGCTCACATCCAGACGCTCGCGGACGCGCTGGTCGAAGTCACGCAGCTCCTCGTCATTGAAGGCATTGCCCAGGCTCAGCATGGGCACGGCATGACGCACTTCGTTGAAGCCGTCCAGCGGCACGTCCCCTACCCGCTGCGTTGGCGAATCCGGGCTGATCAGGTCGGGACGCTCGCTTTCCAGCACTTGCAACTGACGGAACAGGCGGTCGTATTCGGGGTCGGGAACGGCGGGATCGTCCAGCACGTAGTATCGGTAAGACCAGTCGTTGAGCTGGTCCCGCAGTTGTTTGATTTGCTCGGCGGGAGACGGGGTTTTCGGCGATGTCACGGTGGGGTGAGTCCTTGCTTTCTACAGGCGCTGGGGGGCGGTTTTAACCCGAATTCGCCAGCAAGGCTGGCTCCTACAGATTTTGCTACGGAGCCGCTGTGGGAGCTTGCCTTGCAAGCGAATCGGCCTCTGCGCAACAGATTCGCTTGCAAGGCAAGCTCCTACAGTGGTCTTGAGGCCTCCGAGCTCAGCTATGAGATACGCGCTGGCGCCGTTCGAACTCCTGCACGCGCTGGCGCAGGTGTTCCATGGTCTGCGGCGTCAAAACGCTGTGCTGCTCGTCACGCAGGTCGCCGTACAGCCCTTCGGCCATGCGCCGGCCGGTGGTGAGCATGCGATCCAGCGCCGCCAGCGGATCCTGCGGCCCCGGCAACTGCATGAAGAACGTAATGCCGGCGAATTCCTGCTCTTCCATGGTCTGGATATCGAAGGTGCCCGGTTCCACCGCGTTGGCCACGGAGAATTCCGGATACTCGTCGCCTTGCCGATGACAATGGAAGATGTTCATCTCGCCGAAGCGCAGGCCGCATTCCAGCAGATAACGGAGCATCGCCTCGCCGTCGAAACGGTCCGGGCGGCGCGCGATCAGATGGAACACGATCACTTCCTGCACCTGCCGTTCCGGCGGTGGCGCATCGCGACGGGGCTGGCGGGCTTCGGCGCGGGGCCGGGGGGCCTCACGAGCCGGTTGCGGTTCCAGCTCGTCCTCCGGCAAATCCCGGCTGGCGCGCATGGACGGCAGTGACTCTTCCGGCTCCGACTCCGGCTCGGCCTCATCATCGAACAGATTCTGCTGTTCCGCCCGCCGTCCGGCCATGTCGTCCGGCGATTCATCTTCTTCCATCATGATCGGCGGATCCTCACGGTCCTCCGGCAACGGTTCGCCGTCGGCGCCGCGACGGATCACCCGGGGGCGACCGATCACTTCCGGGTTGCTGTCAAGAAAGTCATCTTCTTCATCATCGCCACCGGTGGCACGACGGAAACGGCGATCGATGCGCATACGCAAGCGCCCGTGCCGTTCGCGGATCATTCTTCGCACACCGTCGGCCAGAATCAGCAGAATCAGAATAACCAGAATGCCGATCAGTGTTTCCAAATTCAGGCCCATTTGCCCCTTCCTTAGCGTGTGCCCCCAAGCGGACACCACATTAGGGTTATACGTCAGTTCAGATAATCATTCGCTACACGCCCGCCGCTGTCAAAGCGCTATCCGCATGGAAGCCGGGCGATTCACGCTGATAAGGTAAAACTTCTTAAGAGCGTGTCCTGGTTACATAAAACTATAAGCAGTTTAACGGCCCGGCGGCCCCGGGCCTGTTTGTCTCTTGTTACATCATCGCGGTTACATGGCCGCCATTTCAGCGGCCTCTTCCACGTCCACGGAGACCAGACGCGAGGTGCCGGGTTCGTGCATGGTCACGCCCATCAGAGCGTGGGCCATTTCCATGGCGATCTTGTTGTGGGTGATATAAATGAACTGCACCCGGGACGACATCTCCTGCACCAGATTACAGAAACGGCCCACATTGGCATCGTCCAGAGGCGCGTCCACCTCATCCAACAGACAGAACGGTGCCGGGTTGAGTTCAAAAATACTGAACACCAGCGACAAGGCGGTGAGGGCCTTTTCGCCCCCGGACAGCAGGTGAATGGTGCTGTTGCGCTTGCCCGGTGGCCGCGCCATGATCGCCACGCCGGTATCCAGCAGATCCTCGCCGGTCAGCTCCAGGTAAGCGTGCCCGCCGCCGAACACCTTCGGGAACAGCGCCTGCAGCCCTTTGTTGATGCGATCGAAGTACTCCTTGAAGCGGGTCCGGGTCTCGCGATCGATCTTGCGAATGGCATTGTCCAGGGTACGCAGCGCGTCTTCCAGATCCTCGTTCTGCCGATCCAGATACTGCTTGCGCTCGGACTGTTGCTGATATTCGTCGATGGCGGCCAGGTTGATCTGACCGAGCCGGGCGATGCGCTGGGCGATCTGCTCCAGGTCCTGGTTCCAGGCCTGCTCGTCGGCGTCCTCCGGCAGATTGGCGAGCACCGTTTCCAGATCGAAGTGCTGCTCGCTGAGTTGTTCGGCCACGGTCTGCCGGCGGGTGCTCAACTCCTGCCATAGCATGCGCTTCTGGCCGATGGCGTCACGCACTTCCTGGGCCTGACGCTCGAACTGGCCACGGCGGCCTTCCAGATCGCGCATCTGGTGTTCCACGTCTTCCAGCTTCCGGCGGGCGTCGGCCAGCTTCTGCTCCGCCTCCAGGCGCAGCTCCAGTTTTTCGTCCAGCTGCTGTTGCAGCTCCAGGCCGAGGTCGTCGCCGCCCTCACTGAGCTGGCTTTCCAGCAGTGCCTTGCGCTCGGCCAGGCTGGCCACCTGGCCTTCCAGACGGGCCAGGTTCTGACGCAGGGCATCCGCCTGGGTACGGGCCCCCTGGGCCTCCATGGCCAGTTGATGGGCCTGATCACGATGCTGCCGCGCCTGTTGCCGCGCTTCGTCCAGACGCAGGCGGTAATCGTCACGCCGCGACAGCAGCGCCTCGCGCTCGCCGGAGTCCTGCTCCATGGCGTCCAGGGCTTCCGCCAGCACCGTCCGCGCTTCCTTGATTTGTTCCTGTTCCTGCTCGAGCTGACCGCGGGTTTCCTCCAGCTCGCGGCCGAGCCGTTCCTGGCGCATGGTGATCTGCTCCAGGCGCACCTGGCGGGCACTGACCTGGGCGTTGACCTCCCCCAGCTCCCGGCTCAGCCGGCTGCCCTGGCGCTGGGTTTCCTCGCGTTCTTCCTCCAACGCCGCCACCTGCTCGCGGTTTTCTTCCAGCCGCGCCTTGAGGTCTTCCACCGTGGCGGTCAGGGTTTCGATCTGCTCTTCCAGCGCTTCCAACTGCCGGCGGCGTTCCAGGATGCCCGCTTCCTGATCCTGTTCCCGCACCACACGCAGCCAATCCGGCCCCAGCCAGATGCCGTCGCGGGTGACCACCGACTCACCGGGGCTCAACTGACCCCGCAGGGACAGCGCCCCAGGCAGATCTTCCACCGCGTAAACCCCGGCCAGCAGCCCTTCCGGAGCCTTGCCGGAGACCTTGTCCCGTAACGGCGTGCCTGTTTTTCCGCTATGGCCGCCGGCACCGTCCGAACCCGGCTGGACCATGGCGACACGGCCGTGGGTCAGGTCCGCCAGCCAGTCGCCGACCTGGTCCAACCCCTCCACGGCCACCGCCTGCAGGGCATCGCCGAGCACCGCTTCCACCGCTTTTTCCCAGCCCTCGGCCACGTTGATACGGTCCGCCAGGCGCGGATGGTCGTCCAGTTCGTGGCGGGTGAGCCATTCGCTCACCGCGCCGTCATCGCCCATGGCCGCCTTCTGCAGCGCCTCCAGGGAGGTATGGCGGCCGCGCAGGGTTTGCAGCCGCTCGCGGGCGTCATCCAGCTCACGGCCACGATCGCCGTTCTGGCGGCGCAGCTGGTTGATCTCATCCTGCAGCCGTTCGCTGCTCATCTCGCTCTCTTCACGCTGCATCTGCAGCTCGGCCACCTGCTCCTGAAACTCACGCATCTCGGTGGCCAGCGGGCCGGAGTCCAGGGACTCCTGCTCCTTGTCGAGCCGTCCCATGCGATCACGCAGGCGCTCGATGGATTTTTCCAGATGCTGGATGCGGGACTGTTCCACCTCCGCCTGGCGGCGTGACTCGCCGGCCCGGTTATTGAAGGTCTCCCACTCCTGCTGCCACTCCTGCATGGCCTCCTCGGCCAGGGTCAGCGTCTCGGTGGCACTATCCTGCAGCTCGCTGCTTTCTTCCAGCCGCGGCTCCAACTCCGCCAACTGCTCCTCCAGCATGGCCAGCTTTTCGCCGTCCAGCCGCTGGTGCTCATCGGCCTCTTTCCAGCTGGCCCGGACCTGCTCGAACTCTTCGTGCAACTGCTGATGACGCTCGCGCTGGTGCTGGATGCTCTGCTCCAGCCGCGCCACCTCGGCGCCGAGCGCGTAAAAGTGCTGCTGGACCTGATTGAAATGCTCCTGCGCTTCGTTATGCCCTTCGCGCAGCCGCTCGATCTCGGCGTCCACGTGGCGCTGCTCGGCCACCTTGGCCTCCATGCTCACGTCCAGCTCGCCGATCACGTGGTCCAACTGCTTGACCTGGTGATCCAGGCCCTGCCAGCGCAAGGCTTTGAGCTGAGCGCTCTTGTGGCGCTCCTCTTCCTTGTACTGCTTGTATTTCTCCGCCGCGGCGGCCTGGCGGCTGAGGCGCTCCAGTTGCCGTTCCAGTTCCTCGCGAATGTCGGTCAGGCGCTCCAGGTTCTCCCGGGTACGGCGCATGCGGTTCTCGGTCTCACGGCGACGGGCCTTGTACTTGGAGATGCCGGCGGCCTCCTCGATGTACACCCGCAACTCTTCCGGCTTCGCCTCGATCAACCGGGAGATCATGCCCTGCTCGATAATGGCGTAACTGCGGGGGCCGAGACCGGTGCCCATGAAGATATCGGAGATGTCCTTGCGGCGGCACTTGGCGCCGTTGAGGAAGTAATTGGACTGGCCGTCCCGGGTCACCAGGCGCCGCACCGAGATTTCACTGAACTTGCCGTACTCGCCCTGGATCTTGCCCTCGGCGTTATCGAACACCAGCTCGATAGAGGCCTGCGCCACCGGTTTGCGGGAGTTGGAGCCGTTGAAGATCACGTCCGCCATGGACTCGCCGCGCAAATGCTTGGCGGAGGATTCCCCCATCACCCAGCGCACGGCGTCGATGATATTGGACTTGCCACAGCCATTGGGCCCCACCACGGCGGTGAGGTTATCCGGGAACAGGGCCGTCGTGGGATCCACGAACGACTTGAACCCCGCCAGCTTGATGCTTTTCAGTCTCATAGAGTGCGCTACTCGCTTCCCGCGAACCGTCCCTGCCCGGCCACGCCATCGCCGGCCACGGACAAACCGTTTAAACCGGTTAGTCTAGCGACATGCCGCCCTGAATTCATCACACAAAGGGCGTAGGGGACGGGATGAGCTCCCAAGTCTCTCTTTGTGCACAAAAACACATATCCATAAAGGTATGGCTTACCCCTTCTCGCGTGCCTGACCTACAGACCTTTCCGATTTAGCCGACAGACCCGCCGGCCCCCACTCTTCGATACTGAAAGCTGGACCACGTCAGCGAGCATTTGCCATGAACGGCCCCCACTCCTCCGGTTCCCCTGGTGGGAAACCCTCTTCCGATTCCGAACCTTCCAGCCTTGACAGCCGTATCCAAAAGGATACAATTCGGACTTATACCGTACTGGACACTCAGGCGTTTCGCCTCTGGCTGTCCAGAGTGAGGGACCCCGTTGGCAAGGCCGCGTTGCTCCGCCGGCTGGACCGCTTGCGCAACGGGCAGATCGGCGATCACAACACCATAGCGAGGTGACCACCATGAACCGCCCTGACAACACACTGAAAGACCTCGGCATCCAACCTTTTGACCTCGCTCGCCATCTGGACAGCGAGGCCACCATTGCCGAATACCTGTCCCAGGTCCTGGCCAGTGGCGACCACAATGAATTGATTGATGCCATCGGCCACGTGGCCCGTGCCAAGGGCATGAGTGAAATCGCCCGCGCCTCGGGACTGGGCCGGGAGAGCCTGTACAAGGCCCTCAGCCCCGGCGCCAAGCCGCGGTTCGACACTGTGGTGCGGGTATTAAAAGCGCTGGGAGTGGAGTTGAAGATTTCCGTGTGAGGGAGTCTTACAAGGCCCCTGCCTATTGGTAACCGCAAGCCTCCAGCACCGGAGCAAACGCCTCTTCCGCGCCGGCCAGGGCGAAATTCAGTTCCATTGGTGAGCCGTCGGAGCTGTGCATCCGCAAGGCCACGTCATCCGCCTTTTCCAGAGCTTTCATGAACCGATACGCCTGATCCTGACGCAACCCCGTGGATCTCCCCTCGAACAGGTCCGGCCAGGCGGCTTTATGGGCCTCACCACCATCGAAGCTGTAGGCCACCTCGATATCGCCACTGTCGCTCACCGCGAAGGCACTCGGCCCTTTTCCCATACCTGATGCGTGGGTCACCACGAAGGCCAGTTTCCCGTCCGTGCACTCGGCCTCGAACCGAGTGTGATCATGCTCGCGCATGAGCAGGGATTTATTAGCGGCGCTCTTCAGGGAGTCGATGTTGCTGTATGCCGCCCCGCTATCGCCGTAGGCCCACCAGCCCATCATTTCCTTGAACCCGTTTTCGCTGGCCAGCATGCCGTAGGTACCGCCGTAATCGATCTCCGGGTAATCCGGATCCGCCCATTCAGGAGCGGCCTTGGCACCAAGCGGGGCAAGCGAGATCAGGCAGGCAAGCGGAAGCAGGAAGGTCCGTTTCGATAACATCAGCGCTCCATCGATACAATCGGCAAGGCGCGCATCCTAACATCGCGCCACCGGATTGGGGACCGCCGGCACCGTATCGCTGGCCGACGCCCCGGTCCCGAGCAGAATCCGCTACAGCTCGCTCAGCCCGTCCAACAGAGCCTTGTGAAACGTCTCCGGCGCCTGAATCTGCGGAGAATGGCCCAGCTCCGGGAACTCCACCAAAGTGGCATCGGGAATCCGCTCGGCGGCCTGCTCCCCCAGCACCTCATAGCGGCCCAGTTCCTTTTTAACTTCTTCGCTGGCCAGCCCTTTGCCGATCGCCGTGTTGTCCTGCTCGCCGATCAACAGCAGAGTCGGAACCCGCAACTGACTGAACTCATAAACCACCGGCTGCGTGAACACCATGTCGGAGGTCAGCGCCTGATTCCACGCCACCCGTTCCCGGTCCTTGCCGCGATACATCCCGGCCTGCATCTCCACCCAACGGTCATAACGTGGCTCCCAATGGCCGGCGTAATAAGTGGATTGCTGATACGCCCGGATGCCCTCCGCGCTCTTCTTCAATTCCGACTGGTAGGCCTGGTCGATGCCCTGATACGGCACGCCTTTGGCTTTCCAATCCTCCAACCCGATAGGATTGGCCAGCACCAACTGCTCCACCCCATCCGGGTACATCAGCGCATAACGGGTGGCCAGCATGCCGCCCATGGAATGCCCCATCACCGTAACCTTGTGGATATCGAGATTCGCGAGCAAGGAGTGAGTGTTGGCCGCCAACTGATGAAAGCTGAAATGATAATTCTCGGGCTTGGTGGATTTGCAAAAGCCGATCTGATCCGGCGCCACCACCCGGTACCCAGCCTCGGAGAGCGCTTCAATGGTGCCCTCCCACGTGCCCGCGCAGAAATTCTTGCCGTGCATCAGCACCACCGTGCGCCCGTTCGGCGTCTCCGGCGCGACATCCAGATAAGCCATCCGCACCGGCACACCTTGAGAAGTAAATTCGAACCGGTTCACCGGATAAGCGTAGTCAAAACCGGACAGCTCACCGTCATAAACGGCCTTTTCCGGCTGCCCTTCCGACGCCCAGGCGCCGGCAGTGGACAAAATCGAAGCGAACATAGCGAATCCCGTGGCTACGAATCGGGCCCCCATGGACATGACACTCTCCTCCCAGATGAAAAATGTATAGAAGGTAAACACGGCATTTCCTTCCTCACCTCGTTGGAGGCGTTCCTTTGCCGGGAGTTCCGTGCTCTCTCATTGCCTGTCCAGATTGATCGACTTACCCTCGTGCCATAGCCATCGGCATTACCCCCTGCCGCGCTGACACCATCGTCAGTGACGGCCCGGACCTCGGGAGGGAAAGTCATGTTGCTTCACGGTTCCTGCCACTGCGGCGCGGTACATTTCAGCGTCGAGTCACCACACCCCTATCCCTATCAACGCTGCTATTGTTCCATCTGCCGCAAAACCGCCGGCGGCGGCGGCTATGCCATCAACCTCAGCGGTCGCGCCGAAACGCTCTCCGTGGAAGGCGCCGAGCATAAGAGCATCTACCATGCCGTCATCGATGGTGAACCCAGTCCTGGCGAACGGCACTTCTGCCGGCATTGCGCCAGCGCCCTGTGGGTATTCGATCCGCGCTGGCCGGAACTGGTCCACCCGTTCGCCTCGGCCATCGACACCGACCTGCCGATCCCGCCCGAACGGGTGCATCTGCTACTGGACAGCAAAGCCAACTGGGTGGAAGTGGAAGCCGGAAAGAACGACAAATGCTTTGACGGCTATCCGGAGGAGAGTATTGCCGAGTGGCATCGGAGGTTGGGGTTGGCGGATAAGGAGGGCCCTGCCCCCCAGCGCCTCTAATCCAGACTATCCAGCGCTGGCATATCCAGAATGACACCAAAGCTGGGCTTGTTATTGGTCCCCCCGACAAGCCTGGCTTTGACGCCGACTTTGGAGTATTTGTCCAGGTCTAGCAGTTTGATCAGTTCCTTGAATTCCTTTGCGTTCTGGCGTCGTAGGTACCCTACCTTGAGATCATGTATGTAGATCGCGCAGGCATTTTTGTCATGTGGATTGTCAGGCTCGGGCACGACCCAGGCTTGCAGGTCATCATCCCGTCCACGACCGCTCTCAGAGGCCACTATTTCCAGATTGTCTTGGTAGTGAGACTCCCCAACTACATCAATGTCAAATTCTCCGCCCGCTCTGATCTGGGCTTCATGGTAAATTTTCTTGGCCTTTTTGCGGAACAGCATGATTATCCAGTTGGTGAAAAAGACTAGAGCTAAAATCAAGACCATTGCTAAAATCAAGGCGATCCATTCCATAAGCATCTTCTATCCTGAAAAGTGGTAGTGGCAGAGTTGCCCGCCCCGGGGTCAGGTCTGAATGGCACTTACTTAGTCGATAAGGCCTTGATCCAGAAACAAAAAAGCTGATCCAATGGCGGCGTGTTTATCTCGCCAAAGAATCGCACCCCGCCAAGGATCAGCTCCTATGGATGCTAAACAGAATCGATTTCAGCAGCAAGCGATCAAACGACAGTTGTCCCGCCAGGATGCCATCCGTTTTTTCAATCTGCTCACCTCTGCAGAACTCTTTGATGTACTGGAATCCTCATTGCCCGAGCACCGCGAGCGCCTCTTCCCGCCAACGGAAACCCTGGCGATGTTTCTGAGCCAGGTGATGCAAGCGGATCGCTCCTGTCAGCGAGTGGTCAATGAGGCTGCGGTGGCACGCTGGCTGGGAGGGCGCAAGGCGTGCAGTACGTCTACAGGCGGCTATTGCAAAGCTCGGCAGCGTTTACCACTGGAGCTGGTCTCATCTCTGGCACGCGCTACAGGATCGTTGAGCAACGAGAAAGTACCTGACAGCTGGCACTGGCAGGGGCGACCTGTTCGCATCGTTGACGGCACCACCGTGACTCTGCCGGATACACCCGCCAATCAAGCGGTTTATCCCCAGCAGCGCTCGCAGAAGCCCGGTCTGGGCTTCCCTCTCTGCCGCATTGTCGCCGTCACCTGTCTGGCCAGCGGTGCCGTACTGAATGCGGCAATGGGGCCTTATGCGGGTAAAGGCGCCAGCGAACACACCCTGTTCCGTTCGTTGCTGCCTGGCTTCAACGCTGGCGATATCCTCCTGGGGGATGGACTGTATGGCAGCTACGTGATTCTGGCGGACTGTCTGGCTCGTGGTGTGGATGTCGTGTTCGCACAAAATGGTGCTCGTAAGCTGACAACGGACTTCCGTAAGGGAAAGCGCCTGGGCCACAAGGATCATCTGATCCGAATTAGCAAACCTTGCCAGCGTCCGGACTGGATGAGTCTGGCGCACTATCAGGCACTGCCCGACGATATCGCCTTGCGTGAAGTGGCGCTGGGTGGAAAAGTGCTGATCACCACCTTGTATGATCCGGCGCGGGCGCCACGTCAGGCGCTGAAAGCGTTATATCGAAGCCGCTGGCAGGTAGAGCTGGATATCCGGCACATCAAAACCACTCTGGGGATGGAAGCCTTGAGCTGTAAAACACCGGAGATGGCGGAAAAGGAACTGTGGGTGTACCTTCTGGCCTATAATCTGGTCCGGCTTCTGATGGTGCCGTCCGCCGTGTTGGCGAAGGTATTGCCTCGTACGCTGAGCTTCAAACATGCTCTGCAATGCTGGCAGGCTTGGTACCAACAACTGCTCGCTTGCCATACCAGTGACGATTTAACGGAACTCTTTCGTCTGATTGGCCAGCAGCGGGTGGGGAACCGCCCAGGACGTATTGAACCCAGAGCGGTCAAGCGACGACCGAAACCGCTCCCGCTGTTAACGCGTCCCCGGCATGAGGCGCAGGCGTGGATACGTCGGCATGGGCATCCACCAAAGCAACGCCCATGGAATAAAGCAGGCTCCGGCGGGCAAAAGGCGGGGGTTAAGTAAGTGCCATTCGGGTCAGGTCTTGCCCGGTGCCTCGCAGTCACTCTTTCCAGCCAAGAAAGGCAAAGGGCAAGACCTGACCCCCACGGAAAAGGGTGTTACACGCCCAGGCTGCCGACCGCCAACATGGCCACGAACGCCAGCAAGACCATTATGGCTATCGCCAGGATTACAGTGAGTACCGTCCTGATCACGGCTCTGGGGGTCAGGTCTTGCCATTTGCCTTTCCAATGATTCGACTGATCCGGGAATAGTGCAGTCCGAAAAATTGACCGATCTCCTTCATGCTATGCCCTCCGCTTGCATACGCTCTGACTATAGCTTCATCTCGAGAACCTTCCGTCTCAGCATAGAACATCAAGGAACGTGCCGTAGGGCGGCGCTGCGCGGCAGGCACTTCAGTCAGTTCATCCGGCCTTTCGATATGGCTCTGCATCTCATTCACGAACGACTCGCTACCAAGATAGACCTGATTCTTCAGCTCTCCCCAAGGTGAGGGCTGATTCCTGCCTTCTGATACAAAGCGCTCATATCGTCGTACTGCTGCTCGCCGGGTTCCACCAAATACCGCCAAAACAGCATCTGCATGGAGCGTCTTCAGCTTAGACTTATAGCCCAGAGTTGCCCGATAGCTACTCCATGGCCAGTCCAGCGCGTCCCGAACCAGGCCCGCTCGAACCGGGTTGAGCACGATGTAACGTGCCAGTTCCAGAAGATACTCCTCCCTATCCACCAGGATCGCCTTATAACGCCCCTGGAACACATGCCCCACACGGCGATGATGGCGGTTAAAAACCTGCGTATAAACACCGTTAAGATGACGCATTCCCTTCGAAAGATTACCGTCCGGTGTTTCAATCAGAAGGTGATAGTGATTTCCCATCAGACAATAGGCGTGACACACCCAATTAAAGGTTTCGTCCACATCATCAAGAACAGCAAGAAAGGCGTGTCGATCTTCGTCCGCTTCATAAATCAGATCGCGCCGGTTTCCACGCGAAGTCACATGATATAAAGCGCCTGCAAACTCCAAGCGCAGCGGTCTGGCCATCCTTGGCTCCTCCACTCATTGCTTTATCTATACGAAAACTCCAGCAGCATCCCTTCTTCGGAAGGCAAACAAGACCCTGCCCCGAGTTGACCGAGCCCGCTATCTTAACATCAACTCCGTCGCGTCACTGCAATTACCATTGTGAGAGAAGGGAGTAACTTCCCTTTCAGACACATAAGCAGTCAATGCCATGGCCCTAATTCCGTTCAGCCGTTGTTGATCCAGAGTGCTTTTATAAACAATCCACCCTTTGTGCTCGGTCTCAGGATGTGCGCTCTGCGCCTCTGAATAATCAATTTTTATCATAAAATCATTGGTATCCCACCCGCCTTCAATTACCGACACAATCTTACCTCTTCCACATATTCCCCCCATAGCCGGAAAAGAGGCAAATGCAAGAAGGATACTCAGTCCGAAAATTAAAAATTTAGTTACAGACAACCCAGCTCCTAATCTCATAATTCACTCCGCATTTCCCTGAAAGGCAAAAAAATGACTAGCCCCCCCTGAGCCCCTTCAGACCTGACCCTCAAGTCCTAATTTGACAAACGAAATCTAGATCCAGTAGCAAAAACGTCCTTACACTGCCCATCATACTCGAAGTCAACCACATTACTTGTGCTTTTAGCCGTCAAGGCAATGGATATCATCGCCTTGCAAAAATCATCGCTTATCTCACATGCCACAGCGTTATAGTTTTTCGGATCACATACAGGCCGATTTGTAATTTCCTTGCTGGATGCATCGATCCAAACAATACCAAGATCCTTAGTGACATCGACCTGTGACACTTTAAAATTTTCATTGCTGAGAGAAAGCGCTTGACCGGAAATCAAAGCCCCCCCCAAAAAACGAAAATCCATTTTTTGTTAATCATCAATAGCTCCTAAGTTAGATACTGATTTACGTCCCCCGCAGATCTTGCCCGCCATTCGGGTCAGGTCTTGCCCGGTGCCTCACCGCCACTCTTTCCAGTCAAGAAAGGCACAGGGCAAGACCTGACCCCCAGAGCCACTCGCACCCAGACCCCCACCCCACTCTAAAAAGAGCTTCCAGGCTTATAACCTCACACAAGCTCTCGGAATAAACTGGAATCTGAAGGGTTTGGCCAATCCGCCCCCCCTAAAGCCACCCCCTCTAACTCCAAATCATACTCCCCGATCACAACACACATATACGAGCCACCGTAAGGAAAATCTGGGTGAGAAAAATTGTATTCCCACATCCTAACATCAGGAACTTTTGATAAGGGGCGCCCAAGTTTTATCTTAGAATAGAAACCAACGCCAGTTTCTTCCCAGTCAACACTATGAGCGCCTTCAATTCTTTCTTTAATTTCCTCACTTAAGAAATCCGCACCTCTAAATATGAGTTCAAGCGCAATAACCTCCTGATTTCTCAACACATTAGAACTCCTTCTTCGCAATGGAGGATATCCTGAAAATCCCGTCAACAACCCTTCCTTTTATGCTAACTGGGGTATCAGCCACTTTTACAGTGACCCACGAACCTGTCTGATAGTTCTTATTGGCGATTGACTGGGCTGACATTTGCAGTTTCCTCAATGCAGCTTCAGGAGATCCGTACTTCTCCAATAACCGTGTAGGAGCGCCTCCTCCCCTTCCAAATAAATGATGAATATCGTTTTTTGTGTATTGTGCAAGAGCGTCACCAATCTTTCCTGATGGGCGCCCTAAGACTCTTGCCATACCATTAACAACCCAAGCCGACACCCCTTCGATAGCCGCCAACGGCGCAAGAGATATTCCGGCCAGCAGCGCATCAGAGCTATTTAGCTCGGAATCATAACTCCAACTATCAAACCCGGTAGGATCGGCCTCATGAGCCATCTGATTAAAAATATACCCCATAGCCCCGGTAGCAGCCCCCACCATGAACTTGCCCCCCGTGGCTTCGGATACTGCGCCACTTACCAATCCTGCCAGCACGGTCCCAGAGCCCCGTTCACCTTCGGTCCATCCCTTGATTCTGCTTCCGATCATCCCTTCAGTCATACCACCTATAACGCCGGACCTGACGTCAGCACCTCGCAGGCGGGCGAAGGCCGCGCCGCGGGCGCCGTGGGCGAGGCCGCTGCCTGCCCAGCCCAGCCTCAAGTCACCGATGGCACCGGCGACACCGGCATCGGCGTAGGCCAAGGCGGCGGACTTCGCGCCGGCCAGCAGGGCTTTCTCGATAGGTGCGCCGCTGCCGTAGGCCACGGCCCCGGCCGCCCAGGACTGATAGGCGCTGAGGCAGCCCGCCGCTCCGGTTCCACCAGTAAATACCCCGCAACCCGCCATGCCAACAATCCCAAACACTTCCCCCGCAAACTTGTTCCTCGCAGCAAACCGGGCCATTTCCTTGCCGGCATAGCGAGACGTGACTTCCGCGATGGCCATTTGCGGGTTGAACACCGCCAGTACAATCCCCATCCGCTTCTTAATCGAGTTCCGCAGCTTCTTCCAGGTCTTGCTCAGCCAGGAATAGCCGCTGGGGTCGGTGATGCTCATGGGGTTGTTGAGGGCGTAGCTGTAGCGGTTGTAGCTTTCCACCTGGTCCAGGCCCTTGATCACCGGGTCGGCGCTGAGGAAGCGGCCGATGGTGGGGTCGTAGATGCGGCCGCCCATGTGGATGATGCCCACGTCGTCGAGCATCTCGTGGCCGGTGTAACCTTTGCTGGTGGCCTTTTCCGCCCGTTCCATGCCGAACCAGGCGGCGTCGCTGATCGCTGTCCAGTCCACGTCTTTGCGTGGCCGGCCCCAGGGGTCGTAGCGGTAGCGTTCGGTGACGCCGCCGAGGCCATGGGCCACGGCCACCACGGAGCCCATGCCGTCCATGAACAGGTGCTCTTCGTTGGGCGAGGTGGCGTCACCGTTTTCGAAGGACACCACCACGTCCCCGGTGATCCGGAAGCGTTCCTTGATGGTGGTCTGCCCGTTCTTCTGGATATCCAGGTACTCGTACCCACCCAGAGAGATCTTGCTGGTGGTTTTCTCGGAGGTGGTGGTGACCTGTTTCAGGATGGCGCGGTCCGGGCCATAAACGAAGTCGACCGTCGCACTGGCGCCTTGAATCCGGTCCGGCTTGTTGAAAGCGGTGTAGGAGATGGTCTTGCCACCGCCAGAAAGCATGTTGCCACCACTGTCATAGCAGTAGCTGCTATTGCGTACTCCGGAAACGCTGGTAACGGCATGCGGCCCCGGGGTGTACTGGGTACCACCCACTTCACAGCTTTCGCCATACTGGTACTGGCCGACGTCATTGCGCTGCAGGATGTTACCGTTGACGTCATAGTCGATGGACTGCTCGAACGAATTGCCCGGGGTGGTCATGTTGGCCACCGTGGCTTGCACCAGGCGGTCCACCACATCGTATGCGAAGGTTTCCTCCATTTGTTCCAGGTTACCCACCGCCTGCTGGGTACGCTTGCGCATCAGCCCTTTGGCGTCGAAGTCGTAGAACTCGTTCTGGATATTCCAGCCGGCGTCGAACATCATCTTGGAGCGGATCTGGGTCAGGAAACCGGACGCCGAATCATGGTCGTACAGTTTGCGGATGATGCCGTTACCCTGGTACACATCCTTGATCTGACCCCGCACGGTCTTGGCATTGGCCCGCCAGTAATAGTCTTCCTCACCGGGCTTGCCGATCTCATAGAGTTCGCCCTGGGCGTTGTAGCGGTACTCCACGCTCAGGCTCGGGCCGTTGATCCGGTGCGGCAGCGTCTCCTGCATCAGGCGGCCGGTGTCATTGTCGAACTGGTTTGAACGGGTGAACTGGCGCCCCTCGAAGCGGGTGTCCACCTGCACCACCCGGCCAATCCCATCGTAGAAAGGCTCTTCCCGATAACCATTGTTGGCGGTCACCAGTGCCAGGCGCCCCACTCCTTTGGCCGAGGCGTCATAACTCCAGCTATGGGTCGCGGTCTGCCCCGCGCAGCCGTTCAAGGCCGCCTGCGACGCCTGGACCCAGCTCAGGGACGGCCGATAATCATCGGTGCGGGAAATCAGCCGCCCGAGCTCGTCATAGGCCGAACAGGTCCGGGCGCCACTGCCGTTCTGTTGCAGAACGATCTGGTCGAAATCGTCATAGGCGTACTGCCATTGACCAATGTTCGGGTCCTGGGAGCCGACTTTGCGGCCCAGGGCATCGTAAGTGTTAACCAGCTCCACCTGGTCCGGAAGCACCACCTTCAGCAACTTGCCGGAGGCATCGTATTGGTAGGTAAGCTGCCGATTGGCCGCGTCCACCACCCGGCGCAAACGGTCCTGAACATCGTTGGTGTGAACGGTCACCTGGGTGGTCTGACCGCCACCCACCGGGTCGCTCCAGGACACCGTTTGTTGGGTGGTGAGTCCGTTGTACTGATGGTTGGACGTCAAACCGGAAGCGGACCGCTCCACCAGAGGACGCCCCAGCACATCACGGGACACCACCTGATTCCAGTACACGGCTCCGCCCTGCTCGTGCGGCTCGGAGGTGCGGGTCACGTCGCCGTTGGCGTCATATTCCGTCTTCGCCACGATGGTTTCGCCAGAGAAGCCGGTGGCCCGGGTTTCAATGGTGCGGCCCAGCAAGTCCGTGTATTCCCGGGTCGGGCCGCTGATCGGCGTGCCGTTACGGCTGGCCAGCCAGCTTTCGGTGTAGTACACCGCGTTGGCCGGGCAATTGCTTATGCAGGCTTTAATGCGGGTCTCCCGGCTCTGTCCATCCGCGCTGATTTCGGTCAGCGGACGTCCGAGAGAGTCGTAATTCCAACGGGTGGTGACGTTATTCGGGTCACTTTCCGTCAGCTTGACACCCAGCACCGGGTCATAGGTCGCTTTCGAGGTGTGCCCCAGCGTATTGCGGGTCTCCACCACGAAGCGGCCGGTGGGATCATAGGTGAATTGCGTGCTTCGTTCCGCGCCGCCAGCGCCCTTCTCCACCCGTGTTTCCGTAAGCCCATAGGCGTTGTAGGTATAATGGGTCTCCTTACGTAGTCCTGGCAGATCCGGTTCGACGATCTCGGATTTCAACATGCCGCCGATACCGGGCTGCGACGCTGAATAGTAGGTCCAGGCCGACGTTCTGGTAATGGCGGGCGCCGCCTGCCCTTGATAAGAGCCAGAGTAAGTGGCTTCGGAGCGGGACTGCCGGCCGAGTATCCAGTAGGTCAGGTTATTGGTCAGGTATTGGTTGACCAGTCGTTTGGTGAACGTCTGCCCGGTCCCGGAGGTAGTGACTTCCTGTGTCAGCAAGTCGCCGGTGTTTTTGTAGGTATTGCTGGACGCCACCGTCTTGATCAGGCTGCCGTCGAGCTCATACTCCTTGCTGACGCTGCCTTTGAGCAAAGACCGGTAACGCAGGGAGATACCGGAACGGTTCCATATATTGGAAGCGGACTGCAACGGGAACCCCTGGCCCCGATAAATCTGAGTCTGCCACTCATTTTCTTCGCTGGAGACCAACTGAAACCCGCCACCGACCTTGTAATAGGTCTCGGAGTGATCCACCTGACCGACGGTATGATTGCGAACGTCTTGATTGAACCAGATGTCATGGCGTTTTCTGCCGTTCTCCGAGGTCACCCTGAGCATCTCGAAGCCGACGCCACCGAACTCATTAGGGTAGTAGCCGTAGTTCCGGTAGAAATATTGCTGGGTGTTGTAACCGCCGATGCCGTCGGAGGCCTCCAGTTCCGACACCACGTTCATGCCTTTGGTCAGGAAGACCTGGCCGTGACTGCCGGTGGGGTCTCCATAGGCGTACACCGACGGATCAGCGATATCTTTGTAGGTAACACCGTATTCCAACCCAAACCCGTTGGTGACGCCGGTGAGCAGGTCTCCTTGCTCCGGCACCTGGGGACCGAAGCAGGCCATGCCGCGATTTCGGGGGACTAGAGACTTCCAATACAGGGCGCAATAGGCATCGTGGCCATCACCATTGATGTCCGCCCAGCCCCGATTGATGTCCCGCATACCGCGAATGTTTGATCCAAGATAGGGCAGACGATACTTCACCGGAGACGTACCGAATCCGTCTGGCGTGGAAATAAAACAGGTCAGGTGTGTATCTGTATAGGCGGTGGGAAGGCTGTTTTCCACACACCAGTCCATGCGGCCGTCCTGGTTGACGTCCATGAATTGAGTGGCTTCCGGCATCGACTCCATGTCACCGTCAAACCTCTGATGGACCGGTAGGAAAGCGGAGACAATTTCATTGCCCCAACTGTCTCCAAGAGATTCCAGGCAGGACGCGCGATAACCATCATTTCCGCCTTCCTTGGTCCAATAGATGCGGCAGAAATCGGAAAAACCGTTGCCCGTGAAGTCGGTAAACAGGGCGCTGAAATACCGGGTAGAGCTGCCTTTGTAGGGCCAGTCCTGTTCATCGGTTTGAAAATGGGCTCCGGTCTTGGCCCAAGTTCCACCATCCAGGCTCTGGCCTTGATGATTGGTATGACAAGTGACTTTGGTTTTGGTGGTAATACAGTAGTCCGGCAGCCCATCACCGTTGACATCGGCCCAGTAGCCGGCCATATCGGTGATTTCCTTGGTGAAGGCCTCCGAGAACGTGAACCCGTTGACTGACTGCACCAGACAGCGAATGTACTTCTTGTCGCCTTTCAAATAGGTATAGCAATAGTCGATCTTGCCATTACCGTTGAAGTCCATCCAGGAACGGGGGCCAACATACAGCTTCTCGACGGGGCGCGAAATATCGTGGGTAATAAGCTCCTTGAAGGCATTCTGAAGATTGGGTTTATTCAACCGGCACGTCAGCCGGTCATTACCGCCCTGCAGTGTGGAGTAGCAAAGGTCCACCAAACCATCGTCGTTGATGTCAATCCAGGAGGGATCCACGTTCCAGTTATGCCAATTCCAGTCCTTGACGGGATATTCTGTATCCACAGCCAAACGGGTACCCACCAATCCCGCGTCAATTTTTATCTGGGAATTAAACGATCCGCTGCCGTTATTCAGATAGCAGATAATTTCAACCGGAGCCGTGGAGGTACTGTTGAGACCCGATATACGGCAATAGTCATCCTTTTTATCCCTATTGATATCCACCCAGCGTGCAAAACCGGGGTAATGCAACCCCTCCTCAAAGACATGCTCATTGGTGGGCGAACCGGGGAAACGGGTATAGGTCGCCTTGGAAAAGTCCGGCTGACGCTCTTTTTTCCAGTTCAAGGCGATCGGTTTGAAACAACGCACCGAGGCATCGCATTCAAAGAAGCGCGTCAATAGCGAGCGTTTGGTGGCCTGGCTGGTTTCATAGCGGAAGTGATACTGTCTCGCCACGGAGCCATGACTCCGAGAGGTGACACGAGCCAGACGAAGCCCGACTTTATACACCTTGCCCAGCACCGCGATACGCCAGCCATAGGGATCCGGCTCATAGGTGAATTCCACCTCGGCATCGCCGCTACCGGCCTGGCCGTCCTTGACCGTATATTCGATCTTCTTGGGGAAATAGCCAGCGGAGCCGGGCTGGTACGTCACCCGATATCCATACCCCAAGCGGTCTTCCACGCCATCCAACGCCCAGCGGCCAACCGCGTTGCCGGACAGACGGCCAGTGATACGACTATCCGCCCGGCTGCCGTAATACAGAACATCGCCGTTCTTCTCATGGACGGTAAAGCCACCCTGGCTGTAGACGATCTTACGATCCGATTCCGCCTCGGTCTGATAGATTGAGCCGTTACCCCAGTACTGGCCGGAGACGAGGATCAATCGATTGCCGTCGAGGCAAAGCAAGTCGCCATTGTTTCCTTTTACTCCCGATACAGCACCATCCCGTTCGAAACTATAACCACAGCGCTCGATGGCGGAAACGCCGGCAATACTGAACCCCATGCCCGCCTGGCCGTATCCGGAACCGCTGGAGTAATGGATCGAGAACGAGGGGTCGACACCGGCACCGCCTTTGGGGACCTGGATGGGCAGGCTGAACTCAGCCTGGCCGAGATCAACGGAGAAGGAGGATGCGGAGGAACCGATCAGGGAAGTATTAAGATCGACGCTTCTGGGTTCGGAGAAGCTGCTGCCATTCCACTGCGAGTAACGGGAATCATCAAGAAACAAGACTTTCCCGCTATCGTGGGGATTGTCCCTGATCGAGACCTCACCACCTCCAGATACCCAGTGATCTCCAATCTTCAGGAACTGGTCTTTCAGAGACAGCGTGCCATCGCTGTTATTGCTCAGAAAGAGGCTATTTATATTGGGGTCTTTTGACTGCAGGAAAAGGTCGGCAATGCCGTCCCCATCCAAATCACCGATCAATCCATCAAACAAATTGGAAGGTTGGGCAGGGATGGCCGCGCCCTGTGTCATGGTGCAGGGTACGAAGTCGCCACTGCTGGTGCCACAGAGAAGAATATCTTGGTAGCCGGAATCAAACGGAACGGGGAACGAAATTCCCACGGTCAGCATGATGAACTGCTGGCGTGCTCGAAGGAGAATATCCAGATGCCCATCCAGCCCGTACTCCACACTGTCTATATCGCCATAATAGACGTGATATAAAGGCTTATTCAGAGAAATCGATGCGGATGCCGAACCGGCCATGCACATTAAAAGTGCAAAAAAAATCCCCAAAGCCTTCCTGTATCTAGACATACCCTATCCCTTCTTCTCTTTATTGGTGCCCCAAAAATCACACTTTAGTCTTTAAGAGTGACCCATCTAAAGCTTAAGAAATCGCCAAAGCAGGTATCCCCCACGCCGCCGAACAACACCTTCATGTTATTCACTTTCGCATTCATGATGATGGATAAGGCGGCATATGCATGTTCTCCTGAAGATCCCCAGCGCAGCCCAGCAGAGCTATCGTTACTACATTTAGAAACGTCCATAACAGGAGAATCAAGAACAACAAAACACTCGTCCTTATCTATATGGCAACCTACTCGGTCGACGGTCCCTTCCAGGAACTCGGCCCGCGCACCAGCACAAACCAGGAGAAGCAAAAAAACCACAGTAAATATCCTTTATTAATTTTCATACTAAGCCTCATTGGCGGTGCATAAACACACTTCCTACATAAGGTGCAGTAGGTGCACCTACCCAATGTAGAGGCTCACAACGAGGTACCCAGACGGACAAAGGTTTTCCAAATGAGAGAGATGATAAAACAACGGAAATCATCTCAGCCCTCAGTGTTGAATCATCACTAGGGATGATAAGAACATCCTTCTTATCGCAATCATCAATGTTTTGGAGGCCGGCCGCTGTATCAGGTGCGACACGGATATAAACATAATCAGGTGCAATTTCTATATCCTTCGGCATAAACGCCCCGGTTCCTCCTGGAGTCGCCATAGCCACCATGGGTGCCCCACCGAAAGAAGCAACACCCGCAAAAACAAGCCCTAAACCCCATTTCTTGAACATGTCTTTTTCCCCAATTTAGATCCATGGTTCTGATAATCGAGAAACAGATCTCAATCCGATAAGTGATCTTATATAACTATTCATCATATTTTTGTGTAAGCCCTTTCATACATTTCCTGTAGGATATTCACCCTTTTTCATGTAAGCCTCAGCCTACAACCATTCACAAACAACCTCGCCTTTCCTTCCCGCCCATCCAGATCCACCATTGGCACCCCACCCCCACCCCGTTAGACTCCGCGGTGTTTCCGTAGCCGAAGACAGGGTGGACCGTGCAGCAGATCAGTCGTGCGTTTTCCTATTTGAGTCAGGCCTTCAGTCTGGCGCGCAGCCCGGGCCTGCGTTGGTATGTCATGGTGCCGATGGCCTTTAACGTGCTGGTGTTCGGGGTGCTGTACTGGCTCTCCGCGACCTGGATCGGGGGCTGGATTTCGGCGGTGACGGCGGGCTGGGCGCTGGATGGCGGATTGAGCTTCCTCAACGGGCTGATCCAGTTTCTGGCCAACGCCGCGGTGGTGCTGGTGTGGATTCTGTTGTTGGGGGTGTTCGCCAGCGTCTTCACCCTGGGCGTACAGCTGATCGCCGCGCCATTCATGGGTTTTCTGGCGGAGAAGGTGGATATCCAGGTCACCAACCGGCCGATGCCGGATGAGTCCATCGGCGCGATGATCTGGCGGACCTTCAAGCGGGAGATCCGCAAGACCCTGTACTGGCTGTCACGCGCACTACTGGTGCTGTTCGTGGTGGTGGTGCTTTATTTTATTCCGGTGGTCAATGTCTTCGCGTCGGCGGTGTGGTTCCTGTGGTCCGGCTGGCTGCTGGGCATGCAGTACATCGACTATGGCGCGGATAACCGCCAAGTGTCGTTCGAGGAGATGCTGGTGCGGCTCAAGCGCAAGCGCTGGCTGGTGCTGACGTTCGGCTCGCTGGTGATGGGGCTGACCATGCTGCCGCTGGTGAATCTGTTCATTATGCCGGTGGCGGTGATCGCCGGGACTCTGATCTGGGTGAAGGAGTTGAGCCCGGAGGTGATGCCGGAGGTGGTGTAGCAGGAGTGCGTTGGCGATTATTCGCCAGCGAGCTGGCTTCCCACAGCGGTCGACGAAAAACCATTCGCCTGCAGGGCAGGCTCCTACAGGGGGCGAAACCAACGGCGTGGGCCACTGGCCATGGCTTACCGCATGAAGCCCTCTTCCCGCAGGCGATGGACGCGGTCGCGCAGGGCCGCGGCCTGCTCGAACTCCAGGTTCTTGGCGTGCTCCATCATCTTCGCTTCCAACTGATCGATTTCCTTGGCCACCTCCGCCGGTGAGCGGGCCATGTACTCCTCGCGGTCGTCCGCCACCTTGCGGGTACGCTTGCGCTCCGGCTGACCGGCGCCGGTGGCATAGGCGTCATCCATGATATCCCGCACCTGCTTGATCAGACCTTGCGGGGTGATGCCCATTGCCTTGTTGTGTTCGATCTGCTTGTTCCGGCGGCGCTCGGTTTCGTCCATGGCCCGGCGCATGGAGCCGGTGACCTGGTCGGCGTAGAGAATGGCCCGCCCCTGGATGTTGCGCGCCGCCCGGCCGATGGTCTGGATCAGGGAACGGTCGGAACGCAGGAAGCCTTCCTTGTCAGCGTCAAGAATGGCGACCAGCGCCACTTCCGGCATGTCCAGGCCCTCCCGCAGCAGGTTGATCCCCACCAGCACATCGAACTTGCCCAGACGCAGGTCGCGGATGATTTCCACCCGTTCCACGGTGTCGATGTCGGAGTGCAGGTAGCGCACCTTGATGCCGTTTTCGTTCAGGTACTCGGTGAGGTCTTCCGCCATCCGTTTGGTCAGCGTGGTCACCAGCACCCGCTCGCCCTTGGCGATGCATTCCCGGGCCTCGCCCACCAGGTCGTCCACCTGGCTGCCGGCGGGACGGATTTCGATGGCCGGGTCCACCAGCCCGGTGGGCCGTACCACCTGCTCCACCACTTGGCCGGCGTGCTTTTCCTCGTAGGAGCCCGGCGTGGCGGAGACAAATACCATTTGCGGCGCCAGCCGCTCCCATTCCTCGAACTTGAGAGGCCGGTTATCCAGCGCCGAGGGCAGCCGGAAGCCGTATTCCACCAGGGTTTCCTTGCGGGAGCGGTCGCCTTTGTACATGGCGCCCAGTTGCGGCACGGTGACGTGGGACTCATCCATGATCAGCAACGAGTCCTGCGGCAGATAATCAAACAGCGTCGGCGGCGCTTCACCAGGCTGGCGGCCGGAAAACAGCCGCGAGTAGTTCTCCACACCGTTGCAATAGCCCAGTTCCTGAAGCATCTCGATGTCGAAACGGGTGCGCTGCTCCAACCGCTGCGCCTCCACCAGCTTGTTGTTGTCCCGCAGCAGCTTGAGGCGGTCGGCCAGCTCCTCCTTGATCATCTCGATGGCCTTGAGCACGGTTTCCCGGGGCGTCACATAGTGGCTCTTGGGGTAAATGGTGACGCGCCCCACCCGCTTGATCACTTCGCCGGTGAGCGGATCGAAGATACTGATGTCCTCAATCTCATCATCGAACAGCTCCAGACGTACCGCCTTGCTCTCCTCTTCCGCCGGGAAGATGTCGATCACGTCACCGCGCACCCGGTAGGTGGCACGGCGGAAGTCCATCTCGTTGCGGGTGTACTGCAACTCCGCCAGACGCCGCAGCAGGTCGCGCTGATCGATATGATCGCCACGCACCAGATGCAGCACCATGGCGTGGTAGCTGGCCGGATCACCCAGACCGTAAATGGCCGACACCGTGGCGACGATGATGGTGTCCGGGCGCTCGATAATGGCCTTGGTGGCGGACAGGCGCATTTGCTCGATGTGCTCGTTCACCGAGGAGTCCTTGTCGATAAAGGTGTCCGAGCTGGGTACGTAGGCTTCCGGCTGGTAGTAGTCGTAGTAGGAAACGAAGTACTCCACCGCGTTTTCCGGGAAAAACGCCTTGAACTCCCCATACAACTGAGCGGCCAGGGTCTTGTTGTGCGCCATCACCAGGGTCGGGCGCTGCACCTGCTGGATCACATTGGCCATGGTGAACGTCTTCCCCGACCCGGTCACCCCGAGCAGGGTCTGATGGCCGAGTCCATCCTCGAGCCCTTCCACCAATTGCGCGATGGCCGTGGGCTGATCCCCGGCGGGCTGGTAATCCGAGTGCAATTTAAACGCGGTGTCTGCCATGGTGTGTCGCTGTCCTGCTGTGGGGTGAGAGCGGCTCGGCCACCCTATGAGATCCGGGCCGGATGCGGTAATATTGCGTGCCCCGGTCTGTGCCAAAACCGGGTTCCAATCATCATCCGATAGATGAGGAGTGCATGTCCGATATCAACCTTTCCGACCGCGTCCAACGCATCAAACCTTCCCCGACCCTGGCGGTGACCTCCAAGGCCGCCGAGCTGCGAGCTCAGGGCAAGGACATTATTGGACTGGGCGCCGGCGAGCCGGATTTCGATACCCCGGATCATATCAAACAGGCCGCCATCGAGGCGATCAATGCCGGCAAAACCAAATACACCGCGGTGGACGGCACTCCCGGCCTGAAACAGGCCATCGTCGACAAGTTCAAGCGTGAGAACGACCTGAGCTACGAACCAGCCCAGGTGCTGGTCTCCAGCGGCGGCAAGCAGAGCTTCTTCAACATGGCGCTGGCTCTGTTCAACGACGGTGACGAAGCGATTATCCCCGCCCCCTACTGGGTCAGCTACCCGGATATGGTGAAAGTGGCCGGCGGCGTACCGGTGATCCTGGAAACCACCCTGGAAACCCGCTTCAAGATCACCCCGGAACAGCTGGCCGCGGCGATCACGCCGAAAACCCGCCTGTTCGTGATCAACAGCCCGTCCAACCCGTCCGGCATGGCCTACACCAAGGAAGAGCTGGCGGCGCTGGGTGAAGTGCTCAAGCAGCACCCGGACATCGTGGTCGCCACCGACGACATGTACGAGCACATCCTGTGGACCGGCCAGCCGTTCGTGAACATCGTCAACGCCTGCCCGGACCTGTACGACCGCACCGTGGTCATGAACGGCGTCTCCAAGGCCTACTCCATGACCGGCTGGCGGATCGGCTACGCCGCCGGCCCGCAGAAGCTGATCGGCGCCATGAAGAAGGTGCAGAGCCAAAGCACCTCCAACCCGGCCTCCATCAGCCAGGCCGCCGCCGAAGCGGCCCTGGCCGGCGATCAGCAATGCGTGGCGGACATGGTCAAAGCATTCAAGGAGCGTCATGACTATGTGGTGGAAGCCCTGAACGCCCTGCCCGGCGTCAGTTGCGCTCCCGGTGACGGCACGTTCTACGCCTTCCCGGACTTCTCCGGCGCCATCGCCGAAATGGACGACGTCTCCAGCTGCACCGAGCTTGCCACCAAGCTGCTCGACACCGCCGGCGTTGCCCTGGTACCGGGTTCCGCCTTCGGCGCCCCGGGTTGCATGCGCCTGTCCTTCGCCGTCGGCCTCGACACCCTGAAGGAAGCCGTGCGCCGAATCGAGAAGGTATTGAACAAATAAGCAACAAACGGACTCGGGGGTGTTGACGCCCCCGAAAGCCGCCACTAATATACGCGGCCTCAAGACATTCCGCCTTAGCTCAGTTGGTAGAGCAGCTGACTGTTAATCAGCGGGTCGCTGGTTCGAGCCCAGCAGGCGGAGCCAAACAGAAAAGGGTCTATCCATCGGGTAGACCCTTTTTCTTTGTCCGCTGATTGAGCGGCCAAGGCCGCTTGTTAATCAGCGCGCGAATCCAGTGAATTCGCCTAGTTCGAGCCCAGCAGGCGGAGCCAAATAGAAAAGGGTCTATCCATCGGGTAGACCCTTTTTCTTTGCCCGCTCCCCCCTCCCCAACAACGGACTCCCGCCTTCTTTCCAATTGCTGTGGGAAGTCTGCTTGCAGACGAATTCCTTTCCCTTCCTCCATCCCTTTGTTGTCCCCTTTCCCTGTTTTGCAAAGGAGTTGACCCGAATTCGCAAAGGAGCCGGCCCGATATGACCAACCGGCCAGACATCATCCCGTAAAACCATGCTAAAATTGTCGTTTTTGGGGCAATGGACTACGCCTCGAATACCAGAGAATGGCCAAATTGAACTGGCGGCACTCCCGCCGGGGGGGCAGGCTTCAGTCATTCGCTGAGATGGAACGAGGGTAAGAGCGGTATGAGTCAGGGTGATGCACTACATCAGCTTGAATCACAACAGAATCATCTGTTGGAACCCAAGCGGCACCAGCGATGGTACGAACGTATCCTGCTGAACGCGCCGCTCTGGCAGTCTATTTCATTTGCGTTGGTGCTGCTTGTTCCATTTTGGCTTGCATACCGGCAATGGCTGCCCAGCGACGCGAACCAGACAATGACCTCATTTGTCCTGGCCGCCACCTTCATCACCAATCTGCTACTCTCCCGCGCACTGGGCCAATATCCCGGGGGCAACCTCTTGCCCTATCAGTTGAGCGTCACGGGAATCACCATCAGCTTGGCAATCTTCGCCGTTATAGCCCTGCGGTTAGGTTACTCGCGCCTACCCTTGTTCATCGGCTTCGTCCTGATCCTTGCCCACCAGGGCCTGGCATTGGCGGTAAAAGCCCGCTTCCGTTACACCAAACTGGCCTTCGTGCCCGGCACCCGTTTCGAGGAACCCGAACGGGAGCACGAACAATATCGCTTCTGCTACCTGACCGACCCCAACGATAAGCGGCGTTTCGATGTTCTGGTGGTGGACATGGACACCAAATTGAACGACGACTGGGTCCGCTTCATCGCCCGCCATCACTCCCGGCGCATCCCGGTACTAAATGGTCGTTCCCTGCTGGAAGCGATGACGGGCAGTGTGAACCTTGATACTTTAAACAACTCCGACTTCCAGGCCTTCCAGCCTAACCCTCTTTATCTTCTTGGAAAGCGGGTACTGGATATTCTCGGAGTTCTGCTTCTCACGCCCATCGCGCTGCCTCTGTGCCTGGCCACTGCTTGCTTGATTCGTTGGGAAACCCCAGGTCCCGCCCTGTTCATCCAGGAACGGATGGGCGCCGGAAACCGTCCCTTCCGCATGCTGAAGTTCCGCTCCATGAGCATGGACGACCGTCCGGAAGGCGCACGTTTCGTGATCGATGATGAACACCGCATCACCCGCTTCGGCCGCCTTATTCGGCGCAGCCGCCTGGACGAACTTCCTCAGTTATGGAATGTACTGGTGGGGGATATGAGTCTGATTGGGCCTCGCCCTGAACAGCCGGAATTTGCCGAGGCCTTCGAGCGAGACGTCCCCTTCTACAGCTACCGCCATATCATCAAACCGGGTATTTCAGGCTGGGCTCAGGTCCAGCAAGGATATGTAGCCGGGCTGGCGGAAACTCGCAAGAAGGTCGAGCACGACTTTTACTACATCAAGCATTTGTCGTTGTCGTTGGACTTGTTGATCATTATGAAGACGATCAGGACAATTCTGACGGGGTTCGGAGCCCGCTAAGGGTTTCAAAACAACCTATACATACTTAAATCCCATAATTCAAATTTAGTCCATGGCTAAATTGCGGAGTCGCATGTGCAGGTCACAACATCCATTCCAGGCCAAGACGATCTTATCGAGGAAGCCCTCACAAGCCTCCCGTCAAAAGGCTGCATTATTGATATTGGAACCGGCTCGGGGCTCGCCGCCCGGCGCTTCCTGGAAGTTGGCTGGGTGGTTACAGCCACCGGCTTCGATATGGATGCCTACCAGAAAAACGATGAAGCCCTACCGAAAGAACTCCATATCGTCTCCGACCTTGATATCTGCAACATGGACGCGATTGACGACGCCTCAATGGATGCAGTCTGGTGTGCCCATGTACTTGAGCATGTATCCGATACCGGCAGAGCGCTGGCCGAAATCCGCAGAATCCTGAAGCCCGACGGCTGGCTATTCATCGCTGTGCCGCCCTTCAAACACGAGGTAGTCGGGGGTCATGTCAACACAGGCTGGAATATCGGAACCCTGATGTATGTCCTGGCCAATGCGGGCTTTGACCTTACAAATGGACGTTTCGTGCGTCACGGCTATAACATTTTCGGCATGGCTCAGCGGGGACCTGGGCCTCTACCTAAAGAAGAGCTACGCCGCGCAAATGGTGATCTGGAAACACTGACCAAGGCAGGGCGCTTTCCAAAAGGGTTAGAAGTCAAACAAGGTTTCAATGGTGACTTACCATCTGTCAATTGGAAGTGGAACTGTGCTCCCAAATCAATAGAGGTATCACGGTTGATGCTAGCTTCTCCCGGCCCAGTGCCCAAAATGCGAATTGGTTTTTTCATACCCTGGATCACTCAGGGACGCGGGGGCACTGAAAATGTCGGCCAGATGATGGCCAATGCAATGGCTGGGCGAGGCCACAGCGTAGTCATCTTCACCTTCGACAATAACAATGGCCCATCCCTCTGGCCGCTCGACGATAGCATTGAGCTTGTCCACCTTTCTGAGCATGATGATGAAAGAGCGGATCAGATGATGGTAGTTGAAGTTGCCAGCCGCAATCTCGATCTGCTTGTCGGACTGCATATGAACCGCACCTTCTTGCGCTACGTACGCTGTGCGCAGAAGGTTGGGTTGCCGATTGTGCTTTCGGAGCATATTGATCCAAGATTTCCTGACTGGATAGGAACTTTTCCAGCGGACGAGAGAGTGATGGCGTTCTCCGGTGCCACGTTGGTACATACCCTCGTCAATGCCTTTGTGCCCACGCTGCCTGATTTTCTTCAGTCCCGGATGCGCGTCGTGCCGAATACCATACGAGAACCTGAGGTTCTGGCGAAACCCGGTAAAGAAAAAGAGGTTAAATATCTGCTCACCGTTGCACGTCTTGTGCCACGCAAGAATACCTCTCGCTTAGTAGAGGCCTTCGCTAAGCTGGCTCGCGATTTTCCAGATTGGAAGCTTCGTATCGTCGGGGGAGGCCCTGAGGAGAGAACCCTCAGAGAAAAAGCGCAGAGACTTGGTGTTGCCAATGCCATCGAGTTTCTGGGGGCTCAGGAAGACCCTTACGCCTTTTATCATGAAGCAGATATCTTCGTGATACCGTCTTTTTTTGAGGGATTTCCCCTGACCCTCTGCGAGGCGCTCGCTCATGGCATACCGGCCGTTGGTTATGAAGTATGTAACGGTGTTAACGAGCAAATCATCCATGGAGAAAATGGTCTTTTGGCACAAGGAAGAGACGGTGCCGATAATCTACCCGTGGAGCTGCACAAACTAATGGCAAGTCGAGAGTTGCGTGAGCAAATGGGGCAGGCAGCTCGTGAGACATTTCTTGCGCGCTTTAGCAACACAGTGATTCATACAGCGTGGGAAGAGATTTTTTCTGAAGCTTATGAAATAGGTCCAATTTTCTGTAATTCTAGTAAAAAAGATATAGCAGAAGTGCGACTTTCAGAGTTTTTATGGGGGAAGGCTCAGCTTAGCGACGCTGGCAACAAAAAGGCTTAATGTTATGACAAACAACCAGACTGCATTCCAGCGTTTTGCTGAACTCCTGGACATAAAGCAAAAAGAGTTCGATTCTGATCGTGATATTCGGGACTACGTTTTATCGGCTTCCCAAAAGCCTGTGGCTTTTAGCTATGTCAGAAAAAATATAGAGTCAAATTTTGGGTCTAATCTTCCTATGATATTCCCAAGAATAACTGCAGTCGATGAACCTGATGTAGGAGACTGCGCGTTACATTTTGTGTCAGGGACAATATATCGAGACGACCAATATTCACACAAAGGTGCTGTCAAGATTTTTAATAATATCCCTGAGACTGCTGAAATAATACTATTTGAAGCAGGCTTTTTGGCTACTACCCATAGTTGGTCACATAGCTTCAGAGAGGGCAAGCCGGAATATGCTTGCTTAGGGTATGTCTATGATGACATCGCGCATTATTTTATGGCGGATTACCCTAACAGAATTATCCAGAAACTTAACAGCGAAGAGCAACCAAGTACAGAAGAACTGACACGCGCCCGTGGCCTGATTCAACGTATCGTTGAGCGTCGTATCAGTAAATATAATGCTCAACCCATGCACGCACCGGCAATGACAGAAGGCTATACACGCCGGGTATTGGTATGTGACCAGGCCTTCGCCGATGCCTCGACAATCTACGGCAAAGCCGATGAAGCGGCATTCGAAAAGATGCTCGTTGCCGCGATCCAGGAAAACCCTGATGCGGAAATACTGGTCAAGACTCACCCCGATAGCAGTTGGGAAAAGAGCAAGCGATCGGGATACTACTCGCATTTGTCATCTTCCGGGCGGGTCCGCTTGCTACGTGAGCCGGTCAATCCCTACTGCATTTTTGATTTGGTAGACAAAGTTTATGTTGGAACTAGCCAAATGGGGCTCGAAGCTTTGTTTGCTGGCAAGGAAGTGGTCTGCTTTGGTGCTCCTTTCTATGCGGGCTGGGGATTGACGGACGACCGCCAGAAAATTCCGCACCGTCATCGGCAGCGCTCTCTGGAAGAACTTTTCCATTATTTTTATATCTGGTACACGATTTACCATGTACCAGAGTGTGAAGCCCCAAGCCAAATTGAGGACGCCCTTGACTATATCGAGGCTCATCGCCCTTATACTCTTCCCCCGACGGAAGTAGAGGCGGCTTCTCCACCCAGAGTCTCAATCATCATACCCGTGTATGGTGTGGAAGATTACATTGAGGAATGCCTTACCTCTATTCAGAACCAATCACTCCGCGAAATTGAAATCATCCCTGTCAATGACTGCAGCCCTGATGGCAGTCAGGCAATCATTGATAGACTCGCGGCCCAAGACCCTCGAATTCGCCCTATCGTATTGAGTGAAAATGTTGGGCAGGGGTTCGCCCGAAATCGTGGGATAGAGGCTTCGCAAGGCGAATACATCTGGTTTATTGATGCAGATGACTGGCTTGTTGATCCAGTCTTTCTTGAAAAGATAATTACTGCTGCCGATAAAAATAATGCGGATATGACTCGTGCAAAAAAAGCGGGAGAAGCGGTATTTGATAAGAACGATGAATTAATTAGAGTCATTGAGGATAAGAGCGAGGCTTTTTTTACTACTAACATCAGCAAGACAAATTTCAAGAATAGCCCTGAAATTCTTCAAAATCGGCACTTCTGGATGTGGCTTTATCGCCGCACTTTCCTTAAAGATAATAATATCCACTTTGTCACAACACAGTGGGAAGAGAGGGCATTTTTGCTTAAGGCTTTGCTGAGCGCAAGACATCTTACCCTAACGACCAACTTGGGCACGATGTATCGCATTCGACAGAACTCTACAGCCCGGCGTTCCAAAAACATGAAGGACGTCGAAAACTTCACACGAAATATCGAACAAATCGCCACTTTGCTAAAAGAGCATGGCGCAGCTGATCCTGCTAGTGAATATCGTGAGCATCTTAAATTTCAGATATCACAGTTCATCCACTTCTCGTTTTTTGGTTTCTTTTACTCTACGCTTATACGTGAATGCGAAAACCCCGAAGTCTACCTGGAGCGACTAGCTAAAGCATTAGAGAGCCTGGACTTCCTAGCCACCGACATTTCTCGCACACCGATTAATATTAGTAAGAAATTCTTATCGCTCGGGGTATATCAACTCGCCACATCAGCCCTATTGGCTCGCCATTTTGATTTACTTGCTATAGCCGCGAATCGCCAACCCGTACAACAAGATCAACTCTACGATTTTCAGCTTGCAGAACCAGAAAACGCTCGAATTGCCAACCTCCAGAATGCACTGAGTACTTATGCCCGCAATGAACAGGTGACAACACTCACTCATAAGGCAAGCTCAATCACTAAGAAGGCACGCATTGTGATCCACATAGGTGCGACCAAAACAGGTAGCACCTATCTTCAGCATTATCTAGAAAAGAACCGCCCCGCATTACTTCGTGCAGGTGTGTGGTTTCCTGAAGTTGGCCTATTCTGGCAACCGACCCGCCCCCATAAGCAAGCTGGGCATAGTGACGTCATCCAAGCCGCCGTCAATAATCAACCCGACGTGCTAAGGCATATCGAAGCCGGTTTGACATTGATGTCAGGCAAGATCCATACAGTTGTACTCTCTAGCGAAGCCTTCTTCCTGAATGAGAAAGCACACCGCATTGCAGAATACTTTGCAGGCTACCCGGTAGAGATGGTCGCTTATCTAAGACGCCAGGATGAATGGGCCAATGCGCAGTATTGCGAGTTCGTCGCAGGTGGCGCAGTGGGACGTGTGGACATCCCGTTTTCCGAATGGCTGAAGCGCCCTGAAACGAGGCGTCTGCTTGATTATCGCATCCCTCTTTCCGCATGGGCAGATGCAATTGGTCAGGAAAACGTGAAGGTACGAGTATTCGAAAAAGAGCGCCTTCACGATAATGACCTTCTGGCAGACTTTGCAAAAACCATCAACCTTCCTGCCCTTCTGGATCTACCAGAGCCTCCGGAGGATGATCGCAATTCCGCTCGGTTGTCGACAGCTCATGTGGAACTGATACGGCTTTTTAATAGTCGCCCCTTCCGAGATCGTAATGCCTACTTCGACTTCATTGAAGAAGTCACCCAAGGCCTACAGCGGTGGAGAACTAAACGTGGATTGGCAATGCCCAAACCCTGGGTTCTATCCGATCAATTGGCTGCCGAAATCATGGACGACGTCAGATACATTAACCAGGAAGTGGCCACAACATACTTTAAAGGCAATGAAGGCCCACTATTCGGTTCCGCAGCACCGCGCCCTGAAACTACCGGTATTTATCCTGAAGAAATAGTGTTGATTGCAGATGCTTATGAAAGAGCCAAGCCGCTCGATACAGCCCCATCGCAATCGGAAAGACTCGTTATGTCTTCACAAACAAGCCTAGCATCGCTCAAGATTGTCAATTATGGGCTTTTCGGCTGGCGCTACTGGCTCTTGACCCCCCTCCTCGCACTGCTTTTTGCGAAACGCGCAACACCAGAGCTACAGCGTGAGTTCTTGAAGGAGCCAGCTCAATTTGCACGAAAAAACTGGTCTCAACGCCGCCCGGTAATGACAAAATTACTGTATCCCGACACGGACCCTATGGGGCCATTTCAGGTTTTCCGTATTTGGGTGCGATTGATGAGCAAAGTGGCCCGGCTTTCTGGCCGAGCGCATTTATCCAAAGCCATTGAAGATGACCCGATTCGATTTGCCCGAACCATGCACAACCCTGTACGACGCTTTATTGGCCGTTTAATGTTCCCGTGTGGGGAACTTCGGTAATCGCTCTCCGTTGAGGTTTAGCAATGTTAGATTCCGATGTCATTCTTGAAGTCCCGGTCTCACGCCTGCAGAACCCGTTGGATGGGGAAAGGCATCGGCATCTTTTTTCCTCCATCTTGATTGCACTTTCACAGCTCTCTGTTTCCGTCCGTCCGGTTCCTGTGCCATTCGGTGCAGATGATGCAGAGCGGATATATGAGCACGGGCAGCTTGTTATCAGCTATCACTCCCGCGGCCCCTCAAGCGCCAATATATTAAGGGTTAAAGAATCCTACATTCCCCCTTACTACACCATTGACCGTCTGGGTTTCTCTGGTTTTTCCGAGCTTGCTCTGAACCCTACTTCTTTTCTTGAAGAAATAGAACGATTTCCTTTAGAGCAAGCTCAAAATTTAGTAAATGAAATAAAACAACAACTTATTGAGAAAAACCTGTCAAAATACTCCCAGCCACAATCAGTACAGGGATATTTGCCGGATGACTATATCTTTATCCCACTACAAACGGTTGGAGATCCCGTTGCTGATTTGAGTCAACTTGACCAACTGGATGTGGCACAAGCGGCAGCGGAATTCGCGGCTTCTATTGGAAAAGACATTGTAATCAAACGACACCCCCTTTGTCGTTCCGAGCAAGTTGAAGTTGCTCTCACCCATCTCGAACGGGACTTCTCCAATGTGCATGTAGTGGATCATTCCATTCACTCCTTAATCGAAAAAGCATTCTGTGTAATGGGCTGTAATTCCGGAGTGCTATGTGAAGCACTGGTGCATGGTGCTCACGTAATAACCTTTGGAGGGTCCGATTTCCAGATAGCAACGCGCTCCATTTCTCACCCGGATGACATTCCAGCCGCGGTACTCGGCTCCAGCGAGGTTGATCATTCATTTCGGTTGCGATTTCTGGCCTGGTATCTTTCCAGTTATTGCGTCCGCGCCGATGATGTTGAAGCTATCCAAAACCATATAGGCATCGCGTTATCTCAACTGGATGTCTTGCCAAAAGATGCGAACGCCAGACAATTGGAGAAATTCAATGAATGCGCCCAAAGAGAGCGCGAGCGCCGCAATCGTGTTCTTGCCGAATACAGAACCAGCCGAAACGATGTTATCTAGCCGGACTTATCCATCAGATCAAGCACCGCTTCATGAGACACGGAAAAGCGCCCTGCCAACCCATCTCTAACCGCACGGACCATCACGCGAAAGTGCTGTCGTGGCGATGGGTAATGGCGCGAATCCAGTGACCACTTGATCAGAAACAACGGCAGCAAAAACCAAAACAGCAAACCCATGGCTTTCCGGTACGTCAGCATCCGGTTGCGGTAAGCGTAATAGCCTTTCCAAAGCGGCTTGAATAGCTCGTGATTCCTGTCTGGCGCAGAACATTCGTGGGTAAAACGAACAGAAGGGAGAAAAGCCAGAGATTTACCTGCCGCCGACAATGTCATGGTGTATAAAACATCATCACCATAAATGAACAAGCGGCCATCCGGGTAACCACACTCTTCCACCACGCTCCTGCGCACGAAAAAGCCGACAAACGAAGTCACATCAATCCCACGACTGCCAGAGCTTTTATAGTCTTCATTTGAGACATGAAATGCCTGGCTTCCGGAAAACAGTGTTTTTACAAACAGCGAAAAATGCCAGAACGGGTTCCGCGTGGGGCGGTTCATCTCACAGACTTCTCCATCCGGGTAGTACACCGCTGCCGCCGCACCATCAATGCCGTCAAGATTTTCTGAGAGGAACTGTGCCAAAGCGCCGGGCTCTGGCCGGGCATCATCGTCCATACAGACGAGCCAGTCCGCCTGATGAACGTCAAAAGCTCGGCGAAAACCCAACTCAAAGCCACCAGCGCCTCCCAGGTTTCTCTCGGTATGCACCACGTCCAGGAGGGTGTGGTAATCGCCCTGCTCTTTCAACCATTCTCTGGAGCCATCACGGGAACCGTTATCCACGACCACCACCGCGTCACAGGGTTCGAGCAACAACTGCGTTATCACCTTTTTCAGTTTATCAAGACGATTGTAGGTAACAACAACAGCAACCAGAGAAGGCATAGTTAACTCAACAAAAAATTAGAGCGGTTGAACAAAGAAGGCGGGTACCGTTTCGCCTCTCTCTACATGAGACAAGAATTGTCTGGCTGCATCCAGCCCCTCACGAATCGTCACATCCATATCGAGATAGCGGTAGGTACCCAAACGTCCCACAAAGCTTACGCCAGTAGTTTGATTGGCCAACGCGATATAGTTGCCCAGCATTTCCTTTTCTTCGACCAAGCGAATCGGATAGTACGGAATATCATCCGGACCACATTCCCGGCTGTATTCTTTGTAGCACACCGTACCCTCATGTTCCTCCCAGGGTGAAAAATGCTTGTGCTCGGTAATGCGGGTATAGGGTACCTCTTCTTCGCCGTAGTTCATCACCGCACAACCCTGATAGTCCCCTTTGTCGGTGAACTTCTCAAAATCCAGAGTACGGTAACCCAAACGCCCCTGCTCGTAATCAAAGAAGCCATCCAGCGGACCAGAGAAGAAAACATGATCATAGTCTTGTGCCTGACTACGCTCAAAACGGGTATTCAGCTTCACCGTGATATTGGGGTGATCGAGAATGCCTTCCACCAGCCGGGTATAGCCATGTTCCGGCATGCCCTGGTAGCGATGGAAAAAGTAGTTATCGTTGTAGTTAAAGCGCACCGGCAAACGCTTGAGGATACTGGCTGGCAGCTTACTAGGGTGGCAGCCCCACTGCTTCTGGGTATAGCCTTTGAAGAAGGCTTCGTATAGATCATTGCCAACAAACCGTAGCGCCTGTTCTTCAAAGGTTTTTGGATCTTCAATAGAAGTGTCAGCCTGCTGCTCGATGAAGGCCTTCGCCTCATCCGGCCGCAAGGTTTTTCCGAAAAACTGGTTGATGGTGTGCAGATTGATCGGCAACGAAAACACCTGCCCCCGAGAGGTAGTCTTGACCCGATTAGTGTAATCCTTGAACGAGGAAAAGCGGTTCACATACTCCCACACTTCCTGATCGTCGGTGTGAAAGATATGTGGACCATACACATGCAGCATCACATTGGTATCAGGGTCACGCTCAGTGTGACAGTTACCGGCAACGTGCGAGCGAGAATCCACAATAGTGACCTGATGGCCAACCTCTGCCAATTCGCGGCCGATAACCGCGCCGGAGAAGCCGGCGCCAACAAGAAGGTAGTTTTTCATGAGCGAACCCCTTTCAAAATAGCCTGCTCAGCCATCAATCTCTTTTTTGACTCAATAAAACCTTGATCTCATCAATATCGCTTTGCAGTTGATCAACCTTTTTTTCAACACGCGCGACTTTCTCATCACCAAGCATTGTTAACAGCTTGGTGGTTTCCAGTTGAACTCTGATATCCCGCAGCTCTTTCTTTGTACTGCTCCTCATTCCAATAGAAGTATCTTCCGAGTTACTACGTAGTTTTCCGATTACCTTGCGAACGGGCATGGGCATACGACGGTAAAGGTATTCAACAACCTTACGCACCGTCGCGCCAATGCCGAATTCTTGACAATAGCGCAGCGCCTCAGCTGCCAGTGGAAATTTAGTTCCTACACCGCGAGAGACAGGCCAGCCTCCCGATGGCCGAAAATTATCGCCCATCGCCTCAGCTGCCAGGTTACGCCCTTTACTGCCCATTCTGTCCGGATTACCCAGCAGCTCGGACGCCAACGCGGAATCATGCTCACCAAGCTCTTCACCAAGACGACGAATCACATCAGGCTTGAACTCGTCCCTGATCGCGTCATAAATCCAGCAGCTATGGTTAACCACCCAAAGAATAATGTCTTCTTTATAGGTTTCGTAGAGATCATTCTCGGTTAGCCAGGTAAAGATAGTGCGATGATGCTCGTACATTGCCAGCAAACGCTTGTCACCGCTGGACATGGTTTGGCCAACCCGGTTCATACGGTGATAACAAAGACAATCTGGAATCAGGACAAAGCGCTCGCCTTTCGTCAGGCAAAACCAGTGGAACGGGTTATCTTCATAAAAATAGTCCCCTTCCGGAAAACGAATCTGGTTAGCTTCAAGAAAGTCACGCCGGTAGAGTTTCCGCCACGGAACAGGATTAAACGCCAATAGTGCTTTTTTATTGGCCACTCCCTCTAGCGCTTCTCCAAGAGGAAGCCCTTTCAGCCAAAGACGCTTATCAGCGGGGTCATAATAAGAACCCGACACCTCATCGTAGTTCTTGAAATCCCCAATAGCCACTTGTGAATCCGTGGCTTCCAATACTGTAACCAGCTTCTCGAACATATAAGGTTCGCACCAGTCGTCCCCATCCACAAAACCGATGTATTCGCCAGTAGCATGACTCATGCCCACATTCGCTGCGACCGCTACCCCGCCGGGCGTATTCTCTGGCATCAGAACTGGTTTGATACGCGCATCTCGTTTCGCTATCGACGCGATCAAGCCTGGTGTGCTGTCATTGGATCCGTCATCAACAACGATAATTTCCAAATCCAGATAGGTCTGCGCCAGCACACTATTCAGACATTCTTCAATATATTTTTCAATATTATAGGTAGTAACAATTACGGAAATCATAGTCTTCCTCGAAAGACCAGAATTACATCTGGCGCATACGATAACGAAGCACATCCAATGCTATATTGGGCACTTTTTTCGACAAATCAAAGAAATCACGGCTCGTCATCGACTCAAGCGTTCTACAGAAGCCGTCCTTGAACATTTCCTGGTGAGCATTATCAATTTTCGACATCCCCCAATGAAACAGTCTGATCTTGAAGGAAGTGTAAATATGATAAAAATGCTCTTTTAGTTCTGGATGCCGCACAAAATAATCATCCAGCTCAGCAAAGACATCAAGCATGGCCATGCGTCGCTCATCGGCGATATTGGTAATCTGATTGGAGTACAAAGAAACCCGGTGGCCGCAGAATGACGCATTCAGCACGGCAACCCGCGTGGCATTCATCAAAATCAGCCAATGGGCAAAGACATCATTATGCACTGGCGTCGACGAAAATCGCAGGCCGATTTCCTTGCAGTAGTCCGTACGCTGCAACTTATTCCAGGGGTAATTGGCAATTTCCAGTGCATACGCCGCATCCTTCATGGCAAAGGCGGATTGTCCAAATGCGCTGGTCAGCCGTGACAGAATGCCTTCATCCAGCGGATTCATGCCCAATTTTTTGTCATTGGCATCATGCACTCGCTCATACTCAGTCAGGACGACCTGTGCCCCACTCTCATTAGCCCGCTCAACGGCTTTATCCAACATGCCGGGATAGAGGAAATCATCCGCATCAAGAAACAGCACATACTCCTCGGTGACATTGGCAAAGGCAATATTACGACAGAATCCCGCACCCTTCCCCGCTTCGTTACGGCTTACTTGGTGGGGAATATTATTTTCCTTTAGGTAAGACTCAATCGCCTCTTTCGTACCATCACTGGAAGCATCGTCAACGATATAAAACTTTGCCTTAGCCTGATTGAAATCGACGATGGATTTCACCGCTTCAACCAGACGCACACATTCATTATGGGCGGGAATGACCACGGCCACTCTGCAATTCATGAGCCTTCATCCCCCCAATTAAAGAGCAATCTTTCTCTCACAAACCCGTTCCACCTGGCTTTCTGAGTGAGACACCAGTAACACCGTCTGATCAGAATGAATTTTTTTCATCATTTCGGCTTCGGCTTTTTGTTTGAACTCCTTGTCACCAACGCTCAGCACTTCATCCAGCAGCAGCACGTCCGGTGACAGATACATCGCCACCGAGAAACCCAGCCGCGAGCGCATTCCCGAGGAGTAGGTTTTCACAGGCTGCTCCATAAAGTCGCCCAGTTCGGAAAACTCCCGGATGTCGTCCATTCGAGCCTCCACCTGCTTGCGGGTGTAGCCCATCAGCATGCCGCCGACAATAGCGTTATCGGTGCCTGGCAGCTCGCCATCAAACCCCGCCTGCAAGGTCAGCAGCGATGCGGTGACACCATGGTTAATCACTTCACCACTGTCTGGCTGGATGATGCCCGCAATCACTTTCAGCAGGGTCGATTTACCAGCGCCATTGCGGCCGACGATGCCCAGGGTTTCGCCCCGATAAATGTCGAAACTGATGCCCTCCAGGGCTTGATAGTAGTCCGGTTTCCGGAACAAGCCCTTTCTGCGCTTGAAACGCACACCCACATCACGCAACGAGATAATGACGTCGTCTTTCTGACCCGACATCACTCAATCACCACTCTGGGGAAAACCGGTTCCAGGCGGCGATACATCCATAGCACCACGCCCAAACCCACCAACAAACCCAGTGTTAGCCAACTGAGCATACGCCATTCCGGCCATTGGTTTTCCACCAGAACCTGCCGGTATTGATACAGCAGATTCGCTACCGGATTACTGAAAAACAACGTTTGCCACTGAGTCGGTATGCGATCCACGGTGTAAAAAATACCACTGGCAAACATCACAAACTGAATTCCCGTGGGCACCAGATTACTCAAATCACGAATGAAGGGAATCACCATGGCCACCAGGCAGCACACCACCACCATCAGCAGTATCTGTACCAACACGATCGGCAGCAACGCCAGCCAGTGAATGGTTGGCGGAAGGCCATACAACACCAGAAAAATCCCCAGCATGGCAAACACCAGCAGCTGTTTGCCGCTATTCTGCACAATTCCCACCAGCGGGAAAAACAGCGGGGAAATCCGCACTTTGTGCATTAGCCCCTTGCCGGCAACAATGGAAGTCGCCGTCTGGTTGAGCGTTTTGGAAAACCACTGGAACGGCACCAAACCGGTGAGGAGGTACGCCACAAAGCCTTCACCGCCGCGCTGCAGGAGCAGACCGAATACCACGTAAAACACGGCCATATACAGCAACGGGTCCAAAATCCACCACATATAGCGCAGGTGATTACGGTTTGCCTCGGATTTCAAATTCAGGCGAGCCTTGGTCCAAACCAAATCGACAAAGTTGCGCCAATCTCGGCGTTGGGGAGGAGAAATCGGCTTGGCCTCCTCGGATTCAAGTTCCTCCAGCCATTCCGCACCATGCGCTTCAGCCAAACGCAGGCGGCGTGCCTCACGGGATCGCCCAAGATTCTCCTCTGCCTCAGCGGCCCGTCTGTAGCCTGCCGGCCAATCGGGGAAAAGCGCCCGCACTTCAGTCCAGCGCTCGCGGGCCGTTTCCCAATCACCGCTTTTCATAGCCATTTCCGCGTATTGACTGTGGCCACCCGGGTCATCGGGAAAACGGCTACGGGCATATTGGTTGTGTTCCAGCGCGATATCAACGTTCCCCTGGGCCCAAGCCAGGTCAGAACTGCACAGCCATACCGGAGCCTTGTCAGGAAATCGCGCCCGCGCCACCTCCAGTAATTCTTCCGCCTTTTTCAAATCACCCGCTGCCAGAGCCGTCCTGGCACCTTGCACCCAACCCCCTGGATGGTCCGCAAAGCGACGGCGCGCCTCCTCCAGCAATGTCTCAGCTTCCAGGTGGCGTCCCCGATGACGATGAGCGATCGCACCTTGAATCCATACTGGAGGATAATCGGGATAGGCTGCGCGCAACGTGGCCCAACGGCGGGCCGCCAACTCCCAGCGGCGAGCCGCCATTGCATCCCGCGCCCATTGAGCCGCATCATTCGGCTTGAGCAGGAGGTCATGGTCGATTTTAAAAGCACTATTCTCGCTCATTGGAAACCATTCTGATTACTTTTATGGCTACACCAAGCTCAGACCGCTGCCATTCCGGCACCTGCATCATCCATCTCCCTCAGGCCAAGGCCGGATCAGTCTCGATCGAACAAGTCTCGGGTATAAACTTTATCTCTTACATCCGACAATGATTGAGAGTGTCGATTAGATAGAATAATAGAAGAAATTTCCTTGAACTCCCCCAAATCTCGGATGATGGGGCAGCCCAGGAAATCGTCACCATCTAGCATTGGCTCATAAATCACCACCTTGACACCCTTATCCTTGATTCGCCTCATGACCCCTTGAACGGCTGACGAACGATAGTTGTCCGAGCCAGCCTTCATAACCAAGCGAAAAATTCCAACTACTGAAGGCGCTCGTGCAACAACAGCGTTCGCAATGTAATCTTTTCGAGTGTCATTTGCATCGACAATAGCGCCAATGATATTGTTCGGCACATCCCGATAATTCGCTCTCAGCTGCCTAGTATCTTTCGGCAAGCAATACCCACCGTACCCAAATGACGGATTATTGTAATAATTTCCAATTCGCTGATCCAGACATACCCCTTCAATAACCTTTCCAGCATCCAGGCCATGCGTTTCCGAATAGGTATCCAGCTCATTAAAATAAGCAACTCGCATAGCCAGATACGTATTCGCGAATAATTTTATGGCCTCCGCCTCCGTGGACTCGCAGAATACGACAGGCACATCGTCTTTTAGCGCTCCTTTCTGGAGCAACTCACAAAAGCGGCGTGCAGCGGAAGATTTATCGCCGATCACTATGCGGGACGGATAAAGGTTATCGTGCAGAGCCTTGCCTTCACGTAGAAACTCCGGAGAGAAAATGATCATTTCGTGATCGAGCTTTTCTCTTAACATTCGGGTAAAACCGACAGGCACTGTGGACTTTATGATGATGGTCGCATTCGGATTAATCGATTTGGCATCCTGCACTACCTCTTCCACAGAGCGAGTATCAAAGCAATCGGTATTACTGTCGTAGTCAGTCGGTGTTGCCACGACAATGAAATCCGCACCGTCATAGGCTGCTGCTACATTTGTCGTGGCGGAGAGGTTAAGCTGCTCAGTATCCAGAAAGCGCTGGATCTCCTCATCTGCGATAGGAGCCTGTCTCTGCTCGATCATCCTCACTTTTTCAGCATCAATGTCTAGTGCACACACCTGATTGTGACGGGCAAGCAGCACAGCCATAGAAAGTCCAACATACCCGATGCCTACTACCGTGATTTTCATTTATTGCGAACCTCGTGATTCATTGGGACCATGCTGTATTACCAACCTTGTTGATATTTTCAGCACCCTCCACAGAAATGCCCCTGTGGAATTGGACGGAAACAGAACACATCTTAGACCATCACTCAGCTGACCTTGTTATTGCCACCATCCGGCCTATATTTCAGCCATTTTGACGGCATTTTTGATGGCTCTTTCAAAGCAGGCCCTGATACGGGCTAATATCATTTCATCCACCGCCTCATACCGAGTCACCAACTTAGGCGACGTATTGGAGGCCCGACACAACCCCCAGCCATCCTCATAATCCATACGCACGCCATCGATCACCGTGCGTTTGCCCTCGCCGAGGTCGGCGTGCTTCTGCATGTATTCGACTATGGCGAACTTGGTTTCCTCGGTGACGGGGATGGTGATTTCCGGGGTGGTGCAAAGTTTCGGGTAGCGATCGAAGAAACTGACGGCGTCGCCGTCATGATGGCTTAGGATACGGAGGATACGGGCGGCGGCAACGGTGGCGTCGTCAAAGCCGTACCAGTCTTCGGCGAAGAAGATATGGCCGCTCATTTCACCCGCGAGCAGCGCACCTGTTTCTTTCATCCGTGCCTTGATCAGGGAGTGGCCGGTACGCCACATCTCCGGTTCGCCGCCCGCATTGCGGATAATATCAAACAGAGCACCGGTACATTTGACGTCAAAGATGATCTTGGCACCCGGCACCCGGCTGACCAGATCCTCGGCCAGAGCCATCAACAGGACGTCCGGGTAAACCACCTTTCCATCCGGCAACACCACTCCCAACCGGTCGCCATCACCGTCAAAGGCCAGGCCCAAATCGGCGTCTTCCCGGCGAACAGTATCAATAAGGTCTTTGAGGGTTTCAATATCGCCGGGATCGGGATGATGATTGGGGAAAGTGCCGTCGACTTCCGCATAGAGCGGTATGACTTCGCAGCCAAGGGAGGCGATCGCTTCCGGTGCCAACACCCCCGCGGCACCGTTGCCGCAGTCCACCACCACCTTCATCGGGCGCGCCAGTTGGTGGCGCGCCTTCAGCGCCGCCAGGTAAGCGGGAAGAATTTCGCGTTGCTCCCGCGTCCCGTGCCCTTCCGAGAAATTCCGTTGTTGGATACGGGCCTTCAGCGCCTGAATGGCGTCACCGGAAAGCGTCGTGCCTCTGATGACGATTTTGAAACCATTATAGTCCGGAGGGTTATGGCTGCCGGTAATCATCACGCCGGAGTCCGCATCCTCGAAATGGTAGGTGGCAAAGTAAAGTACCGGCGTGGGAACCAGCCCCACATCCACCACATTACAGCCGCTCGCTTGCAGCCCCTTGGCAAGGGCATCCAGTAAAGTGGGGGAAGAAAGACGGCCATCGCGCGCCACGGCAACACAATGTCCCCCTCTCTCAATAACCTCTGAACCGATGGCCTGACCGATCAGCTCCGCGGCGGATACCGTCAATGTATCCTCGAAGATGCCGCGAATATCGTAGGCTCGGAACAAAGTGTCGGATAAAACAGCAGCCATGCACTAATCCCTTCAATTCTCTTGCAACTGACGTACGTAGTCGGCCAAGGAGGCAGTGGAGACGTCCAGTCCCTCCGCGCCCTCTCCAGTATCAAGGACCTTTACCATATCCTTGGCAATACGTTTCCCCATCTCCACACCCCATTGATCGAAGGGGTTGATGCCCCAAAGCACCGCCTGAACAAACACTTTATGTTCATAGAGCGCAACAAGCGCCCCCAGTTGCCGTGGTGACAATGCCTCCAGCATGATAGTGGTGCTGGGTTGGTTGCCGCGATAGTGCATGAAAGCTGGCAGAGGTTCATTCGGCGGCAAGGCACTCTCCCCCAACGCCAACAGTCGGGATTGAGCCAGACAGTTGGCCACAGTGAGGCGATGCTGATCTTCCAAGGGTTGCAATTCCGCGCTATTACCATTACGACGGCCATGGCGCGCGGCGACAATAAATTCACAAGCCACGGGCTGCGTGCCTTGGTGTAGCAGTTGATAAAAGGCATGCTGAGCGTTTGGGCCAACCTCTCCCCAAATCACCGGGCAGGTGTGATGAGTCACCGTGGAACCGTCACGGGTAACGGACTTACCATTGGATTCCATCTCCAACTGTTCCACATACGCGGGAAAATGCTTGAGTCGACCATCGTAGGGCAATACCGCCCGCGCCGTGATATCGAGAAAGTTGAGATTCCAGACATCGACCAACCCATGCGTCACTGGAACATTCCGCTCCCAAGGGGTGTCCCTGAAATGCACGTCCATGTCATGGGCACCGGCCAGAAGCTCACGAAAATAGTCCATACCCGTGGTCAGCGCGATAGGCAACCCAATCGCGGACCACAGTGAATAGCGCCCACCCACCCAGTCCCAAAGCCGCAGTTGATTGTCGGGATGGATACCCCAACTTGTCATCCGCTCTGGCTGTGCGGATACACCAATAAAATGGCATCGCGGCACCGCACCGTTCATATCGGGGAAAGCACGCTCCAGCCAGGCCCTGGCAGTGGCTGCGTTACTTAAGGTATCCACCGTAGTGAACGACTTCGACGACACCACCATCAGAGTGGTGGCGGGATTCAGTTCGTCCAATAACGGCGCGATCTGACTGCCATCCATGGAGGAGACGAAATGCACCCTGGGACGCACACCAACGGCCGGGTAATGTTCATGAAGAGCGACCGAGGCCATCAAAGGTCCCAGATCGGAACCGCCCACACCGATATTGACCACATCGGTAATCGCATCCCCTTGGCAACCTCGCCACTGGCCTGAATGCAATCGCTCGACAATGCGCTCCATCAGGACAAGCTGGGCATCCACCTCCGGGGCCTGCTCGGCGTCCTCGCGCAAACGCCAGTGCATCGCCGGGCGGGATTCCGTCCAGTTCACCTCCTTACCCTGAAACAGACACTGTATCCATCGATCCAGGCCGCGTTCTCTCGCTAACGCTCGTAATAAGGAAAGGGTTTCCTGGGTGATACGTTGCTTACTGAAATCCACCAGTAAGCCGCAGGCCTGCAAGCTCAGATGGTCGAATCGCCCGGGATCGTGGCCAAACAGATCAGTGAGTTGCCATTGCGCCGCCTCCCGAGCATGCTGCCGAACAACGTGCTCGGCCTGACGCGCCGTCAAAGTATCATGGAGAGGCAATACCACGGTCATCCCCTCCCGATACCGTAATACTGGAAACCCTTGCTCTTGACATAGGACGGATCGTAAATATTACGTCCATCCAGAATCACAGGCGTGCTCATGAGGCTTTTAAGGGCGGTCCAATCCGGGCTCCAGTACTCCTTCCATTCCGTGACCACCATTAAAGCATCACAGTTATGGACGGCGTCGTAGCCATCATCATGCAGCACCAAAGGGCCACGGCCTTCGGCCCAACAGCTCAGTTCCGGCAACGCCAGTGGATCGTGTACGTGAACTTCCACATCCTGAGCCCACAATGCCTCTATCAGACGAAGGGCCGGTCCGTTGTCCACCCGATCCGAGCCGGGTTTAAACGCCACGCCCCAAAGAGCAACGCGCCGCTGAGAGACCTCGCCCTCATAATGGCGCCAGAATTTACGGAACAGCACTTCCTTTTGGCGTTCATTGATCTGCAGAACCTGTTCCAACAGCTCGGCGTTAATGCGGCGGCTGCGCAAAGTGTGAGTCAGGCTCATCACATCCCGGCTGAAGCCCGGGCCGCCGAATCCGCAGCCGGCATACAAGTAGGCTTCGCCAATGCGCGAATCCGACCCCATACCCTGCCGAATAACGTCAATGTCCACATCCAGCTCTTCCGCCAGCAGCGCCATGTCATTCATGAAACTCAAACGGGTGGCGAGCATGCCGCTGATAGCCAGCTTGGCGAACTCGGCTTCCCGTGGCCGCATCACCTGGATGACATCCTGCCGGCGATTGAATGGCCGCAGGATTTCACGAACCAATCGTTCGGCAACCGCATCATCGCATCCCAGCAGAATATGGTCCGGCCGGATAAAGTCTTGCAGAGCCCGGCCTTCCTGCAATGTATCCGGCAAACACACCACCGGTATCACATGCCCTCGCTGTTCCAGTTGCCGCTGCAACTCCTCAGTGGTTCCCACCGGGAAAACACTTTGATTGACCAGCAGTTCACACCCTGGCCGTTCCACCAGCCACGTCAGAACCGCTTCCGCCATTTCCCTGGCACCGGGCGACAACGCCATGAACACGACAGGCGCCGGCTTCTCATTCAGAGCGTCCATAGCCTGGATGGTCAAGTGGCCGGCATCCGCTTGCTCACGCACCAGCGCCATCAGGCCTGGCTCGTGGTAACTGTCCCCGCCGCTTTGCAGGCCTTGCCAATAACGCCCTTCAGGCAAGTACCAGGTAACCTGATGGCCGGTCTGCGCCAGCGCCGCCGCGGTTACCGCGGCACACAGCGTGTCCCCAATCGCATCAACGCGCATGGTGCCGCTCCAGAATGGACCGGGCGGTACCGGCCAATTCCGGGTGTTCAAGCGCGAAGTGGATGAACGCTTCCAGATAACCAGCCTTATTACCGCAATCAAACGTCTTTCCGGTCATGGCGTAGGCCTCCACCGGTGCCAGCCCTATCAGTTCGGCAATGGCATCGGTTAGCTGAATTTCACCGCCCGCTCCAGGACGTGTGGTTTTCAGAAGTTCCATGATCGCGCCCGGCAACACGTAACGCCCCACCACGGATAAGTTGGAAGGAGCATCTTCAGGGGCGGGCTTCTCCACCACACCGGTCATGGCCGCGCTCCCACCCGCTTCGGGAGCAGCGCCTTCGAGCGACACAACGCCATACTGATTCACCCGATCCATTGGCACCGGCTCCACCATAATCTGGGCGGCGCCGGCGGTCTGGTAGCGGCGAATCATGGCTTTTAAATCCACATCGCCACCGGCCGCATCCACCAGCACATCTGGCAGCATCACCACGAACGGCTCGGCTCCCACCACCGGAGCAGCTTGCAGGACCGCATGGCCGAGTCCCAGCGGCTCCCTCTGGCGCACACTGATAACGCTCACATTCTCCGGAATAATGTGACGCAGGCTCTGCCTCAAAGACTCTTTGCCTTTGGCTTGCAGTTGGGCATCCAGTTCCGCATTGATGTCGAAGTAATCCTCGATGGCTCCCTTGGCCGCATGGTTGACCAGAATAATTTCGGTAATGCCCGCCTGAACGGCTTCTTCCACCACCCAATGAATGGCTGGCCGATCCACGATCGGCAACATCTCTTTGGGAATGGATTTGGAAGCAGGCAGCATTCGTGTGCCCAACCCCGCCACCGGAATCACAGCCTTGGAAATCACAGCACCTTCCTTCTTTAGCACGGCATCAACATACTACATATTGCGCCAACTCTGACCCATACCCCTATATTTGGAGCTTAAACTCCTGCCATCCTGGAGCCGCCGAGTCAGCAAGGCACGGATTCTACCGACTTGGTCCCGACCTGTCCTTGCGCGAACCGGAACCACTAGCGGTATCACATAAGTTTTACCCGACATTGCACAGTAAGGCAGTGCCCGAGGGGAGACCATGGCCTTGGAGACATGAATTTGCGCTGTATTCGCTGGCAAGCCAGCTTCCCACAGAAGGAGCTACGAAACCGCTGTGGCGGGCTCGTCATGCAGGGAAGCAATCACCGCCAGAACCCCGATAGTCAGCACCGCTCCGTATGCCGTCAGCGCCACTTGATGCCCCCACAGGTCCACCAGAACCCCGGTCACTATAACCGGCAGGATGAAACCGAAATAGGCCATCAGGAAGAACCCGGCGCTGGCGGCGGCGCGGCGTTCTTCGCCCAGCGCCAGCACGGCGCTGAGGCCGCCCAGGTAGATGAAGCCGTAGCAGGCGCTGCTCGCCAGCACCGCGCCCGCCAGCACACCGGCGAATTGCCCGTGCAGCGCTCCCCAGGCGATCAGGGCGTAGGCCGCCGGCAGAATCAGCAGTCCGATACGGGTGGAAATGCGCGATGGCAGCAGCCGCGCCAGAGGCTGGAACAGCACGCCGCAGCTGCAGGTGGCCAGCACCGCGAAGCCGGACCACTCACTCAGGCCGTGCCTTTGCAGTGCCGAAGGCAGGATGGCGATGACCAGCCCCACCGTGCCCCAGGCCAGCAGGATTGCCCATCCGAAGATCAGCGAACCCACCGGGAAGAACGGTAATCGGGCCAACGGCGCCTGCTTTGATCTGGCCGCGCCATCCCTTAAGCCGGCGACCAGCACGAAAGCCACCGCCGCGGCCAGCAGATAGAGCGGGAAACTGGGTGGTGTCAGGCTACTGGCCTGTAGCAGAAACAGGCTGGTCACCGCCGGGCCCAGACCGAACCCGAGGGAGGTGGCGGCGGTCACCCAGTTGGCGGCACGCCGGTGGTCGCCGCCGGAGAACAGATCATACATGTAGCCCGGCGCCACGCTGGAGGCCAGCGCCGTGGCCACCCCGACCAGAAAACGGGCCGCGCCCAGGGCCAGAATTCCCGGGGCGACCAGGGTCAGCATCGTTGCCGCCAGGCACAATACCAGCGCCGTCAGGATCAACGGCTTGCGCCCTACCCGCTCCGATAAGCCGTTCAGCGCCAACAGCACCGGTATGATGCCGAACACATAGCAGGCGAAGGCCACCGTGGTCACCCCCACGCCAACACCGTCCTTGGCGGCCAGGGCGCTGTACAGCGGCGCCTGAAGGTTGGAGGCGGAAGTGATAATGCAGAGGGCAAAAGCCAAACGCAGGGCGTCGAAACGGCGCATAACGGACCTTGAGAAAACGGGATACAGGGGCCGCCTCACTCGGGCGGGACCACACCATGGTCGTATTCGCCGGATTCGACGGTAAGGTACACTTGGCTCTGGTTATCGATGAACTGTTCCGGGTTTTCCGGTAACGGTTATGCGGGTTAAGGACTTGGCATGAAGCTGAATATGGACCCGGACTCAGGGCTGCCCATAGCGCTACAAATCGAAGACGGGATCCGCCACTGGATCGTGCACAACGGCGCCGGTGGCGGCAGCCGGCTGCCGTCCATCCGCCGCCTGTCCAGTGAGCTGCAGGTGAGCCGCAACGCCGCCATTGAAGCCTATGAACGTCTGGTGGCCCAGGGACTGGTGCGTTCCAAGCCCGGCTCCGGCTTCTACGTGGCGGATGGCGCCGCCAGAATGCTGACCGGCACCGAGCCGGTCGCCGAGGAAGAAGTCGCCGATGATCGCTGGAGCCTGTTCCAGAGCGACGCTTCCACGCTGAAGCTCGGCTGTGGCTGGCTGCCGGGCAGTTGGCTGGAAGTGGAGGACCTCTCCTACGCGATCCGCCAGGTCACCCGCCAGGACAGTGCCGGCATCCTCGATTACAGCACGCCCCTGGGCACCCCGGAGTTGCGTTCACTGATCAGGGAGCGCCTTCGGCTGCTCGGTATCGACGCCGGCACCCAGCAGATCCTGCTTACCGGCGGCGGCAGCCATGCTCTGGACTTGCTGGTGCGGCTGTTGCTGAAACCCGGCGACACCGTGTTCGTGGAATCGCCGGGTTACTACAATCTGCTCGGCCTGTTGAAGCTGCAGCAGGTACATGTAGTGGGCGTCCCCCGGCTGGCCGGCGGGCCTGACCCGGAGCGCATGGCGCATCTGCTCAAGACCCACAAACCCAAACTGTTTTTCACCAACAGTGTGTTCCAGAACCCCACCGGCACCACCCTGGCACCGACCTTTGCCCACCGCATCCTGCAACTGGCGGATCGGCACGACTTCCAGATCGTCGAGGACGACATTTACGCCGACTTCCAACATGAGCCGACATTACGCCTGGCGGCGCTCGATGGCCTCAGGCGGGTGATCTACCTCGGCAGTTTCTCGAAAAGCCTGTCCAGTTCACTGAGGGTGGGATTTATCGCCGCGGCGTCGGCGCGGATCAAACCGCTGGTGGACATCAAAATGCTGACCAGCATTTCCGCCTCCCGTTTCTCCGAGCAGGTGGTCATGACCATGTTGCACAACGGCGCCTACCGCAAGCTGGTGGAACGGCTGCGCACGCGGCTTTCCGCGCAAATGGTCACCGCCCTCAACCTGGTGCGGTCGGCGGGCTGGGAGGTTCATTCCGAACCGGCGGGAGGCATGTTCATCTGGGCCCGCTATCCGGGCGTGGCGGATTCGCAAAAACTGGTGGATCTGGCCCGGCAATCCGGCGTCAGTCTGTCACCGGGGCATCTGTTCCTACCCGGTGAAACGGTCTCACCCTGGTTGCGGCTCAATGTAGCTTATACCCGTGACCGGCGGGCGATACGGTTTTTGAATGATCCGCTGGGAATGTGATCGCCCTTTCGACGGCTTGTTTCTCAGCCGCTGTAGGAGCCTGCCCTGCAGGCGAATTGGGCTTCAGGCCCAAAAGATTCGCCTGCAGGGCAGGCTCCTACAGCAGCGGCTCGAGAAAAGATTGAAGGAACTCAGTGCGTCGGCGAAGGCGCCTTGTAGGGAGCCGCTTTCTTGTGGACAGCCTGATCGGCGGTCGGCTGTAGAACCAGCGCGTCATCGTCATCATCCTGACGTGGCTGGTAGCCGTTCACATAAGCGCGCAGCAGAGCACGCAGGGCATCCTGATCGCCGCGTTCCAGCGCGGTACGGAAACGATCCAAAGCCTCTTGGATCTCGGCCGGCGTCAGTTTCTCCTCATGGGCCTGCATGATCATCTCATGCTCGGTTTCGATGGAGCACTCACCGATCAGCAGTTCCTCATACAGCTTTTCACCGGGACGCAGACCGGAGAACACCACTTCGATATCGCCGTCCGGGTTGGTGGTGTCGCGAACACTCATCCCCATCAGGCGAATCATGGTGGTGGCCAGATCCATGATCCGTACCGGCTCGCCCATATCGAGCACGAACACCTCGCCGCCCTTGGCCATGGCACCGGCCTGAATCACCAGTTGGGCCGCCTCGGGAATGGTCATGAAGTAACGGATCACGTCCGGATGAGTCACCGTCACCGGGCCGCCCTGCATGATCTGCTTGCGGAACAACGGCACCACCGACCCGGAAGAACCCAGCACGTTACCGAACCGCACCATGGAGAAAATGGTGTTGTCAGTGGTGCTGGCCAGGGCCTGCAGTACCAGCTCGGCAAAGCGTTTGGTGGCCCCCATCACGTTGGTGGGCCGTACCGCCTTGTCGGTGGAAATCAGAATAAAATGGCGAACACCGGCATCCCGTGCCCCTTCGGCGGCGGCCAGGGTGCCGATAATGTTGTTGCGCACCCCGGCGTCCGGGTTGGCCTCGACAATGGGAACGTGCTTGTAGGCAGCCGCATGGTAAAGGGTATCAATGCGCTGTTCCTGGCACAGGCTCTTCACCAGACCCCGGTTCACCACTGAGCCCAGCATCGGCACCAACTCGATGTCCTTACCGCTCTCGCGCAGCACCCCGCCCAGTTCCCGCTCAATGTCGTACAGCGCCACCTCGCTCTGCTCCAGCAACACCAAGCGGCTTGGGTTCAACTTCAGAATCTGGCGGCACAACTCGGAACCGATGGAGCCGCCGGCGCCGGTCACCATCACATGTTTACCGCTGATACAGCGGCTCAGCAGATCCAGCCGCGGCGGCACCGCGTCGCGACCCAACAGATCCTCGATGGCGACATCCTGAATCTCTTCCAGGCGCGCCTTGCCGCTGGCGATATCGGCGAAGGCCGGTACGGTCTGTACCCGCACATCCAGCTTCTCCAGCCAGCTGACCACCGCCATGCGGCGCTGCCGGGACAGGTTCGGCATCGCCAGCAACACGGTGCGAATACGTTCTTCCGACACCGCCTGTTTCAAGGTCAGGCGATCCACCACCGGCACACCGGAGAGCAAGGTGCCCTGTTTACCCGGATCGTCATCCACCACTAAAACCGGATGCAGCTCCCGCCCTTGTTGTAAAGCGGTCACCAATTGTCCTCCGGCGCCACCGGCACCATAAACCGCCACCGGCTCGGTGGTAAAATAACCGGACATAATCCGGTACAGGAACCGCCGTGCCAAAAACCGGCTGGATCCCAGATACAGCACACCCAGGGCCCAGAAAATCAAAAACACGGACCGCGGCACCATCGCCGGCACCATATAGGAGAGGCTCGCTAAAACCACCACCGTGGCGGTCATGCCAAGCACCACCGACCAAGCCACCTCCGCGCCGAGGTAACGGACAATGGAACGGTAAAATCCAAGCAGATAGAGCGCGGGCAACCCCACCAGCACGGTCAGAGGGAATAACCAGGGGTCCTCGATCGGCGGGAACAGATTGCCGAAGCGCAGGGCGTAGGCGGTCCACAACATCACCGGCAGTGCCACCGCGTCCGCCATCAGCATAATGGCTCTTTTCTGCCAACGGGAGCATTTGAGCACCCGAGCCACAGCACTGTGCAGCGGTGAAGAAGCGGTATGCATAGGACCTGTCCTTAGTCGTCTCAATGTCAACGAAAGAGAGCCATTATCATGTGATACAAGTCACACTTCCAGGCCCGCGCGTAACGTTTTATAGTTCACGCGTTAGGTAAACGGAGTGTAAATGTGAATGCATGACACTCGGTGTGACACACCCACGACGCCCTGCTGTTTTTGCAATAATTTAACGTTTTTACAGCAGCCGGCTGAGCAGGAAAATCCCCCATTCAGGGGATTGACAACGCCTGGCCAATTCCTTCTGACGAAGGGGCGATATAATAGCAGGTTTAATACCCAGGGAAGTACTCGAAAGCGACATTTTTGTAACAGGGGAAAGAGCACCATCCTCTCATGGAGCAACACTCCGCAACATTTGGTAATTGTAATCGGCGAAGTGACACGGCATGCTCGAATTATCGCGCAATGGATGAGCAACAACATGGATGTGGCCGGAGCGTGATGATCAAAGCTTTCTTTACGACATTATCTCCTTTTGATTTCGCATTCCGCGCCTCTTTTAGAGGCGCATTTTATTTCATATTTCCGTATACCACTTAAACTACCCCGAGTGCCGCTGCCACCAGGCACCCAGCCTCTCCCACCAGCTCAGTTCCAGCACATAGAGCGGCTCCGCCCCCGGCAAGCGATCGCCCCAGTGCGCCCGCCCCAGCCCTGGTGTCCAGTAGGGCCCGGCCGGCGCCGGCACTGCATTAATGCCATGTTGGCGAAACTGCGCCAGCGCCCTCGGCATGTGTAATGCCGACGTCACCAGGATCACCCGCTCTTCCGGCGGCACCCAGCGCGCCACCGCCCGGGCCTCCTGCTCCGTATTCAGCGCATCCCGGGAGCGCCAGATCGCTTCCTCCGGCACGCCCCAGGCCGTCGCCACCACCGCCATGGCATCCGCCGAAGTCACGGTGTCCGGGGTGGTGTCCGGGGCGCCCCCGGATACAATCAGCTTCGCCGAGGGCTGCAGCTGGAACTGGCGTACCCCTTCGGCCAGGCGGGCCAGGGAATGGGCTCGTAATCGGGAAGGTGGCGGCAAGGCAGGATCGTCCAGCGCGCCGCCGCCCAGCACCACCACCCAGGACGCCGGTGGCGGCGTGGTCAGTGGCGGGTAGGCATGCTCAAGAGGGCCGCCGAGCCAGCGGGCGGTGCCCGGCAGGGAGAACAGCAGCAGCAGCGCCGTGCCCGTGGTGATCATGGCCAGCGCCCAACGGCGCGCCCGCCCCCACCACAACAACACGGTACCGCAGATCAAAAGCAGCAATACTGGCGACACCGGCATCGCCAATGAGGCCACGACCTTGGCCCATTGAAAAGTATCCAGACTCATCGGGGGAAAACGGGCTCCTTATCGCGCCGGCACGCCCATGACGGTGAGGCCGTCGGGCACATCGTGCAGCACCACGGCCCCCGCGCCCACCACCACGTTCGCGCCAATGGTGACCCCCTCCTTCACCACCGCGCCGATACCAATGAAACTGCCCTCCCCCACGGTCACGTCACTGGCCAGATGCACGCCGGGACAGACATGGACACAAGCGGCCAGCCGGCAATCCCGATCCACCGTGGCCCCGGTATTGACGATGCAGCCCATGCCCAGCACGCAATCCACGTTGACCACGGCGCTGGCGAAGACCACGCTGCCGGCGCCCATCTCCGCGAACCGGCTCACCGACGCATGGGGATGAACGATGGTCGCCAGGGTCGCCCCCGACTCCAGCAATTCCGACAGTTTCTGCAAGCGGACATTATTGCGTCCGATACCGACGGTCACCGAATCCATGGCGCCGATTTCCTCCAGCAGTTCGCCGCTGCGCCCGGAAACCTGCCAGCGCCCGTTGGTCTGCTTCTTGGGCCAGGCGTCATCGTAAAAAGCGATCTTGCGCCACCCGGACGCAATGGCGGTATCGGCGATGACTTTGCCGTGCCCCCCGGCTCCCAGAATCCCCAATGAACGCGTCATGACAACCTCCTTGGTCTGGTCAAAGCGTCCTTTCCTTGTATCACCGACCCGCACCACACGCCAGCGGGATTACATTGCTGCTGCCCTCGAGATCGCTACAAGGCCACTGTAGGAGCTTGCCCTGCAAGCGAATCTTTTGACGTGAAGCCCAATCGCTTGCAGGGCAAGCTCCTACAGCGGCTTCGTGGTCCGGTCTGTGGGAAGCTGCTTTAGCAGCGATAGCCCTCGGGATTACTCTGCTGCCAGCGCCAGTGATCCGCGCACATGGCGTCCACGCCACGGGTAGCTTTCCAGCCCAGAACCCGCTCCGCATGGGCGGGGTCCGCGTAGCACACCGCCACGTCACCGGGCCGGCGCTCGACGATATCGTAAGGAATGTCGCGACCGCTGGCGCGGGCAAAGGCCTGCACCATATCCAGCACACTGTAACCCTGGCCGGTACCCAGATTGGTGGTGATCAGCCCGGGGCCGGTCAGCGCCTCCAGCGCCGCCAAGTGGCCCTGGGCCAGATCCATGACGTGGATATAATCCCGCACGCCGGTGCCGTCCGGCGTGTTGTAATCGCCGCCGAATACACGCAGTTTCTCACGCTTGCCCACCGCTACCTGGGCGATATAAGGCATCAGGTTATTCGGCTCGCCGTTGGGATCTTCACCGATGCGGCCGCTCTCATGCGCCCCCACCGGGTTGAAATAGCGCAGCAACGCCAGCCCCCAGGATGGCTCGGCACGATAAAGATCGCGCAGCATATTCTCGATGTGGAGCTTGGTGGCGCCATAGGGATTGGTGGCACTGAGTGGAAAATCCTCACGGATCGGCACCGTGGCCGGGTCACCATAGACAGTGGCGGAAGAGCTGAACACCAAACGACGCACACCCACATTGTCCATCGCCTCCAGCAAGCGAATCGTGCCCACCACGTTGCAATCGTAATAGCGCAGCGGCTGAGCCACGGATTCCCCCACCGCCTTCAGGCCGGCGAAATGCACCACCGCTTCCACCTGGTGATCCCGCAACACCTGCTCCATAAGCCCGCCGTCACGGATATCCCCTTCCACCAGCGCCACGCTCTTGCCCGTCAGTGCTTCCACCCGGCGCAGCGATTCCGCACTGCTGTTGCTGAAGTTATCCACCACCACCACCCGATGGCCCGCTTCCAGCAGCAACAATACCGTGTGAGAGCCGATATAACCGGCACCGCCGGTGACCAATACCATCGCCATATTGATTCCTTCTCCTTCGTACGCGTCCTGGATGCATGGAGTGGTTGCTACCTTAATCGTTTCCCACGGAGAGGGCCACGAAGCCGCTGTGGGAACTTGCTTGCAAACGAAGTACTTGGGAGACCGAGACCCCATTCGCTGCCAAGGCAGCTTCCCACAGTGGAAGCCCGCATACGTCTAGCCAGTTGACGCAAGAACAGGAGTGGTGCCCGTTCTAGGCTGACCGGTCAGTCGAGCCTGCCCCCCCGCCAACAAGGAGAACCGATCATGGCCAGCGAGCCGTCTCTGTTGCACAAAACCATTCCCGACGCGGCCCGGGACGCGGCCGAGCACTGGCCGGACGGCGTCGCACTGCGTTATCACGGAGAGTCGATCACCTTCGCACAGCAATACCAACGGGCCTGCGCGTTGGCCAAGGGACTGAGCAACCTGGGTATCGGGCCCGGCGATCACGTGGCCACCCTGATCGGCGGCCGGCCGGAATGGTTCTATCTGTCCTACGCCATCAGCCTGCTGGGCGCGGTGATCGTGCCGATCAACGTGACGTTCCGCCGTCAGGAACTGGAACACGTGCTGCACTGCGCCGACGTCAAGGCACTGGTGACCATGGACGAATTCCGCGACGTGGACTACCTGGCCCTGTTCTCCGAACTGCTGCCGGAACTGGCCACTGCCGCGCCGGGCTTCCTGCACAGCCAACGCTTCCCCCATCTGAAAACCGTGGTGACGCTGAGCCCGGCGGGCCAAACCCACGACGGCTGCTTCGACTTCAACGATGTCATGGACTCCGGCGCCCACGTGCGGCCACGGGAAGTGGAAGCCTGGTTCGCCCGGCTCTCCCCCAGCGCACCGTCCTATATTCTGTTCACCTCCGGCAGCACCGCCTTCCCGAAACCGGCGCTGCGCAGCCACGGCAGTAACGTCGCCATCGCCGGGCACCTTTATCAATCCACCTTCCGCATGAAACCCGGTGACCGCCAGCTCGGCATGTCGCCCTTCTATCATGTCGGCGGCTGCATCTATACCACCCTGGGCAACGCCTTGTTCGGCGCCACCACGGTGCTGATGGACTACTTCGAAGCGGGCCACGCCCTGAAGCTGATCCGCGAGGAAGGCATCACCTGCATGGGCGGCTTCGACACCCACTACCGGGCCATGTCGGCGCACCCGGACTTCGCCGATACCGACGTCAGCCAGGTCGACCGCATCATGCTGGCCTGCGGCCCCGAGTGGTACGACAAAGTCCGCGAGCTGGGCTTTGGCCACACCTCGGTCACCCACCACTACGGCTTTACCGAAGGCACCTCGGTGGCGGTACCGCCGGAAGAAAGCGACGAGGTCGTGCGCAAGAACAGCAACGGCCGCCCTTTCCCCGGCTGCGAAGTGAAAATAGTGAACCCGGAAAGCGGCCGGGAATGCGGCGCCGACGAGCCCGGAGAAATCTGCGTGCGCGGCTGGTCGCTGTTCCTCGGCTACTACAAGATGCCGAAGCAAACCGCCGAGAGCATGGACGACGAAGGCTTCTTCCACACCGGCGACTACGGCTGGAAAGACGCCGGTGGCAACGTCTACTACCGGGGCCGTTTCAAGCAGATGGTGAAAACCGGCGGCGAAAACGTATCACAGCGGGAAGTGGAAATGTTCCTGGAACAGCACCCGCATATCGCCACCGTGCAGGTTGTCGGCGTTCCCGACGACCGCTGGGGCGAAGCTGTGACAGCCGTGGTGGAAACCCACCCCGGCAAGGATTTGGAACTGGAAACCCTGAAAGCCTTCTGCAAGGAACGCATCGCCGGCTTCAAGATACCCAAACACCTGGTGGCGGTAACCCGGGAGGAATGGCCGATCACCCTCACTGGCAAGTTCGACAAGCCGGCCCTTCGCACCCTGGCCATGGATAAACTGGGGCTGAACACCGGGGCCGCGTCATGAGCCGCTATCAACCGGACACCGCCGCCATCGCCGGCATCGGCGAAACCGAATACACCCGGGGCACCGACAAAAGCGGCCTGCAACTGCTGATGGAAGCCTCGCTGAAAGCCTGCGCCGACGCAGGTACCGAAAGCGGCGCCGTGGACGGCCTGGTGATGACCTCACGGGTGGGCACCAACGAGGACTTCGTCGCCGGCCTGGGCATCACCGATCTGAAGTTCCACGCCCACATCAAGATCGGCGGCGCCAGCCCGGTGGCCGGTTTGCACCTGGCCTGCCATGCGGTGGCCTCGGGCATTGCCGAACGCGTGCTGGTCAGCGCCGGCCGCAACGCCTACAGCAGCATGCGCCTGGGTGCCACCGACTCCGGCCCCCGGGTGGTGTGGCCCGGCGATGACATCCGCCGCAATCTGGAATACCCCTACGGCATGATCGCGCCGATGCAGTGGTACAGCCTGCACGCCAACCGCTGGTTCCATGAAACCAACGCCAGCCGCGAAGGCATGGCCACGGTGGCCTTGAACACCCGCCGCCACGCCCACCTCAACCCGCGCGCCTGGTTCCGTGACCGGCCCATGAGCCGGGAGGACTACGATGCCTCCCCGATGCTGGTGACGCCGTTCAAGCTACTGGACGTATGCTTGGAAACCGACGGCGCCGCCGCCATTCTGGTAACCCGCGCCGACGCCGCGCGCCGCGCCGGTGGCAAGCCGCCGGTGTACGTGGCGGCCACCGCCGAAGGCCATCCCGATTCTCCGGACGATCTCAGCAATCGCCCGGACATTCTCGGCATGGGCATCGGCAAAGCGGCACCGCGGGCGCTGGACATTGCCGGCATCCGCCTGGACGAACTGGATTTCGCCGAGATCTATGACTGCTTCACCTTCATCGTGCTGCGGCAGTTGGAGGAAATCGGCTTCTGCCAGCGCGGCGAAGCACCGGACTTCGTCGCCAACGGCCGCATCGCCCTGGGCGGAGAATTACCGCTGAACACCCACGGCGGCTTGCTCTCCCAGGCGCATATCTCCGGCATGAACCACGTGGTGGAGGCGGTGCGCCAACTGCGCGGCGACGCCGATCAGGCCCAGGTGGCCGGTGCCCATCTCGGCCTGGTCACCGGCTATGGCGATTTCGGCGACGGCGCCATCGCCATCCTGCACAACTAATGGTCACAGGACCCAGCGAGGACACCATGGGTAACCCCGTTCAACGCCCCCTGCCCGACATCGAGGACCCGCTCTATCAGGCTCACTTCCAGGGCCTCAAAGATCAGCAGCTGCGGGTACAACAATGCGACGCCTGCGGTCAGTTGCAATGGCCGCCCCGGGACCTGTGCAAACAGTGCCACGGCGACCGTTTCCATTGGCCGGTGATGCCCGATCAGGCGGTGGTCTACACCTACTCCGTGGTGTACCGCGCGCCCCACCCCTGGTTCAAGGACCATCTCCCCTACGCCATCGTCGTCGCCGAACTGGAAAACGGCTTAAGGCTACTCGGCAACGCCTTCGGCGCAGACGTGGAGAAGATTCAATGCGGCGTGCGTGTGAAAGTGCACTTTCAGCAGGACGAGGACAGCGGTGTCTGCTTTTTGCAGTGGGTGCCCACGACGAGTTAATCGAAGCCGCTGTGGGAAGCTGCCTTGGCAGCGAATTGCTTTCCTGCCGTTGGCGATTCGCTTGCAAGCAAGTCTCCCACAGCGGCTTCGTAGGCAGAACAAAGCGAACCCACCAACGCCATTCCTAAAACAAATCCAGGAGCGTTCCATGAATCCCATCAAAACGATGCTGATCGGCATCACCGCATTCACCCTGTTCACCCTTGCCGGCTGTTCCGGCGAAGCCGGTGACACCGCCAATGCCAGCACGGAAAAAAGCACCGCAACCTCCCAGGAAACCTTCACCTGGAAAATGGTCAGCACCTGGAGCGACACCTCCAGCTCCGGCGAATACGAACAGGAATTCGTTGATCTGGTGGACCAGCTCAGCAACGGCCGCCTGAAAATCAAACGCTATTCCCAAGGCCAGTTGGTCAGCCCGACCCAGGTGCTCGACACCGTCAGCAAAGGCACCGTGCAAGCCGGTGGCGACTGGCCCAACTACTGGTCCGGCAAGAACACCGCCTTCGATTTGCTCGGCTCTCATGTCATGGGCTTCAGCGGTTTCGACTTTTTCCAATGGATCTACGCCGCCGGCGGCCTGGAGCAATACAACCGCATTTACGGCCAGTTCAACACGGTCTATTTCCCGATCACTACCCTGGGCACCGAGTCCGGCATTCGCTCCAATGTGCCGATCCGCGGCCTGGAAGATTACAAAGGCCTGAAAGTGCGTATCGCCGGCCTGATCCAGACCCGGGTAATGACCGAGCTCGGCGCCTCGCCGGTATCCATCGGCGTGTATGACGTCTATGAAGCACTGCAACGGGGCGTGGTGGACGCTGGCGAAGTGGGCGGCCCGGACTCCGATGAAATCCTGCACCTGCAGGACGTCACCAAATACTGGTCCACCCCGGGCTGGCATCAGAGCGCGGCGGTCTACGGTATCGCCATCAACAAGGACGCCTGGAACGAGCTGCCCGAGGACCTACAGAACATCGTCGCCACCGCCAGCGAAGCGATCATGGCCCGTTCCAGCGCCAACCGGAATTACATGGATGGCGTCGCCGCGCAACGGTTCGAGGAGGAGTACGGCATCGAAGTCAACCAAATGCCCGACGAAGATCTGAAAACCATCGAAGGCATCGTCAACAAGGCGGTACGCGACATCGCCGCCAAGAACCCGGACTTCCAGGACGTGCTGGAAAGCCAACAGGCCTACCTCAAAGCCTACGCGCCCTACCGCCGCATGCAGGGCCCCTGGAGCTTCGGCACCAATGAACTCAACGGCTACCGGCTGGATTGATCATGCAGGCCATACGCCACCTTATCCGTATTCTCGACGGCATCAGCGACTGGGTTGGCCGCATCGGCGCCTGGTCGGTGCTGGCGATGATGCTGGTTACCGTGTTCGAAGTGGTCAGCCGCCGGGTCTTCAATGCGCCCGGCATCTGGGCCTTCGAGACCATCACCATGCTGTTCGGCTTCCACTTCATGATCGTGGCCGCCTATGCTCTGCTGCATCGCAGCATCGTCTCGGTGGACCTGCTCTACGAACACCTGGGCCCGCGCGCGCAAGCGTTACTCAGCATCGTCAGCTACCTGGTGCTGTTCTTCCCGTTCGTGATCACCGTGGCGGTCTACGGCATCGGCTTCACCGAGTATTCCTGGTCCATGGGCGAAACCAGCAACACCGCCTTCGCGCCACCACTGTATCCGTTCAAGGCGGTGATTCCGGTCTGCTTCGCCCTGCTGGCACTGCAAGGCCTCTCGGAAACCCTCAAACACCTTCTGGTACTGATCGAAGGCGGCGACCAGCCGGAGGCGCAACATGAATGAAGTCTGGATCATCGCCGGCATGTTCGCCGCGCTGCTGCTGGGCATCGCCACCGGCCACCCGATCGCCTTCGTGTTCGGCGGCATCGCCATGTTGTTCGGTCTCACCAGTTGGGGCACCGGCATCATCGACATTTTTGTCAGCGCCGTGTTCTCCACCATGAACAACTACACTCTGGTGGCGATCCCGTTGTTCACGTTGATGGCCAACTTCCTGTCGCGATCGGCGGTGGCGGAAGGCCTGTTCGAGTCACTGCGCTACCTGCTGGGCCCGGTGCGCGGCGGTCTGGCGGTGGCGGTCATCATCGTCTCCACCATCTTCGCCGCCACCACCGGCATCGTCGGCGCCTCGGTGGTGACCATGGGCCTGCTGGCCGCGCCGGTGCTGGAAAAATATGGCTACCGCAAGGAAATCTCCGCTGATCACCGCCGGCGGCACCCTGGGCGTACTGATCCCGCCCAGCATCATGCTGATCGTCATGGGCAATGAAGCGGAGTTGTCGGTGGGCAAGCTGTTCCTGGCCGCCATCGTGCCGGGCCTGTTGTTGTCGCTGTGCTACGTGCTGTACGTACTGGGGCTGTGCTGGCGCTACCCGGAACGGGGCCCCGCGCTCAGCCCGGAAGAAGCCGCCGCCATGCCGGTTGGCAAACGCATCAGCGGCGCTCTGATCAATCTGGTGCCGCCGGTGATTCTGGTGGCGGCGGTGCTCGGCTCGATCTTCTCCGGCTGGGCCACCCCCACCGAAGCCTCCGGTGTCGGCGCCTTCGTCGCTCTGCTGATGACCATCGCCTACGGCCGCTTCAGCCTCACCATGCTCAAGGAATCGGTGCAGGAAACCGCCAAGATCACCGCCATGGCGATGATCACCATCGTCGGCGCGGTATGCTTCACCGCCCTGTTCCACAGCATGGACGGCGACCAGATCATCGTTGACTTCGTCAGCCACCTTAACCTGAGCAAATGGGGTGTCTACCTGGTGATCATGGGGCTGACGTTCGTCCTCGGCGCCTTCATCGACTGGATCGCCATCGTGCTGATCCTGTTCCCGATCTTCCTACCGCTGATCCGGCAGTACGATCTGGATCCGCTGTGGGTGATCACCTGCGTGGCGGTGATGCTGCAAACCGCCTTCCTGACCCCGCCGGTGGGCGGCAGCCTGTTCTACTTCAAAGGCGTGGCACCACCGGGCATGCAATGGGGCCACATCCTGCGCGGCGCCCTGCCCTTCGTGGCGGTGATGCTGGTAGTGGTGGTGCTGATTTCCCTGTTCCCGCAACTGGTGCTGTGGCTACCCGGGCAGGCGAAGTTCTGACCTCTTCGTTCGCCTCCAGGGTAGCTCCCACAGCGGCTTCGTAACCCCGCTGTAGGAGCCTGCCCTGCAGGCGAATAGGTCCGGAGCATTTGCAATAGCGGCTTTGCAGCTCTTCTACACGGGAGCTTTTCTCTGTCGGACGCTGCCCGGGCGGACTCCGGATTAGGGTCCAACTGAAAACCATCATGCCGGACAACGAAGCCGCTGTGGGAGCTGCCTTGGCAGCGAATTATTTTCCCCTGCCGTTGGCAATTCGCTTGCAAGCGGAGCGCCGCCCGGCAATCTTCCCACAGCAGCTCAGAAATCAGCTTTGCGCCCCTTTTGACCGCCTTGTTAGCGCCTCTGAACCGCGATAGCATGGCAACATCACCACTCGCGGAGGCACCGTGACTACCGAAGCATTCCATTTCCTACGTTCCCAGATTACCAGTCTCTCCGAGTCGGAGCGTGCGGCGCTGGCTCGCGAGCTCATAATGAGCTTGGACGGCCCTCGGGATGACTCTGTTGAGCACGCCCAAGCCTGGGACGATGAAATTGCTCGCCGTGTGTCCAACGTCAAGAGCGGCAAGGCCACGCTGTTAAGCCGCAATGGGTTCCGACCAAAGGTTCGCGCAAGAATAGGCCGATAAAAGTGGGACACGGTAAGGATACTGCAAGAGGCCTCGCAGGAAGCGATAGAGGCCGCCGCATGGTACGAGTATGAGCAACCAGGACTCGGAACCAGGCTATTGGCGGGTGCGCACCAAACTCTGAGTTTCTATATTTTCATGGTGATCAAAGAGTCGCCGCTTTTCTATTCTCCAAGTGCCCCGTGACTCTTCTCACGTTTCTCGCTTCATGCTCATGGGCACTCTGGCGTACATCCCACAACGCCACCGCGTGTTGAATATTGAGCCAGAATTCCGGGGTGTTCCCCAAGGCCGCGGCCAACTTGATCGCCATGGGGGCGGTCAGAACGCCTTTGTCGTGAACGATCCGGCTCAACGTGTTCCTGTGGACGCCCATTGCCTCGGCCAGCTCACCGATTTCGATATTCATGGGCTCCAGGAACTCGCTCACCAGCATCTCGCCAACCGTGACCGGACGACGTCTTGTGTTCCGCATAACCTTATCCTCCACTAGCCCTTGTAGATATGAGGATCCAGATAAGTGCCTTGAGCAACGCCATCGATCCATTCGAAGATCAGGCGGTACTGCTTGTTTACCCGGATAGAACACCACCCGTCCAGATTTCCTTCAAGGTGCTCGAACCGATTCCCCGGAGAGCTCCTCAAGTCAGACTCCCGGGTCGCCGCGTCCAGGATCTCCAGCTTCCTGAACAATGCCCCTTCGATGGTACTGGGTATCCTCCGATGGCTTTGGCTATTCTCGTAAAACGCCTCCAGCCACACGTCCCTGAATTCGACAGCCATGTCCCTGATTCTCTTTGCTCATTCTATGCACAACACCATTGTGCGTCAAGTGATGGCTCGTTAGCCCCCGCCACGAGTACCGAAGTCATGAATTGACCCATGGATTACCCATCACAATATGCTGCCCATATAAACAGTATCAAGCAGGCTTGGCCAGACCCAAGACCTGTGTCGTTACCTTGCAGGAGATCAATCAGTGGGAAGCTTGCCGGGCGGCTCCCACAGCGGCTTCGTAGCTGAGGTTTCTGTGGGAGCCAGCCTGCTGGTGAATACGGCCTCCGGTGTTGGGCATTCGCTTGCAAGCAAGCTTCCCACAGCCGCTCAGAAATCAGCTTTGAGCCGTTTCTCTCGCACCCTCCGGCGTCGCCTTCAACAAACACCAGCACGCCGTCAGCATCCCGAGGAAGCCGGACAACCCGCGCACATCCCGCAACAGGGACTGCGTCAGCCCGAAACCGATGAACGCCACCACCACGATTACCCCGGACAAGGCCAGCGCCTGTCCCTGAACATCCCTGCGACGCCGCAAGTGTGTAGCGAACAGGACGAGCGGCACGCCATACAGCAGCAATAACGAAACCAGCCCCACCAGACCACGGCGGGCGGCGGTATCGATCAGGTCGTTGTGGAGTTGGTCGTAACGGCTGATGCCCTTATCGTAAAGCCCCTCAGACACCCATTGGTCACGGCGCTCCTCCAACCGCCCTTCGCCCCAACCAAGAATGGGCTTCTCACGGAACAACCGGACACCGGCCCGCCACATTTCCAGGCGAATGCCCAGAGAGGAATAGGTATCGCCTTCAGTATATTCCTCCAGATTCTCCACCGCCTGGGCCACGCGCTGGGTCACCCCGGCCCGGGGCATGAAGGACGCACTCAGAACCACCACCGCCACCAAAAGCGCCAAGGCCACCATGCCGCCCCGATGCAATTGCCGCCAGAAAACGCCAAACACCAGCAAAATCAGAGCCGGGAAAACAATCCAACTGCCTCGGGTGCCCGACAGCACGGCGGCGAGCAAACCGGCACCGATTGCCAGCGCGTAAAAGCCCCGCAACCACCACTCCCCTTTCACAGGCCGCATCCCCAATCGCGTTAGTAGTCCCACCAGCGATAGCGTCGCCAACAACAACGAAATATTACCGAAGGGAATGGCGTTCATGCCATTGTCCGGCCGCCCGCGCCCCAGCACCCAATGCTCATAGGAAGCGATGCCCCCGGCCAGCAACGCCCCCAACGCCACCCCGGCCCACCAAAACCCAACCTTCGGCGGAAACGCACGCCAGGCCATTAGCACCAGGGCCGCCAGCATGGGCCACAATGGCAGCAGAATACCCTGGTTCCCTTCGCCTACCGGCCACTTGCCCGTCCGCCCCACATCCGCCAACCAAAGCAGGGAGAACAGAAGAAGAACAGCCAGGCAAAGAACATCTCCCCGGCCCAGCCGCAAGGAATGCCCCGGCTGAAGCCACACAAACAACAGCCCACTCAAGGCCACACCTCCGGCCAGTAAAGGCACCACGGCATAGCTGTAGCGGAAGGTCATCAACAGGGAGAGGAAGGCGAAAAGCAGAAGACTGGAAAGCACGGAAAAAACACGATCCGGCCCAGACGCGAGGGGGAGAGAGGACACCATAATCACCTGTATTCCTTTATCAGGGCCAGCCTGGGACAAACCGGCCCTGGCGAATGAATCCGTCGGTGATTGGACAGAAGGGAAGACAGGCCGTTCCTGTGGAGCGCATGAACAGGTTCACGAAACGGCTAAAAGAGTGGTTGCGGTCCGTGGACCGAGCGATCCACGGACCATCATCCCCAGCTATTCAGCCGCCTCCCCCATTACCGCCCGAAACACTTCACAAAAGGGTTTGCCGCCTCTAAAAATGAAGCACAGACTGTTCTGATTCCACCGCCTTTCGCAGTTTATCTTTCAGTCCCACTTTTTTTTCTATTTTCAACACATCATCAGGAGCGCAATGAAGGAGCAGACCTTCCATATCACACACGGATCCAACGGGCAGAAACAGTTGCTTCGGGGCAAAATAGACCAGAACTTTCCTTTCTCTCTTCAAAAGTTCGGCCACATTGTTGATCGTACCAGGGCTTTTCCCATCCCAAAGCATCAAGCCGTAATCTGCTTTTTTGGCCATTTCGATATCTTTATAGGTGTAAAAAGCCCTTCCCGTGACACCTTTCGGCACATCGACGTTAAAGGTAGGCCATGCCCCCAGATTATTGCGGCATTTCAAACCTGAACAGAAAACCAAAACCTTCGAATAACCCTGCCCGAACAGGAAGGATTGGACCGCCTTGTCGGCCCCGTTGGCATCCCCTATCAGAACCTGATAAGAACCCGTGACGATGTTCCGCAGGCGTTCCAGGACTTGCTCATTGAGCCGCACAAGCTGCCGGGAACCCGCTACGAATACCGAAGTCATTGGTTGCTCCTGGTTTTGGTCATCGTTAAGACATAGACATCCCTGACACCAGCTTGCTCATACAGAATATCCGCTGCTACCCTCAATGTGGTGCCGGACCTGTAGACATCATCAAGCAATAACACACTCTTGTCCCTAAGGCTAACGGTGCCGCCAAGGTAGAGGTTATCCCGAAGAAGAGTCTCTCGGTCATTTGCATTGGAGAGGTTCTTCAGTTCCGGCCCTCCTCCACGTTTGCACAGAGCGGTCTCCAGCACTTCAACATTACGCCGCTCGCCAAGCGCACGGGCAACCTCCATGACAGGCTGAACAGGCCGGAGGTGGTTTGTTGACGGTATGGGCAGTATGTAGTCCATGGACTCAATACCCTTGATTTTGTCAAGTAGCTGCACAATGGCCTTAATATTCCTCGTTCCACCGCGATATTTTAGTTGGTAGAGCAGCTCCCCGATTTCACTGCGAGTATTTTTCCACTGATCATGTCCGAATTCATCCACCCCCAGATACGTACTGTCCAGGGTGTGAACATCATAGGCCAGCCCTCGCTTCCAATTCCCCTCTAGTTTGATCGACATCGCCCTCTCCTCCCCATTGTCCATCTGCTCCCAACAGGCCGAAACCCGTTCCCAAGGTAAGCGTCCGGTAATCCCACCTTGTCAGGCGGAGGTCGGCGCCCAGTTTTGCGGCAGGAGTTCGTCGATGGCGTTGTTCTTGTGCGTCGGCAGCCGAGCCAGCACATCCTTCAGATACGCATAAGGATCGTGGCCGTTCAGCTTCGCCGACTGGATCAGGCTCATGACGGCGGCCGCACGTTGACCACTGCGCAGAGAGCCCGCGAACAGCCAGTTATTGCGCCCCAGCGCCCAGGGGCGGATCTGGTTTTCCACCCGGTTGTTGTCGATCGGCACCGCGCCATCGTCCAGGTAGCGCGTCAGCGCCGCCCAGCGTTTCAGGCTGTAGTCCAGGGCTTTGGCCGTACCCGAGCCGTCCGGGACTTTTTGCCGTCGGGAGATCATCCATTGGTGCAGGGCGTCGGCGATGGGCCGGGCTTTTTCGTTGCGCAAGCGCTGGCGGTCTTTATCCGGCAGATCCTTCGCCTCTCGCTCGATCCCGTACAGCGCACCGATGGACTCCAGCGCTTGGGCGGCCAGCTCACTCTTGTTGGCCACGTGCAGGTCGTGGAACTTGCGACGGGCGTGCGCCAGGCAACCGATCTCGGTAATGCCCTCGCCGAAGCCCGCCTTATAGCCAGCGTAGTCGTCACACACCAGCTTGCCATGCCAGTCCCCCAGGAAGGCGCGGGCGTGTGCGCCCGCCCGGCTGGGCGCGAAGTCGTAGACCGTGGCCTTCAGTTCAGAGAACGAGGTGCTGCAGTAAGCCCACACATAGGCCCGGTGGGTTTTCTTCTTGCCCGGTGCCAGCATCGCTACCGGCGTTTCATCCGCGTGCAGCACCGGCTGGGCTAGCAACTGGGCTCTGAGCGCATCCACCAGTGGCTGCAACCACACACCGCAGGTGCCCACCCACTCGGCCAGGGTGGAACGGGGGATCGCCAGACCGGCCCGGCCGAAGATGCGCTCCTGGCGGTACAGGGGCAGATGATCGGCGTACTTGGCCACCAGCACCTGGGCCAGCAGCCCAGACGTCGGGATGCCTTTGTCGATGACTTGCCTCGGCACCGGCGCCTGGATCAAGGTCTCGCATTGCTCGCAGGCCCACTTGCCCCGGATATGGCGCTCCACCGTGAACTCGCCCGGCACGTAGTCCAGCTTCTCGCTGATGTCCTCGCCGACGCGCTTGAGCGCACACCCACAGCGGCATTGCGTATCCTCGGGTTCATGGTGGATCAGGGTGCGGGGCAGTTGGGGCGGTAGCGGGGCGCGCTTGGGCTGTTGCTTGGCAGCGGCGGGGGGCGCCTGCGTTGGAAGTAACTCGGCCAGCTCCGCCTCCATGGCGGCCAGGTCGGCGTCGATCAGTTCGTCAAGCAACTGGCCCTGCACGCCCTTGAACTGCTCGCTGCGCCGGGCGAACTTGTGGCGCTTGAGCAGCGCCAGTTCGTGGGCCTGTTTCTCGATCACCGCGTCGCGGTGACGGATCGCTTTTTCTTGTTGGCTGAGGGTCCGGTCATTTTGGGCGAGGACCCGATCCTTGCTCTCCAAGTGATCGAACAACTCGGTGGCCAGGGCACGGAGTTGGTCGGGAGAGAGGGCGTTGAGGTCAGGGCGCGAGGTCATGCGGACAGTATGCCAAGCCAGCGCCCGGTGGGCGATTGGAGGTTGGGCGTATAGCCAACGGGAACGAGGTGTGGTTACAGCACCGAGATCACGGCCTCGTCGCCCAGTCGCTGCCAGGGCAGGCCCTGCACCAGGGCGGCCAGTTGTTCTTCATTCAGGCGCAACTGATCGCCGCGCCAAGCGTCACCCCAGTGGAACTTGCCCCGATGGAGCCGGCGGGCGCACAGCCAGATACCGAAGCCGTCGTGGATCAGCACTTTCATGCGGTTGCCCCGGCGGTTGGCGAACAGGTAAGCCTGATGTGGCTTCGCCGCACCGAACACCTGGATCACCCGGGCCAGGGCCTTGTCCGGTCCGGCGCGCATGTCCAGTGGCGCGGTGGCCAGCCAGATCTCGTCGATGCGGATCATCGCAGCAGCTCGCGTAACAGGGCCAGGCACTGATGGGCTTGCTCGGCGGGCCATTCCACGATGACCGGTCCGCCGGAGCGGGGCACTTCAATGCGGATGCGGTTACCCGACTCCTTGGCGCAAGACCGGTCAGGAGGGCTCGACGCCACCGGTACCGCCAAGGGCATAAACGCGGGTGACGTTATTGTCTGGCCGGCTTGCTCGGCTTCACGGATCCAGCGGCGGACCAGGTTGGCGTTGAGTTGGTTGTCCAGGGCGATCCGGGAGACGGACACGCCCGGTTCCTGACAGGCGGCCACGATGTGCGCCTTGAACTCACGGGAGAAGTGACGGCGACGTCGTGGTTGAGGTTGGGGCTGAGATACGCTTAACGGGTCCATCGATAGTGTCCACTAAGAAATAAGTGGACACTATCGTGAAGGCCGCAACCGTCGACTCAAGATGGGGTCGCCGGACGCTTACTTCCCAAGGGGAGTATGGAGTGGAGAGAAAAGTTGATCTGTCAGTCAGAACAGCAGCTCGTGTAAGCCGTTGCCGTCACTTTATAGGAGATCAATCGGTGGGGGCTCCTCGGGCAGTACCGCGGTCCGTGGACCGCGATGTCCAGGGCTCAAGCCTAAGCCGACGCTTCCGCCATCACCGCCCGAAGCGTCTCACAGGTCTTGTCGATATGTCCCTGCTCCAGGGTGGGATGCACCAGGAACATTGAACTCGTGGCCGGCAAAACGCCGCGTTATCCAACCGTTACCATAGGGCGGTAAGGCCAGACATCTTTACCATCGGAAAAATCATCCGTTTCAATAAGGTTGTTGCTTGCCAGCAAATTGGTAACTGCGGTTGTGCTAACGTCGAAGTACTCCGCAGCATCCTCAACAGATGACTCTGAATAATCGTCCTGCATAAACGCCTTTGCCCCCTCAATTGGGCATAACAGCTCCGCAGCGAAAGCGCGCTGATATTTCTGCCGAAACGTGCTCAGATCCGAAGAGACAAGCCAACCCTCGTCACGTTGTTGGAATATACAGTCCCCGAGAAGGCGAGCGTACTCAAAGCGCCGGGCCACGGGATGCTTCTTACGTGGCATGAAACGGATTAGGCCCTGACGCTGCGGGATCGCCACCGATACCCTTGATGTGTTTTCCGGCGTGTAACTGTCAACGGTCTTAGCACTGATGCCCAGAGCAGAAAGAAGTTTCTCATTGGACAGCGGTTCCAAGCCCCACCCAAAATAATCACGTATGTTTCTCGCATCCTGAACCGCCGGCATCCATGGTGCATGGCTTTCTCCGACACCGTTTGAGGTTGCAAGATCAGGGATATCCGGTTTGCCTTCCATTCCCTTCAATTCGGCAAAACGCTCAATTTCCTTCTCCTGGCATGAGCCGAATTCCTTGCCCCTTGCGAAAGCGGATATCAGCTCGGACAAGGACTCCTCGCCCACCTCATCCGTCATGCGGATCATAGATTGCATAAGTAATTGAGGACATTCTTCCGGATCATACCCCATCATCGCTTCAAAGGTACGTAACCGTGCAATCTCCGGATCAGCAAGTTCATCCCTGACAAGCTTCCAAAGCGTTGCAAGCTCAGTATCGGTGCAGCCACAATCACGTAACCGACTTAGTACCGCGTCGATAAATGCCGAAACCTCCTTACGGAAATCATCCATTGGGACAAAAGAAGGGAAGCGTGAACTATTCAGATATCGAACCGACTGTTCAGTACCATCATCCGATGGTGAAGACCAGACTTGTATGCCTTCGCCATCGGTCGCAAACATGACAGTAGGCCAAACATAGCCCTGGTTAGCAGCAGCTAACTCATGGGCCATGCGCCAAGATACCGACGGCCGCACCCCTTTACCCGGGTGCGGCTCATGCAACAAACGCCACCATGAAGAGGCAAACCAGACAGCCAACGGGTACAACGACACCAGCACATCGCCCTTAACCGTACGCGACCAGCTATCTTCATTACGTGTCAGGGAATAACCATTAACGGCTAACGACAACCGCGCCATGGTGTGATACGACTCAGCATTATCATTACCCGCGGCTTCCCATTGAAAGCCCAACCTCAGGCCCTTGTTGGTCATGGTCGCCGAGCCTCCCATTCCGTCATCACCAGCTCGACAAAAGGGTCAGTCGGTGGCATGGGGTATCCGTGATAGGCCCCAGTCTCCCGATTCTCCAATTGCGCCTCCAGTGGCATGCCATCGTCGGTAACGGCCCAAATATTTTGGGGCCAGTCATTATTGACCTGTCGGCTTACCAAACCGCGCCTGGCGCCTTCCTTCAATAACTCGCCAGCCACGGCCTTTTCGAAGATAGCCGCCGTATCACACAATGACTTGCCGGGCCGCGGGCCAGCAGGCGGGCTTAAGCCGAAATCGCCTGGGTTCCTCTTGTGCACAGGGTTACCGCAATAGACCACCCTATCGCTCAGAGACACTAGATACATTCCCTCCAGTTCTTCCAACGAGCGGATTCTTCGCTTGCTGTTAAACCGTCACCTACGAGCTTGCATGACTTGCACTCGAAAAGATTAGAAAATCAACGGATTAACGGCATCTTCACCGCCCCGCTTCAGGCTGTCAACCTACCCCTCGCCTGGGAAGCAGCGGTCAGCCCACGGGCCCCTTGCCCTGTCATCCGAATGTTCCAAACAGGCCGTACGGCGTTGGCACATTCGCCTGCGAGCAGGCTCCCACAGCGGCTTCGTGGCATGGTCCGTGGGAACCAGCCTGCTGGCGAACGGCCTCTAAGCCGAAGCTTCCGCCATCACCGCCCGAAGTGTCTCGCAAGTCTTATCGATATGTACCTGCTCCAGGGTGGGATGCACCAGGAACATCAGGCTGGTTTCGCCCAGTTCCTTGGCTACCGGCAGGCGCTCATTCGGTGCCAGATCGAGGTCCTGGAAACACTTCTCCAGATAGACTTCAGAGCAGGAGCCAGAGAAGCAAGGCACGCCACGAGCAACGATCTCGTTCATGATACGATCACGATCCCAGCCCTCGACCAGCTTTTCCGGCTGCACAAACACATAGCATTTGTAACCAGCATGCCCCACTTCGGTGGGAATTTCCGGTATACGCAAAGCGGGGATGTCACTGGCGGTTTGCCAAATGGCCTGGGAATGGGCCAGACGTAGGCGAGTCCATTCCGGCATACGCTTCAGCTGAATCCGCCCAATGGCCGCCTGCATTTCCATCATGCGCCAATTGGTGCCCACGCTCTCATGCAACCAACGGAAGCCCGGCGGATGGTCACGTTCATACACCGCATCCCAGCTTTTGCCATGGTCCTTGAAACTCCACATGCGGGACCAGAGATCACGGTCATTCACGGTGACCATGCCCCCCTCTCCACCGGTGGTCATGATCTTGTCCTGGCAGAACGACCAGCAGCCCACATGACCCAAGCCGCCCACCGGGCGCCCCTTCCAGGTAGCGCCATGGGCCTGGGCGCAGTCTTCAATAACATAGAAGCCCTGTTCGTCGGCCAAAGCCATCATGGCATCCATATCGCTGGGCCAGCCGGCCAGGTGCACACAGATAACGGCTTTGGTACGCGGTGTTATCACCTTGGCGACGGTTTCAGCAGTGATGTTCTGAGTGTCCGGATCCACATCGGCAAATACCGGTGTCGCCCCGGCATTGATCACCGTGGTGGCGGAAGCCAGGAAAGTACGTGGCGTCACCACCACTTCATCGCCAGGCCCAATGCCCAGCCCTTGCAACGCCAGATCAAGCGCCACGGTGCCGTTGGCCACGGCGATAGCGTATTCAGTCCCGGCAAAGGCAGCGAATTCCTTCTCGAATTCCCGGCACTCCTGGCCGGTCCAGTAGTTCACTTTGTTGGACAGCAGCACGCGTTGCACCGCGTCCGCTTCCTCCTGGGTAAAGGAAGGCCAGGGGGGGAAAGGTCCGTTCAACATGATTTATCCAGAAGTTCGTTAAATGAAGGGCGAACAGAGAAAGTGGCTAAGAGAATATATGTGGCGAGCTATTCTGTGCGCTTATGCCATGACCTTGGATCTTTTCTGGCATGGAAAACAGCAGTGATGACAATACGATCCCCCTTTACCAAATAAAATAACCGATAAGGAAAGCGTCTAATGGGAATGCGCCTTAAATTTTTATAGATCAAGGGATATATTAATGGGTTTCTTCTCAGCTTACCCAATGCTTCTTCCACACAAAGCAGAAAATCGTGACCAAGACCTTCTCTTTTCTCCTCGTAATAATCAAAGGATGAGCCAATATCAAACTCCGCCTCCTTCCGGAAAGTGAGTCTGTAGATCATCTCTTTGACAATACCCTGGCTTTGACCTCAGACCATGAGTCACCTTCATCCTGATCTATTTCGAACGCAGAGAGCCGATGATCAAGTTCGTCTCTCTGAGACTCCGAGAGAGGGATATCCGCATTCTCCGCGACAACGCTGTCCCACAACGCTTCTGCCAGGAGGATTCGTTCTGATATGGTAAGAGATTGAATTTCCACGATTTTTTCCTTTAGATTAAGTAGGTATCTCTGGCATCTTAGCTCACATTCAGAGGCGGCAACCACCCACCGCTCCATGTATTATTTCGCCTGCCCCATAGATCAACCTTCACAATACACTGGCCATACGTTCAGCATCAAGAGCGAATTCGTCATGCCCTCTACTTCACCGCAGCACCCGGCCAGCGCCCCTGGGCAGCGTCTTTAACGCCCATCGGAGGCAGCAAGCTTGGGTTGTAATCCCAAAATGACTCAATCCCTCTCTACAACTTTGGCGGGCACGCCCACCACAGTCACATCATCCGGGATGAAACTACCGCCGCACCAGCGCCCACCATCACGTTCCGGCCAATGGTGATGCCCTGGCGAACACAGGCCCCGATACCAACCCAGGAGCCCTTTCCAACCGTCACATTGCCAGCAAGATTGGCTCCAGGGCTGATATGAACGCCTTCAGCCAGGCGACAATCGTGATCCACCGTCGCGCCGGTATTAATGATGCAGCCGTCACCAAGAGCGGCACGGACATTGACGATAGCCCCGCCAAAAATAACGCACCCCTCGCTAATAGAGGCGTAACGACTCACCACGGAGGCAGGGTGAATAACGCTGGTCAACGGAATACCCGCATCCTTGAGAGCCGCCATCTTGGCAAGGCGAACCTCATTACGCCCGATACCCACAACCGCAGCATCAAAGTCAGTACCTTCTTGGCGCAACATACGGGCGAAGTCCCCCACCACTGGCCACTCATCATTACGCTCAAGCGCCGGCCAGGCATCATCAAAGAAGCACACTTCGTCCCAACCGGCGCATAAGGCGGCATCAGCCACCACCTTGCCGTGCCCGCTAGCACCTAGGATCGCTAGTCGTCTCATATCAATTCTCTGATTATTTCTCCCCTTTCCCTTGAGGGGACCAGCGCAGCGCAGAACAGCCGCAGGCTGGCCCCGAAGGGGTGAACCCTCTCAGGGTGAATAAGGGGCTTGGGGGAGAGGGTGAAGCGAGGAGAGGATGAAACGCCCTTGCTCTACTCAGAAGAAGACGTTCCCTCTTTGGAATCATCGCTACCCGTAAACTTCGGCATCGTCGCCTCCCCACCATGGCTAATCCCATCCCGCTTCACCACCTTCAAGACGGTAAGAAACAGAATCTTGATATCCAGCCATAGAGAGCGATTCTCCACGTACCATACGTCAAGCTCGAACTTCTCATCCCAAGACAAGGCATTCCGGCCATTGATCTGTGCCCAACCGGTAATGCCAGGCCTTACTTCATGGCGTCGATACTGGCGCTCGGAGTACAGGGGCAAGTACTCCATCAGCAGCGGGCGAGGCCCGACCAGACTCATATCGCCCTTAAGGACATTAATCAGCTCGGGTAACTCATCCAGACTTGTGGAACGCAGAAAAGCGCCGAACTTGGTCAAGCGCACGTCATCGGGCAGCAGTTCGCCATTCTCGTCCCGCTCATCCGTCATGGTGCGGAACTTAACCATCTCGAAGACTTTGCCATTTACGCCAGGACGGTGCTGACGGAAAAAAACGGGCTTCCCTAGCTTCATCCTAATTAGCAGACAAATTGCAAGAATAACGGGAGAAAGCAGAAACATCCCGATACTAACACAGACAACGTCCAAAAGGCGCTTAATCACTATATATGTCCAACTTAGGCTTACTAATCTATCTGATTTTTCAGCAATACATTTTCAAGTTTCTTCGCCAGCATGCCATACTCGTGATACTCAAATGCTGCCTTCCGTCCATTCCCCCCCATTTCTGACAGTTCCCTTTTAGATCTACTCTTTAATTCTTTGACCGCATTCGCGAGACCGACGGGGTCTTCCGGCTTTATCTGCAAACCAGCACCAAACTCCTCGACCGGTCGATAGTCACCGGAGTCAATTCCATAAATAATAGGTTTTCCAGAAACCAGATAGTCAAACAGCTTATTAGGCGAGACACCAAAGCGAAACAAGCTGTCTCCGGTCAAACCAAGATAACAAACGTCACATTCCTGCAATATAGACTGAACCATATTTTTTGGAACAGGGTCGACAAAGAAAACATTACTCAACCCAAGTCTTGTGACGCTTTCCTTCAGTGCTTCCTTCTCGCTCCCCTGACCGACTATTGTAAAACTGATACTCGGCTCATCCTTCAATAAACTAGCAGCCTTAACTAGTGTATGAAGAGCATTAGCTGTACCAATGGTGCCCGTATAGCAAATGTTGAAAGTATCCTTTGGGAGCTTAGAGTAAACTTCGCTGGGCAAGGGCAAACACTGATCCACATCCGCTTTTGAGAACCCATTTGGTATCCAGCGAAACTTCTCAGAAGACAATCCTCTGCCAATCATGTGATCTACCGCACCCGGCAAATTCGATATGACAAAATCTGAGTTTCGATAGGCACGATCCTCTATCCATTGTAGAAAACGGATAAATGGATGACGATGGGAATATCCACCCAACTCAGAAAAAGTAAGAGGCCATATATCCCTTACCTCAAAAACCAATCTAGCGCTATATTTTCTAGCGAGCCTCTCAGCGCCTAGGAACCCGATGAGTGAAGGCGAGGAATATAGCACAACGTCCGGCCTCTCATTAAGGGTGCCCGCCAGTCCTGTCAACTTCCAAGCAAAAGAAAACCAGTTTAGGATCCTCTTCTTGTCTTGAGCATGTGCATAGCGCCCCACGGAAACTCGAACGAACCGAAATCCTTCAAACATCTCTTCATCTGGTGCAGCTTCGGCAGCTTCGTTATCTCGCACCAGGTGGGTCCAACGAGCCGAAACCAATGTAACCTTGTGCCCTCGCCTGGCTAACTCCCTAGCCAAGTCCCGGTGGCGGCCGCCCATACCCGTGGAAGGAAGAGAGGCATATTGGTTAATAATCCAAATAGTCTTTTTCATATCACCCAAATTTATTGGCCGCTCAAATAATTGGCTATTCTTGACGCAGCGCGCCCCCCGCCATAGAGCTCATTCTCATCTTTCACAACTCGCCCATAGTGCCGTTTTACTGAGTCGATGATTGAAGAATAGTCCGCCCCCACCAGCTCGTTCACACCAGCATTTATGAGTTCCACCCACTCGGTCTGATCCCTCATGGTCACACACGCTTTTCCAAAAAAGAAAGCCTCTTTCTGGACTCCCCCACTGTCTGTCAAAACGAGACCAGATTTACTCAACAGCCAAACCATCTCAAAATAGCCAACCGGATCTATGACTTGAACGCTTAAATCAAGACCAAGCTTTTTGACAACGTTACGAGTTCTAGGGTGAAGAGGAAGAACCACGGGGGCAATTGTTCCATGAATATCGTTAAGAGCTTTAATGATGCTACCCAAACGTTCAGGATTGTCAGTATTTTCAGCCCGGTGAAGAGTAGCAACAATAAACTCTTCCGATATCGTAACACCCCTCGGCACCTCAGCCCTTTCCGCAAAAAACAATGCGGAATCCTGCATAACATCGCCAACCTGCACAACTGAAACAGGCTTATCTTCAAAACCCTCTCTCTTCAAATTGCTCACAGCAATATCAGTTGGACAAAAAAGAATGTCACTGATTTGATCTGTCAGGATGCGATTGATCTCCTCGGGCATATTCATGTTAAAACTACGAAGACCAGCTTCAATATGGGCAACCGGAATATGTAATTTAGCAGCAGCAAGGGCGCCAGCAAGTGTGGAGTTGGTATCACCATACACCAACACCCTATCAGGCTTTTCGCCTAACATTACCTCCTCAAGTTTCTCAAGCATTCGGCCAGTCATTGCACCATGGCTGCCACCATGAATGTTCAACTGGCAATCAGGGGCGGGAATTCCTAGCTGATCAAAAAAGACATCAGACATATTCGCGTCAAAATGTTGGCCAGTATGAACAATGATTTCATTTAAATCAGATCGCGCCGATATAGCTTTTGAGACAACACCAGCTTTAATAAACTGAGGGCGAGCACCAACGATAGTTAAAATTCTATTCATAACCTTCCATCTCGCAAGAATCGATCACTCCAGTATAAGTTTGAAGCATTTTCTCTAAACAAGCATCCCAACTGTAATTAGATTTCACATAAATCTGAGACTTCATCCCAACTTCAAAACGCAATTCAGGCTCTTTCAATAATTTAAAAATTACATTAGCCGCCAACTCCGGGCGATCTGGAGGCACTATAAACCCCGTTTCCATATCAATGACGACTTCAGGTAACCCTCCGACGTTAGATACAACCACTGGCAGGCCAGCGGCTCCAGCTTCGAGGACTGCAACGCCAAAGCTCTCCCGCCGGCTGAGAGCAACATATATGTCAATGCTCTTGAGCATCTTAGGCACCTGAGAGTGAGGAATCCGCCCGACAAAGTCCGTGATCTCCGAAACGCCCAATTCAATAGCCAATGCCATTAAATATTCTTTCTCGTTTCCATCCCCCACCAGCCTCAATCTAAGCCTCGATGCAAGAAGCGGATCCTCGTCCATCAATCTCTGATATACGAGAGAGAAAGCACGAATTAGAGTATCAACCCCATACTGTGCCTCCAGCGTTTTTACTGTACCAACCGTAACGTTACCGCCGCATCCTTCTTTATGGCTATTGGCAGCCCTGTTTAATTTTTCATAGGCCGAAACATCCACGCCAAAAGGAGTAATATGCACACTCCTGAGACTAGGTTCCAAATTAACAACTTCACGAGCCATACATTGACTTGTTGAAGCGATCGCATCAGCGGAACGTAAATTCGAACGAACCAACCAGCGATGAACTGCGCTCTTATTTGGAAATTCAAAAATGTCGCTGCCCCATACTGATAAAAGCCAAGGACGAACATTTAAAAAACGAGCCGTAGTGGCATATCCGCTTGCATAATGGGCATTTAGAATATCTGGCTTAATACTCTTGATAGTCTTACCTGCTCCTCTTATCATAGAGAAGTAGCCAAAAACCCCACGAAAAGGGAAGATATGCAAGCTTATGGATTTTTCAAAAAATTGTTTTACGGGGTGTTGAGAAACAACATGAACCTCCACCCCATTTCTTGACAGACCATTAGCCCACTGCGCAGTGTGTATAGAGGATGCGCTTGCCAGTAATACAACCTTCATAATTCAGCATCCTTTTCCACTTTGCGAGCGCGTTCCAACCAGGTATTTTCTTTTGCGGTAGACAATACACTTTCTTTAATAACGCGGACTTCATTTGGGTTTGAAGTCAAAAATTGCAGAAGATTCACAAGATCTTGACTTGCGTAGGGAATAGACCAGCCGATGGTAGCCTTTGCCACATAACTCCCTGCGAGAGTTCCACTAGAAGCAATAATGGGCTTCCCAAAACCAAGATACTCATACATCTTTAAAGGTACGGCAAAATCACGATAAGTATGGGGCTCAACATATAGTAGTGCTATATCAGACTGTTCCAGTATGGCGTACATATCACGCCCGCTTGCATGGATAATATTAACAACATCCGGAATGGGAGAGTATTCATGTTGAACAGAAAGCCATTCCTCTCTCCTAGTACATATTGTTATCTTTATCCCGGAAACAAGTTTTGCAGCCTCGAAAAGCTCATGCATTTTATAATGCTCAGAAACCCCCCCAACATAAAAAAGCTGAAGCCCTTCATTTGAGCGATCCTCATTCATATCAGAATCATTCAGTTCTCTTGAGTGCGCAGGCGGGAGCTCATCCATTTTTCCCTTTGGGTATATAGGAATATACTCTCCCATTTCCAGAGAAGGAAGATACAATCTGTCAATTGTCATTCGATACATCCAGAGGTCGCATATATAGAAAAACTTTGCAAATAATGCCTTTAACCAGCCGACCTTATCGGAGTATTCTGAAAAAGCCCAATAGATATCTCTATAAAAAAGAAAACAAGGAATGCCTTCTCTTTTGCACACGCGAAAAAAACCGTAATCTAAAAAAGGAGATACAGGAAAGTGATGTTTTTCAGTAAGAGCCGTTGGCATAGTTGACGACTCAGAGTACAAAAAATCATACCTGACGCCTCTTTTAATATTTTTTTTTATTTCTTCTATTGCTTTTCTTCTCTCTTTCGAACTTCCTGAAACAACATCCACATTAAACCCTAGACTCCGGAATGCATCTAACATTTGAGCGGGGCGAATCCCACTAGCGGATGTTGCACCTTCCTCAATTCTGAATGGAAAATGAACGATACAGCATTTCACTTTATAACCTCAGCACTTTTTTCTCGTTGAGCAACACCAAACGCCAATCCTAGCAGCATCCACATTGGATAACTTAATGCCATATTATTCTGCAAAAGGGTCACCTCAAAATTCTGACTCATTATCACCACCACAAATAATGCACTAGCAGTTCTTGTCAGTGAACCATCCCTGTAAAACCATAGTGCATTCCATACGCAACAAATCGAGAAAAGTAAAAACAGAAGACCAGTCAATCCAGTTTGCATCGCAGTCTGAAGATAATAGTTATGTGCTGAAAAGTGGAAATCTGTAATATCTGATAAATTCACGCCTCCTCCCCACCCTAAGAAAGGCTTTTCTTTAATCAAATCGATAACAATTGGCCATGCAACATCCCTTCCTGACAAAAGGTTTTTGCCTGAAATTTCCCTCATAACCTGATTTGCATCAGACAGGTCGCCAAGCACTCCTGATATTAATAAGATCATTATGGAGGACAGAAAAAATATGAAGAACAATGTAAACCAAAATAGAAGTCTATTACTCTTCAGTGCTGGCCAGAAGAAATATAAAAGCATGCCGGACAACATACCCCCTAAAGCTGTCCGAGAACCGCTCAAAAAAACCAGAAGAGAAGCAATGAGAAATGGAATCCAAAAGAAGACACCGACTTTTCTGGTTGCCAAAACGGAAACAGCCATAACCGAGGCCCACAAACCAACAACATTCGGGTTATCAAACCCGCCATCACTACCACCAAAGCCCCATAATGCAAAGCAAAATAAAACAGCAAAGAAAGAAAACAGCAATATATATTTTAGTATTTTCTCTCCACCTCTTCTCATTCCAAGCACAAAAAAAACATACAAAACAAATATTACAGATAGTATCTGCACATTTCTTGAAATAAGAGGCAAAGGGTTCAGAGACCAAACACTGCTAGCGAGATAAAGAAGGAGAAGAAAAAACAGTCCTTTCGTTGCTTTAAAAAAATTCCTATTTATAGTTCCGGAGTTAGTAATCATGTGAAAAGATAGGAAAAGAACAGCGCCTGCCATTCCAAGCAGAAAAAACCTCCCCATGGAAGATAGTATTACCCATGAATGAACGTTCCAATACGAAAAAATAATAAAAAAAACTAAAACAGAAGAGACAAGAGATGCTTCAGCTCTCTCTCCATTATCTATCATATTCAGCCCGGACACAGTCAATTTATAATATGGATTCTCAAATATGCAACACTACTACACTTCTTTGATTACTTTCGCTGGAACCCCGCCTATCATTACACCCCCCTTTGGGAAACTGTTCGCCACAACGGCACCAGCTGCCACAATCGTTCTTGGCCCCAGGATAACTCCGGGTAAGATAACCGCATTCATGCCAATCCAACATTTCTCTTTTAAAACTATAGGCTTCCCCGGCTCATGAAGATCAGGGTCTTTTAAGTTATGATTCGCCGTTATGAGGCCAACGTTTGGACCAATATAGACACCCTTTCCGAGAGTTATCTCGGCACTAAAGTTCTGAAAATATGTTCCCGGTGATTGAAAGTTATTTAGATCGTCAGGGTGGAAGTTTATTTTTTCTGGGTTACTTATATGGCAACCCAGAACGACTGGAAAAGGATACGGTCTTGAGATCCGCAAAATGTTTCTAGTCCAAATAGCCCTAATTCCGCACTTCAGACCATAAAAGCTATTATCAAAATGCTTCCCTTTTAGATATTTTTTCTCAAAAAAAAGTGAAAAAATGAAAACAAAAAAAGGTTTAAATTTTAGAGCAGATTTTCTTATCAAACTTTTCATAAAGCACCTTCAATGACATAAACCAAGGCCATACCACCCAAAATCCACGGCAAAGCAAAGAGGAAAAAACTTTTAAGGCTAGAGGCAAGGAAAGTTCGGAGAAGCCCACCTGAAGCCTTAATGAAGACGAGCATGCATATAGCATAAAAAACAAAGCCTGAAATCGCATGAATAGCAACTAAATCGAAATCATAAAAGACTGGCAGCAAAAATAAGGCTGAAACTCTCAGCATCCCGCCAGTCAAAGTTAAAGCAAGCATTCTCCTTTGCTTATCACAGACATGCATCACCATCGATATTGGGGAGGCTAGAAATTGAATTACAATCCATGGGGTAATCCACGCGGCGATAACACCAGATCGTTCCCAACCCTGACCAAAAAACAAAGGAAACAATATAGGGGAAACAATCCCTACAAATGCAAGTGGACCTACCCCAATTTTAATTAGAGCGTCTACAGTATTCAAAGAAAATACAGACAGACCACCTTCTCTATATTTTTTTCCAGCTTCAGACAAAAATACCTGGGCAGTAGCATTACCTATTAATGACATTGGGATTGTCATTACTTGAGAAGCCAAAAGAAAGAAACCTGCCTGTTTATCCGATGAAGCAGTAGCTATAATAATTATAGGGAGATGAATTCCTGCATTATTAGATATGGACTCTAATGCAGAATATTTTGGAAATCTCTGGTATTTTCTTAAAGTCTCCCACAGCTTAAGAAGGTTGATTTCAGATAGTCGGAAGTTATTTTTTTTAAAAACAACGCTAACCAAGCCAATGCTTCCAATACCACCTTTCAGCATATGTCCCAGAAGAAGTCCAAGAGCCTTTCCACTAAGAAAACCAAATACGACTTGAGTTGATATACCACCAATAGATTGGAAAACACGAGTTTTCGCCACCAGCGAGAATCTTTTTTCTCTTGAACACCAATACTGAAGAGCTGAATAGAGGCCCGCCAACAACACCCCTAATGGGATCAAGTAAACGTAGCCCTTAACCTGTTCCAAATGCAAGGCTGTGTACGCCCTTCCTGGAAGAAGAAAAAAGAATAAGGCCACGACTGACGAAACGAGTATCGATGCGAGCAGAGACAGTCTTAGGAGATCTAACGCTTCGGCATTTTCATTAGGTATAGGTATAGCTATCTCCAACCGTAAACATGCTACGGACGCACACAGACCTAACACTGCAACATAAACGGCTAATACATTAAACTCCTCAGGCCCATATAGTCTTGTTAATATAGGCAAGCATGCGACAGATAGCGCCTGAGCCAGAATAGTACCACCGGCCAAAACCCCAACAGATTTAATAAAGCTATTTGCGAGCAGCGCTTTAACCCTCCCCCTCATTTTGTAGTTACTTTTCATCACTCCATCTTCTTACTGCTTCTATTACAAGGGACTGATCGTCTTTCGCTAGATATGGGCTCATCGGCAAACTTAGCACTTTATTTGAAACACTATCCCCGACATCTAAATTGCATGCCGTAGTTTCAAGAGCCTTCTGCTTATTGAGAGGAATTGGGTAATGGACAGCAGTTGGAATGTTCATATTCTCGAGAAAAATTCTCATTTCATCCCTGTTTTTTACCTCTATTGAATACTGAGCCCATACACTTGAATTATAATTCTCAATTATCGGCACAGACACCCCCTCACCATCGAGCTTACTATTATAATAGTCGGCAATCTCCCCTCTCATCTGAACCTCATTATCGAAGATATCCAGCTTGGAAAGTAAAATTGCTGCCTGTATTGTGTCTAACCTACTATTAACACCTATACGTACGTGACGATAGCGTTGCTCTTGCCCATGTCGAGCGATCTGGCGAATAATCCTTGCCAGTTCGTCATCGTTCGTAAATACAGCACCTCCATCTCCATAGCATCCCAATGGCTTACTTGGAAAGAAGCTCGTTGTCGCAATTGTCGTTAAATTGCATGATTTCCTTCCTTTATAAGTGGCACCAAAACTTTGAGCTGCGTCTTCAATAACAGGAATGCCATGTTTCCCCGCAATATCGTTAATTGCATCAAAGTCTGCACACTGACCATATAGGGAGACAGGAATTATTGCCTTAGTTCGAGGGGTTATTGCCTCTTCCAGCTTTTCGGGGTCCAAATTGTATGTTCTGGGGTCAATATCCACATAAACCGGTTTCGCGCCAAGTAGGGCTACGGTTTCAGCCGTGGCAATGTAGGTAAATCCAGGTGTAATTACCTCATCACCGAGTCCTATCCCGAGTGCCATCTGAGCAATCTGCAGTGCATCCGTGCCATTAGCACAGGTAATGCAATACTTAGCCCCTGTATAATCGACCAACCGTTCTTCCAATTCTGAAACTTCCGGACCCAGAATGTACTGACCGTGAGCCAAAACTTTCTGTATAGCCGCGTCGATCTTATCTTTAATGCGCGCTTGCTGCGCGGCCAGATCAATAAACTGCATCAGACTTTCACTCTGGATACTTGATTGTCGTTAAGGATATAACGGTCACCGGTATGCTGGCAGGCCACTTCAGCCTGTCCTTGCAGGGGCAGGTCAAGCTGCTCACCATAGGCGCTCATCCACCCGATTTGCTTTGCTGGCACTCCAACCATCAGGGCATAGGCGGGTACGTCCTTATTTATGACAGCCCCGGCTCCGACAAAGGAGAACTCGCCAACGGTGACACCGCACACGATGGTGCAGTTGGCTCCCAGTGTGGCACCGGTTTTGACCAAGGTATCCCGGTACTCATCTTTCCTCTCTATCAAAGAACGGGGATTGTATACATTGGTGAAGACCATGCTTGGGCCGCAGAAAACGCCTTCTTCAAGGTGAACGTTGTCGTACACGGAAACGTTGTTCTGGATCTTGCAGTTGTCACCAATGGTCACTTTGTTGCCAATAAAGACGTTCTGTCCCATCGACACATTGCGGCCAACCTTGGCCCCTCCACAAACGTGAACAAAATGCCAAACACGGGAGCCTTCACCAATTTGAGCACCTTCATCGACAATCGCACTAGAATGCTTCTGATAATTCATATAACGGACCTCAAATCAGCCGGCTCAGGAATGGATGCGCTTCCCCTTCCTGAGCTTGTTCTGGGGTGGCTTGACGGATATGTTCCACTGTTTCCACGCAATGGCGCGCGTCCTCAATTCCGTAGCCTCTGCCTTCCAGGATTTCCTGGTAACTCACCGTATGCAGATCAGTAAAGCCCTGGGAGAACTCAATCTCTTCTCCATCCACGGTAATTGAGCGATAGGTAGGTTGCTTGCCTTTCACACTTTCAGGCAGATCATTTGCGTCGATGGACAAGAACCAAGGCACCCGGGCCTTTTCATACTCCAGATAACCTGCCGCTTTATTCTCGGACGTATAATGAAGAACGTTCTTTTGCAGCTTCCCAAAGATGAAATGAAGCATATCAAAGAAGTGCACACCAATATTGGTGGCGACGCCGAATGACTTACGAGGGTCCCCTTTCCAACTTTCCATGTACCACTTGCCGCGGGAAGTTACGTAAGAAAGCTCCACTTCATATTTGTCGCTTTTGCTTTCCTGCATGACTTTATTTTTCAGGTCAAGGATCGCCTGGTGATGCCGAAGCTGAAGGATGTTGTATACCTTCTTGCCCGTCTCTTTCTCCACTAAAGCAATTTCGTCCAGAGCTTCGGCATTCGGCACCAAAGGCTTCTCGCAAATTACGTCGCAGCCCAGACGTAACCCTGCTGCAATATGGGCCTGATGCAAGTAATTAGGGGAGCAGATAGCCACGTAATCCAAAGCCGTAGCGGAATCTCTTTTCAACTGCCACGCGTACTCTTGAAACCGTTCAAACTCGGTAAAAAACTCACTTTGTGGGGAGATGGAATCGATAATACCTACGGAATCATTGGTGTCGTATCCGACGGCCAGATGGTTCCCGGTTTCATTGATAGCCTTCATGTGTCGAGGAGCAATGTAACCGGCGGCACCAATCAATGCGAAATTTTTCATGTATAACCTCAAGCTCTTACAATATTGTCAGCGTTCTTTTCATTACGATACTTACCGCGGGTATCAACCAGGAGCTGTGCATAATCTCGGATCATATCGTAGTCAAAGCTGTCATGATCCGTAGCTAGAATCACTGCATCGTAGTCAGCAAGCATCGCACTATCCAGCGGCTCGCTGCTCAAATCGAAATGGTGCTCCCGCATCTTGGGAAAGGTCGGCACATGTGGATCGCTATAGGCCACATTTGCTCCTTTCGCCTGGAGCAGTTCCATGATTTCCACGGAGGGCGATTCGCGCATATCGTCCACGTTCTTTTTATAAGCGATTCCAAGTACTAGAACCCGGCTTCCCTTGAGGGCCTTGCCGTTTTCATTCAGGCCATCCATGAGCTTACCGATCACATACTCCGGCATAGCCCTGTTTACCTCACCGGACAACTCAATAAAGCGGGTATGAAGGCCATATTCTCGTGCCTTCCAGGTCAGATAAAACGGATCAATGGGAATGCAGTGACCGCCCAGGCCAGGCCCCGGATAGTAGGCTGTGAAACCAAATGGCTTGGTGGCGGCGGCTTCGATAACCTCGAAGATATCGATTCCCATACGATCAGCAACCACTTTCATTTCGTTGACCAGACCAATATTCACCGCCCGATGTATATTCTCCAGCAGCTTGGTCATCTCGGCCACTTTCGTACTGCTTACCGGCACCACCGTATCAATCGCCGGTTTATAAAGGGCAACACCGACTTCCCGGCATTCTTCCGTGTGGCCACCTACCACTTTCGGAATCGTACTGGTTTCGAAATGCTTGTTGCCGGGATCCTCCCGTTCCGGGGAATACACCAGGAAGAGGTCTTCCCCTACCTTCAGTCCGCCTTCCTCGACCCTGGGCAGCAACTCTTCTTCCGTGGTACCGGGGTATGTGGTGCTTTCCAGCGACACCACCTGGCCGGCACGAAGGGCCACTTTCAGCGAATCCACGGTATTAATCACGAAGCTCATGTCAGGCTCGCGGTACTTGTTCAGCGGTGTTGGGACACAGAGAATAACCGCATCACATTCGCTGACTCTGGCAAAATCGGTGGTAGCTTCAAATCCTGACTCTCTGGCCTGCCTGACTTTATCACCGGCGATGTGTTCAATATAGCTGCGCCCTTCATTCAACGCAGACACCTTGCCTTGATCAATATCGATCCCCAGTACTCGATACCCAACGGCGTTATAGCGCAGCATGAGAGGCAGGCCTACATAGCCCAGCCCGACAATACCGATGGTGGCCTCTTTGCTGTTCAGCTTTTGAATCAGCGCCGTTTTGCTACTCGTCATTGATAGCGTCCTTTGTGTTAACGATTTTACCGGTTATTGAATGTGGTGCGTTGGGTTGTTCATGCGACTGGATTCGCGGCATCCAGTTGCCTTATCGCGGTCCGAAGGCCGCTTCTACAGCAATATCTATAGCCGTCCTGCGGGGCTTGGTGACTCTTGCGGTAAACCCGTTCGCTTGCAAGCAAGCTTCCCACAGCGGCTTTGTCGGCGTTGCGTGGGGATACAGAGAGTGTATTCCACGGGACCGAAGGTTCATTCGCCAGCAGGCTGGCTCCCACAGGGGTATAAAATGCGGCATTGTGGGAGCAGGCGGCTTAGTTCGCGTTGCAATTTCCTCTTTGCGCCGTCGTCGCCGTGCACTACGCGGATGGCGTTTGGGGCTTTCCGCATGCCGGTGACGAACCGTATCAACCCTTGCTGATCGGCATGGGCGGAGTAGCCGCCCAGGTTGTCCACGCTTACCTGGATGGTGTGGGTTTCACCATCCAGGGTCACGGTACCGCCCTGCCCTTGCCGCTGTATTTGCCGCCCCGGTGTGCCTTTGCCCTGGTAGCCCACGAACAGCACATTATGCCTGGGATCGTGCAGCATCGCCTTCAGGTAGTTAACGATGCGGCCGCCGGTGCACATGCCGCTGCCGGAGATCACCACGGCGGGGCGGGCGCTGTCCGCCAGGTGGCGGACCATTCTCAGGTGGGCGTCGTGGTCGTCCACCGTGAGCAGTTGTTTGAAGCCCAGGGGCTTGCGGCCCTTGGTGATCCGCTTGAGCGCTTCCTGCTCCCAGAAGGGCCTCAGTTCCCGGTAGGCCCTGGTGAAGCGGCTGGCCAGAGGGGAATCCAGGATCACCGGCAGTTCGTTCCAGGGCAGGGTTTTGTGCACTCTGCTCTTTGGGTTGCGGTGGAGGATGTCCTCCAGTTCGTACAGCAACTCCTGGGTACGGCCGATGCTGAAGGCCGGGATCAGGACCGTGCCCTGGTCCTGCAGGGCGCGGGCCAGTACCCGTTGTAGCCGCTGCTGGCGTTCCTTTCTGTCTTCGTGGTTGCGGTCCCCGTAGGTGCTTTCGATCACCAGGGTGTCGCAGCCGTGGGGCGGCTTGGGCGCCGGCAGCAGGGGCGCGTGCGGTGCGCCCAGGTCCCCGGAGAACACCACCCGGTGCCGGCCCGGTGGCCCCTTTACGTCGCATTCCACGTAGGCGGAGCCGAGGATATGCCCTGCTCGTCTCAGCCTTATTCGTATCTGGCCGTGGCCGGCGTCCAGGGCGGTGTGCCATTGGTCGTAGGGCAACGGCACCAGGCGCCGTTTGATCACCCGCAGGTAGCGGTCTATGTCGTCCGGCCGACGGCTGAAGCCCAGTTTGAAAGCGTCCTCCAGGACGATGGGCAGCAGCTTTGCCGAGGGTTGGCTGCAGAGGATCGGGCCTTTGAAGCCCGCCGCCAGCAGCCAGGGTATTCGGCCCACGTGGTCTATATGCACGTGGGTGATTACCAGGGCCTTGATTTGGGCCACCGGGAAGTCGATGGTCAGGTCGTCGGCGTTGGCGCCGCCGGGGCCCTGGTCGCGGCCCTGGAACAGGCCGCAGTCCACCAGCAGGCTGTGCTGGTGGTCCAGACACAGTTCGTGAGCGGATCCGGTGACGCCGTCGACGGCGCCGTGGTGGCGGATTTCCGGCCAGGTGGTCTGTGGTTGGTGCATTGTGTTTCCCCCCTTCCTTGGTGTTTCTTTTTTTATGTTTTTTTGTCCGTTCTCTCTGTTCGGGAGAACGGATTCGCCAGCAAGGCTAGCTCCCACAGCGGCGATGTAGAGAGCGGGTTTGTAGCTCCATTGCGGGAGCGTGCTTGGGCCTATGCCCATGCCGCGATTTCATTCACTGCTTCTTCCCAGGCTTTTATCATGGCGGGTGCCACATCCGGAAAGCGCGGGGAGGCGTCTTTCAATTCAGGCAAGGTCATTGTCAGCGCGCTGCCCACGGCGCCAATCGTCTCTTTGACCTGCCGGGTGTTCTGGGCACAGTGTCGAGCGCCGAACTCGGCCAGACGATCCACCGGCCACCAGCGCTTGCTGCCTGCAAGATGAAGCGCCGGCACATCGTTACGCAGGTACGCCGTGGTGGTCACGATATCGTAGGTCGGGGCCAAAGCCACCGTGCCGCCCGGGCGGTCATAGATCACACCAAAGTTCTTCAGGTGCGCATCGCCATTTCGCACCGCCCAGGAAAGCACAATGGAGCGAAACAGGCCGGCCAGCGCGGTTTGTCGCAATGGCGGCGATACGAAGTCGGATACGGATCGGGCCAGGCGTTCATAGGTGCCGTCGTATTTTTCTTCCGGTGACAGCCCCTGCAATACACAGCCATCTTCAAAGCCCAGGTAGGCGCCCGTTTCGGTGAGGTCGAAGCGCTCCATGATGAACAGCCGGCCGTCACGGGAGACGTCGAAACGGGGAACGTCCAGCCCCGCTCTGCTGGCCGCCTGCATACAGAAATATTCATTCAGAGCGAGGTCCGGGTAATCCGTGCCCCAGGCTTTCACAATCAACCTGCTGGAGCGAATCGCGGCTTTGTCTCTTGGTGGTTCAGCGGCAACATCCACCAGCAGTTTAGGTTGCACTCCCGAGATACCCGAGTTCAGTGCGTACTTTTCCACCAGTTCGGCGAATAAATCAGGATTGTCTGAATCCAGCAGTGTCTCCAGCCTCTCGGTCGAGCGCACCACTTCAGTGGCCCGGCCAGGCGAGACATAACCCAAGCGGCCGATCTGGTATGGGCCAAGCGCGGCGAGCAACGCCAGATCATTGGCACCGTGCAGTTTGCTTACCGTGCGGCGAATGGCATCCCGCAAATAGCCTTCGGGAAGGTTCTGGGCAAACGCCGGGTGCAGCCTCGGGAACTGGTAGGATGCCGTGCGCAGCGGCATGGTCAGCGATACCGCCCGTTCCGGCTCATCCGTACGGTAAGCAAAGCTGTACTCTTCGCCGGCGTGCCTGGCGCGCCTGCTCAACCGTCCTGCCAGTTCATTGCCACTGGTGACGTCGAGTTCGTCTACTGACGCCATTCACGCTCCCTCACCAGATCGTCCAGCGTCGGCGTTTTGCGGGACCTTGGCGCCAGCTCCATCCCATATAGTGCGAATAGCCGTTCGATTTTGCTGAAGCCCAGTTCCGTGATCCGGCCGGATTCAAAGCGGGAGACCGCGGTGCGATCCACCCCGCTCATGGCGGCCACTTGTTGTTGGCTATGGCCGTTTGCCTTGCGTAACCCGGCAAACTGGGCGCCCAATTCTTGCAATGTCATGTGAATATATGCCTCATATATGAGCAATTTTTATATCTTGTAGCATATATTCACATCACATCCAAGCGTCAAGGCATTGTGTTCCCCCCCCCCTTCCTTGGTGTTTCTTTTTTGTTTTTGTCCGTTCTCCCTGTTGGGGAGAACGGGTTCGCTGGCAAGCCCGCTCCCACAGCGGCGGTGTAGAGGGTCAGCAGGAAATGCTAGAAGTGCTCTTCTATATCCATGCGTTTGTGGGGAATGCCAATGATGTCGATTCCCCACTCATTGATTACATAGAAGATTAAGTGGCTCCCTTGAGGATAACAGTGGTAGCCCTTCTTGATATCCTGTCGATGACGCCCCCGCGACGGATTTTCCGCAAGCCACACGAAACGTTGCTCCATGTTCCGCATGTATATGTCGCGCTGCGCCCGGCCCCAATTGGCTGCTGTATATCGGGCAATAGCAATGAGGTCATCCCTGGCCCGGAGTGTTACCCGATATCGAGTGCTGTTTGGCATCATCCTGATCCCTGATCAGCTCATCCATGCTGAAGTTGTCAACGTATTCACCACGAGCCGCCTGCGCTTCGCCTTCCAAGAGATGAGCGCGCAAAGTCGCCAATTTTGTCTGGCGCATTTCCAGAGTACGTAACCCGTCCCGGATCACTTCACTGACGGATCCGTACCGACCGCTAGCGACCTCTTCTTTAACAAAGCGCTCCCAATGGGAGCCCAAGGTCAAACTTGTCGTAGCCATGGCTGACTCCTATTCATATTGAGCAGTTATGAATATAGCGCGAATTTGGGTATGCCGTGAAGCTGCTATTCACCCTCTCCAGGCACGCTACCGCCACAGGGTTTACCGTCGGTTCCCTGAGAACGGGTGGGCAGTGTTGGCCCGGTTGCATTGTATGGCCGCCGATCCGGTTGGCCATCCCCCATTTGGGGGGCTAATGGCGGCTGACGTCCTTGATGGACAGGGTTAACTGGTGCTGCTTGTGCAGCATGCCCATCAGGACGATCACTCTTTCCTGGCCATCAAAGCGCTGGAATACCGCTTCCAGGTCCTTGAAGGGGCCGTTTTCGATACGCAGGGTGTCGCCGGGAGCAAAAGCCTGCTCCTGGTCCTGACTTTCGGTACGGGTTTGCAGCTCTTCCACCACGCGGTCGGGTACCGGTACCGGCTGGTTGCCGAAGGTGACCAGTTTCTGTACCCCACGGGTGGAGCGCACCGTGTGCCAGCCGCCGGCGCGATCGAGACGGATAAACAAATAACCGGGGAACAACGGTTCTTCACGCTGAATACGGCGCCCGGCACGCAGGCGTTCCACGGAGAGTTCCGGGAGAAAGCAGGTGAAGCCCTGGTTTTCCAGGTTTTCCCGGGCCCGGTAGTTCTGGTTGGCGCGGCACTGCACCACGTACCAAGCATCCTGGCCGGCGGCGGGGTTTGTCACGGATGAATTGGGGTGCAACATAGGTTACCGGGAGCCTCTACAAGCGGGCCGGCATGGGGTGCCGAACTGTGGCTGTCGCGGGGCGTCCCAAGTTGCTTGCCTCCTCATGCCGATCGCGTCCTTACGTCCTTGCTGTTTACCAACTACTCGGCCTGGCCACGACCATTCCAATCGCGCCAGCCGCTCCGCACTGTACTGGGATCCCCCTGACCTGAACATTGAGCGGATACCGGTTTGTGAAGTTTTTACAGCTCTGTAACACTCCACCGGTTTCTATTATTTGCAGCCACCGCCCGGGCACGATACTACCGATACCCCTGTACGTTCACAATATTGTCAGCTGGCGATTCTGGTAGTCTTTTGTGACCCTTTCCTGACAAAGGCGTTTTCCCTAAAAGTGTTGCCGCCTCAAGGGGTTAGGTTGGACCATGGTACTCTTTTTGACTAATCCTAAAGAATTAAAGATAAATATCGGGCAATGCTTTTTTATTATCTTTGGTGATTATTATGCGAGGGGGCGCGGTATACATTCGCTAGCAAGCTCGCTCCCACAGCGGCTTCGTGGATTGCTGTGGGAGCGAGCTTGCTGGCGAAGGTTTAAGCAAAGAACCAATAGATATTGAAGCCCCCGGCCAAAGCCCTACCATAGCGGGCTGCCAGCCGGCATTCATCGTCAACGGAGGATTCAATGAGCGACAGCCCTTATCAGAAGCGTGAGCACGACGCCAAGGCCGAAGTGATCTGGCACCAGTCCCACCTGACCAAGGCCGACCGGGCCAAGGCCAAGGGCCAGACTCCCAAGTGCATCTGGCTGACCGGCCTCTCCGGTTCCGGCAAATCCACTCTGGCCAACGCTCTGGAAGTGGCTCTGACTCAGCAAGGCAAGCACACCTATCTGCTGGACGGGGACAACGTGCGTCATGGCCTGAACAAAAACCTGGGCATGAGCGACGAGGACCGCACCGAGAACATCCGCCGTGTCTCCGAAGTGGCGAAGTTGATGGTGGACGCCGGCCTAGTGGTGGTGACCGCGTTCATCAGCCCGTTCCGTGCCGACCGCGATGCCGCCCGCGAGCTATTCGAGGATGGCGAGTTCGTGGAAGTGTTCGTGGATGCACCGCTGGAGGAATGCGAGAAGCGTGACCCCAAAGGGCTGTACCAGAAGGCGCGCCAAGGGATCATCAAGGAATTCACCGGCATCGACAGCCCTTATGAGGCGCCGGAGAAGCCGGAGGTGGTGATCAACACCGCCGAGAACGATCTCGAAACCTGCGTGAAGCAGTTGATTGAAGGGATTGGGGTTTAAGACATTCGCTTGCAAGCAAGCTTCCCACAGCGGCTTCGTAGTTCGTCTGTGGGAGCGGACTTGCCAGCGAATGCTTTCTCTCAGAACGGCCAGACCAGCGGGATCAGCGTAATGGATACCGCGCCGGCGATCAGGCTCATGGGCACGCCGATGCGCAGGTAGTCGGTGAAGCGGTAGCCACCGGGGCCCATCACCATGAGGTTGGTCTGATAACCCAGCGGCGTCATGAAGCTGGCCGAGGCGGCGAACATGACGGCGACGATGAACGGCATCGGACTCACGCCCAACTGCTCCGCCACCCCCAGAGCCAGCGGGAATACCAGCACCGCGGCGGCGTTATTGGTGATCAGCTCGGTGAACAGCGCCGTGATCACATAGATCAGCACCAGCGCCATCCACGGCGAGGTGATGTGGGCACGGAACAGGCTGTCCACGATCCAGCCCGCCGCCCCGCTCTCCTCCAGCGCCGTGCCCAAAGCAAAGGACGCGCCAATCACCACCAGCACCGGCAGGTTCACGCTCACGTTCATGCGCGCGCGGTTGACGGTGACACAGCGGGTCATCAGCAGCAGCCCGGCGGCCAGGAACGCCGCTTCCAGTACCGAGAACCAGCCCAGCACGTTCATCAGGATCATCAGCCCGAGGATGCCGGTGGCCAGCGGCGCCTTGCGGAAATCCGGCGGCGTGGAATCCCGCAGCGGGCTCACCAGCATGAAGTCCCGGCGATAGCGGTACTGCTCGATAAAGCTCTCGCCGGTGTCCAGCAGCAGCGTGTCGCCCACCTTGAGCACCATTTCCCCCACTTTGCCGGGCAGGCGCAGGCCGTGGCGGCTGATGCTGAGAATGGCGGCCTGATAGCGGGTGCGGAAAGCCGCTTCCTTGACGGTCTGGTTGACGCCGGGAAATTCCGGCCCGATCACCACTTCCACCAGACAACGCTGATGGGTATTCAGGTTCAGCTTGTGCACGGCGCCATGGGCCGGCACCAGGCCATTGATGCGCTGCAATTCCCGGGCGGTCTCCGGGGCACCGATGAAGGCCAACTGATCGCCGGTCTGTAACTGCATGTCCGGGCCCACCGCGGTATAGAGATGACCATCGCGTTGGATCTCGGTGAGATAACCGTGGGTGAGATTGCGCAGGCCGGCTTCCTGGATGGTCTTGTGGTGCAGCGGGCTGCCCTCGGGGATGCGCATTTCCACGTGGTATTCGCGGGCGTGCTCCAGTTGTTCCACCAGCCCTTCCCGGCTGGGCAGCAGGCGCCGCCCGAACAGCAGCAGAAACACCGAGCCGATCACCAGCAGCGGCAAGCCCACCCAGGTGAGATCAAAAATGTGGAAACCGGGCAGCCCTTTTTGCTGCACCAGACCATCCACCACCAGGTTGGTGCTGGTGCCGATCAGGGTGCAGGTGCCACCAAGGATGGCGGCGTAGCTGAGCGGCATCAGCAGTTTGGAGGCGGACAACCGCAGACGCTGGGCCCATTCCTGCACCGCCGGGATCATCATCGCCACCACCGTGGTGTTGTTGAGAAAGGCACTGAGCAAGGCGGTGGGCGCGATCAGACGGAGTTGGCTGCCGAAGGCGGTTTTGGGCTGGCCGAGCAGTTTATGAGCCACCCAATAGATGGCGCCGGTATCCCGTAGCGCGGCGGCCACGATGTACAACACGCCGACGGTCATCAAGCCCTGGTTGGCGAACCCGGCCAGGGCCTGTTGCGGGGTGATGATGCCGATGACCAGGACGATCACCATGGCCCCCATCATGGTCACTTCCGCCGGTACCCGGTTACTGGCCAGGGCGACCAGCACGCCCAGAACAATCAGCAGTGTGAACAGGATTTCCGGAGTCATAGGTCAGAGAGCGCCCGTGGTCAGGTAGCGGATTACCGTAAAACCATCCATGGTACTGGCTCTCATATTCCATTCAATGATTGATTGGCTATGGGGATATAGCGTTTGGGTCTGTGTATTTCACCCTCTCCCCCGGCCCCTCTCCCCTCAAGGGAGAGGGGAGACAAGACAAACCTTTCTATTCGGTCCCCTCTCCCTTGAGGGGAGAGGGACAGGGAGAGGGTGAAAAAACCACCTCAGCTTTTGTCGCTACTGTACTTGTAGTAGCTGTAATAACCGTATTCGTTGGAGGCGCGGCGTTCGATGCAGTTGAGGATGGCGCCTTTGATGGTGACCTTGTTCTGCTCGAAGCGATTGATGGTGACGTCGATTTCCTTCACCGAGTTCTGGCCGTAGCGGGCCACGATCAGGCTGGTGCCGGCCAGTTGGCCGACAATGGCGGCGTCGGTCACCGCCAGGATCGGTGGCGTGTCCACCAGGACCAGATCGAATTGCTCGGAGAGTCTGTCCATCAGTTCGCCGAAGCGCTTGTGCATCAGCAACTCCGCCGGGTTCGGTGGAATCTGGCCACGGGAAATGAAGGACAGATTTTCTTCCTTGGTTTGTACCAGCACCTGCTCCAGATCCGCCTGCCCGGAAAGGTACGACGACAGCCCGGTCTGGCCATCGTTCTCGAAATAACGGTGCAGGTGGCCCTTGCGCATATCGGCGTCCACCACCACCACGCGCTGGCCTACCTGGGCCAGCACCGCCGCCAGGTTGGCGGTGACGAAGGATTTACCCACGCCCGGGCTGGGGCCGGAAATCATCAGTACTTTGTTGTCCGCCTCCATCATGGCGAAATGCAGGCTGGTGCGCAGGCTGCGCAGCGCCTCAATGGCCAGGTCGCCCGGATCTTTTTGCGCCAGCAGGGAAATCGGCTCGTGCTTGCCCCGTTTGCGACGGCGCAGTGCCGCCATCACCCGATCCAGTTTCTGCTGATGCTCGGACAGCGGCACCGCCGCGTAAACGGAAATGCCCTGCTCTTCCAGTTGATCCGGGGTTTCCACGCCGCGATTGAAAGCAGCACGCACCAACACATAGCCCACGGACATCATCAAGCCCAGCAGGCCAGCCAGAGCTGCGACCAGGCCTTTTTGCGGTTTCACCGGCTCCGGTTGAACCAGCGCATTGTCGATAACGCGCACGTTACCCACGGTACTGGCCCGCATGATGCGCAGTTCCTGCACCTTGTTCAGCAAGGCGACGTAGATCTCCTGATTCACTTCCACGTCGCGCATTAATCGCAGGATTTCCTGCTGGGTTTCCGGCAGCTGATTGATCTGTTTGTTGATTTCCGCCTTCTCGTTTTCCAGGGAGCGGCGCTGCTGCAGCAGGGTGCGGTAGGCCGGGTGCTCACGGGTAAAACGGGCGGAGACTTCGCTTTCCTTGATTTTCAGTTCATTGAGCTTGGCTTCGATGGACACCAGCCGCTCCAATACGGACTGGGTTTCCAGGCTCAGGTCCACGGACTCGCTCTTGAGCCGGTAGGCGTTGAGTTTCTCCTCGGCGCCGTTCAGGGTAGTCTTGATTTCCGGCAGTTGCTGATCCAGGAACTCCAGGCTTTTTTCCGCTTCCTCGGCGGTGCGCTGAATATTCTGCAATACATAGTTATCGGCAATGGCGTTGAGCACGGCACGAATGCGGCCCTTATTCGCGCCGGTATAACTCATATTGATGATACCGGTCTGCTTGCCCACTTCGCTCACCCCGAGGCTGGCACGAATACCGTTGACCACGGTCAGTATCGAATACTTGGTGAGGGTGAGCTCTTCTTCACCGGGCTGCCATTCGCCCAACTCCAGATGGATGCTGCCGTCCTCGCTGCGCAGAGGCTGATCCGCCGGGCCCTTGGCCACCAGGTCCCCGTCGTAATAAAGCGCCGGCAGGCCGTCCTCGGATTGCAAGGTAAAGGGTTCGTCCAGCAAACGATCCGGCACATTGAAATGGTTCACGGTGACGTAGGTTTCGCTATCGCGGAAACCGGCGAACAATGGCACCGGGGTGCCTTCCGGTGCCGGCTCCGGTGCGCCGAAAGCCCCGATCAGCGGCAGCCGCTCCGGCGCCAGGCCGATATCCATATGCAGCTGATCCACCACCTGGCCCAATACCATGCGGGAACGGATCAACTGGATCTCGGCTTCGGAGGAGGATTCCTGGCCCAGCAACTCGTTCAAATCGCCGATGCTGGCCATGCTGCTGGTTTTCGGTTCCACCTGCAGCAGACCATCCGCTTTATAAATGGGGGTGGCGACGAAACCGTAGGCCAGCCCCAGCATCAACGCCAACACCGTGGTGCCGATAACCAGCCAGCGGGCGTCCATCAACAGCCCCCAAAGACGGCGCAGGTCGATTTCGTCGTTGATCACGTTGAGGCGGCCGGAGTTATTGGTTTGCGGGCTGCTCATAGGGAGGGATCGTTCCTTTTGATCAAAGTTTGCCGGCCCAGGCCTCGGTGGCCTGCCGCAGCATGGGATAGATGCGTTCGAACACTTCCCGCCCGCGGCGGAAAGGGTCGGGAATGTCGTGGCCGCCATTCCAGTGGCTCAACAAAAACGTCTTGCCACTGGCCTCGGGAAACTGGCTGATAATACGGTCCCGCTGACGGGTTTCCATCACCAGAATCAGGTCGACGTCGCGACACAGGGCACTGGTCAGTTTGCGGCCGCTGTGCTCACCGCACTCCAAACCATTGGCCCGGGCCACGTCCCGGGCCATCGGGTCCATATCGTGTCCTTCCAGCCCCACCAGGCCGGCGGAGCTGACCGATTTCTCCGGTTTCAGCTCACGTAACAGCGCCGCCACGGTGGGGCTGCGACAGATATTGCCGTCGCATACCACAAGGATGTTCTCAAACATCAGTTATCGCGATCCCATATCCGATCCTGGGCAAGAGAACCGAAGTAGATCATCTGCACTGTGGGCAGAATATTCTGGATCACACGATTCCAACGGGCTACCGGCGCCGCCGTGATATAGACGATATCGCGGGATTGCAGATTGAACGCATCCGCCATCACCAGAGCCGTGGCATCCTTGGCATTCAGTTGATACACATCCACCAGGTTCTCCGCGCCTGGTTGGGCACGGCGAATCACGAAGACCCCGGAAGCGTCCGCGGTCTGCTGATTGAAGCCGCCCACGGTGGACAGGGCTTCCGCCAGGGTCAGGCCATTGCGGGTCATCGGTACCGGCTGAGCTTCCTTCACTTCACCCAGCACAAACACCTTGTTGTCTTCGTTGCGGGCCACATGCACCACGTCACCGGGACGCATCAGCACGTTATGAGCCGGATTCCCTTCCTGGTACACCGCTCTCAAACTCAGACGATAGTCCGTGCCATCACGGCTCAAATCCACATCGGTCCAGTCCGCGTTTTCGCCCAGGCCGCCGGCGGCGTTCACCGCGTCCAACAGACGCATGGGCACGTTGGTGATGGGGTAGGCGCCCGGCTGTTTCACTTCACCGGTGACGTAGACCTTCTGGCTGCGGAACGCCGCCACGGTGACGTCCACCTGCGGGTCTTCGATGTATTGGGAGATGCGGCTTGTGATCAGCTCGCGGATCTCGGTGACTTTCAGGCCGTTGACGTCGATTTTCCCCACATAGGGGTAAAAGATAGTGCCGTCATTGTGCACCCAGTTACCCGCTTCGGAGGGACTGCGCATGGAACCGGCGGGGATGGTCAGCTCCGGATGGTCCCAAACGGTGATTTGCAGCACATCACCGGGGCCCACCCGGTAATCGTAGTCTTCCGGTTCGTCCAGCAACCCCTCGGGGGGCATCAGCGGCCCTTCCTGCTCGGTCTGCCGCAGAATGGCGGTGCTGATCTCGTGTATTTCCACCACGTCGGGCAGCGCCTCGGCTTCCACGCCGTCGTCTTCGCTGAACCAGCCCGGCGCATTGGAAATGTGCGCGCCCGGAGCGAAGGCACAACCGCCCAACACGCCCAGCAGAGCGGTGATCAGCAGGGACTTGGTAGTTGTCGTCATAGTCACCGGAAAATCCTGTTACCAGTCAAAGGTACGGCGCCATTGCGCCATGGCGGTCAAACGTTCGCTCTCGCCAGCGAAGGTTTCCACCGGATCGTCGGTGGCGGCCAAGGCCCAGGTGAGCCGGCCACCGAGAAAATCGTGTTCCAGACGCAGCTCGCCGAGGATCACATCCTGCTCATCCACGGCCTGGAGGATTTCGGCGCCGTCCGGGTGCACATGAGCCCGTTTGCCGCCATCCACGTTAAGGGTGGCGCTGCTGAGGGCCGCGGTGAACACCACGCCACTGCGGAAGAACTGCTGTACCCCCAGGGTCGCCACCTTGGCGTCGCTTTCCCAGGTGCTGGCCAGATTGCGTCCATAATATCGGAAGCCGCTGGTATATCTTGAATGTTCGTACATCACGCCTTCGCGGGCATTGCCGAACAGATCCCCAGCCACGGTGTTGGCGCCCTCGATGAAAAAGCGCTGACTGCCCTTGCCCATATGGGTAAGGAAGTCGAAACCGAACTGGGTGGCGTACTTGGACGGCATGTAACCGGCCTCGTCCTCGCCCATGGCCTGGCCATAGAAACTGGTGGGCACACCGAACAACGGGAAGCTTGCACGGAAATCAAAACCAGCGACCTGGTTGCTAGGATCCTGGTTCTGCTGACCGTTGTCCTTGCCGATGATGGCATCCCACAAAGACCCGCCACCTTCGGTTGCCCCATCCCCACCCCATTGGAACAAACGGGTGAAGCCGATTTGCAAGAAAGAGGCCGGACGCAGCGTCAGGCGGCCACCCAGCAATTTGGCATCGGGGATGCCGCGATCCTGTTCCAGTTGCCCACCGAACATCTGCAGATCCCAGGGGCCGATCCAGTTGAGCCAGCGGGACTGGGGTGCATAGGGGGTTTGGCGGCTGACCCAGAAACCGGCCACCGGACGAGCGTTGGATGACCAGGCCAGGGAGCTGTGCCAGCCCGGGCCCCACCAGCGATCGATGGCGCCGACGCCCAGTTGCCAGTTGCCGAGACGGCCGGCCAGGTAGCTGCCGTCGGCGCGCACTTCGCGCTCATCACGGTTGTTGTCGATGTATTGGGCTTCGATGTTGGCGGCCCAGCGCCGGCCCGTATAGCTGACGGCCATGCGGGCATCGGCTTCGCCCATGGGCTGGGAGCCGAAATGGGAAAACAGCGGTTCCTGGTTGGCGCCGCCGAGCGTGAGGGTGGCGGTGCGGGTCTGGCCCTTGGCCTGATCCATGGCGGCGCGCAAGTAAGCGGCGTGGTCGGAGCTGCGGCACTCTTCCGGCATGCCGGACATACCCACGGCAATCGCCGACCAGTTCAGCGGCCAGGTCAGGGTCAGCCCCTTGAAGCAGCCCATGGCGGACAGTGCTTCCACGTGGTGCCTGGCTCGCAGATCACCGGTTTCCACCCAGGGCGCGGCTTGCACCCCGGACACCCATCCGATCAGCGCGACGGCGGCGCTGCCTTTTAACCACTTAGCCCAATCAACCACTGGGGATCCTTTTCCAACCCGTTTTTACACTCCTTCCGGAGCGGGATTATGACCCGGCCGTTACGTCGTGAATACGGCGGCAGCCGGCATTTTACATCGACTTTACCACCAGATGGCTATAGCAAAGGCGATTCCCCGACCCTGCCCGGCCCGAGGCCCTGATCATTTCGCCATCGCGGACCCCGGCGCGCTGTGTTCTGTTCGACAGAAATCACGGCTGGTACGGTGCCCCGCGCCATGCGCATCAAAGCAACAGGCTCGGGATTCACTGTTACCGGTTTATGACCGCCCCCGGGCCCCGGCAGGCCAGGACGGTACCGGCGGGCGGGCTCCAGCGCAAGGGGCCAGGGCTCTTTGGCGGTCTGTTCAACCCTTTGATACGGAATTGTTACAGAGCATTAACCGGACTGTTGTTTCATGGCGACTGCTTCATGGCGACAAGGCGGGCTTCTTCCAGGGCGGCGGTGCGGTGACGGGTGGCTTCCCGGTACTCCGGGTCCGCCAGCATAGCGGCGAAGGCCTGGATCGAGGGGTAACGCACCAGCAGCACTTCATCCCAGTGCTCATCCGGCGGCGCGATCACCCCGGCCAGGGCATCCCCGGACCAGATCAGTTTGCCGCCCACGCCTTCGACTTTGCGGAACGCCACTTCGGAATAGCGCCGGTAGGCTTCGCGGCCATCGTAGTCGGCATCACCGCTTTTCCGGTAGTGGGCGACGGCACGGAAACGCAGCAGGTTGAGCATGACGATGGGGGTATCGGCGGGAATGCCGGCGAGGATATCCGGCAGGCGGTCTTTGTCCGGATCGACAATGGACATGGGGCTCTCCTTTTATTATCGGAATGGGGTTTTCGAGAGTGCCTGGAGTGGAATGGTTAGCCCATGGTGAAAGGCGTCGTATGTTTGGCTCTGTGGGAGCCAGCCTGCTGGCGAAGATTCCATCTCCCTACGGTTTCTCGATGGCAAACCCATGCGCCGCGCAGAATGCGTGCAGATCCCCCAGAGCCAGATCCGGCAGGCTGACGCGGGCGGTCACGCCCTCGCCATACTGGATCTCCATCAGCTCGGCTTCATGCTGGCCGCACCAGTGGCGCAAGGGTTGCTCGCCAGCGAAGTCCAGGCTCACGGTGACCTCGCTGGTGGGCTCCTGCTCAATCACTTCCATGGCCGCCAGCACCGCTTCCGCCGCGGCGGAATAGGCCCGCACCAGGCCGCCGGCCCCCAGCTTGACGCCACCGAAGTAGCGGATCACCACCACCATGGCGTCGCCCACGCCTTTGTGCTGCAGCACATTGAGAATTGGTCGTCCGGCGGTGCCGGAGGGCTCGCCGTCGTCGTTGGCGGCGCCCTGGGCGGAGGACGGCGGCCCGATCAGCCAGGCATAGCAGTGATGGGTGGCGTCCGGGTAACGCTCACGGGCTTCCGCCAGCACCGCCTGTGCCGCCGCCCGGTTGGTGACCGGTCGCAGCCAGGCGATGAAGCGGCTTTTGTTGATTTCAATCTCCCGATCCACCGCCGCGGCGGGGACCGGATAAGAAGGGGGGGCCGGTTCCGTCATGGCGGCATTGTACGGGGTCCCGGCCTTTGTGTCCGGCCTCGGTGTTCATTCCACGCGAGAGAACGCTTTGTAAGTCGATCTCGCAATCATAGTCCCACAGGTCGCTACAAGGCCCCTGTAGGAGCTAGCCCTGCTGGCGAATCTTTTTTGCCTCGAGCCCATTCGCTTGCAGGGCAAGCTCCTACAGCGGCTTCGTAAGCTGACCTGTAAGAGCGGATCAACGGACCGCGGTCAGTCTTACACCTTCAATGCCACCGCGCCGCTGGTGAGGCGGTCCTCCATGTCCTGATGCGCCTGTCCGATTTGTTCGAACGGATACACCCGCGGCGGCTCCGGTGTCAGCACGCCGCTTTTCAGGGCCTCGAAGAAGGCGGCGGCGGTGGCGTCCCGCTCTTTCGGGTCACGGGTGTAGTGGCCGCGCATGGGCCGCACCACGGTGTTGGAGCCGCGCGCCAGCAGCGAGACCGGCATCGGTTCCACCGGGCCGGAGGACTGGCCAAAGTTGACCAGATGTCCCAGCGGCGCCAGGCAGTCCAGGGACGCATAGAAGGTGTCCTTGCCGACGGAATCGTAGGCCACCGCCACGCCCTCGCCTTGGGTGATCGCCCGGACCCGCTCGACGATATCCTCCTCACGGTAGAGGATCACGTGGTCACAGCCCCGGGCGCGCACCAGCTCCGCTTTTTCCTCACTGCCGACGGTGCCGATTACCGTGGCGCCCATATGGTGTGCCCACTGCACCAGCAGTTGCCCGACACCGCCGGCGGCGGATTGCACCAGGATGGTCTGGCCGGCCTGTAACGGAAACACCTGATGCAGCAGCACGTGGGCGGTGGAGCCGCGCACCATCATCGAGGCGGCGCTGATTTCATCCACGCCATCGGGAATCTTCACCAGGGTATCGGCGCTGATCCTCCGTTCGTCGGCGTAAGCGCCGTAGTTGCCGGAGACGTACACCACCCGTTCGCCCACCGCGAAGCCTTCCACTCCCTCGCCCACCGCGGTGATCTCACCGGCGGCTTCCAGGCCGGGGATGCCGGGTAGCGGCAAGGTTTTATACAAACCGGAGCGTACGTAGATGTCGTGAAAATTGACGCCGATGGCGGTCTGTTTGATCCGCACCTCCCCGGGACCGGGGTCGCCCACGTCCACCTCTTCCACCCGCAACACTTCCGGACCACCGGCTTCATGCATGACCAAGGCCTTCGCCATTGTTGTTCTCCCGAGTTCAGAAAGGGTTTAACGGTACGGCATTCCCCCCCGTAGGAGCCAGCCCGATGACGAATCCCGGCTCATTCGCTTGCAGGGCAAGCTCCTACAGCGGCCTTGTAGCATGGCCTGTAGGAGCTAGCCCTGCTGGCGAATGATTTTTATATCCAGACCGCATCCCAGAGCGAATAATCGCGAACGGAGCGGACCAGACCTGCTCGTAAGGGATTCGCGATGATGTACCTGGCCGCCGCAACGACGTCATCATCTATTCTCAGTGCCCGGTCGTGGAAGCCCCTTTGCCATAGCGGCCTGTTGGTTCCGCATAATCGGCGCCAGCGCTTACAAGCCAATGATTTCATTTTCTGAACCACATCGGATAAGCGAGCATCGTCCCTAAGCTGTAATAGCCAATGCACATGATCTGGCATCACCACAAAACACAATGTATTGGCCTGCCAGGAAGTGCCTTGCATCGCCTGTACCGCACACCGGCCTTGCGGCAAGGTGGAAAAAAGAGAATTCCTCTGCCAACAAATTATCGTGATCGAATAGATGCGTCCGGTTTCACTGAACCGCCCTGACCGCAAACGGTGCCCTTGAGCCATCCTTGGCATTGTCATTCTCCTTCAATCTTTGTTTCCCTGAGTCATAGCATAATCTGTAGGGCGAATCAGGCTCCCTGGCGTTGGGGCATTCGCTTGCAAGGCATGCTCCTACGGCGGCTTCGTAGCACAGTCTGTAGGAGCTAGCCTTGCTGGCGAATTGGCGCCCGACGCGGGGCATTCGCTTGCAGGGCAAGCTCCTACAGCGGCCTTGTAGCATGATCTGTAGGAGCCCCCTACCCCCGCCACTTCCCTGGTGTCACGCCAAACCTGTCGCGGAAGGCGGCGATGAAGGCGCTGACGTTGTCGTAGCCGAGTTCCAGGGCGACGGTGGTCACCGGGGTGTCGTTGGCCAGCCATTCCAAGGCGCGCAGCAGCCGCGCCCGTTGCCGCCATCGTTGGAAGCTGAGGCCGGTTTCCTGGGGAAAGCGCCGTGACAGGGTGCGCGCCGAGAGCCCGGCCCAACGCGCCCATTCGCTTTGGTCGCGCCGGTCCGCCGGCTCATCCAGCAGGGCGCGAGCCACTTTCAGCAGGCGTGGATCGGTGGGCATGGGCAACCCCAACGGCGCTTCCGGCAGCTCGCGAATCTCGGCGGCGATGACCGCCGCCAGCGGATCATGCCGACGCTCCCAGCTCTCCTGGTCCCAACTGGCGGCACGTTTCACCGCTTCCATCAACAGCCCGGAAACCCGCACTGTGCAGGGTGCCTCCGGCAGCCCCGCGCACAGCTCCTCGCGCATCAGCAGCGCCCAGCCATCGAACCGGCCATGGGGGTCGATACCGTGCTCGCAGCGCGGTGGAATCCAGATCGCGTGAACCGCCGGCACCGCCCACAGGGTGGCACCGGTCCGCACGGTCAGCAGACCGTCGATGGCGCCGCACAACTGGCCTTCGTCATGACTGTGCACGCCGGCCATGCGCGCCTCGCGTTCGGCGTCCCGTTTGTTCCAGACACGGGCCACCAGAGGCCCGGGAAAGGCGGGAAAGGAACCGCTGCCAGAGGTTAAAGCCATGATGGCGAGTTTCCGTTATTGAATGACCTCTATACCGTATTTCAGTCATTCGCTTCGCGCTAGTCTGTTTTCACCCCCCTGTTCCCGCCCTTCCATTGAAAGGATCTAACCATGCGAGCCAATGACATACTGCCCGACGAGCAAAGCACCCTGGACCTCGACGGCGTCACCATCCGCAAGGGGTCGGTGGGGGCGTTTCTGGTCAATGCCCGCCAGTGGCTGGACCCGGCCACGCCGGAGCCGCAACGGCGGGAAGCGGAACGGGATCTGGCGGAATTACTGCCGGCACTGGATGCGCTGGGACTGTTCGACATCCTGCAGGTGCGCCAACCCAGCCTGCGCCAGTGGCTGGATGATCAGCGCGAGGGGCGATGATGACGCTGGACGACTTCGAGATTCACGACATCAGCGCCTTTCCCGTGGTGCGCTTCTTCCCCGCGTCCCTGCCGGAGGGTTACGCGCTGCGCTGGGAAGAAGAGATGAACGCCCTGATCGCCCAGCCGGAACCGTTCGTGGTGCTGCTGGGTAACGCCGAGGTGGCGCAGGAGACTCACCAGGACCGCAAGCGCCGCACGCTGTGGCTCAAGCGCAACCGGGACGCGCTGGCCCGTGCCTGCAAGGGCATGGTCGGGGTGCAGCCGAACGCCGCCAAACGGCTGGTGATGCAAACCCAGAGCGCGGCCCTGGCCGGGCTGTTCAATGTGCCGCTACGGATAGTGGCCAGCGTGGAAGAAGCGGAGCGGCTGGGGCGGGTGTTTTTGTCGGAGTGAGGGGCGCGGTCCCTTGGATCGCTGTGTTTCACGGGCCTGACTACGAAGCCGCTGTAGGAGCTAGCCCTGCTGGCGAACCCGGGCCCCGGCGTTGGGGAATTCGCTTGCAGGGCAAGCTCCTACAGCGGCGTTGTAGCAAGGGTCGCAGAAGCCACCCTCACAACTCCTGGCCGCACCCGTTCAGAGTGGTATCGCCGTAGCTGACCATCACGGTGTACGGATACTCCTTTCCGCTCATGTCGTCCTGGCAGGGGCTCTGTTCGATTTCCACGGTCAGGTCGGTGTCTTCGTTGCTGGCCTGGTAGAGGGTTTTGCCGCCCTCTTCCTTGGGACCGGGATCCGGAGTGGCGATGGTGGTTTCACCGTAATCGGTGACCAGCTCCAGTTTCACCTGCGGATAGATGGCCAGGCTCCAGCCGGGCTCATTGCCCGCCGCCCAGAACTGGGCGCCCTGCTCACGGACTTTCTGCGCCGCCGGAGACAACCCGGCACCCTCTACCCCCTCCATATTCTCCGGATTCTCCCGAGGCGTGTCGTCACCGGGCACCCGATGAACGATGACGGTTACCGGCTGGTCGTTGCTCTCACCCACTTCCACGGTATGCCGCTCGGTGGTGGTCCACAGCAGTTTGTCCTGCTGATCGCGGATTTCCGCGCGCACCGCGTAGCCCATGCCCATGTCCGGATTGACGTCACCGCGCATGTACGTCAGCGCAAACGGAATCGGCACCTGGGTTTCCGGTTCGATGGTCTGCTCGGCGATCACCTTGGCCGCGGCATCGGCCAGGGAAACGTCCTCCAGCACCACCCTCACGGTGACATCCGGCGGCAACGCAATGCGCTCCCGATAGAGCACTTCGCCTTTGAGGGTCACCTGCTGTTCTTCCTGTTCCATGGCGGTACCTTCCATGGCGGAACCGCCTTGCCCGGAGGATCGGGAATCGTTGGCCGGCCCCTGGTCACAGGCGGTCAGCAAGGCGGCCACCGTCAGGGCGGAGAGAGAAAGCGTGGTTTTCATGATCGCTCCTTGAACATGGCGCAAGACTGGGAATTCACCTGCAAACTCTAGCAGGCGCCAGGGCAAAAGCGATGATGGCGGATGAAGGTTTGATGAAAATAAACAAAGCCCCTCGCCAGGGTCCTGGCAAGGGGCTCGGGGGCGGGAATCAGACCTGCACGTTCAGGCTGACGTCGATGTTGCCGCGGGTGGCGTTGGAGTACGGGCACACTTCGTGCGCCTTGTCGACCAGTTGCTCCGCCTGGGGCTGATCCAGACCCGGCAGGCTCACGGTCAGCGCCACCTCCAGGCCGAAACCAGCGCCCACCGGGCCGATGCCCACCTGCCCCTGAACACTGCTTTCGGCGGGCAAAGTCACCTTGGCCTTGCCGGCGACCAGTTTCAGCGCGCTGAGAAAACAGGCGCTGTAGCCGGCGGCAAACAACTGCTCCGGGTTGGTGCCTTCGCCGCCCGGCCCCCCCAGGGCCTGCGGCGTGGTCAGCTTCACATCGAGGGCGTTGTCGCTGCTCACGGCGCGGCCGTCACGGCCGCCGGTGGCTTTGGCTTCGGCGCGATACAGTACTTTTTCGACACTCATGGTGCTCTCCTTTACGGTGATTTTGCGCTATTAAATAGTGCACTATTTAAATAAACCCAAAGCAAGGCGCCAATGTGCAACGTGGCGCCCTACCCGTTCAGTTTACGGCGCAAGGCATGAAGCTGATCTTTCAGTGCCCTCAGTTCTTCCGGCTGGCACTGGCTGGCGCAGGCCACCGCTTCGGGAATTGCTTCAGCCCGGATGCGCAGCTCACGTCCCGGGTCGGTAAGCTGCACCCTTACCCGGCGCTCGTCATCGACGGCCCGGCGGCGGGACAGCAGGCCCATGCCTTCGAGTCGCTTGAGCAGCGGCGTCAGCGTGGCGGAATCCAGGAACAGCCGCTCGCCGATCTCCGACACGGTCTGTCCATCCTCCTCCCACAACACCATCATTACCAGGTATTGCGGGTAAGTGAGCCCCAGTTCGCGCAACAACCGGCGGTAGACCTTGGTCATGGCCAGGTTGGTGGAATAAAGGGCGAAGCAGACCTGGAGGTCGAGCTTGAGCAGGCTGTCGGGGGTGTCGTGATCGTTCATGAGGGCGATATTAAATCGTGCACTATTTAATATCAAGAAAAATCGAAGTCAGGGAGCTGACTCGCCAGCAGGGCTGGCTCCTACAAGAGCATGCTACGAAGCCGCTGTAGGAGCCGGGCGGCGGGCAGCCTGCCCTGCAAGCGAATTTCCCAACTCTGGGGGACCATTCGCCAGCAAGGCTGGCTCCTACAGTGAGATACTCCGGCGTTAGCGCGGCAGGCGCTCGATCAGCATGGCCACGCCCTGGCCGATACCGATACACAGGCTCACCAGCGCGTAGCGGCCGCCGGTGCGCTCCAGTTGGCGCAGCGCGGTCAGCGCCAGACGGGAGCCGGAAGCGCCCAGCGGGTGGCCGACAGCGATGGCGCCACCGTTCGGGTTGAGGCGCTCATCGTCGCCTTTCAGGCCCAGTTGCTTGCAGCAGCCGAGCACCTGAGTGGCGAAGGCCTCGTTGATTTCAATTACGTCCATGTCCTTGAGGGTCAGACCGGCACGGTCCAGTACCTTGTTGCAGGCCTCCACCGGACCCAGGCCCATGACCCGCGGCGCCACGCCGGCCACGCCGCCGGCGATGATGCGGGCGCGCGGCGCGATACCAGCGGCTTCGCCGGCGGCGCGGGAGCCGATGATCAGCGCGGCGGCGCCGTCGTTGACACCGGAAGCGTTGCCGGCGGTGACGATGCCGCCCTCAACGATGGCCGGCAGCTTGGCCAGCTGCTCGGCGCCGGTGCCCGGACGCGGGTGCTCGTCGGCGTCCACCACCAGGGGCGGCTTCTTGCGGCCCTGGGGCACTTCCACCGCCATGATTTCTTCCTTGAAGAAACCGTCGGCGCGGGCTGCTTCGTAACGGGCCTGGGACTGGGCCGCATAGGCGTCCGCTTCCTCGCGGCTGATGCCCAGTTCGGCGGCCACGTTGTGGGCGGTTTCCGGCATGGTGTCGGCGCCGAATTCCTTGAGGATTCTCGGGTTGGGGAAGCGCGCGCCGATGGTGCTGTCGAACACCTTCATGTCACGGCTATAAGGGGTTTGCGCTTTGGCCATGACGAACGGGGCGCGGCTCATGGATTCCACGCCGGCGGCGATCACCAGATCGCCTTCGTTGACGGTGACCATGCGGGCGGCGTCCAGAGTCGCGGCCAGACCGGAACCGCACAGGCGGTTCACGGTGACACCGGCCACCGACTCCGGCAGGCCGGCCAGCAAACCGGCGTGACGGGCCACGTTACGGGCGTCTTCACCGGCCTGGTTGGTGTTGCCGGCCACCACGTCCTCGAACTTCTCCAGGGGGAAGTCGTTGCGGTTGACCAGGGTGCTGATGACGGAAGCCAGCAGGTCATCCGGGCGTACCGGTGCCAGGGCGCCGGCGTGGCGGCCGAAAGGAGTGCGCAAACCGTCGTAGATGTAGGCGTCAAGCATGCTGTGAGGTCCTCAAAGGTTGGTCCCGAATCCAAGTGTTCTGGTGAGGCGGTAATCGACCGCAATCGCGGTCCATAAGCCGCTCCCACAAGGCACGGCGCCATTCATAGGGAAGCACGGGAAGTGGCGTCCGCTGTGCGGAATGTTGTTTTGAAACTTGACGGAAAGGATAGGCCGTGACAGAGTGCCTTGCAAGTCGGGTGACCGCCCGGTCCGCCCATACTCTCTTGCTGATCGAAACGACAGAATCATGATTCGTGACCCCGAACTGCTCAACCAGCTCGTCGACACTGTTCGACGTTTTGTCCGTGACCGTCTCGTGCCCGCCGAGCAATCCGTGGCTGAGAACGATGCCATTCCCGAAGACATTGTCCAGGAAATGAAAGAGATGGGCCTGTTCGGCCTGTCCATCCCGGAAGAGTATGGTGGTCTGGGCCTGACAATGGAAGAAGAGGCGCTGGTGGCGTTCGAGATCGGACGGACCTCGCCGGCTTTCCGTTCCCTGTTCGGTACCAATAACGGTATCGGCGCCCAGGGTATTCTGATCGACGGCACCGAAGAGCAAAAGCGCAAGTACGTGCCGAAGCTGGCCACCGGCGAAGTGATCAGTTCCTTCTGCCTGACCGAGCCGGACGCCGGCTCCGACGCCGCCAGCCTGAAAACCCGCGCCGTGCGCGATGGCGACCACTACATTCTGAACGGCACCAAACGGTTCATCACCAACGGCCCGAAGGCCAACCTGTACACGGTGATGGCGCGTACCGACCCGGACAACAAAGGCGCCGGCGGCATCACCGCCTTTGTCGTCGAGGGCGACACCCCGGGCCTGATCCGTGGCAAGCCGGATGTGAAAATGGGCCAGAAAGGCGCCCACACCTGCGACATCACTTTCGAAGATTGCCGGGTGCCGGCGGAAAACATCATCGGCCTGAAGGAAGGCCAGGGTTTCAAAACCGCCATGAAGGTGCTTGATCGCGGCCGCCTGCACATCTCCGCGGTGTGCGTGGGCGTGGCCGAACGCCTGATCGAGGATGCCCTGCGCTACGCCATGGAACGCAAGCAGTTCGGTCAGCCGCTGGCCGAGCACCAGTTGATCCAGGCGATGCTGGCCGACTCCCGCGCCGAAGCGTTCGCCGGCCGTTCCATGGTTCTGGAAGCCGCCCGCACCAAGGACGCCGGCCAGCCGGTGAGCCTGGACGCGTCCTGCTGTAAACTGTTCTGCGCGGAAATGGTGGGCCGGGTGGCCGATCGCGCGGTGCAGATTCACGGCGGTTCCGGCTACATGTCCGAATACGCGGTGGAGCGTTTCTATCGCGATGTGCGTCTGTTCAGGATCTACGAAGGCACCACCCAGATCCAGCAGATCGTGATCGCTCGCAACATGGTGCGCGAGGCACAGTAAACGCCGCTTTGCTGGCGATCACGACTGGCATTGGGATATTTGCTTGCAGGGCAAACGCCTACAGCGGCTTCGTAGCCTGATCTGTAGGAGCCAGCCCTGCTGGCGAATTGGCGCCCAACACGGGGCATTCGCTTGCAGGGCAAGCTCCTACAGCCGCTTCGTAGCGCGACCGCAGCACAATAAAACAATCAGGGGACAGGTTAATTGAACAGGGAATGGCCCCGGCGTTTGCGCCGGCTGCTGGATTACGCCTTGCCGCTGTGCATGGCCGCCACCCTGGTTTCCCTGTTGTTCCCCAATCCGCTCTCCCCCTGGATCGCGCGCCCCACTCTGCTGATCTATCTGCTGGTGCAATGGCCTCGCATGAGCAAACTGGCCAAGGGCCTGCTGTTGTTCATCACCATCCTGTCCGTCCTGATATCAACTCAGAGTGATAATCCCCTGCCCCAGTTTCTGGCGGCCTGGGATCGGTTCTGTTTCTTCGCCACTTTCGTCTCCGCCCTGGGCCTGTTGCGGGTGTCGGCCATGCGCTCCCGCCTGGTGCGTCACGCCGGTCAGGTGCTGATCCGCCAGCGTCCGGCCTGGCGCTACCCGACGCTGTCCATCGGCACCGCGGTGTTCGGCATGATCATCAACATCGGCGTGATCGGCCTGTTCGGCTCCATGGTGCAACGCAGCAACAGTCTCAGTGCCGCCGGCGGCGAACGGCGTGTGCAGGCGGTGCGTGAACGGCGGATGATGCTGTCGATTCTGCGCGGCTTTGCCCTGGTGCCGTTGCTGTCGCCGCTGGGCGTGACCATGGCGGTGATGCTGTCGAACATGCCGTCACTGCGCTGGCACACCATCGCGCCGGTGGCTCTGCCCACCGCGGTGCTGATGTTCGCCATGGGCTGGTTGCTGGATTGGGTGCTGCGCCCGCGCAACCTGAAAGTGCCGCCGGTGGATCGGCGTTCTCCCAAACCATTGTGGCAGTTCACCGCCCTGGCCGCGGTGATCACTTCGGCGGTGTTCCTGTGTGGCTGGGTGCTGGATGTGCGCTTGCCGGTGGCGGTGCTGATCGCCTGCCCGCTCAGTGCCTTCATCTGGCTGTCGTTGCAGCGGCGCCGGCTGGGCGGCGGCACCGGTGCCCGGCGGGCGGCCATGTTGCTGTACCGGCATTCCCGTCTGATCTTCGGCGCCAACCGTAACGAAGTGGCGATTCTCGGCGGCTCCGCGTTCCTCGGCGCGCTGCTGGTGCCGGTGATTGATCGCGACATGCTGGCCGAGGCGCTGTTGCACACCGGCCTGTATGGCCCCTGGTTCGCGGTGGCGGCGATGATGGCGGTGATCCTGTTAGCGCAGATTGGTCTCAACCCGATTGTTTCCGTGACCCTGATCGCCGGTATCTTCGCCGATACTCACGAGATTGGACTGGAACCGGTGGTGCTGGCGGTGGCGCTGATGAGCGCCTGGTCCCTGGCGATGATCACCTCACCCTTCACCGCCGCCATGCAGGTGCTTGAGCAGCTGTTGCAGCGCTCGTCCTACATGATCGCCTGGCGCTGGGACGGCCTGTTCTTCTGGATCATCGTGCCGACACTGTGCGTGTGGGTGTTCGTGCTGCATTCTTTTCTGGGATGAGCTGCTGGGATAGCTGACAAGGGACAATCAGAAGAGCCGTCCCGGGATAGCCACAAAGCTGCTGTAGGAGCCAGCCCTGCTGGCGAATTGGACTTCTGGCCCCAAAAGATTCGCTTGCAAGGCAAGCTCCTACAGCGGCTTCATAGCGAAGCGGTGGAGAGCTATTCCGGCCGGATGTGCGCAGTAGCTTCGTCTTCCACGCGTTGCCAGATTTCCACGCCCATGGGGTTTTCCGATTCTTCCAGGATGTGCCCCACCAAGCCGATGGCGCGGGCCATGACGCCGAAGCCGCGCACGATTTTCCAGGGGAAACCGAATTCACAGCAGATCGCGCCGATGGCGCCAGTGGCATTGATCGGCAGTTGTTTCCCGGAGGCCGCTTCGGCTTTGGCGGCGATGCGCTGCATCAGATCCACGTAGCGACCGGACAGGCCATTTTCCTCGGCGATCTGGAACAGCCGCGGGGTGCGCGGATCCACCGGCTTGTGCAGCGGGTGGCCAAGGCCGGGAATGATCTGCTTGCGGCCACGGAAGCCGGCGACCACTTGATCCGCCAGGGCATCCAGATCGACATCGGCTTGCGCATCCGGCAGCGCCTCATAAAGCATTTTCGAGGCGCCTTCCATGCTGCCGACGAACACCGTGCCAAGACCGCACAGGCCGGCGGCCACCGCCGCTTGCAGGGATTCCGGCGCGCCGGCATAGGTGATGCGCGCGGCCAGCGCGGACGGCGTGATACCGTGTTCCACCAGGGTGATGACGATGGCGTTGAACACCTTGGATTGTTGCTCGGTGGGCGCCTGCCCGGTCAGTTGCAGATAAGCCAGGTCCCCCAGGTTCATGTGCCCGAGAATGTCATTGGGCAGATCCTTGCCCCGCACTTCGATGCGGTCACGGGTGCTCCAGGCGATGTCGGAGCGAATCGGTTTGTTTTGACGAGCCATGGTGACTTCCTCGTTTTGGTTCGTTGGTATGAAATTGACGGCTGTTTCACCCTCTCCCCCGGCCCCTCTCCCCTCAAGGGAGAGGGGAGACAAGACAACCCCTTCTATTCGGTCCCCTCTCCCTTGAGGGGAGAGGGACAGGGAGAGGGTGAAACGGCACGGCTCCACAGACCGTGATTCAGGTTTCGGTTTGCGCGTCTTTCCGGGTTCCCGGCAGTAGCAGACCGCTGAGATAAACCAGCCCCACCAGCGCCACGCCGGCCACATCCGTCTCCCAGCCGGGCACCATCATCAGCAGGCCGCCGATCAGAAACAGCAACGCCTTGAAGCGGTTCAACGTACCGTGGAAATAGGCGTAACGTTCCAACCCGGCGGACAGCATCCAGACGCCGATGGCGGCGGTGATGACATAGCGGACGATCAGTATCGGTTCGCCGCGCAGAATCAGCTCCGGTTCCATCACGAACAGGAACGGCAAAATGAACAGCACCGATCCCAATTTGAACGACTGGAAGGCGGTCTTCATTGCCGGCTCGCCGGCCACTCCGGCGGCGGTGATCGACGCCAGCGCCACCGGCGGCGTGATATAGGACAGCATGCCCCAATAGAGAATGAACATGTGGCTGGCCACCGGATCCAGGCCCATTTTCACCAGCGCCGGCGCCAGCACGATGGCCAGGAAGATGTAGCAGGCGCTGGCGGTCATGCCCATACCCAGTACGAAGCTGGTGAGCGCCCCCAGTATTAGCAGCAACGCCACGTTGTCGCCGGCGTACTGGATCAGTTCACGGGAAAAAGCCGTGCCGGCGCCGGTCAGGGACAGCGCCCCCACCACCAGCCCGATGCCGGCCAGAATCGCCACCAGATTGGCCACGTTTTTGCCGGACTCGACAATCACATCCAGGATCACCCGCTTGCGGTTACCGCCGCGATGCAAAACCAAAGCGGTCACCAGCAACGCCACGGACGCGTAGAACGGCGCCATGGATTCAATCCGCCAGGCCAGCAGCAGAAAGACCAGCAGCGCCAGGCTGAAAAGATAGATCCAGCCTTCCAGCAGGGTTTTCACCACCGATGGCAGCTCTTCCTTGGGCAGTCCTTTCAGCCCCTTGCGCGCGGCGTGCGCATCCGCCTGCAGGAACAGGATCAAATAGAAAAACAGCGCCGGCACCAAAGCGGCGGACGCCACTTCCAAGTACGGGACATTGAGAAAGGACGCCATGATAAACGCCACCGCGCCCATGATCGGAGGCATGATGGTGCCGCCGGTGGAGGCACAGGCTTCCACCGCGGCGGCATAGGTGCCGGGGTAACCGTAGCGCTTCATGGTGGGGATGGTCATCGGACCGGTGGACAGCACATTGGACACGGCGCTGCCGGAAAGACTGCCGAAGAAGCCCGAGGACAGAATCGAAACCTTGGCCGGCCCGCCGCGACGGGATCCCATCAGCGCGTAGGCCAGCTTCATGAAGAAATCACCGCCGCCGGACACCGTCAGCACCACACCGAAGACAATGAAGCCGATCAGCAAATCCGCCACCACGCGCATGGGAATGCCGATGATGCTCTCCACGCCCATGGCGTTGGCACGCACCGCTTCCTCCAGGGTGTATTGGGATCCCCACAACACGCCGGGCATGCTGTCGGCGAACAACGGATAGATGCTGAAAACCAGACACACCAGCAACAGGACGGTGCCACCGCAACGGCGCACGCCTTCCAGCGCGATCAGGACCAGCACTCCGGACAGCACCGTGGGCAGCATGGGGGCGTCGATGTCCCAGCCGCTATTGATAATGGTGGCCGCGTTGGAGGAGAAGTAAACGCCCACCGCCAGGGTTATCAACGCCAGTAGCCAGTCGTACCACGGCACCCGTTCGCGGCTGCCCTTGGTGGCGGGAAAAACCAGAAAAGCCACGGCCACGAACACGCCGATCAACAGGTAATAGAAAGCGGTACTCAGTGGCTGAAAGCCGAACAGCCTGAGTGTAAAGACCTGGTTCACCGCCAGGGTCAGCCCCAGGGCGGACAGTATCAAGACAGCGACGTAAGCGGCGCCGGATACCCGTGTGACCTCCCCTTTCGGACTCATGGCCGGGGCGGTGTCGGGATTGGATTCGGCCTGCATGGTCGTTTCTCCGTCATTCAATCGATGACAACGAAGCGGCCGTAACGGGATCACCGCCCGGCCGCTTCGCTCACAAGCCTGAGTGGCCTCAACCGGCGCCCAGGGCCTCTTTGCGGTAGTCCATCCAGAATTGCGGCCAGGCGTCGTCACTGATGCCTTTGGTTTTGGCGTCGTCACGCGCGGCCTTCCACGCGGCCTTCACTTTCTGAAGATGCTCGATACGCTTCTGGTTCCATTTGTCGTCCTCGGCGGTCCACACGCCGATTTCCTTCAGATAGCGAATCGCACCGGGGTGGAAAGGCGCATCCACCGGCGGCCGACCGGACAATTTCACGTCCCAACGGGGCATCACCGGATTGGAGTCCTTGTACAGGTCATAGGTGGACACCACCGCCTTGGTCATGTTGTAGGCCTCGTCATCGGAGAGCGCGGCATAGGTAACGATCATCGGATAGCGGTACGCCGCCATCGGCGCCGGTTTGTCCTCGGACATACCGGCGCCGACCGTTTCCATGGCGGCTTCGAAGATCGGCGCCACCTTGTTCAGACGGTCCCAGGCCTCCTCGTCGTCCAGGGGGATATTCGGCCACGCCAGACCACGGGGGCTGGACTCCAGCTCATAGAGCGTTGGCGCTCCCGGAGACACGATGGCGGCATCGACGGTGTCTTCGATCATGCCGCGCAGAGAGGCACCATAGGACGGCAGGCGCACCTGCTGGACGTCGTCCCAGGTCAGACCAGCGGACGCCATCAGCGCTTCGGCCTTGATGTTCACCGAAGGGTTCGCTTCCACATAGGCCACACGCTTGCCACGCAGGTCCTCGAGCGTCTTGATGTTGGCATCGGCGGCGGTGGCCAGCGACACCGAGGCCGGACGGCCCAGCAGCACACGCAGATCCTGGGGGCCCCAGTCGGGACTGGCGAAATCATAGATCCCTTCGGCGGCGAAATAGGTTTCGGTGGCGAGGAAGGCGAATTTGACCCGGCCGGTTTCCAGCGGCTTGAGACGACCGATGGCGGTACCAGAGGGCATGATGCGAATACGCACGCCGTACTCTTGCATCATCGCGTCGGCGATCATCGACGCTTCGGTATAACCGGAGGAGCCCACATCGTAGGCGCTCCAGAGCATGGAACGTTCCAGGTTGACGTCGTCGGCCAGCGCATTGTGCGCGGCGACCAGAGGCAAGGCGGCCAGCGCCGCCCATTTGGCGAGGGACTTGAACATAATGGTTATCCTTATTGTTGAGTGTTGGTCGTGAAAGGTCAGGCTCGGGTTGTTGCATGATCTGTAGTAGCCAGCCCTGCTGGCGAATTCCAGTCTTCCGGCGTTGGCACATTCGCTTGCAAGCAAGCTCCCACAGCGGCTTCGTAGCCTGGTCTGTGGGAGCCAGCCCTGCTGGCGAATTCCGGTCCTCCGGCGTTGGCACATTCGCTTGCAGGGCAAGCTCCTACAGCGGCTTCGTAGCCTGGTCTGTAGGAGCCAGCCCTGCTGGCGAATTCCAGTCTTCCGGCGTTGGCACATTCGCTTGCAGGGCAAGCTCCTACAGCGGCTTTGTAGCTACATCGGGTGCTGGGAGTGCCCTGTTAAATCGGATCCCAGCTGAACACGTCGCCGCTGCGCTCCAGCGGATAGAAGGTGGACTTCAGTGCCGGGATGGCGTGGTCGGCCACGGTTTCCGGGGTCCAGCCTTCGCCACGATGCACGCTCTTGAGCGGACGGCTCTGGCCCATGGTGAAAATCTCGTTGTTGCGCACGGAGAAGATCTGGCCACTGATGTCCTGGGCCTGATCCGAGGCCAGGAACACCACCAAAGGCGCGTTCTTGTCCGGAGTCATTTGCTTGAGTTTTTCCACTCGCGCTTTTTCTTCGTCGGTGCGGGCGGGAATGGAACTGGTCATGCGGCTCCAGGCAAACGGCGCGATGCAGTTGGAACGCACGCCGTAACGCTGCATGTCCAGAGCAATGGATTTGGACAACGCGGCGATGCCCAGTTTCGCGGCGGAGTAGTTGGCCTGGCCAAAGTTACCGATCAAACCGGAGGTGCTGACGGTATGAATGTAGGCACCACTGTGCTGCTTGCGGAAAATTTCGGCGGCGGCACGGCTTACATAGAAAGTGCCGTTGAGGTGAACGTCCACCACCAGCTGCCACTCTTCCAGTGACATTTTGTGGAACATGACGTCGCGCAGCACGCCGGCGTTGTTGACCACCGCGTCGAGACGGCCGAAGTGATCCTGGGCGCAATCGACGATGCGGCGGGCGCTGTCCCAGTCGGACACGCTGTCGGTGTTGATGACGCCTTCGCCGCCCAGTTCGCGCACCATGGCGAGGGTTTCTTCCGCCGGGCTTTGCGAGCCACCTTCACCGGTGAGGGATACGCCGATGTCATTGATCACCACTTTGGCGCCGGCGGCGGCCGCCGCCAGAACATAGGCGCGGCCTACGCCGCCACCACCACCGGTGACGATGACGACTTTGTCTTCCAGCATGGGTTGTTGTGCCATGATTTCTCTCCCGTTAATACTCTTGTCTCAGGACGGCAGCCCGAGAACGTGTTTGGCCAAAATGTTGCGTTGAATTTCGTTACTGCCACCGTAGATGGTGGTGGGCCGGGACTGGATGAAAATCCCCGCCGGATGCAGATCCGGGTCACCGGGCAAGGGTTCCAGGGTGCCGGCATCCTCGCCGGCGGTGAGCAGTGCCAGTTCGCTGATGCGTTGATACAACTCGGACTGGTGCACTTTCAGCATGGAGACGTCCGGCCCCAGGGACTCGCCGCGTTTCAATTGATCCGCGTAGTGCTGGTAGAGCGCCTTGTGGCAATCCAGGTCCATCGCCAGCGTGGTGTAACGATCCTGGAACAGCGGGTCGTTCCAGACACCGAGCCGGCGCGCCAGACGCTCCACGCGCACCAGGGCGTTGGAAGATTGTTTCGGCGAGCCGAGGAAAATCCGTTCGAAGCCGAGCAGCGCCTTGGCCATGCTCCAGCCCTTGTTGACCTCGCCCACCAGATTGGCCTTCGGCACGCGCACGTCGGTGAAGAACACTTCAGCGAATTCGGTCTGGCGCTCCAGATTGGGAATCGGCCGCACATCAATACCGGGGCTGTCCATCGGCACCAGCAGGAAGCTGATACCCTGCTGTGGTTTGCCTTCACGGCTGGTGCGCACCAGCACGAAAATCCAGTTGGCCTCGGTGGCCATGGTGGTCCAGATTTTCTGGCCGTTGATCACCCACTCATCACCGTCAGGCAGCGCTTCGGTACGCAGGCCGGCCAGGTCGGAGCCGGCGTTGGGCTCGGAGTAGCCCTGGCACCAGATGTGCTCGCCGTTGATGATCTTCGGCAGGAAGTGCGCTTTCTGTTCGTCACTGCCGTAACGGATCAGCAACGGGCCGAGCATGGTGATGCCGGAGTCCGGCAGACGAGCGCAGCCGTAATTTTCCATCTCTTCCATCATCGCCAGCTGCTTGCCGGCGCTGAGCCCCATGCCGCCGTACTCGGTGGGCCAGCCCGGTGCCAGCCAGCCTTTTTCCGACAGCTTCTGGTACCAAGGACGGCAGGGGCCGATGCCCAGCCGGTACGGCGGATTACGGATTTCCTCCGGATAGTTTTGTTGCAGCCAGCGGCGCACCATGACGCGGAAGTCTTCGTCGCTCATGCTGTTGTAGTCGGTGTTTTGCTCAGCCATGTTCAGTTACCTCCGAAGCGGGGTGCGCGTTTTTCGGCGAAGGCGGCTTTGCCTTCCTGGTGGTCGGCGCTGATCAGCAATTGGCTTTGCCAATCCACCTCACGGGTGAAGGCCCATTCCAACTGGCCGGCGAGCATGGCCTTGGTGGCGGCCACCGCCAGCGGCGCCTGATCGTTCAGGGCCTCGGCCTGGTGCAAGGCGGCTTGCAGGGACTGGCCGGTTTCCACCACGCTGTCCACCACACCCAGGCTCAGGGCGTCGGCGGCTTCCAGCCGCTGGTTGTACATCAGGATCTGACGGGCACGGGCCATGCCGACCCGCGACGGCAGGGTGTGGAACAAGCCCAGATCCGCGGCCAGGCCCACTTTGCCGAAGCCCGACTGAAAGCGGGCGTTGTCCGCGGCGATTACCGTGTCGCAGGCCATCGCCAGGGAGAAACCGGCGCCCACCGCCCAGCCTTCCACGGCAGCGATCAGCGGCTTGCCCATGGTCAGCATCTGCTGCACCAGGCGGGTATTGCGACGCATGCGGGTGCGGGCACTGGCCAGTTGGGTTTCGTTCATTTGGCCGATGTCGCCGCCGGCGCAGAAAGTGCCTTCGGCGCCGGTGATCACCACGCAACGCACCTCGGCGTCCTGCTCCGCCGCCAGCAAGGCGTCATAGAGCTCGGCGCGCATTTCCATGGACAGCGCGTTTTTACGGGCCGGCGCATTGAAGGTCAGCACCTGGCAGTTGCCTTCACGGCGAGACAGCAAGGGACCGTTCATCAGGCGTCCTCCTCATCGATCAGAGACATGAAACGGCGTTTGTGGCCGTCGACACCGCCGAAGCGGTTGAGCAGCACCAGCACCTTGCGCGGGAACAAACCGATGTCGGCTTCGTCGGTGTAACCGATGCCGCCGTGAAACTGCACCGCTTCGCGGGTTACCAGCATGGCGGCGGTGGAGGCTTTTACCCGGGCGGTGGACACGGCGCGGCGGATGCGCTCAATGGGAAATTCCTGGTCGATGGCGCGGGCGGCGCTGGTGACCATGGCACGAGTCAGTTCGATCTGGATTTTCAGGTCCACGGCGCGATGCTGCAGGGCCTGGAAACCGCCGATTTCCTTACCGAACTGACGGCGGATTTTCAGATAGGACAGGGTTTCATCGAACGCCGCCTGCATCACCCCCAACAGGTAGGCGGCACACCCCAGGGTGGCGTCTTCCAGCGCGGCGTCCACATCGGCGTTGCTCACCAATTCCCGCACCGGCGTGTTATTGAACTTCAAGGTGGCGACATGGGAGCCGTCCTGCTGCAACTGACGTTCCAGGGTCAGCCCGGCGGCGTCCTTGTCCACCAGCGCCAGCCCCTGGTCACAGGCCACCAGGAAGGCATCGGCGGCGCTGGCCAGGGACACCCGGCGCACCTCGCCATCCAGTGCGTTGTCACGGCACACCGGCGGCTGATCGACGCCCCCGATTCCCGCCGGCAGAATCAGCTGCTCGCCCTGGATATGCGCGGTGGCGGCGGCTTGCGGCAACAGCGCGGCGGTGAGCGCGCCTTCGATCAACGGCTCCGGCACCAGCCCTTTGCCGAGTTCCTCCAGCAGCGCCACGTATTCCAGCATGCCAAGGCCGGCACCGCCTTTTTCTTCCGGCACACGCAGGCCGGTCCAGCCCATTTCACAGAATTCCCGCCAGATCGCGGGGGCCAGGCCAAGGTCGCTGTAGCGAGTTTTACGGGCCCGCTCCAGCGCGCCATGGCGGGACACCAGCGTCACCGCGCTGTCGCGGATCATCCGCACCTGTTCTTCCCGCGCCTCGAGATCCTCTTGGGTCCATTCGATGGTCATTGTTCTCTCCCGAATTTATTTCGCGGCTAAAGCCGCTTCCTGCGAAGCTGCTGTAGGAGCTAGCCGGAGCGGCCCTCCGCCTGCTGGTGAAGAGGGCACAAAGCCAAAAAATTCGCCAGCAAGGCTAGCTCCTACAGATTGCGCTACGAAGCTGCTGTAGGAGCTTGCCCTGCAAGCGAATGCCCCAACGGCGGAGGGCACTGGTTCGCCAGCAGGGCTGGCTCCTACAGAGACCTTGTAGCGACATCAAACAAAATCCAGCTTGCCGTTGTTCACCACCACCACGTCACGCTCCACCACCCGGGCACGGAAGGAACCGTCGCGCCAGATTTCGGTACGGATGGTCTCGCCGGGAAAGACCGGCGAGGAAAAACGCAGCGACAAGGCCTTCAAACGGTCTTCCTGGTAATCCACCAGCTCACGGAACAACGCATGGAAGACCACACCGAGGGTGCACAGGCCGTGCAGGATCGGACGCGGATAACCGGCGGCCTCGGCGGTGGCGGGATTGGAGTGCAGCGGGTTGTCGTCGCCGTTGAGACGGTAGTACAGCGCCTGCTCGGCACGGGTGGGCAGATCCACGCTGATGTCCGGCTCGCTGTCCGGCAGGGTGTGTACCGCGTGCAACGGTTCGCTGTCGCCACCGAACCCGCCCTGCCCGCGCAGCACCGTGGTCATGCCGGCGGTAGCCAACAACTCGCCGTTACCGTCGCGCAGTTCCTTTTCGCTGTACATCAGCGCGTTGTTGCCCTTGTCCACCACACCGGTGACGCGGGTTTCGCCCACCACTTCGCCCGCCACCGGCAGCGGCTTGTGCCACTCAATGCGCTGTTCACCGTGCACCACGCGCACCGCATCGATGCCGGTATCATCACGCGCCACCCAGAAACCGGGATGTCCCAGCACCACCGCGATGCTGGGCAGCGCACGGAAATCCCGGGCGGAATCGACGAAGCGCAGTTGTTTTTCGTCCAGGGAGTCCATACCGAGGCCCACCGACAGGGCATAAAACGCGGTGTCCTTTTCGGTCAGTGTTTGACGTACCTGGGGAATGGGGTAATTGAGCAAATGTTGCGGATCGATAGCCATGCCGCTCTCACTTTTGTTCGTTCAATTGGTCTGTTTTTAGCTGGTCTGTTTTTAGCTGGATCAGCGCGTCGGCGGCGAAGGCACCCTGCCCTTCGGGCATGGCGAAAACCGGATTGATATCGATGGAGTCCAGGCGCTCACCGGCGCCGACGGCGAAGCGGGACAAATTGGCGAGCATTGCCGACAACGCGTCCAGATCCACCGGCGCACGGCCGCGAGCGCCTTGCAGCAGCGGCGCGCCCTTGATCGACAGAATCAGACGGCGAGCTTCCTCTCGGTCAAACGGACAACGCTGGAACACCACGTCCTTGAGCACTTCGACAAAGATGCCGCCGAGACCGAACACCGCCACCGGCCCGAACTGCGGGTCGCGCTGGATGCCCATGAAGCATTCCACGCCGCCGACGATCTGCCGGGCCACCAGCACACCGTCCAGTTTCGCCTCCGGGGCGTGACGTTCGGCGTTGTCCAACAGGGTCTGGAAGCCTTCGCGCACGGAGTCCGCGTCGGCAACGTTCAACAGCACGCCACCGATTTCGGATTTGTGCACGATGTCGGCGGAGGCGATTTTCATCACCACCGGGAAGCCGATTTGTTCGGCGTAGGCGGCGGCCTCCCCGGCGCTGCCGAGCACTTTTTCCGGCACCGCGGGAATACCGTGCGCGGCCAGCAATTGTTTGGCTTCGGCTTCGCCGGGCGTGGCTTCCGGCAAGGTTACCGGTGGCACCGCTTCCCGCTGTGGCAAAGGCCGGGCGAAGGCGTCGCCCAACTGTCCCATGGCCTTGATTACTTTCACCGCGTCGGTGGGGTCTTCCATCAATACGAAGCCGGCCTCTTCATAGGGCTGGTTCTGCTCCGGCTCGCCGATCAGCGACATCACGAACAGGCGATCCGGATGGGCGTCCTTTACTTTTTTCAACTCCGCGCACAGTTTCGGCGCCACCGATGGCACCGTGCCGGCCTGGCTGAAGAACGCCAGCACCGAGGCATAACCGCCGTCGGACACCATGCGCTCACCGAAGGTACCGGCCAGGGTCAGGTCGTTGAGCACCTGGGCGGTGCAGTCCACTGGATTGATCGGGGAACAGAACGGCACCGCGGTTTTCAGGTCGGCCTGGGCCGGTTCCGGCATGGGCGGCATCGGCACGTCCAGCTGCTCGGCCAGGTCGCTGACGATGATGCCGGCGCCACCGCTGATGGTGAGCATGCCGAGGGAATTGTTGGCCGGGTAAATGCGGCGGGTGGCGGTATAGGCCACGTCCAGCAGCTCGGCGCTGCTCTCCACGCGGATTACCGCGTAGTCCGCCAGCATCGCGTCGAATACCCGGTCGTCACCGGCCAGGGCGGCGGTGTGGGACAGGGCGGCTTTCTGGCCCAGGGCGCTGCGGCCCACTTTCTGCAGAATCACCGGCTTGCGCGCGGCGTGCGCGGCTTCCAGCGCGGCGGTGAACGACTCCACGTCGCGCACCGCTTCGGCGTAGGCCATCACCACGTCGATGTCCGGGTTCTCCACCATCCAGCCAATGGCTTCGCCCAAGGTGACATCACATTCGTTGCCGGTGGCGGCGCAGATTGGTGTGCCCAGCCCGCGCGCCCGTGCCAGCCCCAGCAGGTGAGCGCCGTAGGCGCCGGACTGGGAGGCGATACCGATGCGGCCCGGCAGCGGAAAACCGCGTTCCAGGCCGGACATGAAACTGCCAAAGAAGCCGATGGTGCTGTTGAAGGCGCCGGCGGTATTGGGGCCGAGCAAGCGCATGCCGTGGCGGCGCGCGGTGACCAGCAGTTGCTGCTGTAGCGCTTCGCCCTGCGCGCCCACTTCACTGAAACCGGAAGAGAAAATAATGGCGCTGCGTCCGCCCCTGCGGCCCAGGGCATCCACGGTGTCCACCACCTGGGCGGCCGGCACCGCCACCACCGAGGCGTCCGGTGCTTCCGGCAGATCATCGATGCTGGCGTAGGCCGGCAGCCCCTGAATCTCGCTGCGTTTCGGGTTCACCGGCATCACCCGGCCCTGGAACTCACCGCGCAGCATGTAGCTTACTGGCCGGCCACCGATACGGGTGGCGTCGGCGGATGCCCCCACCACCGCCACGGAGCGTGGCTGCAGCAGTGGCGTTAGCGAAGCGAACCGGCCGTTGGTGGTGCCGTTCGCGTGGGTGTCGTCTTGCATCACCGCAAGCTCCTTTCTGATCCTGCTATTTCTGACTGTTCTTATTTACGGGCTGACTCGGGACGCCCACCCCGTCGCCACCGGCGACAACGCCGCCGGGGCGGGGGGATCTTCCCAGGTGAGCGCATGGGAAACGGAGTACAACGATCTTGGCGACAGCGGTACGAGAGCGGGTTATCCGGGCCGGGACCGGCGCCGGGACAAACGGTATAGTGACGACGTGGCCGGGACGGGCCACCGGGGGCATGCGCATCACTCTGCTCTCCCACTTTTGTTGTTCTGTACCGTGGTTTCGAGAACGGCGCCGGGTCATTGCCCGGGCCGGAATTGCGGTTTATGGTAAATTCACTATCCTGAATGTCAATCCTTATTGTGAATACAAATCCATGACATCCCCAAAAGACGAACGTACCGACTCCAGCAACCGGAACGGCGGCAGCCGAAATGGCAGTACCAAGGACGTGGGCGCCGTGGTGAACGCGATCCAGCTTTTACGCCACCTCGCCCACCAGCAGGCGCCGGAGGGCGTGGCCGCCATCGCCCGCGCCACCGGCGTCAGCCCGAGCAGCGCCTTCAACATTCTGCGCACCCTCAATAACGAGGGCTTCGTGCGTTTCGACGAAAGCAGCAAGACCTATCAGCTGGGCATTGGCCTGTCCGAGCTGACCGTTAATCTGATCGGTCAAAGCTATGCCGACCTGATCCAGCCGGAGCTGGAACGGCTGGCCCTGAATCTGGATATCCTGATCGTACTGTGGCGCATCACCCACGATAATCATGTCAGCGTCATCGCCCGCGGCATCCCCAATGTGGCCCATGTGGATGTGCGGCTGGACAGCCGCCTGCCGGAGTTGATCGGCGCCTGCGGCCGCGCCATCGCCGGGGTACGCGACCTGCCCGACGCGGAGCTGCGGCGCCGCTTCGCCCGACTGCGCTGGGAGAATCCGCCCAGCTTCGAGGAGTATCAGCACGGCGTTAAGGAAGCACAGGAACGGGGCTGGGCGCTGGACGACAACTGTCTGTACCGCGGCATCAGCATGGTGGCCAGCGTTCTCAGCGATCACCACAATCAGCCACGTTTCGCCATCTCCGGCATCGGCATCACCGCCCAGCACGACGCTCGCGGCCTGGCCCGGGCCGGCGACGCCATCCGCGACACCGCCCACTTCCTGGAACGCTCGCTGTTTCCCCGCAATCTTAGGGAAAATGCTATCGATGAATAGCATTCAGGATATGGAATAGAAAGTTTGAGCCGGACGTCGGACCCATTGTTATTACCGTCTGGCGTGTTATGCTTTCATTGATATCAATGAAAGCATCCGGAGAACCCTCATGGCCTCCATTACCATCCGCAACCTCGATGACGAATTGAAAGCCCGGCTGCGCTTGAGCGCCGCTGAACACGGCCATTCCATGGAGGAAGAGGTAAGGCAGATCCTGCATCGTGCCCTGGAGCCGGGTTCGGATACCGGTCTTGGCACCCGCATCCGCGAGCGCTTTGCCGCCTATGATGCCGAACCGCCGGAGTTCGAACGGCGCCGGGACGCGCCCCGCGATCCTGGTCTGGATCAATGATTGTCCTGGACACCAATGTGCTGTCGGACTTGATGCGGCCGGCGCCCGACCCCCGGGTAGTGGCGTGGCTGGACCGCCAGCCCGGCCGGGATGTGGCGGTTACCAGCATCACCGTGGCGGAAATACTGCATGGCGTCCGCCGCTTGCCCGCCGGGCGACGCAAGCGCCAGCTCACGGACCTGTCCGTAGATTTGTTCAACGAGGAGTTCGCCGGCCGCGTGCTGCCTTTCGACGCCCCGGCCGCCGCCCACTACGCGGAAAAACTGGCGGCCTGCGAAAAACGCGGCCGGCCCGTGCACATGGCCGACGTTCAGATCGCCGCCATCTGCGAGCGGCACGGCGCTGTACTGGCCACGCGCAATATCAAGGATTTCGAACCCTTGGGGGTGTCTTTACTGAATCCGTGGATGGCGGGTTAGGTCACTGCCCTGCAAGCTTCCCCCAAAAAGACGACGGAGCCGCTGTAGGAGCTTGCCCTGCAAGCGAATTCCTTCGCCGGAGAAGCTCCATTCGCCAGCAGGGCTGGCTCCTACAGTGGCGTAGCCAGCCCAGCCCATCAGGCGGCGTAGTAACGCCGCCCCTGGCGGTCGGCGCGCGTGGCGCGGCCGTGGGCGTGCAGGCAGTTGAGGTGCGCGATGCTCTCCCCCATGGCGAACATCATCTGATTGTTGTCGAGCTTGCGGTTAAACAGCAGCGGCAGCAGATCGTAAGCGGTCATCGGCACTTTCTCGCAGGCTTCCTCGGCCACGCTCAACTGTTCGTCATGGTGCTTGACCAAAGCATCAATGCGAGCGTGCAGACCATGGAAAGCCAGGCCGTGGGCCGGCAATACCAGACTGTCTTCCGGCAGTGCGTTTTTAATCGCCGTCAATGAATCGACGAAAGCGCTGACCGGGTCATCATCCGGGTCGCGCGCGTGCACGGTAAGGTTACTGGAAATACGCGGCAGCACCTGATCGCCGCTGATCAGCACGTGGTCGTGCTCGCGGAACAGACAGGCGTGCTCCGGCGCATGCCCCCGGCCAATGTACACCCGCCAGGTTTCACCATTAACCTGAATAGCGTCGCCGGCGGCGATGAACTCCGGGGTCGGTGGCATGATCGGCACCACTTTTCGGAAACCGTTGCCACGGCCGCTGAGCGCATCCAGCGGCTCCCCATGCAGACCGTGCAGCCCCATGAAGCGGCGCACGTCCTGGCGGACGGTCTCGTCCTCGGCGGAATGCAAATGATTGAGCAGTTCCCACTCCCCGCGCGTCATGCGCACCGGCGCTCCGAAACGTTGCGCCAGCCAGCCGGCCTGGCCGACATGGTCCGGATGGTAATGGGTGACGATGATGCGGCGGATCGGCCGGCCTTCCAGGGCGTTGTCGAACGCCTCGGCCCAGATTTTCTGGGTGTGGCGGGTACCGAATCCGGTATCGACCAGGGTCCAGCCGTCCCCATCCTCCAGCAACCACAGGTTAATGTGGTCCAGTGCCAGCGGCATGGGGAAGTACAACCAGTACACCCCCGGCGCCACTTCCAGACGCTCGCCGGGTTGTGGCGGTTGCGAAAACGGATACTGCAATTCGGACATGGGGTTCTCCCGAAGACCACTTTGTCGTTATTGTGTTGACCCAACCTCAGGGACGAAATCAGATGGAAAGGTGAACCCAGTATACCTATAGAATCCCTCATTTTCTTCCCTTCCAGGGTTCAAGGGAAGCACGGGGATTCACTCATAACGGAGAGAGCTATCCATGCAAGCGTGGCAGATCAACGATGGCACCATGGCCCTTGGCCCCTTTGATACCCCGGAACCGGCGCCGGATCAGGTGCGTATCCGAGTGCGGGCGGTGGGTATCAATCGCGCCGATATCCTGCAGGTGAAAGGCATGTATCCGGCACCCCCGGGCTTCGACCAGCGGGTGCCCGGGCTGGAATACGCCGGCGAGGTGGATGCCGTGGGCAGCAAGGTCACCCATCGTCAGGTGGGCGACCGGGTCATGGGGCTGATTCCCAGCGGTGCCTACGCGGAATATCTGGTGGTGCATGAAGATGAACCTTTGACACTGCCGGACAATCTGGACTTCGCCACCGGCGCCACCATTCCGGAAGCCTTCCTGACCGCCTATCGGGCGCTGTTCCTGGACGGCGGCCTGCAACCGGGGCAATGGTGTCTGATCCGCCCGGCCAGCGCCGGCGTCGGCCTCGCCGGCACCCAACTGGCGGCGGCGCTGGGCGCACGGCCGATCGGCTCCAGCCGTAACCCGGCTAATCTGCGCACCGCCGAAGGCATGGGGCTGGTGGCCACGGTCACCGAGGACGACACCCTGGCCGAGCAGTTGAAGAAAATCACCGGCGACGGCGTGGCGGTGATCATGGATATGGTGGGCCCGGACTGGAGCCAGGTGCTCAAGGGCCTGCGCACCGAAGGCACGCTGAGTCTGGTGGGGGTGCTGGGCGGTGCCCAGACCATGATGGATCTGCGGCCGTTCCTGCAGCGCCGTCTGAAGATCACCGCCATGACCATGCGCAGCCAGACCCTGGACCGCCGCATCGCCATGGCCGGCCTGTTCAACGACCGCCTGGCGCCGCTGTTCGCCGCCGAACGGCTGCGTCCGTTGCCGATGGAGACCTTTGCCTTCGATGATGCTCTGGCCGCCCATCAGCATATGGTGGAAGACAGCTTCAGCGGCAAGCGGGTATTGGTGTTGTAGGGCACTCGCCGGCACGCCATTCGCTTGCAAGGCAAGCTCCTACAGTGGCTTCGTAGCTCGGTCTGTAGGAGCCAGCCTTGCTGGCGAATGGGCTCCACGCCTGCAGGGCAGGCTCCTACGGACAGCGGCCTTGTAGCAACGAGTTGGGACACCCCCGCCGACTCCCTACTCCATGGTATGGCCGCCACCGCCCGGCCCTGCTATATTCCCGAAACGCAATTTCATAATAATGAGGTGCCGCAATGTCTCAAGCCACCGCCACCGCCCGGCCGCAAATGACCGAAGCCGAGTGGGAAGTTCGCAAGGACCTGGCCGCCGCTTATCGTTTGGTCTCGCTCTACGGCTGGGAAGATCTGGTGTTCACCCACCTGTCCGCCCGTGTACCGGGACCGGAGCATCACTTCCTGATCAATCCGTACGGTATGTTGTTCGATGAGATCACCGCCTCCTCCCTGGTGAAAGTGGACCAGGATGGCGAAATCGTCGATCCCGGCGCCACCAACCGGGTCAACCCGGCCGGTTTCACCATCCACAGCGCCGTGCACATGGCCCGCGAGGAAGCCGGTGCGGTGTTGCACCTGCACGCCGCCGACGGTGTCGCCGTGAGCGCGCACAAGAACGGCCTGCTGCCGTTGAGCCAGACCTCCATGCTGTGTCTGGACCATCTGAGCTATCACGATTTTGAAGGTGTGGCCCTGAATCTGGACGAGCGCGAGCGTCTGGTGAAGGATCTCGGCGACAAGAACCTGATGCTGCTGCGCAACCACGGCACTCTGAGTGTGGGCAAGGATGTCGGTGAAGCCTTCACCTACATGTACTTCCTGATGAAGGGCTGCGAGATCCAGGTGCGCGCCATGGCTCAGGGCGAGACGTACCAGCCTTCCGCCGAAGCCATCGCCACCACCTCCGACCAGTCCAAGAGCCTGGGCATGGCCAGCAAGCTGACCTGGCCGGCCCTGCTGCGCAAGCTGGAACGCGCCGGCAGCGACTACGCGCGCTAAAGATATCGCAGGCACGCTTACACGCAACACGCTGGCACGCAAACCCTTGGCCTGCTTGCGCGGTCACGCCGACATCTATTCAGGCGGGATCGCGGCTCGTGAGCCACGATTGGCGTGTTGCGTGTTGCGTGTTGCGTGTAAGCGATACTACCCCTTCCCTTCCAGATTCGCGCGCAGCACGGTGAGTGCCGCCATGTTGACGATGCGCCGTACCGTGGCGCTGGAAGTCAGAATGGTCACCGGCGCGTTGGCGCCGAGCAGGAACGGTCCCACCGCCACATTGCTGCCGGCGGCGGTTTTCAGCAGGTTGTAAGCGATGTTGCCGGAATCGCCGTTGGGACAAACCAGTAGATTGGCCGATCCCTTCAGAGTGGAATCCGGCAGGATGCCCTGACGAATCGACTCCTCCAGCGCGGCGTCGCCGTGCATTTCCCCGTCCACCTCCAGTTCCGGAGCCGCTTCGCGGATCAGCGCCAGCGCCTGACGCATCTTCTCGCTGGCGGCGCAACGCTCGGAACCAAAATTGGAGCGCGACAACAGCGCCGCCTTCGGCTCCAGATTCAGGCGCCGCATTTCCTCGGCGGCGGCCACCGTGAACTCGGCGATCTGTTCGGCGGAGGGATCCTCGTTGACGTGCGTGTCCACCACCGCCACCGTGCGCTCCGGCAGTAACAGCACATTCATCGCCGCGTAGGTACGGGCGTTTTCCTTAAGGCCGATAACCTGATCGACAAAGCGCAGGTGCTCGGCGAACCGGCCCACGGTCCCGCACACCATGCCATCGGCCTCGCCCAGGTGAACCATCATGGCACCGATCAGCGTCATGCGGCGGCGCATCTCGGTACGGGCCACTTCCTTGGTGACACCCTGGCGGCAGAGTTTTTCCCAATACTCGTTCCAGTAGCGGTGGAAGCGTTCGTCCTGCTCCGGATTGGTGACTTCCACATCCTCGCCGAGACGCAGGCGCAGCCCGTAGCGCTCGATGCGCATGGCCAGCACTTCCGGACGGCCCACCAGAACCGGGAACGCCAGCCCTTCATCCACCACCACCTGCACCGCGCGCAGTACTCGCTCTTCCTCGCCCTCGGTGAACACGATGCGGGCCTTGCCGCCATCGCGCACCAGCGCCTTGGTGGCGGAGAACAGCGGTTTCATGAAGGCACCGGAGTGGTAGACGAAGCGCTCCAGTTGTTCGGCATAGGCGTTCAGATCGGCGATCGGCCGGGTGGCGACGCCGTCAGCCATGGCCGCTTTCGCCACCGCCGGTGCGATGCGCACGATCAGGCGCGGGTCGAACGGTTTCGGAATCAGATATTCCGGGCCAAAGCTGATGTCATAGGTGCCGTAGGCGGCGGCCACCACCTCGTTCTGTTCTTCCTGGGCGAGACCGGCGATGGCGTACACCGCCGCTTTTTCCATTTCGCGAGTTATGGTGGTGGCGCCGGCGTCCAGCGCACCCCGGAAAATATAGGGGAAGCAGAGAACGTTATTGACCTGGTTCGGGTAATCGGAACGGCCGGTGGCCATGACCAGATCATCGCGCACCGCCTTGGCGTCTTCCGGCAGGATCTCCGGGCTCGGATTGGCCAGCGCCAGGATCAGCGGACGTGCCGCCATGCGCTGTACCATATCCGGCTTCAGCACACCGCCGGCGGACAGACCGAGGAACACGTCAGCGCCGTCGATCACCTCGCCCAGGGCGCGGGCGTCGGTGGGCTGAGCGTAGCGGGCCTTATCCGGGTCCATCAGCACCTCGCGCCCCTGATACACCACGCCTTCGATATCGGTGACCCAGATGTTTTCCTGTGGCAGGCCCAGGTCCACCATCAGATCCAGGCACGCCAGCGCCGCGGCACCAGCGCCGGAGGTGACCACCTTGACCTGATCAATGGGCTTGCCCACCACCTTGAGACCGTTGATGAAGGCGGCGCTGACGGTAATGGCGGTGCCGTGCTGATCATCGTGGAATACCGGAATGCTCATGCGTTCACGCAGTTTGCGCTCGACGATAAAGCACTCCGGCGCCTTGATGTCTTCCAGGTTGATGCCACCGAAGGTCGGTTCCAGAGCGGCGATGATCTCCACCAGCTTGTCCGGATCGCTTTCGTTGATCTCGATATCGAAGACATCCAGGCCGGCGAACTTCTTGAACAGTACCGCCTTGCCTTCCATCACCGGCTTGGACGCCAGGGCGCCAATGTTGCCCAGCCCCAGTACCGCGCTGCCATTACTGATCACCCCCACCAGGTTGCCGCGCCCGGTGTAGCGGAACACGTTGTTGGCATCGTCGACGATCTCTTCGCAAGCGGCGGCCACGCCGGGCGAATAAGCCAGCGCCAGATCATTCTGGTTGGTCAGCGGTTTGGTGGCGACGACGGCGGTTTTGCCGGGAACGGGGAATTCGTGATAATCGAGTGCAGCACGACGGCTGTCGGTGGCCAAGGTCAGGTCTCCTTAATGGTCTTTCCTGGGAAGATTGTGCGAACCAGTGTACTGCTCCCCACTGGTATCGCACTAGGGAGTAAAGCCCCAGGAGCCCACCAAACTGTTACATTTCGCCAACTGTTACAATTCGGTTTGGTCAATCCCCTCCCCCCGACAGCCTTGTCGGGATTCAGCCCGCGGCGCCGCCCTGACGCATGCGCAGGGTCACCAGTACGGTTTCCAGACGCGGTACCGGCACGTTCAAGCGGTGGGCGATCGCCACCACGTTGCCCAGAATGGCGTCCAACTCGATGGGGCGGTCGTTGAGATAATCCAGCGCCATGCTGTTTTTATAGGCCGGCATTTTTCGGGTACCGGCGATATTGCTGTCGGGCAGATGCGCTGGCAGCGGATGACCATCGGCTTCGGCCACCGCCATGACCTCCGCCATCAGGTCCCGGATCAGCTGTTCGCCGCCCGGAGTGTCCAGAATGGTGTAGGTGTCGGCGCCGTTGGCGAGCACCGACAGCGGGTTGAAGGGTGTGTTCCAGACACACTTGAGCCAGCGTTCGCCCACCACCTGTTCGGTGAGCTTGATGTCGATACCGCCTTCCACGAACAGATCCCGCAGCCGCGAACAGTGTTCGTCGATGCCTTCCGGAAAACGTCCCATGACCAGACGGCCATAGGCGTTGTGTTTGATCTGGCCCGGCGCCACCCGGCTGACCGCGATGAACGCCAGACAGCTGATGATCGGGTTGTCGGGGAAGGCATCGGCCAGTTCCCGCTCGATATCCAGGCCGTTCTGAATCAGCACGATACCGGTGTTCTCTCCCAGCCACGGGCGGATCAGCGCGGCGCGGTCCGAGTTCGGCAGTACCTTGGTGGCAAGGATCACATAGTCCGGTTTGCTGTCGGCCTGGTCACCGTCCCGATACAGATGATCCGGCCGCCAGGAAATATCTCCGAGAGGGCTCTCGAACTGAAAACCACCGTCCCGGATGGCATCGTACTCGGAACGCACCACCGCGCTTACGGTACAGCCGGCGCGCTTGAGAATGGCACCGTAAAAGCTGCCGATGGCACCGGCACCGATGATCAGAACATGGGGTTGTTGACTCATTATGAGGTCTCCGTGCGTTTAAGGCGCTGTCCGCGCGACATCCACGCGAGCGGCCACAGCGCCAGAATGAACAGCGACGCCGTAATTAAAAAAGCGTCGTCAAAACCGACTTCGAAAGCGTGGGGATGGCCCGCTTCCGGATGAGCATGCCAGTGACGGTCACTGAAAAACTGTACGCAGATGGCACTCAGGTTCACGCCCAGAGCGCCGCCGATCTGGCGGGCGAAATTCACCACCCCGGATCCCTGCGGAATCATTTCCGGCGGCAATAATGCCAGCGATCCGGTATTCACCGGCGGCATCATCAAACCCAGCGCCACCCGTCCCAGGGCGACCCAGAACATCAGCCAGACCACGCTGGTGCCGATATCCGCCGCCCGAAGAAACAGCAGACTCACCGGCATCAACAGCAGCCCGGTGGTGATCATCACCGCTCCTGGCAGGCGGTCGGAAAGATGACCGGACAAAGGGAAAATGATCGCCATGGCGATACCGGCGGGAATCAATATAAAGCCCGCGTCCGTGGCCGTCATGCCCTGTACCTGCTGAAAGTACAGCGGCATCAGGTAAGTGGTGCCGAACACACCGGCGCCCATGACCATGGCGACAAAAAAACCGCCGGCGAAACCGGGATAACGAAACACACGCGGGTCGAACAACGGGTAAGGATGGCGAAGCTGCCAGGCGGCGAATACACCCATGATCAACGGACCGCCGATCAGGGCGGTGAGCAGCACCGGATCATCCAGACCGCGCCGGGCCAGTCCCGCCAACGCCCATAACAACGCGGTCAGCCCGACGCCGAGCAGGATGATGCCCAACCAGTCCAGGCGGTGGTCGCGGGCGTGAGCGGTGCCGGGCAAAAAGCGCGAGGCCATGAACAACGCCAGCAAACAACTGGGTAGCACCGCGAAGAACACCGCCCGCCAGGACAGCGTGTCCACCAGGATGCCGCCAAGCGCCGGCGCCACCGCCGGCCCCAGCACCACGCCCATGCCGTAGATACCCATGGCCTGTCCACGTTTGTTCCAGGGGAATACCTGAAAGATGGTAACCAGGGCATGGGGCTGAATCAGGCCAGCCATGACGCCCTGCACCGCCCGTACCGCCACCAGCACCGCGAAGTTCTGGCTGAATCCACCCAGCATCGACGCCATGATGAAGATCACCATGGCGCAGATGAAAGTACGGCGGGAACCAAAACGGGCCAGACACCAGGCGTTCACCAGCATACCGACGGTCATGGCGGCAAGAAAGGCGGTGGCCAGCCAATGCACCTGATCCTGGCCGAGTTGGAACTCGCCCATGATCGCCGGCACCGCCACGTTGATGATGGTGGAGGTCAGCACCATGGACAAAGTGCCCAGCATGACGGTGGCGGTGGCCAGCCAGCGGTAGCGGGGGCCATGACGTTCGAAAAGCTGTTCTATAGTGGGCATAAATCCGCTAGCACGCTGACACGCAACACGCTGACACGCGAAAAGGCGCGCTCCAGAAAAGGCTTGTGGGCGCCCCACCTTGTCGAGCAGTGAGACGTTTCCGAGCCCGCTTTCGCTGCAAGTATGGCGTGCAGGCGTGTTTGCGTGCCAGCGACTCCGCGATCAGCGAGTCGGGTCTTCACCCACCTGAATCAGCAGCTTGCCACGGTTCTTGCCCTGCAGCAGGCCCTGGAACGCGGATACCGTGTTTTCCAGACCTTCGACCACATCTTCCTGATACTTCACCTTGCCTTCGCGAATCCAGGCGCTCATGTCGCGCTGGAAGTCGGCGGCACGGTGGATGTAATCGAACTGGATGAAGCCCTTGAGCAGCAGCCGCTTGACCAGAATCTTGCCCATGAACGCGGGCAGACGATCCGGTCCCGGCGGCAGGCCGGTGTCGTTGTAGTGGGCGATACGGCCGCAAACCGGGATCCGGGCGAAATCATTGACCAGCCCCATCACCGCGTCGAACACCTTGCCACCGACGTTTTCAAAATAAACGTCAATGCCATTGGGGCACGCTTCGGCCAGTTGCTTCTCGAAGTCATCGTCCTTGTAGTTGACGCAGGCGTCGAAGCCGTAAGCCTCCACCACCTGGCGGCACTTGTCCTCAGCGCCGGCCACGCCGACCACCCGGCACCCTTTCATCTTGGCGATCTGGCCCACCACCTGGCCCACCGCACCGGCGGCGGCGGACACCACCACGGTTTCGCCTTTCTGCGGCTTGCCAATCTCTTCCAAACCCGCGTAGGCGGTGAAACCGGGCATACCCAGCACGCCCACGGCGGTGCTGATCGGCGCCTGCGCCGGATCCAGCTTGCGCAGCGTCTTGCCCTGCTCCAGGGAATACTCCTGCCAGCCGCCACGGCCAAGCACATAGTCACCCTGGTTGAAATCCGGGTGGCGGGATTCCACCACCTGCCCCACGGTGCCCCCTTCCATCACCGCGCCTTCCTCGACGCTGGCGGCATAGGACTTGGCCGCGCTCATGCGGCCACGCATGTACGGGTCCAGGGACAGATAAATGGTGCGCACCAGTACCTGGCCGTCACCACACTCCGGCACGGCGCCTTCCTGCAAGACCAGGTTGGATTCGTCCGGCATGCCTTCCGGACGCTTGGCGAGAATGATCTGGCGATTCACGGTCATACAAACTCTCCCGAATTTTATTATTTAATCAATTGATAGTTGATAGGTAACGTTGGGGCATTCGCTTTTGTCTTTCGCTGTCAACTGTCAACTAAAAAAGGCGGCCTCTCGGCCGCCCTTTTTTGTTACTCCACGTCCAGCAGGCTTTCCAGCCGGCCGTAGTGGTATTCGCTGTCGCCCAGGTGATGATCGATCATCACGATGCGCTTGGCGTAGTGGGAAATGGGGGTTTCTTCCATCATGCCCATGCCGCCGAACAGCTGGATCGCTTCCTCCGCCACGCGACGGCCGGATTTGCCGACCTGCGCTTTGGCCGCGGCCAGACGCTTGTCACGCAGTTCACGTGACTCGTTCAGGCTGCAGGCGGCGAGCATGGTGATGGAGCGCACTTTTTCCAGTTCCATGCGCATTTCCACCATGCGGTGTTGCAGCGCCTGGAATTTACCGATCGGCACACCGAACTGCTGGCGTTCCTTGATGTATTCCAGGGTCTGATCACAGGCCACTTCCATGGCGCCGGACGCTTCCGCGCACAGCGCCACCAGACCCAGTGCCAGGGAATCTTCCAGGGCGTCAATGGCCTGGCCTTCCGCGCCCAGCAGCGCGTCGGCACCGACTTTCACGTCCTTGAGGACAACTTCGGCGGCACGCAGGCCATCGATGGTCGGGTAACCGCGACGGCTGACGCCGGCGGCGTTGCCATCCACCAGGAAGGCGCTGAGGCCGGCGCGGTCGTCCTCGGCACCAGAGGTGCGGGCGATGACCACCAGCTGGTCGGCGCTGTCACCGTTAATGACCACGGCTTTCTCGCCGTTCAGGACATAGCCTTCGCCATCTTTCTTGGCGCTGGTGGTGACGCGGTTGTGCTCGTAGCGACCATTCGGCTCATACAGCGCCAGGGACAGGCGGGTTTCACCGCCGATGATCGCCGGAACCAGCGCTTCTTTCTGCTGGTCGCTGCCGAGCTTGTCCACCAGAGTGCCGCACAGCACCACGGTGGCCAGGTACGGTTCCACCACCAGACCACGGCCGAAGCCCTCCGCCACCACCATCAGTTCCGCGCCGCCGCCGTTGAAGCCACCGGCTTCCTCGGAGAACGGTACGCCCAACAGGCCCAGTTCGGCGAACTGTTGCCATACGTCGGCGCTGAATCCCTGCTCGGATTCCAGGCTCTTGTTACGGACCTCGAAGGTATAGGTATCACGTACCAGGCGACCGACGGTCTCTTCGAGCATGCGCTGCTCGTCGCTAAGTTTGAAATCCATGATCGCCTCCTTACAGACCGAGAATCATCTTGGAGATGATGTTCTTCTGAATTTCGTTGGAGCCCCCGAAAATGGAGAGCTTACGGAAGTTGAAGTAGCGGGCGGATACCGAAGCGGCAAACTCCGGGCCGACATAGTTGCCGTCGAAATCATCGTGCAGCGCTTCGTTGAGGAACGGCAGCGCGTACGGACCGGCGGCGGTGCGGAACAGGTGAGTGATTTCCTGACGCAGCTCGGTGCCCATGATTTTCAGGAAGGAACTTTCCGCCCCCGGTACGCCACCGGCCTCGGCGGCGGCCACGGTACGCAGGTTGGTCATTTCCAGGGACATCAATTCCATTTCCACATCGGCCAGGCGACGGCGGAAATGCGGGTCCTCGATCAACGGGCGGCCGTTGCTGATCTGCTGAGCGGCCACTTGCTTGAGGTGCGCCAGGGCCGCCTTGGACTGGCCGACGCCGGCGATGCCGGTACGTTCGAAGGTCAGCAGGTACTTGGCGCAGGTCCAGCCCTTGTTCTCCTCGCCGACCAGATTTTCCACCGGCACTTTCACGTCGTCAAAGAACACTTCGTTCACTTCGTGCTCGCCGTCCAGAGTGATCAGCGGGCGCACGGTGATGCCAGGGGTGTTCATGTCGATCAGCAGGAAGGAGATCCCTTCCTGTTTCTTCGCGTCCGGGTCGGTGCGCACCAGACAGAAGATCATGTCGGCGTGCTGGCCCAGGGTGGTCCAGGTCTTCTGGCCATTGACCACGTAGTGATCGCCCTCGCGCACGGCGCGGGTTTTCAGGCTGGCCAGGTCGGAACCGGCACCCGGCTCGGAGTAACCCTGACACCACCAGTCCTCGCTCTTGAGAATGCGCGGCAGGTAGTAGTCCTTCTGCTCCTGGGTACCGAATTTGATGATCACCGGAGCGACCATGTTGACGCCGAACGGCAGCACGGTGGGGGCGCCGGCCTCGGCACATTCTTCCTCGAAGATGTGCTTCTGGATCGGGCTCCAGCCGGTACCGCCGTGCTCTTTCGGCCAGTGCAGGGCCAGCCAGCCCTGTTCGTTGAGAATCTTCTGCCAACGGATGGTGTCTTCCTTGCCAAGGCGTTTGTGCTCCTTGACCTTGCGGGAGATATCCTCGGGCAACTTGTCTTTCAGGAAGGCGCGGACCTCGTCGCGGAAAGCGGCTTCCTCAGCGGTAAAGTTAATATCCATAACGTCCTCTCGTTGTTCTCGCAACGACACTGACATCGCGGCCCCACGTTCCAGGGGCCACGATTTTCATTGTCTGCTTCAGCTGTAGAAGCCCTTGCCTTCTTTGGCCAGTTTTTCCAGCAGCGGCGCGGGTTTCCAAACGTCATCGCCGGTTTCCTGGTGGAACTGGCTGACTTTGTCGTAGATCGCCTTCAGGCCCACCTGATCCGCCCAGAACAGCACGCCGCCACGGTAAACCGGGAAGCCATAGCCGTAGATCCAGATCACATCCACGTCCAGCGGACGGGCGGCGATCCCTTCTTCCAGGATTTTGGCGCCTTCGTTCACCATCACGTACATGCAGCGCTCGAGGATTTCCTGATCCGTCACCTCACGGGTGGCGATGCCATTTTCCTCACGGAACTTGGCGATGATCTTGTCCACCTCGGCGGACGGCACGGGGGTGCGGTCGCCTTCTTTATAATCAAACACACCAGCCTGGGTTTTCTGGCCCATACGGCCGTTTTCCACCAGCTCGTCGGTCCAGTTACGCGCCGGCGCGTTTTCCGGGTTTTCCTTGCGCAGCTCTTCACGGATGCGGTAGCCCACATCCATGCCGGCCAGGTCGGACATAGCGAACGGGCCCATGGGGAAGCCCAGGTCGAACAGCACCTTGTCCACTTGCGCCGGATTAGCACCTTCGTTGACCAGCTGCACCGCTTCCGCCTGACGCTTGTGCAGCATGCGGTTGCCGACGAAGCCGTGGCAGACACCGACCAGAACGCCGACCTTGCCGATGCGGCGGCTCAGGTCCATCACGGTGGCGATGACGTCGTCCGCGGTTTTCTCGCCACGCACGTTCTCCAGCAGCTTCATCACGTTGGCCGGGCTGAAGAAGTGCATGCCGATCACGTCCTGCGGACGTTTGGTGAAGCTGGCGATGCGGTTGACGTCCAGGGTGGAGGTGTTGGTGGCGAGGATGGCGCCGGGTTTGCAGACCCGATCCAGTTCATTGAACACCGCTTCCTTCACGCTCATGTTCTCGAACACGGCTTCAATCACCACGTCCACGTCGCCGAGATCGTCGTAGCTCAGGGTCGGCTGGATCAGCGCCATGCGCTGCTCCACCTGTTCCTGGGTCAGACGGCCTTTCTTGGCGGTGTTTTCGTAGTTCTTGCGGATGATGGCGATGCCCTTCTCCAGGGCCTCTTCCTTCACTTCCAGAATCTTCACCGGGATGCCGGCGTTGGCGAAGTTCATGGCGATGCCACCACCCATGGTGCCGGCACCGATCACGGCGACGCTGTTGACTTCACGCTTGGGAGTGTCCTTGGGCAGGCCGGGCACCTTGGCCACTTCGCGCTCGGCGAAGAATACATGGCGCTGCGCCGCGGATTCGGAGCTGACCAGCAGCTCACCGAACAATTCGCGCTCACGCTTCATGCCCTCTTCGAACGGCAGTTCCACCGCCGCCTGTACCGCCTTGATGCAGTGGAACGGGGCTTTGAAACCACGTTGTTTGCGGGCGATGGATTTCTCGTAGCTGGCGAACAGATCGGCTTCCTCGGTCTGTACGTCCAGGTCGCGAATGCGGCGCAGCGGCGCTTTGTCGGCAACCAGTTTGCGGGCATAGGCCAGAGCGCCTTCCAGCAAGTCACCGCTGACCACGTCATCAACAATACCCATTTGCAGGGCGTTTTTGGCTTTGACCGGGTTGCCGCCAACGATCATGTCGAGGGCGGCCTTGGCGCCCACCAGACGCGGCAGACGCTGGGTGCCGCCGGCGCCGGGCAGCAGGCCCAGCTTCACTTCCGGCAGACCCACCTTGGCGGAATCCAGAGCGACACGATAGTCACAGCCCAGAGCCACTTCCAGACCGCCGCCCAGAGCGGTGCCGTGGATGGCCGCGATCACCAGCTTCTCGCTGCTTTCGTATTCGTTGATCACATCGGGCAGCGCCGGGCCAGCCGGCGGTTTGCCGAATTCACGGATGTCGGCGCCGGCGGGGAAGGTACGGCCTTCACCAATCACCACCAGGGCTTTGGCCTGATCATCCGCCAGCCCTTCCCGCAGACAGCTCTGCAGGCCCTCGCGCACCCCTTGTCCCAGGGCGTTCACCGGGGGGTAGTTAACACTGATAACGCCGATTTCGCCTTCACGGCGGTAGCTGACAACCTCGCTCATGGTTCCTCCTTACCTAAAGGTTGGCCTCCGTGATTAACGACGAGCGTCACGGAAACCATGGGAATACGGGCGCGGGATAGATCCCGGGGGGGTCCCAGTATAAGAAAACCCGGCCCATTATCAATTATTTCGGAATATCATTTCATTTAATTGGCCAGGGGCGTGGAAGCGGATAATTCCGAGTCACCGGTCCCAGTCAATACCATTCCGTTTGAATACCATACCCCCAACCCATGCCATGGCACAGAGCCAACCACGCCATGGGTATAGGCCGGAAACGACAAGGGCACCCATCGGGTGCCCTTGAGGAAACGTTCTAGGAAAAACTACTGACTGAGCACATCAGACAGGCGGCGCAGCACCACCTTGCCATCGATGACCTGGGCCAGTTGCACATCGGTCTCCAGAGCGCCGTTTTCGGAAATGCCGTTCACGTCGTAGGGGTTGTACTCGGCCGGAATCTTTTTCAACGCGGCCGGCATGGCGGCGCGGATCTTGGCCGGATCATCGACGGAACCCGCTTCCTGCATGGCTTGTGCCAGCATATGCATGGCGAAATAGTTGTAAGCGGTTTCGGAGGTAGCCACGTTTTTGTGGTTCTGCTGGTATTTTTCGACGAACTTGCGCGCCCCTTCGATTGCGGAGCTGCTCAGCGGCGTTACGCCCACGGAGCCTTCCACCGCCTGCAGACCACCGGCCACTTTCGCCACTTCATCGATCTTGGCCTGGTCCATCAGGATGAAGCTGCCCTTGAAGCCCAGTTCGCGGGCCTGACGCACCACCAGACCGGTGGGCTCGGAAGCGCCACCAATGAACAGCACGTCCGGCTTGGCCGCCAGCACCTTGCTCACACCGGTGTAGAAGTCCGCGGACTTGTTGTAGTCCATCGGGTTGTCGGCGACCACTTCACCGCCCATGGCTTCCCACTTCGGCACGAACGCCTTGGTCCAGTACTTGGCGTAGTCGTGGGTGGCGTTGGCCACCGCCACTTTCTTGCCGGACGTTTCCATGGCCATCTTGGAGAACGGCTCGATGTAGTCGGTGAAGGACGGCGGAATCTTCACGGTCAGCTTGTTGCCCTTCTCGGTCACGGACGGGATCGAGGTGTAGGACATGACGATGAAGCCGTCACGCTGGTTAAAGGCCTGCAGCGCGAAGGTGCCGCCGGAGTGCGGGGTGAACACCGCCGGGGTTTTGTACTGCTGCACCAGACGCTTGCCATTCACCGCCGCCTGGCTCGGGGAATACTTGTCGTCCAGGGAAACGATGTTGACGTCGTAGCTTTCGCCACCCACTTTCACGCCACCGGCGGCGTTGATTTCCTCGGCCGCCATGCGCAGGCCTTCCAGCGTATTCTCACCGTACAGCGCCGCGCCGCCGCTGAGCGGACCGGTAAAGCCGATGTTGACTTCGGCGGCGTTGGCGGCCCCCATACCCATAACCAGCGCACTGGCGGTGGCCAGGCGAACAAACGTTTTCTTCAGTTTCATTACTTCACTCCCATTTTTTGTAGGGATCACCATTGTTATAAACGTAGTACATCACGCTAACGTACGTTGACGATCATAAAGCACCGAGCAGAGGCCACCAGAGGCCGCTAATCGGATTGTGATCAGGCACCGATATAGGCCTTGCGCACCGCCTCGTTACCGAGCATGGCGTCGCGGTCCCCTTCCATCACCAGGCGACCGTTCTCGATCACATAGGCGCGGGTGGCGATCTTCAACGCGGCAAAGGCGTTCTGCTCCGCCAGCAGCACCGTGGTGCCCGCGTTATTGATGGTCTGAATGGTCTCGAACATCTGCTTGACCACCAGCGGCGCCAACCCCAGGGACGGCTCATCCAGCAGCATCAGTTTCGGGCGCCCCATCAGGGCACGACCGATCGCCACCATCTGCTGCTGACCACCACTGAGCGATCCCGCCGCCTGGTTTTTCTTCTCTTCCAGGATCGGGAACATCTCCAGCACCTGGTCCAGGGTCTTCCTGATGCCGGCTTTGTCACGGCGGTGCACGTACGCGCCCAACACCAGGTTCTTCATCACCGACATTTCCGGGAACAGCTTGCGGCCTTCCGGACACTGCACCACGCCGGCTTGCACCAGAGCGGACGGCCGCCGTCCGGTCACGTCCTCGCCGTTCAGGGTAATGCTGCCGGCGGAGGGCTTAAGCAGACCGCTGATGGTGTTGAACAAGGTGGTCTTGCCGGCGCCATTGGCCCCCAGCAGCACCACCAGTTCGCCCTGCCCCACGGTCATGGAGACCTTATCCAGGGCCTTGAAGCTATCGTACTTGGCGTCGACGTTTTCAAGCTTCAACATCTTGTTCACTCCCCAGGTAAGCCTCGATGACCACCGGATCGTTCTTGATCTGCTCCGGGGTTCCCTCGGCGATCTTCTCTCCGTGATCCAGCACCATGATCTTGTCCGCCAGGCTCATGATCATGTCCATCTTGTGCTCGATCAGGCAGACGGTGATGCCGTGCTTGACCATCTTGCGAATCAGGTCGGCCAGATTCTCCGTCTCCTCGGGATTGATACCACCGGCCGGTTCATCCAGCAGCACCAGTTCCGGATCGGTGGCCATGGCCAAAGCGAAAGCCACCCGCTTGCGCTCTTCCTGGCTGATATCGACGATGTAGCGATGGCCGATATGGGACAGCCCGACGAAGTCCAGCACCTCGGCGGCGCGGGAGCGGCACTTCTTCTCCTCGTCACGCAGACGCTTGGAGTTGATGATCACGTCCCACAGGCGCGACTGGGTGCGCAGCCGGTGGCCGACGATCAGGTTGTCCAGCACGGTGGACTGATCGAACAGCATGGTGGTCTGGAAAGTCCGCGCCACGCCGAGACGGGCAATCCGGTCCGGCGCCATGCCGGTGATGTCCATGCCCTGATATTCGATCTTGCCTTCGCTGGGCGGCATCGCTCCGGCTACCAGATTGAAGAAAGTACTTTTACCAGCCCCGTTGGGGCCGATGATGGCGTTCACCTGATTGGCGGGGAATTCCACGCTGACGTTATTGACCGCCGCCAGGCCGCCGAAACGCTTGGTCAGATTACTGATCTTAAGCATTGTTGCCGGCCTCCTGTTTGTCCGCGTTGGGCGTGCTGGGAGTCGGAGATTCCCCGCCCTGGCCCTGTTGAGACGCTTTATTGGCCAGGCGACGTCCGCGCCAGGTCAGGAAACCACCGACGATACCGCGCGGGAAGAAGATCACCAGAATCACCAGCATCGGGCCGAAGATGATCATGCGGTACTCTTCCAGGGACTGCAGCATCTGCGTCAGCCAGGTGATCGCCAGGGTGCCGAGCAGCGGCCCCATCAAGGTGCCAATACCGCCCACCAGCAGGTAGGTGATCATGTCGAAGGTATGCACCACATCCGCTTCCGCCGGGCCGATGAAACGCACCACACCGGCGTACAAAGCACCGGCCGAGGCGGCGTAAACGGTGGACAGCACGAACGCCAGAACCTTGTTGCGCATCAGATTGATGCCCAGTGATTGCGCCAGGTCGTCACTGATGCGGATGGCCAGGAAAGTCCGGCCCAACAGCGAACGGGAAAGGCGGCTCACCAGCCACACGGACAACACCAGGAACGCCAGCACCAGGTAATAGAACGGCACGGTCTCGGTGAAATCCACCAAACCGAACCCTTCCGGCGGGGCGATGTTGATAATGCCGAGGGAGCCGTGCGTGAGTTCTTCCCATTTCTCCAGCAACAGATAAATGATGAAGCCCACGCACAAGGTGAAGATGGCGAAGTAATGCTCCTTCAGACGCAGGGACACCACGCCAACGAGGAAACCAAAGATGGCGCCGGCCAGACCGGCGGCGATGAACGCCGGCCAGAACGCCCACTCATGATCCACCGTCAGGATCGCCACCACATAGGCGCCGATGGCGAAGAAGCCGCCATGCGCCAGATTCAGCTGACCACAGTAACCGGTGATGATGTTCATGCCGTAGACGGCGATGGCCCAGATAAAGGCCGTGGCCATCACGTAGATGTGGTACTCGTTATCGGAGATCAGCGGAAACACCACCGCCAACACCAGCAAGGCCCATTTCAGCACTGGGCTGACAAAGAAGTTCATCAGGCGATCCATTAGCGCACCCCCTTGGTGAACAGCCCGGTGGGTTTCACCGACAAAATCACCACCAGCAACGCGAAGGCGATGACGTCCTTGTATTCATTGGAGATATAGAAACCGCCCAGGGCTTCGGCGAAGCCGATGATCAAGCCACCGACGATGGCGCCGGGAATGCTGCCCATACCACCGAGAATAATGATCACGAAGGCTTTCATGATCAGCAGGTGTCCCATGGCCGGGTAGACCAGGTTGATCGGTGCGAACAGGGTCGCGCCCACCGCCGCCAACACGCCAGCGATGGCGAACGTCATCATCGCCACGCGGTTGGCGTCGATACCCACCAGGAAGGCGCCTTCCCGGTTTTGCGCCATGGCGATGATGGTGGCGCCGGTCATGGTCTTTTTCAGATACAGGTGCAAGGCGCCCATCAGGCCAAAGGCACCCGCGATGATCAACAGACGCTGGGCCGGAATGGTAAGACCGCCGAAATGCAGGATCTCGTTATAGGGCGTGGGCATGCGGCGGAAATCCGCGCCCCAGTACATCTGCACCACCGCCTCCAGGAACAACAGGATGCCGATGGCGGCGATCTTGTCGTGAATGGGCGGCGCATGACGCAGCGGGTGAAAGACGAGACGCTCACAAAGAACGGAAAGGAAGGCCACTACCGCACCGGCGGCGATCATCGCCAGCCAGTAGTTCAGCCCCAGGTCCACCATGGTGAAGTAAGCCACGTAGGCCCCCACCATATACAGCGCACCGTGGGCGAAATTGGGAACATGGAGAATGCCATAGACCAGGGTCAGGCCCAGGGCAATCAGGCCATATATGCTTCCCAGGGTCAGGCCATTGAGCACTTGCTGCAGAAACAAGTCCAAAACTGCGACTCCTTATAATAATAATGAAACGCGCCTTGTGTCGTTAGCCAGTGACGCTCCACCGCCACTGTCCACTGCCACTCTCTACCGCCAAATGGCACGCTTCACTTTCTGGGTTGTTATGGTACGGACGCTCTCGCCGGCATACTTTCATGCACGATGGTGCATGAAGGCCAAGACGCTAACAGCACCTCACCGAAGCGTCAATATTCGGAATGGTATTTCGCAGTGCGAAAAAGACAACGGCAATCCGCCATGGGAATTGCCGTTGCTCAAAGGATCAGGAGGCGCTTTCGTTCGTCGCCCATTCCTGCTCTTGCAATGCCCGCCACATCACCTTGCCGGTGGGCGAACGAGGCAGCTCATCGCGGAATTCGACGATCTGCGGCACCTTGTAGGCGGCCATCTCATTCTTGCACCAGGTAATGATATCGTCCTCGCTGACGTTATCTTTATCCTTGGCGTTCAAAACCACACAGGCTTTCACCGTTTCGCCACGGCGCTCGTGCGGCGCGGAGATGATGCAGCACTCCTGAATGGCGGGATGGCGGTACATCAGACTTTCCACTTCGGCGGGCCAGACCTTGAAGCCGGACGCATTGATCATCCGTTTCACCCGGTCGACGATGAAGAAATAGCCTTCTTCGTCGTAGTACCCCATGTCTCCGGTACGGAAGAACGGCTTGCCGTCCAGTTCGATGAAGGCCTTCTCGGTTTCCTCCGGACGGTTCCAGTAACCCTGGAAAATCTGCGGGCCGTGGGAAATGATCTCCCCCACTTCCCCGACGCCCAGTTCCTTGCCGGTCTCCTGGTCGATGACGCGGGAATCCACGTCGAAGACCGGAATGCCAAGGCACTGTTTCTTTGGCTTCTCGGCGGGATTGATGTGGGTGGCGGCGATGGTCTCGGAGAGGCCATACCCTTCGATGTAGCGCAGCCCGGTGAGCTTGAACAGCTTGTCGGAGACCGCTTCCGGCATGGCCGCGCCACCACCGCCGATGTTCTGCAAGCTGGACAGATCGAAGGATTCCACCTCCGGATCGGACAGCAGATCGATGGCCATGGTGACGATGTTGGTCCAACTGGTGACCTGATAACGCTGAATCAGGGTGGCCGCGGTACGGCGGTCCCAGCGGGTCATCAGCACGATGCAGGCACCGGTGTAGATGGGCGCGTTCATGGCGCCCTGCATGCCGGTGACATGGAAGTACGGCAGGGTGGAGAGGATGATCCCCTCACTGCCGCCGCCAGAGCGCCAGGCCACGCCATGCACACAGGTGGCCATCACCGACCGGTGGGTATGCATGCAGCCTTTGGGAGCGCCGGTGGTCCCGGAGCTGTAGGGGAACACCGCCAGATCGTCCGGCCCCACCAGCAATTCCCCGGGCGTCTTGCCGGCATCGATGGCGTCGCGCCAGGCGATCGCACCTTCGGTTTGCAAAGGCTGCGCCGGCGCCCGCACTTCCGCGGGAAGGTCCAGATCGGTTTGCGGGTCGATATAGTCGCTGTAGGACGCCACGATGACATGACGCAGCTGCCGGGTGCCGATCAGCGGCACGATATTGGCGAACACTTCTTGCGCCGCCAGCGTCACCGTTGCCTGGGTATCCTCCAGGTAGTGTTCCAGTTCCGCCGTGCGGTTCATCGGGTTGATCGGCACGACGATGGCGTTGGCCCGCAGAATGGCGTAGTAACCGATGATGAATTGAGGAGCGTTCTGCATGTACAGCAGGACGCGGTCACCTTTGTCCACGCCCAATGTTTGCAGGTAGCCGGCCAGAGCGTCGACCTGGCGCTTCAGTTCCCGGTAGGTGATGGTATGGTCGTAATAAATGATGGCCGGTTTTTCCGGGTAGCGCAGCGCGGAGACATCAAGATTGGTGCAGAGGCTGGTTTCCGGAATGGTCAGGTGATGCGGCAGGTTTTCAGGCCAAACGGCAAAATGCCGATCAAACATGCTAACTCTCCCTACGATTCGACTGTGGCGACAAAGGCCACTTTTTTCTTGGGGCCCGCGTTGTGGAGGCTGGTACCCGCTTGTTGTTGCTGCATATGGTGCTGCATAGGCAACAGGTGATACGACGAAACCGCCACTTCCGCCTGGGCGGAAATGCTTCGGAAAACGTCGTTAACCTTCGGCGACCGAGACCCTTTCGAACTCCGCGGCCCGCCAAATGGAATAGCCGGAGAATCTGACACGCGCCCCGCGGGGCGTCAATACTATTTCGGAATATGGTTTCATATTTTCGGCGGTGAATGATCTGATGGGCGTGCCAATCCCGCCGGGTCACTCACCACGCCCCTTTTTTACCACTCGCCTTTCTGCCACAAGGCGTCGGCCAGATCGTCATCACAACGGGAAGGTCTCAGCGGCATCACCGACACACGGCCATCACGCAGAGCCACCACGTCGGACTGCGGGTGATCGATGGAATCCGGATCGCGCTCGAAGGTCAGCCAATGGTAGGACAGATTGCGACCGTCACGTCCGGCCACCAACCGGGCGCGGCGGATGCTGCCGGGCACCTGGCGGGTGATGCGGTTACCCTTGATCCGCGCCAGCGGCAGATCGGGGAAGTTGAGGTTCCAGCAGCAATGCTCGGTGTGACGCTCCCATAATTGCCGGATCAGTCCCGCCGCCAGCTCGCTCACTGGTGCGTAATTGATGGCATCCCGATCCAGAAACGCCTGGCTCAGCGCCACGCCAGGCAACCCCAGATGGGCCGCCGCCAGCACCGCGCCAACGGTACCGGAGTACATCACCGAGTCACTCAGATTGGCGCCACAGTTAACCCCGGACAGCACCAGATCCGGCGGTGTTTCCTCCAGCCACTCCGTCATGGCGAAAAGGACGCAATCCGCCGGCGTACCGGAAACGGCGTAGCGGCGCTCGCCGTGGTGATATACCCGCAACGGGCTGTGCAGCGAAATACTTTGCCCCACCCCGCTTTGATCATGCTCCGGCGCCACCACCCAGACCTCCTCGGCCAGTTCCGCGGCGATCACCTCGGCCACTTTCAGACCGGGGGCGTCGATGCCATCGTCGTTGGTAAGAAGGATACGTTGGAAGGGCTTCATGGTGGCTCCTGTATTGTCCGAATTCTTGTCTACCGACCGCGCCGCCTATGCTGCACGGTCGGAATGAAGCGATGATGACGCCCGAGGGGCTGTCATTAGCTGTTTATTGGTGAGTACGGGCGATTTGCCAGCCGCGCTCGGCCATCAGTCCGGCCCGTTTGCCGACTTCCAACGCATCACGGTTGCTGGCGTTGCCCTGCAGGGCCCGGGCGTAGACCCCCTGCAGGATCGCCGCGGTGCGGAACAGCGCGAAGGCCAGAAATACCGGCCAGTCGCTGATGCCATCGCGGCCACAACCGCGACAGTAACGCTCCAGCAATGCATGCTCATCGGGAATGCCGCGTCCGCTCAGATCCAGACCGTCCAGGCCGCGCACCCCCTGAATACCGTGGGGGAGATGATACGGCAGACAGAAGTAAGCCAGATCCGCCAGCGGATGGCCAATGGTGGCCAGTTCCCAGTCCAGCACCGCCACCACCCCGGGCTGGTCCGGTGCCAGCAGCAGATTGCCCATTCGGAAGTCACCGTGAGCAATGGCGGCACTGTCGTCCTCGGGAATGTGCTCCTCGAGCCAGTCGATCAGGTTGTCCATGGCCGGCAGGTCATCGGTCTTGGAGGCCTGGTACTGAGCCCGCCAGCGTTTCACCTGGCGCGCCACATACCCTTGAGGACGTCCAAAATCCTCCAAGCCGGCGGCCTTGTAGTCAACGCTGTGCAGTTTGGCCAGGGTATCCACCATGGCCTCATAGACGGCGCGGCGCTGTTGATCGGTGGGCAGACTTTCCAGCAGTGGCTCGGAAAACACCCGGCCGGGCACGAAATCCATGACGTAAAAACTGGTGCCGATAACGTCATCGTCCTCGCAGAGCGCACGCATGGCCGGCACCGGCACGTCGCTGTGCTCGCCCAATGCCTTCATCACCCGATATTCGCGGTCCACCTGATGCGCCGAGGGCAACACCTTGCCCGGCGGCTTCTTGCGCAGTACATAGCGGCGCTCGCCACTTTCCAGCAAGTAAGTGGGGTTGGATTGTCCGCCCTGGAACTGTTGCACCCGCAACGCTCCGGCCAGCAGCCCGGCCTGATCCAGATATCGGGACAGGCGGTTTTCATCGAAACGATGGGCCTCAAGGACCGGCACCAGTTCCGGTTGACCTTCCATAAGGAACCTCAAATTAAATCGGCGCTTACACGCAACACGCCGGCACGCTCACGAGCGCGATCCTTGCCTCCAAGGGCTCACAAACCGGCCTTGGGTTTAGCGTGCTAGCGTGTTGCGTGTAAGCGTGCCAGCGAATCATGGGACAACACTGGTCCACGAGCCGCTCCTACAATAGGCGATACGAAGCCGCTGTGGGAGCGCCATCAACAAATGGTTTCGCCGCCGTCCGCCACGATGGTCTGACCGGTCACGTAAGCGCTGCCGGCGCTGGACAGGAACAACGCCACCCCGGCGATATCCACCGGATCGCCGATACGGCGCACCGGTGTGCGTTCCTCGGCGCGCTGACGGCGAACCGGGTCTTCCACCAGAGCCTTGGCGAAATCGGTGCGCACCAGCCCCGGAGCAATGGCGTTGACACGAATATTCTTCGGCCCCCACTCCACCGCCAGGTTGCGGGCAAGCGCCGCTTCCGCCGCCTTGGAGACGCCGTAGGTGCCAATCACGCTGTTGCCGCGCAGTCCGGCGATGCTGGAAATGATCACCACGTTACCACCGCCGTTCTCGGCCATGATCGGCAGTACCCGGTTGCACAGCCAGAACGTGCCCTTGACGTTGGTGTCGAGAATCTTGTCCCAGGCCTCGTCGCTGACTTCCGCGGTGGGGCCGTAAACCGGGTTGGTGGCGGCGTTACAGACCAGAATATCGATCTTGCCAAAGGCCGCCAGGGTTTCATCTACCAGGTTCATCAAATCATCCTTGCTGCCCACGTTACAGGGCACGGCGATGGCCTCGTGACCTTCCGCCTTGATCGCCTCGCACACTTCATGGCAAGGCTCCGGCTTGCGGCTGGAGATGACCACCTTGGCGCCAGCACGGGCCATTTCCTCGGCGATGGCTTTACCGATACCCCGGGTGGATCCGGTGATCAGAGCGACTTTTCCCGTGAGATCAAACAGCTTACTCATCGTTATTCTCCTGTTCCGGTTTCTTCCGGTCACGACGGCGGCACCGGCAACCAACGAACGAGCCTGGTTCCGGGCGCGTATTGCGTTGCCGACATGGCATTGATTTATCGGTTGATGCCCGGGCGGACCAAGGCGATCGCCGCCAGCCCGGAGGGCATACGGCACTGTCCGTGCGGGGGCAAAGAATGTGACATGACCCTTGGGTGGCGTCAATTATTTCAAAATCACGTTCCGAAATCAGAAATCAAAATCAGGAAGGAGAATCCGGGCGCCCGGAAATGGAGGGGCACGACGCCAGCGTGTTGAGATAGCAGTCCACATGATGGGCCGCTTCCTGTTCGAGATCAAAGGTCTCCGGGACCAGCAACCAGACATAAAGAAGGCCACACACTTGCACATGCAGCAAGGTCACGGCACGCTCGATGTTCAGACTTTCAGGCAGTTGCCCGCGCTCGATGGCGCGGCCAAGGATGATTCGCATGGATTTGGAGGCTTCCAGAAAGGATTCCTTCTGGCGGGCCATCAGAGGATCGGTTTCCACAGTAAATTCACATTTTTGGAATATGATCTCCAATACCCGCCGACGGCTCGGATCACGGACGGTTTCACAGAGCACGTAGATCAGGAATTCCCGCAACCGCCCCAGCGGATCCTTCTCTTCAGGGTGCTCCGCCCGCTGCGCCAAAGCCTCCAGCGGCAAACGCTTTCGCTCCAACATGGCGGCAAAAACATCATGTTTGTTTTTGAAATGCCAATAAATGGCACCACGAGTGAACCCCGCCGCGCCGGCGATGTCATTCAAGGAGGTCCTCGATACGCCTTTTTCATGAAAGACGCGCTCCGCCGCGTCGAGTATCTGCTCACGGGTCTCCTGAGCTTCCGCCTTGGTGCGCCTCATGGCCGGACTCCTGTGATCACGCTGATGGCGGAACTATACATACATCTACGAATGTATGTATACTCTTTTCGCTTTTGTGTAATTATCGGGTATCCGCGCTTTCTCGCCGTAACGGAAGCAACCAAAATTCATTGATTTTCATAGGAAACCGAGGTTTCTATGCGCGCACGATCGGTCCATGTTTCTGTCCTTTTCTTTTTTGCCCTCGCCCTGACCGCCTGCGGAAACGACGCGCCTCAGCAGCAAGGTGCCGGCGGTGCGGCGCAGGTGGGTTTCATCACGGTTAAACCGGAACCCTATACCGTCGTCAACGAACTGCCCGGCCGCACCAGCCCCTACGAGGTGGCGGAGATTCGTCCTCAAGTGAGCGGCATTATCAAGGAACGTCTGTTCGATGAAGGCGCCGAAGTTGAGGCCGGGCAGGTGCTTTATCGTATCGACGATCGCCAGTTCAAGGCGGCACTGGCCAGCGCCCAGGCGGATCTGGCCAGCGCCCGTTCCACACTGGAGTCCAACCAGCTGCTGGCCGACCGCTATAAGACTCTGGTGGAAGCGAACGCGGTAAGCCGTCAGGAGTACGACAATGCCCGCGCCAGTCTGGGCACCAACAAAGCGCAGATCGCCGCCGCCCAGGCCGCGGTGGATACCGCTCGCCTGAACCTGGACTACGCCAGTGTCAAGGCGCCGATTTCCGGGCGTATCGGCCGTTCCACCGTCACCGCCGGTGCTCTGGTCACCGCCAACCAGAGCGAGGCGCTGGCCACCATTCGTCAATTGGATCCGATCTATGTGGACCTCACCCAGTCCGCCCGTGCGTTGCGTCAACTGCGCGTGGCCATGGAAAGCGGGCAGTTGGAACAGGTCGGCGAAGACAAGGCGCGCGTCACTCTGGTGTTGGAAGACGGCACCGAGTACGACCAGAGCGGGACCCTGCAATTCTCCGAGTACGCGGTGGATGAAAGCACCGGCTCGATCACCCTGCGCGCCCTGTTCCCCAATCCCGACGGCGACCTGCTGCCCGGTCTGTTCGTGCGCGCCAAGCTGCCCCAGGGACAACGCGACAACGCCATCCTGGTGCCACAGAAAGCGGTCACCCGTGATCCGCAAGGCACCGCCAGTGCCATGGTCATCGGCGACAACAACACGGTGGAAAAACGTCAGGTGGAAACCGTGCGCACGGTGGGCAACCGCTGGTTGATCGGCGCTGGCCTCGCCGCCGGCGACAAACTGATCGTCGACGGCCTGCAAAAGATCGGCCCCGGCATGCCGGTGGAAGGTGTGGACGTCGAGGCGCAAAAGCAGCAAGCGCAGCAAACCCAGGCCCAGGACAACGGCCCGAACAACGCCAACGCCGAGTAATCGGGGAGCAACATGGCCAATTTCTTTATTGATCGACCCATTTTCGCCTGGGTGATCGCCATCGTTCTGATGATGGCGGGCGCCCTGGCGATCAATACTTTGCCGGTGGAGCAGTACCCCACCGTGGCACCGCCGGAAGTCACCATCGAGGCCAGCTACCCCGGGGCCTCGGCGAAAGCCGTGGAAGATTCGGTGACCCAGGTTATCGAACAGCAGATGAACGGTATCGATAACCTGCTGTATATGTCCTCCACCAGTGATTCCTCCGGTAACGCGCAGATCAGCCTGACCTTCGCCGCCGGCACCGATCCGGATATCGCCCAGGTCCAGGTGCAGAACAAACTGCAGCTGGCCACCCCGCGCCTGCCCCAGGTGGTGCAGCAGCAGGGGGTGCAGGTGAGCAAGTCCTCCGACACCTTCCTGATGGTGGTGGCGTTCAACTCCAAATCCGGAGAACTGGATAACGCCGCCCTCGCCGACTACGTGGCGGCCAACATCCAGGATCCGATCAGCCGGGTGCAGGGCGTCGGTACCACCCAGTTGTTCGGTACCCAATACGCCATGCGCGTCTGGCTCGACTCCCAGAAAATGACCGAGTTCGGTCTGACCGCGGCGGATGTCACCCAGGCGATCACGGTACAGAACAACCAGATCACCGGGGGCCAGATCGGCGGCAACCCGGCGGTGGAAGGCCAGCAGTTGAGCGCTTCCATCATCGTGCAGACCTTGCTGCAAACCCCCGAGGAATTCGGGCAAATTCTGCTGCGCGTCAACGATGACGGCTCCCAGCTGCGCCTCAAGGACGTCGCCAACATCGAGTTCGGCAAGGAAAGCTACGATATCACCGGGCGTTACAACGGCACCTCCGCCACCGGCCTGGGGATCAATCTGGCCACCGGCGCCAACGCCCTGGATACCGCCGAACGGGTCAAGTCCACGCTCAACGATCTGAGCCAGTTCTTCCCCGAAGACATGCAAATGGATTTTCCCTACGACACCACGCCGTTCGTGGAAATCTCCATCATGGAAGTGGTGAAGACCCTGTTTGAAGGGATTCTGCTGGTGTTCCTGGTGATGTACCTGTTCCTGCAGAATTTCCGCGCCACTCTGATCCCCACCATCGCCGTGCCGGTGGTGCTGCTGGGGACCTTCGCGGTGCTGTTCGCCTTCGGCTTCTCGATCAACACCCTGACCATGTTCGGCATGGTACTGGCCATCGGGCTTTTGGTGGACGACGCCATCGTGGTGGTGGAAAACGTGGAACGGGTAATGGCGGAAGAGGGTTTGCCCCCCCGTGAAGCCACGCGCAAATCCATGGGCCAGATCACCGGCGCGCTGGTCGGTATCGCCCTGGTGCTGTCCGCGGTGTTCATACCCATGGCGTTCTTCCCCGGCTCCACCGGCGCCATCTATCGTCAGTTCTCCATCACCATCGTTTCGGCCATGGTGTTGTCGGTACTGGTGGCCCTGATCCTGACGCCAGCATTGTGCGCCAGCATGCTCAAGCAGCAGGACGCCTCCCATGAGGACAAGAAAGGCTTCTTCGGCTGGTTCAACCGCAACTTCGATCGTGCCAGCCATGGCTATCACAACAGGGTGGAAAAAATCCTCGGCCGCCGTGGCCGCTACCTGCTGATCTATGTAGCCGTGGTAGCGGTGCTGGCGTTCACCTTCACCCGCCTGCCCACCGCCTTCCTGCCGGAAGAGGACCAGGGCATCATGCTGGCGCAGGTACAGCTGCCGGTGGGTTCCACCCAGGAGCAGACCATCGAAGTACTGAAGAAAATGGAGTACTACTTCCTGGAGGAAGAAAAGGACGCGGTGCAATCCATCTTCACCGTGGCCGGCTTCAGCTTCGCCGGTCGTGGCCAGAACTCAGGGATCGCTTTCGTCCGTCTGCGGGACTGGTCGGATCGTGATCTCAGTACCGACGGCATCGACCAGATCATCGGCCGCGCCATGGGTTACTTCGGCAGTGTTCGCGAGGCGATCATTTTTGCCTTGAACCCGCCGTCGATCCCCGCTCTCGGGGTGGCCAGCGGTTTCAACTTCCAGCTCCAGGACCGTGGTGGCCTGGGCCATGACGCGCTCAACCAGGCCATGGGCCAGCTGCTTGGTCAGGCCAACCAGGATCCGTCGATGGTGCAAGTGCGTTACAACGGGCTGCCCGACGCGCCGCAGTACAAAGTCGACGTGGATCACTTGAAGGCACAGTCCATGGGCGTCTCCATCGCCGACATCAACAACACCATGTCGGTGGCCTGGGGTTCCACCTATGTCAACGACTTCCTCGATCGCGGCCGGATCAAACGGGTCTACGTCCAGGGCGACGCGGAAGACCGCATGCTGCCGGAGGACATCGGCACCTGGTACGTGCGCAACAGCAATAACCAGATGGTGCCCTTCTCCAGCTTCGCCACCGGCGACTGGCAGTACGGTCCGCAACAACTGCAGCGTTATAATGGCGTCTCCTCGGTGAACATCCAGGGCAACGCCAGCCCCGGTTTCAGTACCGGTGACGCCATGATCACTTTGGAAGGTCTGGCGGCGGATCTGCCGGAGGGCTTCGGTTACGAATGGACCGGCCTGTCCTACCAGGAACGCCAGTCCGGCAACCAGGCGCCGGCATTGTACGCCCTGTCGCTGATCGTGGTGTTCCTGTGCCTGGCCGCCCTGTATGAGAGCTGGTCGATTCCGTTCGCGGTGATGCTGGTAGTGCCGCTGGGCGTGATCGGCGCGGTCCTGTTCTCGCTGGGCCGGGGGCTGGAAAATGACGTCTTCTTCCAGGTCGGGCTGCTCACCACCATCGGGCTGGCGGCGAAGAACGCGATTCTGATCGCCGAGTTCGCCAAGGACCTAGAGGATGAGGGGCACTCGCTGTGGAAAGCCACGCTGGAAGCCACGCGAATGCGGCTGCGTCCGATCCTGATGACCTCCATGGCGTTCATGCTCGGGGTGACACCGCTGATGCTAAGCAGCGGTGCCGGCTCCGGCGCCCGTAACGCCATCGGTACCAGCGTGTTTGGCGGCATGTTCACCGCCACCGCCCTGGCCATTTTCTTCATTCCTTTGTTCTACGTGGTGGTTCGTAAACTGTCCGGCGTGCCGTTGAACGGCAAAGGTGACCGTAACGAGCCGTCCGAGGAGACCCGCGGATGACATTGAAACCCGCTTCCATGGCGTTGGCCCTCGCTCTGGCCTTAAGTGGCTGTACGCTGGCGCCCAGCTATGAACAACCCCCGTCGCCTGTGCCGGATCAGTTCCGTGAAGGCGCCGACGCCACGCAGGTCACCCTGCCCGGCTGGCGGGATTTCTTCACCGAACAGGAACTGCAACAGCTGATCCAGACCGCCCTGGCCAACAACCGGGATCTGCGTCTGGCCATGCTGGATGTGGAAGAGTTGCGCGCCCAGTATCGGATTCAGCGTGCCGACCTGTTTCCCAATATCGGCCTCAACGGCACCGGCACCCGGCAACGGGTGCCCGGTGACCTGAACAACACCGGCGAGAGCCAGGTGCAGAGTCAGTATGGCGCCAACGTGGGCATCTCCGCCTACGAGCTGGATCTGTTCGGCCGGGTACGCAGCCTCAAGGATGCCGCCCTGCAGAATTATCTGGCCAGCGAGGAAGCCCAGCGCAGCGCCCACATTACTCTGGTGTCGGAAGTGGCCAACGCTTACCTGTCGCTGGTTGCCGACCGCGAAAACCTGCGCATCAGCGAGGAAACCATGGAGGCCTACCGGGCTTCCCTGGATCTGACCCAGCGCCGCTTCGACCTGGGTGTCGGCTCCGAGCTGGAACTGCGTCAGGCGCAGACCGCGCTGGAAACCGCCCGCGCCAATCGTGCCCGCTTCGCCCGTCTGGTGGCCCAGGACCGTAACGCCCTGGCCACCCTGGTCGGCGCGCCGCTGCCGCCTCTGCCCAGCGATAACCTGGAGGAATCCGGGTTGGTGGACCTGTCGGAGGTGCCTTCCGGGTTGTCTTCCAATGTGCTGCTGGCACGTCCGGACATCATCCGTGCGGAACACTTGCTGCGGGCCGCCAACGCCAACATCGGCGCGGCCCGGGCCGCGTTCTTCCCGAGCATTTCCCTGACCGGGACCTTTGGTACCAGCAGTGCCGAACTGGACGGGTTGTTCGAGAGCGGCTCACGCAGTTGGTCGTTCTCGCCGAGCATTTCCCTGCCGATCTTCACCGGCGGGCGCAACCGCGCCAGCCTGGACGTGGCGGCAGTGCGCCGGGATCAGAGCGTCGCCACCTACGAGCAAACCATCCAGACCGCCTTCCAGGAAGTCTCGGATGCGCTGGTGTCCCGGGAAACCCTGCTGGAACAGGAAATCGCCCAGCAGGCTCTGGTGGATGCCACCCGCCGCTCACTGGAACTGTCCCAGCAGCGCTACGAGCTGGGTGCGGACGACTATCTCGCGGTGCTGGACGCGCAACGCAGTCTGCTTACCGCCCGTCAGGAACTGGTGTCCATCACGCTCAGCAAGCTCGCCAATCAGATCACCCTGTATCGGGCCCTGGGCGGCGGCTGGCTGGAAGATCAGGCCACCGTGATCAATACCGCCCCTGAGCAGGAAGACAGCGACACCTCCAGCACGCAAGGTTGAGTGCTATTGCCCGGCGCGAATGCGCCGGGCTTCTCCTTTCTCCCAGCCCCCTCTCTCTTCGTTCTAGTTCCTGAACCAACCCCCGCGCACGACTTTCGTGCCACCCGACTGGTCGCTGCGGTCTTAAGACGCCTTCCCGACCAAAGCGGGATTCGCCGCCGCCCGTCCCTTTCCATACTGCCCGCTCCGAACGACGCAAAAAAACATGGAGCGAACCATGCACAACAACAAAAGACTGCCCCTTACCTGCGCTCTGCTGGCATCGCTTGCCAGTGCCGGCACCCAGGCGGAAATCAAACTCCACGACGATAATCAGACCACCTTCTCCACCGACGGCTACATCAACGCCTTCTACGTACACAACGAGGTGGACCGCCCCGGCGACCAGTTCGACCGGCGCCAGTCCCGGGTGAAGATGGGATTTCTGCCGAACTGGATCGGCTTCAATTTTTCCCGTCAGGCCGGCGACCTGAAACTCGGGGCTCGCTCCTCGTTCTGGGTCACCATCAACGACAGTGAAACCAACGGCACCGAAACCGGCATCGACGTGCGCCAGTTTTACGGCACCATCGACAGCGGCTGGGGTCAGGTGTTGATCGGTAAGGACTTTGGTTTGTTCGCGCGCTCCAATATTCTGCGCGACGAACTGTTGTCGGGTTTCGGCCAGGCCAGCGATACCCTCGGCCTGATGGACGGCAGCGGCGTGTCCTTTGGCAACATCGGCACCGGCTATCCCTACCCTTTCCCCAGCGCGCAGATCACTTACCGCAGCCCACAGCAACATGCCCTGAAAGTCGCCGTGGGTGTTCTCGATCCCTATGACAGCAACGAAGTGGGAGGCACCGGCAAGGCCTACCAATCGGCACCGCGTTTCGAAACCGAAGTAAGCTACCAGACCGACCTCGGCGCCACCGAACTGTACGCCTGGGTTAATGGCGCCTATCAGACCTCGGAAAACACCGACGGCAGTGTTGAGGATATTACTTCGCGGGGGATTGGTTATGGGGTTCAGGCCAAACTTGGCGACACCTCCCTCACCGCTTCGGGCTTCGATGCCGAAGGCATGCACCCGCTGTTCTCGAACAACCTGGGCCAGGCCAACCTGAAGGAAATCGACAGCTCCGGTTATCTTCTGCAAGTCGGCCAGCAGATCGACAAATTCCGTTTGGCTCTGTCCTATGGTCGTAGCGAGGACGACGGCAATCTGCTTGGCGGCGAAGCCGACTACGAAAACAAAGCCGTGCTGCTCAGTTACGCGGTCAATGACAATCTGAAACTGCTGGGTAATTTCAGCCGCTTCGAAATCGATGACAAGCAGGCTGGCGAGATTGAATCCACCGACACCCTGGCAGTGGGGGCCGCACTCTCCTGGTAGATCCGCCAAGCGGATCCATTCCACTGTGCCATTTGGCCGCCCCTGGGCGGCCTTTTTTATGAATTCAGAGGCCTCTGTAAGAGCTTATCCGGCAAGCGAATCCTCCAATCCCAGGAAACCAGTTCGCCAGCAGGGCTGGCTCCTACGGCAACCTCCTGCTCAAGGCACCAACACCGCCGCGCCGGTGAGACGACCGGTGCGAAGATCGTCCAGCGCTTCGTTTGCCTCATCCAACCGATAGCTCCGCGTCGCGACCTCGATACCCGCCTGCGAGGCGAGACGCAGAAACTGCTCGCCGTCTTCCCGAGTCAGATTGGCGACGGAGCGGACCCCCCGTTCACCCCACAAGTCGGCGTAGGGAAAACCCGGGATATCGCTCATATGAATACCGCCACAGACCACCACGCCGCCTTTGCGCACCGCGCGCAGAGCCACGGGCAGCAAAGCGCCCACCGGAGCGAAAAGAATGGCCGCGTCCAGTTCCACCGGCGGCGCCTGGTCTGATCCGCCGGCCCAGATTGCCCCCGTTTCCCGCGCGAACGCCTGCGCGGCGGCGTCTCCAGGGCGGGTAAACGCGTAGATCTCACGCCCCTGCCAGCAGGCAAGCTGGGTCAGGATGTGCGCCGCCGCGCCGAAGCCGTAGAGCCCCAATCGCGGCGCCTCTCCGGCCATTCGATAGGAGCGGTAGCCGATCAGACCGGCGCACAACAACGGCGCCAGACTGACAGGATCGGGTTCTTCCGGCAGGGCAAAGGCATAATCCTGTGAAGCCACGCAATGTTCGGCATAGCCTCCATCAAGGGTGTAACCGGTGAACCCGGGCGTGTCACAAAGATTCTCCTGGCCCGCTTCACAATAGCGGCATCGTCCACAGCTGTGTCCGAGCCAGGGGATACCAACGCGCTGGCCCATGGAAAAGCGGCTGGCACCCGGCCCCAGCTCCACCACCCGCCCGACGATTTCGTGGCCCGGGATCAGAGGGAGTTTGGCGCCGTTCAACTCGCCGTCCACCACATGCAGATCGGTGCGGCAGACACCGCAGGCCTCGACCTGAAGGCGCAACTGGCCCGGGCCGGGACGAGCCGCCGGGCAATCGATCAATGCGAGTGGTTCGCCATTCTTTCGCAAGATCATGGCTCGCATGGGGACCTCCGTTGTTGTTGGAATACCACACCATGATCCGGTGTAGTGCAAGCGGGATCGTTGATCGCAATCAAGCAACGGAGGGGGAGGGACAGAAAGCAGCGGCCGGGGCCGGCGGAGAGGTCAGGAGAACACGTCCCGTTCCCGCTTCCGCCGGCTTATCCGTTGGCTTCAGAAGAAGCCCAGCGGGTTCACGTCGTAGCTGACCAGAAGGTTCTTGGTCTGTTGGTAATGATCCAGGATCATCTTGTGGGTTTCCCGGCCGATACCGGATTTCTTGTAACCGCCAAAGGCGGCGTGGGCCGGATAGGCATGATAGCAGTTGGTCCAGACCCGGCCGGCCTGAATACCGCGGCCCATGCGGAAGGCCACATTGATGTCGCGGCTCCAGACCCCGGCACCAAGACCGAACTCGGTATCATTGGCGATCTCCAGCGCTTCCGCCTCGTCCTTGAAGGTGGTCACCGCCACCACCGGACCGAAGATTTCCTCCTGGAACACCCGCATCTTGTTATGGCCTTTGAGCAGGGTCGGCTGGATATAGAAGCCTTCGCCGTGTTCACCGGCCAGGGATTCGCGATCACCACCGGCCAGGAACTCGGCACCTTCGCTACGGGCCACTTCCATGTAGGACATGATCTTGTCGAACTGCTCCTGGGAGGCCTGAGCGCCGACCTGGGTTTCGGTGTCCAGCGGATTGCCACGCTTGATCGTGGCGATGCGTGCCACCACCCGTTCCATGAAGTCGTCGTACATGCTTTCCTGGATCAGCGCCCGGGACGGGCAGGTGCAGACCTCGCCCTGGTTGAAGAACGCCAGCACCAGGCCTTCCACCGCCTTGTCGATGAACTCCGGCTCGGCATTGAGGATGTCGGCGAAGTAAATATTGGGCGATTTGCCACCCAGTTCCACGGTGGAGGGAATGATGTTCTCCGCCGCGCACTTGAGGATGTGTGAGCCCACCGGCGTGGAGCCGGTGAAGGCGATCTTGGCGATGCGCTTGCTGGTGGCCAGGGCCTGCCCGGCTTCGTCGCCAAAACCGTTGACCACGTTCAACACACCCGCCGGCAGCAGATCACCGATCAGTTCCATCACCTTGAGGATCGACACCGGAGTTTGTTCCGCCGGCTTCAGCACCACGCAGTTGCCCGCCGCCAGCGCCGGCGCCAGTTTCCAGGCGGCCATCAGGATCGGGAAATTCCAGGGGATGATCTGCCCGACCACACCCAACGGCTCGTGAAAATGATAGGCCACGGTGTTGGCGTCAATATCCGCGAGCGTACCTTCCTGGGCGCGGATACAGCCAGCGAAATAGCGGAAGTGGTCCACCGTCAGAGGGATATCGGCGTTGAGGGTTTCGCGCACCGCCTTGCCGTTATCCCAGGTTTCCGCCACCGCCAGGGACTCCAGGCTGCCCTCGATGCGGTCGGCGATTTTCAGCAACAGATTGGCACGCTCGGCCACCGAGGTTCGCGCCCAGCCCGGAGCGGCGCGGTGAGCGGCGTCCAATGCCAGATCGATGTCTTCGGCGGAGGAACGGGGCACCTGACAAAACACCTTGCCATTGACCGGACTGATGTTGTCGAAGTACCGGCCCTTAACAGGCGCCACCCATTCACCGCCAATGTAGTTGTGGTAGCGCTCCTTGAAGGAGACCAGGGCGCCCTGACTACCGGGATTGTCGTAAATCATAGCCGTACTTCCTCGCTTTTTTATGCTGATCCTGAGTTTTTCCGCCACGCTCTCGGGCGGACTGTCTGGATATTCAGATTAGTGCCGCCCCGGCCACGCCCGCATGCTACCAAGGTACTAATTCGCCCCTTATTTGGTCGTATCCGGTTTGGTCGTATCCGGATCCGCCCACAGCAGCGCTTCCTCATAGTCGGCGTAGAAATGGCTGACACTGCGGGTCAGTTCGTAACGCACCAGCGCCATGCCGGCGAAGCGTTCCGGTAACGGTGCCTGAATCACCTCGTTGCGGGTGGCGCCGCGGGCCGCCCCATTGGTGAGGCGTCGATCCAGCCAATCCAGGTAGTCGAGTGTCTCGACCACCGGGGACTCATCCTTGGCCGCCGGGCCATGGCCTGGCACCAGGACGTCAAACCGCAGCGCGCGCACTTGCCGGAGTTGTTCCCGCCAGATTCCGATCCCGGGGGAATGAGGAGTGGTCGGCGCCCGGTGGTGAAACACCAGATCGCCGGTGAACAACACCCCGGTGGCCGGATCAAGCACCACCAGGTCGGCGCCGGAATGACCGCTGAAGGCAAACAGTCGCAATGGGTAGTCACCGAAACGGGATTCCCCTGCCTCCAGGACGCGGGTCGGCAAGGCGGTTTCCGTACCTCGCACGGCGTCACCCAGCCGTTGATAGAGTGTGGTGCGGAAGCTGTCGGCGTCCCGTTTCAGCGCGGCTATGGTGGCCGGCAACGCGGAAATCTCCGCACCCTCGAAGGCCTGATTGCCGAACACATGATCCGGGTGATGATGGGTGTTGATGACCCAGCGCACCGGCTGGTCGGTGACCGTGGCGATGGCCGCCCGCAACGCCCGGCCGTAACTCAGTGTGCTGCCGGTATCGATAACGATGACGCCGTCACCGGTGGCGATGAACGCGGCATTGGCGATATCACCGCCGTTGTCCTCGGAGAGCTCCTCGCGCCGTCCTTGCACCATCCAGGTGCGCTCCGCCACGGCCACTGGCTTGAGGTGATAGTCGAAGGCCGGCGCCGGGCCGGCGAACAGCGCCAGGCCGACGGACAGCACGGCCTTCACCAACCACGAACGCGTTGCACCGTCAGGGGATGACATGATCAAACTCATTACCGTTGTTGTCCCGGGCCTGGAACCGATAGGCGGTGCCGGCATCGCCCTTGAGGGTCAGCGCCAGTTCCGGGTTCTCACTGACCGAAGCCTGCCATGTCATGCTTGCCACCGGCTCGTCGCCGTGAACAAACGCCACCTGCTCCACATAAAACGGCCGTGTGCTCGGAATCAGACCACTGTCCATGGGGTGAGAGAGCTTTACCCGTACCCGGCTGCCCGACTCATGCCCGAAACGCCGGGCCTTGATCCTGCCGAAGTCCTTTGACCAGTTGTCCTCGGTCTTGGCGATACCCGGTGTAGTGCAGCCGCCGCCCTCGCCTTCGATACGGGTACTGCCGACGTGCCAGACGCCATCACTGAGCACCGCCACCCGCACCGCCGAGGACTGCTCCAGACGCACATTGATGGAAAGACGGCCCAGGCCGTCACTCAAGGGCCGATAGTCGAACACCAGCGGGATCGGGTTCAGCTCCACCCACAACAGCATGCGCTGAAAGCGGCCATTGAAGTCCGAGGCGTCCACATCGATGGGAACCTGCCCGGAATCCTCGGCGAACGCCGGCGCCTGGATACCGACCCGCGAATCAAAACGCACCGGTGTATCGCCAAGAAAACGCTCACGATAGCGTTCCCACATGAACGACCCCAGCGGGTCTTCCCGTGCTTCCTCGGCCACGCTCCAGGGTGCGCCAAGCAGTATCAGCACCGCCAGTAGCGGTTTCAGGTAACCGGCCATGGCCACCCCTCCTTTTGCTCAGCGGCCGCTTAATTGCCGCCGGTGGTTTCCAGGCTGACGGTTTCCAGCCAGGTGCGGATCGCCCACAGCGCTTCCTGGCTGAGGTAGTTGGCCATCGGTGGCATCAATACCCGACCGTTACGGCTGGCGCCATTGATCACGCGCTCCTTGTACCACTCGTCGCCGTAATCGCCGTTTTCCAGCTCACGCAGGTCCGGAGCAATACCGCCGGACTTCGCTTCCAGTCCATGGCAGGCAGCGCAGTTCTGGTTGTAGGCGGACTTGCCCACATCCACCGCCAGTTCATGTTGTGGGTGCGATTCCCGGTAAGGGTTGGTATCGCGCCATTCCTCGCCCAGCTCTTCCAGGCCTCGGATGTTGACCGACTGCGGCGTGACATTACCGTGCCCCCAGGCCAGACCGGCCAGGGACAACAGAGAGGTGATGGTGAGAATAAACATTGTTCTGGTCATTGTCGGGGTCCTTCAGATCGCGGATTGCAATACGGCGGTAAGGCGCGAAGCCGGCTCAAGGGGCTTCACATCGCATTTCAATCTAACGATCCGTCCGCCATCGACCTACTCGTCCTTGGACCAAACCTGTCTACATCCTTGGTAGTAGACCCAATTGGCTAGATTTCTCGGCCTGGTGTCGGTAGCGGCCAATCGTGCCCTCGGAGACTCTAAGAGCCTGTTCACGATCTTTACGCCGCAGCGGGGCGGTAACACTCCGCGACAAATACCAACAAGCCGAGGAACAGGTATGAAAACAACAAGCCGCAATGCACCGTTTTCCGGAAAGGTCAAACACCTTGCCGGCGCGGTTACCCTGGCCACCATGATCGGGGCCAGTATGATCGGAGTAAGTGGCGCCGCGCATGCCACCAGCAAGGAGGTGAGCTGGGAGGACATCGCCAATGATGCCGCCACCACCGACGACGTCCTGATGTACGGCCTGGGCATTCAGGCCCAGCGTTACAGCACCTTGAACAACATCAACACCGACAATGTGTCCATGTTGACGCCAGCCTGGTCGTTCTCGTTTGGCGATGAGAAACAGCGGGGCCAGGAATCCCAGGCGCTGCTCCACGACGGCGTGATCTACGTCACCGGCTCCTATTCCCGGGTATTCGCCATCGACGCCCGTACCGGCAAAAAGCTGTGGGACTATGCCCATCGCCTGCCGGACGACATCCGCCCTTGTTGTGACGTGGTCAACCGTGGCGCCGCTATCTACGGTGACAAGATTTTCTTCGGCACCCTCGATGCCAGCATGGTGGCGCTGAACAAGGACACCGGCAAAGTGGTCTGGCGCAAGAAGTTCGCCGACCACAAGGTGGGTTACACCATGACCGGCGCCCCCACCATCGTGAAGGATCAGAAAACCGGGAAGGTTCTGTTGATCCACGGCTCCTCCGGTGATGAATTCGGCGTGGTCGGCCGGCTGTTCGCGCGCGACCCGGACAGCGGCGAAGAAATCTGGATGCGACCGTTCGTGGAAGGCCACATGGGCCGCCTCAACGGCGAGGAGAGTACGCCCAGCGGTGATCCGCGCGCGCCGTCCTGGCCGGACGATCCCAACAGTGAAACCGGCAAGGCCAAAGCCTGGAGCCACGGCGGCGGCGCGCCCTGGCAGAGCGCCACTTTCGATCCGAACACCAACACCATCGTTATCGGCGCAGGCAACCCGGCGCCCTGGAACGGTTGGGCCCGCACCGCGCCCAACGGTGATCCCAAAGACTACGACAGCCTCTACACCTCCGGGCAGGTCGGCGTGGATCCGAGCACCGGCGAGATCAAGTGGTTCTATCAGCACACCCCCAACGACACCTGGGATTTCTCCGGCAACAACGAGATCGTGCTGTTCGATTACGTCGACAAGAAAGGCAAGCTCCACAAGGCCGGCGCTCACGCCGACCGTAACGGGTTCTTCTACGTCACCGACCGTACCAGCGGCAAACTGTTGAACGCCTTCCCGTTCGTCGACGGCATCACCTGGGCCAAGGGCATCGACTTGAAAACCGGCCGCCCGATCGAGAACAAAGGCCAGCGGCCGGCGCGCCTGAAGAAAGGCGAAACCCGCTCCGAAGCGGTGGAAGTGTCACCGCCGTTCCTGGGCGGCAAGAACTGGAACCCGATGGCCTACAGCCAGGACACCGGCTTGTTCTATGTGCCCGCCAACCACTGGAAAGAGGATTATTGGACCGAGGAAGTGGAGTACACCCCCGGCTCCGCGTACCTGGGCATGGGCTTCCGTATCAAGCGCCTGTTTGACGATCACGTCGGCATCCTGCGCGCCATGGATCCGACCACCGGCAAGGTGGTCTGGCAGCATAAGGAAGAGATGCCGTTGTGGGCAGGCGTCCTGGCCACCAAGGGCAATCTGGTGTTCACCGGTACTGGCGACGGCTACTTCAAGGCCTTCGACGCCAAAACCGGCAAGGAGCTGTGGAAGTTCCAGGTGGGCACCGGGATCATCTCCCCGCCGATCACCTGGGAAATGGACGGCGAGCAGTACATCGGCGTGACCGCCGGCTACGGTGGCGCGGTGCCACTGTGGGGCGGCGACATGGCGGAACTGACCCGGCCGATTTCCCAGGGCGGTTCCTTCTGGGTATTCAAACTGCCCAGCTTCGCCAAGGACATGGCGAAGAAATAACAACGCCCATCAGCGCAAAAGGGAGCGGTGCCCAGAGGTGCCGCGCCTTCACCACAACAACAATACCGGCCCGGCGTAAGCCGGGCCCTGGGAGCATGTCATGGCACTGCGATCAAAACTCCTGCTAAGCAGCCTTCTGGTGGTCGCCGGCGCAATGACGCTGGGCAAATCCCCGCGCGCCGCCGAAGACGACCTCTGGGCGCCACCGGAACACAATGGTTGCGTTCTTGAGGCCCAGACTCATTGTCCCGGCGCGGACCTTTCCGGCGCCGATCTTGCCAACCTGGATTTACGCGGCGCCGATTTCAGCAACGCCAATCTGCGTGGCACCGACCTGCGTCATACCGATCTGCGCGGTGCCAATCTGGAGCGCGCCGACCTGAGCGGCGCCGATCTGACCCGCGCCACGCTGTACAGCACCAACCTGCGCTCCGCCGATCTGAGCCAGGCCAAACTGGTGGCGGTACAAAGCTGGAATCTGTTCGCCCAGAACGCGCGCTTCGATGGCGCCGATCTCACTGGCGCGGACCTGCAGTTCGGCCGTCTCACCCGGGCCAGTTGGCAACACGCCACACTGCGCGCCGCCAACCTGGAGATGGCCTGGATGAACAAGTCAAAACTGCAAAACGCGGACCTGCGCGACGCCAATTTGCAGGAAACCAAACTGAACCTGTCCACTCTGGAAGGCGCCGATGTCACCGGCGCGCGGCTGCGCTTCACCAACTTTCAGGGCACTTACATGAAAAACTGCAGCGGCTGCCCACAGGACTGGTGAAATGATGGGTCGTCTTCTGCTCACCTTGCTCGTCGCCATCGTCGCGCTGCCTGCATTCAGCGGCGACGGCTTCGACGCCGAAGGTTATCGTCTACCGCCCTACCGCTCCCCTACTCCAGAGGCAGTGGAAGGTGCCGTGACACTGAATACCGAGGCACTGAAAACCATGCTGTCGACCGAACCCGGCGTGGTTCTGATCGACGTCTATAACGTTGGTTACGCCAACGGCGGTTTTCTACAGGACACGCCACATTGGACACTGCCCGGAGCAATCTGGTTACCCAACACCGGCAGCACACCGCTGGAGAATCGCTGGCGGGACTATCTGCGGCGGCATCTGAAACGGCTCACGGAAGACGACAAGGATCGCGCTCTGGTGTTTTTCTGTCGCGCGGATTGCTGGTTGTCCTGGAATGTGGCGAAACGTATCGCCGCCGACGGCTATACCGCCGTGTATTGGTATCGCAATGGCGTGGACGGTTGGCGGGAAGCGGACGGCAAGGTGGAAGCGGTGCGGCCGGAGCCGTTTATTGCGGAAATGGCCCAATGAGGTTCATCCGACCAGCACATGCTGCAGCGCCAGCTTCAGCTTCATCGGTTTGACCGGCTTATACAGCAACATATAGCCGTGGGTGGCACAGCGCTGCTTCAGTTCCTGTTCACGGTCGGCGGTGAGCATGATCACCGGTAAGGGTTCGCTGCGTGCGGCGTTGATCCGTCCGGCGACGGTCAAACCGTCGTCGGTGTCCGGGTCCAGATGGTAATCCATGATCAGCACGTGCGCGCCCGCCACACCGACATCCACCTGCTGGCGCAGTTCCGGCAGGGATTCCGCCGCCACCACCTGGCATCCCCACTGTTCCAACAAGGTGCGCATACCGGCGCAGATGGCTCTGTCGTTATCCACCACCCAGACCCGCAAGCCGGTCAAGGCGGAAGGCTCCTCCGAGGACTGCGCCATGGCCTGCTGACGGGCCTGACTCAAGGTAGTCACGGGCAGTCGCAGCAGGAACCGGGAGCCCTGGTTTTCCCGTGACGTCACCGACAGAGGGTGCTCGAGAATACGGCTGATCTTTTCCACGATGGACAGCCCCAGGCCAAGACCGCGCTCATGATATTCCACCGCCCGCTTGCCGCGCTTGAACTCCTGGAAGATGGAATCGATCTGATCCTCGCCAATCCCGATGCCGGTGTCCGCCACCCACACTTCCACTTCGGCACCACGGCGACGGCACCCCAGCAACACCGTGCCCCTGTCGGTATAGCGGATGGCATTGGAGAGCAGGTTACGCATGATACGGCTGAGCAGTTGTGGATCCGAACGCACCACCAGGGAGGTGGGCACGTAGCGGAAACGGAGCCCTTTCAGCGCCGCCATCTGTCTGAATTCCTCCGCCAGCACATCCAGCAACTGGCTTAAAGGGAACGCCATGGTTTCCGCGCTGACCACCCCGGCATCCAGTTTCGAGGCGTCGGACAAGGTGGTGATCAGTGATTCCAGATCGCGCAGCGCGGTGTCGATGTGATTCAACATCGGCGACGCCCGTTCGTCGGAGTCTTCCTGCAAGGCGCTGGTGAACAGACGGGCGGCGTTGAGCGGCTGCATCAGGTCATGACTGACTGCCGCCACGAATTTGGTTTTCGACAGATTGGCCTGCTCCGCTTTATCGGTGGCCTCGCGCAGCCGCTGCTCCACCCGGCGACGCTCCTCGATCTCCGCCATCAGCTGGCGATTGGTTTCACGCAGTGCCTGGGTTCGTTCACGTACCTGCTGGGCCAGGACCACCGAGTGCTGAAACGCCGCGTAGGGCGCGGTGGGCGCCATGCCACTGCCCTCCACGCGTTCGATCAGGGCATCACAGATCCGCCGGAGGCGGGCGTTCTCCGCCATCAGACGCGCTTCGTGCAGATCCCAGGGGGACTGACGGGCGTTGTCGGAATCATTCTTGGCGTCACCCATCGTCGACGCCCATCTTTCGGCCAATCACCACACCGGTCAGGGTGTGGTTAATGTGCATGCCGTTATATTGCTCGCCATAGGTGCAGAACCCCACCACCCGGTGCTGGCGCAACAGCGCCGACGCCTGGGGAATCTCGTCGTCGGCTTCCAGCTCCGCCCGGCGCAGACAGCAGTCACAGCCAATCACCACCCAAGGGGGTCCGAGCCGCGACTCGATGTCATCCAGCGTACTGGTGAGATTGTCGTGCAGCGAGGCGTTGCGCATGGCGGTCAGCACGATGCCGTTCTCCACCGCGCAGTAGAACGACAGGCTCATGTCCCGATTGGCCTTTTGAATGGCGCGGGCGTAGTAGTGATCGTTGATGCGTACCGCCAGCGGGTAGCGGGCGAATACCACGTCATCGAGCTGTTCCACCGGCACCCCGACCAGGCGGGCATAGGCCAGTGCCGCCGGCTCCGCGTCCAGTTCGTGCACCACCCGGCGTTCGGCGTCAGCGGCGGTGACCACCAGTTTCGGCGTCGACGGGTGCAGGTGATGCGTGCTGAACACCTCGAAATCCAGCACCGTACTGATCATCACGACGATGGCGGCGTCGCTGTAGAAGCGGCCATCGCAATAGACATAAGTTTGCGCCAGACGATAGTCATCGCCGGCGGAGCCGCCGAAGCTGGGAATCGACCCCAGTGCCGCATTGAGCGTGGCGATGACGATTTCCTCGTTCACCGACAGGCCATCGAGCAACGTCAATACAAAGGTATTGTCCTCGTTCGGCGTCAGGTTCCGGGCCCGTTCCCGGCATTGTGTCAGCAGACCGTCGGTGAGTTGCTGGGCGTCGAGCAGGCCGAAGCCATCCATGTGCTCGATCAAATGATGGCCAGCGGAGAAGAAGCGGGCATCGAAGCCGATCGCCACCAGTGTATTGCGATCGTAGCCACGGGCGGTGATTTCCCCGGCGGAGGTACAGCCACATAGGGGCAGGTTCTGGAACTCGCCGTTCAGGGCGCCGGCGAGACGATCCAGGTCGTACTCGATGGAACAAAAAAACAGCACGAACCCCAGATGGGGATGAATCAGACTCTCAGCGATCTGGCGCGCCGCCACCTGTTCGTCGCGGGCATCGCTGTAGGCAGTCAACACCGCCTGTGGCGGGGCAGCGGTCATGGTCTACTCCCGGATACTTGTTGTTATTTACCCGGCTTTCGTTACCCGGTTCATGCGTTCCCGGCGGCCGAGGCTAACGGGGACTCACCGCCGAATCCCGCGCCGTTACCGAGGGCGCTTTCAGATAGGCGGAAAAATCGATATCGCTGGCGGACAGGATCGCCTGTACGCGATTGGTGGCGCCGAGCTTGCGCAGTATCGCCGAAACATGGGCCTTGACGGTGCTCTCGGCGATATTGAGCTTATAGGCGATGACCTTGTTGGATTCGCCCTGGGCCATGCGCTCGAACACCTGCAACTGTTTACGGGTCAGTGTTTCCAGCAACGCCGGCAGGAACGAGGGATCGTAACGCCCCGTCGCCGCCCCGGCGCCTTCCGCGCGGATAATGTGCGAAGGCAGATACACCGAGCCATCGAGAATCTGCCGCAACGCCTGGATCATCTGTTTACGGGGCGAGGATTTGGTGATGAAGCCCACCGCGCCATAAGTGATGCATTGCAAAATAACGCTTTTTTCTTCTTCCGCCGAGACGATCACCGCCGGTACCGTGGGAAATTCGTTGCGCAGCCGCACCAGGCCGCTGAGCCCCTGCATACCCGGCATGTGGATATCCAGCAGCACCAGGTCCAGGTCGTCGTTATCGGCCACCAGGCGCAGCGTGGAATCCAGATCCGATGCTTCCAGCAACGTGGTGCCGGGGAAACCATCGTCGATGACGCGGGCGATGGCTTCACGAAACAGCGGATGATCGTCGGCAACCAGAACCTGATACATGGGGTTCCGCTCCTGCCTCAATCGGTCCAAGGTCGGTGTCCCTGCCCGCGGCGGCGCCGCTGGCCAGAGACACTTATACCAAAGAGCATAGCACAGGGTTTTGACGGGCCCCGCCATCAAATGAGGGAATTAGCCGAAAGTACTATAAAGACGCGACTTAGGGATTAAAGGGGCGCCGGCGAGGGAGTCACTGGCTTCTCTCAGTAATCCACCGGCACGCCCTTGGGATCCTCGGAGCCGCCACGCAAGCGGAAAGTACCTTCACCGAATGCCAGCAACCGGTCGTTGGCATCCAGCACTTCCATGGACGAGTTGAAGATGCGGCTGCCGCCGGCCCGCTTCACGCCGATGGCACGTACCAGACCCGGGCCGGCCTGACCGGTGAAGGTGGTGGTCAACGACAGGGTCAGCGCCTTGCGCACCCTGCCCGGATAGGGGCAATAGCTGCCGGAACAGGCTCCGGAAACGTCCAGCAACGTGGCCAGCACACCGCCGTGAATCACGTTGCCCAGATTGAGGTGTTTCTCCACCACATTGAGCCCCAGCACCACCCGGTCTTCTTCCCATTCCAGAAAGTGAAAGCCAATGGTGCCCAAAAACCCGTGTTTGAATTTGTCTGCGGCCTGGTTCAGGGCCGGCACCGCGTCCGGCGTCATACTACTGCTCACTCACTACTCTCCCGGGCCGGACGCGGAGTCGGATCACCGTCCATCACACGTCCCGGCCCTGCAACATTTCCTTGACCTGTCCCACCAGCTCCTTGAGCCGGGGGCCGAGATTTTCCACCAGAATCCGCCGGCTCAAGCGCAGCGAGGAGCCGCCGCAATTGAACGGAATCACGGTGGAGTCGTTATCCAGCACCAGGGGAACCCCCACGGCGCTGATATCGCGGTTCCATTCCCCGTCGGAGGTGCAGAAACCGTATTCTTCATATTCGCGATAAGCCCGTTCCAGACCCTTCTCCCACTCCGGCCAGCCGTCCGGATCGTGCTCGCGGATCAAACGGTGATGAGTGGCGCGATCCTCTTCGGAGAGACCGGCCAGATAGGCCCGGCCCACCGCCGAACCCGCCATCGGCACTCGTGATCCCACGGTCAATCGCAGTACCAGCGGCCCGCTGCCCTGGCACACCTGGATGTAGCTCATCCACGGGCCGTTGGGAGCGGCGATCGCCACCATGCAATCGGTGGCGTCGGCCAGGTCCTGCATGAACGGGCGGGCGATATCGCGGACGCCTTCGCCGGCCAAATAGCGGTAGCCGAGATCCAGCACGCCAGGGCCGAGCCGGTATTTCTCCAGCCGCTCCACATAACGCAGGTAGCCCAGTTGCGTCAGGGTGGCGGTCATCCGCGATACCGTGGGACGGGGAATATTGGTGCGTTTAGCCAGTTCCGCGTTACCCAGGTAATCGTCGGAGGGACCGAAACAGCGCAGGATTTCCAGTCCCCGCGCCAGGGCGGTGACGAAGTTCCGGTCTTTCTCCGCCGACTGGGCCTCTTTACCCATAGGGGCTCGTCGCATCGTGTTCTTTCCTCGGTCAGGCTTCGGGATTATGGCGAGCGGGTTTATCCCGCTCTTTCTTTATAAATGAATTTTATAGTTGTCGATAAAAGCGCCAAATATACCAGACTAGCCCGGTACCCGCGCCAATCAGACTTTCATACCAGGCAGGTTCAACGAAGCGGTATTGCCACCGTCCACCGCCAACGCCTGACCGGTGACGTAACTGGCGTCGTCGCTGGCCAGGAACGCCATGGCGGCGGCGATTTCGGAAGGGCGCCCATAGCGGCGCAGTTCGCAACGGCTGCCCAGCTTTTCCTCTTTGTTGTTTTCGCGGGCGTAATCGAATACCGGCTTGGTCATGCCGGTCTCGATCAATCCCGGGCAGACCGCGTTGACGCGAACGTTATAGCCGCCCAGATCACAGGCGGTGGTTTTGGTCAGGCTGATCACACCAGCCTTGGAAGCGCTGTAGGCGTTACCGCCAGCGCCGGAGCGAATGCCCGCCACGGAGGCGGTATTGACGATGGCACCGCCGCCCTGCTCTTTCATGTAAGGCGCCACCGCGCGGATAAAGAACATGGGACCGAGCAGATTCACGGAAAGGATGGTGTTCCAGTTCTCGGTGTTGTTGTCGGTCACCGGAGAGTGGTCGTTACCGGCGGTGCCGGCGTTGTTGATCAGAACCTGGATGCCGCCGTGGGAAGCGGCGATGTCATCCACCAACGTCTTCACCGCCTGCTCGTCGGCCACATTCACTTCACGCAGCGTGGCCTCGGTCCCGGCGGGCAGCGTTGCCCGGGTTTCCTCGAGACCCGCCAGGTTGCGGTCCACCAGCACCAGGCGCGCGCCTTCCTCGGCGAAACGCAAGGCGGCGGCACGGCCGATGCCGCTGGCGGCACCGGTGATCAAGACGGTCTTCTGATCGAAGCGGTTCATACACTCTCCTCGTTTATTATTCGGAACCCGCTGAAAACCACACCGCGTCGTCGCGGCCAAGACCGGGCCGACGGAACGATTCGGATTGGGAGCGTCCGGGGAAAGAGCGGTGCCGGGCGAAAATGGCCACCGGTTCGTTCAGGGGGTTCCTTGGATTGTCATTTTCCAGGAAGATGACATGAGCGGGCCGGCCGGTCAACATTTTGGAATAGTGTTTCATTAATTTGTTTTGACCCTCTGGCCGCCCCGGGAGCATTGTATTGCCCCTGTCCTCTCACGAATAACTGTATACCAAATAACAAGGAGCACTCTCATGGAGAACCTGGCTCGGTTTTATATTAATGGCGCCTGGGTAAAACCCGGCGACGACGCCCGGGAATACCCCGTCATCAACCCCGCTACCGAGGCCTCCGAGGGCACTCTGTATCTGGCTGGCAAAAGCGACACCGACCGTGCCATCCAGGCCGCGCGCGACGCTTTCGACGGCTTCGCCGCCACTCCGGTGGAAGAGCGTCTGGCGCTGCTGGAAAAAATCCTGGCCGTCTACAAACGCCGCCTGGACGACATGGCCGACGCCATCAGCAAGGAGATGGGCGCGCCGCGTCACGGCCTGGCCGCCAAAGTGCAGGCCCCCACCGGTCTTGGTCATCTGGCCACCGCTCTGGAAGTGGCACGGAATTTCGAGTTCGAAACCAATACCGGCAAAACCCTGATCCGGCATGAACCGGCCGGCGTGGTGTCCATGATCACGCCCTGGAACTGGCCCATGAACCAGGTCACCTGCAAGGTCGGCCCGGCCATCGCCGCCGGCTGCACCATGATTCTCAAGCCCAGCGAGTTCGCACCGCTGTCAGCCTGCGTATTCGCCGAAATCATGGACGAAGCCGGAGTGCCCGCCGGCGTCTTCAACATGATCTACGGTGACGGCGCCGAGATCGGCCCGATGCTCTCCTCCGATCCACGCGTGGACATGGTGTCCCTGACCGGTTCCACCCGCGCCGGCTCTTCGGTGAGCCGTGAAGCCGCCGATACCTTCAAGAAGGTATCGCTGGAACTGGGTGGCAAGTCCGCCAATATCCTGACCACGGACTGCGATCTGGAGAAGGCCGTGACCCACGGCGTCATGTCGATGATGACCAACACCGGGCAAAGCTGTAACGCACCGTCCCGCATGCTGGTGCCGGCGGACAAGCTGGCCCAGGCCGAGGAGATCGCCGCCAAGGTATGCGCCTCCATCAAGGTGGGCTCTTCCGCCGAGAAGGACACGCAGATGGGCCCCATCGCCAACGCCCGCCAGTTCGAGCGAGTGCAAACGCTGATCCAGCGCGGCATCGATGAAGGCGCCAAACTGGTTTGCGGCGGCCCGGGCAAACCGGAAGGTCTGGAGAAAGGCTACTTCGCCCGTCCCACCGTGTTCAGCGAAGTGAACAATCAGATGACCATCGCCCGTGAGGAAATCTTTGGTCCGGTGTTGACCATGCTGCCCTACAACACACTCGACGAAGCGGTGGCCATCGCCAACGACTCCGACTACGGGCTGTCCGGCTATGTCTACGCCGCGGACAAGGACGAGGCCGCCGCCATCGCCCGTCGTCTGCGTACCGGCATGGTGCATCTGAACGGCGCCCAGCTCGATCTCAACGCGCCGTTCGGCGGCTACAAACACTCCGGCGTCGGTCGCGAGTGGGGCAGCCGCGGCCTGGAGGAGTTCACCGAGGTGAAATCCATCATGTTGTAACATTCCAGGGCGGTTGGATCGCGGTCCTTTCCCGGATGGAGAGATAGGGAGAACCGCGATCCTTGCTCCCCCCGACCCGCCCACCCACCTTCCACAATAATGAGAAACGGAGGCGTCCCATGACCGTCTCTCTGTCCGATATCACCAGAGCGGTGGAATCCTCCTACGACGGTATCTGGATCACCGATGCCATCGGCACCACCTTGTTCATCAATGAAGCGATCTGCCGCATCACCCGGCTTAAGCGGGAGAACGTGGTCGGCCTGAACATGCGCACCCTGGTCGAGCGGGGCATGTTCGACGTCAGCGCCACCCTGCTGGCGCTGGAGAAGCAGGACGTCGTCACCATCCTTCAACATGTCAGCACCGGGGTGGAGACCATCGTCACCGCGACACCGGTGTTCAACACCGACGGCACCATCGACAAAGTCATTTCCAACGTGCGCGACATTACCGAACTGAGCGCACTGAAAGAAAAGCTGGAACGGGCCGAGGCCCGCAACCTGGCCTACCAGAACGAAATCGCCCGCCTGAAATCCCGTCTCGAAGAAGACGGTAAGCTGATCGCCGAGGACCAGACCATGCAATCCGTGATGCGCCAGGCCGAACGTATCGCGGCCTTTGAAACGCCGGTGTTACTGCATGGCGAACCCGGCTCCGGCCGGCACCGTCTGGCCCGTTGGATTCATGATCACAGTGAGCGACGACGCCAGCCGTTCATCAAACTCGGCTGCGGCGCCTTGCCCGAGGAGCGGTTGGAGCGGGAACTGTTCGGCAGCGAGGAGATCGACGACACCCAGGGCGCGGCTCGAGTGCGACCGGGGCTGCTGGAGCTGGCCCGGGGCGGCACGCTTTATCTTGAGGATATCGCGGCCCTGCCCGTGGCGATCCAGATGAAGCTGGCCAATGCCTTCTCCTGCGGAGTCCATTATCGCCACGGCGGCGACAAACCGGTTGAGCTGGATTTGAGGGTGTTGTCCTCCAGCACTGACGATCTTGACCAGCAACGGCGCAATGGCGGTATCCGCAACGACTTGTATTACCAAGTCAATGTGTACCGTATCGACATCCCGCCGCTGCGCCGGCGCCGCAAGGACATTCCCCTGCTGGCCCGTCAGTTCCTCGACCAGCTGGCGAAACGCTACGGCAAGAAAATCGGCATCTCCACGGCGCTGTTGGCGAAACTTCGCGATGCGCCCTGGAATGGCAATATCCGCGAATTGCGCAATACCATGGAGCGCCTTTATGTGAACAGCGAAGGCCAAACCATTGTCAGCGGCCTGTCACCGGCGGAAGGCGCCACCCATGCCGCGGAGGGCACGCCGGAAGAGGCGTCGCTGAAACGCATCCTGGAAGACACCGAGCGGCGGGTCCTGCAGCAAGCCTACTCACGGTACGAGACCACCTACGGAGTGGCCAATGCGCTCGGCATCAGCCAGACCTCCGCGGTGAGAAAAGCGCGCAAGTACGCCATCAAGGTGCGCCAGCCGGGCCGGCCAGGAGTGGCCTGAACGTCAGTCATCGAACTCGAAGCTGACGGGTTGGGGACGGGGATTGGAGAAGCCCGTCACCGGTCGCTTGCTGCTATCATCGATGACCAGTCGCGCCACGTCCGGGCGGGCGTAGTGCCCGACGCAGTCGATCATGTGTTTGGCTTTGCGAATATCCCCCAGATCCAGGTCCGCGTAGACGATGCCTTCCTGGTCGGTCAGCGGCGTGCCGACCGGCTCGCCGAACGGGTTGTACACCGCCGCGATACCACCGCCCACGGCAAAGGTGTCCTTCAGTTCCGGGCACAGCTGGTGATAGAAACGCACCTCCTCCTCGCCGATACAGGACGACGACGCCACCACGAAAGTCTGGCCCTCGAAAGCGATGAAGCGGCACACGGTATCGATGGTGCGAGTGCGGTCGCGGGGCTGACTCTTGAAATTGGAGCCGGGCCAGTTCGCCACATGGATCTGCAGTCCCTGGCTATAGAGCGCGTAACGGGACAGTGCCATGGAGTTCTCATAACAAATCAGGCCGCCCAGCCGCCCTATTTCGGTGTCCAGCACCAGCAGATCGCTACCGTCGCCTCGCCCCCATAACGTTCGTTCCTCGCCGGTGGGCACCAGTTTGCGGCGCAGGCCGATCAGATCGCCGCGGTTATCGATAAACGCCTGGCTGTTGTACAGGGTATCGCCACCGATTTCATTGATACCGATGACCACGTGAATATTACGGCGGCGCGCCTGGTAGCAGATCGATTTGAACACATCACCGTGCACATCCACCGATTCCCCGGCCAGGCGCTCGTACAGCTCGAGACGCTTGACGTTATCCACCGCCATCCAGATCCACCACGGATACATGGGCAGAAAGGTTTCCGGGAACACCACCAGCGAAGCGCCCTTGTCCGCCGCTTCGTTGATAATGTCACAGCACTTCTTCGCCGTGGCCTCCAGATCAAAGATCACCGGGGACGCTATCACCGTGGCTATCTTGTGTTTCATTACCGACCTCGCTCGTCTTTATTGTTGGATCATTCGAGCTTAGCGGTCGGCGGGCGATGGCTTCATTACCGGAATCGAACCGCCTTTGGTTTGATTTCGGGAGCGTGAGAGGGGGTTGAAGGCGCCGTCTTGTCGAAACGGTACGTGCGCTGGAAAAGAGTCGTTTTCTACTTAATAAGTTTATTTTGACTTATTGGATTCGCCTGCAGGGCAGGCTCCTACAGGGGCTCCGTAGAGACCTCTGAGGAGCCTGTCGGGGCGGCCCTCCGCCTGCAGGCGAATGGCCCTTATTTATTAAGGAAATTCAGTGCCAGACCGGGCCTTTCCCACGGCACCGCCACCAGCCTTCCGGAGCTGGACAGGGTGATATAAGCGGTGCGCAGATCCTCGCCGCCGAAGCAGATGTTGGTGGTGATGGCGTCGTCGGTGGGGAAATGACGGATGCTGGAGCCGTCGGGAGCGAAAATGGTGATGCCCGGATTGAAGATGGTCGCCACGCAAACATTGCCGTCCCCATCCACCGCCAGGGAGTCAAAGAAGTTCAGCCCTGCGGGGGAGCCGACGAAGCGCCCGGGAAAGGGCCCCGGCGCCCGTTTGATCTCCCCTTCCCCGGCGATCTCGAAGGCCCACAGGCGACCGGGAATGGTGTCCGCCACGAACACGGTTTTCTCATCCGGTGACAGCCCGACGCCATTGGGGCTGACGATGGGGAACACCACTTCCTTGACCATGGAGCCATCGGCCCGGGCGTAGTACAAACCGCCCCGGTCCTGGGTACGGCCACGCCCCTTGCCCAAATCGGTGAACCAGAAACCACCGGCCTTATCGAAAACGATATCGTTGGGGCCCTTGAGCGGTTCGCCGTCCACCTCGGTGTACAGCACTTCGACCTTGCCGGTATTCAGGTCAATGCGCTCGATGCGGCCGCCGCTGTAATCCTTCGGCATATCGCCGGGAAACAGCAAGCCGTTTTTTTCGTGGAAGCGCATGCCACCGTTGTTGCACACATAGCAGGCGCCATCGGGGCCGATGGCGGCGCCATTGGGTCCACCACCGGGCTCGGCCACCACTTCCTTGCGGCCATCAGGGAATACCCGGGTCAAGCAGCCGGCGGCGATTTCCACCAGAATCACACTGCCGTCGGGCATGGCGATGGGGCCTTCAGGAAACTTCAGACCCTCGGCGATCACGCTCATCTCAGACATACGGCCCGTCCTTTTGTTATGGAATCGATGGGAGCCTCAGGGATTCTCGTTGAACATGGCGATACGGCCGCCGTCCACCACCAGATCATGGCTGTTGATGAAGGAACCTTCATCGCTGGCCAGGAACACCGCCGCATAGGCGATATCATCGGCGAAACCGGAACGGGGCATCGGCGTGGCCTTGGCCAGATTGGCCTGCAACTTGGCCATTTTCTTTTCGTTTTCCTCATCGCTGAGGTTTTGAGCGCGCTGGGAACCGCCCCAGAAGATCGGCGTGGCCACGGCGCCCGGCGAGATCGCATTGACGCGAATGCCATAGGGACCGAGATCAGCACCGGCCAGACGGGTCATGTGCGCCACCGCCGCCTTCGCGGCGGAATACAGATAGCCGCCCTGGTTGCGGCGGTGTCCGGCGATGGAGGCGTTGTTGATGATGGCACCGCCGCCGCTGTCCTTCATCACCCGCGCGGCGTGCTTGATGCCGAATGCCGGCGCGCCCACCAGCAGCCGCATGATATGAGCGAATTCCACTTCGTCGAAGGATTCGCAGGAAGTGCGGTCGCCGGCACCGGCATTGTTGAACAGGCAGTCCAGACGGCCGAACTTGTCCACGGTGAAATCCACCAGGGCGGCGATATCGTCTTCCTTCATGACGTCGGTGCGTTTGAACACCGCGCGCTCGCCCAGTTCCTTCGCCAGTTCCTGACCTTTCTCCTTGGAGCGGCCGGCCAGCACCACGGTGGCGCCCTGCTCGATGAAGCGGTGCGCGGTGGCTTCACCAATACCACTGGTGGCGCCGGTAATGATGGTGATCTTATCCGCCAAACGATTGCTCATGATTGTTCTCCTGTTATTTCGCTTGCACGCTTGCAAGCGTGCAAGCGGCCTCTAATCAAAACGCCGAAACTCCGCCGTCCACCGCCAACGCCTGACCATTCATATAGGTATTGGCCGGCGACAACAGCATCATCATCACGGCAACGATTTCCTCGGGGCGGCCCAGCCGTTTCATGGGCGTGCCGGAGGCCATCATCGACAGTGTTTTCTCGGCGTCACCGCCGGAGGCGATGCCGTCGCTGCCTTCCAGCATCGGCGTCAGCGTGTAATAGGGGCACACGGCGTTGACGCGAATATTGCGCCGGCCGTAGTCCACCGCCGCGGTGCGGGTGACACCGATCACCGCGTGTTTGGCGGCGGCATAGGGCGCCAGCTTGGGCGCGCCGCCGATACCAGCCATGGAGGCGGTGTTGACCACGGCGCCGCCACCGGCTTCGATCAACGCCGGCAGCTGGTATTTCATGCCGAAGATCACGCCTTTGACATTGACGTTGATCTGCCGGTCCAGCAGCGCTTCGTCGATGTCGTGCATGGCGACGAAGTCATGGGCGATGCCGGCGTTATTCACCGCCATGTCCAGGCGGCCGAACTCCTTCACGGCGGTGTCCACCATGGCCTTGCAGTCCGCTTCCCGTGACACGTCACAACGCAGTGCGCGCACCGGAATATCCTGCCCGGCCAGTTCCTCCGCCACCTGCCGCAAGGCGGTTTCATTGATATCCCCGATCACCAGGGAGGCGCCACGGTGCCCCAGTTCCTCGGCCAGCATCTTGCCGAAGCCACTGGCGGCGCCGGTGATCAGTCCTACCTTGCCGGTGAAGTCCAGCATCGGATCCATGGTTGTTCTCCTCAATTACTCACCAGCCTCAATAACTCACCGGTCAGAGTCAGATGGTGAAACCACCGTCCACCACCACGCATTCACCGGTGACATAACTGGAAGCATCGGACACCAGGTACAGCACCGTGCCCGCCATTTCACGCGGCTCGGCGTGACGGTGCATGGGAATTTGAGCGATGGCGCTGTTGTAGATTTCTTCCTGCTCGAATAGCGCGCCGGCGAACTTGGTTTTGGTCAGACCCGGCAGCAGAGCATTGACCCGCACATTGAACTGCGCGCATTCCTGGGCGAAGGATTTGGTCATGCTGATCACCGCCGCCTTGGAGATGGAATAGATACCCTGCATGTTGCCCGGCGACAGACCGTTGATGGAGGCGGTGTTAACGATAGCGCCACCGCCATGGTCACGCATCAGTTTGGCACCTTCCACGGACATGTAGAAATAGCCGCGCAGGTTCACGTCCACGGTCTTGTCGAACGCGGTGACCGGGGTATCGAGGATGTGGCCGAAGTACGGGTTGGCCGCGGCATTGTTGATCAGGATGTCCAGCTTGCCATGCTTTTCCTTGATGAAGCCGAAGATGGCTTCGATCTGTCCCATTTCACCGATATGACAAGCGAAAGCCTCGGCACTGCCGCCAGCTCCGTTGATAGCGTCCGCCACCGCCTGGCAGCCATCAATCTTGCGGCTGGAGACGATCACGTGAGCGCCCTGCTCCGCCAGCAGCTTGGCGATTTCTTCACCGATGCCACGGCTGGCGCCGGTGACCAGGGCGATTTTTCCATTCAGATCAAACAGGTTGGTGCTCATTCATGCTCTCCGTAAAAAATTCTTGGAAGGACCTTAATCCTTTGCTATCTCAGGCGCCCTCGCGGACCACCTGCATGGCCATCTGTGATAGCGGCTCCACCACTTGGGCGGCCCACCCGGCGGTTTTGCTGGAAGCGTTACCGTCCAGAGCGCGCTTGGCCACGCCCTGGGCAATCGCCGCCAGGCGGAAGAAACTGAACGCCAGATAGAATTCCCAATGGTCGATGCCGTCGATACCGCGCCGTTCGCAATACGCCGCCACATACTCTTTTTCCGAGGGAATACCCAGGGCCGCCCGATCCTTGCCCTGCAGGCCGGACAGGTTGCCGCTCTTCGGCGGCATGCGCAGCTGCATGCACTGATAGGCCAGATCCGCCAGCGGGTGTCCCAGGGTGGACAGCTCCCAGTCAAGTACCGCGATGACGCGGCTTTCCTTGGGAGCCCACATCATGTTGTCCAGACGATAGTCGCCGTGCACCAGCGAGACCTGACCGTCATCGGCGGGCTGATTCGCTTCCAGCCAGGTCATCAGTTCCTCCATCGCTTCGATGCGACGGGTTTCGGAAGCCCGGTACTGCTTACCCCAGCGGCCCAGCTGGCGCTCGAAATAATTGCCGGGCTTGCCGTAATCGGCCAGCCCCACCGCCGCCGGATCCACACTGTGCAAAGCGGCCAGCACGCGGTTCATTTCAGTGTACATAGTGGTACGCTGGGCGTTGTCCACTTCGGGAATCGCCGCGTCCCAGAAGATCCGGCCTTCACAGAACTCCATCAGATAGAACATGGAGCCGATCACGTCACGGTCCTCGCACAGATGAAATACCTTGGGCACCGGCACTTCGGTGTTCTTCAGCGCTTCCATCACGCGGTATTCCCGGTCCACCGCGTGGGCGGACTTGAGCAGCTTGCCCGGTGGCTGCCGGCGCAGTACATACTCGCCGGAACCGGCCTTGATGCGAAAAGTGGGATTGGATTGACCGCCGGCGAATTTTTCCGCGGTGACCGGGCCTTTGAACCCGTCCACATGCTGTTGCAAATAGTCCGCCAGACGTTGGGTATCCAGGGTATCCACCTGGGACATGCGATTCCTCCTTATAGCAAAGGCGACAATCCGATACGCAAAAGCCGGCAGCGTCGCTAAGCGACGCCGCCGGCGTTTGATTCAGCGTAACTCAGTGATAACCGGAAATCCGGCTTCAGCCGAGTTGTTTGGCCAGGTTACGACCCAACTGCATCATATGCACCTGATCCGGACCGTCGGCCAGACGCAGGGTACGGGCGTAGGCGAAGAAGCCGGCCAGCGGGGTGTCCTGGCTGAGACCCACGGCACCGTGAATCTGCATGGCCCGGTCGATCACTCGCAGCGCCATGTTCGGAGCGATGACCTTGATCATGGCGATCAGATCCTTCGCTTCCTTGTTACCGAAGCGATCCATGGCGTCCGCCGCTTTCAGCGTCAGCAGACGAGCCTGTTCGATCTCGCAGGCGCTCTTGGCGATGTCCTCACGCACGGAACCATGCTTGATCATCGGCTGACCGAACACCACGCGCTCGTTGGCACGCTTGCACATCAGCTCCAGGGCGCGCTGGGAAGCGCCGATCAGACGCATGCAGTGGTGAATCCGGCCCGGGCCGAGGCGGCCCTGGGCGATTTCGAAACCACGCCCTTCACCCAGAATCATGTTTTCTTTCGGCACGCGCACGTTCTCGAAGATCACTTCGGCGTGACCTTCCGGCGCGTCCACTGAGCCCAGCACCTGCATCGCCCGTTTAACGGTAACACCCGGGGTGTTGGTGGGCACCAGAATCTGCGACTGCTGCTGGTGGCGGTTGGGGTTGTCCGGATCGGTCTTGCCCATCACGATCATGATTTCGCAGGACTTGCGCATGGCGCCGCTGATGTAGAATTTGCGGCCGTTGATGAGGTAATCGTCGCCATCGCGGGTAATCGAGGTCTCGATATTGGTGGCGTCGGAAGAGGCCACTTCCGGCTCGGTCATGGCGAAGGCGGAACGGATCTTGCCTTCCAGCAGCGGTTTCAGCCATTGCTCCTGCTGCTGGGCGTTACCGTACTTGGCCAGCACTTCCATATTGCCGGTGTCCGGCGCGGCGCAGTTGAACGCCTCGGAAGCGATGTGGTGGCGCCCCATCAGTTCGGCCAGCGGCGCGTATTCCAGGTTGGTCAGGCCGGCGGTGAAATCACCGTGCTCCCGGGGCAGGAACAGGTTCCACAGCCCTTTCGCCTTGGCTTTCTCTTTCAGTTGATCCAGCACCGGCGGCGTTTCCCAGGGATTTTTCGCCAGTTGCTCTTCATAGGTCGGTTCCGCCGGCACCACTTCATTGTCGATGAAGTCGCGCACCTGGACGATCAGTTCCTTAACCTTATCGGAATACTCGAAGTTCATTTCTCTCTCCCCGGGGGTTGGCACCCCGTGTCACTGATTACGGCGTGTTTGTCATCACCGGCGGGGCCGGATCAGGTATAGGTGACGGCGTCCTGCCGGTCTTCGCGATCCAGGTGCGGAACCTGATTGAACGCGGACAGGCGAAACGCCTTCTGGTTGAAGAACCCTTCCGTGACGCTGGTGTTACGTATTTGCAGATTCAGCTCCACCACGGTCTCGTCAGCGGTTCTGAGCAAATGATGCATCCACATGGCGATGGCGCCGCCGGAGCTGACCACCAGCACTCGCTCGTGATCGCTATAACGGCCCTGCAGGTGAGTCATGGCGGCGGCCACGCGATCGGAGAATTCACGCCAAGTCTCCGGCAAATTGCCGCTCAGACGTTGTTCCCGCCATTCCACCATGGCCCGTTTGAGCAGGCGGTAAAAGGCGGCGACCGGCGCACCGGGCTCCGGCATTTGATCCGGGTAGGCGCTGAGATAGGCATCCACCAGGGCATGGAACTGGAATTCATTGAGGCCGGGTTGCCGGTCGGTGGGCAGGTCCTGCCCCAGCCCTTCGCAGATACCGGCGCCGGTTTCCACGTGGCGTACCAGATCGCCACTGATCAGGGCATCGAAGCGCACGCCCCGCTCGCGGAAATACTCACCCAGCCAGCGGGATTGCTGGTGTCCCAGATCAGAGAGCTTGTCATAATTCGCCGCGCCGAAGGACGCCTGACCATGCCGGATGAGATAGAAACGGGCCATGTAACAACTCTGCCTGTGAGCAAATGATGGTCACAGCCTAGAACAGGGGGGAAAGTTAGTGAAATTGATATTTTGAATTCCAGCGCATTAGTTTGATGCATGGAAGGCACCAACACGCTTGCACGCCAATAATAGCGTTGCCAGGCCTCACTACCTGTCAACCCCCGCTGAGATCAACATCAGCGCGACAGACAGGTCATCCCCTCATTTGCGTGCCAGCGTGCCGGCGTGTTGCATGCTAGCGCTCTTTTCTGTTGCAAAACGAAACCGAATTCCGATATTTTCCCAAGCCCTGCCCCACACAAATGATGCCAACCGGGAGACCGAAATGAGTTCACTGGAACTGAAAAGCGGCCACATCCGCGTTACCGAACACGACGCCCTGATGCAGGTCACCCTGGATCGCGCCGACAAACTGAACGCGCTCACCGCCGAAATGTACCGGGATCTGGCCCGCGCCGTGGACCATTTCCGTGACCGTGATGACCTCAACGCGCTGTTGATCGACGGTGACGGCCGCTCCTTCTGTGCTGGCAACGACATCGGTGACTTTCTCAACGCCGACCCGGAATCCCGCAAGAACGGCAAGATCAGTCCCGCCATGGAAGTGGTGCACCGCCTGATCGATCTGGACAAGCCCGTGCTGGCCGCCGTACAAGGCAACTGCACCGGTATCGGCACTACTCTGCTGCTGCATTGCGACCTGGTACTGGCCGCCGACAGCGCCCGTTTCTATACTGCCTTCATTAATCTGGGCCTGGTGCCGGAGGCCGGTTCCAGCCTGATTCTTCCGGGCCTGTTGGGCCGCCAGAACGCCAATCGTCTGCTCATCGCCGGCGACACCCTGACCGCCGAGGAAGCCGAACGCATGGGCCTGATCGCCTACCGGGTGAGTGATGAGGAACTGCGCGAGCGCGCTCTGGAACTGGGCAAGAAGGTAGCGGCCAAGCCACCGCAGGCAATGCAGTACACCAAGCAACTGACCCGCCATGGCGCTGATGCCATCCGTGAACAAATCAAACGGGAAACCGTGCTGTTCGCCGACCGTCTGTTCAGCGACGAGACACGCGCCATTTTTGACCGGTTCCTGAAGAAGTAACGCCGGCACCCTCCCATTCGCGGCCAAGGCCGCTTCCCACAGCGACTCCGTAGTGCCCTCTGTGGGAAGCGGCCTTGGCCGCGAAGTCAGCAGGCTATCCCTTACCCGGCACCACGACGCCGGCCAGGGCCACCCGCACCACTTCCTCGACGACCTCGTCACGCGCCCCCGGCCCGCTTTCCCGGCGTGGCTGGTACCAATTGATCACCGAGTTGAGCGCGCCGAACAGGGGCTTGATGGCAATGCGCGGCTGCTCCGCCCGTAATTTGCCTTCGCCGATGCCCTGCTCCAGCACCTCCAGGAACATTTGTTCATAACGGCGGCGGCGGTTCTGCAGACGGGTCAGTTGGGCTCTCTGGGCGCGGGTGGTGCTGATACGCAAATGCATTTGCACACCTTCAGCCACCGCACGCTGGTAATGCTGGGTCTGAATCAGGGAATGGACATGGGCCGCACTCATGGCCCGCAGTTTGCTCACGGCGTCATCCGTGCCCTCGGACAAGGGCTCCACGGCCTTGAACAGCGCATCCATGCCGATCTGATGGATCTCGAAGAACAGATCCGCTTTAGAGGAAAAGTAGTGATACACCATGCCTTTGGTGGCGCCCAGGCGACTGGCGATGTCGTCAATGCTGGTGGCGTTGAAGCCACGATCCATGAAGCAGCGCGCGGCGGCATCCAGGATGGTATCGCGGGGGCTCGCGGTGAGGTCGATGTCCGTCATGGTTCTGGTTATTCCCTATTGGGGCGTTGGAAAGGCCTCATTCTGCCACAGCCGGTGAGGACCGACATATTATTGGCGAAAACGGACATTATGGCCTATTCGTTCCAATCTTTGCATTGGCCTAAGGTCTACGCTCACTTGGCGTTGAGGCCTTTAAATACGCCCTCCCGCCTCCATCGGGCGGCATGTCGCTTTTCACCAATGACACAACTGCCTTTGCCAATGGCGTTTTTCACACTGGACGCTCCACACCCCGCCTCACATACTTCCGGCCGTGTCCATAAATGAAAAACTATTTCAAAAGAGGAGGTGGACGGTGTCGGACCTTGAACAGTTCCGTGCGGAAACCCGGGAATGGTTGCAAGCCAACTGTCCCGAAGAAATGCGCCAACCCGTACGCGGCCCCGAGGACCACTGCTGGGGCGGTCGCAAATGGCAATTCCAATCCGACGCCCAGCGCGTCTGGATGGAGCGGATGGCCGAGAAAGGCTGGACCGCGCCACAATGGCCGCAAGAGTATGGCGGCGGTGGTCTGACGCCGGAACAGGCGGCGATCCTCGATGAAGAAATGAAGCGCATCAATGCGCGTTCGCCGGTGAGCAACTTCGGTTTCTGGATGCTTGGCCCGGCTCTGCTGAAGTTCGGTAGCGACGAACTCAAGCGCAAACATCTGCCGCCGATCTGCCGCGGCGAAATCCGCTGGTGCCAGGGTTATTCCGAACCGAATGCCGGTTCCGACCTGGCCAGCCTGCAAACCCGCGCCGAAGACAAAGGCGACCATTTCCTGGTCAACGGCCAGAAGATCTGGACCTCCTACGCGGACAAAGCGGATTGGATTTTCTGCCTGGTGCGCACCGACCCCAACGCCACCAAACACAACGGCATTTCCTTTGTGCTGTTCGACATGGAAACCCCGGGCGTGACCACTCGCCCGATCGAGCTGATCTCCGGCGAATCACCGTTCTGCGAAACCTTCTTTGACGACGTCAAAGTGGAAAAAGACGCGGTGGTCGGTGAACTGAATCGTGGCTGGGATGTGGCCAAATACCTGCTGACCCACGAGCGCAACAACATCGGCGGTGAGCCGCCGGGCTACCTGAAAGGCCGTGCCCTGGGGCCGCTGGCCGCCGAGCACGTGGGCACCGAGAACGGCAAGCTGGCGGACAGCGCCCTGCGCGCCGACATCGCCCGCCTGGAAACCGACCACATGGCGTTCCGCGCCCTGGTCGCCAAGGTGCGTGCGGAAGCGGAAGCCGGCGAAGGGGTCGGTGCCTTGTCCGCGGTACTCAAATACTACGGCACCGAACTCAACAAGCGCCGCTATGAGCTGATGATGGACGCCATGGGCGCCGAAGGGCTGGAATGGGAAAGCGAGCGCACCCAGGGCGGCATGTTCGCCAGTGAGTGGCTGCGCTCCAAGGGTAACTCCATCGAAGGCGGTACCTCCGAGGTGATGCTGGGCATCGTTTCCAAACGGGTACTGGGTCTGCCGGACGCTTAAGGAGCCCCTTTTCTGGGAGTAAAGAATATGAGACTGAACGACGAACAACAGATGCTCCAGGACTCCGTGGCCCGGCTGATGGCCGACAAAGGCCCGGTGTCCCGCCTGCGCGAACTGCGTGACAGCCGCGACGAGAAAGGCTATGACCAACCGCTGTGGCAGGCCATGGTGGAAGCCGGCCTGACCGGCATTCTGGTGCCCGAGGAACAGGGCGGCATCGCCTTTGGCCTGGTCGGCGCCGGCCTGGTGGCCCAGGAAATCGGCCGCAACCTCTCGGTGACCCCGTTCCTGTCCACCGCGGTCCTGGGCGCCACCGCCCTGAGCACCGGCGCCACCGCCGAGCAGCAAAGCAAATGGCTGCCGGCCATCGCCGAAGGCACCGCGCTGGTGGCTCTGGCCGTGGACGAAGGCGCCAAACACCGTCCCGACAGCCTGAACACCCGCTATGAAGGCGGCAAGATCAGCGGCGACAAACTGCTGGTCCTGGACGGCCATGTGGCCGACCTGCTGCTGGTCGCCGCCACCGACGGCAGCGACAGCGCCCTCTACCTGGTGGATCCGAAAGCGTCCGGCGTTACCATCGAACGGACCATCATGGCCGACAATCGTAACGCCGCCCGCATCCAGTTCGACAACGTCGAAGCGGAACCCATGGCCGACGGCGCCGCCGCTTTGCAGGCCGCTCTGCGCGCCGGCCGCGCGGTACTGGCCGCGGAACTGGCGGGCTTGTCCCGGGAGGTGTTCGAGCGCACCCTGGGCTACCTCAAGGAACGCAAACAGTTTGGCCGCCTGATCGGTACTTTCCAGGCATTGCAGCATCGTGCCGCGCAGTTGATGATCGATGTCACCATGACCGAAGCGCTGGCGCTGCAGGCCCTGGATGCCTGCGATAACAACGCCGACGATGCCGACGCCCAAGTGTTCGCCGCCAAGGGCAAGGCCGCCCGCACCGCCCTGCTGGCCGGTCAGGAAGGCGTGCAGATGCATGGTGGTATCGGCATGACCGACGAGTTCGATATCGGCTTCTTCCTCAAGCGCGCCCGCGCCGGTGGCGAAACCCTCGGTGACGCCAACTTCTGCGCCGACCGCTTCGCCACACTCGGCGGTTATTGAGCCCGGACCGGAGCGGGCCCGCCCGCTCCTTCAGTGACGATCAGGAGACAATAATATGTTCAACAACAAACTCAGCGTCGAACAACTGCGGGCCAAGGTGGGTGAGGATCTGGGCACCTCCCGTTGGTTTCCGGTATCCCAGGAACGCATCGATCAATTCGCCGACCTCACCGAGGATCCGCAGTGGATTCACATCGATCCGGAGCGGGCCGCCAAGGAAACGCCTTTCGGCGGCACCATCGCCCACGGTTTTCTGAGCCTGTCCCTGCTTTCCGCCATGGCCATGGACGTGGTGCCCGGCGTGCAAGGCACGGTGATGGGCATCAACTACGGGTTCGACAAGATTCGTTTTCTCAACCCGGTACGCTCCGGCTCCCAGGTGCGCGGTCACTTCAAGCTGGCCCAGGTGGAACCCCGGGGCGACAACCAGCTGTTGATCCGCTATGCCATCTCCGTGGAGATCGACGGCGTGGACAAGCCCGCCATCGCCTGCGAATGGCTGAGCCTGGTGGTATTGGGTTAAGCACCGCGGTTAATCCGGTGCGCGAAGAAAAATCAGGAGAACATCGATGAGCATTAATTTCGAAGGCCGGGTGGCGATCGTCACCGGTGCCGCCAACGGCCTGGGCCGTTCCCACGCTCTGGAACTGGCCCGGCTGGGCGCCAAGGTGGTGGTCAATGATTTTGGCGGCGCCCGCGACGGCACTGGTGGCTCCAGCGAGGCCGCGGAAAAAGTCGTGGCGGAAATCATCGAAGCCGGCGGTGAAGCCATTGCCAACGGTGCCGACGTATCCAATCAGGAGCAGGTGCAGGCCATGGTCCAGCAGACCCTGGATCAGTGGGGCCGCATCGACATTCTGGTCAACAACGCCGGCATCCTGCGCGACAAAAGCTTCGCCAAGATGGAGATGAGCGACTGGGACAAAGTGATCGCCGTGCACCTTACCGGCTCCGCCATCTGCACCCGCGCTGTCTGGCCGGTGATGCGTGAACAAGGCTACGGCCGGGTGATCATGACCACGTCCACCTCCGGTCTGTATGGCAACTTCGGCCAGACCAACTACGGCGCCGCCAAGATGGGCGTGGCCGGAATGATGAACACCCTCTGTCTGGAAGGCGAGAAGTACGACATCAAGATCAACTGCGTGGCTCCCACCGCCGCCACCCGCATGACCGAGGATCTGATGCCCAAGGAAGTGCTGGCCCTGCTGGAACCCAGCGAGATCACTCCCGCGGTATTGTTCCTGGCCAGCGACCAGGCCCCCAACCGTCGCATCCTGCTGGCCGGCGCCGGCTGTTACGCCACCGTGCGTCTGATGGAGAGCGAAGGTATCTATCTGCAGGAAGGCGAGCGCACGCCGGACGCCATCGCCGCCCATTTCGAGGAACTCGCAGACATGAGCAACGCCCGTGAAATGCACAACGGCGGCGAACATGTCTCCAAGATCCTGACCAAAGCCGCCCAGGCCAAAGGCATTAAACTGGGCTAATCTGAACCCCCTTTTATTTGAGCAACGAGGCCCATCATGAGAGAAGCTGTCATTGTTTCCACCGCTCGTACCCCCATCGGCAAAGCCTACCGGGGTGCCTTCAACGATACCCAGGCCCAGGCCCTGGGTGGACACGCCATCAAGCACGCCGTCGAGCGCGCCAAGATCGATCCGGAAACCATCCAGGACGTGATCATGGGCGCCGCCCTGCAGCAAGGCAGCAGCGGCGGCAACACCGCTCGTCAGTGTGCCCTGCGCGCCGGCCTGCCGACTTCCGTTTCCGCCATGACCATGGACCGTCAGTGCTCTTCCGGCCTGATGTCCATCGCCACCGCCGCCAAGCAAATCATCGTCGATAACATGGACGTGGCCGTGGCCGGTGGCCTGGAGTCCATCTCCCTGGTGCAGAATGACAAGATGAACACTTTCCGCGCCGCCGATCCGTGGCTGAGAGAACATCGTCCGGACATCTACATCAGCATGCTGGAAACCGCCGAGCTGGTTGCTGACCGCTACAACGTTTCCCGTGAAGCCCAGGACGAATACGCTTATCAGTCCCAGATGCGCACCGCCGCCGCCCAGGAAGCCGGCAAGTTCGACGACGAAATCGCTCCCATGACCACCATCATGAAGGTCATGAACAAGGAGACCAAAGAGGTTTCCGACCAGGAAGTGACCCTGTCCAAGGACGAAGGCAACCGTCCGCAAACCAAACTCGAAGACCTGCAGAAACTGCAGCCGGTGTTCAAGGACGGCCAGCAAGTGAAAGAGGGCCGCTTCATCACCGCCGGTAACGCCTCCCAGCTGTCCGACGGCGCCAGCGCCAGCGTGCTGATGGAAGCCAAGGAAGCCGAGCGTCTCGGCCTGCAGCCGCTGGGCGCTTACCGTGGCATGGCCGTGGCCGGCTGTGACCCGGACGAAATGGGCATTGGTCCGGTGTTCGCCATTCCCAAACTGCTGCAACGCTTCGGGCTGAAAGTCGATGACATTGGTCTGTGGGAACTGAACGAAGCCTTCGCCAGCCAGTGCCTCTACTGCCGTGACGAGCTCGGCATCGACCCGGAGAAGTACAACGTCAATGGCGGCGCTATCTCCATCGGTCACCCCTACGGCATGTCCGGGGCTCGCATGGTCGGCCACGCGCTGATCGAAGGTAAGCGTCGCGGCGCCAAGTACGTGGTGGTGAGCATGTGCATCGGCGGCGGCATGGGTGGCGCTGGTCTGTTCGAAGTATTCTGATCCTGCCCTCGCGATAATCATCCGGCGGTCTTCCCCGTCCGCCGGATTCCCGGTTTTACCGCACCAGCCTGGACGGCCTCCCAACCGGCCGTCCGCGTTGGCCGTGCCCCTACCCTCTCCTGGGTACCCTTCCCCGGGCACGACCACATCATGAGGGCCGCTGGTGCGGTTTTTTTATGGCCGCCGTCCGTGGCGGTTTCAGCCGATCAAGAAGAAGGCAATCCTTTTTCTCTGAACCGTGACAAAAAAACCCGTCCAGAGGACGGGTCAGCTCATTGCTCAATGGAATGCGTAAAGAGTAGCGATGGCGGCCAGGGCCGCCACCGGAATTCACACTTCAAGCCACTCCTTGCGGATCGCATCGTCAGCACGCAGCTCTTCCGGCGTGCCCTCGAATACGATCTGGCCATGGCCCATTACCAGCACCCGGTGTGAAATGTCCATGGCGATGGAGAGCTTCTGTTCCACCAGCAGAATGGACACACCGGCGTTGGCGATGTCACTGATCAGTTCACCGATCTGTTTGACGATCAACGGCGCCAGCCCTTCGGTGGGTTCGTCGATCATCATCAGTTCCGGATCGCCCATCAGGGTCCGGCACATGGTCAGCATCTGCTTTTCGCCGCCGGAGAGCACCCCGGCCGGAGACTCCGCGCGGCGGGCCAGGTTGGGGAACATGTCCAGCATCTGCTGGACTTTCCACTTACCGGGCTTTCTCGGATTCTTGATGCCCAATTCCAGGTTCTGGCGCACCGTCAGGGTGGGAAAAATATCCCGGTCTTCCGGCACATACCCCAACCCACGCCGGGCGATGGCATGGCTGGGCAATCCGGCGATTTCCTTGCCACGGAAACGGATCGATCCCTGCGGCGGCACTTCACCCATGATCGACTTCACCGTGGTGGATCGCCCCACCCCGTTACGTCCCAGCAGTGAAACCACTTCGCCTTCGTTGAGATGGAAATTCACCCCATTGAGAATGTGACTTTTGCCGTAGTAGGCGTGCAAATCGTTCACTTCCAGCATCATGCCGCCTCCTCGCCGAGATAAGCTTCCCGCACCTTCGGATCATTGCGAATATCCTCCGGTTTGCCGGTGGCGATGATCTTGCCGTACACCAGTACCGAAATACGGTCGGCCAGCTCGAACACCACCCCCATATCGTGCTCCACGATCATCAGGGTCCGGCCTTCGGCCACCTGGCGAATCAGCTTGATGGCCTGGGCGGTCTCGGTGTTGCTCATGCCCGCCGTGGGCTCATCCAGCAGCACCACCGGTGCGTCGCAGGCAATGGTCATACCGATTTCCAGGGCACGCTGGCTGGCATACGGCAAAGAACCCGCCGGTACATCACGCAGCGCCTGCAAGCCGATCATCTCCAGCACTTCCTCGGCACGCCGATTGGCTTCGCGCACCCGCGCCGCCGAACGCCAGAACACGTAACCGGCACGGCTTTGCTTGAAGCAGGCGCAGCGCAGGTTCTCGAACACACTGAGATTGCCGAACACGTTGCTGACCTGGAAGGAACGGGACAGCCCTCGTTGCTGGATCTTCTCCGGCGACAGACCGTCGATACGTTCACCGTACAACTGGATTTCCCCGCTGGTCGGAGGAAAAGCGCCGGAAAGCAGATTGAAGAACGTGGATTTACCGGCCCCGTTGGGGCCGATCACAGCGTGAACCTCGTTCTTTTCCACCACCAGATCCACGCCACAGATGACTTCCGCGGGGCCGAACTGCTTCTTCAACCCCTTGATATTCAAGGCGCTCATGCGTTCACCTCCCGATTTTTCCTGGTCGCTCGCATTACCAGCACACCGACCACCAGGGCCACCACGCCGGTCAGCCAGCCAGTGGCACCACCGGCCTGGAACTGGATGCCGAAGACGTCCACGGTATCGCCGCCGCCATGGCCGGCGAACAGCATTTCGATGACGATAATCAGGCCCAGGGCGATCAACAGCACCGCCGCGGCGCCTCCGAGCCAGCCAGGCAGACGCCGCGCCAGGCTGCCTTCACGATAAGCGGTCCGCACATGCTCGATACCGCCGCCCAGACCACGCGGGGCGAACATCACGATGGACAGGAAGATCAGTCCCACATACAAAATGGAGGCATCCGAGTAATCGCTCAGCAATGAGTTCATCAGCGTCACCAGCACCGCACCGACGATCGGACCATAAAACACACCCAGACCACCCACCGCGGCCATCAGCAACGCCAGGCCAGAGGGAATCAGGCCCAGCGATTCCGGCGTGATGATCTCGTAGTTCACCGCCGCCATGCCGCCAGCCAGCCCGCCAAAGGAGCCGGATGCGATGAATACCAGAAAGCGAATGTTACGTGGCTGGTAACCGATGAACTGCAAACGATCGGCGTTATCACGCACGGCGTTGGACAAGCGCCCCAGAGGCGTGCGGGTGAATGCCCACATGGCCAATACGCCGGCGAAGGTCCAGAATGCGATGAACCAATACACGTCCGCCGCCTGCGCCAACTCCAGACCGAACCATTGCGGTCCGACCATGCGATTGCCATAGATACCCGCTTCGCCGCCGAACACCGAAGGGAACATCTGACCAGCGGCGGCGATCATCTCGCCGAGCCCGAGCGTAATCATGGCGAAGGCGGTACCAGCGCGGCGGCAGAACGGCCAGCCCAACACCAGCGCCACCAGGCCGCCGCCGATCATGCCGATCAGCGGCATGGCGACCACCGGCACATGCGCCCAGAAGCCTTCGCCGGCATAGGAGGCGTCGTCGATGGCGATCATCGCGTGCATGGCGGCGTAGCTGCCCAGACCAAAAAACACCGCGTGACCAAAGGACAGCATGCCGCCCTGGCCCAACAGCATATTGTACGACAGGGCGAAGACGATATTGATGCCGATGGCGTTCATCAGCGTGAAGCTGAAGCCATCGGTAAAGATGAAAGGCAGGATCAACAGCACCGCGGCGAATACCAGCCACGGCACCAGCCCGCGCAGGGCAAAACGTTGATTGGAGCGGGTCATGGTAGCAGTCATGTCGTCACTCATGGTTCAAGCTCTCCCATCAGACCGCGGGGCCGGAAGATCAGCATCAGCACCAGCAGAATGAATGGTGTCATCGGAGCCAGGTTGGCCAGGGTGATACGCGCCACTTCGCCGTACGGGTCGATCTGCAATCCGAAAATGCCGAGGATGTCGGCGACGGAGGCATCGATAGCCACGAAGAAGGTCTGCAGCAGACCGATCAGCAAAGAGGCATAGAAGGCACCGGGCAACGAGCCCATACCGCCCACCACGACCACCACGAACACAATCGGTCCCAGAGTGGCCGCCATGCCCGGTTCCGTGGCCAGCAGAGGGCCACCGATCACCCCGGCGAGCCCGGCCAGGGCGCAGCCGAAACCGAACACCAACATGAACAGCCGCGGTACGTTATGCCCCAGATGGCCGACCATGGCGCCATGGGTCAGGGCGGCGCGGATCATCATGCCGACCCGGGTTTTCTTCAGCAAGTACCACAGCGCCACGAACATCAAAATGGAAATCAGGATGACCACGCCACGGAAAATGGAGTAGTCGGTACCGAACAGGGTGAACAGGGGCTCACGCAAATAGTCCGGCTCGCGGTATGGCACCGCCACCGTGCCCCAGGTGAGTTGCACCAGTTCGTCGATGACATAGGCCAGACCGAAGGTAAAAAGCAGCTCCGCCACGTGGCCGTTGGCGTGCACCCGGCGCAGACCGAAACGCTCCACCAGACTACCTACCGCGCCCACCAGGATGGGGGCCAGGATAAGAGCCGCCCAGAACCCGGTATGCATGCCCAGGGTGTAAGCAAAATAGGCACCCAGCATATAGAAACTGGCATGGGCGAAGTTAAGCACCCCCATCATGGAGAAGATCAGGGTGAGGCCACTGGACAGCATGAACAGCAAAAGACCGTACAAAATACCGTTCAGCAGGGAAAAGAGGATAATTTCGAGCATGAGCAGGCTCCCGGGGCAGCGGAATCTCCGCTGCCCTTACTGCATCAACAAGGAGTCATGGCCGCCTTTAGTTGGGACGGCGCATGCGGCAAGTGGTGGGCAGGGTCACGTCGTCACGAGCAATCTCCGCGACCTTGTGGAAGTTGTAGTCCGTGCCTTCCGCGCCGTACTTCATGCCGTCTTTCATCACCGAAATGAACATCGGCAACTGGATCTGGTGATCCTCGGCCCGCATGGTCACTTCACCGGTGGGAGTTTCAATGCTCAGGCCTTCCAACGCCTTGGCCAGATCCTTCGGATCGGTGGAGCCGGCTTTGTCAGCGGCGGCCTTGAGCATGTCGAGCATGGTGCTCAACCGCAGATAGTAGAAATCCCAATTGGTTTTCTCGTACATCTCCACTTGACGCTTGGCCATCTCCGGATCTTCGAAATCACCGTAGTACTCGTTGATTTGATAGATCCGGTCCACGCCCTTGTCACCCAACTGGGTCACCACGCCGGAGCTCGCACCGTAGTAGGTGTAAAACGGCGCTTTCAGACCGAATTCGGCGGCCGCTTTCACCAGCAGGGTGATGTCCTGCCCCCAGTTGCCTGAAATCACCGCGTCGGCGCCGGAAGCCTGAATCTTGGACACATACGGAGTGAAGTCCTTGACCTTGGCCAGCGGGTGGAAGTCATTGCCAACGATTTCGATATCCGGACGCTTCTGCTTCAGCATTTCCTGGGCGGACTTGGAAACCGCATGACCGAAGCTGTAGTCCTGGTTGATCAGATAGACTTTGTGGATATCTTCATTGTTGGCGATGTAGTTGGTCAGCGCGTTCATCTTCATGTCCGCGTTGGCGTCGAAACGGAAATGCCAGTAGGAACAGCGCTCATTGGTGAAAGCCGGGTCCACCGCCGCGTAGTTCAGATACAACACTTCCTTGCCCGGGTTACGGCGGTTGTGTTTCTCCACGGAAGTAATCAGCGCGGACGCAACGGAGGAACCGTTACCCTGGGTCACCAGTTGGACGCCATCGTTGATGGCCTTCTGCAGTTGTACCAGGCTCTCCTGCGGGTTGACCTTGTTATCCAGGCCAACGATTTCCAATTTGGCGCCATTCAGGCCGCCATTGGCGTTGATACGTTCAGCTTCAAGCTTGAGGTGCTCGAACGCCGGCTGGCCGGCGGCGGCCATAGGGCCGGTTAGCGGGTCGATCAAAGCGAGTTTCACCGTCTCCGCGGCGCTGACGGCACTACCTGCCAGCAGCAAGGAGGCGGTGACGAGGGTACGAACGGGCTTCAACATTTAAGCTCTCCACTTTGTTGTTGTTTTGCCGTTTTATTTCATCGCCGCGGGCACGCGACGATCCACTTTCGTGGAACATCCTTCCGTTTCACAGGCCAGGGATATTCCTTTAATGATGCCAAAGAGGCATTCAATGTCATTTCCACGTTACCACCAAGGGCAGCGGACGCGGGCATGCCGTTAAGTATGTTCCTAAGTTTTTTTACCTGTCCAGCCCCATCGTGCCTCCAATTTAAGAACACTAAGTTGCTGTTTTTCCTTCATCTTTCTTCTATTTCCGCCTCTATTTCTAAAGTAATGTGCCGCCCCCCGTCCACCAGCAAAACCGATAGAAATACGGTGAAAACCGTCATCCTTTAGTTCTTCCTGACCCATTTCCACTAATGACTGTCCGGTCATAACAAACGAAAGCAAAAGGCCAACGGCTTTTCCACACGAAACCCTTCATGTTTCGGCGAATTTACCGTCTTTACGCAGCAGACCGCCCCCGATTTTCAGCATGTGTTACCTTTTTTCCCACAAACAGTAACAGCGCTCCTCCCTCCGCATTCGCGTCCTGTTTTTTCGTAGCACTCTCGTACCACACCGCGCTTTCCCCGCTTGCCTGCCCGTCATCCGCCGGACACCCGGAGTGTTACGTAAAGTAGCACCCAAGGAAAACAGATATACATTTCTGTTGGATTCTTCTCTTATTGTCTTCTTTTTAATCAAAAATACGCCAAATAGATCATTTTTCGATCAAAACAACTTACTTGTCCTTGTTGACCCTCCCCCCAGTGAGAGGTTGAATGCGCCCTCCCGGCGATTTTCAAAACACTGATTCACAAAATCGTCGGGAACGATTTTGGACGTCGCCTGCGACGGCCCGAAGGGTGACCGCCATGGACGGTGGTCACACAAAATCGTCGGGAACGATTTTGGACATCGCTTTAACGATAGTCCGGAGGATGGCCGCCATGGACGGTGGCCACACAAAATCGTCGAGAACGATTTTGGACGTCGCCTGCGACGGCCCGAAGGGTGACCGCCACGGACGGCGGCCAAAGCAAAAGAACAATGCCTGCCTGCTCCATTTTCGGCGTCATGGGATGTGGCCGGTCTTGCCGGACCACTCCCCCGCCGATATGGCCAGCCCCGGTGCCTTTCCCGGCACCGGCCCCCACTCCGAAGGATCGTTTTCTTGGTGCGGACGGTGACGTCGTCCGATTTTCACCGTTGGTCAGGACAGACCGGTTTGTCGTGACGCACAGAGAAAAACAGCAACGATCAGGGGCCGTTCGAGCGGCCCCCAGTGGAGAGTGAAATACAATGAGGATAAGAGTCTTGGCCGGGGTGGCCTGCACCCTCGGCACCCTGCCCCTGTGTATGCCGGCCTGGGCCGGCGAAAACCAACTGGGCGAGGACGCCAGCGTCGCCTGGACGGTGAAGGGCGCCCTCGGTACCGCCATGCGGGTGCAGTCCGCCAACAAGGACCTGCTGTTCGCGCCGGACGTGCCCAGTGGCGGCCAAACCAATTCGGCGGTGGCCGACGACGGCAATATGAACTACGACGCCGGCGATCTGGTCAATGGCGTGGCGCAATTGTTCGGTCGCTTCGACTTCAAATACCGAAATTATGGCGCGGTGATCAGCGCCAAGGCCTGGTATGACTATGTCCTCAAGGAACAGGACGTTCCCCATGGCCATTTCCCCAACGACTATCAGCCGGATACGCCGCTCAACGATGACGACTTCGACCGGCGCGCCCGATTTTCCGGCGGCAACCTTCAGGAAGCTTACGTTTACGGTAACTTCGAGGTGAACGGCCGGCCGTTGTCGGTGAAGGTCGGGGATCAGTTCCTGATGTGGGGCCGCAGCCTGTATTCCCGTGGTTCACTGTCGTCATTGAACGCGGTGGATCTGGCCGCATTGCACCGGCCGGGCTCCGGTTATCAGGAATATCTGATTCCCTCCGGCATGGTGAGCCTGGAATTCAGTCCGTTCGAGCACCTTTCCGCCAAGGCTTTCTACCAATATGACTGGGAGAAAGCCGTGCTGGACGGCTGCGGGACTTTCTATTCCTCCCTGGACAACACCGCCATTGGCTGTAACGGCACCTTCTCCGGCAGCACACCGCTACCGAGCCAGGACGCCAAGGAACAGGACCTGTATTTCGTGCGGGAAGGAGACGACGACGCTCGCGGCAACGGCCAGTACGGCTTCAAGTTCGACTACCAGTTCGCCAAAGCCAGGGCCAAGGTCGGCGCCTATTATTTCAACTACCACATGCGTTTGCCGATCTACTCCACCCGTAAACTGGATACGCCCAGTGCACAGCCGGCACCGTTCAACCAGGTACACTATTTCTACGAATATCCGGAAGACATCAAGGTGTTTGGTCTGACCGCCGACAAGACCTTCGCCGGCATCGGCAACCTGTCCATGAACCTGAGCTACCTGAAGGACATGCCGATCCAGATCAACACCTCGGACCTGACCTCGCAAACCGCCAGCAGCACTCTCGGCGGTAACAACGCCAAAGTACCCTCCGGCACTCAGGACTACATCAACGGCGTTGCATCGGGCGATGTGGTTCACGGCTACCGGGAGTTCGACATCCAGCGAGCCGAGTTCACCTTCACCACGGTAATTCCTGAGTTTCTCAAGGCGCAAAAAACAGTGCTGTCCCTGCAAACCGCGTTTGAATGGATTCCGGACTTGCCCAGCACCAGCGAGATGCGTTTCCGCCGTCACACCCAGTACGGCGTCGGCGACCCGGGCGACAAAGGCTACGTAGCCGATTTCAGCTGGGGCTATCAGGTCTCGGTGAAATCCACCTACGCCAACCTGATTGGTCCGGTCACCGTAACCCCGGGACTGTCGTTCCGTCATGGCGTGGACGGTTACGCCAGCGATGACGCCCTGCAGGAAGACCAGCGCTCGCTGGGCCTGTCGCTGGGCTTCGATTACCGCAACACCACCACCACGCTGTCCTACACCACTTATAATGATCAGGCCTACAGCACCGTATCCGATCGTGATTACGTGGCCCTGAGCACCAGCGTGACCTTCTGACTTTTTTCACAAGGAAACCGGCGGCCAGGGTCGCCGGCAGGCAAGAGGAAAACCGATGAAAGCATGGAAATACGCCCTCCCCGCTCTGTTGTTGACGTTACTGAGCGGCTGTCTTTCGGTGTACAGCAACACCAGGCTGGTGGAGGTGAAACCCAACACCGAAAAGACGGCCCGGCCTCCTTACCAATCGGTGGTGGTGGGCCTGCTGGTGGATCATGAAATACGGCCATTGCTGGAACACGCCATCGTTGAGCGGCTGCGCGCCCGGGGCATCGACGCCCGCGCGGCCCTGGATGTTTACGGCCACAAAGGCATTGAAGGTAAAAGCCGTGACTATCTTGCGCAGCGCATGCGTGACGAGGGTTTCGACAGTGCCGTGGCGATTCATTTACTCGACAAAAATGTCGAAGATGTGCACGTGGGTGGCGAGGCGTCCTCCCAGGCACCGGTCACCGCCGGCCTCACCATGCAACCGGAAACCTTTGGCCCGGATTTCTTCATTACCGAAACCCTGTATGTGACCCGCACCGATTTCTGGGACGTGGCGCAACAGGCGATTGTCTGGCAGGGCACCACGGTAACGGCGAATCAACGCGGCCTGGAAGCCGGCGCGGATAAATTCGCCAACACCATCGCCAACGGCCTGGTCGAGGCGGGCTTGTTTCACCGCCAATAGACCCAGGCCCCGGGCGGAGCATCCGGCGTTTTTGTTTTGTTCCGCCCATTCCCCACGGTATGCTGTTGTTCCTGTCGGGCCGGGACAAGCCGCGCCCCCATTCCAATAACAGCAGGCAGCATTTCGACATGGCAAACGCTACAGAGCAGCGCGTGGAAGCAAACGGTCTCACGTTCCACGTCAGTGAATACGGTGAACGGGGCCGTCCCGCCATTATTCTGTTGCACGGTTTCCCCGAGTGCGGGTACTCCTGGCGTTATCAGGCGCCCTTTCTCGCCGGGCAAGGCTATCACGTGCTGGTACCGGATCTGCGCGGCTACGGCTACAGCGACGCGCCCAAGGAGCCGATGGCCTACCGGCAAAGCGAACTGGTCAAGGACGTGATCGGCATTCTCGATGCTTTCGGCGCCGGGCAAGCAGTGGTGATCGGCCACGACTGGGGCTGTGCCCTGGCCTGGCAGGTGGCCCGTGAGTATCCGCAACGGGTCCGTGCCGTGGTCGGACTTTCCGTTCCTTATCCCGGCATCGGTCCGCGCCGGCCTACCGAGCAAATGCGCCAGGCCTTCGGCGAGCGTTTCTTCTACCAACTGTATTTCCAGCAACCACAAATCCCGGAACAGGAACTGGAAGCGGATGTGCGCGATTTCCTGCGCCGTATGTATCATGCGTTATCCGGCCCCGGTATGCGGGAAAAACACCGCGCCGCCAAGCCAGTCACCGGCTTCCTGGACATTCTGCAGCCCCCGCAAGGGCCGCAACCGTCCTGGATGACCGAGTCGGATCTGGATGTCTATGTGGAACGCTTCGAAAACAGCGGCCTGACCGGACCGATCAACTGGTACCGGGCCATGGACGCATCCTGGGAAGAACAGCATGCCGACGGCCGCCAGCGTATCCAGCCCACCGCCCTGTTCATTGGTGGCGAGGAAGATCCGGTGATCCAGTTCGCCGCCAAGGCACTGGAGCGCATGCCGTCACAGATGGACGACCTCACTGAGGTCATCATCCTCGACGGCATCGGCCATTGGATTCAGATGGAAGCGCCGGATCAGGTCAATCAGCACCTCAAGACGTTCCTGGACGGACTGGGGAATTAATGGCGGGTTAACGGTGTCGGTGCGACCTCATTGCCGCCATGGCGGCCCTCAACATGCGGACTGCGCCAACATGCCTCGCACCTCCGCCACCAGCGCCGACACCGCCGGCGTGGCGGAGGACATGTGAAAACGGACCGGCGGCAACCGGGGCAGATTGAGTGCCCCACCGATCCGTGTCAGCCCTTCGGGTACCGCCGAGGCGTTCAGGCAAGCGACGCCAAGCCCCGCCGACAACGCCAGATGCATACCCGCCACCCCGGACGCCGAATGGGCGATGTAATAGGGTCGCCGGTGGGATTCCAGCATGCTCATGGTATAACGGTGCAAGGCGCAACTGGCCGGCAGCGCCACTATCGGCACCGGCTCGGAAGGCGTCAATTCCAGGGAGGAATGGGCCACCCAGAACAACGGCTCACGGCGTAGCAGCCGCCGTTGCTCCGCGTCGGTGGGCGGCTCCGGCGTCGCGTCCGGCAGCATCATGGAAATGCCCAGATCGTATTCCCGCGCCGTCACTTCCTCTTCGACGAAGGCGCTTTTCAGGATCGCCACATGCAAACGCAAGCGCGGATAGCGGCCCCGGATACGGCGTAGCAGGGTGGGCACCCAGTCCGGGCGAAAATAATCGGTGATCGCCAGCCGCACATCCCCGGCCAGCAACAGTCCCTGCATATCCTGATAAGCGACGTCGTTCAAAGCCAATAGTTTCCGCGCGTGGTCCACCAGCCTTTGCCCCGCCGGGGTCGGCACCACGCCCTGCTTGCCACGCACCAGCAGCGGCACACCGCACTGCTCCTCCAGCTTCCTCACCTGCTCGCTGAGGGTGGACTGGGAGCGGCACAGAATCGGCACCGCCGCCGACAGGCTTCCCTGCTCCACCGCCGTGACCAGGGTGTTCAACAATTCCAGATCGAAGCGTTTCACCGCACATTAATTCCGAGCTTGCGCCAACCATCGGGTTAGCCGATGGAATCCATCTTATATTCCCGTTATTCGGATGACAAAATCTGTTCTAACCTGCCTCTCGCTTACCCCGAAAAACCACTCAATGGAGAGTTGCATCATGCCCGGGATTGATCTGACCCTGTCCGGCGCCCCCGCCCCTGAACAGGCCCGACGTATCGCCCAAGCTCTCACCACCCTGACCTGCCGTGTGCTGGACAAGGAAGAGCAACGCACCATGGTGCAGATCCGTTATCTGCCCAGGGAACAGTGGTTCATCGCCGGTCGCTCACTGGCCGAGTTGAACAGGGACTCTTTCCGGCTGGTGGTGACCATCACCGATGAGACCAACACCAAACAACAGAAAGCGGACTACCAGGACCAGGCGTTCCAGGAACTGAGCCGCCTGCTCGGCGATGTGCATCCCCACTCGAATATCCACATCGTCGACTGCCGCGCCGCCGCCTATGGCTATGGCGGCATCTCCCAGGAGGCGTACAGCTACCGCTGCTGAGGCTTCATTGGCGACAAATCGGAAGCCGCCAGCTTCCGGTTTGCTTTGCCCCCGCCTCTCGGCTAGCCTCTGCGGCTCCGTCCACTACCGATTCACGAGAGCACCGTGTCCGCTTCCCGACTTGTCGCCCTGCTCCTTGGCCTCACCGCCGTTATTCTTGCCGCCTGGTTCTTCTTCGGCTTCGATGAAATGTGGCGCCTGATCCCCACCGGCCTGCTGATCGGCTTCGCCTATGCGGCGCTGAAAACCGCCGCGTCCAAACGAGAGGACGGTTCGGGCAAGCAATAAGCCGGTTCGCGGGAGCCGTCGAGAGCTCCCGCCACAGGTTCACCATTGCTTGATACGCGCCTGTATCTCCGTGATGGCGCTTTTCCCATCCCGGCTCTCCGTTCGTAAGGTCATCTGGCTATTCCGGTTCAGCGTCCCCTGCAACAGCTGATAACGTTCCTTTTGCTCAAACGTCACCGCCGCGCCTTCCCCTTTTTCCAGAACACTCCGGTCGCTCACCGTAACCGCGTAGTCGTTGGCAAAGTTCCATAATGCGCGCTGCTGCTGAAGATACTCCGCGCGGGTCAGGGAGATGACCATAGGCGGTTCCCGCCCCATCAGCAGCGTCACCTTGATCCTGGCATCCGCAGCCAGCAACGTGGCCAGTGCCGCACCGTCCTTTTGTTGCAAGGCCTGCACATAGCGCTCCATCAATCGGGAAGCGACATCGGCATGGACCAGAGTGGACGACGCCAGCAGTCCCAGCAGACATAAACGATATATCCGGCGCATCACCATTCCCCTCCGTTCACGCACTCCGCCCGGGCGGGAGACACCTTGCAGCGCACTTTCTTCAGCCAACGCATCATGTCCTTGTCGTACACACCGGCCTCAATCAGGAAGCGGCGCGATTCGTTCATCATCTCCGCATACCGCTCGCGGTCCTTGTCGGGAGGCGGATAGAAAAACAGGAGGTCGTCTTCCGCGGTCCGGATCACTTTCAGGGTCCGATCAAACTGGCCGGAAAAATAGTGCCGGGAGCGAGCCATGAATTCCGGCGAAAAGCGTTCATGACGCAATACCAGCTGTAGCGTCAGTTGAACCGTGGTCAGCTTCAGCACCACACCTTGCAGGCCCACGCCCCGATAGAGCTCCAGCGGCCTATAGGCCACCGCCGGCGCGGCAATGACATCGACGACACCATTGTTGAATTTCGATGAGAAATTACTCACGTCGGACAATACCGGGCGCACACCAATATGCTCCGCCATCAGAATCTGAGCCCGGTCGTTATCGAACACCGCCATGGTATGACCCGCCATTTTTTCCACGCTGTTGATGGCGCGGTCATTGATATGCAGATAAGCCGCTCCCAACGGCAAAATGCCCGCGGTCTCATAGGCGCCATGGCGCATGGAGGCCGCCAGCCTCGGATCCGCCAGCAATTCGATCAGAACCTGCAGGCTTTGGTAGTTATGCAGACCGCCAATGGCGTCGATACTGCCCGTGAACGGCACGAACTGGCGTGCCCGCATGCCGGTCATCATCAGGCCATCGCATAACCCCGCCTTGAGGTCTTCCGCCGCGATCCGCTCATCGGTGAAGACCCGTAATGACAGCGGCTCGCCCCACTGCAGGGCCGCCACCCGGTAATCTTCCATCTGCTCCCAGAGTTCCCCCTGAGCACCGACCAGACTGAACACACAGAGCGTTCGCGCCGACAGCGATGGCGGCAGCACCAACAGCAACAAAACCGCCAGATTCCGCATTGTCTTCCAGGTCGTTATTCTCATTTTTCCCTTCCCTAATTGGCGGTGCCGGCGGATGCCGGGCTGACCAGTCCTTCGGTGGCAAGCCGGCTGAGGATGCGTTGCCCCAAGTGCCCCAACCCCTTGGACGCGCCCGGAACCTTTTGCAGGCGGGAGATGCCGGCCAGCATCGGCCGCATCATCGACAGTGCTCTTTCGCCTCCGTGACTGACCGGAATCCCGAAACCGTCCGCCATTTCATCGCCCAACATGCGACGGAACAACGCAACCTGCAGGGATCGGGGCAATCGTGATGTGGGCGGCAGCGAACACAGCCCGTCCAGCAGTGAGGCCATGATCGTCTTGGCGGTGTCGTCCGGGGCGAAAAACCGGCTCATCAGCCAGCTGTCAAAGCCATCCTGCTGCTGTTGCGTCTCCCCCAGTAATTCCAACGGCACACCCAGCAGCCGCGTGGTATATCGCCAGATCAGGCAATAGCCGGCCGCTTCTTCATCTCTGATGCGGGCTCCCAGACGGCGCATGCAATCCAGTAAGTGAGCGCCAAAAAAGGCCGGACCGGCGGCGGTGGCCAACTGACTTACCGGCATGCCGTGATTGAGTTGATCCCATCCGTCCGACAGACATTTCGTTCTGACCAGCGCGTGGACCAGGCGAACGTGTAAGCAGGCTTCCCACATGGCCTTTCCCGGTGCCAGAGCATCACTGTCACATACACCGAAAAACAGCGAGGCCGATTCATTCAGACGACGGCTGATATTGGCTTGCATACGACCGGTACCGACGAAGATCGCCGCCGCGTCCGGATGAGCGAAAGTCAGGGGCAGACAACCGTAGGTCAGCCCCAGAATCAGATGCGGGAAATGACGTTGCGCCATGGCGCCACCCCGGCGCATCAGGCCAAAATCCACCCAATCCGGCACCGCGTCCATATCCGCCCACAGCCGCTGGCAGTCCACATCCCCTTCGTCCGCCAGCCGACGAACCGTTGCCGCGGCGCCCCCCAGGGAAGCACGCCGCTCCCGAAGCCGACCGGTTACCGCTTCCGCCAATGGATCGCCCCGGTAATGCCAGGGCATCATCCTTTCCTCCCAAGCCGCGCTACTTCCCAGCCGGTCTGGCCTGACCGCCGCTGTATCGGCTGGGCCGCGACCGTGCTCCGAGGTAGCCGGGGTCGACCCCGATGTCACATCCATGACGCCCTCCTTTGGGTGTTTTTTAAGCAACCCTACGCCATCTTGCCCATCCATTCAACATGTTGAGTATTAATCAAGTTTAGCGATGTGTACCATCAGCGGAGGAGGAAAAAGATGTCCCTACGCCACGTTTTGCTGGTCTACCTGGGTAGCGGCGGCGCTGCCGGTTACGACATCGTCAAAGGCTTTCAGCACACCTATGGCTATCTGTGGAATGCCAGCTTTCAGCAGATTTACCGGGATCTTGCCAAGCTGCATAAGGATGGGCTGCTGGATTGCGAGACGGTGGACAACGCCCCGCGACCGCCGCGCAAGGTTTACCATCTGAATCAGGCCGGCTGGCAGGCCATGCAGGAATGGCTCGCCAAGCCGATTGCGGTACCCCGGCTCAATGACGGCTTCATGGTGAAGGTCGCCGCCATGCATCTGCAGGACCCGGACACCCTGGCCACGGAACTGAACCAACTGCGGGAGCATTACCGGCGGACACTGGAGCACCTGTACCGCAAACGGGCCGTATTCGAATCGCTGCCGGCCACCGTGCTGAGCAAATTCATGGGGGTGTTCCTGACCCTCAAACGAGGGATCCGGCTGGCGGAAACCTGGCTGGAATGGGCCGAGGAAGTCGACAAGGTGCTGGCCGCCCGGGAGTGGCAGCACATTACGCCGGAGGAAGTCCGGGTGTTTCTGGATACCCTGCAGGGGGACGGCCTGCCTCAGCCCGACAGCAGTGAGCCTGTCGCCCGCAAGGGCACGGCAAGAAGAAAGAAGTCTGACGATGCCAGCCGAAAAGAATGAGTAACCGCCATGGGCGGGCCTGGGCACGCTACGCGCGCCATGAGGGAGGGATTGGCTCGCCTCGCTCGGGGCTTCGCCCCGTCGCCCAAGGGCGACGTCCTGCGCCGGCCGTGGGCTGGCTTGTCGAACCTGAGGGTTCTCATCACAGCCTCCCTCACCGCCAAATAAAAAGCCCCGCTTATGCGGGGCTTTTTATTTGGCGGTGAGGGAGGGATTCGAACCCTCGATACGTTTCCGTATACACACTTTCCAGGCGTGCTCCTTCGGCCACTCGGACACCTCACCGGGGAAACTCATTGTCGTCCCAGCCCTAGAGGCTGAGGGCGCGTAGAGTACCGGAGGGGCCGGGCTTAGGCAAGAGGTGGGCGCGCGACTGGTCAGGGTTTGAGCAAGTCACACAGGGCCGGGAAGGTGTCCAGCGCCAGCCAGGCCAGCAGCACCATCTGTACCAGTAAAAAGGCGAAGCGGATCTGCACCAGCCAGTGATTCACGCCAATCAGGTGGATCAGGCTCTGGCCGATACGGGCGGCGAGAATCCAGGGCAAGAGCCGGCCGGCCAGATCGTTGCCAACCGCCATCGCCGCACCGGCGATGACGATCACCACGCCGAGCAGTTCCAGCGTGTTCTGATAGGCGCGCGAGAGACGGCTGAGGAATTCCGCCGGCTCATAGTGATACGGCGGGAAGGCATCGGCACGTCGGCGGCCGGACACCACTTGTAACCCGCGGCCGGCAACCAGAGCAAAGAGCAGGAATAAAGCCCAGCTACCGAAGCCGAGCAGATAGAGCAACGCGGAAGTATCCAGGGTCATGGGTTCAGTATCCGGGCCAGAAAGGTGCCCTGATACTGGCAGACCGGCTGCCCCTGTTCATTGTCCGCCCGCGCCATAATGCGCAGCGAGGCCTTGCCGCGCCGTTGCAGCCGTTCGCGGAAACGTTCCCGGTCAGCGGCTTCGGATTCAGCGGTGATCACCATATCGATGTCGAGCGGCAGCAGATAGTCCAGGGAAGAGGTGACCGCCACCACGTCCACGGCCTGGTCCGGCAGGATCTGCTCGGCCAACACCGAGGTCAATGACCAGCCGGCCAGGGTCACCAGCGCCGCCTGGCTGCCGGCGAAGAAGGTGCCCTTGTCGTTATGATTGGGCTCCAGTGGTGCCCGCAACCGCAGCCGCTCGCCATCGAAGTCCAGGTACTCGAAGGCCAGATGGCGGGTCAACGGAATCGCTTCGCGAACCTTTCCGGCGAGGGCCGTGAGATCAGTCATCGGGCAACTCCCGCACATACCGATCCGGCGTTTCGTCCGGCAGGGTCTTGAGCGTACCGGCCGGCGTGCCCAGATAAATGAACGCCACCACCTGGTCCTTGTCGGCGAAGCCCAGGCGCCGTTTCACCGCCGCGTCCTCGGCGATGGCGCCGGTACGCCACATGGCGCCAATACCCAGCGCATGGGCGGCGAGCATGATGTTCTGAGCGGCGGCGCCGGCCGCCAGCACCTGCTCCCATACCGGCACCTTGTGGCCTTCGCTGACCTCCGCCGCCACCACGATCACCGCCGGCGCCCGCAATGCTTTGTTGCGGGCATTGGAAAGGGTGCACGAGTCCGCTTCGGCAAAGGATTCGGCGGCGTGCTGTTCCATGATGTCCGCCAGCCGCTCCCGCTGGTCACCGCGCAGCACGATGAAGCGCCAGGGCCGCAACATACCGTGATCCGGCGCCCGGATCGCCGCCCGCAGCAGCAAATCGATCTGCTCATCGCTGGGCCCGGGATCGGTGAGCCGCGGCACTGACACCCGCGTGGTCAAGGCGGTGAGGGTATCCATGCAATCTCCTTTCGATATGAGAGCGCTATTGTAGCCACGTGGGGCGAAGACGCCACCAGCGGAGCACCACTTGCGATACGGCAACAGCGCCAGACTGCCCGTTGACGAAGATCATCCTTTTTTCTTATAAACCTTTCTAATAAGCTCGTCTGTTACCCTCAGGACAAGGAGTCGATCATGCGCCGTGCCATCGACGCCCTCGCGGCGTTGTCTTTCCTTCCCATCGGGGCCGACACCGTCCATGGCTGACACTGCCCTGTCCTCGCGCCAGTTCCTGGATCTGAAGGAACAGACCCGCCGGCAAACCCACCTGACCCGGATACTGGCGTTTCTGGTGGCCAGTGGCATGCTCGGGGCCGGGATCGGATTACAGGTTTATCCGTTCTCGCTGCTCTGGGCGGTGGCACCGCTGCTGGCCTACCCGTTGCTGATCCAGTTACTGGTGATGGTGGCGGAAAAGCGTGGTGTGGCGGCGGCCACGCTGTCACAGACGCTGCTGCAGGCGGATGCTCTGTGCATCGGCTTCGCCTGTGCCTGCCTGTGGTTCGCGGTGGTGCCCAGTCTGGCGCTGCTGGCCATTGTTCATGCCAACGCCATGAGCCACGGCGGCTGGCGCCCGTGGCTGGGCAGCGTGGCGATGACCGCGCTGGGAGCGAGCGCCGGTGGCGCCCTGTTCTATCTGCTTGATCCCACCTTTGAGCCGGTCCCACAGGCTCCGTTGTCCCTGATCGTCCTCGCCCTGCTGGGACTGGCGGTGTACATGGGCGCCAGCGCATTTTTCGCGCAACGGCAGACCCGTTATCTGCGTCTGGCTCAACAGCAGCTGCGCGAGCAGCAGCGGCAAGCCCTGAATATGTCGCGCAAGCTGGCCAAATATCTGCCTCCGCAAATCTGGGGGTCGCTGTTCACCGGCAAACGGGACGCCAAGCTGGAAACCCGGCGCAAGCGCCTCACCGTGTTCTTCTCGGACATCAAGGGTTTCAGCGCGATTTCCGAAGAGCTGCCGCTGGACACCCTGACCGCCATGCTCAATACCTATCTGAGCGAAATGACGCGTATTGCCCTGCGTCACGGCGGCACCATCGACAAGTTCATCGGCGACGCGGTGATGGTGTTCTTCGGCGACCCCAAAAGCGAGGGCGCCCAGGAGGACGCCTTCCGCTGCGTGGCCATGGCCATCGAGATGCAACGCCATATGCGCCTGCTGCGTCAGCGCTGGAGGCACGAGGGCATCGAGCAGCCGCTGGAGATCCGTATCGGCATCAATACCGGCTATGTCACGGTCGGCAACTTCGGCACCGACAGCCGCATGGACTACACCATTCTCGGCACCGATGTGAATCTGGCCAGCCGGCTGGAATCCGCCTGCCGTCCGGGTCAGGTGCTGATTTCCGAGTCCACCCATGAGCTGGTGCAGGACCGCATTCAATGCCGCAGCGTCGGTGACATCAGCGCCAAGGGTTTCAACCGCCCGATTCCGGTCTATGAAACCCGTGATCTGAAGCGCCATGCCGGGTCCCGCAGCCGTTATGTCAGCGCCGAAACCAGGGGGTTCGCCTTGCATATGGACCTCGAGCGTATTCACAATTTCGATAAAAAACGCATACTCGGGACATTGGCTCGTTCGGCCACGGACTTGAAAGACAACAAACCGGTGTCCCTGGACTTCGAAGCGGAAGGCTTCGTGCTGCATCTGGATTCCGACCGTCTGCATCATCGGGAACGCCCCCGGGTACTGGAATTCATGGGGCGGGCGGCACGTCGGGTACAGGAGCAGCTTCGTCTCTGAGCGCTTCGGCGAACAGGGGCACCACCGGGAGCGACTATGGCGATTTCTGCATCGGCGGGTTGGTTGAGCCGCCTGGAACGGCTGGGTAACCGGCTGCCCCACCCTACTCTGCTGTTCGTTTGGTTATGCGTGTTGATGCTGCCTCTGAGCGCGATTCTGTCCGCTCTCGGCGCCAACGCCTTTCATCCTCAGGAACAAAAGGAGATCGTGGTGCGCTCGCTGCTGGACAGCGATGGCCTGCGATATCTGTTCAGTCACATGGTCGGCAACTTCACCGGTTTCGCGCCGCTCGGCGTTGTGCTGGTGGCGATGCTCGGCCTGGGTATCGCCGAGCATTCCGGTCTGCTGGGGGGCAGTCTGGCGGCACTGGTACGCCGGGCATCCCACCGCACTCTGGTGGCCACCGTGGCGTTCGCCGGCGTCATGTCCAGTATCGCCTTCGACGCCGGCTACGTGGTGCTGATCCCACTGGCCGGGCTGCTGTTCCAACTGGCCGGCCGTTCTCCACTGGCCGGCATCGCCACCGCGTTCGCGGCGGTGTCCGGCGGTTACAGCGCCAACCTGCTGCTCGGTCCGGTGGACGCGGTGCTGGCCGGGATTTCCACCGAAGCGGCACACATCATCGACCCTCAGCGCACCGTCAGCGCCGCTGGCAACTACTGGTTCATTATCGTGTCCACCGTGCTGGTGACCGCGCTGGTGACCCTGGTCACGGTGCGCTTCGTCGAACCCCGGCTGGCCGCTGGCGAAGCGGACGGAAGCGCCCGGGACGAACAACCGCACCTGCACCGGCGCGCGGCGATCTGGACGCTGGTCACCCTGATCGCGGGGCTGGCGTTTCTGGCCTGGCTGGGGCTGCCGGCGGACGCGCCGCTGCGTAACGCGGACACCGGTGCTCTGCTGCAATCGCCGTTCATGTCCAGCATCGTGGTGTTGATCGCCCTGGTGGCCGCCGCCTGCGGCGTGGTCTACGGCCGCGTCAGCGGGGCGTTCCGCTCCGCCGGTGACGTCATTACCGCGATGGAAACCAGCATGGCGTCCATGGCCGGTTATCTGGTGCTGATGTTCTTCGCCGCCCAGTTCGTGGCCTGGTTCAACTACAGCCAGTTGGGTCTGGTACTCGCCATTCGCGGCGCCGCCTGGCTGGGCACGCTGTCCTTGCCCACCGTGCTGCTGCTATTGCTGTTCGTGTTGATGAGCACCGCCATCAATCTGCTGATCGGCAGCGCCTCGGCCAAATGGTCGGTGCTGGCACCGGTGTTCATTCCCATGCTGATGCTGCTCGGCATTGATCCGGAAGCCACCCAGGCCGCCTACCGCGTGGGCGACTCCAGCACCAACATCATCACCCCGCTGATGCCCTACTTCGCCCTGGTGCTGGGCTTCGCCCGCCGCTACCAGGCGGACACCGGGGTCGGCACCCTGATCGCCTTGATGCTGCCCTACAGCCTGACCCTGCTGCTGGGCTGGTCCATTCTACTGGGCGTCTGGATCGCGGTGGGGTGGCCGCTGGGAACATAAAACAGAGTTGACAGCGAAAGACGAAAAACAAAAACAGGTAATTTTTAGCCGCTGTGGGAGCTTGCTTGCAAGCGAATATTACAAACGCCGAGGTGAGTTCCATTCGCTTGCAAGCAAGCTTCCCACAGAGAATTCATAGACCGAATTTTTTCTTTCGCTGTCAACTGTCCACTATCAACTGTCAACTGCCTTTCTTCACTGCCTTATCGTGCGTCGGTTCGCCGGCGCCGGTTCGAAGTTGCTGCGGAACGGGTTGATGTCGAGACCGCCGCGGCGGGTGAAGCGGCCGAGGACGGAGAGTTTGGCGGGGGCGCATTGGCGTTGCAGGTCGACGAACATCTGCTCGACGATCTGCTCATGGAAGCCCTGGTGGTTACGCAGGGAGACCACATAGCGCAGAAAACCCCCGGGGTCGATGGGCGCGCCTTCATAGCGCACCACCACCGTGCCCCAGTCCGGCTGATTGGTCACCGGGCAGTGGCTGCGCAGCAGGTGCGAATAGAGTTCGCCTTGGTGTACCTCCCCCGTCGTGGTGGTCAGCAGAGCCGGGTTGTACTCGAAGGTGTCGATGGTCAAGTCCAGCTCATCCACACAGACGCCGTCGCTATGCCAAACCGATTGCGCCGCCGCTTCCTCGAGGGACCAAATCCGCACCGTCACCGCTTCTCCGGCCACCTCGCCCAGGTCGGCGGTGATGATCTCCCGCACGGAGTCGGCGTCGGCGTAACGGCTGTTGGCGAACGAGTTCAGGTAGAGCTTCAGCGATTTGGACTCAATGATGTTGTCCGAGGTGCACGGCACCCGGACTTCCACCAGCGCCACCCGGGGTTTGCCGCCCTGTTCCAGCCAGGACAGCTCATAGCCGGTCCACAGGTCCTCGCCCCGGAACGGCAGGGTGCCGGTCAGTGCCAGGCTTTCCCGCGCCAGTGCCCGGGGTACCGGATACAACAGCTCCGGTGCGTATTGATCCACGTACTCACTGGTTTGCCCCAGTGGGGCGTCTTGCAAATAGCTCATTGTCTTGTCTCAGGCGCGGATACCGGTGCCACGGTGCAGCAGCCACAGGGCCAGGATATAGAACCCCAGCACGAACAGCGCGATCGTCCCCAGGGACGTGTACACATTGACGTCGCTGACCCCCAGAATACCGTAACGGAAGGCGTTGACCATGTAGACGATGGGGTTGGCCAGAGTCACCGTACGCCAGAAATCCGGCAGCAGCTCCAATGAGTAAAACACCCCGCCCAGATAGGTCAGTGGCGTCAGCACGAAATTGGGAATAATACTGATGTCATCGAAATTACGGGCGAACACCGCGTTGATGAAACCGCCGAGAGAGAACAAGGCCGCCGTCATCACCACCACCGACAGCGTGATCCAGGCATGCTGCAGTGTCAGATGGGTGAAGAACAGACTCAGCACGGTAACGATGCCACCGACCATCAGGCCGCGCGCGATACCGCCCACCATGTAACCCGTGAGAATGACGTGGGCCGGCATCGGCGACACCATCATCTCTTCGATGGAATGCTGGAACTTGGTGGAGAAGAACGAACTGACCACATTGCCGTAGCTGTTCTGGATCACGCTCATCATGATCAGACCGGGCACGATGTACTGCATGTAATCAAAGCCGCCCATGTCGCCGATGCGGCTGCCCACCAGGTTGCCGAAGATGACGAAATACAGGGACATAGTGATTGCCGGCGGCAGTAACGTCTGCGGCCAGATGCGCACGAAACGACGAATTTCCTTGGTCACCAGGGTGAGAAACGCCACCCACTGTTCAGTAAAACTCACGAGGCGGCCTCCTTGCCGGCAAGATCCGCGTTGCGTTCCACCAGTCGCACGAACAATTCCTCCAGCCGGTTGGCTTTGTTACGCATGCTCAGTACCTGAATGTCCTGTTCCGCCAGGGCACCGAACAGGCGATTGAGACTCTCGGTTTTCGGCACATCCACTTCCAGGGTGGCGGCATCGCGCAGGCGCACGTGGAAGCCGCACAATTCCGGCGCGCTTTGCAGCGGCCGTTGCAGATCGAGCACGAAGGTCTCCATCTGCAGCTTCTCCAGCAGGGATCTCATGTCGGTATTTTCGACGATCACCCCGTGATCGATGATGGCGATGCGCCGGCACAGCGACTCCGCCTCTTCCAGATAATGGGTGGTGAGGATGATGGTGCGCCCTCGCTCATTCAGACCGGTGAGAAAATCCCACATGGAGCGGCGCAACTCGATGTCGACGCCGGCGGTGGGTTCATCCAGGATCAGCAGCTCCGGTTCATGCACCAGCGCGCGGGCGATCATCAAGCGGCGCTTCATACCCCCGGAGAGCATGCGCGCGGCGGACTGGCGTTTCTCCCACAAGCCAAGCTGTCGCAGATATTTCTCCGCCTGTCGTCTGGCCTCGGCGATGGGGATGCCGTAGAACCCGGCCTGGGTGACGACGATGTCGTACACTTTCTCGAATTGATTGAAATTGAATTCCTGCGGCACCACACCGATCTTCTTTTTTGCCAGCGACCGCTCCCGGTCCAGCGAGTGGCCGAAGATCTCGACCTCTCCGCCGCTCTTGTTCACCAGAGAACTGACGATGCCGATGGTGGTGGATTTGCCGGCGCCATTGGGGCCCAGCAAGGCGAAGAATTCGCCTTTTTCAACGGTCAGATCGATGCCCTTGAGCGCCTGGACACCGTTGCCGTAGGTTTTGGTCAGATTGCGAATGGTCAAGGCCGACAAAAATCACCTCTCTTTCCGGTCCGGGGCGGAAAACGGTTTTAATCCGAGTGCTTTACCAATCGGTGCGTAGCGAACGGTTGTTAATGGGGGTAACCGAAGACAAAATCAAGCGGAGGCACGCAGCGCGCGGCGGCCGCGCTCGCCGCGCCACACCCAGTGCATGCCACCGTCCTGGAACCAGACCCAGAGGCCTTCCATCATCCATGGCCAATCGTCCTGATTGATGGAGCGCCGCCCTTCCAGTTCCGCCACCAGCACCGCGAGAATGGTGTCGTGGGTCACGTGGACCGCCAGCTCACCGCCGCCAGGTTCCCGGTCACGCAGGTAGCCGGCCAGCTTGGCGCAGCCATCCGCCGGCGACAGCATGCCCTCGAACGGATTCTGCAAATGGCGATTGAGGAATCGCATGGCACCCATCTTGAGAAAGGTGGGCCCCACCCGATTCATGTCCTGCACATAGCACCCCGGTTCCACCAGAGTGGTATCAGTAAGCACATCCATGGGACGATCGATCAAGCCAGCGCGAAGCGCACCCTCGGCCATGGCCTTGGCGGTGTCCACGCAACGCCCCACCGGGCTGGAATAAAACGCCGACACCGGGCGCGTCAACTGCCCGCCCCAATCCCGTGCCAGTTCGATGCCTTCGGGCGTCAACGGCAGCCGGTAATCCGCGAAGCCGTTCTTGGCCAGTTCCCGAACCGAGTGACGGGTCAACAAGTGTACCGGCCGGTCCGTCGGCAATAAATTGAGGGCATGCAGTAATCGAGGGTGTAATCGGGCCATGGCAGATCATCTCGCTGTCCAGCACATCTTAGAGCCTGGGGAGATTTTCTGCACCCTTCTGAACCGGAGTTATTGCAACGATTAACACCTCGACCGCCAACGGACTACCGCGAGCACGGCGAGGCCGGCTCGATGCCGAACACCTGCTGAAGACGAGCACCGTCGATACCCTGTGCTCCACGCCAACCGGCCAACGGCAGCACGATATCCGAGCGCGGGCTGCCCTTCACCTGCTGATGGGCCGCGATCCGCTCGCTGTAGGGAATATGGCGATCCCAGGACGGATCGAGGATCGGGTTGGGGATCACTCCGACCTCCGCCAGCGCCTGCAGCATGCCGTAACGGGCGTACTTGTCGCTTTTGGGGATCAACTTGAGCCGCGCCAGATTCTTTTCCAATTCCCCCGGCGTGGTGTCCGGCGCCTGCGAGCCAATCACCTGGATCAGCCGCCGGAACACCGCCTCGTCATCAGCGCTGGGCGACGGTAACCCTTGCGCGGCGGCTGCCTCCAGATCAGGCAGAAAATTCGCCGGCAGCTCATTCCAGACATAACCCAATGCCAGTCGCAGTGCCTGGTCGCTGAAGTTAACTTCGGACCTTTCAGCCAAACCGCAGTCCGGCAGGCCCGAATCGGTCCTGGGTGCACCGGACAAATGCCGGGCCCAGGCATAGGAGATCAATATCTGCCGCCCGCGTGGGTGGCTGCCGCCGACGCCGGCCACGAACGCGGCGGCCACCTGATCGGGATCCAATCGGGCCGCGGCGGCGATAGCTCGTGCGATCAGATCGGCGGCGGACAGCGAGATGGTCTGCGCAGGCGCCCAACCCAGCCGTTCCGCCTCGGCCAATTCCTCAGGCTCCGGCGGAACCGGGTCGACGGCCACGTTACCGGCACGGTTGAAACGGTAGCCGCAACAGCGCATCAACAGCGGCAACTCTTCCCCTTCGGGTATACGCTCGGGCCAGTCCTTTGCCATTTTCCTCTCCCATCGGTTTCATCAACGGCGTTTTTATACCATCGCGGCTGGCACGCTTACACGCAACACAGCGCAGACCAGACTACAAAGCCGCTGTAGGAGCTTGGTCCGGGCGATGGGATCGTCTGCCAGCCAATGCGGCTCGGCACCGGCAACCGGAGAAAGGAAGGGCGCGACGATACCGAAACTGATCCATCCGATGACAAGATCGAAAAGTCACCCTGCCAGCCACCTGATCCAGGTGGCTTTCATTCAACCTCTGCCTTGTTTATGAAATGCAGATGGGTAACAACGGGGTTGGCGCGCAACGGCGCCTGGCGAATTTTAAACGGATGTTGTCGCGCGCACCAAGATTGTCGATCGCCAGGGAAGGACGGTCTTGAGAACCCCTTTCAGGGCAGAGTATGTCGACCGGCTCCTTGACCAGGATCAACTCTCCCGCCATCCGCTGGCGTACTGTCGGAGTGTGGCCCCGTGAATTTTCACGGCGGCGCTGTCATCAGTCCCGCCACGCCATTCGGGAGGAGGCTCCATGTTCACCACCGCACTTGTCGCCCTGGACCAGTCACCCGCCACGCCGCCCACGCTGGCCCGTGTCGCGGATCTGAGCCGCTGGGGTATCAAAAAAGTGATTCTCGCCCATGTGGTGCGAGTCGGGTACAACCAGTTCGCCGCCTACGACCACGGTGAGAATTACCGCGAATGGCTGGAACGCTGCGCCGAGCCGCTCAAGGAAGCGGGCCTCGAGGTTACAGTCTGCGTGCGGATCTCCGGTCTGGTGGCCGATGAGTTACTGGCCATCGCCGCAGAGTTCAGAGCGGATTTGCTGCTCATCGGGTCCCGGGCGCACAGTCGCGTCAGCAACCTGTTTCTGGGTAGCGTCGCCCGTGACCTGATCCGCAAGACCACCCTCCCGCTGTTTCTGGAATGGATTGCTCCCGAAGCGGACGACACCGGAGCCCAGGACATGCCCCCCAGCAAGTCGGCGCTGGGCCACGTGCTGTTGGCCACGGACCTGTCCAAATACGCCAGCGGCGCGGAAAACCTCATCCGGGAGTTGTCCACCGAGGCCACCCGCATCGATCTGCTAACCGTGCTTACCCCAGATGGCCTGAATAATACCCCGGCCTTGCCGGTGATGGCCCTAGCGGCACTGAATCACATGCGCGATTATCTGCCCGATGAAGCAGGACAGGTCAGCGTGCTGACAGAGAGCGGAACCCCGGCTGAAACCATAGTGCGCATCGCCGCCGAGCGAGACTGCACCTTGATCATTATCGGCAAGCACGGTCAGGGCTGGCTGGAAAGCAAGCTCATCGGCACGACCGCCACTGAAGTCTGCGAAGCGGCGCGGTGCCCGGTGTTAGTGGCGCCCGTGCGGGATAACCCATAACCGACAGCCTTGGCTCTGAGTCTGGTATCGCTGTCCTACGCTCACGGACCGCGATGAACCTTTTCTCTCCATTCAGGCAGCCGTAATATCGCAAACACCTTCCTTGCTGGCATGGATAGAGGGTGCTGTATGCCTGGTCGTTACGGCCGCATTATCGCGTTCACCCCGATCGACTTGATATCGTGTCCTGGCAATCCAGCCGATCCTTGCCCTTTGCCAGCGTCGATGGCGCGCTGATCACCTCCAGCCTCAGCAAATACAACCGCCGATCCTATCACTTGAGGTTCATGTCCGAGGACCGGGAAATCGAGTCTCTTTCAATCAGGCCCTCCGGCCTGACCATCGTTCTTGCGCAACTACCCCAAAATATCGCTTGTCGAACCGACCGGGAGCCTGAAAACCGGTCAGACCTGCAGCACGAGCTCGGGCAAGCGTTTGCCGAAGGAAGAAGCGAAAAGGGGCTTCAGTTGCCCCGCCTGCCTTGCTGCGTTATCGCTGTGAGCCCTGCAACGACGACGCCGGGGGGACAGCGGTGGCGGCCGGAACTGACCCCGAACCGCTTAGCAATCGTATTGCGGTTCTGGCACCTGCAGCGGACGGTTCAGGGTTTTACTGAGATGAGAAGCGAGATCATCCAGTGCGTCCATGTCACCGAAGCAACCGGAGATGCCGGACTCTCGCTCAGCGCCGGCGGAGGTTTGAAAGATGAGGCTCAGGGAGGCTCCACCTCCACCCTTGGCGGGTCGGAGCTTTTGCAGGCGGAGCGCAACAATGCGTTCGACCGGTATGATGTGCAGTTGCCTGGCACAAACAATCAAGGCTTCGTGCTCCGACGACAAACCGATCCGGCCCAGGAAATTGTCCTGATCAAGCGGCGGCAGGCAGACAAAATCCTGGCTGTAATCGTCAGGGGCACTGGCCCACAATGCGTCCAGCGTTGACGCCGGGACCACACCGCGTACCTCATCAAGAGGCGTAAACCGCCTGAGCCATTCTCTTTCCTGCACACTCATCGGGCGGCGATAGCCAGGCTCGATATAAATTGAGCAGGCGGTTTTCAGCCGCCGGTCCCGCTCATGGGCCGGAATGCTCCCGTTCCATCCCGGAGGTTGAAGCTTTGGCGGCCAGACGGTCAGCGAAATACGAGCCGGACCGGCACGCCAGATCGAGGAGACCGTATTGTTGCGGACTCCGATTGGAGCCGGCCCCAGCAATTCAGTGATCCGACGGTGCGCATGACGAAGGTTGGCAAGAGGGTCCGTCTTGATCCAGACATTCCCGCTGAACCACAGAGGAACCTGGTTACGGGACGGTGTCCTGAATATTTGCGGAGACACGGGATAGAGCAAACCGTCGAGAGCCAATGGACAAGGCATGATCGGGCTTTGCTCCCAGTCGTAGGCGGGGTGACGAACCAGGCCGAAGCGATCAATGAGTTCCTGGCAGCTTGCCCTCCAAGGGAAGCCGAGGCTGTCCAGCATATCCTGAATGGTGTTTTCCGCACCCGGGGCCCAGGGCAACTCGAGGTCAGTCGGACGGTCTACAATCGGCGGCCTCTCTTCACGCACTCCGAAAAGTTCGCGCAGCTTGCGAAAAACGCCCGAAAATTCGGGGCTTGTCATTGAGGGCTCCTCATTCAAGGGGATACTGGCACGGCGACTACCTCTCTTTACTGTATGGACAGCACGATGGACAGGATCACATTCTTATTCACTATTATCCGGATGCCCTGTCTCACCGAATTTTTCGCGATATATATCTCGAGCCCAATCGATGAATACGCGCACTCTGGGAGAAAGCTGCCGATGAAATGGGTAGAGCGCACTGACCGGCAGTGCGGGACAGGTCCATTCAGGCAGCACTTGGACTAGACGTCCAGCCTGCAGGTGCTCTTCCAGCCGGAAACGAGGCACCTGAATCAGCCCGCAGCCGGCGAGTGCAGCGCTCGTGTAACACTCTGCATCACTCACCGAAATCCAGCCACTCGCTTCGAATTCAGCCACCTTACCGTCCACTATGACGGTGAAGGGATAACGGCTGTCATTGCCCCGGGAAAAAAAGCCAATCCCCTGGTGCTGCACCAATTCACGCGGATGTTCGGGGGTACCGTATCGAGCCAGATACTCCGGACTGGCGCAGATGATCTCCGGCATGTCCGCCAACTTTCTGACCACCAGCGACGAATCGCGTGGCCGGCCAGCTCGTACCACGCAGTCAATACCTTCTTTGACCAGACTTACCAGGCGGTCGCCACTGCTGATAACGACATCAATTCGAGGATAGCGCGCCCTGAACTCGCCGATACGCGGCAGGATGATCATCGTCGCATGCGCCCCATGGAGATCCAGCCGTAACGTCCCGTGGGGATTGGCTATCTGGGTGCTCAGGCACGTTTCCGCCTCCTCCAGTTCAGCCAGGACGCGCCTGCTGCGTTCGTAGAAGGCCTGTCCATCCAGGGTCGGTTTCACCTGACGTGTGGTGCGATCCAGCAGGCGAGCCCCCAACCGCTTCTCGAGCGCCTTGATCGTATGTGTTGCCGTAGCACGCGGGATATTCAGCACATTGGCGGCTTCGGTGAAGCTGCCGAGTTCCACAATGCGAGTGAACAGCTGCAAAGCATCGAAGCGGTCCATACCAATCCAATTGTTGATACTTCTTGAATTAAGAAACCAATTTAACCTCATTTATTCATTAATGCTCAATCCGCACCATCGACTCCATAGCGCCTGCTATATCGTCACGCGGGATCGGCGAGTGTCTACCACCATGCACATCAAGGAAACCATCATGAGTACCAGCAAGTCATCCACCGTACCACCGCCGGTCCGGACAGCCATTATTACCGGCGCCTCCCGAGGCATCGGCCGCGCCATCGCACTGCGCCTGGCCGCCGATGGCTTCAAAATCGCCGTCAATTACTCAGGCAATGCAGCCAGGGCTCAGGAAGTCGTCTCGGCCATCGAAGCGGTGGGTGGGGAAGCGGTCGCCGTGCGGGCGGATGTATCCCAAGCGGCGGACGTACAACGACTCTTTGCCACGACGCAGGGTGCCTTCGGTGCCATCGGTGTCGTCGTCCATAGCGCTGGTGTGATGACTCTGGCCCCCATCAGTCCCGAGAGTGTCGAGACTTTCGATCGCGTTGTTGAAACCAATCTTCGCGGTGCCTTCCTGGTGCTGGGGCAGGCAGCTCAGAAATTGCAAGCCGGTGGCCGAATTCTCGCGCTGTCGACCAGCGTGATCGCCAGGGCCTTCCCTGAATACGGCCCCTACATAGCAGCTAAGGCCGGTGTCGAAGGTTTGGTTCATGTGCTGGCCAATGAATTGCGTGGCCGCGACATTACGGTCAATGCGATCGCCCCCGGTCCCGTCGCCACCGAACTGTTTCTCAAAGGCAAGACCGACGAACAGATTGCCCAGCTCAGCAAGGCATCTCCCCTGGAGCGTCTGGGACAACCCGAAGACATTGCCCGTGTGGTGTCGTTCCTGGTCGGCGCCGATGGGGGCTGGGTCAATTCTCAAATCGTGCGCGTCAACGGCGGGTTCGCCTGAGCGTACGCTGCTTCAACCCGCCAGGAGTCAAGCTTATGAACCTCACCATTTTGATCACCGGTGCCTCCACCAAAGGGCTCCATGATTTTGCGCACAGTGGCCGCCCTGTCACCTATATCGCCGTGCCACGTTTATGCACCCCGGGAGGTGCGTAATGGCCAACAACGCACTGTCTGACCATCTGAAAATAGTGATTGGCGAGTCGGTCATCGCATCATCGGCCGCCACACTGAGCGTGATGGCTTTCGAAGTCCCGGTGTGGGCCATGTTTGTCGGCTGGATTTCGTTCTTCACCCGTGGACTGAACCTGAAACAGGGAGTCATCAACCTGGCCTGCGTGCTGATCGGCGTCGCCTTGGGCATCGGCGCAGCCCAGGTCATGGCGGTTCTGACACCGGTTCTGGGAAGCTACGCCATCAGCGCGGTGGTGTTCGCCGTCACCGTAATTGCGCTGTCCCTGGCCAAGGCGCCCGTATTCAACAATCTGCTTGGTTTCTTCCTGGGCCTGGTGGCGTACTTCGCCTCGCACCAGCCCCCATCAGTCATGACGTTCGGAATGTTGGCTCTGGCCGCGACGCTGGGTGCGGCAGCCGCCTTTGCTGCGTTTTCGCTACAAAAGAAAATCCAGCGAAACGCAGCGCATTGACCGCGAAGGAGATTCACATGAAACGAATCCCAATCATTTGTTGTGCCGAGCCGGATCAACGTCCAAACACCGGACTTTACGCATCACCAACCCAATCCGAGACTGCTTTCGAAGAAACGACTAAAACTTATGGGCGCCTGTTGTTTCCACGGCTAGGCGTGCTTTATGAGCGTGCGGAACCGGTCCTGTACGCAATGCTGCGTTTTGCCTTCGGCGCCGTCCTGTTCACCCACGGCCTTCCCAAAGCCCTGGGGACATCTCACGGCTCCATGGCTGACCCGATGGCAGGCTCCGTCAACCTGATCCAGAACGTCATGGGTTTGCCATTCGCACCACAGCTGGCCTTTTTGGTCATGCTACTTGAAACCGTTGGCGCCCTCATGCTGGCTATTGGACTATGGGCTCGCCCAGTCGCGTTCATCATCACGTTGCAAATGGCGGGTATCAGCTACGCGCTCGGTCCCACCTGGCCCTGGATCGATCGCGGTATAGAGTTTCCGGTATTGATGGGGTTTCTTGCGCTCTATATTGCGGTGCGCGGTAGCGGCCATTTCGCGGTCGATCGCAAGCTCAGACTTGTCATCTAAAGGAAATTGTAGCGGGAAACGGGATTCGAACCGGCCGGCGCCCCGGTCGCGGCCCCAACCAATAAAAGGCGGGGTCGCCCTGCTAAGCGCAACAATGCTTTACGAATCCCTAAAGTAGAATTGGAGCGGGAAACGAGATTCGAACTCGCGACCCCAACCTTGGCAAGGTTGTGCTCTACCAGCTGAGCTATTCCCGCTTGTCACTGCTTCGCCTGAACGAAAATAGTGGCGTCCCCTAGGGGAGTCGAACCCCTGTTACCGCCGTGAAAGGGCGGTGTCCTAGGCCACTAGACGAAGGGGACCCGGACTTGTCGGCCAATCCCGTTGCGGGACTGCCCTGTCAAGCGGCGCGTAGTCTAGGAATCCGGGCCGGTAGCGTCAAGGGGAAATTCCCCTGGCCGACACTGTTCGTTCATAATCCGTCCAATCTCGGCGATTCCGACGGTTTTCGCCTGACCGGGCGGTCCCCTGTTGACCCTTCCGCGACACTGCTATATGCCTGTTACCCCAGCCGCCCGTCGGATTCACGGGTTGAGATCCGCCTGCGGCCGGCCCGCTTTCGAGCGGGCCGCACCAGGCTCAACATCACAATATAGAGACCGGGAGACCCCAATGACCATCAAATTGTATGGCGCCATGCTGTCGCCGTTCGTGCGCAAGACCCGTGTGGTACTGGCCCTCAAAGGCTTGGAACATGAGGCTGTCAACGTGGACCCGCGCAACGCACCGGACTGGTATCGGGATCTCAACCCACTCGGGCGCATTCCCGCTCTGGATTACGACGGCCAGATTCTCGCCGATTCCGGGGTAATCTGCGCCTTCCTGGAGAAAAAACACCCCGAGCCGTCCCTCTACCCGGAGGATCCCTACGAGTACGCTCGCACCCTGTGGTTCGAGAAATTCGGCGACTACGAACTGGGCGTCAACTGTACCTTCGGTGTGTTCTTTAACCGGGTGGTACGGCGTCTGATGGGCAAGGAAGCGGATGAAGCGGCGGCGCAGAAAGCGCTGCAGGGCGCGGTACCGCCGCTGCTCGAGTACCTGGATCGGGAACTGGAAGGCAAGACCTACTTCGCTGGCGAACGGCTCACCGTCGCCGACATCGCCGTGGCCAGCCAGTTGGTGAACTTCCAGCATGCCGGTGAAGGGGTCGATCGGTATCCCAACCTGGCCGCCCACAAGGAACGCCTGCACGCTCTGGAGCCGTTCACCCAGACCATCGCCAAGGAAAGCGGCTTCCTCACCAAGGTCCTCGGCGGCTGATCAGGGCTGCTCTCCAGCTCCTTCGCCCGTGCCCTCCCCGGTGTCCTCCACGGACACCAGGGCGGCGCGGCCATCGGCGGCGATACGCACCCGGGCCAGACCACCCTGGCGCAGCCGCCGCTCCAGTTCCAGCGCCTTTTCCTTGGGCGCGAAATAGGCTTCGATGCCGTATTCCACGGTTACCGACCCCACCCGTACCGCACGAATATGCCCGCGAATGAAATCACCCGGCGGCGGCGAGTAACGGGTCTCCACCGCTTTCCATACCCGACCTTGCCGACGCAACTGCACATACACCTCGCGCCCTACCCGCGGCACCCCTACCTCCGGCATCGGTGCCTCACTGATGTCGTAGCGCAACCGGGCATAGTTGCCGCGCAACAAATCGCGCGGATCCACCGGCACCGTGCGCAGCACCACTTCGTTGCCGAACCAAAGCGGGTACTGCGCATAGCCCAGCAAGCCGAGCAGCACCAGAACCTGCAACACCAGCGCCGCCACCAGGGCGCGCAACCGCCAACGTCTAGTCATGGGCCACCTCCGGATCGCGCTGGCGCCAATAGCGGGCGCCACCGTAGAGAATGCCGGCCATGACCAGGAACAACAAAGCCGCGCCCAGGTAGTCTCCAATCAGATCGAGGTAACGCAACATCGCCAATACCGCCACCGTGCCCAGACCGGCGAAGAAACGGCGCTGGTCGGTGCGCAACAATCCCTGGCGTATCCAGGCCATGGCCACCAGCAGGACCACCAGATTGGCCGCCACGGTCCAGTACAGGCTCTGTTCCGGCCGGCCCAGGCCATGCACCAGCAGCACCCCGGCCAGCGCCAGCCAGGGCAGGATGCCACGGGGCTTGAGGGCGATCGCCGCCAGCAGCAACGGCAGCGCCGCCCACAACCCCGGATCCAGCCAGCCCCAGTGGCTGTGCAGATAGTTTTTCCAGAGGCCCTCGAACGTCAGCGGCAACAGCACCAGCAACGACAACCGCCCAAGCCACGGCAAGGGCGCCCAGCGCGAGTCCTCACGCCGTTCCAGCCGCTGGCAGAGCACCTGGGCGAGAACCAGCAGGGCGAGATTGAAGGTCAGGTGACCGGCCCGCCAATGGGGCCCGAAATCGGTGTGGAACACCCAGGACAACATCAGGTTGAGCCACAACACCAGGGCCGCCAGCACCGGCAGCATCACCACATTGGAATGGCGGCGCCAGGCCAGCCAGCCGGCCACACCGAGAAACACGATGCCAGCCCAGGGTGGCGAGAACGGAGTTTCCATCACCATCCACAGGGCGGTGAGCGCCACCAGCAGCAGTGTCACCAGCAGGCGCCGGGAGAAAAAGGCCACCGGCAACGTGCCGATCATCCACAACAGCACGCCGTTGGGGAAATGCTCGCCGAGGTGGTACATCTGCCCCACCAGCATGATCGAAGCGCCATAGCAGACCGCACCGAGAAACAGCCAGCCGCCCCCCTCGCCATGACGCCCCCAGCGCCACAACCCTACCCCGTTGGTGGCCACGGTGAGGGCCAGCAGACCGGCGAAGCGCACGCCCCTGGGCAGGCCGTCCCAATGGGCGGACACCACCAGCAGCAGCGCCAGACCGATGAATAACAGAGCACAGGCGGTCAGCACTCGCGCCCCCAGGGAGTCGCCACTGGCTTCCAGCCCCGTGCCATAACGGGCCAGAATGCGCCGGGCCTGATCCTCCTCGATCAGCCCCTCGGCCAGCCACTGTTGCATCTCCCGGCGCAGCGCGTCTTTACGTATCACGTTGTTCCCAATCCTTTTGGTGCGGGCTTCCAGAGCATGCTAGCACGCTGGGTGCTCAGCCTTACCGTGATCGTTCAATCCCCGCGCCAATTCGCTGCCCAGGCAGCTTCCCACAGCGGCCTCGTAGCCTGAATGTTGATTCGAAGCGAGCAGTTTCAGAGTTCGTGGAGAGGCGGCGATGGGGGTTCCAGGACCCTGCTTTTCGAGTGTCCTGGAACCCCCATCGCCGCCTCTCCTCACCGGGCAAGTGGCACTAAAATGTGCAAACAGGTGCTCAAAGCGGCAACCCCAGCCGCCGCGCCTCCATGCGGCGCAGGAATTCGAGCATCACCTGCCGGTACAGGTCCTCGCCCAGCCACAGGTCCTCGACGCTGGCATCAATGTTGGGATTGTCGTTCACCTCCATCACCACCACCTGATCGCCGGACTGCTTCAGGTCCACGCCGTACAGGCCGTTGCCCATCAGCCGGGCGGCCTTGAGCGCCACTCTCAGCACCTTCGGCGGCACTTCGCGGATCGGTACCGTGCGCGCGTTGCCGGAGGCGGTTTTGCCGCCGTCCTTGTGATGATAAATCTGCCAATGCCCCTTGCTCATGAAATACTGGCAGGCGAACAACGGCCGATTGTTGAGCACGCCGATGCGCCAGTCGTAATCGGTGTACATAAACGCCTGGGCCAGCACCACGGCGGACTGTTTCAGATAGCCATGCAGCGCGTTGCCCAGCGCCTCTCGGTCCTCCACCTTGCTAATGCCGCAGGAGAAACTGCCGTCCGGGATCTTCAGCACCATCGGCAGTCCCAGTTCCCCGATCAGGCTGTCCACCTGTTCGGCGGTGTCGCTGAACACAAACGCGGTGGGCGGCACCGGCACGCCATGGGCCTGCATCAGTTCCGCCAAATAAATCTTGTTGGTACAGCGCAGAATCGAGCGCGGATCGTCGATCACCACCATGCCTTCCTGCTCCGCCTTGCGGGCGAACTGATAGGTATGGTGGTCGATAGCGGTGGTTTCGCGAATGAACAGGCCATCGTATTCGCCCAGACGGGCGTAGGCGTCGCGGCCGACGATTTCCACCTTGATGCCCAGTTGCCGGCCGGCCTGCATGAACCGCTTCAAAGCGGCGCGGTTGCTCGGCGGCATGGCTTCCTCGTCGTTCACCAGCATGGCCAGGTCATAACGTTCACCGCGGCGCCGGCGCGGGCTGCGCCAGACACGGGCATTGAACTGCTCCAGGGCACGGGCGAAAGCGTCTTCCTGGGCGCCCTTGACCTGTTTCAGACTCGGCGTCTTGATCGCTTCCAGGGTCCATCGCTCCCGGCGCCGGAACGACACCCGCAGAATCGGACACGGCAACTGATCAAAGATCTGCCGCGCCAGTTCCGCCAGCCCTTCCTGCTCGGTTTGTCCGAAGTAGATATTGAACGTCACCTTGGTGGCGTCGCCGCCCTGCTTCTTCATCGCCTTGTCCAGCGCCGACTCGAAATGCTCGAAGTGCAGGCCGTACAGCGCCTTGTAGCTAAGGTCGTTGACCGTGCGTACCGAGGGCATGACGCGCTGGCCACGGGCCTCCGCCAGCAGCGAACAGTAGTAGCCGGGGGACAGATATTTGTAGCTGCGGCACAGATTGATCACCTGCACTTTCTTGTCAGTGCAGACCGGCTCGGAAGCCTGCAGGTAATCACGGGCGGACAGCAGATTGCGGGCGGGATAGTACGCCGCCCAATCCGCCGGGTCGTCCACCAGGATAATGACTTGGCTCATCGGGGTTCCATTGAGAAGGCTAAGGACGCCGGATGTCCGGCGTCCTTAGAATATCGCGGCTCGTGGGCCGCTCCTACAGAAACCGCCATGCCCGGTCCGAGCCGGTCAGTTGCCCTGGTAGACCACGCGGTAGATGGCGCCGGCGTGATCGTCGGCGATCAGCAAACTGCCGTCGGCGGCCTGCATGACGTCCGCCGGACGTCCCCAGCGGGTGCCGTCCTCACGCAGCCAGCCGCTGATGAATGGCTGGTACCCGGTAACCTTGTCGATGCCTTCCACGCCGACCCGGGTGACCCGGTACCCGGCCGGCGTGCTGCGGTTCCAGGAACCGTGCTCGGCGATGAAGATGTCACCCCGGTAGTCCTCGGGAAATTGCTCCCCGGTATAGAACGTCATACCCAGCGGCGCGTGATGCGCCGGCATGGTCTGCATCGGCATGGCGAATTCGCCGGGATCATGATCCTTGCCAAACTCCGGATCCGGCACCGTGCCACCGTGGATAAACGGATAGCCGAAGTGTTCACCGTCCTCGCGCACCCGGTTGAGTTCTTCCGGCGGGATCTCGTCGCCGAGCATGTCGCGGCCATTGTCGGTGAACCACAGCTGCCCACTGCGCGGATGGAAATCAAACCCCACCGAATTGCGCACCCCGCGGGCCACCGTGGTCATTTCCCCCGAGTCCGGGTCATAGCGTTGGATGGTGGCGTAGGGTTCTTCCCGGTTGCAGATGTTGCACGGTGCCCCCACCGGCACGATCAGTTTCCCTTCTCGGTCGAACGCCAGATACTTCCAGCCGTGATGGGAATCGGAGGGAAATTGGTCCGTCACCAGCTCCAATGCCGGCGGATCGTCCAGATGATCGAGAATGTCCGGCAGCGCCAAAATCCGGTTCACCGCCGCCACGTAGAGGGTGCCGTCGCGATAGGCGATCCCGGAGGGCATGTTCAGCCCTTCCGCCAGCACCCAGGTGCGCTCGGCGCGGCCATCGCCATCGGCGTCGCGGATCGCGTAGACCTTGCCCTCGTCACGGGAGCCGGCGAACACGGTGCCGTCCTCGGCCTGGGCCAGTTGCCGGGCGTTGGGGACGTCAGCGGTGAACACCGTCAGTTTAAAGCCTTCGGGCAGGGTCAGGCTGTCCACCGGCAGGGACTCGGCCAGGCCCGGGGCGGCGAAACCGAGCAACAGGCCGGCCAGCCAGCGCCGGCCGTGAATGGCGGGAAGATCGCTATGAGCCCGCGGCTTCCTTCCGCGCGCCGGGGTGTCCTGCTTTTTCCAAGGCATCTTGAACCTCCGGAGGCATGTAGGTCTCATCGTGTTTGGCGAGCACTTCTTCCGCCTCGAACCGTTCCCGGCTCACCAGCGTGCCGTTGGCGACGATACCCTGCCCTTCGCGGAACAGATCCGGCAGGATGCCCTGGTAATGGACGGTGAAGGTGCCCTTGCCGTCGGTGACGTCGAAAGTCACGTCCAAAGTGTCGGGGTCGCGAACCACCGATCCCTCCATAACCAGACCCCCCACACGCATTTTAGTGCCCACCGGCGCTTCGCCGCTGACCACCTGCTGCGGGGTAAAAAACAGATTGATGTTCTGACGCAGGGCGTACACCGCCAGGGCGGTGGCCAGGGCCAGCCCCAGAAACACCGCCAGCACCACGATCAGGCGCTGTTTACGAACCGGATTCATGTTTTACCTCTCGGGATTCGCGTCGCCATTGACGAGCCACTTCCTGTCGCACCTGAGCATGCTTGCGCGCCGCCAACACCATATTGATCACGATCAGCAGTGCACAGATACCGTAAGCGCTCCAGACATAGGGACCATGTTTGCCCATGGCCAGAAACTCCGCGAAGCTGTCGAAATACATCAGTGCCCCTCCACCAGTTTGCGTACCCAGCCGCTGCGGCGCTCCCGGCTCAATACCTCGGCCCGGGCCCGCATCAGTACGTTGGCGGCGTACAGCAGCCACATGCCCAGCATGCTGATCAGCAGCGGGTATTTCATTGCCGGGTTGATGGAGGATTCGCTGAACAGATTCAACGTCGCCCCCTGGTGCAGGGTGTTCAGCCACTCCACCGAATACTTCACGATCACCACGTTGATCACCCCGACCAGTGCCAGCAACGAGGCGGCACGGGCGGCCTGGCGGGGATCGCGAATGGCGGACTGCAACACCATCACGCCGAGATACATGAACAACAGGATCAGCATCGAGGTCAGCCGCGCGTCCCACTGCCAGTAGGTGCCCCAGGTGGGCTTGCCCCAGATCGCGCCGCTGATCAGGGACACCGCCGCCAGCACGGCGCCGAACGGCGCCAGCGCCTTGAGCATGACCTCGGCCATTTTCATCCGCCAGACCAGGCACACCAGCCCGGCCACGCCCATGGCGATGTAGCCCATCAGGGCACCGCTGGAAGCGGGAACATGCAGATAGATGATGCGATAGCTGTCACCCTGGTAACGCTCCACCGGCGCGTAGGCCAGCCCCCATACCAGGCCGATGGCCAGAATGATCAGCGCCAGCGGCCACAGCCACGGCAGCACCACGTCGGCGAACCGGTAAAAATAGCGGGGCGAGCCCAGTTGGTGATACCAGCGTTTCAGAGTGTTCCACATAACGTCGACTCTTGTTGTCATCGGCCCCAGCGGTTGTCGTCATCGACCCCGGCGGTCAGTCTCCGGCGCTGATACGCAGTCCCATCGCCACCGCCAGTGGCCCCAGACTCAGCGCCAACGCCAGCAGCGCGCCCAATACTGCCAGCAACCCCTGAGTGGGAGAGCCGTCCACGGCGGCGCGCACCACACCGGCGCCGAACACCAGCACCGGAACATAAAGCGGCAGAATCAGCAGCGCCAGCAGAATGCCGCCGCGATTCAGACCCACGGTCAATGCCGCGCCGATGGCGCCGATCACCGTCAGCGTCGGCGTTCCCAGCAGCACGCTGTAAGTCAGCGTCGCCAGTGCCGACACCGGCAGCTGCATCATGTAACCCAGCAACGGCGCCATCAGCGCCAGCGGCAGACCGGTCAGCAGCCAGTGCGCCAGCAGCTTGGCCGACACCGGCAGCACCGACACCACCGGCGCCGTCAGCATCTGATCCAGGGCACCGCTTTCCTGGTCACGGCGGAACAGCCCGTCCAGCGACAGCATCACCGCCAGCAGCGCCGCCACCCAGACCACGCCCGGTGCCACCAGCGCCAGTAATTCCGGCTTCGGCGACAACCCCAGCGGGAACAGACTGACCACCACCATGAAAAAGAACAGCGGCTGCACCATATCCGCCGGGGAACGCCAGATCAGGGTCAGTTCCCGGCGCAGGGTCGCCCACCAGGGTCCGCTCATGCCGGCGCCTCCGTGCCCAGATGCAGCCGCCGCACATCATCGCCGACCCGGTGGTGGGAGGTATACAGCACTAAAGTGCCGTTGCCGGCGGCATCGCGTATGCGCTGGTCCAGGCGCGCCACGCCGTTCTGGTCGATGGCGGTGTAGGGCTCGTCCAGCACCCACACTTTTTTCGGCGCCAGCCACAACCGCGCCAGCGCCACCCGACGCTTCTGCCCGGCGGAGAGATGCGCCGCCGGCACGTCTTCGAAGCCGTACAGGTCCACCGCGTCCAGGGCCGCGTCCACGTCCCCCGGCTGGTTGTTCAGCGCGGCACTGAAACGCAGATTCTCACGGGCGGTCAACTCTTCACGCACGCCGGGCTGATGCCCCAGATAGAGCAGATCCGGCGCCAGCGGCGAATGCCAGCGTACCTGACCTTCATAAAAGCCGTGCAGCCCCACCAGAATCCGCAGCAGAGTAGTCTTGCCCGCCCCGTTGGCGCCGGTAATCTGCCAGATCTCGCCGGCGCGGGCCTGGAACGCCAGATCACGGAACAGCACGCGCTCATCCCGTTCGCACTGGAGCTGCCGGACGGTCAGACGAAGGGAGTCACTGCTCATGGGGCTCCTGATCAGGAAATAACAGGCGTTGGGCTGGGTTCGGCGGCGCAGTATAGCATGTATTTACGCTATTATTGGTGGGACAAAACGGCATACGGGGAGAGCCCATGGGCATCGAAATCGAACGCAAATTCCTGGTCCGCGACAGTGCCTTTCTCGATACCCTCGACGGCGAGCGTCTGACCCAGGGCTATCTCAGCCACGACAAGCGGGCCACGGTGCGGGTGCGGCTCAAGGGCGACAGCGCCTGGCTCACCATCAAGGGGGAAACCCACGGCGCCAGCCGCAGCGAATTCGAATATCCGATCCCGCCGCGGGACGCCCGCGCCATGCTCGACGAACTGTGCGGCGAAGGCGTCATCGACAAAACCCGCTACCTGGTTCCCCACCAGGGCCACACCTGGGAAGTGGATGTCTTCCACGGCGAAAACCAGGGCCTGATCGTCGCCGAACTGGAACTGGACCACGAAGACCAGACCTTCCCCCTGCCCCCGTGGATCGGCAACGAGGTCACCGGCGACCCGCGCTACTACAACAGCGCTCTGAGCAAAACACCGTATAAAACAGTTGATAGTTGACAGTGGACAGTTGACAGCGAAAAGAAATGTGGAAGTGCAAAAGCCATTTGCGTATCAACAAAGTCGATTCATGCCTTTTCTGTGGGAAGCTTGCTTGCAAGCGAATGTCGCCAAGCGCCTGAACGAACCCCATTCGCTTGCAAGCAAGCTTCCCACAGCGGCTAAAGATCACCTGTTTTTGTTTTTCGCTGTCAACTGTCCACTGTCAACTATCAACTGATCCACCTATCAACTGCCTTTCCCTTGCTCTATTATGGTGCACACCCCAAGGACGACCTCGGGGCGCGGCGTTGAGCGCCGCCTGCTCCGGGGACGACCCCGCCACGAAAAGGACCTCGTCATGGCGTGGTATCTGCTGTTCCTCGCCGGTCTGCTGGAAACCGGCTGGGCCATCGGGCTCAAATACACCGAAGGTTTCACCCGCCCGCTCCCGACCTTGCTCACCGTCACCGCCATGGCCATCAGCTTCTGGCTGTTGTCCACGGCGATGAAAACCCTGCCAGTAGGCACCGCCTACGCGGTGTGGACCGGCATCGGCGCCACCGGCGCGGTGATTCTCGGTATCGTGCTGTTCCAGGAACCGGCGACACCGGCCCGGTTGCTGTGCGTGGCCGCCATCGTCGGCGGCATCATCGGACTCAAGCTGATAGGTTGACCCGCCGGATGCCGGACAGGTTTTTGAAGCACAGCGCCTCGGCGGTCTCCATGAAATCCTGAATAAAGGGCACCGTCTGATCCCCCTGGCGTACCGCGGCATACAGGGTACGCCAGACCCCTTCCTCGCCCAGCCTCGCACTTTTCACCAACCCCAGATCGAGATACTCGGTCAGCGCCCAGTTCGGCAGCGCCGCCACGCCACGACCGGCGGCCACCAACTGCACCATCATCGGCGTCAGCTCGGCGGTGCGCACCGAGCCCGGCGCCACCCCGGCCGGGTCGAGGAAGGCGGTGAACACGTCCAGCCGTTCACGCTCCACCGGATAGGTGATCAAGGTCTGCTCCGCCAACGCCCCGGGTTCAATAAAGCGCCGCGCCGCCCATTCACTGTCACGCGCCACCGCCAGCACCAGTTCGTAGCGGAACAGCGGCAGGTAGCACACCGCCGGGTCGCCCACCGGATCCGAGGTCACCACCATGTCCAGATCGCCCCGGGTCAGCGCGGTCAGCGGCTCGAAGCCGAAGGCGGCGGACAGATCCAGCTCCACTTCCGGCCAGTCCTCGCGGAACCGGTCCAGCGCCGGCATCAGCCACTGGAAGCAGGAATGGCATTCGATGGCGATGTGCAGGCGACCGCTATCGCCGGCGGAGAGCCGCTTCAGTTCGGTCTCGGTTTTCTTCACCAGCGGCAGGATCTGCCGGGCCAGCGCCAACAGGCGGCTGCCGGCGGTGGTGAACCGTACCGGCCGCGTGCGCCGCACGATCAGTTCCAACCCGAGCCGGTGCTCCAGATCTTTCAACTGATGGGACAGGGCGGACTGAGTGACATGCAGCCGCTCCGAGGCTTCCACCAGGGAACCGGCGTCGTCGATGGCCTGCAGGGTGCGCAGATGGCGCAGCTCCAACATGATCAGACGCTCCCACGCAGCACGCTGGCACGCCTGGACGCTAACAATAAGCGTCTTGCTTCAATCATCTCAATCATGAGGATTCCTCATGTTCAACTTTAAATATTTGATTTTGCCTCACATCTCAAGGGTCGCACAATGCTTCTCACTCCTGCCTGACGCCGGACGCCCCTGGCGTGTCAGCGTGCGGGCGTGTTGCGTGTCAGCGAATTTTTTAAAGGAACCATCATGACCACCTTGCACAATCTGGGCTTCCCGCGCATCGGCGCCCGCCGGGAATTGAAACAGGCACAGGAAGCCTACTGGGCCGGCACCTTGCAGCAAAGCGAACTGGAACACGTTGGCCGCAGTCTGCGCGAACGGCACTGGGCCCTGCAGGCGCAGGCCGGCATCGATCTGCTGCCAGTGGGTGACTTCGCCTGGTACGACCAGATTCTGGAATTCTCCTGCCTGCTCGGCGTGGTGCCGGCGCGCTTCGGCCACGACGCCGATGCCGACGTGGATCTGGACACCCTGTTTCGCATGGCCCGTGGCCGAGCGCCCACCGGCACCCCGGCGGCGGCCTGCGAAATGACCAAGTGGTTCGACACCAACTACCATTACATCGTGCCGGAACTGGCCACCGATCAGAACTTCCGCATCGCCCGCGAAAGTCTGTTCGAGCAGGTCGAGGAAGCCAAGGCCCTCGGCCACAATCCGAAACCGGTGATCCCCGGCCCGCTGACCTACCTCTACCTGAGCAAGGGCGAGGACTTCGACGGCGCCGACGACAGCGCCAAGCTGGCTTTGCTGGATAATCTGATTCCGGTTTACCGCCGGATTCTGCAGCGGCTGGCGGACCAAGGCGTGCAATGGGTGCAGATCGACGAGCCGATCCTGGTGCTGGATCTGCCCGACGCCTGGCAGCGCGCCTACCTGCGGGTCTATGACCAACTGGCCGCCGCCAGCGCCGCCCGGCTGCTGCTGGCCACGTATTTCGGCGCGCTGAAGAACAACCTGTTCACCGCCCTGGAACTGCCGGTGGCCGGCCTGCACCTGGACCGGGTACGCGGCGATGACGATCTGGAACAAGTGATCAGCCGGCTCGGCGACAAGGTGCTCTCCCTCGGTTACATCAACGGTCGCAATATCTGGCGTACCGACCTGGATGCCGCTCTGGCGAGGCTGAAACCGCTCAAGGAGGCACTTGGCGACCGCTTGTGGCTGGCGCCCTCCTGCTCCCTGCTGCACAGCCCGGTGGACCTGGACCAGGAAGACAAGCTCGATACCGAACTGAAAAGCTGGCTCAGCTTCGCCAAACAAAAGCTGGACGAACTGGCCCTGCTGGGCGGCGCGCTGGACGACGACGCCACCGCCGAGGCGGGCCTGCGGGCACAACGCCAGGCCCTGCGGGCACGCGCTGAATCAATCCGCATTCATAACCCGGCCGTGGGCGAGCGGATCGCCGCCAGCGGTGATGTTTCCCGTGATCGTCTGAGCCCGTTCGCTGAACGTATCGCCAAACAACAGGGCGCGCTGAAGCTGCCGGCGTTCCCCACCACCACCATCGGCTCCTTCCCGCAGACCCGGGAAATCCGCGAGGCACGCCGGGACTGGAAAGCCGGCAAGCTCGATGACACCGCTTACACCGAACAGATGAAGCAGGAAATCGCCCGCTGCATCCGCTATCAGGAAGAAGTGGAACTGGACGTGCTGGTGCACGGCGAAGCCGAACGCAATGACATGGTGGAGTATTTTGGTGAGCTGCTGGAGGGCTTCGCCTTCACCCGCTTCGGCTGGGTGCAGAGCTACGGTTCCCGTTGCGTGAAACCGCCGATCATTTTCGGCGACGTGCAGCGTCCTGATCCGATGACGGTGGAATGGGCCCGCTACGCCCAGTCCCTCACCGACAAGCCAGTGAAGGGCATGCTCACCGGTCCGGTGACGATTCTGCAATGGTCCTTCGTGCGCGACGATCAGCCGCGCTCGGAAACCTGCAAGCAGATCGCCCTGGCCCTGCGTGACGAAGTACAGGATCTGGAAAGCGCCGGCATCAAGGTGATTCAGATCGACGAGCCGGCCCTGCGCGAAGGCCTGCCGCTGCGCCAGGGGGACTGGCAAGCCTACCTGGACTGGGCGGTGGACTGCTTCCGCCTGGCCACCGTGGGGGTCGATGATGACACTCAGATCCACACTCATATGTGCTATTCCGAGTTCAACGACATCATCGAGGCGATCGCCGCGCTGGACGCGGACGTCATCACCATCGAGACCTCCCGCTCTAATATGGAGCTGCTGGATGCGTTCCGCGACTTCCAGTACCCCAACGACATCGGCCCGGGGGTGTATGACATCCACTCCCCCAACGAACCGGACGTGGCCTGGATGGTGGGTTTGATGGAAAAAGCCGCCGAGCGGCTGCCGAAGGAACGGCTGTGGGTCAACCCGGATTGCGGCCTGAAAACCCGCAAGTGGGAAGAGACTCAGGGCGCCCTGGCCAACATGGTGGCCGCCGCCAAGCAATTACGGGCGGGGTAAAAGGTCCATCGTGGATTAACGGGACTTAGTTAGTGCCTCCATCGGGGGCACGGGTCTGCACGGAGGCCTTCCGGGATCGCTGTAAATACATCCCTGTAAGCTCCCGGTTTGACGTCCCTGTCAAACAGGGTCCCGGAAGGCCTCCGTACAGACCCGCTTCGAGTGAGCCGCCGCGTTCCGGGCCCCAACAATGACGAACCTTTCAGGAAAGGGAAAACCACTCCATTCTGTCGTGGTGTCTCGGCGACGGCCGGAAGGACTCCTGCGCTTCGCTTACCTCGAAGCGGAGCCGCGTTATGCCTTTGCGGGATCCTGTCGAACAGGGACGTTCGACCGGAAGCCTACAAGGACGTATTCACGGCGTTCCCGTAAAGGCATAACACGGCTCCGCTGCCCAAGATGGAGGGCAACCTGGTCCCGTTCCCCCCTTACTCCACCTGCAACAACCGGTCCGGCCCCAGTTCCACCGACGCTGGATCGCCGGGTAGCCGCCACTGGCCGGCGTGCCTTTCCGCCGGCTTGTGATCCACCTCCGGCAGATTGGTCAGATCCCCCACCGCGTCCCGATACAGATCCGTGCGGTAGCATTGCGCGGCGAAAGTGCTTTTCTCTTCGATACGGCCCTGCCGCCATCGCTGCATCTCCCCGAGCAGAAACTCCGCGTCCGAACGCCAGGGGAAATTGGCCTGGTAAGCGGAAAACACATGAAAATGATGACGTGGGAACGGCTGACCGGTGAGCCCGCCGGGCAGGCGCTGGGAAAACGGCGCACCGATCACTTCCGCCGGCACGCCCAGCCAGGCCGGGTGAGCCAGCCACTCAAGACACGCCTGCAGGTGCTCATCGGCATGGGCCGCCGCCCGATACAGCGCGCGCAGCAGAGCCCGGTGGGTATCCGGGTGGGCCGCCGCCCATTCACGGGTCACCGCCAGCACTTTTTCCGGCGCGTTTTCCCAGATCTGGTAGCCGGACAGAATGCAATGTCCGGCGCCGGTGAGCGCCGCCAGACTGTTCCAGGGTTCGCCCACGCAGAAGCCGTCGATATGCCCCAACCGCAGGTGATCCACCATTTGCGAGGGCGGCAGCACCACCAGCTTGACGTCGTGGTCCGGGTCGAGACCGGCCACCGCCAGCCAGTGGCGTAATTGATAGGCGTGACAGGAAAACGGGAACACCACCGCCAGTACCAGCGGCGCGTCACCCGCGCTGGCACGGGCCGCCACCAGCTTGTTCAGCGCCACCGCCATGTCCTGGGGCGAGGGCCCCGACGCCAGCGCGCACAGACCGTGATACAGCATCGGCGACACAGTCACGCCATTACCGTTGACGCCCATGGAAAAGGCCGTGGCCAGCGGCTTCTTGATGCAACCCAGGCCGAGGGATGTGCTCAACAGCATGGGCGCCAGCATCGGCGCCGCATTCACCTGCCCCACCAGCAAGCGATCACGCAAGCTGGCCCAACTCCACTCCGGTTGCAGTTCCACCTCCAGCCCTTCATCGGCGAAATAACCGGCTTGCTGAGCCACCACCAGCGGCAGGCTGTCGGTGAGCGGCATGTAACCGATACGGACACGCTGTGTTTGCTTCATCGTCACCCCTGGGCTTTCAACAGATCGGCGTAATCCAACACCGAACGGGCCACCTGGATCAGAGGTTGCCCGGTGTTCATGGCCTGCCGGCGCAGCATGGCGTAGGCGTCCTGCTCATTGAGGCGACGCCGTTGCATCAACAAGCCCTTGGCGCGCTCGATCAGCTTGCGTTCCTCCAGCGCCTCCCGGGTCTGCTCCAGTTCCTCTCGCAGCGCCTGGTATTCACGGAAGCGGGCGGTGGCCACACGCATCACGCCGCGCACCCGGGACAGGTCTGTTTCGCCGGCCACATAGGCACTGACGCCGGCGCGCAGCGCGGCGACGATCAGGTCCTCGTCGTCCTGGCCACAGAACATGACGATGGGACGGGGCATGTCGCGCTGCACCAGCGCCATACTCTCCAGCGTATCCCGGTCCGGCGCGTTCATGTCGACGATCACCATGTCCGGATTGCACGCCATCACTTTCTGTGACAAACCGGCGGCGCTGGTGAGGCGGCACAGAATGACGTGCCCTTCATCTTCCAGGGCCCGCTCAAGCATCGCTGCCCGCGGCGGCTGATCGTCCACCAGCATGATCTTCAATGGCATGGGCTTGTCGGCATCCATGTTGGTTGGCTTCCCCCCGTTGTAGCAACCGCTGTGCCAAGCGGTCATGGCCCGGTTTTCATGCCGCGCACGGACCGGGGCGCGGAAAGCGCACCAATCCAGTGCAAAACCGCGCCCTCTTCCGCACCGTCGTGACGCCGATCAGGCCTGCTGCCGCTGCGGCGCCGCCGGGTCCGGACGGCTGGGCAAGGCGGTGACCTTGTTTTGCTTCTCATAGAGAAACCGCAGCACCTTTTGCCGGCAGCGGTGGTAAACAGGATCGTCCGCCAACGCCAACCGGTCCCTGGGGCGCGGCAGCGCCACCGGCAGCACTTCGCCAATGGTGGCGGACGGGCCGTTGCTCATCATCACGATGCGGTCGGACAACAGCACCGCCTCGTCCACATCGTGGGTGATCATGATCACGGTGGTGCCCAGTTGCGCGTGAATCGCCATCAGTGAATCCTGCAGATGAGCACGGGTAAGCGCGTCCAGCGCGCCGAAAGGCTCATCCATGAGCAGCACGCGCGGTTGCATGGCCAGCGCCCGGGCAATGCCCACCCGCTGCTTCATGCCGCCGGAGATCTCTTGAGGGGTCTTGTCCATGGCGTGCGCCATGTGCACCAGCTCCAGGTTATAGGCCACCCAGTCCCGCATTTCCTTTTTGCTTTTCTGTTTGCGGAACACCTGCCGCACCGCCAGTTCCACGTTCTCAAAGGCGGTGAGCCAGGGCAGCAGCGAGTGGTTCTGGAACACCACCGCCCGTTCCGGGCCGGGTTCGGTGACCTCCCGGCGATCCAGAATCACACCGCCATCGGTGGCGTGCAGCAAGCCGGCGACAATATTCAACACGGTGGATTTGCCGCAGCCGGAGTGACCGATCAGCGACACGAATTCACCGGCGGCGATTTTCAGGTTCACCCCCTTCAAGGCTTCGAAACGCCCGGTCGGTGTATCAAAGGCCATGCCTACGTTGGACAGTTCCAATAATGCTGTCATACCTTCTCCTAGCGCTGCGCGGCGCTCTTGTCCCATACCAGAAACCGTTGCAGCGCCAGCATCAGCCGGTCCAGCAGAAAACCGATCAACCCGATCACCTGCACCGCCACCATGATGCGTCCCAGTGACTGGGAGCTGCCGTTCTGGAATTCATCCCAGACGAATTTTCCGAGACCCGGATTCTGCGCCAGCATTTCCGCGGCAATCAGCACCATCCAGGCGATCCCCAGACTCAATCGCAGACCGGTGAACATCATCGGCAGTGCCGAGGGCAACACAATACGGCGCACATGCTCGAAAGCATTAAGACGCAACACCCGCGACACGTTGGTCAGATCGCTGCTCACCGAGGTCACGCCCACCGCGGTGTTCAGCAAGGTGGGCCATAAACAACACAGCGTGACGGTGAACATGGAAGTGAGAAACGACTTGGCCAGCCAGGGATCACTGCTGGTGTAAACGGCGCTGACCACCATAGTCACCAGCGGCAGCCAGGCCAGCGGCGATACCGGTTTGAAAATCTGAATCAGCGGATTCACCGCCGCGTGCACGCCGGCGCTCAGGCCGACCACAATGCCCAGCGGTATGGCCAGCGCCGAAGCCAGCAGAAAGCCGCTCATCACGGTGATCAGACTGGTGCCGACCTGATCGAAAAAGGTGGGCGCGCCGGTATAGTCCCGGCGTACCGGTTGCCAGTCCGGTTGCTGCGCCAGGCGCGTCTCGATGTATTTCTCCTGACGCTCATGGAAGGCCGCTTCCCGCTGCCGCCCTTCACGGTGCTCCTGATAGAGCGCCTGGGTTTGCTCCCATACAGTGGCGGGGCCGGGAAACTGCCCCAGCGACGTCTGAATATTCTGCGCCGCCCAATGCCATAGCAGCAGGAACAGCGCGATACCCAGAAGCGGCCATACCAGTTGCCGCAACACCGCTTGTTGCTGCGCCGGCCCGGCCTTGCCGCGCATCAGATCGCGATAGGGCGCCAGCCAGTCCGGTAGCGTCATCGTCACCATGGATCCTCCTCGCCGCTCAGAGGCGGTCGCCGTCCTTCAAACCAATGGGAAATTGATTCAGATAGGTGTTCGGGTGACGGCCGTCATAGGTGATGCCGTCGATGAACTCGCTTTGCGGCGGCTTGAAGCCGTCTTCGTTTTCGAAGTCGGGGAAATCGGCGGCGCTCATCTTGCCTTCATCAATCAAGGCCTTGGCGGCAGCGGCATAGACATCGGGCCGATACACTTTTTGCGCCGTTTGCAGATACCAACTGTCCGGTTTGCTTTCGCTGATCTGCCCCCAACGGCGCATTTGCGTCAGATACCAGATGGCATCGGAGTAGTACGGGTAGGTGGCGTTGTGGCGGAAGAACACATTGAAGTCCGGCACCGGTCTGATATCGCCCTTTTCATACTCGAAGGTGCCGGTCATGGAATTGGCGATCACTTCCTCGTCGGCGCCGACATAGTTGGGGCGGGCCAGGATTTTCACCGCCTCGGCGCGATTGGCGTTGTCGTTCTCGTCCAGCCACTTGGCGGCGCGAATCAGCGCCTTGACCACGCGGATATGGGTGTTGGGGTATTTGTCCGCCCACGCCTTGCTGACACCGAACACCTTCTCCGGATTGTTTTTCCAGATTTCGTAGTCGGTGATCACCGGCACGCCGATGCCCTTGAACACCGCCTGCTGGTTCCACGGCTCACCGACGCAATAACCGTGAATGGTGCCCGCCTCCAGGGTCGCCGGCATTTGCGGCGGCGGCGTTACCGACAGCAACACGTCCGCCTGCAACTGGCCGCTGGTATCGCCTTTGTGCGGCGCATAGAAACCCGGATTCAAGCCGCCCGCGGCGAGCCAGTAACGCAGCTCGTAGTTGTGGGTGGAAACCGGAAACACCATGCCCATGCGGAACGTTTTGCCTTCCTTGCGGTAGGCTTCCACCACCGGCTTCAGGGCGTCCGCCTTGATCGGATGCAGCGGCTTGCCGTCCTGCTCGGGAAGGGACGCTTTCATCGCTTGCCAGACGTCATTGGAAACAGTGATGCCGTTACCGTTCAGATCCATACTGAAGGCGGTGATGATGTGCGCCTGGGTGCCATAGCCTATGGTGGCGCCCAGCGGCTGCCCGGCCAGCATGTGGGCGCCGTCCAGTTGCCCGTCGATGACCCGGTCCAGCAGCACTTTCCAGTTGGCCTGGGCTTCCAGCGTCACGAACAGCCCTTCCTCCTCGAAGTAGCCCTTTTCGTAGGCCACCGCCAGCGGCGCCATGTCGGTCAGCTTGATGAAGCCGAATTTCAGTTCCGCCTTCTCCGGCCAGCCCACGGTCTCGGCCAGGGCCGGTATCGCCACCAACCCCGCCAGCATCGCCAGCCGGCGGCACCACCGTTGAATTCCCATCATGCGTCATACCCCTTCTGTGTTTCGGAACAAAAAAAAAGCGCCCAAGAACGATCAGCGGATATCGCCGAACGTTCTTGAGCGCCTTTGCTCGTGATCGCGCCACCGCCATTGGCGGCACCCTCACCGGTTTGTCATTCGTGGGAAGAAGAGAGCAAACCCTGTGCCAATAGAAAAAGTTCTTTCAGCTCAGAAAGTTAGCGTCGCAAGGAGAGAAAAACGGAGGACACGGGCGTGACCAAAACAGGGAAGGCGCACCAATTCGGCGCCGATTCGGCGTACCGATTCAGGGCATCAGCGCGTCACATCGAAACGCAATACACCGATCACCTGCCCACGGCCGGTTCGCACTTCCACCCGCCAGCGGCCTTCGGCATGTTCCGGGAAATGCCGTTTATGGGACCAGGTGCGGTAGCCCTCCTGCCGGCCACCGGTGAGCGCCAGGCCGATCCGGTCCACCAGTTGGCCATCGTGGTACCAGTAATGGCTGACCGGCTGACCCAGCCCCAACGGAGCGCGGATCGCGGTATACGCGTACAGCCCGCCACTCAGCTCGGCGACCTCGAAGCGGGTACCGGTCACCAGCGGCTCACGCCGCTCTCGATTGAGCGTCAGCGCCATGGCCCGGTGTTCCAATGACAGGGTCAGCGGCGGCACCAGCCGGGCGCCCCACAGCGGCACACTGGCAATGGCCAGGGAAAGCAGCACCAGTACCACCCAGCGATACAGCCGCCTGGGCCCACCCACGCGCCAGAAGCTGGGCAGCGCGACCAGGGCGGTGAGAATGGCGGCGCCATCCAGGGCCAGGTTGGTGGGCACCTTGACGGTCAGCGGTAACAACACCAGCAACGCCACGAACAGCGCCCAGGCGTGGTAACCAAAGTACAGGGCCCGCTGCGCCGCCAGACGGAAATACAGCGGATCGACAATACTGACCAGGGCGCTGACCATCACCAGGCCCGTGAACAGCACATAGGCGGCGCCGCCGGACCATTGCAGCAGGATGAACGGCAGTGTGAAGAAGAAGGCTTCCTGGTGCACCCCCTGGAGCATCAGTTTCAACGCCCCCTGGGACAGCTTCTGCATGGCCGGGCCGCGCAAAAACCGCGACCACAGGCCCTCGGTGAGCAGCGCCAGCCAGGTGGTCACCAGAATCACCGTCAGCACGGTGGCCAGCCAGGGTTTGCGTTCCACCAGGAAATAGCTGCTCAGGCCGAGCAGAAAGCTGCCCACCGCCCACAGGTAGCGCAGGCGGTGGAAACGGAGCATCAGGGCATCAAGCCACGTGGAGTTCATCATCACCCGGAGTGGTTATAGGGGGCCCCAGGATACCGATAGCGATGTCAGCCCACCATGTTCAACAGCACACCGGCGGCCACCGCCGAACCGATGACGCCGGCCACATTGGGCCCCATGGCGTGCATCAGCAGGTGGTTGTGCGGATTGGATTCCAGCCCCACCCGATTGGCCACCCGCGCCGCCATGGGTACCGCGGAGACCCCGGCGGCGCCGATGATCGGATTCACCGGCACTTTACCGACGGCGTTCATCAAACGGGCCATCAGCACACCGGAGGCGGTGCCGATCACGAAAGCCGCCAACCCCAGCAGCAAAATGCCCAGGGTCTCCAGCACCAGAAAGCTTTCGGCGCTGAGCTTGGCGCCCACCGCCAGCCCCAGCAGGATGGTCACCGTGTTGATCAGGGCGTTGCTGGTGGTGTCCACCAGCCGGCTGACCACCCCGGCCTCGCGCATCAGGTTGCCGAAGCAGAACATGCCCAACAGCGGCGCCGCGTCCGGCAACAACAAGGCCACCAGGATCAGTAGCAACACCGGGAACAGAATTTTTTCCAGGCGCCCCACCGGACGCAACTGCTCCATGCGGATTTCCCGCTCCTTGCGGGTAGTGAGCAGGCGGATCACCGGCGGCTGGATCAGCGGCACCAATGCCATATAGGAATAGGCGGCCACGGCGATGGCGCCAAGCAGATCCGGCGCCAGGCGGGCGGTGACGTAGATACTGGTGGGGCCGTCGGCGCCACCGATGATGCCGATACTGGCGGCATCGGCGAGAGAGAAGTCCATGCCCACCGCGTTCAGCGCCAAGGCACCAAGCAGCGCGGCGAATATGCCGAACTGGGCGGCGGCGCCGAGCAACAAAGTGCGCGGATTGGCCAGCAGCGGGCCGAAGTCGGTCATGGCGCCGACGCCCATGAAGATCAGCAACGGGAACACGCCGGTGGTGAGGCCGACGGTATAGATCAGATACAGCAGACCGTCGCTGAAATTGGCATCGGTGGCCAGGTTGTGCAGTTGCGCCTGCAGCGCCGGCGCCGCGTTGTGATAGGCCCGCATCAGAGCGTCCATGCCCGCCGCCGGGTCGACGCCAAGAGCGGAAGCCATCTGCGCCAGCAAGGCACTGTCACCGAAGTGCAGCGCTTGGCTCACCGCCGACTCCGCCAACCCGGCCACCGGAATATTGGCGAGAATGCCGCCGAAACCGATCGGTACCAGCAGCAGCGGCTCGAAATTCTTGCGGATGGCCAGATACAACAACACCAGACCGACGCCGATCATCACCGCCTGCCCCCAGGTCAGGTGATACAAGCCGGTGCTGTGCCAGAGACTGAGCAGGGCTTCCATGGATCAGTCTCCTATGACCAGCAGGACGTCGCCCACCACCACCGCGTCACCGCTTTTGACGCAGACCTCCCGCACCGTGCCGGCGCGATGGGCGGACACATCGGTCTCCATCTTCATCGCTTCCAGCACCAGGACTTTCTGTCCCTGTTCGATTTTTTGTCCGGGTTTGACCAGCACCTCGAAGATGTTACCAGCCAGCGGCGCGCTCAGCGGATCGCCGCCGGTAGCGCCAGTAGAGCGCGCCGAGGATTGGCTGTCGTCATTGTCCCGCGTCAGCGGACGCAGGCCCTCGATGTCGCCACCATCGGCCACCGACACCACATAACGCTGCCCGTCCACGGTAACGGTATAGGTCCCCTCGCCTTTGCCATCGCCGGCCGCTTCCGGTGCGGGCTCGAAGGCCTCCGCATTGCCACGATTGGCCAGGAATTTAAGGCCCACCTGGGGAAACAGTGCATAGGTAAGCACATCGTCCAGACGCTGCTCGCCCTGTGCCAGCGTGACATTCTGCTGTTGCGCTTTCTGTTCCAGTTCCCGTTGCAACCGCGGCAATTCGGACTCCAACAGATCCGCCGGACGGCAGGTCACCGGCTCGTCGCCTTCCAGTGCCCGTGCCTGCAATTCGGCGTTGAACGCCGCCGGCGCCAGGCCGTATTCGCCGCGCAGCACGCCACGGGTTTCCTTGCTCAACGCCTTGTAGCGCTCACCGGCAAGCACGTTCAGCACCGCCTGGGTGCCAACGATCTGCGAAGTGGGCGTTACCAGTGGAATGTAGCCGAGGTCCTTGCGCACTCGGGGGATTTCTTCCAGCACCTCATCGAAGCGGTCCTCCGCGTTCTGCTCACGCAGTTGGCTTTCCATATTGGTGAGCATGCCACCAGGCACCTGCGCCACCAGAATGCGTGAGTCGACACCACGCAGGCTGCCTTCGAAGCGGGCGTACTTGAGCCGCACCTGGCGAAAATAAGCGGCGATATCTTCCAGCCGCTTCAGATCCAGCCCGGTGTCCCGTTCCGTTCCCTGCAGCATCGCCACCACGGTTTCGGTGGGGCTGTGCCCGTAAGTCATCGACATGGAGGAAATCGCCGTGTCCACGTTGTCGATGCCGGCTTCCGCCGCTTTCAACGCGGTGGCGGTGGACAGTCCGGTGGTGGCGTGACAATGCATGTGTACCGGTATCGACAAGGCCGCCTTGAGACGCTTCACCAGTTCATAAGCGACATTGGGGGTCAACAGCCCGGCCATGTCCTTGATCGCCACCGAATCGGCGCCCATGGCTTCGATCCGTTTGCCCTGCTCCACCCACACTTCCAGGGTGTGCACCGGGCTGACCGTGTAAGCGATGGTGCCCTGGGCGTGCCCGCCCTGCTTGATCACCGCCGCCACCGCGCGCTCGATATTGCGCATATCGTTCATGGCATCAAAGATACGGAACACATCCACGCCGTTTTTCACCGCGCGCTCGACAAAGGCGTCCACCACGTCATCACCGTAATGGCGATAGCCGAGCAAATTTTGCCCGCGCAGCAACATTTGCTGCGGCGTGTTCGGCATGGCCTTTTTCAGTTCCCGGATGCGTTCCCAGGGATCTTCGCCGAGATAACGAATGCAGGCATCGAAAGTGGCCCCGCCCCAGGATTCCAGAGACCAATAACCGATCTGGTCGAGCTTCTCGGCGATCGGCAGCATGTCATCCAGACGCAGGCGCGTGGCCAGCAGGGACTGATGGGCGTCGCGCAGGACGACATCCGTAATGCGCAGGGGTTGGGTCGCGGTCATGGGAGGTTCCGATCGGCTCAGGGGCGGGTAGCCCGATGTTGTCGAATGGCGGCCTGAATCGCGGCCAGAACTTGCGGAGACGGTTGTTCGGCGGAGCAAGCCGGGTTGTCCGTAGCGGCGGGCGGCGCCGTGGCAGCCGGCGCGAATCGGTTAATCAGCGCGGCCATGGTCACCATCACACCCACCAGAATCAGCAGGAAGGTCATCACCACGCCCATACCGAGCAGCATCAACTCCAGACCCTGGGACAGTAATGCGGTCATCAGGCGCTCCCCCTGTAGGATTCAGCGTCGGGCCTTGACGGCCTCGTCATATTTCAGCCGCCTTTTGGGCAGCGAAAGCCAACTCTTGTGCGGCGCAATGTAGCGGCATTGTCGACAACAGGCAAGATGGCGGATTGGACGATTTTTTCGGCTCACGGTCGGAGAGACCGTGTTAATGGGGCTTTGAGGTGTTCAGGAGAAAAGTTCTTCGTTGTGGATATTGGGAAGTTGTCGACATTCAAGCGCGTTCTATGAACCGGGGGGTTCTGCTGAATAACTCCCGCAGTACGATACAAACAAAAACGGCTCCCTACACGGTAGCAGGCGCGGCGTGAACGGAAAGGTATGGCGCGGGGAGGATGGGCTCACCGCCTTCGGCGGCTCGGGGCTACGCCCCGTCATCGCAAGCGATGACGCCCTGCGCCCGGCAAGCCGGGCTGGTCGAACCGGGGGGTTCTGCTGAATAACTCCCGCAGTACGATACAAACAAAAACGGCTCCCTAAAGGGAGCCGCTTTTGTTTGTATGGCGCGCTGGGGAGGATTCGAACCCCCGACCTTCTGGTTCGTAGCCAGATGCTCTATCCAACTGAGCTACCAGCGCTTTAATGGTCTCCAGAGCGTGTCGCCCTGAGAGGCTGCGCATTATTCCCAAAGCCCTTTTGAGAGTCAAGGGAAGAGCGGCTAAAAGTTGCGCGATCAGTCTTCCGCAGTTTCCATTTGTTTCTGCAGGTAGTTTTCCAGACCCACTTTGTCGATCAACCCCAACTGCGTTTCCAGCCAGTCAATATGCTCTTCCTCGCTTTCCAGGATGCGGCGGAACAGATCCCGGCTGACGTAATCCCGCACTGACTCACAATACGCCATGGCTTCACGCAGGTCCGGCACGGCCAAGTGTTCCAGCTTGAGGTCGCAGGCGAGCATTTCCTTGGTGTTTTCACCAATCATCAACTTGCCCAGGTCCTGCAGGTTCGGCAGCCCTTCCAGGAACAAAATGCGCTCGATAAGCCAGTCCGCGTGTTTCATCTCATCGATGGACTCGTGGTACTCCTTCTCATACAGAGCGTGAAGTCCCCAATCCTTGTACATTTTGGCGTGCAGGAAATACTGGTTAATCGCAATCAGCTCATTACCCAGCGCCCGATTCAGGTGCTCGATAACCTTCTTGTCGCCTTTCATGGGTGGTCTCCGTGCCGGTATTTGGGGGTGCCAATATTGTTCAGCAATAGCCCGGCACGGGCAAGGGGTATCGGAAAAAATTCCAATGAATACAAGTAGTTATACAAATGAGAATCAGTCTTTACCGACCTTTCTCAAGAGATCAGGCCGGCTGCGGCCAATATTGCACCGCAACCGGCCGATCAGATGAAACAGAGACGGAGGTCGCCGCTACCGCGCTACGGGTATCACGCAGTACCTGACGGGCGTGGCGGGCACATTTGGCACACTGACTGCCAACCCCAAGTTCCCGACGAAGATCACGCAGGCTGTCGCAGCCATTCATGGCCGCTTCCCGTATATGACCGTCAGTGATGCCGTTGCAGAGACAAACGTACATGCCACACCTACTCCTCAATCTCTGGAAAGCAGGTTAACTCTAATGCGAATTATTATCAACACGTTTCTTTGATCTAATTATTGCACAGGCATGGTGCGAAAAGGCATGGGAAGCCCTTCTGTCTCCAAGGGCGTGTTGACGCGATTCCAGGTCGGTTTGCCGTCCGCTCGCCCCGGCCCCGGTGGCTGCCGGCTCCGGAACGAAAGAGAGATCAGGCTCGGAAGGGAGTTCCGGTCCCCGTCATTGAGACGGGGCCGGAGTTATCGAAGGGACTTAGCTTGCGCTGCCGGTGGCGGCCTTCTTGCGCGCCGGAGCACGACGAGCGGCTTTCTTGCGCGCCGGGGTCTTGCGGGTCGCTGCCTTTTTGGTTTTGGCCCGGGTCGTGGTCTTCTTACCAGCGGTGGTTCTTTTCGCGGCGGACTTCTTGGCGGTGCTCTTGCGAGCCGCGCGCTTCGCTTTTTGCTCCGCTTTCTTCTGCTCGGCCTTCTCTTTCTTGGCCAGCTTGCGTTGGTATTCACGCAGCTTGCTGGTCAAATTGCGCTGAGCAGTACGCAGCTTTTTATTCTCGCGGGTCACCACTTTTTTGCCGGCCTGGATTTCCGCGCGAATCAGTTTCGCTTCACCGCGCAGGTCCTGCAGTTTCAAACGTTGAGTGTTGAGTTTGCCACGAGCGGTGTCGACGGCGCGCTTGGCGGCGGCAGTGGCTTTTCCTTTCGCCTTGTCGCGCTTGGTGGCCAGATCAGTGCGGAGCTTGGCCAGCTTGCCATTCTCCGTATCCACTTTTTTCTTCTGGCGATCCAGTTTGGCCTGTGCCTGGGCAACTTTCCTCTCTGCCTGGCCGACCGCTTTTTCCTGCAGTTTGGTTTTCGCTTCCGCGTTGCTTACGGACTTCGGAACCGCCGGTGCTTTGCTGGCGGTAGCGGCCTTTTTACGGGTCGCTGTTTTCTTCCGCGCTGCGGCTTTCTTTGCTTGTGCCATGATCGATCTCCTAATCCTATGACGTCACTTACTTCGACAATCGGAAAATAGCATAAAAAAAAATCACTTGGTACATTATTTAATCAGATCGATGCGCGATCGCGTAAAAAGAAAACAAAAGAAGATTTCCATCGCTCTTCAGCGGCGACGGAAACACTTGCTCTTTTCACTCCGCCATAGCCGACAATAACGAAAAGAAGCTTTGTCCGCGGATCGAATACGGCGTCGTCCGCATTCCATTTCCCGCCGGATTGTTGAATGGCGACACGCTTCCCCTCTCGCCACTTTGCTTTACGGAACGCAACGAAGTGTTACCGCCGGTGGCACTGAGACAGGCTCTAAGAGGCGGGTGAGCGGAAAAAAAGGAAACATGCGAGGGCGGTGGGAATATAAAGAAACCAACATCCCCATCGGAATCACCGTGACACCGACATGGAAGAAACGGGAAAGGCAGATGCGACAACCGCATTGATTAACCTGGCGACCGCCGCCCGGGCATGAGAAAAGGGAGCCCTTTACGGACCGAGGGCATAAAAAATTGCCGAGAGCCACGGCTGTCCCACAATTTTGGGACGACCTGCGGCACGCCCACACGATGATTGCTCTCCCACGGAGGAGACTACGAAGCCGCTGTAGGAGCTTGCCCTGCAAGCGAATTCCTTTGGCCGAAAGCCCGATTCGCTTGCAGGGCAAGCTCCTACAGCGGCCTTGTAGCAACCTCTGCATTCATATCCCCGAGACCTGTTGGTACGGCGCTGCCTGGAATGCAGAAGCCAGGGTGTCAGGGTCTCTCGAAACTATGGGACAGCAGTGGCCGGAAGCCATTTTAAACGTTGCTCTGCGACGGCCCGAAGGGTGACCGCCATGGACGACGGGCATAAAAAAAGGAGCCGTATGGCTCCTTTTCCAACCTCTCATGAATGAGGTTCGCGGGCGTGTGTTACTTGCCCAGCGCTTTGAAGATGCTGTCCCGAATGCTTTCCACCGAGCCGACACCAGGCACACGCACATAGGCCGGTGCCTTGCCGGCATCACTCTTGGCCAGATCCTGGTAGAAATCCACCAGCGGGCGGGTTTGCGCCTGATACACTTCCAGACGCTTGCGCACGGTGTCTTCCTTGTCGTCATCACGTTGTACCAGCTCCTCGCCGGTAACATCGTCCTTGCCCGCTTCCTTGGGCGGATTATGGGTGACGTGGTATACCCGGCCGGAGCCCGGATGCACCCGCCGCCCGCTCAGGCGATCGATGATCTCCTGGTCATCCACATCGATTTCCACCACGTAGTCGATGTCGATCCCCGCGTCCACCAGCGCCTGGGCCTGCGGAATAGTGCGAGGGAAGCCATCGAACAGGAACCCGTTGGCGCAGTCATCCTCGGCGATGCGCTCCTTGACCAGACCGACAATGATGTCGTCGGAAACCAGACCACCGGCGTCCATTACTTTTTTTGCTTCAAGGCCGAGTGGCGTACCAGCCTTGACGGCGGCGCGCAGCATATCCCCGGTGGAGATTTGGGGAATAGAAAAAGCGTCCTTTATGAACTGCGCCTGAGTGCCCTTGCCTGCACCGGGCGCGCCAAGCAGGATGACACGCATAGGAATCTCCCTTCTTACCGCGAATGGGCGCCGAAAAGCGGCCCCCTTAATAAGGTGTCGAAAAAGCCAGACCGTGGCTTCTTCAAGTCCCTCTTCGCAGTCTGTTTCGCCAAGAGGAACGTGGAAAATCAATCGCTTGCGGCGTTTGATTGCGCTGGCGATTCAATGGAGCCGCCAGTCCAGGCCGTACTTTAACGGCCTCTCAAAGGTCGGGAACTTTACCGTGCGGGTCAGCGGCGTACAAGGGCGACCTTTGTACAGGCCGCCTCCGCCATAGGTCCGAGAAGCGCCTGAGTGGCTACTGCCCCAGCGTCAACTCCGCCTGCGGTGGCGAGCCGCGTAGCGGTTTCGGCGCCACTCTGAGCCCCGCCTCGTCGACGCTGGAACCCGGCGCCGGAGTATAGCGAGCGCCGGCGCGCAAATCGGACAGGTCCGCCGGATAAGACTGCAGCCAGTCATCACGGCGCAAAACCACGGTGGCCGGGAATCGCTCCACCAGCACACGGCGGGCCGCCAACGGCTGACCACCCTGCTCACCCTGGCGCAGGAACACGAACAGAGTGCCGCCGGCGGCCACGTCACCGGCATTGACGGTGATACGCAGATCATCCAGTTGCCGCGCTTTGGCCAATTGCCGTTCGGTATTGGCCTTGCCCTGCCGTAGCAGGTCACCGGCTTCGCCCTCGCCATGGCGGGCGAGCAACGCCTGCCAGGACCGCAACGCCAGTTCATAACGATGGGCACGGCTGGCGGCCATGGCTTGCAGCATCCAGGCCCCGTCGTGCTGCGGATAGGCCTCCAGCACTTTCTGGATTTCCGCTTCGGCGGCGTCGCTGAGACGGCCTTCGTTGGCCTGAATCAGAGACCGCGCCAGCAGCAGACGAGCGGCATCGTCATCGGGCTCGAGAAACAATGCCCGGCGCGCCGCCTCCTCGGCCTGGGCCGGAGCACCCAGTTGGTCGTACAACAGGCCCAGGGCGTACCAGCCACCCATGGTCTGATGCTCACGGACCACTTCGGATTGCAGCACCCGGGCAAAGGCGGCGGCACTCAGATTGTCATCGTCGATTTCCGGCGGCTGGCCCTGGATCACACGGCGGGCGGCGTCGCTCAGTTCACGGCGGTCGCTCAGCCACTGGGCGGTTTCCGGATGATAGCCCAGGCTCAGATAACCCAGCCCGCCCAGCACCACCACCAGCAACGGCAGAGCCAGGCCGGACCAGGAAGCACGGTCGCCGTCACGGCGGGTTTCCCGCCGCCATAACAGAAACATGGACAGCAAAGCGATCAGCAGGACGGCACCGAGCACCGCAAGCAGGAAGGTCATTGCTCGTCATCCTCCACCCGGCGGCTGGCCCGCCGGATCAATATCACGATGGTGCCGCCGCCCAGCAACAGCAAGATCGCCGGTCCCAGCCACAGCACCAGTGTCTGGGCGTTCACCGGTGGCCGGTAACTGACGAAGTCACCATAGCGGTCAACGAAATAGTCGACGATGGCCTGGTCGTCATGCCCTTCCCGGATCATTCGCGCCACCCGCTCACGCATGTCCTGGGCGATCCCGGCGTCGGAATCGGCGATGCTCTGGTTCTGACACTTGGGGCAGCGCAATTCCTCGGTCAGCACGCGGAAACGGGTTTCCTGCTCTTCCGTGTCGAATTGATAGACGTCAATGGCAGCCAGGGCGCCCTGCCCCAGCATCGTCAACAAGAGCAACAACAAGAGGCGCATTACTGTTCTCCCCCGGTTCTGGCCTGGTCGAGAATGGGCTGGAATTTTTCTTCCCACACCCGCTCGTTCAGATCGCCGGCGTGTCGCAATACCACCCGCCCTTCGGGATTCAGCAGGAACGTTTCCGGTGCGCCGTAAACGCCCAGGTCGAGCCCCAACTGACCGTCATGATCCACCACCACTTCGCTGTAGGGGTTGCCCAGATTGGCCAGATAGTCCCGCGCCGCGTCGGTCTCGTCCTTGTAGTTGAGTCCGATGATGGGGATCCCCCGGGCCGCCAGTTGTAGCAGATAGGGGTGCTCCACGTAGCAGGTCGGGCACCAGGTGGCCCAGACGTTCAGCAATTTCCAGTTCTGGTCCCGCAGGGAGGCCGGTGTGATGGTCCGTTCACCTAATAAGGAAGGCAGCTGAAACGCCGGCAACGGCTTGCCCACCAAATTCGACGGCAGCTCTTCCGGGTTGCGGCCCAGGCCGCTGGCCAGCAACACCGCCAGGGCCACGAAAGCCACCAGCGGCAGGAACACCCACAGACTGACGCCGCGCTGACGGCGCAGCTCACCACGATCAGGCCTGTTCACCAGCTACTCCTCCCATGGGTTTGCGGTAACGCCGGTCGGACAGTGCCAGGGCACCACCCAGCGCCATGACCAGGGCACCCAGCCAGATCCAGCGCACCATCGGTTTGTGATAGATGCGTACCGCCCAGGCGTCATCGCCCAGGGGCTCACCCAGCGCCACATAAAGATCGCGCATCAGCCGGCCGTCGATCGCCGCTTCCGTCATCACCTGGCCGGAGGCCCGATAGGTGCGTTTTTCCGGATTCATTTCGGTCACCGGACGGCCGTCCCGGCTGACCAGGAAGTGGCCTTTCTGGGATTGATAGTTCGGCCCCACCGGATCACTGAGACTCTCGAATTCGAAACGATAACCGCCCACTTCCGCCACATCGCCGGGACGCATGCGAACATCCCGCTCGGTCTCATGGAAGCTGACCACGGTGACGCCGGCCACCAGTACCGCCAGCCCGCAATGGGCCACGACCATGCCTATATAGGAACGGGTCAGTTTACGCAGACCGGCGAACAGCCCCTGGTTATAGGCCAGAGCCCGGCGCACCACGTCATCCAGATGGGCGAATACCAGGAACAGCGCCAGAATCAACGCCAGGGTACCGGGCCAGGGTGTCGCGCCGGGCAGCCGCGCGCCCAGCCAGCCGCCGATCAGGGCCGCCGGCGCCAGCCACAGCAGACGGCGCACCAGTGGTTTGCCGGCCTGACGCTTCCAATTGCTCATCATGCCGGGGACCATCAGCAGGATCAGCAGCAGGGTCAGAGGCACGAAGAAGGCGTTGAAGTAGGGGCTGCGGATCGACACCTTGATGTCCATGGCCTCGCCCAGCAGGGGGAACAAGGTCCCCATCAGCACCACGAAGGTGGCGGCCAGCAGCACCAGGTTGTTGCCCAGCAGGAAGCTCTCCCGGGACATCGCCTTGAAACCGCCCTGCCCGGACAGCCGGCCGGCGCGCAGAGCGAACAGAGTCAGCGCGCCGCCGGCCACCACCACCAGGAAAGCGAGAATGAAAGCACCGCGGCTGGGGTCATTGGCGAAGGCGTGGACCGAGGTGAGTACTCCGGAACGCACCAGGAAAGTGCCGAGCAGACTCAACGAGAAGGTGATGATCGCCAGCAATACGGTCCAGGCGCGGAACAGGTTGCGCTTCTCGCTCACCGCCAGGGAATGGATCAGCGCGGTCCCGGCCAGCCAGGGCATCAGCGAGGCGTTTTCCACCGGGTCCCAGAACCACCAGCCGCCCCAGCCCAGTTCGTAGTAGGCCCACCAGGAGCCCAGCGCGATACCGACGGTAAGAAAACACCAGGCCACCGTGGTCCAGGGACGGGCCCAGCGCGCCCAGGCCGGATCCAGATTGCCTTCCAGCAAGCCGGCGACGGCGAAACCGAACGCCACGGCGAAGCCCACGTAGCCCATGTACAGCATCGGCGGATGGACGATCAGGCCGGGGTCCTGCAGCAGCGGATTAAGGTCCGCGCCGTCGATAACGAACCAGGGCAGGGCCCGATCGAAGGGGTTGGAGGTGAACAGCATGAAAGCCAGGAAGCCCACCGCGATCATGCCCATCACCGACAACACCCGCACCACCATGGGCAACGGCACGCTGCGGCTCAGCAGCCCGACCAGCGCGGTCCAGCCCGCCAACATCCAGCCCCACAACAACAACGACCCTTCATGACCGCCCCAGATCGCCGACAGGCGGTAGCCCAGTGGCAATTCGGAATTGCTGTGGTTGGCCACGTAGGTGATGGAGAAATCGTTGATATAAAAGCTGTAGCCCAGCGCCACGATGGCCGCGGTCATGGCCATCCATTGCAGCCAGGCCAGCGGCCGTGCATAGCGTTGCCAGGCCAATACGCCACGGTGGACGCCGATCAGGGGAAAGATCGCCAGGACCAGGGATGCCGCCAATGCCACCCACAGGGAAAGATGTCCGATTTCCGCCGCCACCAGTTACCTCCTGAGACACGCCTGGGAAGGATCGGCCCGAACGGCCATCCGGGAGCCAACGGCCGCGCGCTCTGTTGTTGTTTCACGTTGCCGTTTCACGGCACCGAGGGGATTCGATGGCCGCGCCGCCCCAGGGTTCCCTGAAATCGGTCCCCCTGCCCTGTCACGGATCATTTTTTTGCCTGATCCGGTGATTGGGCCCGGGTCGGTCAATCACGCGACCGAATGTCCGAAGATGACACCTTGAGACGGCGGGGTCCTGCCCCACAATAGATTAGACTGGCGGCTGGCCCCGCGGAGCTTTCAGCCGCCGGCGCATGATCGGCACAACGCCGCCGCAATGCAAGCCCGACGCCCGGCGCGGCGGGCCGCCAGGGCCGGCGATGCTGGACATATTTTGAGACGCTTACGTTCGTCCCGGTCATTTCGGGTCTGCTAGTATGGTGACTCTGCATGGCAAAATGTCTTAATTCTGCAGTCAAACCGTCATCGGGCATCCATATACTCGCTCAAAAACATACTAGCTCAGCAATCATGGACGCCGGTCTTTATCCCCGTTGGGACGCCATTGCCGAATTGGCCTGTGTGGAGAGTCAAAGATTTGAGTAACACTAACGTAGAAAGACAATCATCCTATCAGCGCGACGAACTGCTCGCCTGCGCCCATGGCGAACTGTTCGGCCCGGGCAACGCCCGCCTGCCGCTGCCCAACATGTTGATGGTCGACCGCATCACCCGCATTGCCGAAACCGGCGGTGCCCATGATCGCGGTGAAGTGGTCGCCGAACTGGATATCCACCCGGATATGTGGTTCTTCCAATGCCACTTCGAATCCGACCCGGTGATGCCCGGCTGCCTCGGCCTGGACGCCACCTGGCAGTTGCTCGGTTTCTACCTGGGCTGGCTCGGCCACCCCGGTCGCGGACGCGCCCTCGGTGTGGGTCAGGTCAAATTCTCCGGCCAGGTGCTACCCACCGCCAAGACACTGACCTACCAGATCAATATCAAGCGGGTCATCGCCCGCAAACTGACCATGGGCCTCGCCGATGCGGTGGTGTCCGTGGACGGTAAACCCATTTACCAGGCCGACGACCTGCGTGTGGGCCTGTTCACCTCGACGGAAGGTTTCTAGGAGTCATTATGCGACGCGTCGTTATTACCGGCATGGGCATCGTTTCCTGTTTGGGCAACGATACCGATACCGTCTCTCTTGCGCTGCGCGAAGGACGCTCCGGCATCCGTTTCAAGGAGGAATATCAGGCTCAGGGCATGCGCAGTCAGATCGCCGGCAGCCCCGAAATTGATCTGGAAGCGCTGATCGACCGCAAAAGCCGCCGCTTCATGGGCGATGCCGCGGCCTACGCCTATGTGGCCATGCAACAGGCGATCGCCGATTCCGGCCTGGAAGACAGCCAGGTCAGCAACGAGCGCACCGGTCTGATCGCCGGCTCCGGCGGGCACTCTTCCCAGAATCAGGTGGAAGCGGCGGATATTGCCCGCTCCCGTGGCGTCAAACGCATCGGCCCTTACATGGTGCCGCGTGTGATGGCCTCCACGGTGTCCGCCTGCCTCGCCACGCCGTTCAAGATCAAGGGCATCAACTACTCCATCACCTCCGCCTGCGCCACCAGCGCCCATTGTATTGGGAATGCCGTGGAGCAGATCCAGATGGGCAAGCAGGATGTGGTGTTCGCCGGCGGTGGCGAGGAAGAGCACTGGACCCTGAGCTGTCTGTTCGACGCCATGGGCGCGCTCTCCACCAAGTACAACGACACTCCGGCAACCGCATCGCGGGCCTATGACGCCAGCCGTGACGGCTTCATCATCGCTGGCGGCGGCGGCATGGTGGTCGTGGAGGAACTGGAGCGCGCCAAGGCCCGTGGCGCGCGTATCTACGCGGAAGTGGTGGGCTACGGCGCCACCAGCGACGGCTACGACATGGTCGCGCCCAGCGGTGAAGGCGCGGCGCGCTGCATGCGCCAGGCCCTGTCCACGGTGAACACCCCGGTGGATTACATCAACGCCCATGGCACCAGCACCCCGGTGGGTGACGTGGCGGAGTTAAAGGCGATTCGCGAGGTGTTCGGCGGCGGCACCGTGCCGGGCATCAGCTCCACCAAGAGCCTGACCGGCCACAGCCTGGGCGCCACCGGCGTACAGGAAGCCATCTACTGCCTGCTGATGATGCGCGACGGCTTCACCGCCGCTTCCGCCAACATCCAGGATCTGGATGAGCAGGCCGAGGGGCTGCCGATCCTTATCGAACGGCTGGAGCGCGCCCCGGATCTGGCGATCAGCAACAGCTTCGGTTTCGGTGGCACCAACGCCACCCTGGCGCTGCAACGCTGGCAGGGCTGATCCCGACCAGCACGATCAGAAACGGCCCCATCAGGGGCCGTTTTTTGTATAACCGGACACCTCCCACAAGGAAACTACGAAGCCGCTGTAGGAGCTTGCCCTGCAAGCGAATTGGGCTCCAAAGAATTCGCTTGCAGGGCAAGCTCCTACAAACACCTTGTGGATACCTCTAATTCATATCCTCAAGGTCGCGCACCAGCGGCCCACGGACTGCGATCAGAACTTGTGCGCCAACCCCACTGATACCAGCCCGCCCTTGCCGTCATCATAACCGGCGGCGTCATCGTCCACGTCCGCATCGGACACCGACAGCAGCGTATAGGCCGTGGTCTGGGCGCCCAGTTTGTAATCCGCGCCGACGGTGCCGGTGGTCAGGGTGTATCCCAGATCGTCGCTGTCGAAGCGGCCACCCTGTGCTTTCAGTGTCAGGCGCGGGCTCATGGCCAGGCCGGCGCTGAGCAAATAGGAAGTGCCGTCGAGACGGCTGGCACCAGGATAGTCCGGATCCAGACGCAGCTCCTCAACGATCGCACCCAGAGACAGGTTACCTACCCGCATTCCCAAAGCCCCGCGCAACACATCCCGGTCCGCGGGCACATTCAGGCTCACCGGGGCCGGCAGTGCTCTCTCGGTGTAGCCGTGTTCGTAGGCCAGCGCGGCGTACAGAGCATCGCTATTCCAGGTGGCGGACAGCGCGTAAATATCGGCCAGCCCATCCTTGGTTTCGTCGTAGGGCGGCGTCCCCAACTCATCCTGTTCGCCTGGCGCCAGTTGGGCTTTCAGCACCAGGTTGCCCAGGTTCGGGCTCACCCAGTTCAGGGTATTGCTGTTGCGATATTGGCTGGTGAACACCGTCTGCATGTCGGCGCCGGTGTTGTTGAACTGATCCAGTTTGCCCTCGGCCTGCTTGACCAGACTGTCATAACGACCGGCGAAAACCCGCCCCCAGGGCGTGGCCAGACCGATATAGCTGTTGCGGGTGGTGAAGGTGTCGCTGCTGTCTCCGTCGACGTCGTAGCCGGCTTCGAACTGGTAGATCAGTGACAGACCGCCCACATCCAGAGGCACTTCATCACGCACACCCAGATAGGAGTTATAGGCTTCCACGAACCAGCCGTCGCGTAATGGCGAATCGCCGCTGCCCATGTCATCGAGCGCCGAGGACAAAGAACGGCTTGGATAGTCGTCGGTGCCTTCCAGTGCAATATCGATGCGACCATAAAACTGCGGCGCGGCCAGCGTCGATGCCGGCAGGAAAACCAGCAATGCCGGAATGAGTTTGCGGTGTGTGGTATTCATGATCCCTGCTCCCTCGCATGAAAATGGGAGCACACTATATGACGATTTGATGACAGGACCAATGAGCGGGGTCAAAGAAGCGCCGCCCCTGCAAAAAAAAGCCCGCCGGGAAGGCGGGCAAGGCTGTCACTTGCTTCGAGGAAACTTCAGGACGTGAGTCCGTATTCTTTAGAACTTGTGCTCCATGCCCACACCGAAGGTGGTGTCGTCACGGTCTTCTTCACCGGCGGCATCCGGTTCATAGGACACTTGGGAGAAGTAGGCGTAAACCTTGGAGGCTTTAGCCAGTTTGTAGTCGGCGCCGACCGCCATCAGAGTGGCTTCGTCGTCGTTCTGATCGCCCTGGGTCATGCCGTACTGGGCTTTCAGTTTCCAGCGGTCGATCTTGTAGGCACCGCTGACCAGGAAGGACTGGTCTTCGCCATCGCCTTCGGATTCTTCGGCGATCTGGTAGAGAGCGCCCAGTTCCACGTTACCCGGCTTCAGCATCACCGCGGCGCGGGTGATATCCAGAGTGGTACCGCCAGTGCTGTCGACAACCAGGTCGTCTTCAATGTCGGCGTCATGAGACAGAGCGCCGTAGAAGATGCCCTGCTCGGCGATGATCGCGATGGAGTAAGAATCCGCCAGATCGTTTTCTTCCTGGCCGTCGCCGTCCAGGTCTTCGCCTTCACCCGGGATGAAAGCACCGTGGATGGTAACCATCTCACCCAGAGTCGGAGTGCTGTACTGGATGATGTTTCCAGCGCGGTTTTCACCGGCCATGATGTTTTTGATATCGCCTTGCAGATCGTTGAACTGATCCACTTTACCCTGGGCGACTTTGGTCGGGGTGTCGAACTTACCGGCTTTCAGCACACCGAAGTCGCCGGCCAAACCACCGAAGATATTACGCTGGCTGAACTCGTCATCATCGCCATCAACGGAGATTTGATATTCCGCCTGGTAGATCGCCTTCAGACCAGCGAAGTCCAGGTCGAAGTCGCCCTTGATACCAACACGGGAAGCGTTGCTGTTCAGGGACCAATCGTCGTCCACACTCCCGGTCTGACCGATTTCATTTTCCTGGTTTTCCAGTGAAATGTTCACTTTACCGTAGACGGTAGGACCGTCCGCCAGGGCCAGACCCGGCAGAGCGACGGCCGCCCCCACAGCGATCGCGAGCAAATTCTTTTTCATCGCAGCATCTCCTATCAATCAGGCAAGTTAAAAACAGCACGGAAGACGTCGAGCGGAAGCCGCGCGAACATCCTGGTTGCTTGGGGGCGGAGTATGGGGAGAGCGAATGACGGAAAAGTTGCTTTTATGTGAAGTTTTTATTTCACAACCGCGAGATGGGACGTGACAGACAGATGACGAAGCCCGCGGGGCGCCGTCATCAGCGGCGTCGGGGGAATTACTCCTGATCCTTGGCGTGGCGCCAGAGTTGTTCCAGTTGTTCAGTATTCAGCCCGCTCAGGGGTGACGAGCTGACGGTTTCCATGTGGTGGAAGCGGCGTTCGAACTTCGCGTTGGCGCGACGCAGCGCCTGTTCCGGATCCAGTTTCAGATGGCGGGCCAGGTTGATCAGGGAAAACAGCACATCGCCGAACTCGTCCTCCACGGCGGTGGCATCGCCACCGTCCAGGGCCTGATCCAGCTCCGCCCACTCCGCTTCCACCTGGGCCCGCACCGGCGCCGGTCCGGGCCAGTCAAACCCCACCTTAGCCGCTTTCTTTTGCAGTTTGGTGGCACGTTGCAAAGCCGGCAGCCCTTCCGGTACGCCGTCGAGCGCGCTGCCATGCTCACGCCCCTTGGCTCGCCGCTCCTCGGCCTTGATCGCCTCCCAGTTGGCGTTCACCGCCTGCTCATCGGCGGCCGGGTCGGTGCCGAACACGTGGGGATGCCGGCGGACCATTTTATCGCTGAGGGTCCGCACCACCTGCTCGAAGTCGAACAACGCCGCTTCCCTGGCCATCTGCGAGTGAAACACCACCTGCAACAACAGATCACCCAGTTCTTCCTTGAGCTCGCCGTAATCCCGGCGGGCGATGGCTTCGGCCACCTCGAACGCTTCCTCGATGGTATAAGGCGCGATGGTGTCGAAGTTCTGCTTCAGGTCCCAGGGACAGCCGTCCTCCGGATCCCGCAACCGCGCCATGATATCCAGCAGTTGCGCGATGGCGCTGGTCGCGTTGTTGTCCGTGCTCAAGGAAACCTCCTGGTGATACATCGCTGGTATGCGAATCGGCGTTTCACTTCTTGTAGCGCCGCACTTCCAGCACCCCTTTGAGCTGGTCCAGCTTGGCCAGCACCTTGCCCAGGTTACCCAGCGAGGAAATCTCCAGGGTCAGCAGCATGGTGGCGGTGTTGTCCTCGGTATGGGACTGGGTATGCACGGCGGTGACATTGACCTTCTCATTGGAAAGCACCGCGATCACATCGCGCAGCAGACCCTGACGATCCCAGGCGCGCAGGAAAACATCCACCGGATAGAAGATGCGGTCCGCCTCGCCCCAACTCACCTCGATCACCCGGTTCGGCTCCTCGCCCTGCATCGCCAGCAGGTTCGGACAGTCCGCCCGGTGCACGGTGACCCCGCGCCCCTGGGTGATAAACCCCATCACCGGATCGCCCGGCACCGGCTGGCAGCACTTGGCCATCTGCGTGAGCAGGTTGCCCACCCCGTGGATGGTGATGTCACCGGACGCCGATGCGCGCGAGCGCGCCGGCACGAACGCCAGTTCCTGTTGCGGGTTGTCCGGCGACAGCGCCTGGGCCTGATTGACCACATGACCCGGGCGCAGATCGCCGGCGCCCAGCGAGGCCAGCACATCGTCACCGCTTTTCAGATTGAGCTGCGGTGCCAGCAGGTCCAGGTCGATGCGATCCAGAGCCAGCCGTGACATTTCCCGCTCCAGCATCGCCTTGCCCTGGGCGATGTGCACATCGCGGTCCTGGCGCTTGAACCACTGCTGGATGCGGGCCCGGGTGGAGGAAGCGGCCACATAGCCCAGTGACGGCGTCAGCCAGTCACGGCTGGGGCCCCCTTCCCTGGTGGTGAGGATCTCCACCTGCTCGCCAGTGTTCAGGGTGTAGTTGAGCGGCACGATGTGGCCGTTGACCTTGGCGCCCCGGCAACGGTGCCCCACCTCGGTGTGGATATGGTAGGCGAAGTCCACCGGGGTGGCGCCGGCTTCCAGATCGACCACGTGGCCATCCGGGGTGAATACATAGACCCGTTCGCTGGTCAGACCGTGCTTGAGCTCGTCGACCACGCTCTTGGCGTTGTCGCCCAGTTCTTCCTGCCATTCCAGCACCTGGCGCAGCCAGGCGATGCGGTGCTCGTAGTCGCTCTGCCCACGGCGCACCTTGGAGCCTTCCTTGTAGCGCCAGTGAGCGCACACGCCGAGTTCCGCTTCCTCGTGCATATCGAAGGTGCGGATCTGTACTTCCAGCATCTTGCGTTCCGGGCCGACCACCGCGGTATGCAAACTCTGGTAGCCGTTGTCCTTGGGGCTGGCGATGTAGTCGTCGAACTCCTTGGGCACGTGCTTCCACAGCGAATGCGCCACCCCCAGCGCGGCGTAGCAGTCACGCACCTCCGGCACCAATACGCGAACGGCGCGAACGTCATAGACCTCGCCGAACTCCAGGTGCTTCTTCTGCATTTTGCGCCAGATGCTATAGATGTGCTTGGCCCGGCCGTACACCTGGGCGCCACGGATGCCGCTGCGCTCCAGATGACCGCGCAAATCCTCGATCACTTTTTCGATGTAGTGCTCGCGGTCCAGCCGCTTCTCGTCCAGCAGCTTGGCGATCTTCTTGTAGGCCCCGGGTTGCAGGTAGCGGAAGGACAGGTCCTCCAGCTCCCACTTCAAATGACCGACGCCGAGACGGTGGGCCAGCGGCGCGTAGATATCGAAGATCTCCTGGGCCACCTTGCGCTGGCGTTCCGGCTCCGACTCCTTCACCGCGCGGATGATGACGGTCCGCTCGGCCAGCTTGACCAGCGCCACGCGCACGTCGTCCACCAGCGCCACCAGCATCTTGCGCACATTGTCGAGTTGGCCGTCCTGCTGCCCGAGCACCGCCTTGCGGGTGGGGTTGAGCACGGTGCTGATGGCGGCCATGCGCAGCACGCCCTCGATCAGCCGCGCCACCCGCTCGCCGAACTCCTTGTCCACTTCCAGCAGCGACATCTGCCCTTCGCGGACCGCCCGGTACAACACCGCCGCCGGCAGGGTTTCGGTATCGGCACCGAGGTCGGCGAGGATATCCGCCATTTCCAGACCGATGGTCAGGCAGCCCTTGCCATAGGGCCATTTGGCGCCGGCCGCGTTGCCGGCCAGTTCGCATTGTTCGGCCCTGGCGCAGGCCCGCGCCAGGGTGTCCGCGTCGCGCACCACGGTGCGCTTCTGTAACTGCTCAAGCCATGCCTGCCAGTCATGGCTCGGGGTTTCCAGGGGTTGCTGCCGCCGGACGGTGACCATGGCATACCTCCGTGATGTCTTGGCGCCGGATCACCATCGATGACCGCCCCGATAACGCCTATCGGAGGGGCACGCTGATGACCGCGCATTCTTCCGGACGGACCAGCCCTGGCCGTCCCGTTATCAATCCGCTGGCCCGACCGCCGTACCCGGCCATCGGGCCCTCGCCCGGCAAACCAGCATCCTGTGCCGATTTGCACTCAATCGGTTCATCGCCGCCGGCCGGGCCGGCGCGCCATCAATCGCGGTCGAACACCGCGATCGACTCGACGTGGGCGGTATGGGGGAACATATCCATCACACCCGCCGCCTTAAGACGGTAACCCCGGCTCACCAGTTCCCCGGCATCGCGCGCCAGGGTCGCCGGGTTACAAGATACATACACCAGACGGCGCGCACCGAATTGGGGCATTAGCCGCACCATTTCAAGCGCTCCGCTGCGTGGTGGGTCAAGCAACACCCGATCATACCGCCGTTGCGCCCAGGATTGCCCCTGTGGCGCCTGGAACAGGTCCCAGGCGTGAAACTCCAGGTTGTCCAGGCCGTTGCGGCGGGCGTTCTCGTAACCGCGCCGGACCATCGCCTCGCTGCCCTCCACGCCGACCACACGGGCGGCGCGACGGGCCGCCGGCACGGTGAAGTTGCCGAGGCCGCAAAACAGGTCCAGCACCTGATGATCCGGGGCGATCTCCAGCAAATCCAATGCCAACGGCACCATTTGCTGGTTTATATCGCTGTTGACCTGGGTGAAATCGGTGGGGTGGAACGCCAGTTCCACATCCGCCTGTGGGTAACGCGGATCCGCATGACGATAGTAAAGGCGCTCTTCCCCTTGTTCCGGCCATACCCGGTGCACGGTGGATTCGTTGCCCGGCTGCAGGTACAGATGGAAGTCACATTGCTGGCAGAACGTCAGCAGCCGCTGCTGGTCGGCTTCGCTGAGCGGGTCCATGTGGCGCACGATCAGGGCCACCGGACCATCGCCACGGGCCACTTCGATCTGCGGAATACGGCTGCGTCCCTCGAGGCCGTCGATCAGGGCGCGGAAGTCCATGAAGCGGTGCCCCACTTCCGGTATCAGCACTTCGCATTGGCGCAGATCGGCGATGAAGCTGTTGCGCTTCTCGCGGAACCCCACCAGCGTCTCGCCGCGCCCCTCCACGTATTTCACGCCCATGCGCGCCTTGGCGCGATAGCCGGTGACCGGCCCGGTGAGCGGATCAAGCCAGCGCTCCGGGGCCAGGCCGCCGAAATGGGCCAACTGCTCCTCCAGCACCGCCTGCTTGCGCGCGATCTGCCGTTCCGGCGCCACGTGCTGCAGACTGCAGCCGCCACACAGGCCGGCGTGCTCGCAGGGCGGCGTGACCCGGTCCGGTGACGGCGACAGAATCTCCACCGCCCGGCCCTCGTCGAACTTGCGCCGCCGGTAGGTGAATTTGAACATCACTTCCTCGCCGGGCAGGGTGTTGTCGATGAAGGTGGTTTTGCCGTCCAGACGGGCGATCCCCCGGCCATCGTGGCTGAGGGATTCAATGGTGGCGGCCACCGGTGTTTCCGGCAGTTTTTTCTTGCGACGTGGGGCCATAAAATGCAATTGAGTTGACAGTTGATAGTGGACAGTTGACAGCGAATAAGAAAAAGGCAAAAAGCTCGATCTTTAGCCGCTGTAGGAGCTTGCCTGCAAGCGAATGGGGTTCGCTCGGGCGTTTAGCAATATTCGCTTGCAGGCAAGCTCCTACAGCAGCTGAAGATCACCCTCCCTGCTCTTGTTTTTTGTCTTTCGCTGTCAACTGTCCACTATCAACCGTCAACGGATTCCCAGGTCTCCAGGAACGCCTGGAAATGCGGGAGGTTCTCGGCTTGCAGATAATCACGCAACAGGTCCAGTTCCGCCTGGTAGCCGGTGGCGTCGATCTCGCCGCGCATCAACTGGAAGCGCAGGAACACCAGCCAGGTGTTGAGCACATCGGTCTCGCAGTAGTCGCGGATGCCTTTGATATCGCCTTCCTGGAAGGCGTCGAACACCTTGGCGCCGCTCATGCCCATCTTGCCGGGGAAGCCGAGCAGCGAGGCGATCTGATCCAGCGGCGCCACCGCGCGGCCGTTGAACATGGCCAGTTGGTCCATCACGTCCAGATGGCGCTGGTGATAGCGGCTGATGTAATTGTTGAAGCGGAAGCTGGTGTCCTCGCCGCCGGTTTCCCAGAACCGCCGCGCCACCACGCCATGCTTGAGCGCGCGATAGTTGAGCACCGGCAGATCAAAACCACCGCCGTTCCAGCTCACCAGCTGCGGCGTGAACCGTTCGATACCGTCGTAAAAGCGCTCGATCAGTTCTTTTTCACTGCTGGCCTCGTCCCCCAGGGACCAGACCTTGATGCCCTGGGCGGAGCGCAGCACCACCGAGATCGCCACGATCCGATGCAGGTGCAGACGCAGGAACTCGGTGCCGTTTTCCTGACGGCGCAGATTGAACAGCGCGCTGGCGGTGTCCTTGTCGTTGAGCCCGTCCAGATCATAGAGACGGCGACCGCCGTCCAGGTCCGGGATGGTCTCGATATCAAAAACCAGTACGTTCATGCCCTGCTTACTCCTGACCGGAGGAAAACACACCGGTGGACAGGTAACGGTCGCCCCGGTCACAGACGATTGCCACGATCACGGCGTTTTCCAATTGTTCGGAAAGCTGCAGGGCACCGGCCACCGCGCCACCGGAGGAGACCCCGCAGAAGATGCCCTCTTCCCGGGCCAGACGGCGCATGGTGTCCTCGGCCCGTTGCTGGGTCATGTCGATCACCTGATCCACCCGCGCGTCATCGTAGATGCTCGGCAGGTATTCCTTGGGCCAGCGGCGAATACCGGGAATCGATGCGCCGTCGGAGGGCTGCAGGCCAACGATTTGAATCGCCGGGTTCTGCTCCTTCAAATACATGCTGCAGCCCATGATGGTGCCGGTGGTGCCCATGGAGCTGACGAAATGGGTGATGCCGCCGCCGGTGTCGCGCCAGATTTCCGGTCCGGTGGATTCATAATGCGCCAGCGGGTTGTCGGGGTTGGCGAACTGATCCAGTACCTTGCCTTCGCCACGCGCCTGCATCGCCTGGGCCAGATCCCGCGCCCCTTCCATGCCCTCCTCGGCGCTCACCGAGATCAACTCGGCGCCGTAGGCGGCCATGGCGTCGCGGCGCTCCTGGCTCTGATTGGCCGGCATGATCAGCGTCATCTTGTAGCCGCGCATGGCCGCCGCCATGGCCAGGGCAATGCCGGTGTTACCGCTGGTGGCCTCGATCAGCGTGTCCCCCGGCTGGATCTCGCCGCGCTCCTCCGCCTTGCGGATCATGTTGAGCGCCGGGCGATCCTTCACCGAACCGGCGGGATTATTGCCTTCCAGCTTCACCAGAATGGTGTTCGTCGTGTTCCCCGGCAGCCGCCGCAGCCGCACCAGCGGCGTATTACCGACCGTGGATTCAATGGTTTTGTAGTTCATGGGCGGCATTGTAGCCCAAGCCCGATGGCGGGCCCATAGTTCGCTGGCACGCTGGCACGCTGGCACGCTGGCACGCTGGCACGCTGGCACGCTGGCACGCTGGCACGCTGGCACGCTGGCACGAAGGTTCCCAGGCTAGGCAGCCCTGTCAACGCTTTTAATAACCAGCAAATGCGGCCTCTGGCCGCCTCCTCATTCGCGTGCAAGCGTGTTGCGTGTCGGCGTGTAAGCGGACAAGCCTCCCCCCGCCACTGGCAGCCACCGCAAACTCCGGCATAATGACCGCCACCGAATAGCAATAAGGCGAATATGGCCCGCTCCAGTCTGCGCACCCGCATCATGGCGATGACCGCCCTGCCCGCCCTGTTGGCGGCGCTGGTGGTCGGCGGCTATGCGCTGATCAATCGTATTCTGGAACTGCGCGTGGACGATGCGCTGCGTCAGCAATTGATCATCGACAGCTATGCCGCCCGGCTGGCCGCCCTGGAAGGAATGCCGGACACCTCCCGCGACCAGTTGCTGCGCGAGTTGCTGGAACAACCGGATGTCCGCGCCACCAGCCTGGCCGATCACCGTGCCGGCTGGCATTTGCACGCGGGGCCACGGCTGCGGCCGGTGGAACGCAGTGAAACCAATGAGGTGGGCGGCGCCCGGCTGCTCACCGACTCCAGTTGGCAGTTGGTCCGCCCCCTGCCGGGCCGCCCCAATCAGCTGCTGACGGTGGAGTTTTCCCGCCAGGGCCAGTACGTGGAAATCCTCGAATCCATGCTCACCATGTTCGGCGTGGTGATGCTGCTGATGGCGCTGGCGCTGATTCCCGCCTCGCGACTGGCGGCCCAGGTCACCCTGCCCATCGGCGGCCTGCTGGACACCGTGCGGCGGGTCCGCGACGGCGATCTCAGCCCACCGCCAAAGACCGGCGCCCTGGGCGAACTGGCCGATCTGGAAGACGGCCTGCGCAATATGGTGGGCGCCCTGGACGATGCCCAGGCGGAGCTGCAGAAGAACGTGGATCAGGCCACCCAGGATTTGCGCGAAACCCTGGAGACCATCGAAATCCAGAACATCGAACTGGACATGGCGCGCAAGGAAGCGCTCAAGGCCAGCCAGATCAAGTCCGAGTTCCTGGCCAACATGAGCCATGAGATTCGCACACCGCTGAATGGCATCATCGGCTTCACCCGGCTGCTGGAACGCTCGGATCTGTCGCCCCGCCAGCAGGATTATCTGAACACCATCCGCAAGAGCGCCGAGGCGTTGCTGTCGATCATCAACGACATCCTCGACTTCTCCAAGATCGAGGCCGGGCGCCTGTCGCTGGAACACATTCCCCTCAACCTGCACGACATCATCGAGGACGTGCAGACCATGCTGGCGCCACTGGCCCAGGAGAAAGGCCTGGAGCAGGCGGCGATCATCTATTCCGATCTGCCCTCCCACCTGCTCGGCGACCCGCTGCGCATCCGCCAGGTGCTCACCAACCTGGTCAGCAACGCGATCAAATTCACCGAGCACGGTTCGGTGGTGGTACGGGCCATGCTGGAGGAGCAGAAAGGCGCCGAGGCGGTGGTCAAGATCACCGTCACCGACACCGGCAACGGGCTCAGCGAGGACGTGCAGCGCGGCCTGTTCAACGCCTTCACCCAGGCCGACCAGAGCGCCAGCCGCCGGGCCGGCGGCACCGGGCTGGGGCTGGCCATCTCCAAGCGTCTGGTGGAAGGCATGGGCGGCGAGATCGGCATCGACAGCACCCCCAGCCAGGGCTCCACCTTCTGGTTCACGCTGCGCTGCGAGCGCGATGTGGGCACCCGCCCGGAATCACCGCCGGCGGAGCTGGCGCGGCTGTCGGTAACGCTGGTGGAAGCCAGCGAGTACGCCCGCCTGGGTCTGTACCATATGTTTTCCGGCTGGCGCATGCGGATCAGCGAAATCCAGGGCATGGACGTGCTGGATTCACATCTGGCGGCGGAGAACCTGCCGGAAACCGATTTCTATGTGGTCGGCGTGCCGGCCATGACCCGCGACCCGGTGGGGCTGGCCCCGCTGATCCAGCGGCTGGCGCGGCACAGTCAGGCACCGGTGCTGGTGCTGGCCAACAACGGCGACTATCTGGCCGACGAACTGGCCGACCAGCCCCATTGCCGGGTGCTGGGCAAACCCGCCACCCGCCGCCGCTTGCGCGATGCTCTGCTGGAATTGAGCGGCCTGGGCGGCGACCGCTCCCGCCACCAGGAATTGCTGACGCCCCTGGGCTACCATCCGCGCGTGCTGGTGGTGGACGATCATCCCGGCAATCTCAAACTGGCGCGCATTTTTCTCGAGGAACTGGGCGCCGAGGTGGTGCCCTGCGCCGGTGGCCAGGAGGCCCTGGAGGCGTTCAGCCAGGGCACCTTCGACCTGATTTTCATGGACGTGCACATGCCCGGCATGGACGGTCTGGAAACCACCCTGGCCCTGCGTGAGCGGGAAGGCGAAAGCCAGCGCACGCCGATCATCGCGCTCACCGCCCACGCCCTGGAAAACGAAAAGCGCGCCCTGCTGGCCGCCGGCATGGACGACTACCTGAGCAAACCGATCACCGAGGAGCAGCTTCGCCATACTCTGGAGCGCTGGGTTCTCGGTCGACAAAGCAGCACACCGGCACAATCGGAAAACAAGACCGCTGACATCGACATCGAGCCGGACACCCCGGTGGTGGATGAGGAACTGGGCCGCAAACGCGCCGGCGGCCGCGACGCCCTGGCCCGCGACATGTTCGAGATGCTGCTCAACAATCTGGAACAGGACGGCCCCGGCATTCGTGACCTGGCGCAAAGCGGCGACCTGGAAGAGCTGCTGGAACGGGTCCACCGCCTCCACGGCGCCACCCGCTACTGCGGCACTCCGCGCCTGGAACAAGCCGCCCGCCGCCTCGAGGAAGGCCTCAAGGGCCATCAGCCGGAAGCGCAGTTGGATGCCTTGGTGGGGCAGTTATTGGCGGAGATTGAGCAAGTGCAAGAACACGGAAAGACAGTTGACAGTTGATAGTGGACAGTTGACAGCGAAAAACAATAAAGACAAAGAAGCTCGATCTTCAGCCGTTGTGGGAGCTTGCCTGCAAGCGAATATTGCTAAACGTCTGAGGGCCCCCATTCGCTTGCAAGCAAGCTTCCCGCAGTAGCTAAGGAGGCCTGTTGTTTTCGTTTTTTCGCTGTCAACTGTCCACTATCAACTGTCAACTTCCAATTGCCTTTTCCGTTATCATATCGGTTCATTTCCAACCCACGGTACTCATCCCCATGCCTTCTTCCGTTCTTCTCGGCGTCAATATCGATCATATCGCCACGCTGCGACAGGCCCGCGGCACCCGTTATCCGGAGCCGGTGCAGGCGGCGCTGGTGGCGGAGCAGGCGGGGGCCGACGGGATCACGGTGCACCTGCGCGAGGACCGGCGCCATATCCAGGATCGTGATGTAGAGCTGCTGGCGCAAACACTACAAACCCGCATGAATCTGGAAATGGCGGCCACCGAGGAGATGGTCGGCATCGCCCGCCGCATTGGTCCGGCTCATTGCTGTCTGGTACCGGAGAAACGGGAAGAACTGACCACCGAAGGCGGTCTCGACGTGGCCGCTAACGAAGCCTGGATCAAGGCCTGCTGCGACCGCCTGGGCGAAGCGGGCATCGAAGTGTCCTTGTTCATCGACGCCGACGCCACGCAGATCGAAGCAGCCCGTCGCTGTGGCGCCCCGGCCATCGAGATCCACACCGGGCATTATGCCGACGCCACCAACGAAGCGGCACGGCTGGCGGAACTGGAACGGGTACGAGAAGGCGTGGCACTGGGTCTGAACGCCGGACTGATCGTCAACGCTGGTCATGGCCTGCACTACCACAACACCCGCGACATCGCCGCCATCCCTGGCATCAACGAACTCAACATCGGCCACGCCATTATCGCCCAGGCAGTCATCAGCGGCCTGCATGAGGCGGTGCGGGAAATGCGGGAAATCATAAAGAATAGTTGATAGTGGACAGTTGGCAGCGAAAAGCGAAAAACAAAAACAGGTGGTCTTTAGCCACTGTAGGAGCTTGCCTGCAAGCGAATATTGCCAAACGCCCGAGCGCACCCCATTCGCTTGCAGGCAAGCTCCCACAGCGGCTAAAAATCGTTTTTTTGCTGTTAGCTGGTGCCGCGAAATAATTCGCGGCTCCTCAGCGGTCTTCCGCCCAGGTGTGGCGCCAGGGCTTCGCGCAGTAGTTGTTTGGCCATGCGGCGGACCGCCGGGCTCCAGTGGTCTTCGGCCAGGGCTTGCAGGTCGGCGCCGGAGTGGCCGTTTTTGTTGGGTATCAGCCCCAGGTCCGGCACCCAGCCGTAGCGCAGTTCCGGCGATAGCGGTTGCCCTTCGCCATCGTGTTCGAGCACCAGGCCGTAGCCCACCTCTTCCAGCAGCACCATTTCGAAACGGCGCAGGGACACATCCAGGGGCGTGTCGCCTTTCAGCTCGTTCAACGTGTGTTCGTAGGCGGGCCACAGGTCCGGATGAGGATCGTCGCGGTGCAGCAAGCGTACCAGCAGCTCGTTGAGGTAGAAGCCGCAATACAAGGCGTTACCGCTCAGGGCGACGGCCACGCCGCGCGGTTCCACCTGACGCAGGGTATGGAGTTCGCCGCTGCCCTGCTGCAATTGCACCCACAGCGGCACGAACGGCGCCAGCGCCGGGTTACGACGGCCACCGCGGGCCACCGCGCCGACCCGGCCGCCGCCGGGCAGGAACAGGTCGAGAATCAGACTGGTGTTGCGGAACGGCCGGCGATGCAGCAGCCAGGCCGGTTCGAGGCCGTTGGCGCCGTCAGGATTGTCGCGAGTCGTCATAGCCCAGGGAACGCAGGGCGCGATCGTCATCGGACCAGCCAGCCTTGATCTTCACCCACAGATTGAGCATGACGCGGCGCTCGATCAGGTTTTCGATGTCGCGGCGGGCCTGGGTGCCGATGCTCTTGATGCGCTCGCCTTTATCGCCGATGAGAATTTTTTTCTGCCCGCGCCGTTCCACCAGAATGGTGGCGGCGATGTCGGTGACACGGGGTCCGTCCTCCCACAGGTCGATTTCCACGGTGACCTGATGGGGGACTTCCTGACCCAGTTGCCGGACCACTTTTTCGCGGATGATTTCCGCCGCCATGAAACGCAGGCTGCGATCGGTGAGTTGGTCCTCGTCGAACCAGAAATCGCCTTCCGGCAAGCGGGAAACCAGCGCCTGTTCCAACACGTCCAGGTTGTGTCCGCCCAGCGCGGACACCGGAATCACTTCGGCGAAATCGTGACGCTGGTTGAGTTTGTCCAGCAACGGCAGCATGGCGGCTTTGTCGTCCAGGCGATCCACTTTATTGACCACCAGGATCACCGGAATGTCGCCGGCCCGGGCCAGCAATGACAGTACGTGCTCGTCACCTTCATTCCACTTGTCGCTGTCCACCATGAAACAGATGACATCCACATCGGACAACGCCGACATGGCCGCTTCGTTCATGGCCCGGTTGAGTGCCCGTTGCTGGCCGGTATGGATGCCCGGGGTATCGGCGAACACGATCTGGCAGTCGTCCCGGGTCAGAATGCCGTGGATACGGTGACGGGTGGTCTGCGGCTTACGCGAGGTGATACTCACCTTCTGGCCGATCAAATGGTTCATCAGCGTGGATTTGCCCACGTTGGGGCGGCCGATGATCGCCACCAGACCGCAGCGACGGGATTCACTCATAGGTCTGCTCCAGCCACTCCAGAGCCTGCTCCGCGGCCTGCTGCTCGGCACGCCGGCGGCTCGGGCCGCTGGCACGGAAGGTTTTCTTCAAGCCACTCAGTTCGCATTCCACCTCGAAGGATTGTTTCGGCGCCTGGCCGCTGATCGACAGCACGCCGTAGACGGGTAATTCATATTTGCGCGCCTGCAGCCATTCCTGCAAGCGGGTTTTGGCGTCCTTGCGCACGCTCTGCGGGCTGATCGCCGCCAGCCGGGCTTCGAACCAGCTCAGCACGACTTCGCGGCAGGCGTCTTCACCGCCATCAATGACCATGGCGCCGATCAGCGCTTCCAGGGTATCGGCCAGGATGGAGTCACGCCGGTGGCCGCCGCTTTTCAGCTCACCGCCGCCCAGAATCAGGTATTCCCCCAGACCCAGCTCGCGGGCCACTTCCGCCAGGGTCTGGCCACGCACCAGCGAGGCGCGCATGCGGGTCAGTTGCCCTTCCGCCGCGTCCGTAAAACGGTGGAACAGTTCGGTGGAAATGATCTGGCTGAGCTGGGCGTCACCGAGGAATTCCAGCCGCTCGTTATTGTGACGCCGGCTGACGCTGCGATGGGTCAACGCCAGTTCCAGCCGCTCCCCATCGCTGAAACGGTAGCCCAGGGCCTTTTCCAAACGCTCACGGTGTTCGATCACGGCGCCGCCGATTTGCTGAATGTGTCCTGGAACGTCATCACCACGGACACATTGTAGAACAGCGGCTCACGGACTTCGTAATCCACCGCCACCGAAACACGGCCGCCTTCCTTACTCACCACCAGGTCATTGGCGGTGATCGCATTGACCTGATTGATGATGAAACGCTTGCTCAGCGCGTCGCGGATTTCCCGCTCCGACATCAGCGCGGTCTTGCTGTCGCCAAGCAAGGAAACGGTCGCCGATTTGATGGTGTTGTACTCCATATACGCCGGCACCATGCGGAACGCGGCGGTGCCGAACACCGCCAGAACGATCAGCACCACGATCCAACCCAATAGGGAAAGCCCCCCCTGACGTGCGCGCCCTTTCATGTTGTTATGTCTCCACTTTGTCGATCGCGCCGTTGCGGGAGAAGCTGGGCAGCGAGAAGAACGGTTCCCAGTGCATCCAGATCAGGAACGCCTTGCCCACCACCAGATTCTCGGGGACGAAGCCCCAGAAACGGCTGTCGTTGCTGTTATCCCGGTTGTCACCCATGACAAAGTACTCCCCCTCGGGTACCTGCCACTTGCCCTGGGTGTTGCGGGGAATGACCTTGTCTCCGGTGTACGGATTGACCGGGCCTTCCTGGCGAATCAGATGCGAATGTTCGCCGAGCACCTCGATATACTCACGGCGCCACGCCTGACTGTTGCTACCGTTTTTGATCAGGTCGCGCCGCACCGCTTCACCGTTGACGTACACCACATTATCACGCACTTCCACTTCATCACCGGGGAGACCGATCACTCGTTTGATGAAATTCTGAGCACGGTTTTCCGGAAATTTGAACACCATCACATCACCGCGCTCCGGTTCGCCGGTCTCCAGGATCTTGGTGTTGGTCACCGGCAGGCGCAGCCCATAGGCGAATTTGTTGACCAGAATGAAGTCGTGCACTTCCAGGGTCGGCAGCATGGAGCCGGAGGGGATGGTGAACGGTTCCACCACGAAGGAGCGGATCACCAGCACCACGAAGAACACCGAAATCAACGAATTCGAAGTCTCCACCGTGCTGCCCAGACTTCCGCCTCTCTGACGCAGTTTAAACAGCCGGTCGAGTATCCATACCACCACGGTGACCAGCAGCGCCAGGGTCAACCAGAAGCCAATATCTATATCCATCAGTCATCCACCTTCAGCACGGCAAGGAAGGCCTCTTGGGGAATTTCCACGTTGCCCACCTGCTTCATCCGTTTCTTGCCCTCCTTCTGTTTCTGGAGGAGCTTCTTCTTACGAGACACGTCACCGCCGTAACACTTGGCGGTGACGTTCTTGCGCAGCGCCTTCACCGTCTGGCGGGCAATGATCTTGCTGCCGATGGCGGCCTGGATCGCCACGTCGAACATCTGCCGGGGCACCAGTTCCTTCATCTTCTCGATCAGCACCCGGCCGCGATGGGCGGATTGATCCAGGTGGCAGATCATCGCCAGCGCATCGACCTTGTCGCCGTTGATCAGCACGTCCACCCGCACCAGTTTGGTGGCCTGGAAACGCTCGAAGGCGTAGTCCAGGGAGGCGAAGCCCCGGCTCACCGACTTCAGCCGATCGAAGAAATCCAACACCACTTCGGCCATGGGAATGTCGTACACCAACGACACCTGCTTGCCCAGGTACTGCATGCCCTTCTGCTCACCGCGGCGCTCCACGCACAGGGTGATCACGTTGCCCACGTATTCCTGCGGCACCAGGATATTGACGCGGGCGATGGGCTCGCGGAATTCCTCGATCTTGTTGCCTTCGGGCAGCTTGGACGGGTTGTCCACGTACAGCAGGCTGCCGTCACTGAGCATCAATTCGTACACCACGGTGGGCGCCGTGGTGATCAGGTCCATGTCGTATTCCCGTTCCAGCCGCTCATGGATGATCTCCATGTGCAGCATGCCGAGGAAGCCGACGCGGAAGCCGAAGCCCAGCGCGTCCGAGGTTTCCGGCTCGTAGAACAGGGAGGCGTCGTTCAACGCCAGCTTGGACAGCGCGTCGCGGAAGTCCTCGTAGTCGTCCGCGGAGACCGGGAACATGCCGGCGTAGACCTGCGGTTTGACCTTCTGGAAGCCGGGCAGCGCCGGCACGTCCGGGCTGTTGGCGTGGGTCAGGGTATCGCCCACCGGCGCACCGTGAATGTCCTTGATGGTGGCGCTGACCCAGCCCACCTCGCCGGCTTCCAGATGCCGGGTTTCGGTGCGTTTGGGAGTGAAAATCCCCAGGCTGTCCACCACATGGGTCTGGCCGGTGGATTTGACCACGATCTTGTCGCCTTTCTTGAGGCGGCCGTGCTTGACCCGCACCAGACAGATCACGCCCATGTAGTTGTCGAACCAGGAATCGATGATCAGCGCCTGCAAACGGCCGCCGCGCTCCCCTTCCGGTGCCGGGATGCGCTCCACCAGTTGCTCGAGCAAATCATCGATACCGACACCGGTCTTGGCCGATACCCGGCAGGCGTCCATGGCGTTGATGCCGATGATCTCCTCGATTTCCTCGATCACCCGTTCCGGTTCCACCTGCGGCAGGTCGATCTTGTTCAGTACCGGCAGCACTTCCAGATCCTGCTCGATGGCGGTGTAACAGTTGGCCACCGACTGCGCTTCCACCCCCTGAGCGGCGTCCACCACCAGCAAGGCCCCCTCGCAGGCCGACAGCGAGCGGGACACCTCGTAGGAGAAGTCCACGTGGCCGGGGGTATCGATGAAGTTGAGCTGGTAGGTTTCCCCATTGCGAGCGGTGTAGTGCAGCGTCACGCTTTGCGCCTTGATGGTGATGCCGCGCTCGCGCTCAAGATCCATGGAATCGAGAACCTGCTCCTTCAGTTCCCGATCGCTGAGGCCGCCACAGGTCTGGATGAAGCGGTCCGCCAGGGTGGATTTGCCGTGATCGATGTGGGCGATGATGGAGAAGTTGCGAATATGGGTAATGTCGGTCACAAATTGCCGCCAGGGAACGAAACGATGGAGGGCGATTCTAGCGGATTATGCACCCGGCAACCAAAGTTGTTGGTCGCCGGGCGCCATAAACCGCATCAGGCAGGCCGATCGTGGTCCTTTCGTCCATGGAAAGGAATGGAAAGGACCGCGATGATCACTGCCCCAGCTTGAGGGCGATGAAGCGGGCGTTGCCGCCGCGGTTGACCAGGGCCGGCACGGTGCCCTGCTCGGGCAGGTTCTTGACGATGTCCTGCAAGGCGTCGATGTCCTTGACCGGCTGGTTATTGAGAGACACCAGAATATCGCCGCTGCGAACGCCCGCGGTGCGGGCCGGGCCCTCTTCCACCTTGGCGACGACGACACCGTGATCGGTCTTGGCGCGGGCCAGTTCGGCGGCGCTGGCGTCGCGCACCTGCAGGCCGAGCACGCCGCCCTGGGCATCCTCGCCACCACCGCCGGCGGCGGCCTGGCGCGGATCCTCGGGCAATTGGCCCACGGTCACGGACAAGTCTTTCTTGCCGCCGTCGCGCATCACCGTCAGGTCTACTTCGCTGTCCGGCTTGATGGTGCCGACCACCTTCGGCAGGTCACCGGAACGCTCGATCTGATGACCATCGAACTCGATGATCACGTCACCGGGTTGCAAACCCGCGGCGGCGGCCGGCGAGCCGTCCACCACCTGGGCCACCAGCGCCCCCATGGGCCGCTCCAGGCCGAAGGACTCGGCCAGATCCCGGTCCACCTCCTGGACCAGCACGCCGAGCCAGCCCCGGCTCACCTTGCCGGTGTCCTTGAGCTGTTCCACCACATCCATGGCCATGTCCATGGGGATGGCGAAGCTGAGCCCCATGTAACCGCCGGAGCGGCTGATGATCTGGGAATTGATACCCACCACTTCGCCGTTCAGATTGAACAACGGCCCGCCGCTGTTGCCAGGGTTGATGGCCACGTCGGTCTGGATAAACGGCACATAGTTGTCCGATGGCAGGCTGCGCCCCTTGGCGCTGACGATGCCGGCGGTCACCGAGCTGTCGAAGCCGAACGGCGCGCCAATGGCCAGCACCCATTCGCCCACCTTGAGATTTTCGGAGGAGCCGATGTTGACCACCGGCAAGTCGGAAGCCTCCACCTTGAGCAGGGCCAGGTCGCTCTGCTCATCGGCGCCCACCAGTTCGGCATCCAGCTCCCGGCGGTCCTGCAGGCGCACCACGATTTCGTCGGCGTCGGCGACCACGTGATTGTTGGTCAGCACATAGCCGTCGCTGGAGATGATGAAGCCGGAGCCCAGGGAGCGGACGTCCTCCTGTTCCGGCATGCCGCCGCCGAATTCATCGAAGAAGCGGCGGAAGAATTCCGGCAGCTGCTCCATTTGCTGTTGCCGGTCGCTGGCGTCACGGTGGGTGACGGTGCTGATGTTGACCACCGCCGGGCCCTCTTTCTCCACCAGCGCAGTGAAGTCCGGCAGGCCGGTGACCAGCGGCTGGGAAGACGGCTGCGCCTGGGTTGGCGAGGCCGCCTTGGGCTGTTCCGCCGGCGCCTGTTGTTGCTCCGAACCACCGCAACCGGCGATCACCAGCCCCACCGCCAGCAGCGGCGGCAACAAATAGTGTTGAATCATTCCCATGGAAAGCTCCCTGTGCATCGATGGAGTCTAGTGTGTCTTGTGCTGACAGCGGTTATGGCGAAACGATCCTGACCGCCCCATCCTCCCGCACCGGACGGCGGCGCAGGACCGTTGGTTGATACGCCCGGCCGCGATCACCGCGATCGCGCCAACGATTGATGATGAAACCCAGCAGCAGGCCCAGCACCCCGAACAGCGCGGCGCCGTCGAACGGCAACGGCAAGGCGCCGCCGAGCAAAGCGCCCGCAAACAGTAAAACCAGGGGTAAAGCGTAAACCCACAGAGCACCGCGCAGCAAAGCGCCTTCGGGAATGCCCACCACCACTTCCTCGTCGTCCTGGAAAGTGTCGCGGGTCAACACGCGAAGACGGGCACGCTGCCCGCCGCTTTGATTGATCAGACGATGGCCGCAGCCCTTACGGGCCTGGCAGGCATCACAGACACCGGCCCGCACGGTTTCCACCCAGATCGCGCCGGGCTCCCGTGCCACCACGCGCCCGTGCTCCTCGATCATTGCGCCGTGGAGACCTGTATTGATTGCATGACCCGTTCGGCCGTGGGCTGGGGGATTTCACCCACCAGGGTCATAAGGAAGGTAACTGGCCCGTTCTGGGTGTGGCGGCTGATCGCCACGGTGGGACCGACCCGGCTGACCCCCTCTTCGGGGCTGGCGCCGTCGGTGGCTTCGGCGAAAACGGTGAAGGTGGCGAGACCGTCACTGTAACTCTGTGCCGCCACCGGATCCGCCACCGTGTCGACACGGCGCCAGTCCTGATCCACGGCCTCGAAACCGCCGGGCAGCCACTGCGCCTCAATGACGAAATTACCGGGCCGGGAAGACGCCACGTTTTCCAGGGCCCGTTCGCTGTGGGTCTCGGGCACATCGAAGTCTGCCCGTTGCAGCCCGGGACTCAAATCCAGGGTGACGAATTCCACTCGCTCCAGCGCCAGGCCGTTGCCATCCACCATTTCCGACTTCAGCAGCAGTTTGCTTTCGTCATCCAGCCACAGCCGGTAACCGTAACGGTGGTTGTCCAGCGGCGCCACGCGCACGCGCAGGGTCGATCGGCCAGCGACGCGGCCGTCACCGTCGAGGAGAACGTTGTACTGGGAAGGGATGGCGCTCGCCAGCCGGTCCTGGAATTCCAGCGGGGAGCCGTCGGCGTCGTCGGAGATCCGGGTCAGGGTGCCGTTGGAATGCAGGCAAACCAGTTCCGGTCCACGCCGCAGCACTTCCACCAGGCGGCCGTCGAGATGGGTCAGACGCTGATATTGATGATCGTCGAAGACCGCATGACTCACCTCCATGGTGCTCACTTCGGCACCAAACTGATAGAGGAAACGGCCTTTATAGTTGAGTTGCCGGGACGCCTCGGACATGGATTGCAGCAGGGTCGCCGCGGGGGCTTCCTGAGCCGAGGCCGGCGGGGCGAGCAGCAGCGCCGGCAGCGGCGCGATCAGGGTCAGACCAAAAGCGAGGGTTCGCAGCATTCGTTAGCGTGCTCCGTTGCGGGCGTCCATGCTCACCAGACGGGCATAAGGCATCATGCCCTGCCCGCTGTGGCGCGCGGCGAACTCACTGTGCCGCATCAGCATGGCGTTGACCCGCGGCTGGGCCGCGTTGACCTGCACCGGCACCGCGCCGGCACCGCCACGGGCACTTTGCGACACCAGCGAAAGATCGCCGAACGGACGGCTCATGCGCTGATCATTGGCGGCCAGGGTGTTTTGCGGCGCGCCGGAAGACAGGGAAGAGCCGGAGGGCCCACTCCAGTACTGCCAGCCCACCACGGTGGCCGCGGCCACGGAGGCGGCCACCGCCACCCGGGCGAAACCACCCACCAGGCCGGACCGGCGCGCCGGCGCCGATTCCGCCGCCAGCGCCTCGGACAGACGCGCGTTAAAGGACGATGGCACCGGCCGAACCGCCTGGCCATGCATCACATCACGGGTGAGTTGCCAACGGGCCAGGGTATCCAGATCGCTCTCATCCAGCGTATCCAGATCCCGCAGCACCCGCCGCGTCTCGAATTCATTGGTTTCACCGTCCAGCAGGGCGGACAACACTTCAAAGTCCCGTTTCATGACCTCACCCTTTGTCTCCACGTTGCGACCCTAGCAGGGGCCGCACCGCCTCGTCGATGGCTTCCCGAGCCCGGAAGATGCGCGAACGCACCGTTCCCACCGGACATTCCATGACCACCGCGATGTCCTCATAGCTGAGGCCCTCGAATTCACGCAGGGTCACGGCGGTCTTGAGTTCCTGGGGCAGTGCCTCGATGGCCCGGTGGATTACTGCCTCCAGCTCCTCAGACAACACATGGGACTCAGGGGTTCCAATCTCGTGCAGGATTTCCGCACCACTGTACTGTTCCGCCTCGGCGGCATCCAGGTCGGTGCCCGGAGGACGGCGCCCCTGGGCCACCAGATGGTTCTTGGCGGTATTGACGGCGATGCGGTAAAGCCAGGTATAGAAGGCACTGTCACCGCGGAACCGCGGCAAGGCGCGCCAGGCTTTGATAAAGGCTTCCTGAGCCACGTCCTGGACCTCATCCTGGTCGCGGACGTAACGGCTGATGAGAGCGAAAATGCGTTGCTGGTACTTCAGTACCAACACTTCGAAGGCGCGCTGATCACCAATCTTGGCTTTTTTGACCAACTGTTCGTCGGACACCTAGCACTCCTTCGGGGTGGTCGTGGCAAGACGAGCGGCGGCATCCCGTCGGCACGGCACGCGCGGCGCATACCGACCAGGCGCCGATGGCCCTGTTTTTCCCGTCGTGAGCTGGTGTTGCAGAAGCACTGTGCCCCCCGGAACGTCGCGTTCTTCGCCTTGCCCTGGCCGTGCCGGAGCGAATTCGGCGCCGCCAGCCAGGATTGAAGCGCGGTATTGTAACAGGAGTTACCTGGACCGCTATACTGGCCTCCCTGAACATGGCCGGTTTTCACAATGGTTCAACAATTCACCTCCATAATCCGCCGCTTTGCGTATCGTCCCCGGTCACGGTGTCGAGCCGGCGGCGCGGATAACCGCGGATAGCTATGGCAACCTTTCATTACGACGTTCTGATCATCGGTTCCGGCGCCGCCGGCCTGACCGTGGCCCTGCGCCTGCCCGACGATGCCCGCGTGGCACTGCTTTCCAAGGGTGAACTGACCCACGCCAGCACCTATTACGCCCAGGGCGGCGTGGCGGCGGTGCTGGATGAATCCGATTCCATGGACAGCCATGTCCAGGACACCCATGTGGCCGGCGCCGGCCTGTGCCACGACGACGCGGTGCGGTTCACCGTGGAAAACGGCCCGGAAGCGATCCGCTGGCTGATTGAACAAGGGGTGGATTTCACCCGCATGCCCGGCGGCCAGGACGCGCCCCTGCCCTACCACTTGACCCGCGAAGGCGGCCACAGCCACCGGCGCATCATCCACGCCGCCGACGCCACCGGCGTGGCGATTTCCAGCACGCTGATCGACCGCGTCAAGGAAAAAACCAATGTGGAACGGTTCGAACACCGGGTGGCGGTGGACCTGATCACCCAGGTGCACAATGGCGAGCGGCGCTGCTGCGGCGCCTATGTGCACGATATCCGCAGCGGCGCAACCGATGTCATTCTGGCCCGCTCGGTGGTGCTGGCCACCGGCGGCGCCTCCAAGGTGTACCTGTACACTTCCAATCCGGACGTGGCCACCGGCGACGGCATCGCCATGGCCTGGCGCGCCGGCTGCCGGGTGGCGAACATGGAATTCATGCAGTTCCACCCCACCTGCCTGTACCACCCCAAGGCCAAGAGCTTCCTGATCACCGAGGCGATCCGTGGCGAAGGCGGCAAACTGCTGCTGCCCAACGGCGAACGTTTCATGCCGCGCTTCCATGAACGGGCGGAACTGGCGCCACGGGACGTGGTGGCCCGCGCCATCGACCACGAGATGAAGCGCCTGGGCGCCGACTGCCTGTATCTGGACATCAGCCACAAGCCGGCGGATTTCATCATCGAGCACTTCCCCACCGTCTACGCCAAGTGCCTGCAACTGGGTCTGGACATCACCCGCGATCCGATCCCGGTGGTGCCGGCGGCCCATTACACTTGCGGCGGGGTGATGATCAACGAGAACGGCGAAACCGACCTGCCCGGTCTGTACGCGCTGGGCGAAACCAGTTTCACCGGCCTGCACGGCGCCAACCGCATGGCCAGCAATTCCCTGCTGGAATGCCTGGTGTACGGCCGCTCCGTGGCCCGCCACATCAGCGAGCACCTTGCCGGTCTGCCGCTGCCGCGCGGCGCCGAGGAATGGGACGACAGCCTGGTCACCGACTCCGACGAAGACGTGGTGATCAGCCACAACTGGGATGAGTTGCGGCGCTTCATGTGGGACTACGTGGGCATCGTGCGTACGGTCAAACGGCTGGAGCGGGCGCAGCACCGAGTGGATTTGCTGCAGAAGGAAATCAGCGACTATTACAGCAACTACCACATCAGCAACGATCTGCTGGAGCTGCGCAACCTGGTGGTGATCGCCGACCTGATCATCCGCTCGGCGCTGCAGCGCCGGGAAAGCCGGGGCCTGCATTTCATGCGCGAGTTTCCCGGCCCCCAGGATCCGCCACGTGACAGCGTTCTGGTGCCGGACAACAGCCCCCTGCACGAGGGCGCCCTTTCGCCGGTCAGCGCCGCCGATTGAGCCAGAGCACCTGACGCAGCGGCGTGAGCGCCGCCTCCCCGGCCTGGTCGGCGAAGATCCAGACCCAGCCCCGGCCGGGGCAGCGCAGTGCCAGCCAGGACCCGGGCGTCCAGGCGCGGAACGGCGCCGTCACCGTGACCCTGTGCCCTTCCGAACCCCGATCCTCCAGATCCCCATTTTCCAACACCAGAGTCACTTCCGTGGCGGTCACCGCCACCGCCCTCACCTGCGGCGGCGTCCACTGCCACAACCCCCAGGCCAGCCCTACCAGCAGCGGCGGCAAGGCCCACGCCGGCACCGCGCTGTGCCACAGCGCCAGCGCGGCAATCAGCAAAGCGGCAAGGCGCAGACGGCGCGGCCAGGCCGAAGGACCCAGCTCAAGACGGGGTGGAAACGAGGCCGAGTATGTGCCGGACATAGGCGCGCAACTCCAGGTCTTGCGGTTCCGAACGGGCGGTGAACCACTCCAGCATGTCGACGTCCGCGCATTCCAGCAGTTTCGGGAACAGCGCCCGGTTGGCCTCGCTATCCTGCTCGAAGTGATGATCCAGATAGCCGTACAGCACCACCTCCACCTCGGAAGCGCCACGACGGCACTGCCAGCGATAACGACGTTTCAGATCGGCCAGCGACATGTCTTTCCCCAATACGATTGCAGGCGAGCAATTGTATGTCAGGCGACGTTCCGGCGATATGGTAAGAGCCTGTTTAAGGTCTCTACGCCACCGCGCCGGAGTTCATTTTTTCGTCAGGTCGTGATTCCGATTGTGCGGTGTAGTCATTCTACATAAACAAGCGTAATCGCGGCCTGGCGGAAAAAGGGGCCCGGCCCTTCGGGTTGCGCTGGAAAAGCCGCCAGACGACGCCCCGGCCTTTGACTTTGGACCCACCAGAGCCTGCAGTCCATGACGTCGTCTGGCGGCTTTTCCAGCGGCAACGCGGCGGCGTAGAGACCTTAAACAGGCTCTTCGGCTGACAGCACCCACCCCGATTCCCTATCATGTGTGACCAGCCAACAACCGGGAACACTATGAGCGCTTGGTCTTCTTTGATCGCTGAACTCTCCCCCGCCAACGGCGGCGTTACCACACCGGCCCTGGCGATCTGCGACCATCTGGCGGTGGTGCGGGTGCGCGGCGAGGAAGCGGGGTCCTATCTGCAAGGGCAACTCACCTGTGACCTGCAACGGATCGACCAGGGCGAGCACCATGCCGCCATGCATCTGTCGCTGAAAGGCCGGGGCCTGGTGAGCCTGCGCCTGATCCGCGATGACCAGGGCTATCTGATCCTGTGCCCGGCGACCATGGCCGAGACGGTGATCCGTTGCCTGGAAAAATACCGCCTGCGCGCCAAGGTGACGTTTGAAGTGGCGGAGGATCTGCGCGTGATCGGACTGGCCGGAGCGCTGGAGCAAACCGGCCTGCCGCTGCCGGAAGCAGGCCACGGCCGCCACCATGATGGCCTGACCCTGCTGCGTTATCCGCTCACCGAGCAATTGCTGGTGATCGGCGCTGACGACGCCCTGGCGGAACTGAGCCGGGCGCAACTTAAGCGGGCAAGCCGCACCCCGGTCGACGGCGAGGGCTGGCGTTTTCTCGATATCGGCGCCGGCGAAGGCCAGATCTACCCCGGCGGCGAGGATCTGTTCCTGCCCCAGGTGCTCAACTACGACCTGCTCGGCGGCGTCAGCTTCAACAAAGGCTGCTACACCGGCCAGGAAGTGGTGGCGCGCATGCACTTCAAGGGCAAGCTCAAGCAACGCATGGCCGCCTTCACCTACAACGGCCCGCCCCTCTCCCCGGGACAACCTCTGCGCAACACCGACGGCCGCGCCGTCGGCGAAGTGGTCGACAGCGCCCGCGGCGAACCCACCCCCCGCCTGCTCGCGGTGGTGCGTTTGGACCATGAAGGAGAGTTGTTCGCTGATGATCAGGCGCTGAACGTAACGTCGCTCGATTTGCCTTATGAGCTACCGAAGAAAGTTGACAGTTGATAGTGGACAACAAAAGCAGTTGACAGTGGACAGTTGACAGCGATAAAGACTGGACCAAAGCACACTTTGCGATCTTGCAAAGGCTATTTGCGAATTCACAACTTTCGAGTTCTGGCACTGCTCCATTATTTTTTCATCTTTATAAACCAAAAGGCCGCGCCTAAACCCTGGACGCGGCCTCTTTTCTCTCGGATCAATCTTTCCTTTCTGTGGGAGCTTGCTTGCAGGCGAATATTGCCAAACGCTGAAGCGAACCCCCATTCGCTTGCAGGCAAGCTTCCCACAGCGGCTAATTTTGTTTTTCGCTGTCCACTGTCAACTATCAACTGCTTTTCCATTCTTCTTCCAGCGTCCGCACCAACTCCGCCACCGGCATCTCCCGGGAACGGTGCGCGCCGGTGCCGGCCCAGAGGCTTTTCCAATCGGCGCCGGCGCCTTTGCGCAAGGGGGAGGTCAGGCGGTGTTGTTCCGGGTAGGGGGCAATGTCCTGGGGGGCGCGCTCATCCATCCAGGCGTTGGCCAGACCTCGTGCCCAGCGGCCGGACACCGCGCGGGTGACGCCGGTGGCGCCGGGGCCGGCGTCCGCCAGCCGTTGTTTCCAGACTTCCGCCGTGTCCGCTTCATGGCAGCGCAGAAACGCCGTGCCCAGTTGCGCGGCGGCGGCACCGGCACGCATCACCCGCGCCATGTCAGCGCCGTCCATCAAACCGCCGGCGGCGATCAACGGCAGCGACACCGCTTGCCGGCAGGCCGCCAGCAGAGCGTCCAGCGCCATGCCCGGTGCCAGCGGGTCGACGCTCCCGCGATGGCCGCCGGCTTCCTCGCCTTGCAGTACCACCGCATCGACGCCGTCCTCGGCCAGCGCTTGCGCTTCCGCCACGCTGGTGGCGGTGCCCACCAGGACGATACCGCGCGCGCGGCAGGCGTCCATGCGATCCCTGGGCAGACGGCCGAAGGTGTAGGAAAACACCGCCGGCCGCGCTTCCAGTACCGCTTCAAACTGCTCGTCAAAAGACGGCAGCGGCGCGAACTGTTCCGGCATGGCCACGCCGGCGGCGGCATAGCAGGAACGCAGCGCCGCCTTTGCGTTTACCACTTGTTCGGCGTCCGGCGTTTGCGACGGCGGGATAAACAGATTGATGGCGAACGCATCGCCGCCGGCGTCGCGCACCCCCCGGGCCGACTCGAGGATCGCGGCGCCGCTCAAATAGCCGGCGCCCACCGAACCGAGCGCGCCGGCCCGGCTCGCTTCGGCGACGAAACGGGCACCACTGATACCGCCGGCCATGGGCGCTTGAATCAAGCTGTAATGCTGGAAAGACATGCCTAGCTCCCTGCTTGGAACGAAGAAGGAGCCTAACCCTAACGCCCGGCGGCGCGGGGCACCAGCGCAATGCGGGCATACTCATTATCACTGGTATTTATGGGGCGGTTCGCCTGCAGGGCAGGCTCCTACAAAAAACTCGCTGACGAAGCCGCTGTAGGAGCCTGCCCTGCAGGCGAACCTTCCTGGAGCCTACAAATCCGCCAGCGGATGCTGCGGCGCCGGGTTTTTGAAGAAAGTGTCGATGTACCCCGCCGGCACCTCATGCACACTGCGGTGGCGGAAGCGCGGTTTGCCGTCCTTGTCGATCAGCAGCGCGCGCACGCCTTCACGGAAATCCGCGTGCAGCGCGCATTGCACCGACAGCGTCCATTCCATGCGGAACACATCCTCAAGCGACAGATAACGCGCCCGGCGCAGTTGCTCCCACACCAGGAAAGCGGTTTGCGGACAACCGCCGGTGAGGTTGGCGCGGGCCTTGTCCAGCCAGCTGTCGCACTCCTTCGCCGCCAGCAGGGTATCCACCACTTCCGGCAAGTCAGCGCCGTCGCACCAACGGTCGATAAGATTACGGCGCGCGCTGACGGCGCCGTCCAACTGCAGCGGATAGTGGGCAGCGTCGCGGAAGAAACGAAACAGCAGGGAGTTGTCGGCGGCGCGCTCGCCGGTGAAGCTCTGGCCGCCGAGATCGTCCAGCAGGTGCTCCGCGTCCTGGTCCAGGCAGCGGTCCGCCAGCCCCAGATCCAACGCGTCACGGGCATCGAGATGAACGCCGGTGAGGCCCAGAAACAAACCGGTACGGCCCGGCAGGCGATTGAGGAACCAACTGGCGCCCACGTCCGGGTACAGACCGATGTTGATTTCCGGCATACCAAGCCGGCTGTTTGCCGTCACCAGCCGGAAGGTGCTGCCTTGCATCAGGCCCATGCCGCCACCGAGCACCAGGCCGTCCGCCCAGCAGATCACCGGTACCGGCGAGCGGTGCAGGCGGTAGTCGAGCCGGTATTCGGCGGCGAAGTAAGCCTCCACTTCCGGGTTCCGGTCCTTGCCCGCGTGGCGCACCATGGCCCGGTGCAGGGCCACCACATCACCGCCGGCGCAAAACGCCTTGTCACCAGCGCCTTCCAGCCAGATCGCGACGATGTCGTCACGGTTTTGCCAGTCGTCCAGCCGCCGGCTCAGTGACTCGATCATCTCCAGACTGAGCGCATTGAGAGCGGCGGGGGCGTTAAGGGTGGCGCGGCCAATCACATGGCCGGAGGCGGTGGGCAATTCCTGAAACTGAACGGTGTCGGTCATGCCGGCACGGGCTCCTTTTTCCGATAGAAATCCCGATAGAAAAAGAATCGATTGGAGAAACCGTCGATCTGAAAAGTATCAAACCATGGAAAGCCCCCGGGTGTTGCAAAAAGCCGTTAAAGGGCCCAATCCACCGGGGTCTTGCCCTGTTGAATCAAATACTGGTTGGCACGGGAAAAATGGCCGCACCCGAGAAAACCGCGATGCGCCGACAGTGGCGACGGGTGCGGCGCGGTCAGCACGCAGTGGCGCCGACGGTCGATCAGGCGTCCTTTCTTTTGCGCGTAGCTGCCCCACAGCATGAAGACCACGCCCTCGCGCTCGCGGTTGATGTGGTCGATGGCCTGATCGGTGAACTCTTCCCAGCCCTGCTTTTGATGGGAGGCGGCCTGGCCGGCGCGCACGGTAAGCACCGCGTTGAGCAACAGCACGCCCTGTTTGGCCCAGGGCTCCAGATTGCCGTGATCGGGGGCGGGAATGCCCAGATCCCGTTCGATTTCCTTGAAGATATTGACCAGGGACGGCGGCACCCGCACGCCCGGCTGCACCGAGAAACACAGGCCGTGGGCCTGGCCCGGCCCGTGATACGGATCCTGGCCCAGGATCACCACCTTGACGTCCTCGAAGGGGGTATCGTTGAAGGCCCGGAAGATGTCCGGGCCCGGCGGGAACACGGTCTCGCCTTTTTGCTTTTCCTCACGCAGGAACGCCCGCAGACGCACCATGTAATCCTTGTCGAACTCCGCCGCGAGGACGTTCATCCACCCCGGTTCCAGGGCGGCCTTGGCGTCAGACATGGGGTACCAACCTGTCCAATAAATGTCGTGTCCGGTTACGCAGGGACGACTCGTCCACCCATTCGGGGTGCGCCAGCAGACGCACCTCGATGACCATGATCTGGCCGTGGATCAGTTCCGCGTCCAATTGCGGCTTGTCCGAGCCAAAGGCCCGGCAGGCCTCCACCAGAATATCCGTTTGCTGCTGCAAATAAAGGTCCGCCAGCTCCCGCAGCCGCTGGTCCAGGATCGCTTCCTGCAGGAACGCCTGCTCGGCGATCAGGTGCTCGCGCCGGTTCTGCAGCTCATCAAGGATAAAGCGCGTGGTCAGATCCGCCAATTGGTCAATCAACTGGCTCCTTTGCTCGGCGTTATTGATCGGCGCGCCGTCGAGCTGCCGGATCAGCGCGAAGGCCTGATCCCGGAACGGCCCGATCACATCACTGAGGGCCCGTTCCGCGAACAGCGTGAAGGTGTCGGCGATCAGATCGCCGATATCCTTGAAATAGTAGGTGGTGGCGGACAGCGGCACATCGGCCTCGCGCGCCACGGCCCGGTGCCTCACGGCACGGATACCGTCGCGGACGATGATGGTCAGGGCAGCCTCGAGAATGGCGCGCCGGCGCTGTTCGCTGCCGGCGCGGCGGGCCTTGCGGCCTTGGTATTGAATGGTCGTGGTCATAGGACGACTCGTTATTCTGCTAATGATGGCCATTCCAGCTTACCAGCAGGTGTAAGCTTAGTAAGGCCTCACTTTGCAACGCTTCGTGACCACAGCCAGCCGCCCCGCTGGCTGTCAACGCCCCTGGGGCCGCATGTGCGGGAACAGGATCACATCCCGGATCGACGGCGAATTGGTGAACAGCATCACCAGCCGGTCGATGCCGATGCCCTCGCCGGCGGTGGGCGGCAGGCCGTGCTCCAGGGCGGTGATGTAGTCCTCGTCGAAGAACATGGCCTCGTCGTCGCCGGCTTCCTTCTCCGCCACTTGCTGCTTGAAGCGCTCGGCCTGGTCCTCGGCGTCGTTGAGCTCGGAGAAGCCATTGGCGATCTCGCGGCCGCCGACGAAGAACTCGAAGCGTTCGGTGACGAACGGGTTGTCATCCCGGCGCCGGGCCAGCGGCGACACTTCGGTGGGGTAGTCGGTGATGAAGGTGGGGTCCTTCAACCGGTGCTCCACGGTTTTCTCGAAAATCTCGATCTGCACCTTGCCCAGGCCCCAGATCGGCTTGAGCGGAATGCCCAGCCCTTCGGCGATACGGCGGGCGCCCTGCTCGTCGGCCAGCTCGGCGGCGTCCATATCCGGGTTGAACTGGAGGATCGAGTCGAACACCGACAGCCGCGCGAACGGCTTGCCGAAATCATAAACCTCGCCCTGGTACTGGATCTCGGTGGTGCCCAGCACGTCCCGCGCCAGGGTGCGCAGCATGTCCTCGGTGAGGTCCATGAGGTCCTGGTAGCCGGCGTAGGCCTGGTAGAACTCCAGCATGGTGAATTCCGGGTTATGCCGGGTGGAGAGGCCCTCGTTTCGGAAGTTGCGATTGATCTCGAACACCTTCTCGAAGCCGCCCACCACCAGCCGCTTGAGGTACAGTTCCGGCGCGATGCGCAGGTACATGTCCAGGTCCAGGCTGTTGTGGTGGGTGATGAACGGCCGCGCCGTGGCGCCACCGGGGATCACTTGCAGCATCGGCGTTTCCGCTTCGATGAAGCCCTGCGCCACCAGATAATTGCGGATACCGGCCACCACTTGCGAGCGGATCTGGAAAGCGCGGCGGCTGTCGTCGTTGACGATCAGGTCCACATAACGCTGACGATAACGGGCCTCGGTGTCGGTGAGGCCTTTGTGTTTTTCCGGCAGCGGCCGCAGCGCCTTGGTGAGCAGACGGTAGTCGTCCATCATCACGTACAGATCGCCCTTGCCGGATTTGCACAGCTTGCCGCGCACGCCAACGATGTCGCCCAGATCCCAGTGCTTGGTGTCTTTTTGCACGTCCTTGCTGGCGTAGATCTGGATCCGCCCGGACATGTCCTGCAGCACTTTGAACGCCTTGCGGTCCAGCATCAGGCGGCCGGCCACCGCCACCTGGATGTCCCGCCCTTCGAGCTCTTCCTTGCTCAGATCACCGTATTGCGCCTGCAGATCGGCGGCCAGCACGTCACGGCGGAAGTCATTGGGGAAAGCCGCGCCCTGTTCGCGCCAGGCCGCCAGTTTGGCGCGGCGCTCGGCGATCAGACGGTTTTCATCGGCGCTGTCGTTGGCGCTACCGTTGGGAGTGTTCTGTTCGTCAGCCATTATCTCTCTAACCTGTTTCGCGGTCCGGCGGCGGACCCTGGTATTACAGCCCGCGTCTCTCTTTACAACCCGCTTTTAAGGGACGCTTCGATAAAGCGGTCCAGATCACCGTCCAGAACCTGCTGGGTATTGTGGCTTTCCACGTTGGTGCGCAGATCCTTGATGCGGCCGTCGTCCAGCACGTAGGAACGGATCTGGCTGCCCCAGCCAATGTCCGACTTGGCGTTTTCCTGTGCCTGCTTGGCCGAGTTGCGCTTCTGCATTTCCAGTTCGTAGAGCTTGGCCATCATCATCTTGGTGGCCTTGTCCCGGTTCTGGTGCTGGCTGCGTTCGGACTGGCACTGGGTGACCACGGTGTGTTCCTGGCCGGTATCCGGATCGGTGAACACGTAGGTCAGACGTACCGCGGAGTCGGTCCGGTTAACGTGCTGACCACCGGCACCGGAGGCGCGGTAGGTGTCGGTGCGCAGCTTGCCCGGGTCGATCTCGATGTCGATGTTGTCATCCACTTCCGGCGCCACGAACACCGAGGTGAACGACGTATGGCGGCGGCCACCGGAGTCGAACGGACTCTTGCGCACCAGACGATGGACGCCGGTTTCGGTACGCAGCCAGCCGTAAGCGTAGGGCCCTTCGAAACGCACCGTGGCGGACTTGATGCCGGCCACGTCACCGGCGGAGGCTTCCTCCAGGGAGGTCTTGAAGCCGTGGGCCTCGCCCCAGCGCAGGTACATGCGCAGCAGCATCTCCGCCCAGTCCTGGGCTTCGGTGCCGCCGGATCCGGCCTGAATATCCAGGTAGGCGTTGTTGGCGTCCATTTCGCCGGAGAACATGCGGCGGAATTCCAGATCCGCCACCAGCCGTTCGAGCCGCTCCAGGTCCGCTTCCACTTCCGGGACGGTGTCTTCATCGCCCTCTTCCACCGCCAGTTCCAGCAGGTCGCCGGTGTCGGTGATGCCCTGACCGGCCTCGTCGAGGGTCTTCACCACCAGCTCCAGTTGCGCCCGCTCCTTGCCCAGGGCCTGGGCCCGCTCCGGCTCGTTCCACACGTCCGGGGTGGCCAGTTCCCTTTCTACTTCGACCAGTCGCTCGCTTTTTACAGCGTAGTCAAAGATACCCCCTAAGCGCTTCCACGCGCTCGGACAGGTCGGCAAGGTGCGTACGCAGCGGATTGACTTCCATAAGGCGTCTACTCGAATCGTCTCAAATGAATGGGGAAAGGCGGTGATTTTAGCGGTTTGTGGGGCGACTGACGAGGGGCACGCTTACACGCAACACGCCGGCACGCCATACTTGCCGGCCCCGGGGCCTGTTGGAAAGGCCGGATTACCCGGGAAAGTGAATCACCATGATGCCTACCATCAGCCGGGCTCCTGTCTTTGCGTGCCAGCGTGTTGCGTGTTGCGTGTTGCGTGTTGCGTGTTGCGTGTTGCGTGTAAGCGTCGTCTAATCCTTCAACTCAAAAACGTGATACGCCTCCGGTTTGAGGGTATCCAGGGTGGTGCCGATATAACGGGCGTTGTCGGGAATGCCGCTGCCGGTGGCGAACACCTTGAAGCGCCGGGTTTCCTTCGGCGTGTCGATGACGGTGTCGGCGTCCACTTCCACCCACATATAAATCAAGGCTTCCTGGGCCACGTAGTCCACCCGCAGAACGGTGCCGTCCTCGGGCAAACGCAGCTCCTGCACCTGGCTCGAGATGTCCAGGCGATGCTTGTGAATTGTTTTCATGTCTCCCCTCCGTTAAGGGTCGCTGCTCCCCGGGATGGCGATAGCCGCCGGGGGATGGTCAATCCGGCCTTTTGGGCCGGCGTTAGCGCCAAGCCGCGAAGGCGGCGGGGCGCGCAATCGTTAAGGCGCGGTCAGGCGCGAAGAGCAATGCTAGCAAAGTCCCCGGGGGGAGACACCTGAAACGCAACACGCAACACGCAACACGCAACACGCAACACGCAGCGAAAAGCGTTGTGGCCTCTTTCTCTCAGTCAACGCCTTGTCCTTTATTGAAGGCGCGGCCAATGGCCGCCTCCTCATTCGCGTGCGAGCGTGCTGCGTGCAAGCGCCTTTTCACACCACCTGCAAATACTCAAACAACAGCTGCGGATTGCGCTGGCCGCGGAATTCATTCACTTCCAGCCGGTAGATGCCCTCCACCCGCTGAATCCGGGTGGGCAGGTCCGCCACCGGCGCGTTGAAGAAAATACCGTCCACCGCCGCGCCCACGTCCGGCAACCCCAGGGTCAGCTTGAGGTGGCGCTCCCCCACCACCCGGTGGTTAAGCACCTCGAACACCCCGTCGAAACGCGGCGGCGGGAACCCCTGGCCCCAGGGGAAACGGTGGCTGAGCAGTTCAGCGTTGGCCAGAGTGATATCCACCTCGCCCAGCTCGCCATCGGTGTCGATAACGTCCAGAAACACATCCTCGTCGGCCTGGGCCGTCACCGCCGCCTGGAACGCCTCGGTGAACTCGGCCAGATAGCGGCGTTCCAGGGTCAACCCGGCGGCCATGGCGTGGCCGCCGAACTTCTGCAGCAGACCGGGATGGCCGGTGGCCACCGCGTCCAGCACATCGCGCAGATGCAGGCCGGGAATGGAACGGCCGGAGCCCTTCAGCAGCCCCTGCTGCCGGGCCGGAGCAAAGGCGATCACCGGCCGGTTCAGCGCCTCCTTGACCCGCGAGGCGAGAATGCCCACCACCCCTTCGTGCCAGTCGTCACCATGCAGGCACAGCGCCGCCGGCGTCGGTCCGGTGAGCCGTGCCACCTCGGCCATGGCGGCCTCGCGCATGCCCTGCTCAATGCCGCGCCGCTCTCGATTGATGGTGTCCAGCTCCTGGGCGTGCCGCTCGGCCTCCGCGTCGCTCTCCGCCAGCAGACACTCGATGCCGTGGCTCATGTCCGAGAGGCGCCCGGCGGCATTGAGGCGCGGCCCGGCGGCGAAGCCCAGATCGGCGGCCACGACTCGCGCGGGATCACGGCCCGCCACCCTCAGCAGCGCACGCACCCCCGGTGAGCCCTGGCCGGCGCGCAGACGGCGCAGCCCCTGCTCCACCAGAATGCGGTTGGCGCCGTCCAGCACCACCACATCCGCCACCGTGCCCAGCGCCACCAGATCGAGCAGGTCCACCACCCGGCCGCGCAATTCCAGCGCGCTCTGCAACGCCATCAACACATAGAAGGCCACGCCAACACCGGCCAGGTTGGCGGCGGGAAAGCCCTCGTCGCAGAGACGGGGGTTGAGAATGGCGTCGGCGTCGGGAAGCGTGTCGCCAGGCAAATGGTGGTCGGTGATCAGCACACGCAGACCGGCGGCCCGGGCCGCCGCCACGCCATCGATGCTGGCGATGCCGTTGTCCACGGTGATCAACAAATCCGGCTGGTAACGCTCCCGGGCCAGGTCGACAATGGCCGGCGACAGGCCGTAGCCGTACTCGAAGCGGTCCGGCACCAAATAGTCGGGACGGACGAAGCCGAGCTGTTGCAGGCCCTTTACCATCAGGGCGGTGGCGGTGGCGCCGTCGGCGTCGTAATCGCCCACCACGCACACCCGCCAATGCTCGCGCCGCGCTTGCAGCAGCAGCGCCACCGCCTGCTCCAGACCACCGAATTGACGCGGGTGCGGCAGGCGGTTCAGGCTCAGGTCCAGCTCCTCGGCGCCGCTCATACCCCGCGCCGCCAGGATTCGTGCCAGCAACGGCGGCACCTCGGCCAGCCCGGCGGGGATTTCCACATGACGGCGGCGAATGGTGGGGAAAGCACGGACCACGGCGGACAACCTTTCATCAATTTGAAGCGGGGGCTGAGTATACAGGGTCGACGGGTATACTGGGTCAATGCATTTACAGGGCCAGGGCGTTGGTGGAACCGATGACAACACGGTGGCCGACCATAAAGTCACAAAAGAGGCTAAATAAACCGCCTTCGCTTTCTTATACTTGGCGCCCCTTAATCGGTTTCGCCATTCATGTGAGTGTTTACTCACGTGCTGGCACACGGGCCTCCACGGAGGCGGAAGCAGGCTCACCAAATGCGGCGACACGCCGCGGACTTTGGGACTGGAGAGCAATCTTATGATCTATCAAGGCAACGCCGTAAGCGTACAACTGCTTGACGACGGCATCGCCGAGCTGAAGTTCGACCTTCAGGGCGAGTCCGTCAACAAGTTCAACCGGGCCACCCTGGAAGACTTCCAGAAAGCCATCGACGCCACCAAGGGCAGTGACCAGATCAAGGGTCTGATCGTCACCTCCGGCAAGAAGGTGTTCATCGTTGGCGCGGACATCACCGAATTCACCGAAATGTTCTCCCAGGAAGAAGCGGAGATCGCCAAATGGTCCCGTGAAGCCAACAACATCTTCAGCGCCTTCGAGGATCTGGACATTCCCAAGGTGGTCGCGATCAACGGCTTCGCCATGGGCGGCGGCCTGGAAATGTGCCTGGTGTGCGACTTCCGGGTGATGAGCGAACAGGCGCAGATCGGCCTGCCGGAAGTGAAACTGGGCATCTTCCCGGCCTTCGGCGGCACTGTGCGCATGCCGCGTCTGGTGGGCGTGGACAACGCCGTTGAGTGGATCGCCACCGGCGCCCAGCAGAGACCGGAAAAAGCCCTGAAGGACGGCGTGGTGGACGCGGTGGTCAAGCACGACGACCTGCACAACGCCGCCATCGATCTGGTCAAGCAGTGCCTGGCCGGCAAAATCGACTTCCGCGCCAAGCGCCAGGAAAAACTGGAGCCGCTGACACTGCCGCCGATGGAAAACATGATGGCGTTCCAGACCTGCACCGCCATGGTCATGCAGCAGGCCGGCAAGAACTACCCGGCGCCGGTGGAAGCCGTGAAGGTGATGCAGAAAGCCTCCGGCATGAAGCGCGAGGAAGCACTGGACGTGGAAGCCCAAGGCTTCGCCAAAGTGGCCAAGACCCCGCAAGCCACCGCCCTGGTGGGCCTGTTCCTGGCCGACCAGCAAGTGAAGAAGGTCAACGGCAAGGTCGCCAAGACCGCCAAGGACATCCAGCAGGCCGCGGTACTGGGCGCCGGCATCATGGGCGGCGGCATCGCCTTCCAGTCCGCCCTCAAAGGCACCCCGATCATCATGAAGGACATCGCCGACAAGGCGCTGGACCTGGGCATGAACGAGGCCTCCAAGCTGCTCGCCAAGCGTGTCGCCAAAGGCAAGATGGACGCCGCCAAAATGGGCAAGGTGCTCTCCTCCATTCGCCCGACCCTCAACTACGGCGACTTTGAAAACGTCAACGTGATCGTCGAAGCCGTGGTGGAAAACACCAAGGTGAAACAAGCCGTGCTGGCGGAAGTGGAAGAGAAAGTGGCGGACGGCACTATTTTGGCCTCCAATACCTCCACCATCTCCATCACCAAACTGGCGGAAGCGCTGAAAAAACCGGAAAACTTCGGCGGCATGCACTTCTTCAACCCGGTACACATGATGCCGCTGGTGGAAGTGATCCGCGGTGAGAAGACCTCCGACGAAACCATCGCCACTCTGGTCGCCTACGCCCAGAAAATGGGCAAGAATCCGATCGTCGTCAACGACTGCCCCGGGTTCCTGGTGAACCGCGTGCTGTTCCCGTACTTCGCCGGCTTCGGCATGCTGGTACGCGACGGCGCCGACTTCCAGCAAGTGGATAAAGTGATGCAGAAATTCGGCTGGCCCATGGGCCCGGCCTACCTGCTCGACGTGGTCGGCATCGACACCGGCGTGCACGCCGCCAAAGTGATGGCGGACGGCTTCCCGGACCGCATGCAGCACGACTTCAAGGACCCCACCGAAGTCATGTTCGAGAACGAGCGCTACGGCCAGAAGAACGGCATTGGCTTCTACCGTTACGAGCAGGACAAGAAGGGCAAACCGAAGAAAGTGGCCGACGAAGGCAGCTACGAGCTGCTCAAGCCGATCGCCGCCGAGCGCAAGGAATTCGACGCCGAGGAGATCATCGCCCGCATGATGATCCCGATGTGCACCGAAACCGTCCGCTGCCTGGAAGACAACATCGTCGGCTCCGCCGCCGAAGCGGACATGGCGATGATCTACGGCATCGGCTTCCCGCCGTTCCGTGGCGGGCCGCTGCGCTACATCGACAGCATCGGCACCAAGGCATTCGCCGACCTGTGCGACAAGTACGCACACCTGGGCGCCCTTTATGAAGCGCCGCAAATGCTCAAGGACAAGGCCGCCAAGGGCGAGTCCTTCTTCGCGTAAGGCACGGGCAGAGGAGATTTATTTATGAGTTTGAATCCGAAAGACGTAGTCATTGTCGACGCTGTCCGTACCCCCATGGGGAAAAGCAGAAACGGCCAGTACCGCCACGTTCGCGCGGAAAAGCTGTCCGCCCTGCTGGTGGAAGCGCTGCAAGCCCGTAACCCGGGCTGGGACCTGAGCAAAACCGAGGACGTGATCTGGGGCTGTGTGAACCAGACCAAGGAACAGGGCATGAACATCGCCCGCAACATCGCCATGCTGGCCGGCCTGCCCCGCACCACCGCGGCGCAAACCGTGAACCGCCTGTGCGGCTCCTCCATGCAGGCGCTGCACAGCGCGGCCCAGGCAATCCAGACCGGCAACGGCGAGGTGTTCGTGATCGGCGGCGTGGAGCACATGGGCCATGTGGCCATGGACCACGGCATCGACCTCAACCCGGAACTGTCCAAGGTCACCGCCAAGGCCTCCAACATGATGGGCCTGACCGCGGAAATGCTTGGCCGCATGCACGGCATCACCCGTGAACAGCAGGACGAGTTCGGCGTGCGCTCCCACCAGAAAGCCTGGGAAGCCACCGAACAAGGCCGCTGGAAAAACGAAATCGTGCCGATCGAAGGCCACGACGCCGACGGCCACAAAGTGCTGTGCGAAATCGACGAAGTGATCCGCCCCGGCGCCAGCATCGAGGACATGGCCAAACTGCGCCCGGTGTTCGACCCGGTCAGCGGCACCGTCACCGCCGGCACCTCCTCGGCACTGTCCGACGGCGCCTCCGCCATGCTGGTGATGAGCGCCGAACAAGCCCAGGCCATGGGCCTGAAACCGCGAGCCAAGATCCGCAGCATGGCCGTGGCCGGCTGCGACGCCGCCATCATGGGCTACGGCCCGGTACCAGCCACCCAGAAAGCCCTGGCCCGCGCCGGCCTGACCATCGACGACATCGACTACGTCGAACTCAACGAAGCCTTCGCCGCGCAATCCCTGCCGGTACTGAAGGACCTGAAGTTGCTCGACAAAGTCGAAGAGAAGGTCAACCTCAACGGCGGCGCCATCGCCCTGGGCCACCCCCTGGGCTGCTCCGGTGCCCGCATCACCGGCACCCTACTCAACGTCATGGAATGGAAAGACGGCCAACTTGGCCTGGCGACCATGTGCATTGGCTTGGGTCAGGGGATTGCTACGGTGATTGAGCGGGTTTAAGTCCTAACCACTCTAGAGACCCCCTCTTTTCTGGGGGGAATACCTCGCCCTCTCAGGGCGAGGTATTTCGGGTCTTGCCTGCCAAGAACGAGATTGGAAACAAAAAATCGCCGGGAGCGATTTTTGACGTCACGAGAGTGACGGCCCGAAGGGTGGCCGCCATGGACGGTGGTCACAAAAAAACCCCGGTTATCCACCGGGGTTTTCTTTATCTACAAACCTGAACGCTTATCACCCTGCCTTGCTGGCTTCCCCTACAAGGCGATTCTGCCGTTCGGATGCCCGTTTGAGCACACGGCCATACACCCGTTTACGCTCCGCGGAGGAGGCGTTTCGGATGAAATCAGAAAACGGGGTCGATTCCACGACGGGGGGCGATTTCTTCAGCATGTTTCCACCCTAATCCAGTCCGAGCATCCGCTCAAGGTCCGCGCGAGTGTATTTCTCGGGAATATAATTGTCAACTCGCTCCACGTTGGCTTTGTAAAACCGGTGGGAGCCATCTCGGTTCTTCAACAGTAAATCCACCCGGATATCGAGATACTCATCCTTAAGCCGATTCACCACTTCACGAGCCGTAAAGTATTGATCTGCAAAGTCTTCCGGCAGTATTCGTCGACCTTCCCTGGCCTCCCGCGCCTGAACGAAATCCCAAGCCAGTATGGGCTCCTGGTAGACATACAGGATCTGTACGAAACGGCCTTTTCTCAAACAACGTTCAACGTTTCGCCTGGCGACATCATATCTGGCCAAAGTGCCATCCAGCAGGAAGCTCTGTTGTTGCTTCAGAGCCAAGTCGATCACTTTTTCAACCAGAATCGAGACTCCGCCCTGGAAGAGCCAGGAATTACCACCGGAATAACCCGGCAACTCGGAACGAAGCTCGTCAGGGTCAATACGCAGAATATCACCACCTTCGCCCTTAACGCTTTCGAGCAACTCGATGGAGGCTTCCGTCTTCCCCGCCCCAGGAGAGCCCGCCATGAACACAGACACCGGGGACTTTTCAGGCACAAAACGGGAAGTGTCCGTTAGGCGACGACCAATCTTCTTCTTATTCTTTCTTGCGTAGGCAATCGCCTCTTCCTGAAGCTCTGACTCATCCTCACTAAGTTGACCCACCATATGCCGCCGCCCTCCCAAGATATGAAATCGAAATATCCAAGGCATCAGATCTGAACTTGGAGCCTAAGATAAGGCATGAAACCTGGCGGTGATGAGAGTATAGCCTCTCACCTCCCAATTCATTATCGGCAAATCTCTTCCAGCTTTTCTTGAAACCTATCAATAGACGGATCTGGTATATTTTCTGTTTTCATCAGACCCAAATCGGCCCATTTCAACCAACGCTCCAATGCCAATACCAACTCAGCCCCTCCATCAAAAGAGCCAACATCTTTTAAATAAAGTTCAGGATCATAAAGCATGTCTTCTGGATACCAAATTTTACCTCTTATTCCATGTACACCTTCATCCTTCCATCCCAGGAGTTCCAAACCTCCACCTAGCCTCTTAATGTATGCTCTATCCTGGTAAACGCCATGGATATAAACGCCATTGTTTTCAGCTTGCGCGATACAAGCAACCAGATCAGCCCTCGATCTCCAATAAGAAAATGACCAGTTGTTACATATGTGAAAGCGATAGATCGGCACCTCCCCAATACCACCGATCTCTTCTTGAAGGATAAGTAATGCAGGATCTGGATATTTACTATCTTCTACAGCCAAAAGGCAGCCCGAAAGCCTGTTTCCTGCATTTTTAGATATAATATTCTCGATCAATAAACCAAACCCTTTAGGGTTTTTGTAAAAATCGTGAGTCGGGTAAATTTTGTCTGATACACCATCAAACCACTCCCTACGAACTGCGAACAAGTCACATACGTCATCCAGCATTCTATCGTCTATTTTTTCCAGTAGTTTTTCTCTGACCTGGATATCAGCAATACTGAGACCGTGACCGAAGAATCGCGGAATCTGATTTCCGTAAACCCCATGGATTTGAAATACCATTAAAAACTTTTCAACAATATCTGGAACAGGTTTCTCTGGACGCGCTTTTTTCCATAGTCTTTGCAACCTACCCCAAATAGAGAACCCAGCCTCAATCTCACTCAGAACCACTTTCACCCCCTTCTTTCTACTCCCCTAAACACATTTGAAAACTATCCATGTTTGCAAACCTCCCCAAATCGATTCTCTCCACTCTCCCGTCAGAAAGAGCTACTGCCACGCCCGTGTCATCCCCACATACAACAGCAGCACTTCATTATCCAGGTTCTCCCCGTCATCCCTCAAGTCACCCAGGCCCACCAGCACCACGGTGTTGAACTCCAGCCCCTCGGGTCATTCCTTGATGTCGCCCAACTTCTCGACCCGTTCCAGCACCTCTTCGGTCACCGCCAGCAGGTCGTCGATCAGTTGCGATGAAATATCCAGATGCCCCTCATATTCCGCCTGGTTCCGCCGCTTGTGGCACAGATCGAGCAGTCGCCATTGGCTGCTTTCCAGCCCGAGGGTATGTTCCAGGCATTGAAAGACCAGGTAGCGATTGCCGGAGCGGTAGCCGTGCCAACGCAAGGCGGCCAGTGACAAGGCATGGGCGGCGCCGTAGGCAAAGCTGAACTTGCCCTCCTCCGACAACCCACTGAGATGTGCATCCTGAAGGCGCCGCCGGGCGGCTTGCACCATGCCATCGAATTCTTGTTGGTCGGGCGGTTCCTGTTTAAGGCCGCCGGTTTTCACCAGATTATCCAATGCCGTCCAGGTCATCATCGCTTCCCTTCACCCATAATTTAGGTTGTTCCATAACCCGTTCTATAAAGCTGTTCCCCTGCGCCCGCTTCTGATTCAACTCCTCCGGTGTATAGATGGAGGGATTGACCGGTCGCATCAGTTCAGACTCCAGTGGCAGCAGGCAGTTCATAACCTCGCTATAGGCCAGACCCTGCCCCACCAGCATCAGATCAATATCACTGTTCTTATCTTCCGTCCCTTTGGCCAGCGATCCATATACGAACGCCAGCACCAGCCGATCTTCAATCGGTTGCAAAGCTCCGCGCAATACCTCGGCAACACCGAAGGTTTTACGGACAATCGCCAGTAACTCCGGGTACACCGGAGAGTCCGTGTTGGCCTGATAGTAGTTTTGATTGCCTTCGCGGGTCCGCGACAGGATGCCCGCCTGGGCCAGTTTATCGAGTTCACGCAACACGGTGCCCCGCCCCATTTCGAGCCGGCGCAGGATGTCGTTGGTGTAGAAGCGCGCGTCGGGCACGCTGAAGAAAAGGCCCAGCACGCGCTGCTGTGTTTTGGTAAACAGGGCATCGCCCAGTGTCAGAGCCATTGCATGCCTCTTTAAGACCCATTTTGGGTACTATCATCCCCAAAATGGGTCTCGTCAAGTCCCCTCCTTCCAAACCGCCTCAGACTTGATAGAAATTTACCTACCCGACATCCCCCATCGAAAGCACACGCCGCAACGCCATCAGCGCGCTGCGCCGCTTCTCTTGCGTCATCTTTTCGATATTGCGCAACTTCCATTGCACCGCCGGCAGGTTCTCGATGCCGCTGATGCCCAGCGCCGCCCAATCCGGAGGTCCTTGGTAGAGACTGCAGAGAAAGCGTTTTTCCGGGTCGGTCAGTTGCGCAAGGAGCTGGTTCAAGGCCTGGGTTCCGGCTTTTCTTAATTCCTCCAGGGTGACCGGGCGCAGTGTCATGCCGCTGAACTCGCCGGCGAAGACGTCGCGCATGGGCCGCCAATGCGGTTGCAGCAGTTCGTCCATCGGGCGGGGGTGGCTGATCAGATAGACCAGAAACGCTTTGCGCAGTTGATCGGCGATGCCCTCGTTCTCAAGCAGCAGCATGACATCGAACAGGTCTCTTGGATGCTGGCGGTCGAAGGCGGCGCAGAGTTTGCCGGCGTAGAGGTCCGCCAGCGCCACCACCGGGACTTCGGCGAAGCCGAATTCGTCCTCCACGGTCGCCACCACTTCGCGGTTCACGACGGGGAAAACCGTGCCTCGCATCACCGGGGACAGTTCCACTTTGATGGCGGTGTTGTTCCGTTCCACGGTGAGATGCAGCGAGTCGATTTTGTGCCGGTAGCTGCGGTCACGGTGGCGGCCAGCCCCTGTTCCAGGTCGTCGGCGATGCGGTCTAGGGCCTGGTGAATGGCCGGCAGCGCCTGCTCTCTGTCACCGTCCGGCAGGTAGACCAGGTCGATGTCCACGGACAGGCGTGGCAGGTCGCGCACGAACAGATTGATGGCGGTGCCGCCCTTGAGGGCGAAGCAGGATTCCCGGAACACAAAGGGCAGCACTTGCAGCAGCAGCGCCACTTGCCGGTAGTAGGGGTTATTCCTGTCCATGGAAGGCTTCCGGAACGGTGATCAGGTAAGCGCGGTCCAGCCGCCCTCCTCTAACCACGCTGCGTTTTCCCGAGCCCAGGTCGTAGTCCGCCGGGTCCAGGCGTTTGCGCCAGGGATAGGGATGGCGATCGGCGAAGAAGAAGAAAAGACGTTTTACCCGCACGTGGCGGCAGGCGTGCAATAAGGTATTCAGCCGGCGTGGCGACAAGGCACTCAGGCCGCGCATCAGATTATCCGCGTGTTCGAAGCTGACGCTCTCGGGGACGTCCGCCAGCACTTCCAGGAACGCCTGTTCCGGGGAGGCCATGGGCCAGCCCTCCACGGTAGGCGTGCGCTGTTCGCGAACGCTGCCGCTGTCTTGCAGGGCCTGTTGGTCCCACAGCCGCGTGGTGACGTGCCACACCCAGTCCACCCCGACCGGCAGCCGTGCCAGCCAGGCCGGCGTCGGCCCGGGTGAATACAGGTGAACCCGGGAAGCCATGGTCACGTAATGGCCGAGCCCCGACCGTTCCAGCGCGGACAGCCCGCCCACATAGACCGGGTGCGGCATCATCCGGTCCAGCGAGGCGACCACGCCTTCCCAGGTCACCGGCAGGCCCGGACGCGCCAGCAGGCCGCGGGCCGGCGCGATCAGACGTCCGGATTTCAGCGCATTGTCCAGGGCATGGCGGGACGCCCCACGGGCCTGCAGCCACTGGCGGGTGGCCACCTGGCCCATGGGCAGGCTGGCGGCCCATTCCGAGGGGGAAGACAGACTCATGGTTTACCCTCATCCCTATTTACGGCGAAAATCGACGCAAATTTGAAGAACACCAAACCATTTTGTCCCTTGAAGTTTGAAAGTCAAATAATTTGCGGCGATTTTCGCCGCAAAAACTCTTTTTCTCAAACCATTTTTCGAGTGAACACAAGCCGCATCCACACCGCCAGCCCCAACCCCCAGGCGCCGTTGACGATCAGGCCGCCCACCACCGTGTTGGCGCTGACGTCCAGGCCTTTCAGGGGAAACACCACCAACATGGCCACCAGGGTGGGGCCGATGGCGCCGGCGATCAGGGCGCCAAGCCAATGACGCAGGCCCTGCCAGCGGCGGATCAGCCACCATATCGGAGGCCCCCAAACACCACCCCAGAACGCCAGGGACAGGACTTTGGGAATGCCGAACGGCGGCACCGGGCTCATATTCCAGGGCGCCGCCGGGATCAGGCCGGCCAGCCAGAACAAGGCGACGATGCCCTGATGGAACAACAACGTGGCGATGAAGCCGCCGATGAAGGCCTGCAGCCATTCTTTTGCGTTGGGTGGGAGCTGTGCGTCGGGCATGGGGCCTCCTGTGAGCGGGCGCTTCACGAACGCTACCACATCCGGTGGGAGGGCGGGCATGGGGGGGTGTTCGGGGCTGAGTTACGGCGGGGCTGGTTGGTATGAAGCTGTGGGAGCCAGCCCTGCTGGCGAATCAGGGCTCTCAGGAGAGAAAAATTCGCCAGCAGGGCTGGCTCCTACAGGGGGAAACAGATAGACGGTACATTGACGGAGGGCGGAGTTCGGGCTTACCCCTCGTCCGGGATTTCCGGGTCCACCAGTTGCGCCAGTTGGATCAGGGATTCCTGCCAGCCCTGGTAGCAGAATTCCAGCGGGATGGCTTCGGGGACGCCTTCCTGGGTGATGTGCACTTCGGTGCCGCACAGCACTTGCTTGAGGGTGACGGTGACCTGCATTTGCCCGGGCAGGTTGGGATCCTCGAACTGGTCGGTGTAGCGGATCAGTTCATTGGGTTTGAGTTCCACGAAGCGGCCGCCGAAGGCGTGGCTCTTGCCGGTGGTGAAGTTGGTGAAGGTCATGCGGTAGCCGCCACCCTCGCGGGCGTCCATGTCGTAAACCTTACCGGTGAAGCCATGGGGCGGCAGCCATTTGACCATGGCGTCCGGGTCGATGAAGGCGCGGTAGACGCGGTCGGGGGTGCCGCGCAGGACGCGGTGCAGACGAACAGTGTTGCCGGACATGGGTGTTCTCCTTTTTTGATCTCTGAATGCCGGTTAGTCGGCTGCCGGCCGGCCATTTCGACACTGGCCGCACGCCGGAGCAAACCATCGAATAATCCGATTCAATGTCGTCACTTTTCTCTGTTTTTCATCAGTCCGTCCGATTCTAAAGTGATGCCATCGAACGGTCAGGCACCGATGCCTGGGCCCTAGTAGGAGAACATAAGGAAGACATTATGATCAGACTGCGACCCTTTAATGAACTGGGCGGTGCCCGGCACGGCTGGCTGGATACCAAGCACCATTTTTCCTTCGCCAACTATTATGATCCGGAGCGTCTGCACTGGGGCGAACTGCGGGTGTGGAACGATGACACCATCGCCCCGCAGACCGGCTTCCCGCCGCATTCGCACCGGGACATGGAGATCATTACCTACGTCCGCGAAGGCGCGATTACCCACCAGGACAGCCTGGGCAACAAGGGCCGCACCGAGGCCGGCGATGTGCAGGTGATGTCCGCGGGCACCGGGATCACCCACAGCGAGTACAACCTGGAGGAGACCGAGACACGCATCTTCCAGATCTGGATCATCCCGAACGCCACGGGCCTGCCGCCCACCTGGGGCAGCAAGCCGTTTCCCAAGGGTGACCGGGCCGGCGGGTTCGTGATCCTGGCCAGCGGTGATCCGGCGGCAGACGGAGCGCTGCCGATCCAGGCCGACGCCCGGGTGGTGGCGGCGACGCTGAATGACGGTCAGGAGGCGGTCTACGAGCTGGCGCCGGGGCGCAAGGCCTATCTGGTGCCGGCCAAGGGCCGGGTGCGCGTCAACGGTGTGTTGGCGGAAGCCGGGGATGGTCTCGCCATCGACGACGAAACCCGGCTGACGGTCAGCGCCGAGGCGGACAGCGAGGTGGTGCTGGTGGATGTGGTTTGAGGGCGCTGTCGCCAGCCCACTGGTCTTGGAGATACCAAGTAACTCGCTATTCGCTGCTTAAGCAGCTTCCCACAGCGGCTACGTAGTCCGGTCTGTGGGAAGCTGCCTTGGCAGCGAATGAGGTACCTGCGCATTGCATGGCTGGATCAGACCACGCCCTGGCTGCGCAGGTAGTCCTCGTAGTTGCCGTGGAAGTCGACGATGCCGGTGGGCGTCAGTTCGATGATGCGGGTGGCCAGGGAGGAGACGAACTCGCGGTCGTGGCTGACGAACAGCAAGGTGCCGGGGTAGTTTTCCAGCGCCAGGTTGAGCGACTCGATGGACTCCATGTCCAGGTGGTTGGTGGGTTCGTCGAGCAGCAGGATGTTGGGCCGTTGCAGCATGATCTTGCCGAACAGCATGCGGCCCTGCTCGCCACCGGAAATCACGTCCACGGTTTTGTTGATCTCGCTGGAGGAGAACAGCAGCCGGCCCAGGGTGCCGCGAATCACCTGCTCGTCGTCGCTGGGTTTGCCCCATTGGGCCATCCAGTCGAACAGGTTCAGTTTTTCCTCGAAGTCGGCGGCGTGATCCTGGGCGTAATAGCCCAGGGTGGCGTTTTCCGACCATTTCACTTCGCCGGCGCTGGGTTCCAGGTCGCCGACCAGGCAGCGCAGCAAGGTGGATTTACCGACGCCGTTGGGGCCGATAATGGCGATGCGTTCGCCCACTTCCACACGCAGATCCAGTCCGGAGAACAATTCCTCGTCGAAGCTTTTCGCCAGGCTCTTCACTTCCAGCGCGTTGCGGAACAGCTTTTTCTCCTGCTCGAACACGATGTACGGGTTCTGACGGCTGGAGGGTTTGATCTCCTCCAGTTTGATCTTGTCGATCTGTTTGGCCCGCGAGGTCGCCTGCTTGGATTTGGAGGCGTTGGCGGAGAAGCGGCTGACGAACTGCTGCAGGTCGGCGATCTGCGCCTTCTTCTTGGCGTTGTCCGCGCGCTTGCGTTCCAGCGCCTGGGTGGCGGCGGTCATGTACTCGTCGTAGTTGCCCGGGTAGACACGCAGCTCACCGTAGTCCAGGTCCGCCATGTGCGTGCACACGCTGTTGAGGAAGTGGCGGTCGTGGGAAATGATGATCATGGTGCACTGGCGCTGGTTGAGCACGTCTTCCAGCCAGCGGATGGTGTTGATGTCCAGGTTGTTGGTGGGCTCGTCCAGCAACATGATGTCCGGGTCGGAGAACAATACCTGGGCCAGCAGCACGCGCAGTTTCCAGCCCGGCGCCACTTCGCTCATGGGGCCGAAATGCTGCTCCACCGGAATACCGACACCGAGCAGCAGGTCGCCGGCGCGGGACTCGGCGGTGTAGCCGTCCAGCTCGGCGAATTCCGCTTCCAGTTCACCGGCGCGGATGCCGTCCTCTTCGCTCATCTCGTCTTTCGAGTAGATGGCGTCGCGCTCCTCCTTGACCTTCCACAGTTCCTCGTGGCCCATGATCACCGTGTCCACCACCGAGTACTGCTCGTAGGCGAACTGGTCCTGGCGCAGCTTGCCGATGCGCTCGTTGGGGTCCTTGGACACATTGCCGGCGGACGGCTCCAGATCACGGCCGAGGATCTTCATGAAGGTGGACTTGCCGGAGCCGTTGGCGCCGATCAGTCCATAGCGGTTGCCGTCACCAAATTTGACGGAGACGTTCTCAAACAGCGGCTTGGCACCAAACTGCATGGTGATATTGGCGGTGGTCAGCAAGGTCGGATTCCGGATCGAAGAGCGAATGGAGAGGAAAGAGAAAAGCGGCGTGGATTATGGCACAGCGGCCGGCCCGGGTCACACTGCCAGGGGTTTTATTCGCTGCCAAGGCAGCTTCCCACAGCGGCTCCGCAGCCACCCTCCGTGGGAAGCTGCCTTGGCAGCGAATCGTGGCGCAGCAATGATCCACGAACCGCGACGTCCGTGGACAATCTTTCCCGGCCCTTATAAGTTGCCCCCGTGTTTAGACGGAAGCCAGGACACCCGGCCAGGGGAGCAGCGCCACGATGAACATCTATTACCGCGAGGAACGCCTGTGCGGCGGCTTGTCCGGGAACGGAGAAAAACAGGACTGGATCGACCGGCTGCTGGAACGGCCACGGCAGGCCAGGACCAGGGAAGCGTTTCCCCTGGACGACATCAACCGCGTGCTCCACAACCACCACAACTCCTTCGGCTGCTCGGTGAAGGCGCCCATGGGCAACATCATGTGGCGTAGCGAGGCATTGCATTACACCCTGCCCTGCGATGTAGAGGCCTACATTCCACGACACATATCCTTCACCGACGGGCAGCGCGATTTCTATCTGGTGGTGATCGGCGATGCCTGTGAACTTCGTGTCTGGCCGGACAGCCGCCTATGGGAACGGCAGGAGGCGCACTGGTTTTCGCATCAGCCGGTGACGGACTATCGGGACTTCAAGGCGCTCAAGGTCGCTTTCGACGCCCTGCTGGTCCACGTCCGCAAGGAGGACCGGTTAGCCGGCCACTGACCGGCGCCGCGCCATCATCCCTTTCTCCAATGCCAGCACCAGCAACAGGCTGAGTCCCGCCAGCGGCAACAGCGCCAGCAGCGTCAGCGTGATCGCCAGCCAATAGCGTTTGCGGATCGGCGGCGAGTCCGGCGCGCCGAGGCCACCGGCCGGCCGCCGGCGCCACCACATCACCACGCCGGTGATCACCAGCGCGACAATGGCGACGCAGGTGAGCAACATGACGATCTGATTGGCGCGGCCGAAGTAGTTGCCCATGTGCAGCGCCACGCCCAGTTCCACCGCCTTGGCGATGGCGCCGTAATCGTCGAAGCCCACGTTCACCAGCAACCGGTGGCCGCCGCTGTCCACGTGCAGGGTACGCTGGCCCTGGGGGCGGTCCGGGTAGGTATAGGCGCTGTAGGGTTCCCCCGCGTCAGAGGGAATCGACAGCCGATAGCCGTAAGGCAACCCCTGCCCGGCAAGAATGTCATGGACACGGTTGATCGCCACCGCCGAAGTATCCAGCTTACCACCGTGCTCGCCGTGATGATGGTGGCCATGCGGCAGCGGCGCTTGTTGCAGCGCCCAGGGCGCGTCACCCAGCGTATCCACCATGGTTTTAACAGGCTCGGCGGATGCTTCGCCGCCGCCGTGATGGCGCAGCTGCGGCGGGTAACCCAGCCCCAGGGCGTTGCTCACCGGGCTCAGCACGCGGTCGCCCCAGAACGACGCCCAGGGCAGACCGGTGATGATCAGGAACACGATCATCACCGCCGTGTACACGCCCACCAGCCGGTGAATTTCCCGCCAGCGTTTGCGGCCCCGGGTGCGCCGGTCAAACGTAAACGACCTGCTCCGGCGTCCGCGCGGCCACCACAAATACAGCCCGGTGATCACCAGTACCAACGCCCAACTGGCGGCCAGTTCTACCAGCGCGTCACCGCCGCGCCCCAATAGCAACGAGCCGTGCATGACATCGGCGAAGCCCGCCAAAGTGCGGGCATAAATGACGTCACCCAGAATCGTCCCGTCCCCCGGATCAACGAACACACGCAGCGGCTCGCCCTGCTCCGGCGTCACGAACACCATGGCGGTGCGGCCGGGGTTCACCGGCATGTCGATACGGGTGACGGTGTCACGCGGATAAGCCTCGCGCACCGCCGCCACCAGATCGCCGGCGGGCAGCACGGCGTCGCCGCTGGGGGCGAAACGCAGTTGCGGATAAATCAGGTCGTTGAGTTCATCGTTGAACAGATAAAGGGCGCCGGTGATCGCCAGGATCAGCAGAAACGGGGCCGTGAACAGCCCCGCGTAGAAGTGCCAGCGCCACACCGTGGCGTACCCGTTGCGCGCCATCAGAAGCGGCCGGTCCAGCCCAGTTCCACGGTGCGCGGTTCACCGATATACACCTGGGTGGGGCTGTAGCCGGACCACTCGGCGTAGAACTCGTCGGTGAGGTTGCGCCCGCGCAGGGTCAGGGTGCCGCCGGCCAGCGGGTAGCCGACCCAGGCGTCCAGCAAAGTGCGGCTGGCCACCCGGTATTGGTTGGCGGTGCCGGTGAAGAAGTCGCCGGTGTAGCGTACCGCGCCGCCGACGGTGACCGGCAACGGAGCGAAGGTGTAGGCGCTGCTCAGATTCCAGGTTTTCTCCGGCACGTTGGTGAGCCGGTTGCCGGATTGGTCGGCGCCGCTGCTGCTGGTCATGCGGGTGTACTCGGCGTCGTTGAAGGCACCGTTCAGGTTCAGCCACCAGCGCGGGTGCGGGCGCAGGGTCAGATCCACTTCCACGCCCTTGGATTCCAGGCTGCCGCCCTGGATCGAGAGGCCGGCATTGTTGGGGTCACGGGTGATGATGTCGTCCTGACGAATGCGGTACACCGAGGTCATCAGCGTCAAACGGTTATCCCACAACTGGCCGCGGACCCCGGCTTCCATGGAGCGGCCGGTGGTCAGATCGAAACGGGCATTGGTGGCGTTGCTCAGCAACAGCCCGCCCACCGGAGCCGAGGCCCGGTTGTACTGCAGGAACACCTGCGTGGTGTTGGTCAGGTCGTAAACAGTGCCAAGCCGCCAGGACAGATCCTCGAAGGTCTGGCCGAAAGTCTCGCGGCTGCCGGCGTCGAGATCATCGATGCCCCGGTCCAGATCCAGGTACTCGTAGCGCAAACCCGCCACCATCAGCCAGCGCGGCGTCAGGTTGAGAGCGTCCTCCACAAACAGGGCGCGGCCGGAGACAGTGCTGTCGTAGTCAACCCGGGAAGAGGTGTAGTTCGCCGGCGAGTTGGGCGGCAGATAGCCCCGGTCCGGGTTGAACGGGTCCACCGCCGTGGTGGTGCCGAAGCGGCGGCGGGTGTCGAAGTCGGTGTACTGGTATTCCACGCCGGCGGTGAAGCGATGGCGACGCTCGCCCCAGTAACCGTCATAGGCGGCGTAGGCCCGCTCGGAGGCGAAGCGGTGATGGTGGTTGATGCGGGTGGTGCCACGATCCATCAGTCCCGTGCCATCGTTATAGGTGAAATCCTCGGAATTGGCCCAGTCGCGGTTGGCGTTGTACAGGCCCAATTCGTTGACCAGCCGCCAGTCGGGCGTCAGTTCATAGTCCACCTTGGTGCGCAGCCACTGGCTGTCGGCGGTCATGGCACCGTCACGAACGTTGTAGTTGTTGTCGCGGATCGATTCGTCCAGTACCAGATCACCGCCGGACACCACGTCACTGGGATCCCGTGCCACCGAGGCCGGCAGCAACGGCGCACCCTGATAAGGGGTGGTGTAACGGTCCTGGTAGACATCGAAGGCGGCGCTGAGGGTGAGCCGTTCGGTGGCCTGGAACAACAGGCTGGTGGTCAGGGCGTTGGTGCGGGACGAGGTGTCGTCGATGTAGCCGTTGCTCTCGCCGTGGCTGAGATCGGCGCGCAACGCCAACCGGTCGCTCACCATTTTGTTGCCGCCGACACCCAGACGCACGGTGTCATTGCTGCCATAGGAAATCATCCCTTCGCGGCTGTCCCCTGCCAGGCTGGCCTTGCGCGGCACCAGATTGATGCTGCCGGCGAGGGCGCCAGTGCCGTGCAGCACCGAGGCGGGCCCTTTGAGAATCTCCGCCCGCTCCAGGTTCCAGGTGTCCAGGTTGCGCGCCACCATGCCCGGATCCGCCACCCGCACGCCATCGAACAGATAACCCACGTCGGTGAGGCCGCGCATCACGGCGGTGGCCGGCGAACCGGGAATGTTGCCGGCACTGACGCCCGGCGCGCTGCGATACAACTCGATCAGGTTGCGCAGGCCCTGTTGTTCGATGTCCTCGCGGTCCACGCGGTTAACGGTGGCCGGAACCTCCCGGGGTTCCAGGCTCAGCCGTCCGGCGGTGGTGGTCGGCCGGGGCTGGGCCTCGATGTCCGCGCCCACTTCCACCGACTCCAATACATGGGGCTGCTGCTGAGACCAGGCCGCTCCCGGCCACAGGGCCGCGCAGAACAAACAACCGGACAGGGCATAACGTGGAAAGACGGGGAACGGCAGCGACAAGAAAACCTCCAGGCGAACGCGGACACTTTGGCACGCAAGCCTAGCGGTACGGGGGCAGAAGGGAATGTGGCATATTGTCGCGGCCGCCCTGCCAGCCGAGTGGTCTTATTCCAGCAGGCGAGTCTGGACCAAGGAGCGCAACGCTTCATTGTAATCCCCCAACTCCGGCGGAGCGCTTACTGTCAGCGGCGGCTGATGATCGAAACTCACTGGTGAGCGCACCGTGCGCCATTCACCGCCAGCGGGGTGGGGGGCGCTCACTTCCAGTTTCAGGTGACGCGCCTGAGGGTCCCTCAACGCCTCACTGCTGTCGTACATGGGCGCATAGGGCACATCTTCCTCTTCCAGGCGTCGACACCAAGCCTCCCTATCCCGCTGTTTGAAACGCGCCCCAAGCAAGTCGATGAGCAGTTGCTGATTATCGATTCGCTTCTCCCGGCTGCAGAAACGGTCATCGCGTAACAGATCCGGCTGATCGATGGCGTTGGCCAGGCCCTGCCAGAATTTCTCCGGTGACGACATGTGCAGCGCAATCCATTTGCCATCGCCGCACTCCAGCACATAGGACTGGGACACGCTTGGCCGGCTGTACGGTGTCATTACCTCACCCTCGGCGAAGTAATGGGTGAAGGCGTCCAGATTGAAATGGCACATGGCCTCCAGCATGGACACATCCACCGCCCGACCGCGGCCGGTGCGATGGCGCTCATGGAGCGCGCCGAGAATGCCGTAGGCCGCATAGAAACCGGTCAATGCATCGGCCATGGCCGGGCCGACCACCCGAGGGTTCTCCGGATTGATCAGCAATCCCAGGAAACCGCTGGCGGCCTGGGCTACGGTGTCATAGGCCGGGCGACCGGCGGCGGGCCCGTCCTGGCCAAAGCCACTGATGGAACAATAGATCAGCTTCGGGTTGATTTCGCGTAGTCGCTCCTCGCCGGCACCCAAGCGCTCAGCGGTGCCAGGGCGGAAATTTTGGATATAAACGTCCGCGTCGACGATCAGGCGGTCGAACAACGCCAGATCCTCCGGCTCCCTGGTATCGAGTGTGACGCTGCGTTTGTTTCGGTTGTAGGTCTGGAAATGGGGGCTATAAAGGCCGCCTTTGAAAGCCCGGAACGGGTCACCGCTGCCGGGCTTCTCCACCTTGATCACCTCCGCGCCGAGGTCGGCCAGCAACATGCCCGCATTCGGACCTGTGATAAACGTACCCTGCTCAATCACCCGAACGCCTTCGAGAACCTTGATCATGACCGTTGCTCCCGAAAGCCGGCGGGGACTTCCCCCTGATACTCCACATTCCGGGCGGCCTGATAAGACAGGGCGAATCCAATGGAATGGTTCATCTCTTCAAACAAATGGGCGATCAAGCCGGCGCTACGCGCCAGGATCGGCACGCCGCGCAGGGCCTTAAGAGGAAAATCCGCGCCCAGCAGCACCGCCGGAATCGCCGCCGACACGTTCAGGCGCAGGTCTTTGCCCATCACAGCCGGAATCACCCGCTCCACCGCTTCGGCGATGTCCACATAACGCTGCCCAGCACCGGCTTCCCTCGAGGTCTTGAACAACGCTTCCACGCGCGGGTCGCGAGCCTTGTGCAGCGGGTGTCCATAACCGGGGATGGCGCGTTTGGCAGTACGGTACTCCGCTACCACCACGTGAGCCGCGCGGTCCAGTTCCTCGCTCTGCTCCTGAGTGCGCCGTTCGATAGCGTCGAACAGTTCACCGGCCTGCTGGGCCGCCCCCAAGATCACCGATCCGCAGCCAAGCAAACCAGCCGCCACCGCGCCTTGAACTGCCTCCGGGGCCGCTGCATAGGTCATACGCGCCGCCTGCACACTGGGCACCAGGCCGTGCTCGGCGATGGCCACCAGGGTGGCATCCAGCACCGCCCGGGCAGCCGGCGTCGCCTGGTGACCGGTGAGTAGCAGATAAAAATAATCGGTGAAGGACAGTTTGCCGATGGCGTCCTGACAAAGGTCCAGGCCGCGCACCACGATGGTGTCCTGGTTCGAAGTACAAATGGCGGTTCTTGGAACCGTTTCCTTACCAATCTTCATTATTCTCATCCAGTCGATCAATGAATCACCGCCTCGCGGCGGCGCCGCTTTCAATAAAGCCTAGAACCGGGCTATAGTGGTTAAAAGTGATAAATATCCATGAAAATGATCGATAGCATCACTAAATAGAGACATCCTATGGAACTGCGACATTTGCGCTACTTCGCCACTCTGGCGGAAACCCTCAACTTCACTCGTGCTGCGGAGAAGTGCCACGTCACGCAGTCAACCTTGTCCCATCAAATCAAGCAGCTGGAAACCGAACTAGACACTCCCTTGTTCGAGCGAATTGGTAAACGGGTGGTAATCACCGAGGCCGGCGACACCTTTTTGAGCCGCATCATGCCAGCCCTGCAGCAGATCGACGGCGCCGTCAGCACGCTCCACCAGCCCACCGATGCGGTGCAGGGCGAAGTGCGCGTGGCGGTGATTCAGAGCTTCAACACCCGGCTGGTGCCGGCCTGCATCTCCGCCTTCCTGGACCGCTACCCGGCCCTGCGCATCAAAGTGGAGGAGTTGCCCCAACACCGCATCGTCGAACGGCTCAAATCCGGCGACCTGGATCTCGGCATCGCCTACCGGCCGCCGGACGATCACGACCTATGGTTCGAACCTTTGTATAACGAGGAAATGGTTCTGGTGGTCGCGAACTGGCACCCTTTTGCGACCCGCAAGCGCGTGCGAATGGTCGAGCTGAATAACCTGCCTATGACCCTATTCCCACGCCAATACTCCACGCGACAGCTTATTGACGAACACTTCCGTTCCGCCAACGCTCAACCTCAGGTGGTGGTGGAACTGGACTCCATCGGCGCCATGATCCAGCTGGTCCGAAAATCAGAATTGGCCGGTATCGTCGGCGAGATCGCCATCGCCGATTCTGAAGGCGTCAGCGTGGTGCCCCTGGAGAACCCCACACCGATCCGCACCCCGGGGCTGCTGTGGATGCGCGGCGCCGCCGCCCCGACCACAAGTCAGGCGTTCGCGAAACAGATCCGCCGGGTTCTCAAGGGCGCCAAACCGCGTGACGGCGCGTCCTAAGTACGCCACCATCGCCTCTCCCGTCATGCACAACTCCGCATTCCCCGCCGATGAGCGTGGAGCCGGATATCCAGCCAATCATCGCCCCCATCGCTGATAACAATTCAAAAAAATCATTTTTGTCGATAGCCCCCCCAACCTAGCATGCGGCTTCAGACGCTTCCTAATAAGGATCGCGTGTCAAGAAAATAAAAACTCTCCGTATAAGCAAAAAAAGTAACAAGGGGTTTCCATGATTAGAAAGTTCGCTATTGCGACAGTGCTCGGTGCTTCACTGGCATGCCCTCCACTAAAAGCGGAGGGCTTATCAATATACGGTGCTATCAATCTTACCTTGGAGCACGTTGGTGCCACTCCGGATATTAAGGACCAGTTCAAGATCAGTGACTCCTACTCCTGGGTCGCCCTGCGTTCCGACCATAAAATCAACGATGACCTCAGCGTGTATGCCGTTGCGCAGACGATGTTCGACAGCTCCGGGAGTACTGAACCGTCTTCGATCAACAACGGCTTTTGCGAGGACCAATGCCACATTGGCCTGAAAAGTCGCCGCTACGGCGCTCTTAGAGCCGGCTACTTTCAGGTACACAACCCGACGGGCATTCTTAAATGGGATGGGGCGGCGGTTTATATGGGCATGAGCACGCTGATGTTGCCGCTCGTGTACGGCAATGGACAGACTTTCTCTTCGTCAGCAGGCGGGCGTGTTCGAAACGTTGTTGAATACAGCACCCCGACTTGGAAAGGACTGAACACCTCTTACTTTTTCGCGCGCCCAAACGAAGAGCTCACCACCTCCGGCAACGCCGGCCGACTCTACGGCGGCACGCTTACCTATACCCATGGGAACTGGTTTACTCTGTACTCTCACCTGCGCACGGAGGACAGCAGCTCAATCTCCGCCGTGGATGACTTTCGGATTCGTGGTAACCGGTTCGTGCTGAGCTATTCGCCCAAGCAGGGGCTGAACGCGGCCATCGTGGTGGACCGGCAGACCACCGACGATCCCAACTACGCCAATGGCATGACGCGAACCACCTTCGGCATCCCGGTCTGGTATCGCAATGGCAAGCATGTTTTCGCCGGCACCTACGCCAAGGCATCCGGAGTCTCGGGAATCGACGATTCCGGTGCTCAGTTCAGCATGGTGGGCTATTCATACTTCCTGACCCGATCCACCAATCTGTATATCAGCTATTCGAAGATCTACAACGAAGAAAACGCGAAATACGACTTTCAAACACACGCCCAGGTGGGTGGCCTGCAGGGACCGCCGAGCTTTATTTCCAACCTGCCGACCGGCGCGGACCCACGCGCCTTCCAGATCGGTATAAGACACAGCTTTCTTCTCTAAGCTCAACGCCTGAAAAAAGGAGCTCACAATGCCGCGCCATCGTCGAGAGTGGACCAGAATTCTGTTTTTATTCGCTTTTTCTTGCCTTTCATCAACCGCTTTCTCGGCCAATTCTGAACCCGGGGAGCGCCCGAATATCCTGGTCATCGTGGCCGATGACCTGGGCTATTCCGACGTCGGCGCTTTCGGTGGGGAAATTGATACGCCTAACCTGGATGACCTTGCGAATGAAGGAAGCGTTTTTACCGATTTTTATGTGGCACCGGCCTGCTCGCCAACGCGGGCACAAATCTTCTCTGGCGCCGATCACCATCTGGTCGGTCTTGGCACCATGGCCGAGAATCTGCCTCTGACTCCGGGGGCGCAAGGAAAGCCCGGTTATGAAGGCGAGTTGAACGATAAAGCATTATCTTTACCCCAGATACTGCTCGATCATGGGTACCATACGTACATGACTGGAAAATGGCATCTCGGCAGATCGGCAGCCACTCGTCCCGGAGCGCGAGGCTTCGAGCGCTCCTTCGCGCTACTGGACGGAGCCGCCAACCATTTCACTCAGGACGGCGCCTTTATTCCCCCCGGCCGGGAAAAGATGCCGAAAGCTCAATACACCGAGAATGATGAGCCCACGGATCTACCCGAGAGTTTCTATTCTTCTGATTTCTATACGAGCAAAATGCTCACTTATCTCAAAGAGCGCCATGAGTCCGAATCCGAAGCTCCGTTCTTCGCCATGCTTTCCTACACCGCGCCGCACTGGCCACTTCAAGCACCAGACGCTTACATCAAAAAATATCAAGGCCGTTACGATTCTGGTTATGAGGACATCAGAAACGCGCGCTTAAAGAAAATGAAAGCGCTCGGCATCATTGATTCAGACGACACAACCTTCCAAGATGAGGACTTGGCGGAAATCTGGCGGGAACTTCCTGATAAAGAGCGAGCGCGCGAAGCGAAGCGCATGGAGATATACGCCGCGATGGTTGACAACATGGATCATAATATTGGCCGTGTTCTTGATTATCTGAAATCCTCCGGGGATCTGGAAAACACCCTGATTCTCTTCTTCTCGGATAACGGCGCGGATGGCACTACGGGAAAAGGTCTTTTCGAAGCAACATTCGCCCACTACGACAACAGCACGGAGAACATGGGTACCGGAACATCCTATGTCATGTACGGCCCCCATTGGGCGCATGTCAGTTCCACCCCGTTTCGCGGAACCAAAACCATGACCTCCGAAGGTGGCATATCCTCGCCATTAATCATCAACATGCCCGGCATGGACGGCGGCGGCACCCCGAACAGGAGTGTAATAAATGTGATGGACATCCTTCCCACGGTACTGGATATCGCCAAAGTCCCGGTGCCCGACAACGAGTACAAGGGAAGGAGTGTCATCGCTCCGATGGGGCGTTCGTGGCTTCCCATGATTTCCGGTGAGATCGACGTCATGCCGGAACAGGACCACGCCGTGGGCTGGGAGTTATTCAGCCGAAGAGGGATTCGCAAAGGCGATTGGAAAATGCTCTGGATCGATCCTCCGAATGGAACCGGACAGTGGCAGCTTTATGACCTGAGCTCCGACAGAGGCGAAATAAACGATTTGTACAAAGAAAACCCGGACGTCACCAAGCAGCTCAAGAAGGAGTGGAGTAACTACATGGAAAGAGTTGGCGTGCAACTGAACCCCTACCCCTGGCCTGAATTTATTCGCTAGAATCCTGGCCATGATCCACGCGGACGGCTTGCGGCTCGTCCGCGCTGCGTTAAGAAAGAGCCCCGGAGTTCCATGAATAGACGCTTCCCATTGACGGTTACCGCGTTCTTATTCCTTATCCCCGTTCTCTGTTTTTTCCTTTTCCGGGCAAGTCCGGATTCAGAGACCCGTTCAGTGGCAACCACCGAAAGCCCGACCTTCATCGGCTCCGAGGCCTGCGCCGGCTGCCACCAGGCCATTTACAGGGACTGGCGGGAGAGCCAGCACGCCAATGCCATGCAACATGCCAGTGCCGAAACAGTGCTGGGAGACTTCAATGGCGTGCAATTCAAAGCGTCCGGTATTGTCGCCGAATTCATCCGCCGGGAAGACGACTTCAAGATCCTGACCCGTGGGCCAAACGGCGCGGAGCGGGAATTCAAGGTCCTTTACACCTTCGGGGTCAGCCCTCTTCAACAGTATCTTCTGGATGTGGGGGGTGGCCGACTGCAAGCGTTTTCCGTGGCCTGGGACAGCCGACCGACCGCCCAGGGCGGGCAACGCTGGTTCTCGTTGGATACCTCGGAGGCCCATGGATCTGAGGGGCCGGCTCACTGGCTACGGCCGGATCAAAACTGGAACGCCATGTGCGCGGATTGCCACGTCACGAATTTTCAAAAGAACTATCTGCCACAACAGGACCGATTTGAAAGTCAGTTTTCCGAGCTGGGAGTGGGCTGCGAATCCTGTCACGGCCCGGCAAGCAGGCACATACAGTGGGCCCGGGGAAACACCGCACTTCCTGATTCAGGGTTGAATCGAATCCTGGACGCCCATCATGAATCGGATTGGCAACGAACGGAGGATGAAAATACCGCCCGTAAGGTGGGGAATGATAAAGGCGAGCAGGACGTTTGCGCCCAATGCCACAGCCTTCGTCACCTGGTACAAGAGGGTATGCAGCAAGGCGGCGCCCTCTTCGATCACTACCGTCCGGAGCTGATACACCCTCCCTTGTACCATGCCGACGGTCAACAACGGGCCGAGGTGTTCATCACCGGCTCCTTCGAGCAAAGCAGGATGGCGATGGAGGGCGTGACCTGCGTCGATTGCCACGATCCACATACCCAGCGGACCCACGAGGAAGGCAACGCACTCTGTGCCCGCTGCCACGCTGAAACGGAGTTCGACCAACCCACTCATCATTTCCATCCCCCTGGCTCGGACGGCGCGCAATGCGTTAACTGCCATATGCCGGAGACCACCTATATGAAGGTGGATCCGCGGCGGGATCACCGTATCGCCATACCCCGGCCCGACCTCAGCATAACGCTGGGCGTTCCTAATGCCTGTAATGGATGCCACGAGGACAAGTCGGCGGAGTGGGCCGCGAGCCGGCTCCGCGACCACTACCCGGAAGGCCGTTGGCTCACCGAACACTACGGTTCGGTCTTTTCGGCCGCCGATGCCGGGGCCCCCTCCGCACAGCTTGACCTTCGGCGTTTATCCACCTCAACGGCCTATAGTTCCATGGTACGTGCGAGTGCCGCAGCCAGACTGGACCCGCAGGTCATGGAGAATAGCCGAATAATTGCGCAGCTTCTGCGGAGTGATGATCCGTTGCTTCGGCAGGGCGCACTGGAGAGCGCGGGGGGGCTGCCTATCGAAGAAAGAGCGGACTTATTGGGATCTGTGCTCGAAGACCGCTATCGCGGCTTGCGGTCCAGCGCGGCGCGGCTCCTCGCGGGAGCCCCCGATGCACCGCCAACGCTGTCTTCCGCGCTTGAAGACCATGAGAAAGAACTGGAGCTAAACAGTGATCGCGCCGAACACTTGAATCGAAAGGCGATGCTAGAGTTGGCATTACAGCGTGACGACCCGACGCAATACTGGTTGCGCGCCACCGCGCTTGATCCATTTAGCACGCAAACCTATCTCAACCTTGCCAGCTATTGGTCTTCCAGCAATCAAGAATCCAAAAGCGAAGCGGTTTTGCTTGATGGGCTATCGCAATCCCCTGCTTCCCCCGAGCTTCATCAAGCACTGGGCTTCTCGCTGGTGCGCCAACAACGCAATGAGGAAGCCTTGGCCGCTTTCAAGGAAGCCTATCGTTTGCAGCCCGAGAGCGCCCGGTATAGCTATGTGCTGGCGGTGGCGCTTTTCAACAGCGAGCCGGAACAAGCGCTTTCCCTGATTGAGGGCGCCATCCGAAAGCATCCATTCGATCACGATTTGCTCTGGGCCGGGGCGTCCTTCAATGCACGATCTGGCCGGAGGGAGGAAGCGTTAACCTATGCTCACCAACTGCTATCACACTATCCAAAGGATCGACGCGCACGGCTTTTGCTGAATCGATTGCAGTGACGGCACTGGAGGAAGCCAAGGGGGCGGAGCCCCCTTGGGTGGGTGCGGTCAGGCCGGCACCAGGCCGTGGGGGTCGAGCACAAATTTTTTCGGCACGCCGGCATCAAACTCGCCGTAACCCTCCGGAGCCTGGTCCAGATCAATGACCTGGACGTTGACCACCTCGGCGATGTTGATGCGGTCCCAGAGGATGGCCTGCATCAATTGCCGGTTGTATTTCATCACCGGGGTCTGGCCGGTATGGAAGGCGTGGGACTTGGCCCAGCCGAGCCCGAAGCGCACGCTCAGGTTGCCCAGCTTGGCGGCGCCGTCCACGGCACCCGGGTCCTCGGTGACGTAGAGGCCGGGAATGCCGATGTGGCCGGCCACCCGGGTCACCTCCATGAGGGCATTGAGCACCGTCGCCGGCGCTTCGCTGCGCGCCCCCTCGCGGCCGTGACCACGCGCCTCGAAGCCCACCGCGTCCACCGCGCAGTCCACTTCCGGCTCACCCAGCAGGGCGGCGATCTGATCCACCAGGGGCGTATCCAGGGACAGGTCGGCGATCTCGAAGCCCTGGGCCTTGGCGTGTTGCAGACGGCGCGGGTTGACGTCGCCGACGATCACCACCGCCGCGCCCAGCAACCGGGCCGAGGCGGCGGCGGCCAGCCCCACCGGGCCGGCGCCGGCGATGTAGACGGTACGCCCCGGCGCCACCCCGGCGCTCACCGCGCCGTGGAAACCGGTGGGCAGAATGTCGGAGAGGCAGGTCAGATCACGGATCTTCTCCATGGCCCGGTCGCGGTCCGGGAACCTGAGCAGATTGAAGTCGGCGTAGGGCACCAGCGCGTACTCGGACTGGCCACCCACCCAGCCGCCCATGTCCACGTAGCCGTAGGCGCCGCCGGCGCGGTCCGGGTTCACGTTCAGGCACACGCCGGTGTGCTGCTCCTGGCAGGAACGGCAGCGCCCGCAGGCCACGTTGAAGGGCACGGACACCAGGTCGCCCAACGCCAGGTTCTCCACGTCGCGGCCTTTCTCAATCACCTCGCCGGTGATCTCGTGCCCCAGCACCAGGCCTTCCGGCGCCGTGGTGCGGCCACGCACCATGTGCTGGTCCGAGCCGCAGATATTGGTGGACACCACCTTGAGAATAACGCCGTGCTCAATGCGCCGGCCGCGAGGGTCCTCCATTTTCGGGTAGCCGATGGTGCGGACCTCGACCTTGCCGTCGCCCACGTAGACCACGCCACGATTGTCGTTCGTCATGATGCTCGTCCTCTTGTTCCGGATTCAGAAAGGGAAAGTGAATTGCACCCAGAAGCGTTCGCCCTCGGCCTTGTTTTCCGAGTCGAATTCCTTCTGGTATTTGGCCACCACCGCCACGCCGGGCCGGAAGTCATAGCGGATCTGGGGGCCCAGGGCGGCGCCACGGGTGCGGTAGCCGTCCAGGTAGGTGTGGCCATCCACTTCGTCGTCCGCCATCTGTTTGAAATAGAAGCCCTGCACACCAAGCTGCAGTTTGTCGGTCACCGACCAGGCCACCACCTGTTCGTAATGCATCAGCCAGCCGGTCTGGTAGTTGGTGTCGTCGTTCTCGGTGTTCACCGCCGCCGACAGGGTGCCGCCGATTTCCCAGCCCGGCGCCGGGAACCAGCTATAGCCGGCGTTGGGTTGCCAGGAGGTGTAGTTCACTGCCGCGTTGGCGGCGCCATCCCGATCGTAGGAACCGCTGGGCAGGTCCAGATCCAGCGGCGCGATCTGCATAAAGAAGGTGTTGGCGTCGTTATGGGTGCCAATGATCAGCGGCTTGAGGCTGAGGTTGCCGAGGCCGTTGTCGGTGCTTTTGTCGCCAAACAGGGTGATGGAGGCATCCACGTAGGGCAGCACGAAACCGGACACCAGATGAGTCTTGCGCCCGATCATGCCCCAGCCATGGTCAAGGCGCAGGGCATTCACGAACACCTTCGCATCCACGTCCACGCCGCTGTCATCCCCGGCGCCGCCGTTGAGCCGGTTGGCGCTGTAAAACAGGGTGTAGTTGTACAGGCGGTTTTCCCCGGGGGCAGTGGCGACGCCGTTAAGTACTGTGTTGACACCGATCGGCCAGGAGATATTGCCGTTTTCCGCAGCCTGGACGGGCACGCTCAGCCCCCCCGCGCCAAGGGCAAGCAACGCCGCCGAAAGCGCAATAAAATCGCCTCCCATATTGCCTATACGCATTTTTTGGAACGGTTGTCTTGTCATTATTCTTTCCGATGTTTTAACCGGCCGGTCGGCCAGGACCAGCCCGCTTCACAAGTCGAGGACCAGCAACGGCGAACGGGCCCGGGAACAGCACAACGCGATCCGCTCGTTGGCCGCCTGCTCCACCTCGGTTTGGTAGAAGTCGCGGTGATCGGCCTCGCCTTCCAAAAGCGCGGTCAAACAGGTTCCGCACACCCCCTGCTCGCAGGACAGTTCCACCTCCACGCCGTTATCCTGCAGGGCTTGGGCGATGGTTTGGTCCGCCGATACCTCAAGGGTTTTGCCGCTGCGCTCCAGCCGGACCTCGAACGCTCCGTCCGGGTCGGCGTCGGAGGCGGGTTCTGGTGGCGCGAAGAATTCCCGATGCAACCGGTCCTCATCGATCCCGTGGCGACGACCGGTCTCCAGTACTTGGTCGATGAAGCGGGCCGGGCCGCACACATAGAAATGCGCGCCCGGAGCGGCGTTGCTCATCACCCCGTCCAGATCGAGCCGGTAGTCCGGCGACTGCCCGGTGAGGTAGAAGCGCACCCGGTCGCGGTAGTCCGCATCCTGGAGCGCGCCGAGAAACGCGCAGCGGGCTTCGCTGCGCGCGCAGTAATGCAACTCGAACTCGGCACCCTGGCGGTGCAGAGTGCGAGCCATGCCGTACAGCGGCGTGATGCCGATACCTCCGGCGAGCAGAATGGACGGATGGTCGCCTTCGCTGAGCTGGAAATGATTGCGCGGCACACTGACGCGCACCGTATCTCCTTGACGCAGGGACTGATGCACGGTCACTGAGCCACCGCGGGAGGTCTCGGTGCGCAGCACGGCGATGCGGTAACGGCGGCACTCCTGGGGATCGCCGTACAGAGAGTATTGGCGGATCAGACCAGGCCGGATCTCCACATCGACGTGGGCACCGGCGGTAAACGTCGGCAATTCCTTGCCGGTCGGCCCCGCCAGTTCAAGACTCACGACGTTTTCTGCTTCCAATTCTTTACGTACGACCTTCAGGGTCATCCAAGTGATGGACATGGGGCACCTCGAAAAAGCCGGGGCGGAGTCAGGCACCCTCCTCCATCCCGGTACGGCTACTACTGCGGAATTTCCGCGCGAATCAGAGCTTCCATGCTGCGGCGCACCTTCACGGAGGTGACGTCGCCCTTGGCGAGGAAATCCTTGAAGGCGCAATCGCCGCTTTTTTGCAGCATCTCCTCAAGGGTTTCCACCGCGTCCACGTCCTGCTGCAGGACAGCGGCGAAGGCGCCATTGATGATCTCGGTAACGTTGTCGTCATCGGTGGCGAAGTTACGGGAATACGCCACGAAATAATGGGTTTCGTGGTCCGTGGCCGGTGTTACCGCATGGTGTACCTTGTAGGTACCGAGTTCGCGGCCCGGTTCGCCGTCCTTCTTGTCGTGGGCAAGGAACACTTCCTCGGCCAGATGCAAGCACGGCAGGTAGAACTCCATGGACATCAGCCGGTCGATGGGCTCGTGGTAATCCAGGATGTCGGAGAAGAACCCAGTGGGCGCCTGGTTGTACATGGCCCGGGCATCCCGATACCACATACCTTCGCCGCTGACATCGAAGCCGGTGTCGGCCACGGCGTCGACACCGATGATGCCCGGATGCAGGAAGGTCAGGTGCGACAGGTCACACAGGTTCTCGTGCATCAGTTGATGACGGGCCTTGAGCAAATGGGTGGCGGCTTTCACCGGCAGCCAGTCCGGATCGGTGAGCTTGACGATATCGTGGTCCGGAATCAGGGATTCATCGGCCTTGTCCGGGTCGCCCATCCAGATCCAGAACCAGTTCCAGCGCTCCACCACTGGGTAGGCATCGATCCGGCATGATGACGGAATCACTTCCTGGGTGGGAATGCGGGTACAGGCGCCGCTTTGGTCGAAGGTAAAGCCGTGGTAACCGCATTCCAGGCGGTCGCCGACCACTCGACCCTTGGCCAGCGGGAACTGCCGGTGCGGGCAGCGGCCATGCAGGGCCACGATGGCGCCGTCTTCCCTACGGTAAAACACCACGGGTTCGTTGAGCAGCCAGCGCTCCATGGGCTCACGGCTGACTTCATCGCTCCAGCCGGCCACATACCATTGATTGCGAGCCGCCCACAGGCCTTCGGCGTAAGGATACATAGTCGTTACCTCATTGTTGCTGTTTTGTTGTTGTCGTTCGTCGGATGGCGTCAGTCGCGCACCCAGCCGTCGCCACGCGCGGTATTGTTGGTGGCCATGTCCTCTTCCTTAAGCCAAGTGGCCAGGGTCTCGTGGGCGCTGTCGGCGGCTTCGCTCATCAGCCGGTCGGTGGCCGGCACCAGGGTGGTCAGTTCCACCTGCAGCCCGTTGGGATCGTGGAAATAGATCGAGTAGCAGTAGCCGTGATCGGTTTCAAACGCGGAGACGCCGGCATCGGCCAGCTTCTCTTTGAAGTTCCGTACCATGTCCTTACCCTCCACGGTGAGCGCGATGTGGTGAGCGAACGGGTTGATGTCTTCAAACTTGTTCACCGACGTTTCCTGACTCGCCTTCTCGGATTTGAACTGGAAGAACGCCAGGCAGCTGCCGTCGTTGAGCTCGAAGAAGGTGTGCACATAGTTGTCCGGCTCGCCGGTGACCGGGTTGACCCGCTCCACCCAGGTGCCCACCAGCGGCAGGCCGAGGATGTCCTCGTAGAAGTGACGGGTTTCTTCCATGTCCCGGGCCATGAAGGCGTGGTGGTGCAGCTTGCCCACGCGGTTACCTTCGCGCAGGGCGGCGATGCGTTCGGGATTGCCGGTAACGGTAGTGGCTTCGATCATCGTCATGTCCTCTTTTTGTTAGTCGACATTGACGGGGCGCGCCGGGGTGGACGCCGCCCCTCGGGAACAAAACGGCCGACACGCCGCGACCCATTGGTCCAGGGCGGTGTTAACGGCCTCGGGGTTTTCCATGGTGAGCATGTGCCCGGCGCCGGGGATCTCCACCAGCCGGGCATCGGGGATCAGGGCGGCCATTTCCCAGTGGGCCGCCGGTGGGCGGAGCCGGTCCTCGGCGCCCGCCAGGAGCAAGGTGGGCGTGGTGATGGCGCGCAGCACCGCGCGGGAATCCGGGCGCGTGGCGCCAGCGGCGATGTGGGCTTCCAGTTGGTCCGGGGAATGCTCGGCGATCATGGTGAGGATGTCCTCGACCAGTTTCTCGTCGGCGAGCCGGGCTTCGGGAATCAGGGCCGGCAGCCAGCGGCGGGCCATGGCGGGCATGCCCTGTTGCCGGGCCACCGCCAGCAAGGCGTCGCGGCTTTCGGTTTCCCGGCGGCCTGCCTCGCCGGCGGGGCTGGGGCCGTATTCGGTGCCGGCGAAGCACAGCCCGAGCACCCGCTCCGGCGCCAGCCGCTGCACTTCCATGGCCACCCGGGCGCCCATGGAGTGACCGGCCAGCAGGAAGCGATCCGGCGCCTGGGCGAGCACCGCCCGGGCCATGTCGGTCATGTGGCAGGCGCCGCCATAGTCGGCGATGCGCGGTTCGCAGCGGCCCGCCAAGTGGCGGGCCTGGTCGCGCCAGGCGCGGCCGTTGCACACCATGCCGGGCAGCAGCATGAGAACCGGCCGGTCAGGGTCCGGGCGGTGAGCGCCCGGGGCGGAAATCGTCGTTGCCTTCATCGTGTTGCGCTCCTCTTTTGTTGTGTGATGGGAACCGATGAAGAGGGCCTGAAAAGCAATATAGAGGGGCGTTAAAATGGTTAAAAATGATTAATCCCAATGAAAACAATCTACAGCATCGATAAATGTCAGCAAATTCAAATCATCGGCCACTACGACAAAGAGGCAAGGCAACCTCTTTAGCCCACAACAAATCGTAAGCAGGTTTTCAAGGTTGGAGCTCGACGACGATCCGACGGCCACCGCTGATCTGGACCTTGCCTTCCTGGCTGACCCGGGTTTCCGGACCGAAGTTGGCCACCACGGTGCGGCTGCCGGGTTCCAGACGAACGGTGGAATTGACCCGGTAGCGCTTGCGTTCGTCCACCAACACCACGATCAGGTGGTAAACGTCGGCGCCATCACGACGCACGTCCACCAGATAGTCGTCGCCCTTGCCCTGCCAGCGGACCCGCTGATCGGCGTCGTGCAGAATCACCCGCATTACCCGGGTGTCGCCGTCCTGGTCGAGGGCCACCGCCAGACCGTCCACCGGTTCGGGGGTGCTGGCATTGCGCCACAGAAACACCGTCACCAGCCCCGCCAGCAACAACAACGCCAACACGGGCTTAATAATGCGTCTCATCGTCATCCTTTTCCGTTCGTCCTGATGCAACCACTCAGGCATAGACCCGGGGGAACAGGACAAGTTGCCTGAAAACGGAAGACAAAACCGTAAAACAGGGTAACCCGGAGCCGTCGCGGTCGTCGCCGCTTCGATCCCGGCGAGAAAGAGAACGTTCGGGAGTGAGAGTGTGAAGGGTATGGATTCGCTGGCAAACCCGCTTCCCACAGGGGGCTACGAAGCGGTCGTGGGAAGCGGGCTTGCCAGCGAACAGTGGTGGTCAGTGTGCGGCCCCAACCTTCTTACCGGTGGAGGGTTACAGGTGGATGCCGCACTCGGTTTTACCCTGGCCCTGCCAGCGGCCTTCGCGGCCCTCGCCTTTCCAGGTGCAATGGCTGCAGCCGATGGAGTGGTAGCCTTCCTTGACCAGCGGGTGGAACGGCAGGTCGTGTTCGGCGATGTAGGCGTCACGTTCTTCCCGGGTCACGTCGATCATCGGGTTGAATTTGATCATGCCGCGACGCTCCTCGAAGATCTCCAGACCGGCGCGGTGTTCGGTCTGCCAGGACATCAGGCTGGAGATCCACAGGTCATAGTTCTCCTTGGCCTCTTCCAGCGGTGCCACCTTGTTCACCTGGCAGCACAGGTCCGGGTCGGTTTCCCACATGCGTTCCTGCTGGGACACTTCATGATGCTGCGGGTCCGGGGTCACGTCGATGACATCCAGATCGAAGCGCTTGATCAGGTAATCCTTGTAATCCAGGGTCTCCTGGAAGTGGTACCCGGTATCAATGAAATGCACCTTCTGTTCCGGCCGGATGGTGGAAATGATATGCAAGAAGTACGCAGAGGTGGCGGCGAAGGACGACGTCACCATGATCCGGTCCGGGGCGAAATCCTGATACACACGGCGAATGCGCTCGGCGAAACTCAGCGAACGGTAGATCCGGTTCAGGTCGGCAAGGGTCTCCCGGGACAGACCGGCGCTGTTGTCGCCTACCCGTGTAATCAGTTGTGCATTGCCCATGACGTCGCTGTACCTCAAGTCGCTTTAGGTATCTGGAGTGGCCATGATAAGGGCGCTGGACACATTATAAAGAAATAAATAGTGCTACTTTTATACCTAACTGAAATATAAAAGATAAGCCCGTCACATTCCGGAAACGTCCATCGAACCTTCGTTGTGATCGCTGTCGGACTCTTCAATGGCATGCCTGGAAGGCGTGCCGTTGTCACGGAAGCAATCAGGAGGAAACACCATGAAAGCTTCGTTCAAGGGTCCGATGGTCGCAGTGGCCACCTTTGTTCTGGCCACCGGTGCCAGCAGTCTCGCGCTGGCGCAACAGCACACCACCGAAAACCCGGCGGCGCCACCGGCCGGAGCCGCGCAGCCGGCCCCGCAACAGCAAGGCGCCATGCCACAAAGCGCCGGCATTTCCGATCAGGATGTACAACGCTTCGCCGAGGCCCAGGGCAAGGTGAACGACATCAAGCAGGAGTACCAGGGCAAGTTGCAGGAGAGTGCCCAGGATCCGCAGAAAGCCATGGAAATACAGCAGGAGGCTCAACAGGAGATGGTGCAGGCGGTACAGGACAGCGGCATGGATGTGCAGCAGTACAACCAGATCGCGCAGCTGGCCCAGTACGACAACGAATTGCGCCAGCGCATCGAGTCCCAGTAACGGCTCTGCCCGGAACGCAACGTCCCTAACCCAAAAGGACCGGCGAGTGCCGGTCCTTTTGTTTTTCCTCCGCCCTCAGGCAGGCGGCTTTTCGGTCAGAACGTCACTCTCATGCCCAGCCAGTAGCGGCGGCCGTCTTCCACGTAGCCGTACTCATCGTAGGTGATGTCTTTATCGGCCAGATTATAGATACCCGCATTCAGCGTGGTTTGCGGTGACAGCTGGAAGGCAACGCCGGCATCCACCAGGGTGTTCGACGGCGCCACGATATCACTGCCGGACGGCGTGCTCACCGGCTGACTCTCCTTACCGCGATAATGCACCGACGCCCAGGGCGATACCCGCTCGGTGGCGCGCCAATCCGCCCGCAGGGACGCCAGGTGCTCCGGAATCTGGGTCAGCGGCTGGCCTTTGTATTCGCCGGACTTCTGCTCGGAGTCGGTGTAGGTGTAGCTGAAGGTCAGATCCAGCTGGCGCCACAGGGAGGTGGCCAGGGTCGCTTCCACCCCTTTGGTTACCGCCTCGTCCACGTTGATGCGATAGGTCGGGTCGGAGCCCCAGTCGTTGGCCCCATCGGTACAGATGCTGACCGGACAGGTGACCCGGGTGATTTTGTCCTCGAAGTCGTTATGGAACACGGTAATGCTGGCGGTGAGCGTGCGACCGGCATTGAAGTACAGGCCCAGCTCCTTGTTCAACGAGGTTTCCGGTTCCAGGTCCGGGTTACCGTAAATGTTGCCGCCCCGACTCACCTGCCCCCAACCCGGGGTGATTTCACGCAGGTTCGGCGAACGGTAACCGGTGGAAACGCCCCCCTTGATGGTCCAGCGCGGCGCGAAGCCCCATACGGCGTAGAGGCGCGGGCTGACCTGGCTGCCGTAGTTTTCATCGTCGTCCAGACGCACACCGCCGGTGAGGCTCACGTTGTACGGCAACATCCATTCGTCTTCGACGAACATCGCCCATTTGGAACTGTCCACCCGGGTAAGGTCGGAAATGCGGTTCGACGTCTTGTCGGACAGCTCTTCCTTTTCGAAGTCCGCGCCCAGGGTCAGCATATGATCCCCCAGCGGCACCATCAGGCTGCTCTTGGCGGTGGTGTTGGTGATGGTCATCTCGCGGCTTTCGTTTTCGCTTTCTTCCCGCTGTACATAGCTGTCGGAAGTGCCGATGGCCCAACGGCCGGTGTGGGTCAGCGCCAGCACTTCACGGCGGAACTCATCGTCGTTATCGGTACAGGGGCCACGGCAACCGTCCGGGTCCACGCTCTCACCCACGTGTCCCCGCCGACGCTGACGGGTTTCGCCGGCTTCCAGGGTGAAGTCGTGATCAGCGGTGGGCGTGAACGCCAGCTTGGCGTTGAGACTGCGCAGACTTTTGTCCTCGAAACCATAAGCGAAGCGGTCTTCATCACGATTGCTGAACTTGCCCGAAAGCTGCAAACCCAGCAGGTCTTTTTTCAGCGGGCCATTGAGAAAGAAGTTCGCCTGTTGCTGATCGCCGGAACGGGAGTCGTCCTGAATAATGGCATCCAGCTGCATGCCGCCGCCCCACTCCTCGGCGACCTTGCGGGTGATGATGTTGATCACGCCGCCAATGGCGTCGGAGCCGTACAGCGTGGACATGGGACCGCGTACTACTTCGATCCGCTCGATGGCCTGCAGCGGCGGCAGCCAGTCCTGTTCGAAACCGGCGCTGCCGTTGGGGCGGCTTTCCCGGGAGGAAACCGGTTTGCCGTCCACCAGGATCAGCGTGTATTGAGCCGGCATCCCGCGCATGACGATGTCGTTACCGTTGTCGCCGGAACCGCCGCCGGTAACGATGACACCGGGGATATCCCGCAGCGCATCGGTGGCGTCCTTGTAGAAGCGCTGTTCCAGTTGTTCGCGATCAATAACGCTGATCGAAGCCGGCGCGTCCTCCAACTGCTGGATGCGTCCCGCGGCGGTCACCGTGACCCGTTCGATTTCATTGACGGTATCATCGGCGATCACCGAACCCGCCCCCAAGCCGAGTACCACCCCGGTCAAGGCACAACGTAATTTCATTCCTGAACTCCCGCAGTTTTCCAATGGCGCCCAAAGACCCGACCCCGGACGTAAAATTGCGAACAGGAATGATATAGATTCTTATTTAATGAAAAAGATGGGATTACACTTTATACATTTCCGGCTGCCGCCAGGCGCACATGCACTCGCAGACCGGGGTGGCCATTGTCCGCCCATAACTCGCCGGCCTGCCGGATCACCGCGCGGCGCGCGATACTGAGCCCCAGCCCGAAGCCGCTGTCGGTGGTGCGGGCCGGGTCCAGACGCACGAACGGCGCGAAGATCGACTCCAGCCGTTCCTCCGGTACCCCCGGCCCCTGGTCCGCCAGCCACAGGTGCCAGTATTGCCCTTCCCGGTTCCCGTGCAGCACCACTTCACCGTTCACCGGAGAATGGCGGATGGCATTGCGCACCAGGTTTTCCAGGGTCAAGGCGAAGTCATTGAGATTGCCGAGCACCATGGCGTGCTCGGGCAACTGGCAACGGAACCGCAACGGGTCCCAGCCGCTTTCAAAGGCGGCATCGTCCACCACCAGATCCCAGATTTCGCGGACCGACAACGGGCCGGTTTCCGAGCCGTGTTGTTCGGTGTCGTGCCACACCAGGGCCAGGGTGTCGTCCACCAGGGTGCGCATCTTGTCCACTTCCGTGGCGACCCGCTGGCGCAGAGCCGGTTCCTCCAGCGGGCTGTCCAGCGCCACGTTCAACCGGCTCAAAGGCGTGCGTAGCTCGTGGGACATGTCGTGCAGGAGCTGCCGCTGGCTTGCCAGCAAACCGGACACCCGTTCCGCCATGCTGTTGAAACTGCGCCCCAGTTCCCCGAATTCGTCGCGCCGTTCGGTCAGGGTGGTTTCCACCCGCGACGCGGGCTCGTCGCGGAAGCGGTGCACCTGGGCTTCCAGCGCCCGCAACGGCACCATGATGCGCCAATAGATCAGAATCACCGCCAGCAGCGCCATGATGCCGGGCAGCAAGGTCAGAATCAGGGTACGTTGCAGTGGCCAGGCCCCACCGGGCATGTGTTCCGGCGGTAACTGCATTACCAGGCGGCCCTGGTCCGGCGCATCGGGAAAGGGCATGCCGATGAACGGCATGTCGCGGTAGCGGAAGCTCATGCGCCAATCCAGCTCGCGCTGAAAACGAAAGCCGGCGATCTGGCTGTCGGTGAGCGGGGTGCCGCTCAGAGAGCGTCCGGCGGTATCCACCACCATGGCCTCCCCCGGCACCCGCTGGTGGAGTTCCGCCAGCCAGGCGGCCACGCCCTGCTCGCCGCCCGCCCGCCAGGCCGCTTCCGCCTCATGGGCGTAGCCCAGCATTTCCGCCTTGGCCTGATCACTGAGCAGCACCACCTGGTTGGCCACCCAGATCGTCACCCAGCGGCTGCAGGCCACGATCACCACCGCGCTCAGACACAACACCAGGGCAAGGCGCCAGAACAGGGAATGACGGCCGGGCATTACAGCGCCTCGGACACCAGGGTGTAGCCCTGGCCCCAGACCGTGCGCAGCGGTTGTTCGGCCATGCCGACATCGCGCAACTTGCGGCGCAGATGGCTGACATGCAGATCGAGACTGCGGTCGTGACGGCCATAGCCGCGATGCAGCACCGCCTGATACAGGAACGCCTTGCTGAGGACCTGATCGCGATGTTCCAGGAACACCTGCAGCAGGCGAAACTCGGTGGTGGTCAGCCCCAGATCGGCCTCCCGGTACCAAGCGGTTTCATCCTCGGTGCGCAGAACCAGAGCGCCCACTGGTGCCACGCCCTGGCTCTGACGCCGCTCCAGCGTCACCCGCCGCAATACCGCCTCCACCCGCACCGCCAGTTCGGCGGAGCTGAAGGGCTTGGGCAAATAGTCGTCGGCCCCTTTCATCAGACCACTGATACGATCCTGCTCGTCGCCCAGGGCGGACAGCACGATCACCGGCACGCCGCTGCGCTGACGCAGTTCCGCCAGCAGGTCGAGGCCATTCATGCCGGGCAACAGAATATCCAGCAACACCAGGTCGAACGGCTGGTCCAGCGCTTGTTGCAAGCCGGCCCGACCGTCCCGGCACACCGTCACCTGGTGCCGCCGGGAGGCGAGAAAGTCCTGCAAATGGGTGCAAAGTACGGCGTCGTCCTCGATCACCAAAAGACGGGCCGGACAGGGAGATAGGGCAGTCATTTGTAAAGAATAAGAATTATCATTCACAAAGGGAATGGCTGGTTCGTCCCTGATCTCGCCGCAAGGCTCCCTGCTTACATTCTTTACCCGCCTCCTTCATTGTTAGTGCGAACCATTCGCAATAACATGCCAGCCATCCGCAAACCCAGGGCAGTGGAAGATCTCCGGCTTGGACAAGAAAGCAAAAGCGCGCTGGCTCAAGCAGCTTCACCAATGGCATTGGGTCAGTTCGGCCCTGTGCCTGGTCTGCATGGTGCTGTTCAGCGTCACCGGTATCACCCTCAACCATGCCGCCCAGATCGACGGCGAGCCGAAAGTGGAAGAGCGGACCGGAGCCCTGCCCGAACCGCTGCTGGCCGCATTGAACCGGCAGGATCAAGGCGCCCTGCCCCAGCCCCTGCGGGACTGGCTGAAGCAGGCCCTGGACATCGGCGTGGACGGCCGCGAGGCGGAATGGTCCGGCCGGGAGGTGTATCTGGCCATGCCCCGGGCCGGCGGTGACGCTTGGCTGGCCATAGATCGAAGCAGTGGCGAGGTGCTTTACGAAAACACCGACCGGGGCTGGATTGCTTTTCTCAATGATCTGCACAAGGGCCGCGATACCGGCACCGTGTGGCGCTGGTTCATCGATATTTTCGCTGTCGCCACGCTGCTGTTCGCCTTCACCGGCCTGGCTCTGATGTTCCTGCACGCCCGCCGGCGCCCGGCCACCTGGCCGGTAACGGCACTGGGGCTGGTGCTGCCCTGGCTGCTGATTGCCCTCTTTATGCACTAGGAGACTGTCATGCGTTTGATCCCGATAGTGATGCTGTCCGCCCTGACCCTCGCCGCCGAGGCCGCCCAATTCCAGGTGGAGGTGGAAGTGCCGCGGTTGCGGGTGGCGGAATACCACGCGCCCTATGTGGCGTTCTGGATCGAGACGCCGGACCACGCCGTGGCCGCGCCCCTGGGGCTGTGGTACGACGACCAGGAAAAATGGCTCAAGGACCTGCGCCAGTGGTGGCGCCGCACCGGCCGCACACAAAGCGCCCCTTATGACGGTCTCACCGGCGCCACCCGGTCGCCGGGCAAACACAGCGTGGACTTTTCCGATCTGCCGGCGGTGGCCGAACTGCCCGCCGGCGACTACCAACTGGTGGTGGAAGCCGCCCGCGAAGTGGGTGGCCGCGAGGTGGTACGGATTCCGTTCCAATGGCCTCCCGCCAGCGCCCAACAGCTCCGTGCCCAAGGCACGGAAGAACTGCATGACGTCACTCTGACCCTTACTCCTTAGCTCTTTCCCTTTAAATACCGGCATTGACAGGAGCCAAACCATGAAACCCGTTTCCCTGGCCGCCGCCGCGGTCTCCGCGTTGCTACTGCTCTCCCCCGCCGCCCAGGCCCACAAGCGCTGGCTGCTGCCGACCCACACCGTGGTCTCCGAAGCGCAATGGATCAGCGTCGACGCCAGCGTTTCCAACGACATCTTTTACCCGGATCGCGCTTACTCCCTGGAACGCCTGCAAGTCACCGGCCCCGACGGCAAGGCGGCGGAAACCAATCATCTACTGGAGATGCATCGGCGCAGCGTATTTGACGTCAATCTGGCGGCAGCCGGCAGCTATCGCATTGCCCTGCCGGGCCATTTCTTCCTCGCCTTCTTCGAGCAGGACGGCGAGCGCAAGCGGCTGTTCGGCGAGGATGCCAAGGCGCTGCTGAAGAAAGTACCGAAAGGCGCCGACAAGGTACGCCTGCTGGAATCGGTCAGCCGCATCGAGACCTTCGCCTCCGTCGGCGCACCCGACACCGCCGCGCTGAAACCCACCGGCAAGGGCCTGGAGCTGGTGCCGGTGACCCACCCGAACGATCTCTACAGCGGTGAAACCGCGCGCTTCCGCTTCGTCGTCGACGGCAAGCCCGCCGCCGGCCTGGAAGTCCACCTGCTGCCCGCCGGCACCCGCTACCGCGACGCCCAGCAAGACTGGACCGTCACCAGCGACGACAACGGCGAAGTGGCGATCGACTGGCCCCACGCCGGCCGCTTCTTCCTGGAGGCGGAAGCCAGCGATCAGAACACCAGCCACAAACAGGCCGAACGCCGCCGCCTGGAGTACCTGGGCACTTTCGAGGTGCTGCCGCTGTAAGGCCAACCACACGCTATTCGCCGCCAGGGCAGTTCCCACAGCGGGTTTTACAAAGCCGCTGTGGGAGCGATCCTCCCCATGCAGGCGTGCCGACAAAGAAAAAGATGCATTCTCCCGCCATTTACCGTATAGTCCGTGCCCCCCGCCATACTGGCCTGCGTCCTTTTCACTGAAAGGTCCCCTTCATGTTGCATAGCGATTCCGGGTTCGCCGCTTTGGGCTTGCCCGCGCCCCTTCTTGATGCCATCGGCAAACTGGGTTTTGAAACCCCGTCGCCGATCCAGGAGCGAAGCATCCCCGTCCTGCTGGACGGCGATGATCTGCTCGGCCAAGCACAAACCGGTACCGGCAAGACCGCCGCTTTCGGCCTGCCGTTGCTCGCCCGTATCGATCCGGAGCAGCGTTGCCCACAGCTGCTGGTGATCGCCCCCACTCGCGAACTGGCCCTGCAAGTGGCCGACGCCATGGAAACCTTCGCCCGCCAGTTGCGCGGCGTTAAGGTCGTGGCGGTATACGGCGGTAGCGAATACCGCACCCAATTGCGCGCGTTGCGAGACGGCGCCCAGGTGGTGGTGGGCACCCCTGGCCGGATCATGGACCACATGCAGCGCGGCAGTCTGAACCTGGACCGCTTGCAGGCGCTGGTGCTGGACGAAGCCGACGAAATGCTGCGCATGGGTTTTATCGACGACGTCGAATGGATCCTGGAACACACCCCGGACGAACGGCAATTGGCACTGTTTTCCGCCACCATGCCGAACGTGATCCGGCGCGTGGCCGAGCGTCATCTGAAGTCGCCGAAGTGGATTCGCATTGAAAACGACACCACCACCAAGAGCGGCATCCGCCAGCGCTTCTGGTCGGTCTCCGGCCTCAACAAGCTGGACGCCATGTGCCGTATCCTGGAGGGCGAGACCCACGACGGCGTCATCGTCTTCGCCCGCACCAAGCAGTCCACCCTGGAACTGGCCGAGCAATTGCAACGCCGTGGCCTGCGCGCGGAAGCCCTGAATGGCGACATCCCCCAGGCGCAGCGGGAAAAAACCGTGGCCCGCCTGCGTGAAGGCCGCTTCGATCTGCTGATCGCCACCGACGTGGTGGCCCGTGGCCTGGACGTGCCGCGTATCAGCCATGTGATCAACTACGACATGCCCGCCGACACCGAAGCCTATGTGCACCGGATCGGCCGCACCGGCCGGGCCGGACGTAATGGCGAAGCGATCCTGTTCGTGTCGCACCGCGAGCGGGGCATGCTGCGCGCCATCGAGCGCGCCACCGGCCAAAGCCTGGAATCCATGGACCTGCCCAGCGTCGACGCGCTCAACAGCAAGCGTCTGGCCAAGTTGCAGGAGCAGCTGGTGGCGGGTCTGGAAAGCAAACACCGCGAAGAGGCGGAGACGGTGCTGAGCGCCCTGCGCGAACAGCTCGATCTGGACGACGAAAAGCTGGCCCTGGGCCTGGCGGCGCTGCTGGTGGCCAAGGAACCGGTGATTCTGAAGCCGGCCCCGGTGGGCAAACCGCCGCGTGCCCATTCACAGCACAAGGACGGCCCGCGCAAGGAAGGTCCGCGCAAGGAAGGCCGTCCGGCCAACAATCGCCGCCGTACCGCCGGCAGCGACGGCGACGCCAACGGTGACATGCAGGTTTACCGGGTGGAAGTGGGCCACGCCCACGGTGTACGGCCGGGTAATCTGGTCGGTGCCATCGCCAACGAGGCGGGTCTGCCCAGCCGCCAGATCGGCGCCATCCGGATTCACCAGGAACACAGCACCGTGGCGCTGCCGCACGACCTCACCGCGAAGCAGCTCAACATCCTCAAGCGCACCCGCGTTTGTCAGCGGCCGCTCTCTCTGGAAGCCCTCTGACGCCGACACACGCCAACGGAGGGTACACGCCAACGGATAGTTCCGTTGGCGTGTGTTTCAGCGGCGACCGGCGTTTCAGACATCAACCCGAAAGCCCACCTTCACCACCACCTGGAAATGGGCGACTTTGCCGTTTTCCACATGGCCACGGGTTTCCCGGACTTCGAACCATTCCACGTTCTTGACGCTCTTGCCGGCGGCGGCGATGGCGTTATGAATGGCGCCTTCGATGCTGTCCTTGGATGAACCGACCAGTTCCAGCTTTTTATATACATGCTCGCTCATAAGGTCCTCCTTCATACTCGTTGAGGCCTGATTACACGATCTGTTCCCCTTCAGAGTGAGCCCTGACACGCCCGCGGGTCAAAGATAAAACGCCAACCGCATCCCGGATTCGGCACCCACTCCCGCGAACGCTATAATCGTCCCCCCTTGAAGCCAGCCGCCCCATCCGCCATGCAACGAAGTGCCCATTTTTCCCGCTGCCGCCAATACCGCTACGCCCTTTGGCGTCGCTGGGCCGAGGGCGACGACTATGTGCTGCTGGTGGCGCTGAACCCGTCCACCGCCGATCACCGCCGCGATGACCCGACCATTCGCCGCTGCATCGGCTTCGCCCGGGACTGGGGCTATTCCGCGTTGTGCGTGGCCAACCTGTTCGCCTACCGTGCCACTTATCCGAGCGACCTGTTCGCCGCCGCCGATCCGGTGGGCCCGCGCAACGATCAGTGGCTGAGCAAACTCGCCCGCGACGCCAGTCTGGTGGTGGCCGGCTGGGGCAATCACGGCCGTCATGGCAATCGCGCCGCCCAGGTGCGCGACCGCCTCGGCGACGCCCTGCACTGTCTGCGCATGAACGGCTCGGGGGAACCCGCTCATCCGCTTTACCTGCCGAAAGCGCTCAGACCGATTCCGATGCCACCGGTTATCCCTGCCAACCGGCCCGATCGGCCCGGCCGCCGCTGATTCACGTTTTCGCCATCGTGGTCAGACAATATTCCGATCCGCTAGACTGCCGGTGAGCGACGACCGAATCACGACCGGAGGGAACCCAGGTGACAAGATTGCAAAAGGCTCTGTTGGGAGCCGTGGTTTTTTTTGTGCCTCTGATCAGCATCGGCGCGGCCGCGCCCTCCTCCGGATCGGCACAGCCGGTCTCCTTTCAGCAACAGGTCAGACCGGTCCTGGAGCAACGCTGTATCGCCTGCCACGGCTGTTATGACGCCCCCTGCCAATTGAAACTGGAATCGCCGGAAGGGCTGGCCCGGGGCGCCAACCAGACGCCGGTGTATAACGGCCAGCGCACCTCGGCGGCAGCGCCGTCCCGTCTGTTCATTGACGCGAGCAGTTCCGGCGAATGGCGTAATCGCGGCTTCTTCTCGGTACTGGAAGGCCGCCAGACCATGGACGAAGGCCTGCTTTATCAGATGCTGGTACTGGGCCGGCACCACCGCTTCGAGCCGAACAGCAAGCTGCCGGAAGAGATTCAACTGGGATTGGGCCGCGCCAACGTTTGCCCGGCACCGGAGGACATGGCGGACTACGCCCGCGAGCATCCGCTGGAAGGCATGCCACTGGGGCTGCCGCCATTGAGCGAGCGGGAATTCGATCTGCTGACAGGCTGGCTGGCCCAGGGCGCGCCGCTGGAGGCCACGCCGGTGAAGCTGACGCTGGCGGAACAAAGCCGGATCCGGGCCTGGGAAAGCTGGCTCAACCGGGAAAATCCGCGCCAGCGTCTGGTCGCCCGCTGGGTCTACGAGCACCTGTTCCTGGCTCACCTCTACTTCGACGATGGCCGCCAGGGCCGGCCACCACACTTCTTTTCCCTGGTTCGCTCGTACACGCCTCCAGGGGAACCGATCGAGCCGGTGGCCAGCCGCCGCCCCAATGGCGATCCCGGCGCGCCGTTCTGGTACCGGTTGTGGCCGATCACCGAGACCATCGTCCACAAGACCCACATCACCTACGCGCTCACCGACGCCAAGCGCGAACGGATGGAGACGTTGTTCTTCGATACACCGTGGAAACTGGAGGCGCTGCCCGAGTATGACGCCGATGCCCGCGCCAATCCGTTCCTGACGTTTCAGGCCATTCCCGCCCGCGCCCGTTACCAGATCATGCTGGACGACGCCGAGTACTTCGTGCGCACCTTTATTCGTGGTCCGGTATGCCGGGGACAAATCGCCACCGATGTGATCCGCGACCAGTTCTGGACGGTGTTCCAGGATCCGGCCCATGACCTTTATGTGGACGACGCCGACTATCAACGCCGGGCGACGCCGCTACTGGGCCTGCCCGGCCAGCACGACAATCTGATTTCGTTGGGCCCGCAATGGCTCAAGTACAAGCACAAACGCAATCGCTACCTGCGCGAACGTCAGCAGGCCTACGCCCGGCACGCCCCCAATGGGCCCACCTGGGAAACGCTCTGGGACGGCGATGGCGACAACAGCAATGCCCTGCTGACTATCTTCCGCCATCATGACAGTGCCTCGGTGCGCCGTGGTCTGATCGGCGACCTGCCCTTGACCACCTGGGTCATGGATTACCCGCTGTTCGAGCGTACTTACTATGCCCTGGTGGTGAATTTCGACGTGTTCGGCTCGGTCTCCCATCAGGCCCAGACCCGCCTGTACTTCGACCTGATCCGCAACGGCGCCGAACAGAACATGCTGCGTTACCTGCCGGCGGCGGCGCGCAAGCCGGTGCTGGACGATTGGTATCAGAAGACCGGCAAACTCAAGTTGTTCATCAGCTACGCCAGCGTCGATACCGACACCCCCACCGGCATTGACTATGGCACCAGCACGCCCAAGCAGGAATTCGACGGCAAGCTGCTGACCCGTTTCGCCCATCTCAATGCCCGCCCGGACCCGCTGAACCGCTGCCAGGACGAGCATTGCGCCCTGCCCGGCGCCAACGGTCTCGAACAGCGCGTGCAGCAGGCGCTGAGCCCGCTGGCATCGCGGCGGGCCGACGATCTGCCGGTGATCGATCATCTGCCGGAAGTGTCCCTGCTGCGGGTGCGTGGCGAGGACGGTGACCTGGCGGTGTACACACTGCTGCGCAACCGTGCCCACAGCAACGTGGCGTTCATGATGGGCGAATCACTGCGCTATCAGCCCGAATTGGACACGGTGACGATTTACCCCGGCGTTCTCGCCAGCTATCCGAATTTCATGTTCCATCTGCGTGAGGGCGAGTTGGAAGACTTTGTGCGGGCCATGGAGCGGGCGGGCGATGAGAGCGGCTTCGAACGGCTGGTACAGCGTTTTGGCGTGCGCCGTACCCACCCGGAATTCTGGCGTTATTTCGACGATCTGGGGGACTATTTGTTGGAACATGAACCGACCCAGGCCGGGGTGCTGGACCTGAACCGCTATCAGAATCTTTAACAGTGGCGGGCGTTGCGATATGAAATCCGGCAGTCCTACAATGAGGAACGCATCACGCTGAGCGGGAGCTACCCATGGAGCCGGACGACCGCAATAGCAGTAGATATGCCCCATCCCCCCTGATCCGGGCGACAATGAGCGCTTCGGCCCTGTTCCTGACGATCTGGATTTCCCCAGCCCTGGCCGAGGCAATCCCCTCGCGGGGGGGTTGCGCCAACTCGACCATTCCGCACATTTCCCCCGAGCTGGCCAGACAGGCCGGCATGACCCGGCTGCCCAATGGCCAGTATGAGCTGGACATGGCGGCGCTGGCCGCCAGGGCCGGCGGCCCCGCCGCGCTCCTGCGGGCCAGCCGCCGGCAATACCAAGCCAACATGAAATGGCTGAGCGAGATGGCCTCCCTGGTCGCCGATCCCGGCACGCCGTTGCTGCCTCAAGTCCAGTCGGTGTACCGGCAGGGCTGGGAAACCAATGTGGTGGAAATGTCGATTATCCAGGCGATGGAGTGCCAACTCGGCCTGGCGCCCTCCGACCTCGAAAGACCGGCGCCCCCATCGGAGGCGATCGCCGATCGTCAAAAGCGGATTGCCCAGGGCCGTGCCGAGGCCGAAGCCGAGGCCCGCAAAGCCGCCGGCTGGAGCACGTTCAGTGACATCATAATCGGCGTATCCAATGCAGTAGGCACCGCGGCGGGAGCCATGTCAGGCTCGGGAGGCGGAGGGAGTCCAAGCGGCTCTGGCACCTGCCCGGGAGGGACGCCCAGGGATTCAGCTGGGAAGTGCGAAGTCGGTTACAGTAATTAGTCCTAGCCGGCTACCATAAAAAAACCAAAAAGGCGGCTAACCATGCACACGTTCGCCCCCAAAAGCATTGCCTCCCACTGGCGTCTTATCGCCGGCTTGCTACCCTGGCTGCTAACCGGTTGCGCCAGCGCTGGTTATCAAATGCCCGATCTCTCTCTCGACAGCCTGCTCGGCAGCGACCAGGCGGCCGCCAGGGGGCAGCCCGTGGCCGATATCGGCGTCACCCGCTGTGATCAGCTGACAACCCACGAAGACGACTGGGATCGCGTCAACGGTGTTCCTCCCGTGGATGGCGAGGATATCGATATCGCCGCCGCGATTCCCGCCTGCGAAAAAGCACTGGCCGAACACCCCGGTCACCGCCGCCTGCAGGCGGAGCTGGCCCGCGCCTATGCCGAAGCCTTCCGCTATGACGAAGCCTTCAGGCTCAGTGGCCAGGCCGCCGAGGCCGGCAGTCTCTACGCGCTGATCCAGCAAGGACATGCCTACCGGTACGGCAGAGGCACGCCAAAGGATATCGACAAGGCCGTCAACGCCTACCAAAGTGCCGCCAAAGCCGGGCACATCGGGGCGATGAATTATCTGGGCAGCACGCTCTACCAGCGCGATGGCTGGGGCGACCGCTCCAAGGCCGAATCCTGGTACCGGAAATCGGCCAACACCGGCAATGCCACCGGCATGGCCAACTTCGCCCAGCTCCTTCTCATTGACGGGAAACAGGAAGAGGCCTTTCCCTGGTTCGAACGGGCCGCCCGACAAGGCAATGCGTTCGCGCTTCAGCAAATCGGCACTTACTATGCCGTGGGTGGGGAGCCGGCCATCAAAGCACCGTACACGGCACTGTCCTACTTTGAAAAAGCGGTGGAAAAGGGGCGCCCCAGTGCCAGCGTCAAGGCGGCGAAGCTGTTCATCCAGGAGGCTGGCGACACCAGTTCGCGCCTGAGTGAGAGTGAACGACAGGCCAAGGTCCTGTATTGGATCGAGTACGGTATGCCGAAGTTATCGACCCGCCAGTAATACGATGTACCGCCAAATCATTGCGGGGCGCGATAAACAAAAAAAACCCCGGACCTGGGGTCCGGGGTTTAAAGTACCGTCACAGCATGCCTGCGAAGCAGGCTCCCGAGCCTGATGACGATATACGACTTACGCGGGCAATCAGCCCGGCTGAATCAGCGCCTGTTGGCAAGGTCACCGCCGGCATCTGGCAACGTCGCACCGGCCATGACCACAGGATTCAGGAGTAATCAAACTAATAATGGCACCCTTCCTCCAGGACTGGTATTGTCGCCTATGACTTATTCATGGTGATTTGCGACAAACCTACCAAGGACAACAATGTATCAAGTCAGCGTCCTGGCCTATGACGGCGTTTTCGCCTCCGCCCTGGCAGGGGTGGTGGATCTGCTCAACCTTACCGGCGTGACCTGGAACCGTATCCACGGTCTGCCCCTGGACCGGCAATTCAAGGTCCAGGTGGTCTCCCGTGGCGGCCAGCCGGTGCGCTGCAACGCCGGACTGCGGCTGGCGGTGGACAACGCCATCGAACGGGTCGACAGCAGCGATCTGGTGCTGGTGCCCACCATCGGCAACGAGATCACCAGTGTGCTCAAAGCGGAACAGGACACTCTGGAATGGCTGCGTTTCCTGCATGCCGGCGGCGCCGATCTGGCCAGCAACTGCACCGGCGCCTTCCTGCTCGCCGAAGCCGGCCTGCTGGACGGCCGCCGCGCCACCACCCATTGGGGTTACAGCCCGTTGTTCCGCCAACGCTACCCGCAAGTGAATCTGAACGAGCGCGAGCTGATCACCCGGGACGGCAACATCTTCTGTGCCGGCGGCGGTACCGCCTGGCGGGATCTGACCATCCTGCTGGTGGAGCGCTATTGCGGCGCCGACATGGCGCGGGAGCTGGCCAAGTCGTTCGTTATTGACGTGCGCAACGACCCGCAGAGTATCTATGCCGGCCTGCCGGCCAAGACCTATCACCGCGACGAACAAGTCCAGTTGGTCCAGTCCTGGCTGCACGAGCACTATGCCGAGCCCACCACCCTGGCCGACCTGGCCCAGCGCGTGCATCTCAGCCCCCGGCAGTTGCAGCGGCGATTTATCGCCGCGCTCGGCGAGCCGCCCCTGCAATATTTGCAGCGGGTGCGCATCGAGGCCTCACGCAAGATGCTGGAGCGCGGCGCCACCAATCTGGGCACCCTGGCGGAGCAGGTCGGCTATCAGGACGTGAGCAGTTTCTCCCGGCTGTTCAAACGCCACACCGGCCTGTCGCCGAGCCATTACCGGCAGCGTTTCGCCCGCGTCGGCGCCCTGCGCGACTGACCTTGGCGTGCAATTCCAGGCTTCACTCCTTAGAGTGGGGCTCCATGGGTGAATCAGAATCACAACTCGAACTGGTACTGGGGAAGATCGTCGGCTTTGTCTGGGGCCCACCACTGGTCACGTTGCTGGTGGGCGGCGGCCTGTTCTTCCTGCTTTATTCCCGCCTGCTGCCCTATCGCCATCTCGGCCGGGGCCTGCGCCTGCTGTTCAAGCCACCGGACCGTGACGACCAAGGCTCGCTGTCCCATTTTCAGGCCCTGAGCACGGCGTTGTCCGGCACTCTGGGCATGGGCAACGTGGGTGGTGTGGCGGTCGCCATCGCCACCGGCGGTCCGGGCGCCATATTCTGGATGTGGATGAGCGCCCTGCTCGGTATCGCCACCAAATTCTACACCTGCACCCTGGCGGTGATGTACCGGGGCAAGGACAGCGAAGGCACGCTTCAGGGCGGCCCGATGTACATTATCCGCGAAGGCATGGGGCGGCGCTGGCGCCCGCTGGCTTACTTCTTCGCCTTCGCCGGCCTGCTCGGCACCATGCCGATCTTCCAGGTCAATCAACTGGTCCAGGTGGTACGGGATGTGATCGCCACACCGGCCGGCTGGACCACCGATGACCAGCACTTTTTGTTCGACCTCGGACTCGGGGCGCTGCTGGCGATCCTGGTGCTGGGAGTGGTGGCCGGCAAACTGCCGCGTCTGGCGCGAGTCACCTCCACCCTGGTGCCGGCCATGGTACTCAGCTATCTGAGCCTCACCGGCGTGGTGCTGATCAGCAACAGCGACCGGATTCTTCCCGCCCTGGAGTTGATCGTCGTCGACGCCTTCACCGGGCAGGCGGTGGTCGGCGGCGCCATTGGCGCGATGATCATCACCGGCGTCCGCCGCGCCGCGTTCTCCAACGAGGCCGGCATCGGCACCGAAGCCATGGCCCATGGCGCCGCCCGCACCCGCGAACCGGTCAGCGAGGGGCTGGTGGCCATGCTCGGCCCGATTATCGACACCCTGGTGGTGTGCACCTGCACCGCTTTGGTGATTCTGATCAGCGGCGTCTGGACCAGCGGCGACAATGACGGCGTCTCGCTGACCGCCGCGGCCTTCGGCAGCCTGTTCGACGAGGCCGGCTCGGTGGTCATGGCGCTGACAGTGAGTGTGCTGGCGTTCAGCACGGTGCTGACGTTCTGGTACTACGGCAGCAAATGCCTGGGATTCATGATCGGGGCCCGCCATCAGCATCATTACGTATGGTTTTACCTTTTTTTAATAGTACTCGGCGCCATTGCATCGCTGAATACGGTGATCAGTGTGGTGGACACCATGTATGCACTCATGGCGATCCCCACCATGACCGCTTCTCTGGCGCTGGCACCCAAGGTGAACCAGGCGGCGCGGCGTTATTTCCGTAAGGACGCCGGGGGAGGCGGCTAACGCCGGTGCGCATCCCCAATTCGTGGAAGTTGTGATGCCGCCCGGCGCAGGAGGCGATCGTTTTTGCCACTATCCCGTCCGGTTCCAGGGAAATACTCCCCGGAATGGCGATATTTGCGGCTCGAACGATGCCGAACGTAAAACGGGTGTTGTGGGGTAGGCGGATCCTTGGCTTCGAGAGTGAACGCGACGCATTTTGGGGGGCGCGGCCTCGAGTATCCGGCCGGCGGAGGTAATAACGTCGCCACCGGGCCAGGCATTTCGCGGAGACCGAAAGTGACGGTTGTCAGGAAACGGCTTCCACCCCACAATATACAAAAAATATCACAAGCAAGCGGTGTTTAATTATGTTGTGGGGGAAAACACACTCATTCCACCGGTTTGTCGATACTCAGCTACGGGATCTGCGCGAACGCTATGGCCTGTCCCTGTGGATGCTGATTCGTAAAACCGGCGACGATTGGCGCCTGCTGCGCAGCAACGGCAGCGGCTATGCTTTAACCATTGGCGAGCACTTCAGATGGCCGGAAGCCCGTGGCCGAACCGGGCCGTCAATCCACACCAACGCCGGCGTGCTGCTGGACGCCGAAGCCCATTCACCGCCCTACCCGGTGAATCGACCGATGAAAGTCGGAGCCTGTCTGCGCCTGCCGCTGTACGGCGACGGAGATCGTCTGCTCGCCGTGCTTTGCGCGCTGGATCCGGAACCGCAGCCCCATCTGACCGAGCAATTGCTTCCTTCTTTGCAACGTCAGGCGTTCCTGCTGGAAACCGCCCTGTCGTGGAACCTTTCGCTGCTCAACCAGCAAAGGGTCAGTGACTTTCTCGAAGATGACGGCCGCGATCCGGATACCGGCATTCTCGATGTCACCGGTTGGTCCCGGATTCTGGAAAAAGAACGCCAGCGCTGCCGCAACTACGGTCTCGGCGCTACTATTCTGCGTTTGCACGGCACCGGCCTGGAACGGTGCGACCGCCGGCAGCGGCTGGCCGACTCCCTCGCCGCCCTGGTGCGCGAACAGGACATGGTGGCCTATCTCGGCCATGGCCAGTTCGCGATACTGCTCGCGGAAACCTCGATAATGCAGAGCCTGCGCATGCGCGCGCGTATCCTCGACGCCCTCGCCGCCAAGGATCTGTCGGTGGTGTGCGAGCCGGAAAGCCTGATCCTCAATTCCGGTGTTCTCCAGCCCGAGGTGCTGTTGCACAGCGCGGTCCATTAAGGAGCCTTTGGAAAACGTCATGCCGGACTTCATCCGGCATCTCCCTCTACCAAGTGGTGCGTCCTGCTGAGGGAGATGCCGGGTCACGCCCGGGAACTTGCACCCGCCCCCACCTGACCGGATACTCTCAGCTTCTAAGAAATAATCGTTTTTTTGGGGGAAAACCATGGCGTCGGCTCATAGTGATCATTTGGATTCGCCGACACCGGTCGGCGCCGGGGACCGCTTCTATGCCCTGCGCATGACCGCGCTGATCACCTTTTGCGGTTTGCTGCTGTCCTCTCTGATCACCAGCATCGGCGTCTTACTTACCGGTGAACGGGACTGGCTGTCCGCGATCTGCCTGGCCCTGTTGATTCCCCTGCTGCTGCTCCCCCCTCTGGGCTATCCGTTGTTGTTGCGCCTGTCCTCACTGCGACGGGAAAATCGCGCTCTGCGGCAACAGGTTCGCGAAGATCATCTCACCGGTTTGTTCAATCGTCCGCACTTGCTGGGCATGCTGGAACGTGAACTTTCCCTGAGCCAGCGCCACGATTACGTGGTGTCCGTTTTACTTTTGGATGTCGCCGATTTCACCGATCTGGCCGACCGTCACGGCCGCCGCGCCGCCGATCGCCTGCTGCGGGTTTTCGCCGACCGCATCCGGGACAAGATTCGCGAAAGCGACCTGTTCGGACGCATCGACGGCGCCCAGTTCCTTCTGGTACTGCCTCATACCAGCCAGCACGATGCCCTCCATATGGCGGAGGGCCTGCGCGCGCTGGTCACCAGCATGCAGGTGCCGGGGATCGAGGACAGCCTCCAGTTTGAAATTCGTCTGGGGGTGGCCAGTACGGAGAACACCGGCCCCAATCTGAACGCTCTACTGAATGAGGCCGACTACACGCTATATCAAAGCCGGAATGATCTCCGTCAACGCGCCGACCAAAACTAACCTTAATTACCTATATAAAATGCAATCTTCTAGTACCAATCATTAACAAACTGACGCTTTTCATGTCGCTGTATGACATGTGTTTGTAAATTTTCTTATTAATAAGCGCCGCCCCATTTACTCCTAAAATATGCATGACAAACTGTTCCAGTGTTTGTTCTGCCTACACGATAAAAAGGAAGGAGTTATGGACGCTAAACATTTTCTTGCCTCCAGCATCGCACTGGCATCCGTATCCGTTGCGAGTGTCGCTACGGCCGCGGATATCCCCGATCGGTATTTCTACCTCGGTGGTCACGTCAGCCAAAGCTGGATGGATATCGGCGATCACTACGAGGGTGACGGGTATATTGACGACAACGTGCCCGGTGTTAGCACCGATACCGTGACCCTGCCGGGCGCTCAACTTGGTTACCGCTTCAACCGTGACTGGTCTATCCAGGCATGGTGGGAACGCAACAACTACAACAGCGTGGACCTGCGCAACAACTTCGTCAGCCTGCGCAAGCACTTCCGTGGTGACGCTTCCCCGTTCGAAACCTACGTCGGTTTGAACGCCGGTGAAACCCGTACTGAGTTCAACAGCGAAAGCAGCAACGATTTCAAAGAAGCCGTTGGTGGTGTTGAATTCGGTGTGCAAACCGCGCTGGCTCGCAACTTCCTGCTGGACGTAGGCGCTCGCCCGACCTACAGCTTCCGCAGTGAACGTTGGGACGGTCAGATCTATGCCGGCCTGAACCTGCTGATCGGCGCTTCCAGCGCTGCCAAGCCGGCTCCGGTAACCGACGTGGCCACCGACAGCGATGGCGACGGTGTTCCGGATGATCGTGATCAATGCCCGAACACTCCGGCCGGTGCGGTAGTCGATGCCCGCGGTTGTGAGCTGGACGACGACGGCGACGGCGTACCGAACAGCGCTGACCAGTGCCCGAACACCCCGGCAGGCGCGAAAGTCGACGAGGTGGGCTGCCAGCTCTACCTGACCGAAGACATTAAAGAAACCCTGTACGTGGAATTCGAGTTCGACAAGGCGGTTGTTCGTCAAACCTCCTACCCCGAGCTGGAAGGCCTGGCTACCCGCATGCGCGAGTACCCGTCCGCGAACCTGGTTCTGGAAGGTCACACCGACAGCACCGGTCCGGAAGGCTACAACCAGAAACTGTCCCAGCAGCGTGCCAACGCCGTGAAAGACGTGCTGGTTAACCACTTCAACGTGGACAACAGCCGCATCACCGCCGAAGGTTACGGCGAAGCCAAACCGATTGCTGACAACAGCACTCGCGATGGCCGCGCTCAGAACCGTCGCGTGGAAGCGATCATGAAAGCGACCGTGAAAGAAGCTCAGTTCCAGGATTAATCGGAACCGCTTCAAACAGAGAGTCCTCGACTCTTGGAAAAAGCCCGGCCTTCGCGCCGGGCTTTTTTTGTGGTTCAGCGCGCTGATTTAGAGGGTAACGACATGACTCTCCATCAGGGACAGCGAAGCCCTTATGACTACTTCCAAACCATCACACAGGGATCGAGGGCTTCATCTCCCCTCTCCCGAAAGGCTCGTCGTTGTTGGAAACCCGGAACGCGGCGGTTCACTCGAAGCGGGTCTGTACGGAGGCCTTCCGGGACCCTGTTTGACAGGGACGTCAAACCGGGAGCTTACAGGGATGTATTTACAGCGATCCCGGAAGACCTCCGTGCAGACCCGTGCCCCCGATGGAGTCTCCCTCTAGCCCCCCTGCCCGGCAGCCCCGAATCCGTCAGCGTCAAGACTGCTCGGTCACTGTCGCGGCTGCGCTGCCGCCGTCCCTGGTCGAGGCAGTCAATCCCTTAGAGGCCGCCTGCCCCATAATCGGGTCATTCGATAACGACCACGGGGATTCTCATGGCCAAAGATGCTATTGGCTACGCACTCACCGCCCTTAACCGTCTGGCGTCCTCCGAGCTGCTGGACCGGCTGGGTATGCGCCATACCGCCGAGCGGCTGGCCTATCGCCTGACCAAAGGCGGTTTCCAGGTACTCACCACCTCCGCCCGCGCCTTCAAGTCCGCCCGTAAAGTGGACCGGCCCGAGCGCCTCAACGCGCCGGGCACCACCACCGATCTGTTCGATCTCAATATCACCGAAGAGCAGCAGATGATCCGTGACAGCGTGCGGGCTTTCGCCGGCGAGGTACTGAGGGAACAGGCCGAACGGGCTGATCATGACCAGGGGATCGCCGAAGAGGTGCTGGGCCAGGCGCGGGAACTGGGTTTGAATTTCTTCGCCGTCCCCGAAGCGCTCGGCGGCGCCGCCAATGAAAGCACCACCGTCACCAGCATGCTGGTGGCCGAGGATCTGAGTTGGGGCGACATGGGCCAGGCGGTGGCGATTCTGGCGCCCATGGGCGTCGCCAATGCCCTGACCCGCTGGGGCACGGCCACACAACAGGACAAGTACCTTGGCAGCTTCGCCGAGGAACAGGCTCCGTTGGCCACCATCGCGGTAACGGAGCCGCGCCCGCTGTTCGATCCCATGGCGCTGAACACCCACGCCACCCGCGATGGCGACGACTGGGTCATCAACGGTGAGAAGTCCCTGGTTCCGCTGGCCGCGGAAGCCGAGCTGTTCCTGGTGGCGGCGGCCACCGAGGAAGGGCCGGCGGTGTTCATCGTCGAAGGTGGCACCCAGGGACTGACCGTGGGAGAGGATCCCGCCATGGGGATTCGCGCCAGCGCCCAGCGGCCGCTGCGCCTCGATGAAGTCAGGGTCCCGGAACAGAATCGCCTGGGCGACGAGGAGTTTGATTATCGTGCCTTCGTCGACCTCGGCACTCTGGCCTGGTGCGCTCTGGCCATCGGCACCGCCCAGGCGGTACTGGATTATGTGGTCCCTTACTGTAATGAGCGTACCGCTTTCGGTGAGCCGATCAGCCACCGTCAGGCGGTGGCCTTCATGATCGCCGACATGGCCATCGAACTGGATGCCATGCGTATGCTTACCTACCGCGCGGCCTGTCGCGCCGAACAGGGCAAATCGTTCCGCCGCGAAGCTCATCTGGCCCGTACTCTGGTCAAGGACAAAGCCATGAAGATCGGCACCGATGGCGTTCAGCTTCTCGGCGGCCACGGCTTTACCAAGGAGTATCCGGTGGAACGCTGGTACCGTGATCTGCGTGCCGTTGGCGTCGCCTTTGGCGGCCTGCACCTGTAAGGAGGGAAACCCACATGAATATCGAGATTCCGAAGAAGTTCAAACCGCTGATCAACAACGCCTACCAGGTGGCGCGCAGCACCCTCCGCCCGATTTCCCGCAAGTATGACCGCGGCGAACACGAATACCCCAAGGAGCTGGACATGCTGGCCGCCGTATTGGACGGCTTCAACGAAGGCGACCCGGCCAACTCCGCCGGGGCCGCCACCACCGGCAGTGGCAAGGTGGAAGACGGCGGCAGTGTGAAGAACGGCGCCAACATGGGCGTTTGCCTGGGCGCCATGGAAATGTGCTATGGCGATACCGGCTTCCTGCTGGCCATGCCCCGCCAGGGCCTGGGTAACGCCGCCATCGCCGCCGTCGCCAACGACGAACAACTGGAGCGCTTCAAGGGCAAATGGGCGGCCATGGCGATCACCGAGCCGGGCTGCGGTTCCGATTCCGCCGCCATTCGCACCACCGCGAAAAAGGATGGCGATCACTACGTTCTTAACGGCGAGAAAATCTTTGTGACTTCCGGCCAGCGCGCCGACTGCGTGGTGGTATGGGCGACCCTGGATCCGCAGTTGGGCCGCGCCGCCATCAAGTCCTTCGTGGTGGACTGGGGCACACCGGGCATGGAACTGGCCCGCCTGGAGAAAAAGCTCGGCATCCGCGCCTCCGACACCGCCGCCATCAACTTCGTGGATTGCCGGGTACCGGCGGAGAATCTGCTGGGCAGCCCGGAGATCGATACCAAGAAGGGCTTCGCCGGGGTGATGGAGACCTTCGACAACACCCGCCCGCTGGTCGCCGCCATGGCCATCGGTTGCGCCAAGGCCTCACTGGAACGCATCAAGGAATTGCTCGAAAAACAGATGAGCTACGATTACGGCAAACCGGTAGACAACTGCTCCGCCGTGGAAGCTGAAATCTACAAAATGGAAGCGGACTGGGAAGCGGCGTATTGGCTGGCGGTGAAGGCCGCCTGGATGGCGGACAACAAGAAAGCCAATACGCTGGAAGCTTCCATCAGCAAAGCCAAGGCCGGCCGCGTCGGTAACTATATCACCCTGCGCTGCGTGGAACTGGCCGGTAGCCTCGGCTACACCGAGGACGAACTGCTGGAAAAATGGGCCCGCGATTCAAAGATACTCGACATCTTCGAAGGTACCCAGCAAATCCAGCAGCTGGTGATCGCCCGGCGGGTGCTGGGGTTGAGTTCGAAAGAACTGAAATAAACCATCGCGGCTCACGAGCCGCGATTTTTTATAGCGCCGCGGCTAGTTCGGCGCCCTGGCGAATGGCCCGCTTGGCATCCAGCTCCGCCGCCAGTTGCGCACCACCGATCAAATGAAGATTCTCCTCACCTTCCCGATACAGTTCCTTGAGCGGCTCCTGGCCAGCGCAAAGCACCACGTGATCCACGTCCAGTAACCGGGCTTCGCCGTTCACCGTCAGATGCAGCCCCTGGTCATCCACCTTTTGGTAATCACAGCCGGGCAGCATTTCCACCTGGCGCTGTTTCAAGGTGGCCCGATGCACCCAGCCCGAGGTCTTGTTCAGCCCCTTGCCCACGGAGCTGTCCTTGCGCTGCAACAGATACAAATGCCGTTGCGGTTTCGGAGGTTCCGGTTCCACCAGACCACCGCGCGCGTCAGAAGTGAAGTCCACGCCCCACTCGTCCAGCCATTCTGGCAACGGCTGATGGCCTTCACGGGGGGCCTCGGCCAGGAATTCCGCCACATCGAAGCCAATGCCGCCGGCGCCAATGATAGCGACTTTCTCCCCTACCTCGACCTTGCCCTGCAGGACGTCCACGTAGGACACCACCTTGGCATGATCAACACCCGGGATTGACGGCGTGCGCGGCACCACGCCCGTGGCCACCACGATCTCGTCGAAGCCCTGCTGTTGCAGTTCCTCGGTGGTGACCCGCTGGCCCAGGCGCAGCTCGACGCCGGTCACTTCCAGACGCCGCTGGAAGTAGCGCAGGGTGTGGTAAAACTCTTCCTTGCCCGGGATACGCTTGGCCATATTGAACTGGCCGCCGATGGCATCCGCCTGATCGAACAGCGTGACCCGGTGCCCCCGTTCCGCCGCCACCGTGGCGCAGGCCAGCCCCGCCGGGCCGGCCCCCACCACCGCGACCCGTTTCGGCTTGGCGGTCTTCAGATAGACCAGTTCGGTTTCGTGGCAGGCGCGCGGATTGACCAGACAGGACGCCCGCTTCAGCTCAAAGGTGTGGTCCAGACAGGCCTGGTTACAAGCGATACAGGTGTTGATCTCATCCACCCGCCCCTGTTCGGTCTTACGCACGAACTCCGGATCCGCCAGCATCGGCCGCGCCATGGAGACCGCATCGGCCCAGCCGTTGGCCAGAATGTCCTCGGCCACATCCGGGTCATTGATACGGTTTGACGCCACCACCGGGATCGACACCTGATCCTTGATCTGTTTGGTGATCTCAGCGAAGGCGGCCCGGGGCACCGATGTCACGATGGTCGGCACTCGCGCTTCATGCCAACCGATACCGGTATTGATCAACGACGCTCCGGCGCCTTCCACTTCCCGCGCCAATGCCAGCACTTCTTCCCGGGTGCAGCCGTCCGGCACCAGGTCAATGGCGGAGAGCCGGTACATGACGATGAAATCATCGCCGCACCGGCGACGGGTCTCCGCCACGATTTCCACCGGGAAGCGGCGGCGGTTTTCCGCCGAGCCACCGTATTGATCGGTGCGCTTGTTGGTGCGCGGCGCGGTGAACTGGTTAATCAGATAGCCTTCCGACCCCATGATCTCGACACCGTCGTAACCGGCCTGTTTGGCCAGCGCCGCGGTACGGGCGAAATCCTGCACGGTGCGGCGCACTTCGCGGGTGGACAGGGCCTTGGGCTTGAACGGGTTGATCGGACTTTTGATCGCCGAGGCGGAACCGGAGAACGGGTGATAGCTGTAGCGGCCAGCGTGCAGTACCTGCAGCACGATCTTGCCGCCCTCGCGATGCACCGCGTCGGTGACCAGACGATGATTACGCACATCCAGGCGGCTGTTGAAGGTGCCCGCCAACGGATAGAACCAGCCGCGCCGGTTGGGGTTGAAGCCGCCGGTGACGATCAGGCCGACACCACCACGGGCGCGCTCGGCGAAATACGCCGCCAGTTTCGGAAACTGCCAGAAACGGTCCTCGAGTCCGGTGTGCATGGACCCCATGATGACCCGGTTTTTCAGCTGTGTGTGCCCCAGGTCCAGGGGCGAAAGCAGGCGCGAGTAATCGCTCATCAGTGCTCTCCAAATTGGCGGCGGCTTGATCTGGACGCCGTCAAGTTAGGATACTGTCTTGACACTGTCAAGATATCCGGGAGTCCCGATGAGCCAAACCGCCCGCTACCACCACGGCGACCTGCATGCCACGCTGCTGCGCGAAGCCGCCGTGCTGCTACGCGAACAGGGCATTGAGGGGCTGTCACTGAGGCGTCTGGCGGAGCGGGCCGGGGTTTCACGCACCGCGCCCTATCATCATTTCGCGGATAAGAACGCGCTGCTGTGCGCGCTGGCGGAACAGGGCTTCCGCAAGCTGGAAGCGCTGATGGAAGAAGGGGATCTGGAGACGGAGCCGGCCCGGGGTCTGCGCCGCTTCGTCCACGCTTATTTGCGCTTCGCCAGCCAGGATCCGGAACAGTATGAATTGATGTTCGGTCGCACCCTGTGGAAAACCGGACGCCCCACCGAATCGTTGACCCGGGTGGCCCACGGCTGTTTCCGCCGCTATATCGAGCTGATGTACCGGCCGCCGCTGGCCACCCGCCTGCCGCCGGGCGTGGACCCGCTGCGGCTGGCCCAGGCCAGTTGGGCCACCCTGCACGGTCTGAGCCGGCTGCTGCTGGACGGCATCTACCTGGACCAGGATGACATGGAGGCGGTCAGCGATCAGGCGGTGGATTTGATGATCGCCGGCCTGCGCCTCGGCGAAGACATCACCTGAGCGGCCAGTACACCCGCGCCATCAGACCACCAAGCGCCTCACTGTGCCCCAGCGTCAGTTCGCCGCCGTAAGCCTCGGCGGTGTCACTGACGATGGCCAGCCCGAGGCCGTGGCCGGCCACGCGCTGATCAAGGCGCTCGCCTCTGCGGATCACCTGGTCGCGGCGCGCCGGTTCGATGCCGGGGCCGTCATCCTCGACACTCAGCCACAACGCCTCGGGCTCCCGCCAAAGACGCACCGACACCCGGCCGCGAGCCCACTTGCAGGCGTTATCCATCAGATTGCCCAGCACTTCCAGCATGTCATCCCGCTCCACCGGCTGCGGCGGCAGCTCGGTGCCGATCAGTTCGATGCGGCAGCGATTCCCGTAAACCTGGATCATGGTGTCCCGTAGCGCCACCAGATCCTGGTCCGGGTGAAACAGGGTGCCGGGGGTGGCACCGGCGGCGACCCTGGCCCGATTCAACGCTCGGCGCACGGTGTCCTCCACCTGGGCCAGTTGCTCATCCAGCAAGCGGTACAGATCCGGATGATCACGTTGCAGGTTTTCATCGCAGCGGTTACGCAGTACCGCCAAAGGCGTTTTCAAGGCGTGTCCGAGATCGCCAATGGCGTGACGGGAGCGACGCAACTGCTGGTCGGTGTGCCCCAACAACCGGTTCACTTCCTGCACCAGCGGCCGCAATTCCGTGGGCACGTCGCAATCCAGCTCGGTGCGCTCACCGTCACGCAGTTGCTCAATCTGGCGGCGAGCCTCGTTGAGCGGTCGCAGACCACGACGGATCAACCAAAGCTGCGCCGCCGCCAGGCCGGACAGGATCAATACCCATGCCAGCAGGCTCACGGAGCGGGTATTGCGGAAATTTTCCAACTGCGGGGTATAGTCCTGGGCCACCACGATAGCCAGTTTGCGGCCGTAAATTTCGTAGTCGCCGCGATAACGCAGCAACTGCTGGCCATCCGGCCCCGGTACCAGTTCGTTATCGAGACCACGGCTTTCGGTGTCCGCCATGCGCTGATCCCAGAGGGATCGCGAGCGCCAGATGTGGTCATCAAAAGACACCATGAAATAGCGGCCGGAAAACGGCTGGCGGTAGGCCGGATCCAGCATCGGCTGTTCCAGCTGCAGCCCGGACGGCCCTTGGGAAATCGCCGCCAGCACACTGACCGCTTCATCGCGCAGATTGGCGGTCATCACTTGCCGCTGACGTTGGTCCAGCCACCACAGCGCGCCCTGCCCCACCAGGATGCCGGCCAGCAGCAAACTGACGAACAAACTGACACCGAGACGGCCGGCAATGGAGGTCACCGGGGCAATCCGGTGAAGACGTAGCCTTGCCCGCGCCGGGTCTGGATCACCGGAGCCCCGAGCTTGCGGCGTACGCGATTGATATGGACTTCCAGCACGTTGCTGTCCCGCTCGCTCTCACCGTCATAGAGATGATCGGCCAATTGCATCCGCGACAGCAGTTTGCCGGCGTTCAGCATGAAATAACGCAGCAGCCGGAATTCCGCGCCGGTCAGCGCTATTTCGTTGCCTTCCAGCCAGGCGCTTTGCCGCTCCTCGTCCAGTTCCACGCCGCCCACGTTCAGACAGGCCTGGTTGGCGTTGCCATGGCTACGGCGCAGCACCGCCTGCACTCGCAGCAGCAACTCCTCGGGATGGAACGGCTTGGTCAGATAATCATCGGCGCCGGCGCGCAGACCATCCACCCGCTCCGCCCAGCTGTCCCGGGCGGTGAGGATCAGCACCGGCACCGTGACGCCTTCCTCGCGCCATTGTTTCAACACGTCCAGGCCGCCCAGGCCGGGCAGCCCCAGATCCAGAATCACCAGGTCATAAGGGTCATCATGTACGCGCACCAGAGCGTCGCGGCCATCCGCCAGCCAGTCCACCGCGTAACCGTGATCACGCAACAACGGATTGAGCTGGTCGGCCAGGGCCACGTTGTCTTCCACCAATAGCAGGCGCATCAGTCGTCCACGTCGTCCTTGAGAATGTTGCCGGTACGAGCGTCGAGCTCCAGTTCCCGCACCACACCATCCGGCGTCAGCAACTCGATCTCGTAAATCAGATGACCGTCCTCGCGCTCCAGTTCCGCCTCCAGCAATTGTCCGCCGGGGTACTGGCGCAACGCTTCGGCCAGAATCTGTTCAAACGGCTGGATGCGGCCCTCTTGCCGCAGGCGCAAGGCTTCGTCGTGCCCCACGTCCAGCGCCGGCAGCGAACCGCTCAAGACCAACAGGGCGGCGGTTGCCGCCCCGCGGAGGGGTAAAGACATCAGTCGTCCCGTTCGTTACGAATCACTTCACCGTTGGCGGCGTTCAGTTCAACGTCCCACTGGACGTTGTCCTGGTCACGCAGCTCCACTTTGTAGACATAACCGCCGAACTCTTTTTCCAGCTCGGTTTCCTCGATCCTGGCATTGGGATGCTGGTCCAGAGCCGCTTTATTCAGCTCCTCGAAGGACTTCACTTTGCCTTCCTGAACCAGTTTCATGGCCTGGTCGGGACCCACATCGTCGGCGTAGGCGCCGGCGGTCAGGGTGGCGGTACCGAGAAACAGGGCGGTCAGCATCGCTTTCTTGGCTTGCATGGGGTATCTCCTTTAAGTCACTTCCGTTGGGGTACGGGAATCACTTTATTCGTCACCGCTTAACCTTCCCTGAATGGAATCTTAACCCATTGTTAAGACCGTCAACCCCCTTTACCCTCTTGCAAAATCCGCCACATCCGGTCACTTTGAGCCTTTTCCGGCAGCCCCGCCGCTGTCCAGACCGTCAAAGAACAAGAGCGATTCCATGCATACCGATCTTTCCGATTTGCTGCAACTGCTTGACCTCACCGAACTGGAACCCGATCTCTATCAAGGCGAAGGCCGCAATATCGTCGGTCCGCGCATCTTCGGTGGCCAGGTGCTCGGCCAGGCACTGCGCGCGGCCTGCCACAGCGTACCCGGCCGCACCGCTCATTCCTTGCAGAGCTATTTTCTACGCCCCGGAGACGCCCGGGAAGCGATTATCTATCGGGTGGAACGGGTGCGCGACGGCCAGACCTTTTCCACCCGCCGGGTGGTCGCGGAACAACGCGGCCGGCCGATCTTCGACCTGTCGGCGTCCTTCACCCTGCCAGCGGAAGGCCCTTCACACCAATGCGACGCCCCGGTGCCCGAGGGCCCGGACGGCCTGCTCACCGAACAGGAACTGAACCGCCAGTATCTGGAACAGGAAGATATCTCGGAGAACTTCCGCAACGCCATGCTGAGAAGAAAGCCGCTGGAGATGAGGCCGGTGGTGAAACGCCATCCTTTGCGCCCGGAACCGGCGCCGCCATTACGTCAGGTGTGGATGCGCGCGCCGGAAACACTGCCGGAGGATCCGGTGCTGCACCAGTGCATTCTCGCCTACGTCAGTGATCACAGTCTGATGGGAACGGCAATGCTGCCCCATGGCCTGAGCTTCCTCACCCGTGACCATCAGATGGCGAGCCTGGACCACGCTCTGTGGTTCCACCGCCCCGTGAATATCAATGACTGGCTGTTCTACCAGAGCGACAGCCCCATCGCCGCCGATGGCCGCGGTTTCAATCGCGGTCAGATTTTCAATCAGCAGGGGGAGTTGGTGGCTTCGGTGGCCCAGGAAGGGTTGATGCGGAAGATGTGACAGACACGCAACACGCAACACGCAACACGCAACACGCAACACGCAACACGCAACACGCAACACGCAACACGCAACACGCAACATAAGACGTTACCAGAACCAGTTTGGTCAACGCCCGATCCAATAAAAATAGCGCGGTCAACAGACCGCGCCGTCCTTCTTCCTCGCGTGCAAGCGTGTTGCGTGCTAGCGTGCCAGCGCTCTTACTTCTCGACGATCGCCACCACGCCCTGGCCACCGGCGGCGCAAATGGAAATCAGGCAACGGCCGGAGCCTTTCTGGTTCAGCAGCTTGGCGGCATTGGCCAGAATCCGCCCGCCGGTGGCGGCGAACGGGTGGCCGGCGGCCAGTGAAGAGCCTTTCACGTTGAGCTTGTTACGGTCGATGCTGCCCAGCGGCTTGTCCAATCCGAGCCGCTCCTTGCAGAAGGTTTCGTCTTCCCAGGCTTTCAGAGTGCTCAGCACCTGGGAGGCGAAAGCCTCGTGGATTTCATAGAAATCGAAATCCTGCAGGGTGAGACCGGCGCGGGCCAGCATGCGCGGTACCGCGTAAGCCGGCGCCAGCAACAGCCCTTCTTTCTTGCCGACGAAATCCACCGCCGCCACTTCGCAGTGGGTGATGTACGCCTGCACCGGCAAGCCCCGCTCCTCGGCCCATTGCTCGGAAGCCAGCAGCACCGCGGAAGCACCGTCGGTCAACGGTGTGGAGTTGGCGGCGGTCATGGTGCCTTCCGGCCCACCAAATACCGGCTTCAAGGTCGCCAGCTTTTCCAGGGTGGAATCGCCACGCATGTTGTTGTCGCGCTCCAGGCCCTTGAACGGCGTGATCAGGTCTTCCTGCCAGCCTTCTTCGTAGGATTTGGCCAGATTCTGGTGGGAACGCCAGGCCAACTCGTCCTGATCCTCGCGGTTGATACCCCATTCGGCGGCGGTGATCGCCTGATGCTCGCCCATGGACAGGCCGGTGCGCGGCTCGGCGTTACGGGGAATGTCCGGCACGATCATTTTCGGGTTGAGCAGTTTCACTGCCGCCTTGATTTTCTCGCCATTGGTCTTCGCCTTGTTGATGTTCATGAACACCTTGCGGGCGTCCTCGTTCACACCCAGCGGTGCGTCGGAGGTGGTGTCCACGCCACCGGCGATGGCACTGTCGATTTGCCCCAGCGCAATCTTGTTGGCCGCCAGAATGGCCGCTTCCAGGCCGGTGCCGCAGGCCTGTTGCAGGTCATAGGCCGGGGTTTCCGGCGCCAGACGGGAGCCCAGCACGGACTCGCGCACCAGATTGAAATCCCGGGAGTGCTTCATCACCGCGCCGGCGGCCACTTCGCCGACCCGCTCGCCCTGCAGCTTGAAGCGATCGACCAGGCCGTTGAGGGCGGCGGTGAGCATGTCCTGGTTGCTTGCGCCGAAATACACCGTATTGGAACGGGCAAAGGGAATCCGGTTACCCCCTACCACGGCTACCTTGCGAACCGCGTCGCCTGCCAGCATAGTCAAATCCTCCACAATGGCGTTTCCGCCAAGATTAACAGATGAGCGCAGTCTATCGTTCCGTTGACGCGCCTCATTGGCTACGGCGCCCCTGGCGTTTCCCAGGCGGGTCAATCCGCGTGTCACGGACGGGTGATTCAATACGCAGCCAACAGTGACCCCAAAGCGTGTTCCGCACCAAGGGTCGACATTCCGTACATCGCACGGCGAAGGACAGGATCATGAACGATACCTATCAGACGATTGCCAACTCTTCCGTGGGCAAGGCCCTTTTCAACGCCATCAATCTGCCGATCCCGGTGATCCTGGAGCGCTGGCAGCCCGGTCAGGCGTCGTTCATTGATGGCCGCGTGCTGGTGGGCGCCGCCGAGGGCGGCAGCGCCATGGACACCATTCTGGCCACCCTGAAAACCGCTCCCGGCGCGCAACTGGCGGTGCTGGCCAATAACGGCAACGCCAGCGAGCTGCAAAAGCAGGCGGCCGCCGCCGGTGTCAACGCCGACAATTACACCGCCACCCGTGAAGACGATGCCCGCTTCAAAGGGTTGGTGTTCGACGCCACCGGCATCGAGAACCCGGATCAACTGAAAGCACTGTGGGCCTTTTTCCACCCGGTAATCAAGAAGCTGGACAAATGCGCCCGGGTGTTGGTGATCGGCCGCACCCCGGAAACCCTGCGCGGTGCCGCCCGGGTCGCCCAACGGGGCCTGGAAGGCTTTACCCGTTCGGTCGGCAAGGAAATCAAACGCGGCGCCACGGTTCAGTTGGTCTATGCCGAAGCCGGGGCCGAGAGCCAGCTCGCCGCGCCGCTGCAATTCTTCCTGTCACCGAAATCCGCCTATGTCTCCGGGCAGGTGGTGCGCGCCCGCCAGGCCGGCTTCGACGCCGAGAGCTTTGACTGGCAACGCCCGCTGGCCGGTAAAAAAGCCCTGGTCACCGGCGGCTCCCGGGGCATCGGCGCCGCCATCGCCCGGGTCCTGGCCCGCGACGGCGCCGAGGTGATCGTGCTGGATATTCCGCCCATGGCGGAGGACCTGAACAAAGTGGCCGGCGAAATCGGCGGCCATACCCTGGAACTGGACATTACCAGCGATGAAGCACCGGGGATTATCGCACGGACCGCCAAGGAACACGGCGGGCTGGATATCCTGGTGCACAACGCCGGGGTCACCCGCGACAAGATGCTCGGCAACATGCCGGAAAACCTCTGGGACATGGTGCTGAACATCAATATCGCCAGCCAGTTGCGCATCAATGAGCAGTTGCTCGCGGACGGCGCCATGGGCGAAGGTGGCCGCATCGTCTCCATCAGTTCCATCGCCGGCATCGCCGGCAACACCGGCCAGACCAACTACGGCTGCTCCAAGGCCGCGGTGATCGGCATGGTGGACGCGTATCGCGAGGAATACGCGGACCAGGGCATCACCATCAACGCGGTGGCACCGGGTTTCATCGAAACGCAGATGACCGCGGCGATCCCGTTCACCATCCGCGAGGCCGGGCGGCGCATGAACGCCATGAATCAGGGCGGCCAACCAGTGGATGTGGCGGAAACCATCGCCTTCTTCGCCAGCCCCGCCGCCCAGGGCCTGACCGGCAATGTGGTCCGCGTATGCGGGCAGATGATGCTCGGCGCCTGAGCCAATACCGGACCGGGGGGCCAAGGCCCCCTGCGCTTACCGGTTACCTCGAAGCGGAGCCGCGTTACGCCTTTGCGGGATCCTGTCGAACAGGGACGTTCGACCGGAAGCCTACAGGGACGTATTCACGGCGTTCCCGTAAAGGCGTAACGCGGCTCCGCTGTCCCTGATGGAGGGGCATACCGATTCCCTCTAAACCGCGATAAACCTTCTGGGGTTGAATTTTCAGTCCTCACCGCCATCTCTTGGGACAGGTCGTCGTCGGCAAGGCCAATCCGTGCCGCGACACGTCTCCCGGCTGCGACGCCGTCACCAAGAGGTCCCCATGACGTTTGGCCGCCTGTTTTTCGTGATTTTCGCCTTCGCTTTGCTGGAGGTATTGGTCCTGGCCGCCGTGGCCGACGTGATCGGCTGGCCGATCACCATCGTTCTGACGCTGGCCACCGCCATCATCGGATCCTGGTTGTTCCGCAGCCAGGGTCTGCAAACCTGGACACGCCTGAATCAGCGCATGCAATCCGGCGAGATGCCCGGCCAGGAACTGGTGGAAGGTCTGTTGCTGCTGATTGGCGGCGCCTTGCTGATCACCCCCGGTTTCGTCAGCGACATCGTCGGTTTTCTCATGCTGCTGCCGTTCAGCCGCCACCGGCTCGCCGCCACGCTGGTACGCCGGGGCACCCTGCAAACCTTCGGCGGGCAACAGGGCTCGGCATTCTTCTATCAGAGCGGTTCTTTCAACGGCGGCCCGTTCGGCCCTGGCGGCGCGCCCTTCGGCGCGGACCGCGATCCGGGCAACGGCGTGGTCATCGATGGCGAGGCGCGGGAAGAAGCGGAAAGTCGCGACCCGTTGGAGCATGACCAGAACCGGCGGAGCTAGGAGCCGGTCTTCTTTAACCGGTAGAACAGATTGGGTTCGCTGACCAGATAGAGATCACCCTGGTCGTCCATGGTCACCCCTTCCAGTTGCGGCGCGTCCCGTTGCATATCCTCATTAGCACGCAAAAAGGCCCGAAAACTGACGTAGCGCCCCTCCCGGTCCAGCTCCACCAGGGAATGGGAGCGGTCGCTCAGTAGCAGCAGATGACCGGTGGGGCCGTGGTAGAACACGTCCGAGAGGTCCCGGTTGAACACCAGTCCATCAATCCAACCGGTCAGATCGCGAATGTGCAGGGACAGGCCCTGTTCCAGACTGGCACCGAATCCCTCGATGGCGTAGAGCTTCCGCGGGCGGCTCTCCTTCACCACGAACAGCCGGTCACCTTCGGCATCGTAGGAAATGCCTTCAAACCCCTTGTTGCCGTCTTCTTCCATGCCCAGGGATAACGACTGGATTCGCTGCTGGTCCACCGCCGCGCCGGGCTCCGGCATTGCAAACACACTGAAACGCTGGCGACGCTCATCCACCACCACCACGCGGCCGTTACCCAGAGAGGCGATCCCCTCGATATCGCCGAACCCCTCCAACGAATGGCGGTCCAGCACCTCGCCCTGGCGATCCAGCTCCAGCATCACTGGCGGATCGTTGGTCACCGCCAGCAACCGGTCCCGCTCCCGGTCATAGCTGATCGCGGACAGATTGCGGCTCACGCCGGCCACGGCCTTGCCTTCGATGACCATGCGATACTCTTCCAGCCGCAATCCCTGCCGCGGCCCCTCGATCCGTTCCTTCAGATGGAAAAACAGGGGTTCATACCAATGTTGCCAATATGCCACGCCGGCCAGCAGCGCCATCACCAGCGCGCCACCGAACCACCAGCGCGCCTTCGTGGCGCGCCGGGAACGACGACTGAAGGAAAGCTTCCCCATAAAAAAACCCATCCTACTCACGTTGAAGTGCAAAACCGCACTCCCGTCAGGACAGGCTTAGAGAGGTGTTTCCGGGGATGGTTCCAGAGCGACGGTGCCTTCGATCACCGCCCGCGTCAACCGCGAGCGACGGCGTCCTCTTCGGCTTTCATCTTGCGGTATTCGATGGGCGTCATGCCCACCCAGCGCTTGAAGGCCCGATAGAAAGTGGAAGGCTCCGAGAAACCGGTCAAATAGACGATCTCGTCGATGGATTCGTCGGTACCGGCCAGCAACCGCTTGGCCAGTTTGCAGCGATAATCCGCCACCAACTGGTTGAAGTTGGTGCCGGCATCCGCCAGGCGGGTGCGCAGCTGGCGCGCCTTGATGCCAAGACGTTCCGCCACTTCCTCCAGATTGGCGTGTCCGGATTCCAGCAGCTCGGCGATCAGGCGATTCACCTGAGCCACCAGATCCTGTTTTTCCAGCCGCGCCACCTGCTCACTGGCGAGCTGCTCGTGCAGGCGCAGCAATTCCGGCTCGTGATGGGCCGAGGGGAGAGCCATCAGGCGGGCATCAAAGTACACCCCAACCGAGTTCATCTCGAACTTCACCGGACAACCAAAGGCGCGTTCGTACTCACTCGGGTCCGCATGACGCTCATGGGCAAAGTGAATTTCCAGCGGTTCAAAGGCGCCGTCGGTGACGAAGCGGAAGAATTTGATCACCCCCACCATCACACATTCGTTGAGATGGGCCAGACGGCGGCCCCAGAACGGCTGGCGCAGGAAGGCACGATCCCCCTCCTCTTCCATCAACTCCGCCCGGGCGGCATCGGACAGCAAACGCTGATAATTCAGCGCCCGCCGCAAGCCTTCCCCGAATGAGGGACTGGAGAGAAACAGGTATTCCAATACCTGGCCTTTGTAGACCGGCATGTGCTGGCCCAGGTGCAGACCGATGTGCGGGTCCTTGGAGACCTTTTCCGCGGCCTGCCAGAACCATTCCTGGGCATCATGCGGCGTACGCAGGTCAGGTACCTGGAGAATGGCGCGGTCCACGCCCACTTCAGCAAGAACCGCGTCTGCATCAATGCCTGCGTTGACCATGGCCCGGTAGGCCATGCGCAACAACACGCCGGAGTCGGTAAGCTCTGCCATCCTTTCGCGACTTCCCCGAATTTTTTGGTATCAACGAGCGAGAGTAGCACATGCCCGGGGAGGCCGGAACAGCATCAGCTCACTGCCGGCGCCCCACGGCGGGAAGGCAGCGCCAAACGGTGGATGCGCCGCATCACCGAGCCGAACTGACGGCGCAAACTGCCGCTGTTGTAGTGCAAACCATACCGCTCGGCGATCTCGCGCACCTTGGGCGCCACCTGCCGATAACGATTGGACGGCATATCCGGGAACAGATGGTGCTCAATCTGGTGGCTGAGGTTGCCGCTGAGAATATGAAACAACCGGCCGCCCTCCAGATTGGAGGAGCCAAGCAGCTGACGCAGATACCACTGTCCGCGGCTTTCGCCTTCCACCTCTTCCTCGGTGAACATCTCCGCGCGCTCGGTGAAGTGGCCGCAGAAAATAATCAGGTAGGACCACAGATTGCGCAGGATGTTGGCGGTGAAGTTACCGGACAGCACGAACAGGAAAAACGGCCCCGCCAGCAGCGGGAACAGCACGTAATCCTTGAGTACCTGACGGCGCACTTTCTTGAGGATCAGTTTCCGCTCCTTGCGGTACTGCTCGCGGCTCTTGTCGCCACGGATCACCCGTTCGATCTCCAGGTCGTGGAACGCCACCCCCCACTCAAACAACAGCGCCAGCACCCAGTTGTAGATCGGCTGGAACAGATAGGCCGGATTCCAGCTCTGGTGCTCGGACATGCGCATGATGCCATAGCCGACGTCCCGGTCCTTGCCCACCACATTGGTGTAAGTGTGGTGCATATAATTGTGGGAGTGTTTCCATTGCTCGGCCGGGCAAGTGTTATCCCAGTCGTAGTGAGCGGAGTCCAGATTCGGATCGCCCAGCCAGTCCCACTGGCCATGCATCACGTTATGGCCGATCTCCATGTTCTCCAGAATCTTGGAGAGCGCCAACAGACCGGTTCCCGCCAGCCATGCCGGCGGCAGAAAGCCGAGGAACAGCAGCCCCCGCCCGGCCACTTCGCAGCCTTTCTGGAAGCGCACCACACGGCGGATATAGCGGGCGTCGGATTCACCACGGTCCGCCATCACCTGCTGACGCAGAGCGTCGATTTCCGCGCCGAAGGCATCCACCTGGGAACGGGTCAGGCTGACACCGTCGCGTTGAAAGACGATTGGGTCGTGCTCTTGTTGCATTGCGTATCCCATTGTTCAACTCCTTGTGTTTGCGTCGCTTATAGCGCCACTTCCACGTCGCCTTCGGCGGCATGGATACAAAGTCTTACCCGCTGGTTGTCCACCGTCCGGCTCTCACCGGTCTGCAGGTCACGGACCGAACCCCGCACCGAGCACCGGCAGGTATGACAAATGCCCATGCGACAGCCATGGGCCGGATTCAGCCCACTGCGCTCGGCGGCCTCCAGCAGGCTTTCGCCGCCACCGGCCTCGGTGGCCAGATCGCTGCCGGAGAAGCGGATGCGGCCACCGTTGCCGGCGTTGCTGGTCAGCGGCTGGAACCGCTCATGCAACAGCGGCGCCCGACCTTCCGTGCGGTGCCACTCGCTGACCGCGTCGAGGAAGCCGGCCGGGCCGCAGGCATAGACCTGACGGTCGGCGGCGTCCGGGACCAGAGCGGCCAGCAGCGCGGCGTCGAAACGGCCCTGCTCATCACCGGGTAGCGGCGCCTGATGTCCCAGCACCACACGGGTGTTCAATTGGGAATGGCGTCCCAGTTCCCGCAGGGACTCCAACAAAATCACATCTTCATAACGGCGGTCGAAATGCAACCATTCCACCTGACCGTCAAAAGAGGCGTTTTCCAGGTATCTTGCTATACTGTGAACGGGTGTAATGCCGGAACCAGCGGTCAGGAACAGCAACCGGTCCGGAACCCGGGCCGGCAACAGGAACTCACCGGCGGGTTCGCTGAGCGTTACCACATCGCCGGGGAGGGTACGCTCGAGCAGATGTTCGGTCACACCGCCGGCCCGATGACACTTGACGGTGATGGTCAAGGTCCCCGACTGCGGGGCGCTGGACAGGGAAAAGCAGCGCCATTGTCGCGCGCCGTTCACGTCGATGCCGAGCATCACATGCTGGCCGGCCTGAAATCCTGGCCACAGACGGTTCGGACGCAACACCAGAGAAACCGCCCGATCGGTTTCCCGGTGAACACCGGTGACGCGGGCGCGAATTTCCCGGGCCGAGGCCACCGGGTTGATCAGCGCCAGGTAGTCTTCCGGCTGAAACGGGCTGGTCAGGGCCTGGCCGAGGCGGCCAAACCAGCCCCGACGAGGCTCGATAATGGTCTGCATACGGCACTTCCTATGGTTTATGTGAACAGTTGTACACTTTTTACAGGGAGTCGATTTTATAGTCAACACCTGTTCACAAAAATAATTGTGACCGGAGTTGTCAAGCGCTTTGCTATATCCCGAGGCGGAAATTGAATACCATTGCCGCCGGAGCCCGGGACAAAAGCGCAACGACAATACCCAGGCCGCATCACTGCTTCTTGCTTGATTGGTGAGATTTGATTCGTTGGTTAAAACAACAATTCGGGAGACTGTCTGACACATGACCAGAGAAACCGCCCCCCGGGGAAGGAAAGCCAGAAAGGGACGGACTCGCCAGGCGCTGATGGACGCGGCCTTGGATCTGGTGGCGAAAAAGGCCCCCTTTTCTTCCCTCAGCCTCAGGGAAGTGACCAAGAAAGCCGGTGTTGTGCCCACGGCGTTCTATCGTCATTTCACCGATATGAGCGCACTTGGCCTGACCCTGCTGGATGAATCGTTTCGTACTCTGCGGCTGATGATGCGCGAAGTCCGCCAGCATCAATTGCCCAATGAGCAAATGATCCGCGGGTCCATGGAGACCTACTTCAATTATGTGCGCAACAATCGCACCTATTTTCTTTTTGTCTCCAAGGAACTGTACGGCGGCTCCGCCACCATGCGGCAGGCGATCCGGCGGGAGATCCGCCTGTTCGTCAGCGAGTTGGCCATGGACATGGCGCGATTCCCTTTCCTTATCAATGTCAGTTCCCAGGATCTGCAAATGATGGCCACGCTGGTGGTTAACAGCGTGGTGGCACTGACGCAGGAAATGTTGGAACTGAGCGAGGACGATGAAGCCGGCCAGAACGAAATGCTGATCATGGCGGAGAAACAAGTCCGTCTGATTTATTTCGGGGTGGCCCAATGGCGTTCCGAACCCGACAGGATTGCCTGAGCCGTCGGCGATACGGCCAATCAGCCTCTCCGGCGCTCTGCCTATACTGCCACGACATTGCGCTAAATGTTCGTGGGAGAAGGGTGTCCTTATGAGTGAGGTTCGATTCAAGGAGCTGCGTCACGCGCCGCCCATGGCGGTGAATTTCGCCAAAGCAGTGCTGCGTGCGCGAGTACGCCCGGGCAGCGCTCCGGTACTGTCCGACGAGGGGCTGCGGCTCAACGATGTGGCTCAGAAATCTCGCCATTTGGCGGCCTACCGCCAGGTATGCGGTTTCAGCGCCGACGGTCATCTGCCCATCACCTACCCGCACATGCACGCGTTTGCGCTGCACATGGCCTTGATCCTCGGTGACGGTTTCCCGTTCCCGGCCATGGGGCTGGTTCATGTGCGCAACCGCATCACCCAGTTCCGCCCGATCGGCGAACGGGAACAGCTCAATATCAAGTGCTATACCGGCAATCTGACCCAGGTGGAAAAAGGCTACGAGTTCTCCATCTTCACCGTGGTCAGCACCGCCGGTGAGCGGGTCTGGCAGAGTGAATCGGTGAATTTCCATCGCGGCGGCGGCCACGGCGAGAAAAAGGCCCCGGATGCGCAAAGAGACGCGCAAACCACAGCCCCTGCTCCGGATCTGATCGAGGAATGGGAAGTTCCCGCCGACACCGGCCGGCGCTACGCCAGCGTATCCGGCGACCGTAATCCGATTCACCTGTACCCGCTGACCGCCAAGGTCTTCGGCTTCAAGCGTCAGATCGCCCATGGCATGTGGTCCAAGGCACGTTGCCTGGCGGCTTTGCAGCCGGAACTGCCGGAGCAGGCTTTCACCGTGGATGTACGCTTCAAGCTGCCCATGTTCATTCCCGCCAAGGTAAAGTTTGCCCGTACCCGCCAGAATGACGGGATCGATTTTCAGTTGCTGGCCGCCGACGGCGTCAAACCGCACCTGAGCGGCGAACTGCGTCCGGTCAGCGACTAAACCGGCAGCTTACAGGGATGTATTTACGGCGATCCCAGAAGGCCTCCGTGCAGGCCCGTGCCCCCGATGGCGACGCTCATCCCCGTCATTCCGCGATGAACCACAAATAAGGGCGGTGTACACTGCCGCCCATGACCCGCGACGACACTAACGATTACGCAGCGCTGTTCCTGGACGACACGCCGCTCCTGGATGTCCGCGCCCCGGTGGAATTCGCCCGGGGCGCGTTTCCCCATGCCACCAACCTTCCTCTGATCGACGACCGGGAACGCCATCTGATCGGCCTGCGCTACAAGCAGCAAGGGCAACAGGCGGCTATTGATCTCGGCAATGAGCTGGTCCGTGGCGAGGTCAAGGAACGCCGTCTACGCGCCTGGAGCGACTGGTGGCGGGCACATCCCGACGGCTATCTGTATTGTTTTCGTGGCGGCCTGCGTAGCCGCACTACCCAGGACTGGCTGCGTCAGGCCGGTATCGACGCGCCCCTGGTAACCGGCGGTTATAAGGCCCTGCGGCGTTTTCTGTTGGAGCACCTGGAACAGCATGTGCTCCAGGGGCCATTATGGGTGCTGACTGGCCGCACCGGTTGCGGCAAGACCCGCGTCCTGCATCAACTGCACCGGGCTGTGGACCTGGAAGGGCTGGCCCACCATCGCGGCTCCGCCTTCGGCCGCCGGCCCGGCGGACAACCGGCGCAGATCGACTTTGAAAATGCCCTGGCCATCCGCTTGCTGAAACTCGGGGACCGGGCGCCGGTGCTGGTGGAGGACGAAGGGCATCTGATCGGCCGTTGCGCGTTGCCGTTGTCCTTGAACCAGCGACTGCGGAGCATGCCGCGCATCGACATCGAAGAGCCGCTGGAAAGCCGGGTGGAAGTGATCCTGGAAGATTATGTCCTCACACCACTGCGGGAATTTCTCGACGGCCACGACGAAGAGCAGGCCCGGAGTCTGTTCGCCGAGCATTTGCTCGGCGCGCTGGACCGCATCCGCAAGCGCCTCGGCGGCGCCCGCCACCAGACCCTGCGCGAAACCATGACCCGGGGGCTGGAGCAACATCGCCGTGGCGATGGCAGCGACGAGCATCGCCGCTGGATTCGCGCCCTGCTAAGCGACTATTACGATCCGATGTATGACTACATGCTGCGCCATCGCCAGGGACCGGTGCACTTTCGCGGCAACCGCGGCGCAGTCATCGCCACCCTGCAAGAATGGGAACGCAAAGAGCAGGCGCAACCGGAGGGACACCCACGGTGATGACGGCGGTCGCGCATCACGACCTGGTACTGGTGGGAGGCGGACACAGCCACGCGCTGGTACTGCGGCGTCTGAGCATGCGGCCAGTGCCGGGGCTGCGCCTGACGCTGATTTCCCCCGACAGTCTCACCGCCTACTCCGGCATGCTGCCGGGTATGCTGGCCGGCCGTTACCAGCGGCACGAAACCCACATTGATCTGAGCCGGCTGAGCCGGGCCGCCGCCGCCCGCTGGCTGCCGCAACGCGTGCTTGAGCTGGATCCGGTCCAGCGCCGCTTGCAACTGGATAACGGTGACCAGCTGGAGTACGACACGCTCAGTCTGGATATCGGCGCCACCCCGGATCTGGACAGCGTACCCGGCGCCCGGGCCCACGCGGTGCCGGTAAAACCGGTAGCGACCTTCGAGCAGCGCTGGCGCCATTTACTGGCCGACCCCAGCGCGACTCGCCGGGTCGCGGTGGTGGGCGCCGGTGCCGGCGGCACCGAACTGGCCGCTGCCCTGGCCCAGCGGCTTGGCGCCACCACCGAGGTTCAGTTGATCAGCGCCGGCGACCTGCTGCCCGGTTACCCGGACCGGGCGCGCTCGCTGATGCGAACGCGGCTGCAGGATGCCGGGGTCCGCATCGTGGAACAGGCCCCGGTGCAACGGGTCAGCGAAGGGCAGCTCCATTACAACGGCCAGTCCCAGGCGGTGGATCTGGTGTTCTGGTGCACCGGCGCCCGGGCACCGGCCTGGCTCGCCGCCAGCGGCCTGCCCTGCGATGAACGCGGCTTCCTGCGTGTGGACAACACCCTGACCAGCCTGGGCAGCCCGCACGTCCACGCCGCCGGCGACTGCGCGTCGTTCCCCTCGCCTTTGCCCAAGGCCGGAGTCTACGCGGTGCGTCAGGCACCGGTGCTCGCCGATAATTTACTCGCCGCCACCCGAGGGGGACGCAAACGGCCCTACCGCCCGCAACGGCGCTTCCTGTCACTGCTGTCCGCCGGGGCGGGTGACGCGGTGGCCTCCAGGCCGCCCTGGCCGGCGCTGGCGGGCCCCTGGGTCTGGCGCTGGAAGGACCGCATCGACCGTGCCTTCATGAAACGCTTTGAGAACCTGCCGGCACCGATGCCCGCCGCGCCCGCCGACAGCGACGCGATGCACTGCGCCGGCTGTGGCGCCAAGGTTGGCGCCACCACTCTGAATCACGCTCTCGATGGGCTGCGGACGGCAGTCCGCGATGACATCGAAGCCGGTGTGGCCCAAGGCGATGACGCCGCGGTGATTCGCTGGTCCGGACAACACCGGCTGGTGCAAAGCGTGGACTATTTCCCCGCCTTCATGGATGAGCCGTACCTGTTTGGCCGGGTGGCGGCACTGCACAGTCTCAGTGACATCCACGCCATGAACGCCGCCCCCCATTCGGCGCTGGCCACTCTGTGCCTGCCCCGCCACCACCCGCGCCTGCAAAGCCGGGATCTGCGTCGCCTGCTGGCCGGCGCGGTGGAAGAACTGAACCGGGCGCGCTGCACCCTGGTGGGAGGTCACACCATCGAGGGCCCGGAAATGGCCGCCGGCTTCACCATTAACGGTGCTCTGACCGGCGCGGCCTGGAGCAAGCAGGGCGCGCTGCCGGGACAGGTTCTGGTTATCACCAAACCGCTGGGCATCGGTATTCAACTGGCGGCCTGGATGCGCAATGTCCACCGGGGTCCGGATCTGGACGCTACCCTGGCGGCCATGTTGCAAAGCAACGGCCCGGCCCGGGATGCGCTGTCCACCCTGCCGCCCCACGCCTGCACCGACGTCACCGGTTTCGGGCTGCTCGGGCATCTGCTGGAACTGTGTCAGCACAGTCAGGTGAGCGCCCGGCTTGATCTGAATGCCCTGCCCATACTGCCCGGTACCCTGGAGCACATACGTCACGGCGTTCACAGCACCTTGCGGGACAGCAACGATCAGGTGCTGGGTCACTGCGAGATCGCCCCCGCCCTGCTGGACCGGCCGGAACTGGTCGCCGCCACCGACCCGCAGACCAGCGGCGGCCTGCTGTTGGCGGTGGCCAGGGAGCGCCTCGAGGCCACCCTGGCAGCCCTGCGAGGGGCCGGCGCCGATGCCGTCGTGATTGGTGAAACCGTTGTAAAACATCACAAAGCCGCCGCTACTATCACGCTGTATGGATAGTGTCCCGTGCTATTCTCGAAACATCATTCAAACAGGGAGCGACAGCTCATGAACAAGCGTCTCACCGGCGTTTTTACCGCCACCGTTCTGCTCATCACCCAGGCCCTGTTTGTCCCCATGGCCCACGCCGCCATGGTCGGTACCGATACCCTGGTGGCCAGCGAACAACGGGCGGCCATGGAGCAGAAGGTCCTTGCGTTGCTCGAACACAAAGCCGCCGCCAAAGTGTTGGCGGACAATGGTGTCAGCCCGGAACAAGTGAAGGATCGCCTGGACCGGCTCAGCGATCAGGAACTGACCCAGTTGGCCGAACAGGCCGATGAGCTGCCCGCCGGACAGGGCGTGATCGGCGTGATCCTGGCGATCATTCTGATTCTCGTGCTGCTGGATCTGCTTGGCGCCACCAACGTGTTCCCGGCTATCCATCCGATCAACTGATCGTGTCCGTTCGCGCCATCGGCGCCGGGCTGGTTTTACTGTTGGCGGGGTGTCAGACACTGCCCCCGCCACAGTCGGCCCGGCAACCCGCCAGCCAACGGCTGGACGTTCCTTTCATTGCCCAGGAAAAGTATCAGTGCGGCCCCGCCGCTCTGGGCATGATGCTGCAATGGAACAGCCTGCCCGGCGACGCCGAGTCGCTGGTGGACGAAGTCTGGTTACCGGAACGCAAGGGCAGCCTGGGCATCGAACTGATGGCCGCCGGCCGCGCCCGCGGTTTGCTGGCGTATCCCGTCAACGAGCCGGAAGCGCTGTTCAGTGAGCTGCAAGCCGGCCACCCGGTGCTGATTCTGCAGAACCTGGCGCTGAAGCGCTGGCCGCAGTGGCACTTCGCCGTGGTCACCGGCTACCGCGACGGCGGTGACCGGTTGATTCTGCACAGCGGCACCCGCGAAGCCACCACCAGCCATTGGAACCGCTTCATTCGCACCTGGGCGCGCGCCGACTATTGGGGCATGGTGCTGCTGCCCGCCGGAGAGTTGCCCGCCAGCGCCCGCCCCGGCCCGCTTCTACACGCTCTTGCACCGCAGAAGAAAGACGCCTTGCGCCATTGGCAAACCGCGGCGTCCCGGTTTGCCGACGACGGCAAGCTCCATTTCGCCTACGCCAACGCACTGTGGCAGGCGGGACGGAAAGCGGAGGCCCTCAACGCCTTCGAAAAGACCGTGACACTCACCCCCTCTCTCGCTCCGGCCTGGAATAACCTGGCCTACGCCCGCCTCGACCAGGGCGACGGCGACGCCGCCCGGGAAGCGGTCTGTCGGGCCCACACGCTGGCGCCGGATGACGCCAACATCGACGACAGCGTCGTCGAAATCACCGACGGTGCCGGCTGTCCCTGAACCAGTGCGCGGGAAATGGCGCCGCCTCCGTTTTATCGCTATTGTCTACGAAGACTCTGACAATGGATTACGCGCTTCCCTATGAGACTTGGTCGATCACGGTTACTGCTTTCCCTGCTGCTCCTCTGGATGCTGTGTGGCGTGGCCGCGGCACAAGGCAGCGGTTTTTCTCTGCCCGGCATTGGTGATCTGGAGAAACAGCTCACTGGCGGTGGCGACAGCGCCGATACCCAGAAGGAGGGTAAACCGGCACCGGAACGCGACCTTTTGGAAGAAACGCTGAAGCTGCGCAAGGAAATCGACGCCAATCACGAGCAGATCAAAAAGCTTGGGGAACAGCAAAAAGCACTACCACGGGAGAAAGCCGCGCTTCAGGACGAACTGGAAAAGATTCGCCGCGAAAGCACCATCGACTGGGCCGAACGCTATCAAAGCCTGTCGATTTCCGCTCTGGCGGAGGAGCTGGGACAACAACTGCAAGCGCTGGAGCGCAATCAGGAAAAACTGGCGGACGCCGCCAGCGATGTGACCAGTTCCCAGACCCTGCCGGAACGGGCACAGAACACCATCAGCGACAGTCTGGCGGAAGCCGATGATATCCGCCGGCGGTTGAACCGCCCGTCGGTGGCGGAGACGCTCAGTGAAGCGGAAGTGCAGAACCTGCAAGTGAAGCTCGCGGTGCTGGATTCCCGCATTGAACTGCGCAACCAGGAGTTGGCCGTGGCCAGCTCCAGCGAACAGCGTTCCCGTCTGCGGCAACGGGTACTGGAAGCCGACGCGGAACTGATCCAGAAACAGCTGGATGTACTGCAGCCGCTGATCAACCGGCGGCGCCAACAGCAACTGCAGGACGAGTTGCAAGCAGCATCCGTGGACCTGCCCGCCGGAGTGGCTGATCACCCCGAGCTGGCGGCGGCGCAAGAGCGTAACAAAACCCTGCGCAAACAGCTGGTTCAAACCAGCGAGGAAGTCAACGATCTGCTGCGTGAAAACGTGGCCACCAAGACCCAGCTGGATCGCGTACGGGCACTGTCCGCCACCGTCAACGACCAGATCCGCATGCTCGACGGCAGTCTTTTACTGTCGCGCATTCTGTACGAACAGCAGAAAAATCTGCCGGATTTCAAACCCCGGGAAGGCCTGCCCAAAGCCATCGGCGACACCCGTCTGCGCCAGTTCGAAATCGGCCAGCAACGCCAGCAAACGGAAGCCGACATTCTCCGGATCGATGACCAGGGCATCTCACCGGAAGACCGTGCTGCTCTGCAGGATGCTCTGGGGAGTCTGCATGACATCCACGTGGAATTGCTCAATCAACTGGACACCGAACTGGGGCGCAAGCTGAATCTGCTGGTGCGGCTCAACCTGGTGCAGGATCAATTGGTGGATGTTTCCCGCAACCTGCACGACACCATCTCGGAGCAGACTTTCTGGATGCCCAGCACCCAGCCGATCAATCTGTCCTGGTTGCGGGAGTTTCCGGCCCAGGTCCGGGATCAGATGACATACATTCCCTGGGCGGAAACGGGCAAGAGATCGCTGCGGCTGTTACAGGACAAATGGCCCTGGCTGATATTGCCGGCGGTGCTCGCCGCCGCCCTGCTGGTCTGGCGGAAACGCCTGCGTACCCGGATCCGCAAACTCAACAGCGATATCGGTTTCCTGCGCAGGGACAGCCAATTGCACACCCCGTTGGCGATCCTGATGACCACGCTGATGTGCCTGCCCGGCCCGCTGGTGCTGAGCCTGCTGGCCTGGGGGCTCTGGATCCAGCCCGGCACACTCTCCACGGTGTTGGGCGCCGCTCTGTTTAAAGTGGCGCTGCTGTGGCTGGTGTTTGAAATGTGCTACCGGTTGCTGGCCCGGGACGGCATTGCACAACGGCATTTCCGCTGGTCCGCCGATGGCAATACGCAACTGCGGCGGCGACTGCTGGCGGTTGGGCTGGCGATGGTACCAATGACGTTGATCATCGCCTTCGGCGAGCAATGGCCGGCGCAGCTCAACAACGACCGCATCGGCCTGGTTATCATGGTATTCGGGCTGGCGGTAATGGGGATCATGCTCACCCGGGTGGCGTTGCACTTTCCCATCACCCGTTTCTCCACCGCTTACAAAACCGTAGCGGCGCTGGTATGCGGTGGCCTTCCCTTCGCTCTGATCGTGGTGATCGGTCTGGGTTACTACTACACCACGGTGCGCTTGTCCGGGCGCATCATCGACAGCTTCTACCTGCTGCTGCTGTGGACCCTGATCGATGCCACCGCGGTGCGCGGCCTGGCGGTGGCGGCGCAGCGGCTGGCCTATAAACGGGCCCTGGCGCAACGGGACAGTGACACCAAGGACACCAGCGTGGAAGGCATCGAAGTGGAAGAACCGCAGCTGGATCTGGAGCGGGTCAATCAGCAGTCCCTGCGTCTGATCCGCATGGCCCTGGTGGTGGTGTTTGGCCTGCTGTTCTATTGGGTCTGGGCGGACATTCTGAGTGCCTTCTCCTATACCGAGAACATTCTCCTGTGGGAGACCACCGAGGGCAGCGGCAGCACTCTTACCCAGGTTCCGATCAGTCTCGGCGACGTCATGTTCGCGCTCGCCGCCGGCGTGGTGACGCTGATGCTGGCGCTGAACCTGCCCGGTCTGCTGGAGGTGCTGCTGCTATCGCGGATGAACCTGAAACAAGGGAGCAGTTACGCCACCACCACGCTGTTGTCCTACCTCATCACCGCCGTGGGCGTGATGGTGGTGCTGGGTTCGCTGGGGCTGACCTGGAACAAACTGCAGTGGCTGGTGGCCGCTCTCGGCGTGGGGCTGGGCTTTGGTCTGCAACAGATTTTCGCCAACTTTGTTTCCGGTATTATCATCCTGTTCGAGCGACCGATTCGTATCGGCGATGTGATCACCATCGGCACCTTGTCGGGCACTGTCAGCCGGGTGCGGGTACGCGCCACCACGGTGATTGATTTCGACCGCAAGGAAATCATCATCCCCAATCAGACCTTCGTTACCGAACAGTTGATCAACTGGTCGCTGAGTGACACGGTAACGCGACTGATCATCACCGTGGGCTTCGCCTACGGCTCGGATCTGAACAGCTGTCGTGAGATTCTCCAGACCGTGGCCCGCGACCATCCTAAAGTGATGAAGGATCCGGAACCGATGATCCTGTTCATGGGCTTCGGCGCCAGTACGCTGGATCATGAATTGCGGGTCTACGTGAAGGAAATCGGCGACCGTCTGAGCACCACCGACGAACTCAATCGCCGTATCGATCAGCTGTGCCGGGACCGGGGCGTGGAAATCGCCTTCAGCCAGATGGATATTCACATTCGCAGCATCAATGGCGGCGAAAACCTGACCATCCCCGGCGAGCGCCGCGAGTCCGGTAATGGCGACCCAAAGACGGGCGCCTGAAATCCGGCCGGCAAATCAGGGGGCACCCGGCTTCGAGGTAACCGGCAGGCGCGGGGTGTCCTCTGGCCCTGGCAACATAAATGCGGAGGCTTTCTGTACCAGCCCTCGACGTTGCTGGAGCCCAGAACGAGCCCTCCTCTAAACCTCAATGAACCACCCCCCCCCTTCTCTAACAGGAAACCCCATCATGTTCACTCACCGCCTCCCCCATGGCGGGGCTATTGTATTGTCCGGCGGCCCCGGCGCCGGCAAGACCAGTTTGCTCCAGGCCCTGTCCGGGCTTGGGCACATTACCGTCGCCGAATCCGGGCGGGCGGTGATCCGGCAACAGCAAGCGTGCGGCGGCGATGCCCTGCCCTGGCGGGACCGGCAGGCCTTCGCCGCCGCCATGCTGGACCGGGACCGACGCCAGTACCGGCGTCACTGCGACGTCAAAAATCGCTCCTGGCGATTTTTTGACCGGGGCGTGGTGGACGTGCTCGGCTACGCACGGCTGGAACGGCTGCGGGAGAGCGCGGCCATGCGCTGGGCCGCGCGGCGCTACCGTTATGCGCCGGAAGTATTGATGCTGCCGCCCTGGCCCGACATCTACCGGCACGATCAGGAACGCAAGCAGACGCTGGCGGAAGCCGAGCGCACTTTCGAGGTGTTGTGGGACACCTACCTTGACCAGGGCTACCAGCCACGCCTGGTGCCCCGTGGAACGATAAGAGAACGCCGCGACTGGGTCCTGTCCCATCTCGGTCTGGCTTAGCCCCCCATCCATGACGCCTCGGGAAAATGCTAGACTCGCGTTCCCCGACACCACGGTACCCGGACACCATGCCATTGCTGACTCTGCGCGACCTGCAGCTTGATTACGGCGACCAGCCGCTATTCGACCATTTGGACCTGACCATCGAGCCCGGCGAACGGCTGTGCCTGGTGGGCCGCAACGGTTCCGGCAAATCCACCCTGCTGAAAGTACTGGATGGAGAGGTACAGGCGGACGATGGCCAGATTGAGCGCTCACAGGGACTGGTGGTGGCGCGTCTGGAACAGGAAGTCCCCGAGGACCAGGACCACAGCGTCCAGGAGATGGTGGCCCAGGGCCTCGGCGAGTTGGGTCGTCTGCTGGCCGAACACGACCGCCTCAGCCACCGGCTCAACGATGGCGACGACGCGGTGATGGCCCGTTTCCAGCAGCTCAGCGACCGCATCGAAAGCGCCGGCGCCTGGCAGTTGTTCCAGCGGGTGGAGACGGTGCTCTCCAAGCTGCAACTCGATGGCGAGCAGCGCTTCGCCGGCCTCTCCGGCGGCATGAAGCGCCGCGTTCTGCTGGCCCGTGCGCTGGTGCAGGAACCAGACCTGCTGCTTCTGGACGAACCGACCAACCATCTGGATATCGACTCGATCCGCTGGCTGGAAAGCTTCCTGCGGGACTACCCGGCGACCCTGGTGTTCATCTCCCACGACCGCGCTTTCATCCGCGCCCTGGCCACCCGCATCATCGAGCTGGACCGCGGCCGGTTGACCAGCTGGCCCGGGGATTACGATCGTTATCTGGAAGGCAAGCAGGCGGCGCTGGAAGTGGAAGAAAGGAACCAGGCCGAGTTCGACAAGAAGTTGTCCCAGGAGGAACGCTGGATCCGTCAGGGCATCAAGGCCCGGCGCACCCGCAATGAGGGCCGGGTGCGGGCCCTGCAGACATTACGTAAAGAGGCCGCCCAGCGACGCCAGCGCCAGGGCACGGCGGCCCTTGCCATCCAGCAGGGCGATCGCTCCGGTAAAACGGTAATCGAAGCGGAGCATCTCAGCTACGCGGTGGGCGGGCAGACGCTGCTGCGGGACTTCTCGCTGACCCTGCTGCGCGGCGACCGGGTCGGTATTCTCGGCCCCAACGGCTGCGGAAAATCGACCTTGATCCGTATTCTGCTGGGCCGATTGGCACCCGACGGCGGTACCGTGAAGCAGGGCACGCAATTGAAGGTGGCCTACTTCGATCAATTGCGTGACAGCCTGGACGGCGAAAAAAGCGTGATCGACAACCTGGCGGAAGGCTCCGACGTGGTGGAAGTGGATGGCCGTAAGAAACATGTCATGGGCTATCTGCAGGATTTTCTGTTCGAACCGGCCCGCGCCCGTCAGCCGGTCAAGTCACTGTCCGGCGGTGAACGCAACCGTCTGCTGCTGGCCAAGCTGTTCACGCGGCCGTTCAATCTGCTGGTGCTGGATGAACCGACCAACGACCTGGACGTGGAAACCCTGGAATTGCTGGAAGAGCAGTTGGTGAATTACCAGGGCACCCTGCTGCTGGTCAGCCATGACCGTGCTTTCATCGACAATGTGGTGACCTCGACGCTGGTGTTCGAGGGCGGCGATCCGCACTGGTATGTGGGCGGTTATGAGGACTGGTTACGACAACGTCCGGAACCGTCCGCGCCGGAAACCGTCAAAGCCGCCAGGCCCGCCACCCGCCCCGAACGCAGCGAAGCGGCGAAACCGGCGCGCAAGAAGCTGAGTTATAAGGAGCAGCTTGAGTTGCGCGATTTACCGGCCCGCATCGAAGAGCTGGAAGCGGCGCTGAAGGCGCTGCAGAGCACGATGTCGGACCCGGCCTTTTACAAGGAAGCCGCGGAAACCATCGCCGCCGAACAGCAACGGCTCTCCGAACTGGAACACACGCTGGCCGAAGCCTACGCCCGTTGGGAGGCGCTCGACCAGCTCAACAGCTGAGACATCACCATGACCGCACGCTGGTCCCTGACCATCGCCCTGTTGGCCGCCCTGGCGCCCTGGCCGGCCCTGCACGCCGACGAAAGCCCCGTCGACGACACCGAGCCCAAGGCGCACGCGGCGCCGGCCAATCCTCCCGCGAAGCAGATGGTCGACGACACCCCGGTGGTGGACTCACCACCGGCCACTGACAGCACCGACCAACTGGCACCCGCTTCCACCGCGGAGCAACCGGTGCGGCCGCTATCACTGCTGGGCCGCAACGTGGTGCCCGGCAGCTTCGCCACGCTGCACTGGACTCCGGATCAATCCTTCGCCTCCATCGCCACGCCGGTGCCGGTGCTGGTGGCCCACGGCAAGAAACCCGGCCCGCGCCTGTGCCTGACCGCCGCCGTCCACGGCGACGAGTTGAACGGCATCGAGATGGTGCGCCGCCTGATGTACGACCTGGAACCGGAAACCCTGTCCGGCACTTTGATCGGCGTGCCCATCGTCAATCTGGAAGGGTTCCGCAACGGCTCGCGCTATCTTTCCGACCGCCGCGATCTCAATCGCCACTTCCCGGGGCGCGGCACCGGCAGCGCCGCCGATCGCGTGGCCCATTCCCTTTACGATCAGATCATCCGGCACTGCCAGTATCTGGTGGACCTGCACACCGGTTCGCTCAAACGCATCAACCAGCCGCAATTGCGCGCCGATCTGAAAAACCCGGACGTTCTGGCCTTCGCCAAACACTTCGGCGGCATGACCGTGCTGCATGGCCGCGGCGCCCGCGGCACCCTGCGACGGGCGGCGGTGGACGACGACATCATGGCGGTGACGATGGAGGCCGGCGGGCCCAATCGCCTGGAGCAAGAGGCGGTCAGCTACGGTGTGCAGGCACTGGAAACCCTGCTGGAAAATCTCGGCATGCGCAAAGCGCGCCGGTTCTGGGGCGCGCCGCAACCGGTGTTCTATGAATCGCAATGGATCCGCGCCAGCCAGGGCGGCATCCTGCTGTCGGAAGTCAAACTCAATGACAAGGTGAAAAAAGGGCAAATCCTCGGCACTGTTACCGACCCGATCACCAACACCGGCAGCGCCATCATCGCCCCCTACGACGGTCGTATCCTGGGCATGGCCATCAACCAAGTGGTGCACGCCGGCTTCGCCGCTTATCGGCTTGGCGAAGAGCAAACCCCGGAGGAAGTGGAAGCCAAGGCGGAGCAGGCACAGAGCGGGAAGCCCGCCGCCGACGACTCACCGGCGCAAGCGGAGCATTCCGAAGCCCCCGCTTCGACGGCACCGGCGGCGGAAAAACCGGTCGCCACGGACACCGGCGTGGAAGACGAAGAGCCGGAGGAGCCGGACGACCGCCAGCGGGACTGACCGGCCCGAAGGTCCGGCGGGATGCATTCCACCGCCGGATCTGCCACCCTAGGGGACTGGTTCTTCGTTGTTCGTTCCGCCCCAAGGACGAGGCTATGCTATCGACTCAGCGGGTCTACCTGACCTCCGCCGCCATCATCGTTTCCCTGGTCGCCCTCGGCGCCGCCTTCCCCAAAGCCTTCGCCAGTACCGCCGCCACCTTGTTATCCAGCCTGAGCCGCTACTTCGGTTGGTTCTACCTGCTCAGCGTCTTCGTATTCGTGGTGTTCCTGCTGGTGCTGGCGTTCAGTAAGTACGGCAAGATCCGCCTCGGCCCCCAGGACAGCACGCCGGACTACAGTCTGTTTTCCTGGCTCAGCATGTTGCTCTCCGCCGGCTTCGGTGTCGGGCTGGTGTTCTACGGCATGGCCGAACCGATGCTGCATTTGCAGGAGCCGCCCCACGGTCTCGCCGAGCCGGGCACCCGGCAAGCCGCCGCCCTGGCGATCCAGTACAGTTTCTTCCACTGGGGCGTCAATCAGTGGGCCGCGTTCACCCTGGTGGGCCTGATCATCGCCTTTTTCCAGTTCCGAAAAGACCGCCCCGGGCTGGTGTCGACCATGGTGGAACCGGCCCTGCGCGACCTGCCACGCCGTCAGGTCGCCTCCGATACCCTCGACGTGATGGCGGTGATCGCCACCGTCACCGGCGTCGCCACGTCCCTCGGGCTCGGCGTGCTGCAAATGAACGGCGGTCTGGAATCGGTGTTCGGCTGGCCCAATGATGTCTGGAGCAAAGCCGGCATCCTCGGCGCCATGTTCCTGTGTTACATGGCGTCGTCCTACACCGGCCTGGATCGCGGCATCCGCGTGCTCAGCAATCTGAACATGGTGCTGTGCCTGACGCTGATGGCCTATATGCTGATCACCGGGCCCACTGTGCGGATCTTCGACGTGTTCGTGAACGGCCTGGGTGATTACTTTGGCAACTTCATCAAAATGGCGCTGACCATTCCCCCGTTCGAGCGCGGCGACTGGATGGACCGCTTCACCGTGTTCTATTGGGCCTGGGTTATCGCCTGGTCCCCCTTCGTCGGCACCTTCGTGGCGCGGGTATCGCGCGGGCGCACCATCAAGGAGTTCGTGTTCGGCGTGCTGCTGGTGCCGCCGCTGCTGGCCTGCGCCTGGATCGCCGTATTCGGCGGCACGGCGCTGGACCTGGACCTGACCCAGAACGCCGGCCTCGCCGCCGTGGTTCACAACGACGTTCCCAGCGGTTTGTTCAAAATGTACGAGCTGTTGCCTTATGGCCATCTCCTCAGCGGCCTGACCATGGTGCTGCTGTTCATCTTCCTGGTCACCTCGGCGGACTCGGCCACCTACATCGTGGCGCAGATGACCGATCAGGGTTCTCTCAATCCGCCGCTGAAAAAACGCCTGACCTGGGGTGTGCTGATTTCCGCCATCTGCATCACGCTGATATCAGCCGGAGGGCTGAAAGGCCTGCAATCAGCGGCGCTATTGGCTGCCCTGCCGTTCGCCCTGGTGTTGTTTCTGATGGTGATCGTGCTGGTGCGTGAGCTGCGCGAGGATCGCCGCAATATGTTGCTGGATCTGTATCACCGCAATGAAAGCACACCGGTGGGCGGCGACCCGTTCGAAGCGGAAGAATTCACCGATCTGGCGCCGGAGGAAAAGATTCGCCGGCGCCTGACCACGGTGAATCGCACTCCGCCGGGCTGATCGCCAGAACGGTTGCACGAAGTCGCTGTAGGAGCTTGCCCTGCAAGCGAATTGGGCTCTCTCCGGGCCAAAAGATTCGCTTGCAGGGCAAGCTCCTACAGGCGCCTTGTAGCTACCAGTCCAAGACCGACCGTTACAGGGAAACGGCCGGTTCGGCTTCATGGCACCGGTGCAGCAAGCGCATGAAAGACTCCGCCTCCGGAATCGTGTTCCCGCCAATGGCGGTGACCGCGATACCCGGTGTCCATGAATTCATCACCGCCGCCCCGGCCAGATCGCCAAGACGCTCCAGAGTGATCTCTTCATGGCGCTGGGCAATGCCAAGGCGATCCAGTTGTCGCTGAACCATGCCCATCATGGTGCCGTTCAGGATCGCCGCCCTGGGCCAGACAACCGCCTCGCCATCCCAGAACACCAGATTCCAGATGGTGGCTTCACCTAATCGTCCCTGTCGGTCGACAAAAGCGGCGTCATCGAAGCCCTGGCGGATGGCCTGATGCAGATAGTAGGTCTTGCCGGCTTCGCCAACATGCTTGATCGCCGCCAGGGGACGCTCATGCTCCACCACGCTCAATCTCAGCGGCCCCCCGGGCCCGTCGGCCGGAGCATCGGTGCGAACCAGCACCTCAGGTTCCGTATCCATGCTGCGCCCGCTGAACTCACCATCACCAACAAAAACCGTGACCGTCAGTGATTGATCCGCCGGGCCGGCGTCGATGGCCGCTTTGATATAGGAGCGCATCCGTTGATCGGACACGGCCACGCCAAAAAATTCCATGGAGGCTGCACGCAGACGGGTCAAATGCAGATCGAGCCCTTTGACCTTGCGACTTCGCACCTGCATCGCGGTGAAGTGCGCGAACCCCGCGAACGCCAGGGGCGTCACCGCCGCGACGGTGACCGGGCGGCCGTTGATGGCGGCTTGATAGGGATGATTTTCAATAGGCATGCCACGCTGCTCCTGATTCACATGAAGGAGCCGGCACCTTAAACTGTGACAGCGCTGTCAGAGTCAAGGCGATGAGATGAAAATAGGCGAGCTGTCGAAACGTACCGGCGTGAGCGTCCGCATGCTGCGCTACTACGAAACCGAAGGGCTGCTCCAACCACGACGCACGGCCAGCGGCTACCGCGACTATGATGCCGCGGAGATACGCACCGTGGAGCGGATCAAGCTGCTCGGTTCCGGAGGCATGACCCTGGCGACGATTCGCGAGTTCCTGCCGTGTGTGCGTGGTGAGGGCCCGGTGTTCGAGCCCTGCGATGAGCTTCGTACCGTCCTGCATGAACAGATCCGCCTGGCCGACCAGAAAGCGGAAAAACTGGCACAAAGCCGGCGGATTCTGCGGAATTTCCTGCGCGAGATCGAACCCCCCTGAGCCGCGCCTCAGGTTCGCGTACCGGTTCATCGTCCACTAATGGGACAACACCTGGAAGCGGCGCCGCAGACGAAAGCCCTGATCGTCCACCAGTGTGAGGGTATGCCAGCCGGGCGCCGCCTGGATCGCCCATTCATGGAAGTGCGCGGTGCGCCCCAGATAGCGGTCGTCCAGGTGCCAGAACAGTTCGGCGTCATCGCGTTCATGCACCACCCGGAACACCGCCCCACCACGCTGCCCGCCCAGTTCCACCGGCAGATAGAGCGCGGAGCCGGCATGGGGATAAATCACCGCCATCGGCGCCCGTGAACTCAGCGCCCGGGCGCCGTCCGCGCAATCTTCCCGCCAGGCCGGCAGGGGCCGGTATTCCGGGTGCCGGAAGCGGTAGAAATAGGCCTGCGCCGGCGGCAGCACGAACCAGTCGCGGGCGCTCATGGCGGCCACGTTCTCGCAACCGCTGTGCACCCGCCGTCCCTGATCGTCCACATGCACACGCAAATGATGTGGCGTGACGGCCTGGAAGTGACTGTCCAGCGGCGCCAACACGGTACGCGCCGAGCACTGCCCGCCGGCCAGATAGCCATCGTCACGGCACACCTGCAGTTCCTTCAGATCGCCCAGCGGCGCCTGAGGCCACTCCGCCGGCCCCAGCAGGCTGAACAGATCCAGCATCAGCGGCGCCGCGGTGGTGGCGCCACCCAGCGCCGGGGCCGGTTCACCGTTGCCGTTGCCGGCCCAGACGCCCACCGTATAGCGGCCGTTGCTGCCGATCGCCCAGGCGTCGCGCAAACCATAGCTGGTACCGGTCTTCCAGGCGATCGCCTGGCTGGAACGATACAGTCGCCATTGCCGGGCGGTGCCGGGCCGGGCCACGTCACGCAGCGCCTCCAGCGTCAACCAGGCGGCGCCCGCGCCGATCGGAAACGGCTCCGGCAGCGGCTGGACATCGCTCAGCACCGTAACCGGCGCCGCCTGGCCGTCACGGGCGCTGGCCATCAGCCGGGCGTACAGCGCCGTCAGCTCCATCAACTTGCCTTCGGCACCGCCCAGCACCAGGGTCAAACCGTAGTTCTCGGCATCCCTGAACAGCGTGCTCATTCCCATGGCGCGCAACCGGTCGTGGAAGCGGGCCACGCCGTATTGGCGCAACATACGCACGGCGGGGATATTCAGCGACTGGGCCAGGGCTTCGTGGGCCGGCACCGCGCCCCGGTATTCGCGGTCGAAATTCTCCGGACTGTAACCGCCGTAGTTGGTGGGCAGGTCGGGCACCAGGGTATCCGGCAGCAGCAGGCCTTCCTGTAACATCAAACCGTACAGCAGCGGCTTGAGCACGCTGCCGGTGGAGCGGGGACGCCCGGCGATATCCACCGCCGCCCCGTATTCACGGCGGTCACCGTGGGTGACATTGCCCACATAGGCGCGCACCGCCAGATCGCGATGGTCGATCACCACCACCGCCAGATTGTGCACGCCGTCGTTGGCCAGACGCCGTCCATGCTGTTCGGTGAGGGCGTTCACCCGCTGTTGCAGCCCGGCATCCAGAGTGGTGTGAATCAGCGGCGAGGTGGCGTTGGCCGCCAGGGTGTCGAGCAGATGCGGGGCCAGCGACGGCAATCGCGCGGTGCGCGGCAGCGGTTCCAGCTTCGCCAACCGTAGCTCGTCCGCATCGATCAGGCCCCGTTGGCGCAGGGCTTCCAGCAGACGGTCCCGCTTGGCCAGTAACTGCTGGCGCTGGCGCCCCGGGTGGATCAGTGCGGGGCTGTTGGGCAGCACCGCCAGCAGTGCTGCTTCCGCCCAACTCAGATCGTCCGGCGCGCGCTGGAAATAGCGCCAGGCCGCCGCTCTCAATCCCACCGTGTTGCCGCCGAACGGCGCCCGGCTGGCGTACTCCACCAGAATTCGTGACTTGCCCAGGCGCCATTCCAATTGCAACGCCAGCAACGCCTCGCGGCCCTTTTCCCACAAGGTGCGGGGCGGATCGTCCCGCAACAGCCGGGCTAATTGCATGGTCAGGGTGGAGCCGCCGCTGACCACCCTGCCGGCGCGAATATTGGCCACCGTGGCCCGCACCAGCGCCAGCGGGTCGACACCCGGGTGCCAGAGGAAACGGCGATCCTCGAAGGTCAGCAGGGCTTCACGGTACTTGTCCGGCAGCGTCTCCACCGGGGCGAAGCGCCATTGTTGATCCGCGGCGATACGGGCCGCCAGGGGCCGCCCGCTTCGATCCAGCATCAGCACCGCATAGTCGGTCCGCTGCAGCGGCGCCGGCAACGGCGAGAACTGCAGCAGCGCCAACGCCGCCAGCACCACCAGCAGCAGTGCCGCCAGGATGCGCCGACGGCGGCGTGAGGGAGACGGTTTTGTCATCGTGTTCCAGGCATTTTCGGGCGACGTCCAGCATACGGGCCGGGCCTCCATGCCCGACCCGCCAGGGTCATTCCGTCACGACTTCCACCCACTGGCCACGTTGACGGGACTGAATGAAGCCCTGGTACATGGCTTCCACCTGCCAGCCGGGCAGATAGAAACGGCCGGCGAACGAGGCGTTCAGCTCCACATTCACGGTACGCGTGGCGCCGGGTTTCAGGGAGAAATAGCTCAGCACCCGGTCGTCGCGCACGTCCTGGTAATCCAATGGGGTTTCCTTCTCGTCCTTGGCATCGTCCACCCCAGCGGACGACAGACGCGAGGCGATCTGCCAGCCTGAGGGCACGATTTGCGTCAGCGCCAGATTTTCCAGGCGGCGGTTGGTGCGGTTGGTCACCGTCACCCGGGCGCGGAAATCCGTGCCCTGGGTCAGCCGCGCCGGATCCAGCGGCGAGCCGTCCATCGACAGGAACGTCACCGACAGATCGAGGCCCTCGGACACCGCTTTTTCCTGTCCCGGGGCCGGGGTGCCAACGGTGGTCATGGTGGCGAACAAACGACGCTCGCTGTCATTGCGGACCACGATGGACTCGCCGTCCTCATCGATAGCCAGCGGTTGCTGGAACACCGGGCTGGTGGCGTGGGTTTCCTGCCAATCACCGTCACCCCGCCGCCAGGCCAGATCATAGCCGTCCTCCGCGCTTTCGTTGCCGGCGAAGCGCGCCATGGCCATCAACGACCAGGCCAGACTCTGGGTGGAGAACCAGCGGTCGGAGGCCAGATCATCAGCCACCACCCGAGCTTCGTCCCAGGCTCGCGCCTGATCGCCGCGGGCTTCCAGCACCATCATGCTGATGGCACGGTCACGCAGAGCGGAGCCGAAGGTGGGGCCAGGGTCATCGTAGTCGCCCACCTCGCCATCAATGGCGATCAATTCACCGGCCACATCGGTCAGTCCCATTTGCTGATAGGCGGCGGCAAGCAGCCAGCGGGCGGTGTAACGGCCATGTCGGTTGCGACTGTCGCTTACCGCCAGGGCGCCGCGCAGGCGGTTCATGGCACCGACTTCCGGTTCCCCGGCCAGGGCCAGGGTATAGAGCCGGTAGGCCTGGCTCGCCCATTGCCAGGCGTACTGGCCGGGGTCGCTGGCCAGCCGCCGCTGATAGTCCCGCCAGCTGTCGATCATCTGCGCCGGTACCGCATAGCCAAGGCGGCGCGCTTCCACCAGGAAGTGACCGGCGTAGGACGTGCCCCAGTCGCTGGCCTGGCCGCTGCCGGGCCAGTAGCTGAAGGCCCCGTCGTTCAGTTGGAAGCGGCGCAGCCGGTCAATGGCGCCGGCGATATTGTTCTGCACTTCCTGTTTCTGGGCGTCACTGAGGCCGACCAATTGGTGCAGGTACAGTTGCGGCAACACCGTGGAGGTGGTTTGCTCGACGCAGCCGTGGGGATAGCGAATCAGGTATTCCAGCCGCCGCTCCAGCCCCATGGCGGGCAGACTGCTGACCGTCAGGGCGCTTTGGTTGGTGCCAGGCAGACCATGGGGCCGCCAGTCCAGCGCCCAGCTGTCTCCGGGTTCCAGCACCTTGCGCTGTTCCCGGCTGGTGGGCGGATTGGCGGTACGGATCGGCAGATTCACCTGCTCCTCGGCCTGCTCCTTACCCGCTTTGGCCGACACCGTGACCCGGGCGATCCCCACCTGGTCACCGGCCTCCAGTGACAGCGTGGCGATCTTGTCTCCGGGTTCCTCGAAGGCCAGCTGGGCGGTGTCACGGGTGACGTGCAGGGGTGGCTCCGCTTTCAGGTTCAAATCCACGTCGGTAATGGTGTCCTCGGTGGCAAAGACATTCACCGGCACTTGCAGGGATTCCCCTGGCCCCAGCACCCGTGGCAGCGTGGACAGCAGCGTCAACGGCTGAGTCACGGTAACCGGGGTGTCCGCCTTGCCGTAGGCGCGCTGCTGGCCGTCGCGGTGCCCCGCCACCACCATCACCCGGACCTCACCCATGTAGGCCGGCAACTGAACCTTGTGTTCCTGCTCCGACTTCGCCTTCAGTTCGAACGGTCCGGCGAAATACACCACCGGCGGGAACCGGCGGCGTTGGGCTTCGGAGCCATCCATCAGCCCCTCCGAACCGCCCACCGCCAGCATCCGCTCCAGTTCCCCACCGTAGGCGCCCACCACCTGATCGAACAGGTCCCAGGTGAGCACGCCCAGCGCTTCCCGGCGGAAGAAGGTTTGATGGGGGTTCGGTGTTTGGAAATTGGTCAGACCCAGCAGGCCTTCGTCCACCACCGCCAGGGTATAGGTCATCGCCCTGCCCTGCTTCTCGGACACCGTCACCGTCAGTTCGCTTTCCGGACGCACTTCCTCCGGAGCCTCGATGTCCGGCTCCAGACGCGTGTCCGGATCTTCCACCAATAACGGCACGATGCCGTAAAGGCGGATCGGGCGGTCATTGTCACGGTCCTTGTGCGCTTGCAGCAGAGTGGCGTGCACGTAGACGTTGGGCGCCATGTCCGCGGTCACCGGAATCTCCAGGGTGAAGTTCTCCTGGTCACCGGGTTTGACCCAGTAGTGACGCAGTACCCGCGAGCCGCTTTCCAGACTGACCAGCAAACGTCCTGCGCCGGACACCGGCACCTTCACCCTGGCCATCTCGCCGACCTGGTACTGTTCCTTGTCAGTGGACAAGGCCAGCCGGGAGGCGGCGTCGCCGCCACCGCCGCGCTGGCCGCTCCAACCCAGGTACACGGTCTGTGCCGCGCAATGCCCGCCTTTGTCATCACATACCCGTACCAAGTAGCGGCCCCAATCGTAATCCGGACCGTTCAATTGCCATTGCACCCGCCCCTTGTCATTGGTGGTGAGCTGGGTGGCCTTCACCTTGCGGGTATGCGGGTTACTGATGAAATTGGCGAGATCATTGGCGCCCCGATCCCACCACCAGCGCCAGTCGATACGATAGACGCTCAGGGTGACGGAACGGGATTCCGGCTGCCCTTCCTGGTCCAGGGTGAGCAGATCCAGGTTATGGTTCTGGCCGCGTCCGAGGGCGCCGCCCCAGCCGTCACCGTCCGGAACCCGCAGTCCTACCCAATGCCGATACGGCGCCACTGGCAATCGCTGCACCTGGGTACTGTAATCCCCGCCATTCTCGAAAATTCGCGTGGTCACCAGAGCCGCCGCCATGCCCGGCGGCGTCACCGCCGGCACCGCCAGGTTGACGGTGGCGTCGCCGGTGGCGTCCAGGCGCCCCTCAAAAGCGGTGAACGGCTCCGCCTGCAGGGTGCGGGACGGATCCTTGAAGGTGTAGCCGGCATACCCCGGGAACGGATCGGCGCCGTTGAGCAGGCGCACTTTCACATCGGCCTTGAGGGCACTGGCGCGGGCACCATTGAGCCATTGTCCGTGCAGCGCCAACGGTGTGCTTTGACCGGCGAAGACCTGCTCGGGGGCGGTCAGCTCAATACGCAACCGGTTGGGTTTGATCGCTTCCACCCGCAGCCGGGTATCAAAGTCCCGCTCCCCCAGACGCGCCACCGCCCGCCAGTTACCAGTGGGGGCGCTTTCCTCGGTCTTCAGGGTAAAGGTGTAGAACCCGTTCACTGGCCCGTCGTTGGTATAACTGGCGACCTTGTTACCGCGCGGATCAAACCAGTCCACCGTGACCGGGTGATCCGCCGGCAGGCGCTGTTGCGGGTCATCCAGTACGAACGTCAGATGAATATCATCACCAGGCCGCCAGACATCCCGCTCGCCGTAAAAGAAACCTTTCAGGCCATCAAGAACCCGCTCGCCGCCAGTGTCGAACTGGTTGGAAGGCAACGCCCGATTGCGGGCCACCTTGAGATAGCCTTTTTCCTTGCCGTTTTTCGCCACCAGATAGAAAGGCGTGCCGGATAATTTCAACTCGGCGATGCCATTGTCGCCGCTGCTGGCGCTGCCCAGGGACTGGTGCTGATAGTTGTAGGCGGTGACCCGGGTGCCCGCCAGGGGCGTGTTGGTATCCAGAGCGGTGGTGACCACCAGCATCTGGTCATCCTCCCCCTGCTTGGCCAGCAGACCAAGGTTGGAAGCAATGAAAGCGCGGGAGGTCTCGGCCTGATCGTTGTAGGCGTAATAGCTGTCGCTGCAGGGGTTATCGCGCTGGTTCCAGCGCAGGTAGCCGGCATCGTGATAATAGCGGCGCACTTCATCGTCCTGGCCGGGCCCTTCGTAGTTGTCGGGCAGCGTGTTCTGGCGCTGCGGGCCGCCATCGCCGCATTGATAATGGATGCTCCGCGGATCCACCTTGAGGGTCAGCAAGACCAGGCCGTTGGGGTGCTTGGCCATCAGTTCGGTCAGATCGAGCCGGTAACGTTGCCAGCCCCGTTCCTCGGACGGCGGCAACTCCAGGGTTTTCTGCCAGAGATAACGGCCGGAGCGAGTATCCGGGTGCTGGTTATCCAGATCACGGGATTGCAGATAGGAGGAGATGTTGTTCTCGAACACCTCGAACGCCTGCACCTGGATGGCGCCGGCGGCGGCGGCCTCGAACGGCACGCTGAGCACTTCACCCCGTGGCAGGATGGCCCCCTCGCCGACAAACCGCACAGCGGGCTTGGACATACTCAATACCAGGGATTGCTGATACTCCGTCTCCAGAGTGTGGCGGGCGGCGCTGACCACGCCCGGAGCGATCTTCAACACCGCCTTCTCGTCCACCTCATCGCTCGGATAGACCAGCAACCGGGAGCCGTCGACTTGCACCCGGGCGCTCTTGCCGCCCAGTGCCACCATCCCCAGAAAATCCTGCCCCGCCTGCAGGGCCTCGGAAAACTGCACCACCACATGACGGTCGGGGAAGCTCTCGGAGCGGACCGAGGTGACGGTGAACTGCCCGGGCTGAGGCACTGAGTAACTCTGCTCGCCCGAACCGGGCTCGCCCACCGGCTCACCATCCCAGGCCAGGCGGACCTCTTCACCGACATCACGGCGGATCCCGGACACCTGGAAGCGGTGAATCAGGCTGCCGGACGGGTGCTCCCAAACCACCGGCAAGGACGTTTCACCCTGGCTGGCGGAGAGCACCGATTCCAGCGCCTGATTATCCACCAGATCCAGGGTGTCGATCCGCCCTTTCAGGACCATGGTGTCGGTCCCTTCGGCCGGCGCCAATGCCTCGACCCGGATGGTCAGTTGCTGACGCAATACGGTCAGCGTGGTTTCCAGCGGAGGCAGGCTGTCATCAACTCCGGAAAGGCCCTGAGGAAACAGGGTGACAGTGAAACTTTGATCACTGCGCAAGGGTTCCAGAGGCCGTATCTCAAGCCGGTCACGGGCGGTGAATACCGCCGTGAAAGGCCGCTCCGGGCGCAGTTTCACCACGCTTTTGCGCGGTTCATTGAGGGCACTCTGCTCCACCACCGGATGGGTAAAACGGAATACCAACGGGGCGCGGGAGCCGGTTTCCCCCCGTGGCCAACTGTCCAGATGAGTACGCCAACGGGGATCGGGTTCGCTGTCGGCCGCCGCCGCGGGTTCGGCCTGTTCGCTTTTATCCCTGGCGGACGGCGCCGATTCGTCGGAAGTGTCACAAGCCCATAAACCGAGCAGCAGCAGAGACACGCCCATCAGGCGTAGAGCGGAGCTTTGCATTCCTTGCCTACCTTATTGGATGGTGTAATAACGCTAAATTAGCATACTTCCAAACCCGACCCCATGCTGTCGCCTGTGCACAAGAATTGACCACTCAAGCCGAAATCCCGGGCGGTAAAGCAAATGTTTTTGCATTTCAGTGGCGCCATACTCAAAGCCGTCAACGAGGTCCCATCTGTTGACATCGGAGTTGTACTCCGTGATAGCTCTCCCGAGCCAAACGATTCACGGCGCCCCATGGGCGCCGTTTTTTTTGCATCGGAAACAGCGGAGAGCTCAGAGTCGGTGGTCTCGACAGCGGAAACAAGTCGCTACAACAACCGGCTGTTCTTGCCGAACTGATTGCGCAGAAACGCCATCTGGTCACCACGGATACGATGGCTGTTAATCAACGCCAGATACTCGGCCATGTTCGGCACATAAGGCAGTGCCAGCAACTCCATGCCGATTTCCTCGGGCAGGCGATTGCCCTTGTGCTGATTGCAGCGGCGGCAGGCGGCCACCACATTGAGCCAGTGGTCGCGACCACCACGGGAAGTGGGGCGAATATGATCACGGGTCAGTTGCGATTCGGGGAACGGCTTGCCGCAGTAAAGACAAACATGCTGATCACGGCGAAACAGCGCGCGATTGGTCAACGGCGGACGGGTGCGGCGGCGCGGGCTGGCCAGTCCATCGCAAGCAATAATGGAATGCAGGGACAAACGGGAGCGGTCGCCAGTGACACGGCAGAATCCGCCGCGCAGGCGATAAATCACATCGCCCAGAGTCCAGGTCACCAGACCCCGCGCGTACAAGGTGGCCGCGGCCTGCCAATCCAGCCATTCCACCGGCGTGCCGGCCTTGTCCAATCGCAGAATGCGCTCACTCATAGGCACCCTCGCCTGCTCGACGAACTTCTCCCGCTGTGGCGGGACCATGAAAGCCTGTTATCGTGACGATTCTGCGACAGGGAATGGAAAAAAGCGTCGGCGGGAATATGGGCCCGCCCCCGTAAAGGGGATCTTTGCGACGAACTTCCTTTACCCTGGTCTCTGCTTAACCGACCCAAACCGGCTAAGCAGAAAGCAGTGCCTCGCGGCAAGCCGCGTAAAAAAAGTTGTATTGATCATAAACAGCGTTCCGCGCCCCGGCAAGCGCGCTGTCGCTGACTTTGCCGGCCTGGCGGTGTCCGGATTCGGCCAATAACACCGAGGCGCGGCGGGACTAGTATGCGAGGATAGTGAGACAGGACGCCCCCACGGTTCACTACCGGGGGTAGTGGACCGGTCAAAGAGCCGATAACAATCAAGGGCGAGCGGCATGCAATACGATTACGTGATTGTCGGCGGGGGTTCCGCCGGCTGTGTATTGGCCAACCGGCTGTCGGAGAACCCCAACAACCGGGTGTGCCTGTTGGAAGCCGGACCACCGGACAACAGCCTCTTTATCCGCATTCCCGCCGGTATCATCTTGCTGATGCGCTCCAACAGCCGGAACTGGCGTTACTACACCGTGCCGCAGAAGGCGCTCAACAACCGTCAGATCTACATTCCCCGTGGTAAAACCCTGGGCGGCTCCTCCGCGGTCAATGCCATGTGTTACACCCGTGGCCACCCCTGGGATTACGATCACTGGGCGTCCCTGGGCAACCCCGGCTGGGGTTACCAGGATGTCCTGCCCGTGTTCAAACGCTCCGAACACTACGAAGCCGGCGAGGATGAGTTCCACGGCACCCACGGCCGCCTCAACGTGGCCGATCTGCGCTATCGGCATCCGGTCAGCGAGGCGTTCGTCAGCGCGGCTCAGGAGGCCGGCTATGCGGCCAGTGATGATTTCAACAACGCCACCCAGGAAGGGGTCGGCTTCTACAAGGTGACGCAAAAGGACGGCGAACGCTGCGGTGTCGCCCGGGCCTATCTGCACCCCGCTCTGGAGCGCGAGAATCTGACCGTAATGACCGGCGCCCTGGTGCACCGGGTGCGCTTTGCAGGCCGCACCGCCACCGGCGTGGACGTGGAGCACCAGGGGCAGGTGCGGACGTTGTCCGCCGGCCAGGTGATTCTCTGCGGCGGCACCATCAATTCACCACAGTTACTGAAATTGTCCGGCGTCGGTCCGCGCCAGGAACTGGAGCAGCACGGCATCGACGTGGTCCATGATCTGCCCGGTGTCGGCGAAAACCTGCAGGATCACCCGGATGTGCTGGTGGTCCATCAGAATCTGAAACGCGACACGCTGACACTGTCGCCTCGGGATCTGCTCACTTCCGGCCTACGCGCGGTCTGGGACTTTTTCTATCGTCGTACCGGCCAACTGACATCCAACGTGGCCGAAGCCGGCGGTTATATCAAATCACGGCCGGAGGAGCCGATCCCCGACCTGCAATTGCATCTGACCGCCGCCAAACTGGACAACCACGGCCTGAACTGGACCTTCAGTATCGGGCACGGTTATTCGGGGCACGTCTGCATCCTGCGCCCCAAGAGCCGCGGCGACATCCGGCTGCGCGACGCCAACCCCCGCTCACCAGCGCTGATTGATCCGCGCTTCCTGGAGCACGAGGACGACATGGAAGGCATGGTGCGCGGAGTCAAGGTGATGCGCGGGATCATGTCCCAGCAAGCCCTCGGCCCCTGGCGCGGCAATGAGATCTTTCCCGGTAGCCAGGTGCAGTCCGACGACGAGATCCGCGCTTTCCTGCGCGAGAAGTGCGACAACATTTACCACCCGGTGGGCACCTGCAAGATGGGCGTCGATGACATGGCGGTGGTGGATCCGCAATTGCGCGTGCACGGTCTGGAAAACCTGCGGGTCGTGGACGCCTCCATCATGCCGACGCTGATCGGCGGTAACACCAATGCCCCGACGGTGATGATCGCCGAAAAAGCCGCCGACGATATCCTCGGCGTGGCGTGACAAAAAGAGTTACCCCCCGTTAGGGACAGCGGGGCCGTTGTTGGAGCCCGGAACGCGGCAGTTCTCTCGAAGCGGGTCTGTACGAAGGCCTTCGTACAGACCCGTGCCCCCGATGGAGACCTCCCCCCCCTTAGCACGACTGTCATTTTTTACTTCCACACTGGCACCTTTGGGTTGTTAAACAAAAACATCTGGGGGGGGACTACCATGGGCGACGGCACGCCGGCTCGCGCGCGTCTGGTGGAATTGCTTTGGCAGTTAAAGCAGAACTACGACCGTGCCGGGGATACAGGTCTTGGTTTCATTCATTTCAACACCTTGCTGAACGACGCCCGCTACCGAGCGGAAATTATCGAACGGGCCCGCCACAGCCCTCACAATCATATCCGTCATCTGGGTGAGGAACTGGCGCGCCTTGACCACGCCGACGCGGCCAATAACACCCGTCCTCAAGCGACCGCCACGGGTCCTTCCCGTTTCGCTTACCGGTGGCTGGTATGGCCCCTGGTCATTGGCACCGTGTCGCTGTGCTTGCTGCTGTTCTGGTGGCTGGCTCTGCCCTACCTGCAAGGCGACCGGGTAGTGACCGGGGTGATCGAGCAGGACCAGACCTGGACCGCCGACCGCGATTGGGTACTGGGGGACGTGGTGTACGTACTGCCCGGCGTGCGCCTGACCATTGAGCCGGGCGCTCGCATCCTCGGCCGCGTCGATTCGGCGCTGGTCATCACCCGCGGAGCCCGTCTCCACGCCGCCGGCCGCGAGGATGCCCCCATCGTTTTCACCAGCAGCCAGCCTGAAGGGAAAAGAGCCGCCGGCGATTGGGGCGGGCTGGTATTGCTGGGGGCCGCTCCAGTCAACGAACCCGATGCCCAGATCGAAGGCATTGATGCCGGCGATCCGCTCGGCGCCTACGGCGGACAGAACCCGCAAGGCAGTTGCGGCGTACTGGAATACGCCCGGATCGAGTTCGCCGGCTTCGAGGTTTATGCCAACAATGAGCTGAACGGGCTCACCCTGGGCGGTTGCGGCAGCGGCACCATTGTCCGTCATCTGCAGGTGCACCGGTCCCTGGACGATGGCGTGGAAGTGTTTGGCGGCAACGTCGATCTGCGCCACATCGTTATTACCGGTGCCGGCGACGACGGGCTTGATTGGGATCTGGGCTGGCGCGGCAGAGTGCAGTTCCTGGTGGTACAACAACACGAGGATACCGGCGACAACGCCTTCGAAGCGGACAACAACGGCGCCCATCACCAGGCACTGCCCCGGTCCGAGCCGATAATGTACAACGTCACGCTGGTGTCGCCGCGCAGCAGCACCCGCCATCATCGCGCCATGACCCTGCGCGAAGGTACCGGGGGTCATTTCCACAATCTGTTGATCAGCGGTTTTTCCGGCGAAGCCATCGATCTGCGCGATGGTGCCACGGTGGCGAATCTGGATACCGGCGCGCTGGATTTCCAGGGTGTGCTGATGCATGGCATCGGCCCGCGCGGCCTGAGTTATTTCGAAGCGGAGCAAGGCGACGCGGACGACGACGGCGGCTTCGACGAAGACACCTTTTTCCGAGGATTGAGCAGCGTCCGTTTCGATGAAGACCCGCGCTTCAATCAGGATGCGATCAACCCTTATCATCCCAATGTCACGCCGGCCCTGCGGTCACCGGCAACGCGCGGCGCGGTGCCGGTACCTCAAGGCGAATTCTGGGACGAAGCGGCCAACTACCTTGGCGCGGTGCGGCCCGGGGCCAGTGCCACCTGGCTGGATCGCTGGACCGCTTTTCCAGCCCGTTAGCGAAGACCGGCCGGGCTGTCCCACCGTTGTGGGACAGCCCGCTTATACGCCCACACCCGGATTTATCCGAATCAGCGCACCACCACGAAGAACACGCCGCCGTCACGATTGACGCGCAACAACAGGGCGGCATCGGCGTCGGGCACCGCCGACTCCAGTTCCTTCATATTCGCCACATTCTGGCGGTTGGCATTGATAATCACATCACCGCCACGCAGGCCGGCACGCCAGGCCGGGGAATTACGTGCCACCGCTTCCACCAGCACACCGCTATCGGCGTGCCGCAGCTCGCCTTTGCGCAGATCACGCAGGCTGGCGCCTTCCAGGAACTTCGATATGGTGTCACCACCGGATTGACGCTGATCGGACTCGGTGATGACCGCCACTATTTCGCGCTTACGGCCATCGCGAATAATGTTCAGCCGCACTTTTTCGCCTACCGGTGACAGCCCGACCTTGTTACGCAAATCCGCCGCCCGGGTCACCGCCTGGCCGTCCACTTCCACCACCACGTCACCGGCCTTGAGACCGGCCTTATCCGCGGCGCTGTCTTCCACCACATTGGTGACCACCACACCGCGCTGCCGTTGTTCCACCTGGAAGGCGTCCGCCAGCTCCGGCGTCAGATCCTGGATCGTCACGCCCAGCACACCGCGGCGCACCTCGCCATGCTCTATCAACTGCTCCATCACATTCACCGCCATCTCCGTGGGAATGGCGAAACCGATACCGACGTTCCCTCCGGAAGGCGCCAGGATCGCCGTGTTGATACCCACAAGTTCACCACGCAGGTTGACCAACGCACCGCCGGAGTTGCCGGGGTTGATGGAGGCATCGGTTTGAATGAAGTTCTCGTAGCCTTCAATACCCAGGCCGGTCCGGCCCAGCGCGGAGACGATGCCGGAGGTCACGGTCTGGCCGAGACCAAAAGGGTTACCGATGGCGAGAACATAATCGCCCACCCGCAATCCGGTGGAGTCGCCGATCCGGATCTGGGTCAGATGATCGGTCTTGTCCAGCTTCAGCACCGCCAGATCCACTTCCTCGTCCAGCCCCACCAGTTCCGCGCTCAGTTCGCGGCCATCGGTGAGAGTCACTTCGATTTTATCCGCGTTCTTGGCCACATGGGCGTTGGTCAGCACGTAACCTTGCCTGGCGTCGACGATAACGCCGGAGCCGGCGCTGATGGCACGCCGGGTGGAAGGCTGCTGCTGCTCGGGAATATTGAAAAAGCGACGGAAGAACGGATCTTCCAACAGCGGATTGCGGGCGGTGCGCACCCGCGTCTCGATGGCGATGTTCACTACCGCCGGCGCGGTTTTTTCCAACATCGGCGCAAGCGTCGGCAACGACTCCCCCTGCGCCACGGGCAACGCCGCCCGCGCCGGTACGGCGGCGGCCAACAACAGAGCAACGCAAAGCGCGCAAATAAAGGAATAATAGAATTTCAATGGTGCGTACAAGGCCACATCCTCCTGTACCTGGGCACTAACTTAATCGGGCTTGAACTGGCCATCAACATGACGGCCAGGCTAGCGGATCGTGAAGCTTCGACCCCCACCCCACCTTCAGGGTTCCAATAAATGGGATTCCGACAAAGCAGGTTCCGATAAAAACAGCCGCACCCGGTTGAACTCATTGGCTTCCCCCAGATCCGGCCAAGTAGTCGCGTGCCAATGCCCCAGCAGACGATACCCCGGCGGATTCAGCCCGGCGATACGGGAGTCCGCCAATAACACTGGCGCGCCGGCCTGGCGAAAGCGGGCCAGCAGTGGCAGGTTATCCCGGTCATAGAGAATATCGGCGGCGGTGACGCGATCGGCCTGCGCCAGACAGGCTTCCAGATCGTCGCTCAATTCCACACTGACCCCATTAAGGGCGGCGTTGGCTTCGCTGGCGGCCAGCGCGTCCGGGTCCAGATCGCAGGCAATCACGCGGCGGGCGCCGGCCCGGGCGGCGGCCACCGCCACCACTCCGGAGCCGGGCCCCACGTCCACCACACAGCGGTCCTTCACCCACTCCGGGTGGGTCAGCAGATGGCGTGCCAACACCTGCCCCGAGGCCCAACATAACGACCAGTATGGCGGCGCTTCCATCAAGGCATTGGCCACCTCCTGATCCAGGCGCTGGTCCGCCAGCAGCCGATCCAGCAGCCACAAGGACAGTTCCGGCACCAGCGGCAGCGGCGTGGCACACAGTTGGATTTCCGGCAGCAAGGCATTGAGACGGGCCTGCAGCGCCAGTGGCGCCGGTGCACTCACGACGCCGCTTCCTGCCGCGCCTTGGCGGCGGCCAATTCCGCGTTGAAGCGCGTGGCATGGCGCACTTCGCCGTTGTCGTTCAATTCCGGATAAGGCAGCCCATAGCGATCACAATAACCCGCCAGTTTCGGATGCGCCCAACGGAACAACGTATGCCGGTAGGTTTCCGGAGCCAGCCGGGGGCGATCGTAGAACCCGGCCGCGCGCCGCTGTTCGCAGGCTTCGGACAGAATGATCGCCGCCGCCACGCTGACATTGAACGACGCCACCATACCCATCATCGGCACGATCACATGACCGTCCACGGCGGCGCCGGCGGCTTCGCTGACACCGAAGCGCTCGGTGCCCAGCAGCAACGCCGTGGGCTTGGTGAAATCCACTTCACGGTAAGGCAGCGCGGTATCGGAAAAGTGGGCGGCCAGCACCTGCATGCCCTGGGTACGCACCTGGTCGATGGCGGCCACACCGTCGTTATGCTTGTGCAGATTGATCCAGCGCTGCGAGCCCATGGCGGTGCCCGCCGCCACCCTGGCACGGTTTTCCGGCAGCACCGCATGCACGTCAAGGATGCCGACGGCATCGCAGGTGCGCACCACGGCGGCGATATTATGGGGTTTGTGCACCCCTTCCATGATCACGGTGAGATCCGGCTGGCGACGATCCAATGTGTCCAGCAACCGGCGATAGCGTTCCGGGGTCATGGGGACTCCTGTTGTTGGCGAAGCGGGGTAGTTGGAGCTGGATTGTAGCATGGGGTTCGCCTGTGCCCGTTCCGTCGGGCACAATGCGCTCAGATAACGAAGGAAGACCCGATGAGCGAACGTTCCCTGCCCCTGGCCGGTATCCGCGTGGTGGAACTGGGCCAGTTACTGGCCGGCCCTTTTGCCGGCACGCTGCTCGCCTATTTTGGCGCTGACGTGATCAAGGTGGAGCCCCCCGGCGGTGACCCGATCCGCCGTTGGCGCTCTCTGGATGACACCGGCACCTCGTTCTGGTGGCGCAGCCTGGGCCGCAACAAGCGCTCGGTCACTCTGGATCTGAAGACCGACCGCGGCCGCCAACTGGCCGGGCAACTGATCGACCGCGCCGATGTGCTGATCGAGAATTTCCGCCCCGGCACCCTGGAATCCTGGGGGCTGGGCCCGGAGCGCTTCGAGCAAAGCAATCCCGGGCTGGTGTACGCACGGATCTCCGGCTATGGCCAGGACGGGCCCTACGCCGACAAACCCGGCTACGCTTCGGTGTGCGAAGGGGTCGGTGGTCTGCGCTACGTCAACGGTTTTCCCGGCGAGCGCCCGGTGCGGCCCAACCTGTCCCTGGGCGACACCATCGCCGGCCTGCACGCGGCCCTTGGCATCGCTCTGGCCTTACTGGAACGGCACGGCAGCCAACAGGGCCAGGTGGTGGATGTGGCCCTGTACGAGTCGGTGTTCAATCTGCTGGAAGCGGTGATCCCTGAGTTCGATGGCGCCGGCCTGGTTCGCGAACCGTCCGGCTCCACCGTCACCGGCATTGTCCCCACCAATACCTACCGCTGTGGCGATGGCAAATATGTGATCATCGGCGGCAATGGCGATTCCATCTTCAAGCGGCTGATGCAGGCCATGGACCGCGAAGACCTGGCCGATGATCCGCGTCTGGCTCACAACCCGGGGCGGGTGGAGCATGAAGCGGAACTGGATGCCCTCATTGGCGATTGGTGTGCCGGCCAGGACAGTCCCCGGGTACTGGCGCGGCTGGAGGAAGCCCGGGTGCCTTGCGGTCCGATTTACAGCGCCGCCGACATGATGGCCGACCCGCACTTCCAGGCACGCGGCTTGTTCCAACAGGTGGAAATCAACGGTAAACCGTTGCGTATCCCCGCCATCACGCCACGCCTTGCCGGCACCCCCGGCGGCACCCGTTGGCCCGGCGGCGAGGCCGGAACGCACACTGAAGCGGTATTGCGTGAGGATCTGGGATTGTCCGAGGCGGAGTTCCAGGCGCTGCGGGACGAGGGCGTGCTGGGGTAGCGGCGGAGACCTGAATTCAAAGGTTGCTACGAATCCGCTGTAGGAGCTTGCCCTGCAAGCGAATCTTTTGCCCCGAGAGTCCATTCGCTTGCAGGGCAAGCTCCTACAGCGGATTCGTAGTCGGGGTTGAGAAAAGCGGAAGTCTCAACGACGCTGTGACAATTGCTCGTAGAGATTGTCGATAATGCGCGCGGCCAGGTGCCTCGCACGATCGGTATAGGGCCCATCGAAATGTTCATCCAGGCTGGCCACGAACAACGCCAGCCAGCGCTCATGATGAGCGCCGGTGAGCGGCATCTTGTCGTCCACCGCCCGGTGTTTGGCCATCATATGTCGATTGTAACGGTCGTCGCCAAGCAACAGTTTCTTCCAGAACGCAGCGATCAGCGGCAGGTGCTCATCGAGATCGATGCGCGCCACCTCGAGAAACACCGGCGCCAACAGCGGGTCCTCGAGAATCCGCTGGTAGAACAGCGAGACCATGCGGTCGATCTGTTCCGGACTGTCCAGATCCGGCCGCCCGGACGTGGAGCAATGCCCGGCGACACCGGGCTGAAAGAGCCGTACCCGTTGCCGTTCACTCACCAGCGAATACGCCCGGTCAGGATATCCTTGAACATAACGAAATCACCGGCCAGGCTGTACCACGGATGCTTGAAGGTGGCGGGCCGATTCTTCTCGAAGAAGAAATGCCCCACCCAGGCAAAACCGTAGCCGACCACCGGCAACAGCAACAGTCCCCACCAGTTGGCGGAAACCAGAACACCGAACAACACCGCGAACAGACACAGCGTACCGATGAAATGCAGACGCCGGCAGGTCGGGTTGGTGTGCTCCTGCAGATAGTAGGGATAGAACTCCGCGAAGCTGTGGAAATCAGATTGCTTTACCGTTGTCATAACGTCACCTGTTCCGTTGTGCCTGACGCCACTGGTGGCCCTGGGGTCATTGGCCCAGGGCAGCGGCGCCAAACCATCTGACAACGCCATTGTCCACCATACCCGGGCACGAACAACAGCCCTGATCGGGCCATCCGCGAGATGGATCAATGACCATGACCCGCCTTTCCCTGCCCGCCGGTTTCAGTGCCAGCGCCGTCCCCGTTCCCCGCCACCTGACGCCGGTCACCGACCGGGGCGACGAGTGCGCCGCCGCCGAGGCCGGGCTGCGACCGCAGCAGGTAGCGACCATCTGGCGCCACACCCGCGCGCTCTACCGTACCGGCATGAACCCCGCCATCGCCCTGTGTCTGCGCCGCCGTGGGCAGGTTTTTCTGGATCGCACCCTCGGCTACGCCGATGCCGGCCAACAACGCCTGCTCACCACCGACACGCCGATTTGCCTGTTTTCCGCCTCCAAGGCGGTCACCGCCATGCTGGTGCATCATCTGGCGGAGCAGGGTGAACTGGATCTGGACCGGCCCGTGTGCCACTACATCCCCGAATACGGCGCCATGGGCAAGCACCGGACCACCCTGATGCACGTGCTGACCCATCGTGCCGGGGTACCACGCATCCACGAGCCGGTGGCGGCGGAGGATCTGTTCGACTATGACCGCATCATGACCTTGCTGTGCCGGGCCAAACCGGAAAACCCCGGGCGCCAGCAGGCCTATCACGCGATCACCGCCGGCTTCGTGCTCGGAGAAGTGATCCGGCGTGTCACTGGGGAGAGCATCGATGCCCTGCTGGACCGGGTGATCCGGCGACCGATGGGGATGCGTTATTTCACCTATGGCCTGCGGGAACCGGCGGTGGCACCAGCGAAGAACGCCGTCACCGGCCTGCAATTATCGCCAGTAAACGCCTTTCTCACTCACGCCGTGGGCGCCCCGCTGGACGAAGTGGTGGACCTCTCCAACGATCCCCGCTTTCTCGACGCCACCATCCCCGCCGGCAACCTGTACGCCACCGCCGAGGAGGCCAGCCGTTTCTTCCAGATGCTGCTGAACGATGGCCGCTATCAGGATCAGCAACTATTCCGTCCGGAAACCGTGCGCTTCGCCACGGGCCGGGCCGCCACCAAGGGAGGCCGCCTGGATCGTACCCTGATGGTGCCGCTGGCGTTTTCGCCGGGCTTCATGCTCGGCGCCCGTGCCCTGAGCCTGTACGGACCGGGCACCAGCAACGCCTTCGGGCACCTGGGTTTCATCAGCATTTACTGCTGGGCGGATCGGGACCGGGATCTCGCCGGCGCCCTGCTGACCACCGGCAAGGCCGCGCTGGGCCGTCATTTTCCAGCGCTGCTGAAGTTACAGATGGCGATTAACCGACATACGGCCTGACTGTCATCGGAATCCGCCGCGGCGTCCCGGCTAAAACGACTGACCACGGACCGGACTACGAAGCCGCTGTAGGAGCTTGCCCTGCAAGCGAATTTTCTTGATCCGGGAGTCCATTCGCTTGCAGGGCAAGCTCCTACAGCGGCTTCGTAGCAACCACCTATTTCGTCTCTTCAGCGGCCCCCCATACAGGCAAGGGCCGCATTGCTTGCTTAGAAGTAAAAATCAAACGCCACGTAGGCGGCGTTGAAATTGCCCTCGTAGACATCACCGTTGGCGTCGATGTCACCATCGGACCACAGGTATTCCAGATAGAGCCAGCCGGGGCCGTACTTGTAGCGGATACCCGGGGCGTAGAACTGTACGTCGCCGGCGTCGTTATTACGGGTGTCGGTGCTGGCCACGCCGCCGTCCAGGTAGTACGCCCAGTTGCGGTTCTGATACATCACCTCGGCCACGTGCCGCTGGGTTTTCACTTCCTCGTCCGCGGGCGCGGCGTCGGAGGCCAGGAAGGCATCGAGACCACCAAAGTCACGGCGAGCGTTGACAAAGCGATATTTGAAGCTCCAGGGCCCGCTCTGGTACAGGTAGTGCAGATCATAGGCCACGTGCTCGCCGTCGGCCTTGCGTCCGGAAGCGGTGTCCGCGGTGAGGTCCTGCATCCGCCCATATTGCACCGAGGCACCCACGGTATGGCCTTCCTGGAAGCGCCAGTCCAGATTCAGCACGCCGGTTTTCAGCTTGCGGTAACTGTCGCTGGTACCCCAGTGCCCGTTGTCATCCAGAGTGTCGGTGCTGTCCTCGCCCCAGTCGTCCTGGTGGTAATAGGCCGCATCATAGTGGAAGTCACCGGCGTCGCCGCTGAGTTTGAAACCAACGTCCATCTGATCGCCGTAACCGCCCTGAAGACCGTCTCCAGGCCAGAAGTTCACCGTTTTCCAGCCGAACGGCACCTGGCTCTTACCGACTTTGAGCAAGGTATGGTCGTTGAACTCATAACCAATCCAGGCTTTGTGCATGGCGAAGGTATCGCCGCTGCTGTTGTTGTTGACGTCGGTGAAGGAACCTCTGCCGATACGGGCTTCGGCGCTGAAACGCCAGGGGCCGTAACCACCGTCGTCATCAGCGTAGAGGATGAACGCCGGGTCGGCGAAATTACCGCCGGTTTCCCGGTCCAGGTCCGCGTCGAAGGCGGAATTGGGACCGCCAAAATCGGATTTATCCACGTACTGGTACACCCACCAGACGCCGGCGCTGAGCTCAGCACCCGCCTGCGCATTTTGTACCAGAAACAAAGAGGATACGGCGCCCAGCGCCAGGGCCGGTAGAGCCCGCTTATTGTCTGCCATCGGCTTCTCCCCAGTCGAGTCAGAACTTTTGCTTGAAGTAAGGTTTCGTTCCTTGCTGCCTGCTTTTTCGGATTATGGCGTGCCCGTCGCCTCGCTCGGCGTCAACACTGAAACGGCGAACAGGGCGCGCTCACCCTAAGGGTGTATCACAACCAAACGGGCGGGGTCACGTCAGGAGCGTTTTACCGGGCCGCGAAAACAGCCCGGTAAGAACAAGGAAAAGCGGCCACGACTGGTGTCGTCACCGCTTCAATTGAGGATTACAGATTGTCCAGAATGGCTTTCTTCACCGCGTCCAGCTCGGCGTCGATGGTGACCATGCGGGCGCCGGAAGACAGTTCCTGCTGACATTGCGCGATGGCGGTGTCCGGATCCTTGAGACCGTTACCGGTCAGGGTGCAGACAATGGTGCTGCCTTCGGTGATCTTGCCGGCCTTGATGTCACGCATGGCGCCACCAATGGAAGCGGCGGAAGCCGGTTCGCAGAACACCCCTTCTTTTTGCGCCAGCAGTTTTTGCGCGGCCAGGATTTCCTCGTCGGCCAGTTCGTCGAACCAGCCTTCGGAATCCTTCTGCGCGGTCCAGGCTTTGTCCCAGGACTGCGGGTTGCCGATACGGATGGCGGTGGCCACGGTTTCCGGATTTTCCACCGCCGCGCCACGCAGGAACGGCGCCGCGCCGGTGGCCTGGTAGCCGACCATGCGCGGTACGCTGCCGGCGATACCGGCTTTGTGGTATTCGCTGTAGCCCATCCAGTAGGCGGAAATATTACCGGCGTTGCCCACTGGCAGGCAGTGATAGTCCGGGGCGCGGCCCAGTTCCTCGACGATTTCGAAAGCCGCGGTTTTCTGGCCCTGCAGACGGTACGGGTTCACCGAGTTGACGATGGTCACCGGTGCCTTCTCCGCCACTTGCTTGACCAGTTCCATGCCCTGATCAAAGTTGCCGCGGATCTGCATGATCATGGCGCCGTACATCATCGCCTGGGCCAGCTTGCCCATGGCGATCTTGCCTTCCGGAATCAATACGAACGCGGAGATGCCGGCCCGGGCCGCGTAGGCCGCCGCCGCCGCCGAGGTATTGCCGGTGGAGGCACAGATGATGGCGTTGCTGCCCTCTTCCACCGCCTTGGTCACCGCCATGGTCATGCCGCGATCCTTGAAGGAACCGGTGGGGTTCAGGCCCTCGTACTTGACGTAGATATCCACGTCCTTGCCGAGCAGGCGCGGAATATTCTTGAGCCGGATCAGCGGGGTGTTGCCTTCGCCCAGGCTGATGATCGGCGTGTCGTCGTTCACCGGCAGGTGGTCGCGGTAACGGTTGATCAGGCCTGTGTAGCGGTCACGGAATGGCATGGCATTGTCTCTGCTTCTGGTGTGGAGGCCCGGATACGGGCCCCACGGGTATTAATCGTGTCGTCTTTTCAAGCGTCCAGCGTTTCCACGCGAATACGCATTATATCGTTATCCACGGTGTCCAGGGCAGCGATTCGCTTGAGCGCTTCGTTCATGTCGCCCTCGCGCACCCGGTGGGTCAGGATGACGATGGGTACCAGCCCTTCGTCCACTTCCTTCTGCACCATGGCCTCGATGCTGATGCGGTTGTCGCTGAGAATGCGGGTCACGTCCGCCAGCACGCCGGCCTTGTCCTGGACATGCAGACGCAGGTAGTAACCACAGGAGACATCCTCGATGGTCAACACCGGCTCGTCGGACATCTGGTCGGTATGGAACCCCAGATAAGGCACCCGCTCGTGGTGATCCACGGTCAGTTCACGGCCCAGCTCGATGATGTCCGCCACCACCGCCGAGGCGGTGGGTTCAGCGCCGGCGCCGGCGCCGTAATACAGGGTCGGGCCCACCGCGTCGCCATCGATCATCACCGCGTTCATCACGCCGTTCACCGCCGCCAGCATGATTTCCTGTGGAATCAGCGTGGGGTGCACGCGCAGCTCAATACCGTTGCCGGTGTCCCTGGCGATCCCCAGGTGTTTGATGCGGTAACCGAACTGGGCGGCGCTGTTGACGTCCTCGATGGTGATGCGGCTGATGCCCTCCATATAGACCTTGGAGAACTGCAGCGGGATACCGAAGGCAATGGAGGCCAGAATGGTGAGCTTGTGGGCGGCGTCCACGCCTTCCACGTCGAAAGTGGGGTCGGCTTCCGCGTAACCGAGCGCCTGGGCTTCCGCCAGCACTTCTTCGAAGCCGCGCGCGCCCTGCTCCATTTCGGTGAGGATGTAGTTACCGGTGCCGTTGATGATGCCCGCCACCCAGTTGATGTGGTTGGCGGCCAGCCCTTCGCCCAGCGCCTTGAGGATCGGGATACCGCCGGCCACCGCCGCTTCGAAGGCCACGTCCACGCCGTGTTCCTGGGCGGCGAGGAAGATCTCGTTGCCGTGTTCGGCGATCAGCGCCTTGTTGGCGGTGACGATGTGCTTGCCGTTGCCGATGGCGGTGAGCACCAGCTCGCGAGCGACGTCGGTGCCACCGATCAGTTCCACCAGGATGTCCACATCCGGGTCGTTGGCGACGTCGAACACATCCCGGGACACCCGGATACCGCTAATGTCGCAGGCGGGATTTTCACGCCGCGCACCAATGTGAGCGATCTCAATGGGCTGACCCACGCGCCGGGCAATCTCCCCCGCATTGCGCTTGAGTACATTGACGGTGCCTGAGCCCACCGTGCCCAGGCCAGCGATCCCAACCTTAATCGACTTCACTTGGTCCTCTCCAGAATATGTGTAATCCAGGGTGCATGTAATGCATGGGAGCCGACGGCGTCAGCCCGCGATCAGCCCGTCGGCGCGGAACATCTTCTTGATGCCCCGCAGCGCCTGACGGGTACGTTGCTCGTTTTCAATCAGGGCGAAGCGCACATGGTCGTCGCCGTATTCGCCGAAGCCGACGCCCGGCGAGACCGCCACGCCAGCCTCCGTCAGCAGCTTCTTGGAGAATTCCAGCGATCCCAGTGCCCGGTAAGGCTCCGGAATCCGGGCCCAGACGAACATGGTGGCGCGGGGCTTTTCCACCGTCCAGCCCAGGTCGTTGAGGCCGTCGCAGAGTACGTCACGGCGTTTCAGGTACAGATCGCGAATTTCGGAGACACAGCTCTGATCGCCTTCCAGAGCGGCGATGGCGGCTACCTGGATCGGCGTGAAGGTGCCGTAGTCCAGATAGGATTTGATGCGCGCCAGGGCGTGAATCAGCTCTTTGTTGCCGCAGCAGAAGCCGACCCGCCAACCCGGCATATTGTAGCTCTTTGACAGGGAGAAGAATTCCACCGCCACGTCGCGGGCGCCTTCCACCTGCAGGATCGACGGCGCCTCGTAACCATCGAAAACGATATCGGCATAGGCGATATCGTGCACCACCCAGATACCGTATTCCCGGGCGATCGCCACCACCTTCTCGAAGAAATCCAGATCCACGCACTGGCCGGTGGGGTTGCCGGGGAAATTCAGCACCAGCATCTTCGGCTTCGGCCAGGCTTCCTTGATCGCGCGCACCAGTTCCTCGAAGAAATCCACGCCCGGCACCAGCGGCACATGGCGGATATCGGCGTTGGCGATGACAAAGCCGTAGGGGTGGATCGGGTAGCTGGGATTGGGCACCATCACGGTGTCGCCGGGGCCCATGGTGGCCAGCGCCAGATGCGACAGCCCTTCCTTGGAGCCGATGGTGACGATGGCCTCGGATTCCGGGTCCAGTGCCACGCTGTAGCGGCGCTGGTACCAGTCGGTGATGGCCTTGCGCAAACGGGGAATGCCACGGGACTGGGAATAGCGGTGGGTATCACCGCGCTGCACGGTTTCCACCAGCTTTTCCACGATGTGCGGCGGGGTCGGCTGGTCCGGATTGCCCATGCCGAAATCAATGATGTCCTCACCCCGCGCTCGCGCCGCCTTCTTCAGCTCTCCAACGATATTGAAGACATAAGGCGGCAAACGGCGAATACGCTGAAAATCGGCTTCCACGGCTGAATCCTTCAAAAAAGATGGCGCGGTCCGGGACCGTACCGAAACGGGCACGTCACGGGCCGTGGCGGGGTTACTGGAAGCCGGACACATTAACGGCGCCAAGGGGCGCCGTCAATGTGTCCCGAGGGCTGGGAGGCCCGCGAACAGACGCTTAAAGCTGCAGTCGCTGCAGCATTTGCTCCGGAGTCAGATAACCGCCCAGTTGGGTGCCTTCGGCGGTGTAGATAGCCGGCGTGCCTCTCACTCCGAACTCCATGCCCAGGGCGTATTCGTCGTTCACCTGGCCGGCGCAGCTGCCCAGCTTGTTTTCGACGATCTTGTCTTTCAGTTTGGCATCGGTGAGCGCACTGGCCCGATCCTTGGCACACCAGATGTGGCGCATGTTCTCGGCCGCCTCAGACGCCGGTCCGCCGCGCGGAAATGCCAGGTAGTGCACGGTGATCCCGGCCTCGTTGTACTCCTCGATGTGCTCATGCATCTTGCGGCAGAAGCCGCAGGTGATGTCGGTAAAGGCGTAGATTTCCGCCTTCTGATCATCGGCGGCGTAGGTGATCATGCGCTTGCTGTCGACCTTGGCCAGGCCGGCCTTGCGCACCTTCTCAAGGCGCTCCTCCGCCAGATTCACCGGCTTGCCGTCGCGCAGTTCGATCAGCTCACCGGTAAAAATGAAACGACCATCGCTACTGGTGTATACCCACTGGCTTCCGCCGCCGCCCTTGAGTTCCACTTGGGCCATGCCGTCCACCGGCGCCGGCTCGATCTTACTGACTGTGAACTGAGGATAGGTGTCGGCGAAGTTCTTCCTTACCGCCTTCTCATCCACCCCCGAATCCGCCACCGCCAGGGTGGCCGCGACCAATCCCAGGGCCGCCATCATCATCCTTTTCATGACATTCTCCAATGGTACGCCGCCCCCTGCGGCGATTATCGTTATTTGAGTGGCAACAGGCGCTCAAGTTCCCGCCCGGGGATGATGTTGCTCATAAAGCGTCTGTAGCCGCTGCTGCGCCACATGGGTATAGATCTGTGTGGTGGACAAATCACTGTGCCCCAATAACAACTGCACCACCCGCAGGTCGGCCCCGTGGTTGAGCAAATGTGTCGCGAACGCATGGCGCAGTGTATGGGGTGACAACGCCTTTTGCACCCCCGCGCTGACCGCGATCTGTTTGATCCTGTACCAGAATGCCTGGCGCGTCATTGTCTCTCCGCGACGGCTGGGGAACAGCACATCCTGATCCGGGTGAATCAGCAAGGGTCTGGCTTCCCGCAGATAGCGCGCCAGCCAGTGCAGAGCCTCTTCCCCCAGGGGCACCAGCCGCTCCTTGTCCCCCTTGCCCACCACCCGCACCAGCCCCTGGCGCTGATTGACCTGCCCCAGGGTCAGGCCGACCAGCTCCGACACCCTCAGACCACAGGCGTACAACACCTCCAGCATGGCGCGATCGCGCAGACCGAGCGGATCGTCCAGGTCCGGCGCCGCCAGCAGCGCTTCCACATCGGCCTCGCTGAGGCTCTTCGGCAAGGCCCGGCCGGTCTTGGGGCGCGCCACGTTCAGGGTGGGGTCCTCGTCGATACGCCCCTCCCGTTTCAGCCAGCGGAAAAAACTCTTCAACGCGGAAAGCTGGCGAGCCACCGATCGCGCCCCCAATCCCTGTTCATGGCGGTGGGCGAGGAACTGTAATAATTGATAGCGCTGACACCGCTCCAGCGCGGTGTGCTCCTCCCTGTTCAGCCAATCTCCGAATTGGCGCAGGTCCCGGCCATAGTTTTCCAGGGTGTTACGGCTCAGACCCCGCTCCAGCCATTGATTGTCAAGCCAGGCATCCACCAGCCGTTGCCGGGCTTCGGACAGGTCCGTCATAACCTATTTCCCGTTTCGTTTCCGCGATTCTGGCGCCATGCGGTACTCTCAGCAAGCTGGGGTTTTACTATTTATTACCCGGGTCGTGCATCCATACGGGGCATACTCAAGGGGCTTTGAGTTACCAGAGGTAAGGAGTGCCCTATGGAAATTCTTTCTTGGATCGTACTGGGTCTGATCGCGGGTGTGATCGCAAAATGGATCATGCCGGGCAAGGATCCGGGCGGCTTCATTATTACCATTTTGATTGGTATCGCCGGTGCTTTTGTCGGCGGCTGGCTCGGTTCTCTGTTGGGGATCGGCGCGGGAGCGGCATCAAATTCGTTATCGATCGGCAGCATCATTACCGCCATCGTCGGTGCATTAGTGCTGTTGTTCCTGTACCGGTTGCTGGCTAAACGCTAACCCTCCGATGCAAAACAAAAAGGCCGCCCATCCATTGGAGGGGCGGCCTTTTTATGTCCGGTGGGAGCATCCTTGCTCGGCCAGAGGTCGCTTCCGAATGCCCTACAGCAAAGGCTGAAGCGACAATAGCTCGCAACCGGAGCGAGTAGCGTATTACCGGATTTTTTCCTTGATACGGGCGGATTTACCGGAACGCTCACGCAGGTAGTACAGTTTGGCGCGGCGAACATCACCGCGGCGGACGACTTCGATGGAGTCGACCAGCGGGCTGTGCAGCTGGAATACCCGCTCCACACCCACGCCGTGGGAGACTTTACGGACAGTGAAATTGGAGTTCAGGCCACGGTTACGGCGGGCAATCACCACGCCCTGGAATGCCTGCAGACGCTCACGGGCGCCTTCTTTCACTTTTACTTGAACGGTGACGGTGTCACCGGGACCGAACACCGGCACGTCGCTTTTCAGCTGTGCCTGTTCGATTTCCTGAATCAGGGGTTTCTTGCCGCTCATGGCGTGCTCCTTGGTTCATTGATCGCTGTATTGCTGCTCGTACTCCTCAATGTATTCATTGAGAAGCCGCTGTTCTTCCTCGGTCCAGCCACTGGCGCGGCGGGCTTCGAGCAAGTCGGGACGCCACCGCCAGGTGCGTCCCAGTGCCTGTTTCAAGCGCCAGCGGCGAATCCGCTCGTGATCGCCGCTACGCAAGACATCAGGCACCACCCGGCCCTGGTGTTCCTCGGGCCGCGTATAGTGCGGACAGTCCAGCAGGTTTTCCAATTCGCCGGAAAACGAATCCTGGGCTGCCGAATCCTCGTGCCCCAGCACTCCCGGTAACAGGCGCGCCACGGCATCCACCAGTACCAGCGCCGGCAGTTCACCGCCGCTGAGTACGTAATCGCCGATGGAGATCTGCTCATCCACCCGCGCTTCGATAAAGCGTTCATCGACCCCTTCGTAGCGACCGGCCACCAGGATCAATGCCGGTTCGGCGGCCAGTTCCTGGGCCTTGCGCTGGGTCAGTGGCCGCCCTTGAGGTGACAGGTAGATCACCCGGGCCGGGCCCACTCGCTCCCGGGCCGCGCTCAGCGCGCGTTCCAGGGGCTCCACTTTCATCACCATGCCCGGCCCGCCGCCAAAGGGGCGATCGTCCACGGTGCGGTGGCGGTCATCGGTGAAATCCCGGGGATTGACCGCTTCCAGACTCAGCCGGCCGCTCTCGATGGCCCGCCGGGTCACGCCAAAGCCGGTCACCAGCCCGGTCATTTCCGGGAACAGCGTCATCAGCGCGATTCGCATTGAGCGCCTCCCTGTCCACGTCCGCCGTGGCTCTAGAATTCCGGGTCCCAGTCCACGCGAATCTCGCCGCGCTCCAGGGCAACGTCGACAATCACGTCGTCCGGCACCCAGGGCAGCAGCCGTTCACGGCGGTCCAGACTGTCGGCATCGCCGATCACCACCAGCACATCGTTGGCGCCGGTTTCCATCAGCCGATCCACCCGGCCCAGATCACGGCCGTCCGGCAGCAGCACCCGCAGACCGATCAGGTCCCGCCAGTAGAACTCACCGTCTCCGGAACGGGGCAACAGGGACTCCGACACGGCGATTTCCCGGCCGACCAGTTCCCGTGCCGCCTGCTCGCGGTCACCGATACCGTCAAAGGCGACGACCAACCCCTTGCCTTGGGGGCGGGCGCCAGCCAGTTTCACTTCTTCCCAATCCCGGCCCTTGCTCAGATACCAGGGCTGGTACTCGAAGATGTTCTCCATGGGATCCGTGTGGGAATAGACTTTCACCCAGCCTTTGATGCCATGTACCGCCATGACGCGGCCCACGATCACCTTGTCCGATTGAGATCCCATGGGTCTGGTCAGAGAGCCAGGATGCTCAAGCGCTCTCGCTCTTGCGCGCTTCCTTGACCAGGGTTTTGACCCGGTCGGACAGCTGGGCGCCTTTCTGAACCCACTGGTCCACGGCTTCCAGGTCCACTTTCAGACGGATTTCACCGCCACGGGCGATCGGGTTGAAGTAACCCAGACGTTCGATGAAGCGGCCGTCACGGGCGTTACGGCTGTCGGTGGCAATGATTTGGTAGAAAGGGCGTTTCTTGGAGCCACCACGGGCGAGACGAATAACCAGCATTTTTCAGTCCTGTTTCAATCCGGTGTCCCGGCCGAACGCTCATCGTCCGGCCATCGTATCCGCTTGAAGTTCCCTCCGAATGGACCGGAGGGCGCGAAGGGCGCAGATTTTACGCGGGGTTGGCGGGGAAGGCAAGAACAGAGACTGTTTCACCCTCTCCCTCCTTACATCGGCGGCAGACCACCGCCGCCACCGCCCATACCACCGGGAGGCATGCCGCCGCCCGGGCCACCCTGCCCGCCCATCATGCCTTCCATGCCGCGCATCATGTTCTTCATGCCGCCCTTGGTGCGCATCTTCTTCATCATCTTCGCCATCATCTTCTGCTGCTTCATCAGGCGATTGAGATCCTGAATCTCCAGCCCGGCGCCGGCGGCGATGCGCTTCTTGCGGGACCCTTTGATCAGATCCGGGTTGCGGCGCTCCTTGGGCGTCATGGAGTCGATCAGCGCCTCCATGTGCTTCATGTTCTTCAGCGCCGCCGGATCCTGGGCCGCCTGCATCATGTTGCCCATGCCCGGCAGCTTGTCCAGCAGGCCGGCCATGCCGCCCATGTTGCGCATCTGCTGGAACTGGTCCTTGAGATCCTCGAAGTCCATCGCCCGGCCTTTCTTGAACTTCTTGGCGATCTTCTCGGCTTTCTTCTTGTCCAGCTTGCGTTCGGCTTCCTCCACCAGGGACAGCACGTCACCCATACCGAGAATCCGGCTGGCGATACGGTCCGGGTGGAACGGCTCCAGAGCATCGGTTTTCTCACCCATGCCGATGAATTTGATCGGTTTGCCGGTGAGATGACGCACGGACAGCGCCGCGCCCCCGCGGGAGTCACCGTCCGCCTTGGTCAGAATCACCCCGGTCAGCGGCAGCGCTTGGTTAAACGCCTGGGCGGTGTTGGCGGCGTCCTGACCGGTCATGGCGTCCACCACGAACAGCGTTTCCGCCGGCTCGATGGCGGCGTGCAGCCGTTTGATCTCCGCCATCATGGCGTCGTCCACGTGCAGACGACCGGCGGTATCGACGATCAGCACGTCCATGTAACGGCGGCGGGCCTCGGCCAGAGCCGCGTTGGCGATATCCACCGGATCCTGATCCCCGGTGGACGGGAAGAAGTGGGTCTCCACCTCCCCGGCCAGGGTTTTCAACTGCTCGATCGCCGCCGGACGGTAGACGTCGGCGGACACCACCATCACCTTCTTCTTCTCACGTTCCTGGAGAAAGCGCGCCAGCTTGGCCACGGAGGTGGTTTTACCGGCGCCCTGCAGGCCGGCCATGAGGATGATCGCCGGCGGCTTGGTGGCCAGGTTGAGGGCGTCGTTGGCGTCGCCCATGGTGTGGACCAGTTCGTCGTTGACGATCTTCACGAACGCCTGGCCGGGGTTCAGGCTTTGCAGGACTTCCTGCCCCAGGGCCTTCTCTTTGACCTGTTCGACGAATTCCTTGACCACCGGCAGCGCCACATCGGCTTCCAGCAGGGCCTTGCGTACCTCGCGCAAAGTATCGCGAATATTGTCCTCGTTGAGCTGTCCCTGGCCGGCCAGGCCCTTCAGCGACTGGCCCAGGCGCTCGGTGAGATTCTCGAACATGATCATCAACCTCCTGAATCGGGTGGCCGCCTTCCGGCCCGGAAAACGGCGACAGGGCGCGATTATAGGGCAGGCACCCCACCGCCGTCATGGCGAACGCTTCAAAAGCCGGGGCAGCTGTGCCAGACTTCCGCGGCTTTTCCCGGAAAACCACATGGAACCTATGACTCCTGCCCTGGCCTTCGGCTTGCCCGCCACCGCCCTGTACGTGTTGGCGTCCATACTGGTGTACCGCCAGTTCCGGGGGCAAGCCTCGCCTTCAAAAGCGGCCATTCTGATCCCCGGCGGTCTGGCGGTGATCGCCCATGCGCTGACGCTGTACGCCCAGTTGATCACGCCGCAGGGGCTGCTGCTGGGCCTGTTTCCCGTGGCCTCGGCGGTGGCGCTGGTGGGCGCCGCCCTGGTGGTGCTGTCCAGCTTGCTCAGGCCGTTTCAGTGGGTCAGTGCCCTGGTGTTTCCGTTCGCCGCCGCCACCATCCCGGCGGCGCTGTGGCTGCATACCGGCTATGTGGCCCATCCGCTGGAACATGGCATCGGCATGCATGTGCTGCTGTCCATCGTTGCTTACGCGGTGCTGGCGCTGTCCGCCTGCCAGGCGGTGTTGCTGTGGGTCCAGCACCGCCAGCTCAAGGACGGCCACATCCGCGGTGTGATGCGGCTGTTCCCGCCGATCCAGATGATGGAATCGATGCTGTTCGACGCCCTGTGGCTGGGCGAATGCCTGCTGACCCTGGCGATCCTGTTCGGCTTCCTCTACGTGGATGACCTGTTCGCCCAGCACCTGGTCCATAAAACCGTGCTGACCCTGGTGTCCTGGGTAATTTTCGCGGTGCTGCTGTTCGGCCGCCATCTGCGCGGCTGGCGTGGCCTGACCGCGGTGCGCTTCACCCTGGCCGGCTTCGCCGTGCTGCTGGTGGCCTTCTTCGGCACGCAACTGGTGCTGGAAGTGATCCTGCGGCGCTGATCGCGACGGCGCGGTTATCGCTTGACACCCCGGAACCCGGCACCGAACAATAGCCGGCCAAACAGCAACCAAACGACTGTCTCTTGACCAGCATCCCGGATGGGTGGTTAGTGATCACCCTGATCATTCTGATCCTGTTCTCCGCTTTCTTCTCCAGCAGTGAAACCGGCATGGTGGCGATTAACCGCTACCGGCTGCGCCACCTTTCCCGGCAAGGCCACAGCGGCGCCGGACGGGTGGAAAAACTGCTGCGGCGTACCGACCGGCTGTTGTCGGTGATCCTGATCGGCAACAACTTCGTCAACAACTTTGCCGCCACGGTGGCGGCGATCCTGGCGATCCGCTGGCTGGGGGACTCCGGCGCGGCGGTGGCGCCGGTGGCCATCACTCTGATCATGCTGGTGTTCGCCGAGATCACGCCGAAGACCTACGCGGCCATGAAACCGGAACGGGTAGCGTTCCCCGCCAGTCTCCTGCTGCAGCCACTGCAATGGCTGCTGGCGCCGCTGGTGTGGCTGGTCAACGGCATCAGTGGCCTGTTCCTGCGCCTGTTCGGCGTGCGCACCGACGGCGCCGAGGAAGACCATCTCAGCCCCGAGGAATTGCGCACCGTGGTCAACGAGGCCGGCGGCCTGATCCCGGAAAAGCACCAGAAGATGCTGCTGAACATCCTCGACCTGGAAAGCGTCACCGTCGAGGACATCATGATTCCGCGCAACGAGATGATCGGTATCGATCTGGATGACGACATGAACGACATCCTCAACACCCTGCGCACCAGCCAGCACACCCGTCTGCCGGTCTACCGCGGCGACCCCAACGACATGCTGGGCGTCCTGCACCTGCGCAAGCTCAGCCGCCTGCTGCTCAAGGAAGAAATCAACAAAGCGGAGCTGATGCAGTACACGGTGGAGCCCTACTTCGTTCCCGAAGGCACGTCCCTGAACCGCCAGTTGATCCAGTTCCAGAACGCCAAACGCCGTATCGGCATCGTGGTGGACGAGTACGGCGACGTGATGGGCCTGGTGACCCTGGAAGATATTCTTGAAGAGATCGTCGGCGAGTTCACTTCCGACCAGGCCGCCACCACCAATCCGGACATCCTGCCCCAGGAAGACGGCAGCTTCGTCGTTGACGGCTCCGCCAATCTGCGCGACATCAACCGGGCGCTGCACTGGGACATCCCCATCGTCGGGCCGCGTACCCTCAACGGCCTGATCCTCGAACACCTGCAATCGATTCCCGACGCCAACATTTCATTGCGGGTGGAGGACTACCTGATCGAGATCCTGCAGGTGAAGGACAATATGGTTAAGGCGGCGAGAGTGAGGAAAAAGACAGTTGACAGTTGATAGTGGACAGTTGACAGCTGCGCGAATGGACTGGCCCCATTTAAGTAGACACCGATTATAAAGTAGCCGCATAGTCGTTGGGGGTGAGCCCTCCCAACGTCATGTGGCGCCGTACTTTGGGGTAGAAGTGGTCCGTATAGTACTGGATTTCATCGGCCATTTCGTCCCGGCCGATCAACCCTAGACGCTTCGTCCACTCCTTCTTCAACAAGGCGAAGAAGCTCTCCGCACAGGCGTTATCCCAGCAGTTGCCCGGGCGCGACATGCTGATCGTGACATCCCGGTCATTGAGCCAGCCCATCACCGCCTCGTTGCGGTATTGGACGCCCTGATCCGAGTGGAACAGCAGGTCTTTTCCTCGAGGCTGACGGCACGCCCAGGCCTGCTCCAGAGCACGCAGCACCAGGCCCGAGTCGTTGACCCGCCCCAGCGCTCGACCCACCACCTGACGGGTGCACAGGTCCAAGATCACCGCCACATACAGCCAACCCTCCTGACACGGCAGTTGGGTAATATCCGACACCCACACCTGGTTGGGGTGAGCTACATTGAACTGACGGTTCAGCAGGTTCGGTAGCACTGGCAACCCGCTGCTGGGGCGCCGATGCCCCGGTTTCGTCGCCACGCTAGAACGGTATCCGCAGGCCCGTAGCAGCCGTTGAACCTGATTCTTGCCGCAGGCAAAGCCTGCCGCCTGCGCATCCAACCACAGCTTGCGGTAACCCGGCACCCCATCCTGTTGTTTCGCCTGCTCCAGCAGGAACGTCTGCAAGGTCCGCCACCGTTGGCGCCGGGCGCTGGGCCGGCAGGGGGCGTGGCACCACCGGTAATACCCCGCCCGAGATACGTCGAGTACTTCGCACAACACCGTCACTGGCCAGCGGTCACGGTGCCCGTCAATGAAGGCAAACCTCATTTCTGGAGCTTGGCGAAGTACTCGTCCGCCTTTTTTAGGATGTCCCTCTCCATCTCCGCCCGTTTCAGCTGTTTCTTCAGGCGGGCATTTTCCCGCTCCAGCTCCTCAAGGCTCTTGGTCGGGCCCGCATTACGGACCGGTTTCTTGGAGGATGACTTACCCACAATCCACTCCTGCCGCCAGCGGCTCAGTAAGGTCGGATGAACCCCTAGTTTGGCAGCGATCTGTCTTTGTGTCTGTGGGCTGGACAGCGAGGCCTCAACGGCCTCGCGTTTGAACGCGTCACTAAACCGACGCTTGCTGCGAAATTGCATACACCTTCCTCGTTAATGAAGGTGTCTACTTTTTTGGGGCCGGTTCAGAAAAAAGGCGGAGCAATCTAGAATTTGAGAGGCCGCGCACAAAACTTGAGGACGGCCTCTTTGCCTCTAAAGAAAACCGTGGCGATTGAAACCGACAGTTGCTGATACGCAAACACCCATTGCGGATCCGCATTTCTTTGTTTTTCGCTGTCAACTGTCCACTATCAACTGTCAACTGCCTCCCATCCACGCTCTGATATCGCCGGCATGGCGCTCGACCAGGCGGTGGCCTTCGTCGATGGCTTCCTTGGCGCGGTGGAAGTCCATCAGGGCGAAATCCTCCAGCAGCGGAATCAGGGTGATTTCCGGTGGGTCGCCGGCCATGCGGGAACGGGTGATGCGGTCCTGCATGATGTTGACGCTGGAGGCGATAACGTCGAAGAAGCCAGGAGCCTGGCCGTCACCACTGGTGAAGTAGTTCGCCATCTTCTGCCACAGGCTGTGCTCTTCCTCGGTGGCGCCGTTCTCCTCCGGCGGTTTCTGCCGGGACAGGTGGGCGCCCACCAACTGAGCATTGAGGTTGACGGCGATGACCACATCGGCACCGAAGGCGCGGGCGGCGGACACCGGCACCGGATTGACCAGGCCACCGTCCAGCATCCAGCGCCCCTGGTGTTTGAGCGGCGTGAACAGCCCCGGCAACGCACAGGACGCCCTTGCCGCCTGCAGAATCGGCCCTTTGCTGATCCAGATCTCACGGCCGCTCTTCATGTCCGTGGCGACGGTGACGAAACGCTGCTCCAGATCCTCGATGTTGGGGTTGCTGTGCCGCTCCTCGAAGAAACCGAACAGTTTTTCACCCTTGACCACACCGCCGGACAGGGTGAAGTCCATCAGGCCGAACACGTCCTTGGTGGTCAGCGTCTTCACCCAGTCCGCCAGGTCATCAAGCGCACCGTTGACGTAGGCGCTACCCACCAGGGCACCAATGGAGGTGCCGGCCACCACGTCCGGACGAATCCCCATCTCCTCCAGGGCCTGAATCACACCGATGTGCGCCCAGCCCCGCGCCGAACCGCTACCCAGCGCCAGGCCCAGGCGCGGCGCCGACGGCGTGTTGTGCTCCTGTTCCGTACTCATCCCGGCACCACTTCGTCCATCAGGCAGGGCGCCAGCTCGCCGGCCATGCGCCGCTGACACCGGCGCAGCACTTCCACTTGGCGGTCCGCATCGAGGCGCCCCCAATGGCTGATTTCCTGGCCGGTGCGAAAGCAGCCGACACAGACATCGTCACCGTCCAGCGCGCAGATCGACACGCACGGTGAGACCGGCTTGGGACTATTTGAAACGTTCATCTTCTTGCAGATGCTCCGAGAAATGACGGGCATGGGCCACATAGTGCTGGCTGCCCATGGTGATCATCGCCTTGTGGCCATCGGTGATTTCCTTCACCACCTTGGCCGGCGCGCCCATCACCAGGGAGTTGTCCGGGATCTGCATGCCTTCCGGCACCAGAGCGTGGGCGCCGATAATGCAATTGCTGCCTACCTTCGCGCCGTTCAGTACCACCGCGTTCATACCGATCAGCGTGTTATCGCCGATGGTGCAGCCGTGCAGCATGACTTTGTGGCCCACCGTGACGTTCTTGCCGATTTTCATCGGCACGCCCGGGTCCACGTGCAACACCGAGTTTTCCTGCACATTGCTGTTATCGCCGATCTCGATGACATCGTTGTCGGCGCGGATCACCACGCCGAACCAGACACTGGCGTTTTCACCCAGCACTACCGACCCGATCAGGGTGGCGTTGGGCGCAATCCACTGGCCCTCGCCCCGGAATTCCAGCTGGCGGTCGTTAATCGTGTAGATCATTTTCTTGTCCTTGCCTGAACCGTTTCAATCGTCGCTAACATCGAAACGGATATCGGTATCGTAAACGTGATTGATCAGATCCAGGATCATGAACGCGGTCAATCCCCAGATCCGCTTATCCTCGAAATAGTAGTTCGGCATGCGCAGACGGCGACCGTACACCTCCACCGGCGCGGTCAGATCCGGTTCCTGTTCCAGAAAGAAACGCAGCGGTACGTTGAAAATCGAGTCGATTTCGCCGGGCTCGGGCGTCAATTCCGCGTCCGCATGCACCACGCCGACAAAAGGCGTTACCTTCATGCCGAAACGGGACGGGATCGGCGACAGATTGCCCAGCACTTCCACCGCTTCCCGGGCCAGCCCCACCTCTTCCTGACTTTCGCGCAGCGCGGTCATCATCAAATTACGGTCGGAGGGATCCCGCTTGCCGCCGGGGAAGGCCACCTCGCCGGCGTGCGTCGGCATGGAACGGGAACGAACGGTGAGGATCAATTCCGGTTCCGGCTTATCGACAAAGGGCATTAAAACCGCCGCCTCGGGCAGATCCAGCGGCAACTCGATCAAACGGTAATCCGGCAGCCGCCTACGCAGGCGTTCCAGGTCTGTCATCCGCGCTTCTCCCGCGGCCATCCGCTGATTGGACCTTCGCAGCACTGCTTCACTCTGTTACTCCCCTTTCTTTACTACTCAGTTTGACCATCGCCCGCTCCACGGGCAAGGGCGCAGCGCCGCTTTCGGATTGCCAGGGTTCCGGCGAGCCAGTAGGCTGGCGTACTTCACCACGGCGAGAACGATCATGAAGTATTGCAGCCATTGCGGGCAGGAAGTGTTGTATTCGGTTCCCGAAGGAGACAACCGGCCCCGCTATTGGTGCAACCACTGTGGCACCATCCACTACCAGAACCCGAAGATCGTGGTCGGCGCCATCCCGGTCTGGGAAGGCCGCATTTTGCTCTGCAAACGCTCCATTGAACCCCGCAAGGGCTACTGGACCCTGCCCGCCGGCTTCATGGAAAACGGGGAAACCCTGCAGGAAGGCGCCGCCCGGGAAACCTGGGAAGAAGGCTGTGCCACGGTGGAGGTTGGGGACATTTATACGATTTTCAACCTGCCCCATATCAACCAGGTCTATGTCTTTTTCCTGGGCAATATGGCCAACGGTGACTATGGCGTCGGCGAGGAAAGCTCCGATGCCGGAATGTTCACGGAAGACGAGATTCCCTGGGATCAGCTGGCCTTTCCCACCATCGGCCGTACCCTCAAGTTTTATTTTCAGGACCTGAAAACCGGCGACTTCCCGGTACGCACTCAGGACATCCCGCCGCTCAAGCGCAAACCGGCGCTGGACGAGAATATCTAGGCTGGCAGTCGGTCAAACCGGCAGCGGCGCCAGCTGCCACAGGTCGATGGCCGGCTCCTCGTAGGGGTGGGCGTCATGCAAGGCACGAACCGCCGGTTCCAGACAATCCGCCTGGCAAATCATCTCCACCCGGTACTCTTCCACGGTCTCCACCTGTCCCTGACTGCCCAGATAGGGATTGCTGCCGTCCAGGGGCCTGAACTGGCCCTGGCCCAGCACCTGGAAGCTGCAACGATCGTAGTCACCAATGCGGCCGGCACCGGCGTCGAACACCGCCGCCTTGACGGTTTCCACGTGGCTCACCGGAACATAGAAACAAAGCTTGTAGAGAGTCGTCATCGGTCCTCCTGATGATCGATTCAGGCCACATCGCTGTCCTTGGCCAGATGCGCATACTCCGGTTTGAGGCGGTAATCCCCCTGGGAGGAAATCCAGATGCCGTCGGCGGCCACGGTTTGCACGCCATCGGCGAAAACCCGTGCCTCACTGAACAGCTTGCGCCCTTCCAGACGCACCAGACGTGCCTCGAAACTGACCTCGGTATGCAGCGGGGTCGGCGCCATGTAGCGCACCTTGAGAGTGCCGGTCATACCAACGTTACTGACAAAATCCTGGGTCTTGGCCAGCAACATATCCAGGGCCAGTGACAGTACGCCGCCATGTACCTTGCCCGGCGGGCCCATGAAGGCGCGGCCAAAACTGGCGCGGGCGCGCACGGTGTCGCCGTCGAGCCAGAAGGTCATCGGCGGCGACATGGCATTGGCGGGCCCGGAAAGAATCTCGAAGTCCGCCATGTCCAGAGCGTCCTGACGGCTGCCCTGGCCGACGATCAGCCGGCCGAGAATATCGCGCATACTGCGGTGAGAATGGCCCTCCAGGCTTTGCCGCAAGGCGCGCGCCTGCTCGGTGGCGGCGGCCAGCGCCGCTTCATCCGCATCCAGACGCACCAACTGCTCATTGATCGCCGCCAATTCCCGGGCCAACTCCCGGCGCCGCGCCGACACCGGCGTCGGCTCCGGCAGCTCGCCGATCGGCATATCGAAATAATGGTACTTTTCTTCCGTCATATTCGTGTCTGATCAGCCTGTTACTTAATCTACCTCTTGCACGCAACACGCTAGCACGCCCACACGCAAATTCGCTGGCAAGCCAGCTTCCCACACCCCTTTCTTCCGCCTTTCGCTGTCAACTGTCCACTATCAACTGTCAACTGCCTCTAACCGATCCACTTGCGCGCATTGGCGAACATACGGAACCAGGGGGCATTGTCGAAGCGGCGCCAATCATCCGGGATCCAGCTGTTCTGCAGCACGCGGAACACCCGCTCCGGGTGCGGCATCATAATAGTCACGCGGCCGTCCCGGGTGGTGAAACCGGTGGCGCCCTGGCTGGAACCATTGGGATTGGCCGGGTATTGCTCGGTGGCATTGCCCATGCCGTCCACGTAGCGCAGGGCCACCAGGCGCTGCTCCACGTTGCGGGCCAGATCGGCGTCGCTGATCTCCACCCGCCCTTCGCCATGAGCCACGGCGATGGGCAGACGGGTGCCGGCCATGTCGCGCAGCAAAATGGACGGCGAATCGCCGATTTCCACCAGCGAGGTGCGGGCCTCGAACTGCTCGCTCAGATTGCGCACGAAGCGCGGCCAATGTTCCGCGCCGGGCACCAGGTCCTTGAGGTGGGCCAGCATCTGACAGCCGTTGCACACGCCCAGGGCGAAAGTGTCCTCGCGGAAGAAGAAACGGTTGAAGGCGTCACGCAGGCCGTTGTGATACAGCACCGTCTTGGCCCAGCCGCCGCCGGCACCGAGCACGTCGCCGTAGGAGAAGCCGCCGCAGGCCACCAGGCCTTTCATGTCGTCCAGACTGACGTCACCGGCCAGCAGGTCGCTCATGTGCACGTCCACGGCGGCGAAGCCGGCGCGGTCAAAAGCAGCCGCCATCTCGGTCTGGCCGTTGACGCCCTGCTCGCGCAGGATCGCCACCTTGGGCCGGGCGCCGCCGATGAACGGCGCCGCCACGTTTTCGCTCATGTCGAAAGTGAGCCGCACGTTCAGGCCCGGATCGTTGCTGTCCGGTATAGCGTCGAACTCCTGGCGGGCGCAGTCCGGGTTGTCGCGCAACGCCTGGATACGATAGCTGGTTTCCGACCAGAGCCGTTGCAGACCGCGACGGGGCCGCTCCATCAGGATGGCGCCGCCCAGGCGCACGCGCACCACATCATCCACATTGAGCCGCGCCACGGCGTGCACGCAGCCGGCCAGACCGGCCTCGGCGTAGCGCTGACGCACCGTCTCCGCTTCGCCTTCCGGCACCTGCAGCACCGCGCCCAGTTCCTCGGCGAACAGGGCCGCCACCGCTTCCGGTCCATCACCGGCTATATCGTCCAGCACGATGTCGATGCCGACCCGGCCGGCGAACGCCATTTCCACCAGGGTGGTGAACAGGCCGCCGTCGGAGCGATCGTGGTAGGCCATCAACTTGCCTTCCGCCAACAGCGCCTGGGTCACCTGGAAGAACGCCTTCAGATCGGCGGCGTCATCCAGATCCGGCGGCACCTCGCCGACTTTTCCAAACACCTGCGCCAGTGCCGAACCGGCCAGCCGGTTACGGCCACGGCCCAGATCCACCAGCAGCAGTTCACTGGCCTCGGTGGTACGCAACTGCGGGGTCACGGTCAGGTTGATATCACTGACCTGGGCGAAGGCGGTGACGATCAGCGACAGCGGCGAGGTGACACTCTTGTCGATGCCACGCTCATTCCACACGGTCCGCATGGAGAGAGAGTCCTTACCCACCGGGATGGCGATACCCAGCTCCGGACACAGCTCCATGCCCACCGCCTTGACCGTATCAAACAGCGCCTGATCCTCGCCCGGGTGACCGGCGGCGGCCATCCAGTTGGCGGACAGGCGGATTTGCCCGAAGCCGCCGATGTGGGCGCCGGCCAGATTGGTAATGGTTTCCGCCACCGCCATGCGGCCGGAGGCGGCGGCGTCCACCAGCGCCACCGGGGTGCGCTCCCCCATGGCCATGGCTTCACCGGTAGTGATCCCGGCTTCGTTGGGATTGAAACCGGTGGCGGTTACCGCGCAGTCGGCCACCGGCACCTGCCAGGGCCCCACCATCTGATCCCGATGAACCAGACCGGTCACCGAACGGTCGCCGATGGTGATCAGGAAGCTCTTGGAGGCCACCGTGGGCAGCCGCAGCACCCGCTCCACCGCATCGCGCAATTCGATGCCATCGGTGGTGAAGGTCTGGCGCTGGAAATCCTCCCGGTCGAAGGCACGTTGCATCTTCGGCGGCTTGCCGAACAGCAGGTCCATGGGCAGATCCACCGGCGCATCGCCGAAGTGCTCATCGGACACTGTCAGGTGTTCTTCCTCGGTGGCTTCACCAAGCACCGCGAAGGGCGCCCGCTCGCGCCGACACAGTGCCTCGAAGCGCGCCAGGTCTTGCGGCATCACCGCCAGCACATAGCGTTCCTGGGCTTCGTTGCACCAGATTTCCACCGGGCTCATTCCCGGCTCATCACTGGGCACCCGGCGCAGTTCCAGGTTGGCGCCACGATCGGCATCGTGGACCAGTTCCGGCAAGGCGTTGGAGAGGCCGCCGGCACCGACGTCGTGGACGGAGACAATGGGGTTGTCGTCACCGAGGGCCCAGCAGCGATCGATCACTTCCTGCACCCGCCGCTCGATTTCCGGGTTACCGCGCTGCACCGAGGCGAAATCCAGGGCCTCGTCGGACTCACCGCTGGCCATGGAACTGGCGGCGCCGCCGCCGAGGCCGATCAGCAGGGCCGGTCCGCCCAGCACGATGATTTTCGCACCGGCCGGGATCCCCTCTTTCTGTACATGGCCGTCACGGATGTTGCCGAGGCCGCCGGCGATCATGATCGGCTTGTGGTAGCCGCGCCGCTCGTCCCCGTTGATGCCCGGGGCTTCGATTTCCAGGGTGCGGAAATAGCCGCACAGATTCGGGCGGCCGAACTCATTGTTGAAGGCGGCACCGCCCAGCGGCCCCTCGATCATGATGTCCAGGGCCGAGGCGATGCGCCCGGGGCGGCCGTAGTGGTCCTCCCACGGTTGCACGAAATCCGGAATGCTCAGATTGGAGACCGAGAACCCGGTAAGGCCGGCCTTGGGCTTGGCGCCGCGGCCAGTGGCGCCTTCGTCACGGATCTCGCCGCCGGCGCCGGTGGACGCCCCCGGATGCGGCGCGATGGCGGTGGGGTGGTTATGGGTCTCCACCTTCATCAGCATATGTACCGGCTCATTGACGTAGCGGTACTCGGTGTCGTCCGGACGGGGGAAGAAGCGGTCCGCCACCGGCCCTGCCGCCACCGCGGCGTTGTCCTTGTAGGCGCTCAGCACGCCTTCACTGGCGTGTTTGTAGGTGTTGCGGATCATGCCGAACAGGCTCAGTTCCTGAGCCTCGCCGTCAATGGTCCAGTCGGCATTGAAGATTTTGTGCCGGCAATGCTCGGAGTTGGCCTGGGCGAACATCATCAGTTCCGCGTCACTGGGGTTGCGCCCCAGAGCGGTGAAGCGTTCCACCAGGTAATCGATCTCATCGTCCGCCAGTGCCAGACCCAGCTCGCCGTTGGCGTGGGCCAGCGCGTCGCGGCCGCCGCCGATCACATCCACCGTGGTCAGCGGCTTGGGCTGATGATGGCTGAACAGGGCCTCGGCCTGCTCGGGCTGGTCCAGCACCGCCTCCACCATGCGGTCGTGCAGCGGCGCCACCAGCTCCGCTCGGGCGATATCCGGGTCCGCCTGCAGCCGATATTCAATACCCCGCTCCACTCGCAACACCTTGTCGAGGCCGGCGTTATGGCAGATATCGGTGGCTTTGGAAGACCAGGGGGAGATCGTGCCGGGGCGCGGCACCACCAGGAACCGGCGGCCTTCCACCGGTTCCTCGCTGATCGTCGGGCCATAGCTCAGCAAACCGTCGAGTACCGCCTGTTCCCGGGCGGACAACGACGCGGACGTCTCCACGAAGTGAATGAAACGGGCGGACAGAGCCTCCACTCGCGGCAAAGCGCGCAGCAATTTTTCCTTACGAAATGCGGAGAGAGCCGGGCTACCGGGTAGGATCAGCATGGGCTGGCTTTTCCTTTGGATCGACGGGGGATTGGAAGAAGCCGCAATGATACCGGATTCCAGGGGGGCGGCGCGAGGGCGCGAACCCGGTTTCCCGCCTTTATCACGACAGCACCGCGACACGGCGGAAACCGTCATCAACCGGTCCAATAGCGGCAATTGTTGGACAAAAAAGTAGCGGCCCGGGGGTTGTGAATGGTAAATTCGCCTCCAATTGTAAAAGCATCGCTTATTTTTTATACCCGCCATTCATAGCGGGCCGTCGTGGGAGCGACGTCAACCATCGCTCCCGGCAACATTTTTGGTCATTCCAAGCCGTCTCAATCCCGGATCCGACCCAGCGTCGGGTCACCGCCCAGGCGCGGTCCGGCGACGGCTTCGAATGTCCTGCTTCCGGCAACAAGGACCGTTCCGGAACCGAGGAAGCCCCGAAAACCAAGCAATGGGCGCTTCCAACCTATCTGGCAACCCCAGGAGGCAGCAAGGACATGACGATACGGTTACGCCGTAAACTGCTGGCATGGGCACCCCTGGTGCTGCTCGCCGCACTGATCCTGGGACTGTTTCTGCGCCCATCCGGCACCGCCCTGGAACGGATCCAGGCCCGTGGCGAGCTGGTGGTGGTCACGCGCCCGTCCCTGACCACCGTTTACGGCGATGAAAACGGTTCCACCGGCATGGAATACGAGCTGGCCCGCGGCTTTGCCGAGCGGCTGGGCGTTGAATTGCGCCTGCTGGAAGCCGATGATCTCGAAGCCGTGCAGAAGCTGCTGCTGGCCGGCAAGGCCGATTTCGCCGCCGCCGGACTGGTGATCACCGAGCAGCGCCGCCAGCAGTTGCGGCTGACCACGCCCTATCAGAAAGTCGATACCCTGGTGATGTACCGGCTCGGCGAACCGCGCCCCAATGCCCTTGCTGATCTGGACGGCAAGAGCGTCGCCGTGGTGTCCGGTTCCAGCAACGCCGATCTGCTGGAGCAGGCCCGCGCCGCTCAGCCTGAGTTGAAGCTGGACGTCCACACCGGCACCAACGTGGAGCAAACGCTGGCCCGGGTGGAGGAAGGCGAGACCGATTACGCCCTGATCAACTCCAACGATTACGCCATCCACCGGGCCCTGTTCCCGGATCTGGCCGCCGGCTTCACCGTCAGCGCGGATCAAGGGCTGGCCTGGGCCTTCGCCCCGGGCAGCGACGGCAGCCTGTATCAGGCCGCCCAGCGCTATTTGACCCAGCAAAACGCCATTGGCGCCACCGAGCAGCTGGCCAAGCGCTTCTACGGCCATGTGGAACGGTTTGACCTGTATTCCGCGCGCAGCTTTATCCGTCATCTGGACGACCGCCTGCCCGATTACACCAATGCCTTCCGCGACGCCGCCGAAGACGCCGGCTTCGACTGGCGCCTGCTGGCGGCGGTGGCGTATCAGGAATCCCTGTGGGACGCTGGCGCCATCTCCCCCACCGGCGTGCAGGGTCTGATGATGCTGACCAATCAGACGGCGCGGGAAATGGGCGTCACCGACCGTACCGACCCGTCCCAGAGCATCCACGCCGGCGCCGCTTACCTGCGCAAATTGCACGACCGCATGCCCGAGCGCATCGCCGAACCGGACCGCACCTGGCTGGCCCTGGCCGCCTACAATGTGGGCTTTGGCCACCTCGAGGACGCCCGGGTCCTGACCCAGAAACAGGGCGGTGACCCGGATCGCTGGCAGGACGTGAAACAGCGACTGCCGATGCTGGCGAAACCCGCCTATGCCGGTCAGTTACGCTACGGCCCCGCCCGTGGCGGCCAGGCGGTGGCCTACGTGCGCCACGTGCGCGGCTACTACGACCTGCTGGTATGGGCGGACAATTCCGAACGCCACCGCCCTACCCTGGTGGCAGCGGCGAAGTAATCGCTCGCTAGAAGTCAATCGCAACTGGTCGGCGGGCCGCTGTAAGCGCGTTTCTTCGGAGGCTGAGAGCCCGATTCGCTTGCAGGGCAAGCTCCTACAATGGCTGAGGAGTTCCCTGCCTCTCTCATCGTTTGCGCCGGAAAAAATCCCGCATCAGCTGCGAGGCCTGGTCCGCCAGCACCCCGCTGGTGACTTCCAGGCGGTGGTTATAGAACTCTCTCTCCGGCAGTCCCAACTGGCTTTCACAGACCCCGGCACGGGGCTCGCGGGCACCGTACACCAGCCGCGCCACCCGAGCGTGGATCATGGCGCCAAAACACATGGTGCACGGTTCGATGGTGACGTAGAGGGTGCTGTCCGGCAGCCGATAGTTGCCGGCGCGGGCGGCGGCAGCGCGCAGCGCGCCGATTTCCGCATGAGCGGAGGGGTCATGGCTGAGAATCGGCTTATTGTAGCCCTCGCCAATGATCTCGCCATCGCGCACCAGCACCGCGCCCACCGGCACCTCGCCCTGCTCCGCCGCGCGTTCCGCCAGGGCCAGCGCCCGCGCCATCCAGTATTGATCGTCCACTTGTCCGCCCGGGGTTGATTGGGAAGCTTTTGGCGCCAATGGTAGGCGCGACGGCGTCGGGGTGAAACTCTTCCCTCGCGATGGCGGCACTTTTCGCTACAATCTTGTTCATCCAGGCGGGTTTGGACCCCGCTGAACCCATTGTTTCGACGATTTGTTCCATGAGGAGACGGCATGACCACCATCGGTACCCCCTATTCCGACAACGCTACCCGCGTGATGCTGCTGGGCAGCGGTGAACTGGGCAAGGAGGTGGCCATCGAGCTGATCCGCCTGGGTTGCGAGGTGATCGCCGTGGACCGCTATCCGCGGGCGCCGGCCATGCAGGTGGCGCAGCGCTGGCACGTAATCGACATGCTGGACGCGGACGCGGTGCGGGCAGTGGTGGAAGAAGAGCGCCCGGCGTTGATCGTGCCGGAAATCGAGGCCATCGCCACCGCCGAACTGGAAGCTCTGGAGCAAGAAGGCTTCACCGTGATCCCCACGGCCCGGGCAGCGCGGCTGACCATGAACCGCGAGGGCATTCGCCGCCTCGCCGCCGAAGAGCTGAGCCTGCCCACCTCGCCCTATCGCTTCGCCGGTGATGAGGCCGAATACCGGGCGGCGGTGGCGGAGATCGGCCTGCCCTGCGTGATCAAGCCGGTCATGTCCTCCTCCGGGAAGGGGCAGAGTCTGGTGAAAACCGAGGACCAGATCGATGCCGCCTGGGAGTACGCCCAATCCGGCGGCCGCGCCGGCCAGGGCCGGGTCATCGTCGAAGGGTTCGTCGAGTTCGACTACGAAATCACCCTGCTCACCGTACGGCATCGCAATGGCACCGATTTCTGTGCGCCCATCGGCCACCGCCAGGAAGACGGCGACTACCGTGAATCCTGGCAGCCGCAGCCGATGAATGACGCGGCGCTGGAGGAAGCCCGCCGCCAGGCTGGCGCCATTACCGCCGCCCTGGGCGGCTGGGGCCTGTTCGGTGTGGAGTTCTTCGTGCGCGGGGACCAGGTCTGGTTCAGTGAAGTGTCACCACGCCCTCACGATACCGGTCTGGTAACCTTGATGTCACAAAACCTGTCCGAGTTCGCGCTGCACGCCCGCGCCATTCTCGGGCTGCCGATACCGAACATCGAGCAGCGGGGTCCGTCCGCATCCTCGGTACTGCTGGTAAAAGGTGATTCGGAAACCATGCGCTACGGCAATCTGGATCAGGCCCTGGCGGAGCCGGACACCGATCTGCGCCTGTTCGGCAAGCCGGAAGTGCATGGCAGCCGCCGCCTCGGCGTCGCTCTGGCCAAAGCGGATAGCATCGAAAGCGCGAGAGTCAAAGCCAACACCGTGATTACCAATATCGAGGTAGATCTATGAACACGCGGATTGACGATACCCACAGCAAGATCATTGGCTACGCCCTCTGGATCTTTGGCTTCATGGGGTCACACCGGTTCTACTATGGCCGGCAAATTACCGGCGTGATCTGGTTCTTCACCCTGGGACTGTTCTTCATCGGCTGGATCGTCGATCTGTTCCTGATCCCGTCCATGGACCGCGATGCCGACCATCGCTATGTCTCCGGCCCGGTGGATTACAACATCACCTGGCTGCTGCTGACCTTTCTCGGCATCTTCGGCCTGCACCGTTTTTATATGGGCAAATGGGTGACCGGGCTGATTTACCTGCTGACCCTGGGTTTGTTCGGGCTGGGGATTCTCTACGACTTCCTCACTCTCAACGAGCAAATCGCCACCGCCAACAGCCGCAAGCGCTGGACCTGAGCGGATATGGTCTTCCTCCTTTCTCCCTGAAACCACTACCTCCCGTAGGCGAAATCGTAGAGGTCCACCATTTCTTCGGTGGAAAGCGCGCCGTCATCCAGCATGGTATTGGCGAACGCATTCTTTGCCATCGACATGCCTACCGGGTTTTCATCCAGTTCCCGTATCGGATAGTGCTGATGAACGGCTTCCGAGGTCTCGACAACCACCTTCAGGGTCTCCACCAGTTCCTGCTCGACCTCGGGCAGATGCCCGGCTACCGTACTTTCCAGCTCTTCCGGGTGTTCTTCCAGGTATTCCAATTCCGCCGCGCCACCGACCGCCGCATAAGCAAGACGGGTAGCGTGAATCGATGCCATGACACCGATATCGGCCTGCTCCCGGGTGGGCAATTCCGAGACCGTCTTGCCTTCCAGGCGCAGCCGCAAGGCCTGGCGTCCATTCAGAAAACGCACCTGATAGTCATCACTGTCCTCCACCGCCGCCTGCTCAATAAGGATGTCCTTCAAAGCGGTGGAGGCAAAAACCTCAATCATATCGCCGTTCTCATCGGCCACCTGAATGGGCACCGCGCCCACCTTGACGGCGAAGTCGGATGGCGCCATGCCCGACTGCATGGCAAGGACATCCGAATAAAGCCTCTTGATCTGCTCGCTGCCGGGGTGGGCCTCAAGCAGTGCCACGATGTCCGTCGTCGCCGCCGCGTAGCGGTGGGCCTGGATATTGTCTTCGATGGTTGCCAACAGCGCCTTCTCTTCCGCCGTCAATTCCACATCGGAAATATCCAGTCCGGGCTCCGGCTCAGGTTGCACAACATCCCCACCTCCGGCGTTGCTGCGACTATCACTGCCACACCCCCACAGAAGAGGGAGCAACAAGGTGATCGATAATGCCAATTTGATGTAGTTCATTTTGTCCACCCGATTCCGTTCATCGATACCCCGTCAGGGGCAATCACTCAATGATTCACCGCAGTAATAGCCGCTCAGCGCGGTGACGGTCGCGTCACCTTCCTGGTCGCCGGTCTCGAAGGTCACTTGGAGTTGATAGTAAGCGCCGTTATCCCGCTTCAGTTGAATGGTATGGCCGACACCGGTCTCGAGTACCGCGCCATTCTCGGGGTTCACCAGTGCAAAGGGCTCGCCACTGCTGTCGTACAGATTGGCCGAGTTTTCCCCGGACCAATAGCCATACAGGAACAGCGCGGTGTCCGGTCCCACGGCGGGCTGTGCGGCGGTGGCCGTCAAACGATTGTCCCCATCGATGTCGATGACGATAACGCTCTGGTCGCCATCGTCGTCGACCACCGGCAAGGTGCTGTTCAAAGTCAGAGGAACGGCACTGGATTCTTCCGCGGTGATCGAGGTGACATGGCTGGACGTTTCCCCCTCGGCATTGGTGATGGTCAGTTCGACCTCGTAGCCCCCCGCCATGTCCGCCACCAGGATGGCCTGCGTACCGTCCGCTGAAATCACCAGTTCCGCGTTGCTCCCCTCCGGCACGGCGCTCAGCGTGTACTTGAAGGAAGAGCCACTGGGATAGGATGAGCGGTCCAGATCGAAGGACACCTCGTCACCGACCCAGTGCTCCGTCTCATCGGTCACCGGACCGGCCACGGGCGTGGAAACAAAGGAAAACGACTGGCTGCGGGTTATCGGGTCCGGCCGGGACGGCAACATCAACCGGGCTTCGACGGTATAAGTCCCTTCCACTACGTCCGGAGTCAGGATCGCTCTCTTGCCGATAACGTCGTCGAGCACCATCTCCGCGCTGCTTCCTTCGGGGCGTTTCGTGACCGCCCACCAGACTTCCGCCCCCGGTGGAATCGTCGAGCCACTGGCGTCAAACAGCACCGGCTCATCCATATCGATGTCTTCCGGCAGAGGGCTGAATACCACATTCACCACCGGCTCGAGCACCGTGACCGCCTCGCTCAGGGCGCTGGCGGAACCTGCCTCCCCATCGGCGCCCGCGCGGGTTCGTTTAACGGTATAGCGACCGACTTCCTCGGCGACAAAGTGTCGTTCATCGGGCGACGCTGTGGTCAGCAGGTCGGTGGATTTGTCCACCGTTTCTCCGTCTTCCGGTGTCAGCAGCAATTCCCAGGTTGCGCCGTTGCCACCGGTTTCTCCATCGTCATCCAAACCACTCCGATAAGTGACAACGATGTTGTCTCCGGGCAGTGCGTATTCCTGATTGAGTTCCAGGCTCGGATCAACGTAATGGGCGGCCAGCGCCACCGATGCGGATTCCTGCGTACCATCGGAGCCGGTGGCGGACACCGTCAAAGTCGCGGCACTGGGGCTGCTGGCCTCCCTTGCTACCCCCGCGTACCGCAGGTATTGCTCACCGTCTTCCTCAATGATGACCCAATCCGGTTCATTGGCGGACCATGAGCCCTCCGCCACCCCGGAACCCGGGCCCCCAACCAAATATTCGGGCAATGGTACCGGCCCGCTTTCTTTATCCAAAACCAGGGCGGGCTCGAGAAGAGCCACGTTCAAACTTTTCCCTCTCTGCCTGCTTACCGGTAGCGTGGCAGCACATTCGTGATAATGGCCGTTTACATCCCGAGTTTGCAAAAGATAACTGTACGCCCCGTCAGAGGCATCAACGGGAGCATACGAATAGGTGTAGTAGTCCACCACTCTGAATTGCTCCTGAAAAGATATCCCCGACTCTTTTATCTTATCTTTCCCTTTATACTCCAGAGCATCGGGCCCCATCGGCAGCGCCTTGACAATGGGATAACCTTCCCACACCCACACCTTGAGCTGACAGTTGCCGTCATCAGCCAAGCAACCGGATAAGCTGCAAGCGATTTCGGGTTGCTCATTGCAACTGCAATTCACCAGTACCAACGGGCACAACATGAGCAACCCGACCTGACTTGCCGATTTTATTCTCAATGGAAAACGTCGGAAGGATAATCGCACGGCACTGGCCTCCAGCCGGTGGGTTGTTCGAATCATCAACAGCCCTGAAGTTGATTTTTTTCCAACAAGGTCTGTGTGCTTTTCGTGCGAGGATATACCACCCCTCCATCCCATACCCTTCCCTATTTAGGGGGGGACAGGCAGAAATATGCAGGCATGTATTGCGAGCCGGCGGCACTCCGCCGCCCGGCTCGCTTCTTAAAGAGGGGACTACCAGAAGGGACTACGATGCCGCCGCGGGCTTGCCGGCCAGCGAACAGCGGTTGCGTGTAAGCGTATTGTCAGGCGCAGCCCATCAATTCCTCATCGCGTACTTGCCGGCACCCAGGAAGAACAGCGCCGCCGCGGTAAACAGATAGAACCCCTGCAGCTCAATCGCCCAGCCACCGGTGTCGTTGATCGCGAACAGCTCGTTCATGTGCACCAGCACCAACGCCACCAGCATGTTGCCGACGATCAACGCCGCCCCTACCCGGGTGTAATAACCGACGATGATCATAAGCGGCGCGATCACCTCGCCGATAAACACCCCATAGGCAAAAAAGCCGGGCATTCCCATGCTTTGCAGCGAGCCGGCGATCCAGCCCACGCCATGCAGCATTTTCGAGATCCCGTGCAAGAGCAACATGCCGCCCAGGCTCAAGCGCAGGATCAGTTTCCCCAGATCCGGATGGTTCATGGCGTTCTCCTCGTTCTCTGTTGGTCGATGATTTACCGATATTGAACGGGTTTCCCGCGACGAAGGAAAGGCACTCTTGACACAAACCGGGACCACCGACCGCCAGGTTTCCGATAAAAAAACATTTACATGATACCCATCATGCATTTATAAATTATAGCCATCATCAAAAAAGGAGGGCGGCCATGCGCGTCAGCCGAGAGCAAGCCGCCGCCAATCGGCGCCGAATCGTCACCGAGGCTTCCCGACTGTTTCGGGAAAAAGGGTACGACGGCGTGGCCGTGGCGGACCTGATGAAAAGCGCCGGCCTCACCCACGGCGGCTTCTACGGGCACTTCGAGTCCAAGGAAGCGCTGATGGCGGAAACCTGCGCGTCCTCCGGCGATATCCGTACAAAATGGGAGCGCCTCACGGCCAAACGCCAGCAACCGCCTTTTCAGGTGCTGGTGGAGCAATACCTGAGCCGGCGTCACCGCGATCAGCCCGGCCACGGTTGCCTGTTCGCCGCGCTCTCTGTGGATACCGCCCGGCAGGCCCCGGAAGTACGCCACGCCTACACCGGCACCTTCCGCAAGTTCGCCGACATGATCGCCGACTGGCTCCCCGGCCGCCGCGCCAACCGCCGGCGCCGGGCCCTGGCCACGGCGTCCAGTCTGGTCGGCGCCCTGGTGCTGTCCCGCGCCGTGGACGACCCGGAACTGTCCGCTGAAATTCTCGACGCGGTGCGCCAGCAACTGCTCGGCACCACCGCTTCCACAACCCCGGCTTCCTCCGGGAAGCCCGCCAAGGAGTAAACCGTGAGTCAGTCCAATACCGCCATGAAAGCCATGACCGGCCTGGAAACACTGCAAATGATGATGGAGAAGGACCTCCGTGCCGGCATCGGCCAAACCATGGACTTCACTCTGGTGGAAGTGGAGAGAGGGCGGGTCGTGTTCGAAGGCTCGCCCAGTGAAAAAGTCTACAACCCGATCGGCACCGTCCACGGCGGTTACGCCGCCACCTTGCTGGATTCCGCCTGCGGCTGTGCCGTGCATTCCAACCTGGAGGCGGATCAGGCTTATACCACCGCGGAACTGAAAGTGGCCTATCACAAGGCCATGACCAGGGACACCGGTCCGGTACGCGCGGAAGGCAAGATCATCACCATGGGCCGCCGCCTGGCCTTCGCCGAGGCCCGCCTCACCGACAGCGAGGGTCGCCTTTATGCCAGCGCCACCTCGACGTTGCTGGTGATGCAACGGTAAACGCCGATGAATCGCGCCGCTGTCGCCACCGTCCCCCTGTCCCCTCCCCCTTCGAATGCCGGAGAGCGGGCACGCAGAATCCTGCACGCGCCGGTACTGCCTACGTTGCTGAAACTGGCGCTGCCCAATCTGGTGGTGATGCTGGCCCAGGCCCTGGCCAACTTTCTGGAGAGCTACTACGTCGGCCTGATCGGCGTGGACGCTCTGGCCGGGGCGGCACTGGTGTTCCCGCTGGTAATGCTCATGATGATGATGTCCGGCGGTGGCATCGGCGGCGGCATTTCCTCGGCGGTGGCGCGCGCCCTCGGCGCCGGCGATACCGACAAGGCCAACGCCCTGGCACTGCACGCGGTGGTCATCACCGGCGTGCTCGGCCTGCTCTGCTCACTGGTGGTGATCGGCTCCGGCCCTGCTCTCTACGCACTGCTCGGCGGCCGCGACCAGGCCCTGGACGCCGCCCTCGCCTATTCCAATGCGCTGTTCGCCGGGGTCACCTTTCTATGGCTGATGAACGGCCTGTCGGCGGTAATGCGCGGCGCCGGCAATATGCTGATGCCGGCGCTGGTGCTCACCGGTGGCGTGCTGCTACTGCTGGTGCTGTCGCCGCTGCTGATCTTCGGTATCGGTCCGCTGCCGGGCATGGGCATTACCGGCGCCGGGCTGGCGCTGGCGGCCTACTATCTGATCGCCACGGTAATTCTGGCGGCGGCCCTGATGCGCGGCCATGGCGGCGTCCGGCTGGACCCGCGGGCGCCGCTGCGCAAAGCCCTGTTCGCGGAGATCCTCGGCGTCGGCCTGTGGTCCGCCCTGAACACCGTGTTCTCCAATTTGTCCGTGGTGGTGGCCACGTTCTTCGTCGCCCGCACCGGGATGACGGCGCTGGCCGGATTCGGCCTGGGCATTCGTATCGAGTACCTGCAGATCCCGCTCAGCTTCGGTTTCGGCACCGCCCTGGTGGCCATGGTCGGCATGAACATGGGCGCTGGCCAGATCCAGCGTGCCCGCCGGATCGCCTGGATCGGCGCCGCCCTCACCGCCGCCACCACCGGCACCGTGGGACTGCTCGCCGCCGCCTTCCCCAACGCCTGGCTCGGCCTGTTCACCGACGATGCCGAGGCGATCGCCACCGGCGCCATTTATCTGCGCACGGTGGCGCCGGTGTATGGCTTCTTCGGCGTCGGCATGGCGCTGTACTTCGCTTCCCAGGGCGTCGGCCGCATGCAGTGGCCGATTGCCGCCAGTCTGACCCGCCTTGCCGTTCTTGGCGTCGGCGGTGCCCTGATGACAACGCTGTTCCCCGGCGACCTCGTCGCCCTGTGCGCGGTCATGGCTGCCTCCCTGGTGGCACTGGCCGCGGTCAACAGTATTCCCTGGCTGATCAGGAGATAATCATGAAAGCCGTTATCGCGGGCTACGCCCGTTCCCCGTTCCACTTCGCCCGCAAAGGGGCGCTCGCCGAAGTGCGCCCGGATGATCTCGCCGCCCAGGTGGTGAAGGGCTTGCTCGCCCGTACCGATCTGGATCCGTCGCTGCTGGAGGACGTGATTCTCGGCTGCGCTTACCCGGAGGCCGCCCAGGGCAACAACCTGGCGCGCATCGTCGGACTGTTGTCAGGGCTGCCCCAAGAGGTCGGCGGCATGACCATCAACCGTTTTTGCGGCTCGTCCATGTCCGCCATCCATATCGCCGCCGCCCAGATCGAAGCGGGTATCGGTGACGCTTACCTGTGCGTGGGCGTGGAAAGCATGACCATGGTGCCCCAGGGCGGTTTCAACTTCTCCCCCAACCCCTGGCTGCGGGAACACACCGACGCTTACCTGTCCATGGGACGCACCGCCGAGAACGTGGCGCAACGCTATGAAATCGGCCGGCCGCAACAGGAGGAACTGGCCCTGGTCTCCCACCGCAAGGCCACCACCGCGCGGGAAGGTGGCCTGCTGCGCGATGAGATCATCGCCATCGATACGGGAACGGGCGCAAACCGGATCGAGGACGACGGCTGCATCCGTCCCGGCACCTCTCTGGAAGCCCTGGCGAAACTGCCGCCGGCGTTTGACGAGAACGGCGTGGTCACCGCCGGCACCTCCTCACCGCTCACCGATGGCGCCAGCGCCGTGCTGGTTACCAGTGACGACTTCGCCCAGCGCCACAATCTGCCGGCCAGCGCCCGGATCCGTGCCGTGGCCACCGCCGGCTGCGACCCGGCGGTGATGGGGCTCGGCCCGATTCCCGCCACCCGCAAGGCGCTGCAACGGGCCGGTCTCGATGTGGAGCAACTGGACGTGGTGGAAATCAACGAAGCGTTCTCGTCCCAGGCCCTGGCCTGCATCCGCGATCTGGGACTGAACCCGGACACCGTGAACCTGGACGGCGGCGCGCTCGCTCTTGGCCACCCCCTGGGCGCCACCGGCGCGCGCATTACCGGCAAAGCCGCTACCCTGCTGCGGCGGGAAAAGGCCCACTACGCCCTTGCCACCCAATGCATCGGCGGCGGCCAGGGCATCGCCACCATCCTGGAGGCCCTGTAACAGCCTATTCACGGGCCCCACCGTTTTTCTGTTACTCCGACGACCCGGCGTCCCTGGCGTTCCCACTACGCGCCAGGGGCGACGCCACGGTGATGGCTCCGCCATCGTCCTCTCCACGGCCGTGGCACCGGGTTCGCCGGGGGCTTTTTATGGCCGGATTTTGCGGTCAGGACCTTCGCCCCAACTGGCATGTATCGGGTAAAACACCGCCGTCGGCCGCTAGCCGTGATCGTCGAAGCGGCCGTGGCGCCCGGCGCCCTTGGCGAAACGCGCCGCCCCGGCAAGCGCCTCGGCGAATACCACCGGGTAACCGCCAGCGCCTTCACGGCGCAGGGCTTCCGTCAGATCGTGATCCCACTGCTGATAGGTGGAAAGGCGATCCGCGCGCAGGCACCGTTGCGGGAATGCGGCGATCTCCCGGGCCAGAGCCTGAGCCTCGGCCAGGGCGTCGCCGTCCGCCACCACCCGGTTGGCCAACCCCATGCGCAATGCCTCGTCGGCCTGCACCGGACGGCCGGTGAGAATCATGTCCAGGGCCTGCCCCTGACCAATGATGCGAGCCAGCCGCACGGTGCCACCGTCCACCAGGGGCACCCCCCAGCGGCGGCAGAACACGCCGAACACCGCCGACGCCTCCGCCACCCTCAGATCGCAAAACAGGGCCAGTTCGAGCCCCCCGGCCACGGCGTAGCCGGATACCGCCGCGATCACCGGCTTGCTCAACAGCATGCGGGACGGCCCCATGGGGCCGGGACCAGTGCCTTCCGCCTCCATCTCGTTGCGGCGCTCTTCATCGCCCAAGGCGGAAAGGTCCGCGCCGGCGCAGAAGTTCCCGCCTTCGCCGGCCAGTACCGCCACTTTGACGGTGTCATCCCGTTCGAACGCTTCAAAAGCCAGCCGCAGGGCGGTGGCGGTGGGGCGGTCCACGGCGTTGCGCTTATCAGGGCGGTTAATCGTGATGGTACGAATCGCACCGTCGGTGCGGACAAGGACGGGTGAGGCGGACATAGCGTGGCTCCCGGTTTCGAGCGTCGTCGACGCGCTTTTTGTTACAGTTATTGCCCACGATTGATCATCAGGGAGACATTTCAGCACAGCCGGAACACCGGCGATAGTCACGCCCTGCTCTGTCCACGGCGCTTCCCTCCAGCTCAGTTCCGGCAGCTCAGTTGCGGCAGCTCAGTTGCAGCACCACCATTGCGGCAGCAGGGCACGCACCCGGGGCGAGGAAAAACGATCGTCGATCAGATGCACCACGCCCTGATCATCACCGGTTCGGATCACCCGGCCCGCCGCCTGGACCACTTTGCGCAATCCCGGATACAGGTAGGTGTAGTCGTAACCGTCACCGAACAGCGCCGCCAAACGCGTCTTGAATTGTTCATTCACCGGGTTCATCTGCGGCAGCCCCAGCGTCGCCACGAAGGCGCCAATCAGGCGCCGGCCGGGCAGATCGATGCCTTCGGCGAAGGCGCCGCCGAGCACCGCGAACCCGATCCCTTCCCCACCTTCTTCGAAACGATCCAGAAACGCCTGGCGGGCCTCTTCATCCATGCGCCTTTCCTGGGACCAGACCGGCACGTCCGGATGCGTCTGACGGAACACCGAGAGCACGCCGTCCAGGTACTCATAGCTACTGAAGAACGCCAGGTAATTGCCACGGCGCTGCTGGAACTGATCACCAATCAACGCGGCGATCGGCGCCAGAGAGGCCTGACGGTCGCGGTAACGGGTGGAGATGCGATGGCCGATGCGCACCTGCAATTGCTCCGCCCGGAACGGCGACGGCACATCCACCCAGGCGGTGGTGTCCGGCAGCCCAAGCAGGTCGGCATAGTAACGGGACGGGCTGAGCGTGGCGGAAAACAACACCGACGCCGACGCGGTTTCAAAACGCGGCGCCAGCAAGGCCGCCGGCACCACGTTACGCAAACACAAACACGAACCGGGCCGGCCACGGGACGGTGCACGCCAGTGGCTGTCAAACAGAAAGGCATCGCTATCAAACCGTTCCGCCACCCGATTGAAATGCAGCGCATCGAAATAGAAACGGATCAGATCGCTGTCCAGGGCTTCCGGTTGTTCGGCCAGGTAATCGGTGATCGCCGCCACGCCCTGCTGCAAGGCGAACAGGAATCCCTGGGGCGGGTCATCATGGACACGATAGTCGGTGTCGGGCTGGGCCTCCTCGATCTCCTTGTTGAGCGCGTTCCAGTGCCGGTGGATGCGTTCGAACGCGCCTTTCAGGGATTTCGGCACCTGTTTTTTCACGCGGCGAAAGGCGATCTGATCCAGTTCGGCGGAGTACATGCCCCGGGCGCGGTCCACCAGGTTGTGGGCTTCGTCCGCCAGCACCGCCACGCGCCACTGGTTTTCCGTGGTGAGCCCGTGCAACAGCGCGGAAAGATCGAAGTAGTAGTTGTAGTCCCCCACCACCAGATCACTCCAACGCGCCATTTCCTGGCTCAGATAATAGGGGCAGATATCGTGCCGCAGAGCCACTTCACGGAGCTGTCGCCGATCCAGTATCGGCCACTCGACCGCCGCTTCCCTGGCGGCGGGCAGACGATCATAAAAGCCCGCCGCCAGCGGACAGGATTCCCCATGACAAGCCTTGTCCGGATGCTCGCAACTTTTTTCCCGGGCGATCATTTCCACGGTACGCAACGGGATCGTGCCGTCGCCGGTGAGCGTGCGCACCGCGTCCAGCGCCAGCTTGCGTCCCGGCGTTTTGGCGCTGAGGAAAAACACCTTGTCCAGCGCCTGCCGCGGCGTCGCCTTTAACAGCGGAAACAAAGTCCCCAGGGTTTTGCCGATACCCGTTGGAGCCTGAGCCAACAACGGGCGGCCGGTGCAAGCGCTTTGATACACCGACTCCGCCAGTTCACGCTGGCCGGAACGGAACCGGGCATGCGGAAACGCCAACGCGGTCAAGGCCTGATCCCGCGCCTGACGATGGATCAGCTCACGGTCCGCCCATTGCAGGAAACGTTCACAGTGTTCATCAAAAAACGCGTTGAGGGACGCCGCCTCACAGGTTTCCCGCAGCGGTGTTTCCTTCTGCTTGACCACATCGAAATAAACCAGCGCCAGTTCCACCTGGTCCAGGCCGCGCTCACGGCACAGCAAAGCGCCGTATAGCTTCAACTGTGCCCAATGCAACGCCCGATGGTTGGCGGGCTGCCGTTCCAGATCACCACGAAAGGTTTTGATTTCTTCCAAGCGGTTACGGCGGGGATCGTAACCGTCGGCCCGGCCACGCACATGCAAGTGGCGGTAGTCACCGGCCAAGGGCACTTCCCGCTGATAATGCTCACCGCGACGGCCGGTGACGGTGGTGTGTCCGGCAATGCCCTCCTGCGCGGTGGGCGAAGGGGTGAAACGCAAATCCAGGTCGCCGCTTTTGGCGGTGAATTCCGCCAGGGCGCGCACCGCCACGGTATAGCGGCTCACTCCGTCTCCCGCCAACGCACATGACACACCGCCACCGGAATATCGTGCTGCTGAAAATAGTCGAGCCAGCGCCGCTGATTATCCTGCAGGCGATCGCCGGGCCCCTTCACTTCCACCATTCGATAACGGCGCTGTCGCGGCCATAACTGAATCAGATCCGGCAATCCCGAGCGGTTGGCGCGCGGATCGGCCAGCAGTCGCTCAAAGCAGAGGCGCAGATGCTCGGCGGGAATGCAGTCCAAGGCCTGAGTCAGCAGTTCCGAATCGAGCGCGTCCCAAAACAGGAACGGCGACGAGTACCCGTATTTTTCCTCAAAACGTTGCAGGATCACGGTGCGATAGCTGCCATCGTTCAGGCACGCCAGAGCCCGCGCGAACAGATCCCGGCGGCGGCTGACAAAATCGTCCCGATAGAGGTCCGCCGGCCCGCTTTGAAACGGATGGAAAAAGGCGCCAGGCAGGGGCGCGAACAGCGCTTCCCAGCACAGCAGCCCGAACAGACTGTTGATCAGGGTGTTTTCCACGTAGTAGACCGGCTCCGACGCGGTCCGCATATGGTTCCTCACCGCCAGTTCCACCCACGGATAATAAGGCAGCGTCAGTTCGAACTCATGATGCGTCGGCATCGCCCCGGCACTCCGCACCGGATGTCCGAGTTTACGTTGCAGACGGGGCAGCACCCGCTGCACCTGCTGCCACTCCGCTTCGTTGCGGGGCTCCGCCTCCGCGGTCCGGGCCAATTGGTAAGCCTCGGCGTAGCGGCCGGTTTTTTCCAGGACCCGCAGCTCACGAGCACGGGCCTCGGCGTAATGGCATCGCTGATACAGATCCAGGGCAGCCTGTTCCTCGCCACGCCGTTCCCTCTCCCGCGCCACCTTGAACAACAACTTGTGGCCACGCTCGCGCAACCACGGATTGTCCGGCAACGCTTCCAGGCGCGGCAGGAGCGCCTGTTCCAGTGTTTCCAGGTCCCCTTCGCCATCACCATCGAACTGTTCCCGGCAGGCGGCCAGGTCGAGATAGGCATCCACTTCCTCACGACTCTGAAAGGGACGCGAGGCACGGGGCAAGGGCACGGTTTCGTACAGGAAGGTGCCCTGTTCGGCGAGTACGAACTCGGACCAGTCCTGGTGCAGATTGCCGAAGAACATCAGACGCAGGCGATCGCATAAAGGCCGGATGCGCAACTGATAGACCGTCACACCGTCCCAGCCCCACGCCTTCGCGGCCCGGGCCTGCTCATCGTCTTCCCGCAGCGCCTCCAGCCAAACCGTCTTGCGCGCCGACAGCGCCAGGCCTCGCTCCGCCAGACGCTGGCGCAGAGCCGACTTCAACTCATCACGGGTACACAGGGCAAACAGCGTCTCCAAGGTCAGCAGCGGGTCGCCATCAACCCAGCCCGCGCTGATCAGCGGCGCCATGGCGTCAGCCGTATCGCCAACTTCGCGGTAGCCCAGCCGGTCCCGGCGGAAATACTCGCCCTTGCGCATCACCATCCGAGCCAGCAAGGCACGGCTGGGCTCCGGCAAAGCACGAAAGGCATCCAGGAATGCCATTTCCTCCGGCGCCAACAGATCGCCGTGGCGCTCCCCCACCCAATCCAGCACGGTCTGGAAGTTGCGCAGGTAGTAGAGCGGCTCGGCGAGATCGGCAGTAAGTGGGCGATATGTACTGGTCATCTGGTTAGCATACCAATGGACAGTGGTGGACACCATCCACCCCGCACCAGCCCACCCAGGAAAGTCATCTAAAAACCGACACGCTGTTCAGGAGCCCTGTCGATTCTGAATCAGCGGGCAACACTCCGCGGCCGCCCGACGGCGTGCCTCCCTGGTCCGCACCCCGGTCCATTCCGCCGATTGCCGGCGTCTGGTCTTGCGGCCGGCGTGCACGAAGGCAACGACGAACAGCGCCGACAGAATCAGTACGATGGTGGGCGCCGGCGCGCTGTCGATAAAGAAAGACAGATAGACACCACTGAAAGCACCGAACACCGCCACCAGCACCGACAGCAGCAACATCGCGCCGAAAGTGCGAGTCAGCAGGAAAACGATGGCGCCGGGCGCGATCAGCAGAGCGATGGCGAGAACCACCCCCACCGCCTGCAGCGCCCCGACAATGGTCATCGAGATCAACGCCAGCAGTCCGTAATGCAGCCAGCCGGTTTTCAGACCCACCGCCCGGGCCTGGGCCGGATCGAAGGCGTGCAGTAACAGGTCCTTCCATTTAAGCCCGATGACACCGGCGGTGATCAGCGCGATCAGTGCCGCGGCCAGCAGGTCCGGGCCGGCGACACCGAGCAGGTCGCCGAACAGGATATGGTCGAGGTGGACTTCCGACTGGATCTTCACGTACAGCACCAGACCCAGTCCGAACATGCCGGCGAACACCACCCCCATCACCGTGTCCTGTTTGACCCGGCTGTGATGGTTGAGGAAGCCGGTGGCCACGGCGCACAGCATGCCGGCGATGAACGCGCCCACCGCGTAAGGAATACCGATCAGGTAGGACACCACCACCCCGGGAAACACCGCATGGGACATGGCGTCGCCCATCAGCGACCAGCCCTTGAGCACCAGAAAGCAGGACAGCAGCGCCATGGGTACCGCCACCAGCATGGCGACGATCAGGGCATTGACCATGAACTCGAACTGAAACGGCGCCAGCAGCGTATCGATCAACGTCATACCGGCTCCGCGCAGGCCCGTGCCGCCCTTTTGCGCGCGGCCAGCAAACCGTGCTTCGGCGCCAGCAGAAACACCAGCAGAAAGATCAGCGTCTGCAGCACCACGATCACGCCGCCGGTGGCGCCGTCGAGAAAATAACTGGCGTAGGCGCCGGTCAGGCTGGTGAGCGAACCGATCGCCACGGCGATCAGCAGCAGCCGGGGAAAGCGGTCGGTGAGCAGATAAGCCGTGGCGCCGGGGGTCACCACCATGCAGATCACCAGAAACGCGCCCACGGTCTGCAACGCCGCCACCGTCGACGCCGACAATAAGGTGAAGAACAGGATCTTGAGCCGGGTCGGATTGAGACCGATGGAGCGCGCGTGACTCTCGTCAAAGAAAGTCACCATCAGGTCCTTCCATTTGATCAGCAGCACGGCCAGGGAGACCAGGCCGATCACCGCCAGTTGCAGCGTGTCCGCCGGCGTGATGGCGAGAATGTTGCCCAGCACGATGGTCTGGATGTTCACCGAAGTGGGCGACAGGGAAACCATGAACAGACCCAACCCGAAGAACGCGGAAAAGATCAGGCCGATCACCGCGTCCTCCCGCAGTTTGGTGCGCTGATTGAGAAACAGCATGGCGGCCGCCGCCAGGCCACCGGAGAAGAACGCACCGATAAACATGGGCAGTCCGAACAGGTAGGCCCCCGCCACACCGGGCACGATGGAATGCGACAAGGCGTCACCGATCAGCGACCAGCCTTTGAGCATCAGGAAACAGGACAGAAACGCGCAGACGCCGCCGACCAGCGCGGATACCCACATGGCGTTGACCATGTAGTGGTAGCCGAACGGTTCCAGCAGCAAGGCGCTCATAGGTTATCGCCATTCCCTGCCGCGCGGGCCGAGGCCCGGCCGCCCCTGAGAATCAGCGGCCGCTCGTCGTCGGTGAACACGCCAATCGGGATCGGCATGCCGCTGCCCGCCTCATTGACGACGAAGTGCCGCAGCACACCGCCAAACGCCTGCTCCAGATTCCGCTGGGTAAACACCTCGCTGGTGAGGCCATGGGCGAGAACGGTACGCTTGATCAGAATGGTGCGATCACAGAACTCCGGCACACTGCCGAGATTATGCGTCGAAACCAGCATCACCCGGCCCTCCTCGCGCAGCTCCCGCAACAGCGCCATGATCTGCTCCTCGGTTTTCACGTCGACACCAGTGAACGGCTCGTCGAGCAGAATCACCTGGCCGTCCTGGGCCAGCGCGCGAGCGAGGAACACCCGTTTTTTCTGTCCGCCGGACAGCTCGCCGATCTGCCGTTTGCGGAAGTCGCTCATATTCACCCGCGCCAACGCCGTCTCCACCGCCCGGTGATCGGCGGCCCGGGCCCGGCGCAACAGGCCCATATGGCCGTAGCGTCCCATCATCACCACGTCTTCCACCAGCACCGGGAAATTCCAGTCCACCTCTTCCGCCTGCGGCACATAGGCCACCAGATTGCGCCGCAGGGCTTGCCGGATCGGCATGCCGAGCACGCGAATGTCGCCCCGGGCCAAACGCACGAATCCCATGATCGACTTGAACAGCGTGGACTTGCCCGAGCCGTTGACACCAACCAGCGCCGCGATGGTGCCGCGCGGAATGCAAAAGCTGGCGTCGCGCAACGCGGTATGGCCGTTGCGGTAGGTCACCGTGGCCTGTTGCACGGCGATCCCCTCTCCGTGCTGGCGGGCGACACATTCGGCAAGGCGGGCGGCAACGGCGTTCATTGAGTCAGACCTTTGGCGATGGTGGCGGCGGTGACCCGCAGCAGATCCAGATAGGTGGGCACCGGGCCGTCCGGGCCGGTGAGGGAATCCACATAGAGCACGCCGCCGTAAGCAGCACCGGTTTCCCGCGCCACCTGACGGGCCGGGGAAGCGGACACAGTGCTTTCGGAAAACACCACACGGATGTTTTCCGCCCTGACCGTATCAATCACTTCGCGGACCTGCTGGGGCGTGCCTTGCTGGTCCGCGTTGATCGGCCACAGATACCGTTCCTTCAGATCAAAATCACGGGCCAGATAAGAGAAGGCGCCCTCGCTGGTCACCAGCCAGCGCCGCGCCTCGGGCACCGCCGCCAGTTCCTGGCGAATTGGTTCGACCAGCGCCCGGATGCGGGCTTTGTATTGCTCGGCGTTGCGTCGGTAGGTGTCCGCGTTGCCCGGGTCGTAACGCACCAGTGCATCACGAATGTTATCCACGTAGATCAACGCGGAAACGGGGGACATCCAGGCATGGGGATTGGGCTTGCCGCTGTAGGGCCCCTCGCCGATACCCAGCGGCTCGATCCCGTCCGACACCACCACCCCGGGCACGTCCCGCAAATGGCGGAAGAAGCGTTCGAACCACGACTCCAGATTCAAGCCGTTCCAGAGGATCAGACGCGCACCCTGGGCGCGTTTGATATCACCAGGGGTGGGCTGATAGTTGTGGATCTCCGCCCCCGGCTTGACGATGGACTCCACCGTGGCGGCCTCTCCGGCCACGTTGCGGGCAATGTCGGCGATCACCGTGAAGGTGGTGACCACCTTGAACTTGTCCCCGGCCATTGCCGGTGTCATCGCCGACAGCATGATCAGCGCCGCGCCGGCCCCCAGAATCAGAACCGGCCGAATCGCCTTCCCAAGCATCACTCACTCCTCCAATGACCCACGCCGGGCCCGTCCGGATCGTCCTCCTATAATGAACGCAATTGAGATTTATTTGCAAACAAGAATGGTCAGCAATTCCTTCCCGGCGACCGGCCTGGTGGCCGCGGAGCGCGCCGCAGCGCGCCGTGGATATGCAGCGAGGTGCCGGTACCCAGATCGACGCGGCAACTGTCCAGTCCGTACACCTCGGCCAGACGTTGCGGCGAAAGCACGCTGGACGGCGTACCGTCCGCCACCAAAGCTCCGTCCCGCAGCATCAAGACCCGGGACGCGAAAGCGCCCGCCAGCGCCAGATCGTGACAAACCAGAACCACCAGGCAGTCGCCGCCGGCGGCCAGCGCGGAGAGCTTCTCCACGGTCAGATACTGCTGGGCCGGATCCAGCGCCGAGGTGCTCTCATCCAGTAACAACAGTCGCGGGCCCTCGGCATCCCAGATCTGGGCCAGCACCCGCGCCAGTTGCACCCGCTGCTGTTCGCCGCCGGACAGTGACGGATAGGCGCGCGCCCGCAAGGGTGCCACTTCCAACCATTCCAGCAGCTCGCCCACCAGCGGGTCGTGAATGTTGCCGGCCCGCCGACCGGGCAACCCCAACGCCACCACTTCATCGGCGCGAATCGGAAACGCCACGGCGGCCTGTTGCGACATCACCGCGCGGAACCGCGCCAGTTCGGCGGCGGACCAGTGTTCCAGCGGCCGGCCCCGCAGTCGCACCGTGTCGCGAGCCACCGGCGCGACGCCGGACAAAGCGCGCAACAACGTCGATTTGCCGGCGCCATTGGGCCCGAGCAGGGCCACGCACTCACCGGCCCGCGCACTGAAACTGACGTCACGCAACAATGCTCTTGCGCCGGCCTGCACGGACAGATTCCGGATCCGCAGCAGCGGTTCGCTCATTGCCACCCCCTCACAGCGGCCGTTGCCGCAACAACAAAAACAGGAAGAAAGGACCGCCGAGCAGCGCCATCACCAGACCGATGGGCAGCTCCGCCGGCACCACCAGGGTGCGCGCCAGCACATCGGCGAACACCATCAGCAAGGCGCCCATGGCGGCGGAACCGGGAATCAGACAGCGGTGATCCACCCCCAGCAACAAGCGCACCAGATGCGGCGCCATCAGACCGACGAAACTGATCTGCCCGGCGGCGGCCACCGCCGCACCCACCGACACCGCGCTCAACAGGATCGCCGCCCGCTTTACCCAGGGCACCGAGAAGCCCAGATGAACGGCGGCTTCCTCCCCCAGAATCAGCGCGTTCAGCGGCCGTGCCAACAGCGGCAGCAGCACAATCCCCGACAACAACCAGGGCGCCGCCAGCGCCACATCCCGCCAGCGGCTGTGCGCCAGGGAGCCCATGCTCCAGAACGTCAGCGTGCGCAGTTGGTGATCGTCGGCCATGAAGGTGAGCAGGCCGGTCAGGGCCATGGCGATGGCGCCGATGGCGATGCCCGCCAGCAGCAGCATCGACACCTGGGTGACACCGCCCCGGCTGGCCACCCGCCAGATCAGCATGGTGGTCACCAGCGCCCCCAGAAAAGCAGCGACCGGGATCGCCTGGGTCGGCAAACGGATCTCCCACGCGGCCGCCAGGCTGGCGCCGAGCACGATCACCGCCACCGCGCCAAGGGCGGCCCCGGCGGAGATGCCGATCAAGCCGGGATCCGCCAGCGGGTTACGGAACAGGCCCTGAAGCACCGCGCCGGTGGACGCCAGCGCGCCCCCGACCAGAGCGCCCATGACGATACGCGGCAGCCGCAGATCGCGGATCACCAGATAGCCCGGTTCCATGGAAGAGGACCACAGCCCCCGCCACAGCTGTTCCACGGACACCGTCATCGGCCCGGTCAGCATCGCCAGCACCATGCCGCTCAGCAGCAGCAGCGCCAGGCCGGTCAGCGTCGGCGCCACCGGCCAGCGCCGGGGATCCGGGTCCATCACTGCCCGCCGCCCTTGCCTTGCACCACGTCCAACACCCGATTCAGCGCTTGCGGCATACGCGGGCCAAAGCCCAGCAGCAGCATGGCATCGGCCACCAGAACGCGACCGGATCGTGCCGCCCGGGTTTGTTCCAGCAGCGGCCAGTCCTCCCGGTGGAAACTGCCCGGCACGGTTTCGGCGACGATGATCAGTTCCGGGTCCAGTGCGACCAGCGCCTCGGCACTGACCGGCTTGAAACCGGAGCCGGCGGCGGCATTGGGCAGGCCAAGATCATCCAGTAGCGCTTGCGCCTGGGTGTCCGCTCCCGCTACCTGAGTGCCGCGCCGGCCGGCGGACAGCAGAAACAAGGTGCGTGGCGGTGCCGCCAGCGGCAGCCTCTGATCCACCTGATCAAAACGGTGTTGCAGCGACTGTTTCAGAGACGCGGCCCGGTCGGTGTGATCCAGCACTTCACCGATCCGGTCAACGCGCGCGAACAGCCCCGCCCGGCTCCATCGCGAATCGATGGACTCCACCTGGGTCAGCCCTTGCAGTTGCGACACCGCCTGCGGCGGGCCCGCCTCACCGGCCAGCAGAATCACATCCGGCCGCAGGCTCATGATGCCTTCCACCGGCAAGGCACGGACGTAACCGACCTTTGGCAGTGCCGCGACCTCGGCGGGGTAATTGCTGGTGGTGTCCACGCCCACCAGCCGATCCCCAGCCTCCAGCGCATAGACGATTTCGGTGATTTCCCCGCCCGCGGCCACCACTCTCTTTGGCGCCGTGGCGCTATCCCGCGGAGGGGCTCCGGCATGAACCCAGCACGCCGCGCACAGCGCCAGGCTCAAGCAAACTTTTCTCATCATGTTTCCACCTATCCGTTAATCGGCATCCCTGGAATAAGACGAATCAGCGAGCGCGGCCTCAGCGGGCCCACTCGGCATGAATGATAACAATTCTCAATATTAAAAACCGCCCGGCCAGTACCGATAATCAGCGATCTATGAAGAACTCCACTGGCACCGTCAGGCTGAGCCGCTCCCCTTTCACCTCCGCCGGCGGTATCGGCAGAGGCTCCGCGCGATGCACCAGGGCAAGGGTCTCCTTATCCAGCGCTTCCACGCCGCTGGAGCGGGACAGCGAAACGCTCAGCACCTTGCCCTCCCGGTTCATGGTGAACGACACCCAGGGCACGCCCTGCTGCTGGCGCATCCGCGCTTGCCGCGGATACCGCTTGCGCCGGTCCAGATGGGCCCGCAGCAGGCTCTGCCAGCGCTGGCGGGCATTGATCTCGCTTTGACTGGGCGCGCCAACGGCCGGCGCGCCGGCCACCTCACCCGGTTGCGCGTCGGGCACCGCCGCCGGGGCCGTGGTTTGCGGCGCGGCCTGCTCGGATGACTGCCGTGAGACCTTTCGCTGCGGTCGGGTCTGTTTTTTTTCCGGCTCCGGTTTTTCCCTCGGCGGCTCGGATTTCTCCCGCAACGCCACTTCCGCTTTGACCTTCGGTACCGGTGGCGGCGGTTCGGGTTCCGGCTCCACCACCGGTTCCGGCTCCGAAGGTGCCGCCTCCACCTGCTTCGGGCCAGGCGGTAACGCCTCCGGTGTCTCCGGTGCCGCGATCAACGTCACCTCCACCACCTGTGGCGCCGCGGCCGGCAATACCGACGCCTCCTGACGGGGATGCCACAGCCATCCCCACACCACCAGCCCATGGGCCATCGCCGCCACCAGCAGCGCCAGCCCCCATGCCGGCCATTGCCGCCTGCCGGATTCCATGTCGGGTCCCGCCAACAACGTCATGGCCTGGAATCCGCCGGCTTGTCCGCGCCGATCAGGGCGATTTTCAGGTATCCAGCTTCGCTGAGCCGGTTCATCACCCGCATCAACTCACCATAGGGCACGCTTTTGTCGGCGCGCAGCAGAATGCGCTGCTCCTGATCCGGCAGCGCATCCCGCAAGGCCGGGATCAGGGTCTCCAGCGTCACCACCTGATCCTGCCCCAGGGTCAGCGTGAGATCGGATTGCACACTGAGGTAAAGCGGTTTCGGCTCCGCCGGGCGCGGCTCGGCCACCGCCGCCGGCAGATCCACCGGTACGCTGACCGTGGCCAGCGGCGCCGCCACCATGAAGATGATCAACAACACCAGCATCACATCGATGAACGGCGTGACGTTGATGTCATGGTTGTCCGGCAATTCGGAAGCGTCGTCGCCCTGCGGTTTGAAAGCCATCAGCCGCCGCTCCGCTGCAACGGCACCACGCCCGGCACGGCCTCCTTATCGGCCGCCGCCAACGCGCGGGCCTGGGGATGGTGGCGATCCAGATCCCGGCTGATCAGCGTCATCAGAGCAGTGGTGATATCGCCCAGCAGGGCGCGGTAGCGGGTGATGGAGCGAGCGAAATGGTTGTAGATGATCACCGCGGGGATCGCCGCCACCAGCCCGATGCCGGTGGCCAGGAGCGCCTCGGCGATGCCCGGCGCCACCACCGCCAGGTTGGTGGTCTGGGTGCGGGCGATGCCGATGAAACTGTTCATGATGCCCCATACCGTGCCGAACAAGCCGACGAACGGCGCCACCGCGCCAATGGTCGCCAGGATACCGGTACCCTTGTTCATGTGAGAGCCGGCGGCCACCTGCACTCGGTCGAGCCGCGCCGCCACCCGTTCCTTGAGCCCCTCGTCGGTGACCGGCCCGCCCGAGGACAGCACCAGTTCGTGTTCGGCGGCGCGCACCAGGGTCGCGCCATCGCCCTTACGGGTAGCCGCATGGCGGGCACCGCCGGCAAAATCCGGTGCCTCCACCAGGGCCGCCAGCACCCGGCCGGCGCGCCGGCGCGCGCGAAACAGTTGCGCCAGTTTGAAAACCCAGACCGTCCATGTCAGCAGGGACGCCAGCAGCAAACTGATCATCACCGCTTTGACGATCGGGTCAGCGGCCTGATACATGCCCCACGGCGACAAATCATGGGGCAGCACCGGCCCATCATTATGGGTTTCCGTCACCGACTCCACGGCCGGCGCGGCGGCATCCGGAGTCTCGCCAGCCGCGGTCTCCTCCTCAGTGGATTCCAGGAGCGGCGCCTCCGAGGCAGCGGTTTCCGGCGGCACCGCCGGCCGCGCGTCTTCCTGCGCATGGACCTGCCCGACACCCAGCAAACCGGCGATGCAAAAGGCAGCGACGAAAAGGACCTTGGTGTTCATCATCGCCCCCGTCACTGCACGTCCACCACGGCACCGGCCAGCAGCACCTCGACGCCTTCGCGGGCAAAGCCGAAGGCGTCGAGCGCGCCTTGCAGCGCCTGTCGCCGCTCATCGTGGGAAAGCATCAGCGCATCCAGGACCTCCTTGAACCGGCGCCAGTGCAGTCCGCGGCCGTCGTCATGGCCGGCCAGGTGACGGGCACCGAACGTCTCGGACAACCCCAGCTCGCTTTTTGCGTGTTTGAGCAGGAAAGCGGCGCCCAGGTTGGAACCCTCCACGGTATAAAGCCAGCCAAGAGCGGCGTAATCATCGCCGGCACCGACCCCTTCGGCGGCGCGCCTGTCGTCTTCCAGCGCTCCCACCGAAACGCCCAGGTCCGCGCAATCGGACAGCGCCGCCGACAGCCGGTCACGCGCGGCGAGGCCGGGCAGCCACCGGGCCAGGCGTTCCGATTGATATAGCGGAGAGGCGACCCGCTGCAGCCGGGTCTGGGTGCGCACGAACAGCGTGTAGCGCTCACGGTCCGCGAACGGCGCCAGCGTCATGATGCGTCTGTCGAGCCGTTCATGCTCCTGGCTAGTACCGTCTTTGAGGAAGGTGGATAAGAGGGCGTTGGACATGCTCGTTCGTCCTGTCTGATGGATCGGATGGCGGTTCCCGGCGGCGCGCGGCACCCCGGCTGAACCGTCCTGTACTATCAAGACGAACGAGATTGGAATTTATCTTACTTTTATTTTCACTGCGGAATGCCATGCCAGGAAGACGGGGCTCGACCGCGGCGGAGTGATCGCCAGGGCCGTGGTCCTCGACGTTAGTGTGTGCCTGTGATCTGCGTCAATACAAATGAAACCCAAACTCATTCCTCTCTCAGGTCGACACCGCCCGCCAGGCCGCTTCGGCAAACACCTCTGCGTGCTCCACCGGCGCCCCCTTGACTCGCCCGGACAGCCAGGCCCGGCAATAGTTTTCGGACTGGCCGATCAACAGAGAGGCATAGGTTTCCCTCGGTAAGGCCCGAATGTCCCCCTTTTCCACCCCCTCGACCAGGTAAGTCAGCAAGCTGCCAAAACGCCGCTTATTGCGGGCGTCCAGCTCGCTCTTGAAGCCACCGGCCGCCACCAGAGCGCGCGCCTGGAACATGAAACGGGCAAGCTTGGGCTGCTCGGTAACCCAGGCCATATAGGTGGTAACCAGCGCCGCTATGGCCCCCCGGGGGTTCCCGGCCTCTTGCATTGCCGGTTCGATCTGCGCCAGTTGGTCGTCCAGTGCGGCCAGGAAGATCGCCGCCACCAGGCCTTCCTTGTTGCCGAAATGGTGATAGATGGTGCCAATGCTGCTCTGCGAACGCCGACGGATGGTATCGATGGTGGTCGCTTCCAGGCCCTGTTCGTCAAAGCATTCGAGTGCGCAATTAAGAATATGCCGCTTGTTGGCTCTGCGAGCACCGGGCTCAACCCGTTCAAATGCCGATTCCATAGGTACTGCCTTTTGGCCTGGTTGGAATATTGTTCTAGAATATTTTTCTAGATTAGGATTCTATTCATTCTAACAGATCGCCAAGGTTCGCCCGTATCCGATCTCACAGGAGCCTGTGCCATGAATGAAAGCATCCACCCGACTCTGGTCCTCTATAACAAGCTGAGTGATCTGCCCATGGGCAAGATCCTGTTCACCCGGGGGGTCTGCTTCAAGGCACCCTACTTCGCTACCATTCGGCCTTTGATCACCGGGCTGCGGCCAGGATATGGGGAGGTGAAAATCAGGAAGCGCCGCTCGGTCCAGAACCACTTGGGGACCGTCCACGCCATCGCCATGTGCAACATGGCGGAACTGGCCAGCGGCACCATGACCGAGATCAGCGTACCCGCCACCCACCGCTGGATTCCCAAGGGGATGGAGGTGGAGTACCTGAAAAAGGCGGAAACCGATCTGATCGCCGTGGCCCGGGCCGAGCTTCCCGGGCAGTGGCCGGATTCAGGCGATTTCAGCACCCGGGTGGAGGTTCAAAATATCCATGGTGAGGTTGTGGCGCGGATGGTGATTACCATGTGGGTGTCGGTCAAGAAAAAGCAAACGGCCTGATGGTCCGCCTTGCCCAATTTTTCCTGGAGAAAGCGCGCCGCTACTCCCAGCCGGCGAGCACCAGCTTGCCGATGGTCTTGCCGGACTCGATGCGCCGGTGGGCCTCCTTGAGGTTGGCGGCATTGATGCGCTGAACGAGAGCAGAGAACATTTCCCTTCAGACTCAATTGACAATGATTCTCATTAAAAATAAAGTGCAGCCACACTGAACACCTTCAGCGCGTTTTTCAGGGCCCGGGGCATCGTCCATGCATGGCGACAACGACAAACTCAAGGTCTACCTGGAGCATCGCGCGGCCTTGATCAACTACGCCACACCGCTCACCGGCAGCCGGGCCACCGCCGAGGAAGTGGTGCAGGATGCCTGGCTGCGATTCGCCAGCGCCTCCACTCCCCGGCAACCAGCACAATACCTCTATCGTATCGTCCGTAATCTGGCCACCGATCTGACCCGTCGGCTGAGCCTGGAAAACCGCTATCACCACAACGATGACGACGAGCCCGCGCACGCCTGGATGGCGCCAGGCCCCCTGCCCGAGCCGGAACGCAGCCTGCTCAACACGCAACAACTCGATGAAGTGCGCAAGGCTCTGGAGGCGCTCCCCGAAACCACTCGCAAGGCACTGGAGATGCATCGCCTGGGCGAGGCCCGGTTGCACGATATCGCCAGGACACTGAATGTCTCTACCTCCACGGCACAGCGTCTGGTGCACCAGGGGCTGGTCAGGATCGCGCTTCATCTCGACCGGGCCAACCGGTCCGCCAGCGACGACACCACCGATGATGATTAAAACCCGCCCCTCATTCGTCATGTACAATGTGAACAGGCCCTACGGCGCATTACACAGCAGGAAAGGTTGGATGACATCGGAGCCACCGCGCACGGACCGGGAGCGGCACATCAGCGAGGCGATGGACTGGCTGTTGCGGCTTCAGGACGACCCCGACAATAGCGATCTGCAGCAACGGCATCGTCACTGGCTGGACACCAGCCCGGACCATGGCGACGCCTGGAAGCAGGCACGGCGCACCTGGCAACTGCTGCGGGCGGCGCCAGAGACCAGCGTGGAAGCAGCGCCGGCGTCCAGGCCCGCTTCGCGGCGGCGACGTTTACCGCTGCGTATCGCCGCGCTGGCCGTGGCCGCTTGTCTGCTGCTCGCGGTGGCGCCTTCGGCGATTCTGCATTGGCGGGCCGACCACATCACCGGTACCGCGGCCAACCAGACCATCACTCTGACCGACGGCAGCACCGTTTATCTCGGCGCGGACAGCGCCCTGAGCACCGACTTCGACGCCGCCACCCGTGATCTGACCTTGCTGCGCGGAGAAGCCTTCTTCGATGTTACCCCCGACCCCGGGCGTCCCTTCGTGGTCCATGCGCGGGATCTTGATGTCACGGTTGTGGGTACCCGTTTCAACGTCGCCATCGGCGGCCTGTCGGACACCGTCAGTGTGGCCAGCGGCAAAGTAAAGCTGGAACAGGCCCGCTCATCGGCGCCGCGTTTGCTCGGCCAGTTGCAGCCCGGTGAGCAAATGTCCCTGTTTCATGACGGCACCGTGGAACGGTCGACCGTGGCCATCGAGGACGTGGCCAGCTGGCGCGACAACCGGCTGTTCGTGCACGACGCCACCGTCGCCGACGTGGCGGCCACGTTACAGCGCTACCATCAGGGCCATATTCTTCTGACCGATGAGGCCCTCGCCCGAAAACGTGTCACCGGCGCCTATGACCTTTCCGTCCCTGATCAGGCTCTGGATAATCTGATCGCCGCCCATCAAGGTCGCCTGCTGTCCTTGTCACCGTTGTTGCGGATCGTCACCCATTAGTGGAAAAGCGGCCGGTGGCCCCGGTCCACGCCGGGACTTACTTTTTCTGATTATTTTCTAAAAAAATTCCCAACGGTTGGGAAAAGCCGCCGGGCTCTCCGTCTTTGAACTTTAAGAGAATCGATCTCATTCTCGATTTCAAGACAGGAGCCTCACATGATGCAGCTGCTGACACGCTGCCTGCTGCTTACCAGTATTGCCGCCGCCCTGCCAATGCCGGTCCTGGCGCAATCGGTGCCGGTTTCCGGCGTCGAAGCCGGCGACCGGAATCGGCATCCGTTCAATATTCCGGCGCAATCCCTGGCTTCCGCCATCAATGCGTTTTCACGCCAATCCGGCTGGCAGATTTCGGTGGCGTCCGAACTCGCCAGCCAGCGCCGGTCGCGCGACGTCAGCGGAAATCTTTCGCCCGAACAGGCGCTGACCCGGCTGCTGGATGGCACCGATCTGATCTGGCGCAGCACCGGCCACAACGCCGCTGTGATCTACTCCGCCCCCACCGGCGATGCTCTGGTACTGGAGCCGATCCAGGTCCAGGGCAGCACCCGTCTCAGCGATACGCCCTATCGGACCGCCGGCTCCGCCAATGTGATCACGCGCGATAACATCGAGCGTTTTCGCGGCACCTCGGTGGGTGATATTTTTCGTGGCACGCCCGGGGTTCTGGTCAGTGAGAACCGCAATTCCGGCGGCCTCGATGTCAATATCCGTGGTATGCAGGGACAAGGCCGGGTACCGGTGCTGATTGATGGCAGCCGCCAGGAAACCACTGTGTATCGTGGCTATTCCGGCGTCTCCAGCCGCAGCTACATAGACCCGGATCTGATCGGCAGTATTCGTATCGACAAAGGCCCGGTGATGACCGCCGAAGGCACCGGCGCCACCGGCGGCGTGGTTAGTGTCAGCACGCTGAACGCGGACGACGTCGTCCGCCCAGGCGAAGTCAGCGGGATCCGCCTGCGCGGCAGCCTGATCGGCAACAATTCCACGGCGCCGGCCGCCGGCACCCATGCCGGTTACTATCTGCCGCGTAACAGCTACCGCTCCGATTGCCGCTTCCCCACCTACTGCGAAGACCGCTACCTGATGCCGGACCGCTTCGCGCCGGAGCACGGCATGGACCGTCCCGGCCTGCTGGATTTCCGTGGCCATTCCGCCAGTCTGGCGATGGCACGACGGTTCGAATGGGGGGACCTGGTGGCCGCCTACGCCGAGCGCGATCAGGGCAATTACTACGCCGGCAAACACGGACCGACCCCTTACATCGTCGTGGGCGAACCGGAGAAGTTACCCTGGTACACCGAGACGCCGGTGAGCCGCGAGGGCGTTTCCCCGTTCCGTGCCGGTGAACGGATCCCGAACACGCAATACAGCAGCGAATCGGTACTGCTCAAGGGCCGCTTCTTTTTACCCCGGGAGCAAAGCGTGGAGCTGAGTTATCTGCGCTACGACAGTGCCTTCGGCGAGATGATGCCGTCGCAGATCCGCTCCTTCGGTCAGGCCCGGCAATGGCTGGACAGCGAAGTACTCAATCAGACTTACGCCCTGCGGTACCACTGGCAGCCGGTGGCGCACGACTGGGCCGATCTGCGCCTGCATCTGTGGCATACCGATACCGTCTCCCACCTGAATACGCCGGCGGTAGGCTCCGTGGATATCGCCGACAACACCCCGCGCACGGACGACTATCAGCGCTACGGTGCCGATCTGAGCAACAGCATGCGGTTCTATCCGTTCGGTACCTTGCAACTGGATTACGGAGTGTCCGCGCAATGGGAGGACATGGACACCGATACCCCCGAAGCCACCGGTTTCTACGACGGCTCCCGCAGCGGCAAACGGGATGAATTCAGCGCCTTCACTTCGGTGCGATGGCAACCCTGGCCGGCTTGGACGCTGGAAGCCGGAACCCGTTATACCCGCTTCAAATCCAAGGACAACAACCCCTTGCCGCTAACGCCGAACGATCCCGCCTGTGTACCGGACGGCGATGGCGGCTGCACGCCGGTTCACTATCGCAATCACCATTCCGGCAGCGCGCCGATCGCCAGTCTCACCTGGGAGCCGGTAAAAGGTCTGCAGCTTTACGCCCGCCACGCGGAAGCGCTGCGCATGCCCAGTCTGTTCGAAAGCACGTCCGGCTGGTCGGTGAGTCCGGCGCTGGATATTCCGCTGAAACCGGAGCACGCCATCAACCGCGAGTTCGGACTCAACTATCTGAAAGACGGCCTGTTCGCCGCCAACGACAAGCTGCGTTTCAAAGTCGCGTACTTTCGCAACCATGTGGACGACTACCTGACCCGGACTCAGCCCAACGCCTGGGAAACCGGTAACGGCCTGGACTTTTTCCGCCTGCGCAATATCGACAGTGCCGACTTCCACGGTTGGGAGGTCAATCTCGCCTACGATGCCGGCGCCTGGTTCGCCGAATTGAGCGGCACCCGTTACAGCCATATCGAAGTGTGCAATGTCGGCAGCTATGTGCGCTATTACTGCAGCGACTGGGGGCTACCGCAAAGCTATATCAACAACATGATCCCGCCCAAGTGGCACGCCAGCACCACGCTCGGAGTACGGCTGCTGCAACGGCGGCTGGAGCTCGGCGCGCGCGGCACTTTCATGGGCCAGCGCAACCGCATCCCGCGCTACAACGCCCCCACCGGCTTCAACCCGCCGGTGCTCTGGCACCACTACAACCTGCTCGATGTGTTTGTTCACTACCGGCACAACGAAACGCTGTCGGTGGATCTGACCGTCGACAACGTCACCGACCGCTATTACCTGGACGCGCTGAGTTTGGGCCTGGTGCCGGCGCCCGGCCGCACCGCCCGCCTCGGTTTCACCCTTCAATTCTGATTGCTTCGCATCCGACACGGAGATCCGCTCATGAAACCCTCTCTGCTCCGACCCGGCACGCTGGTCGTGGCACTTCTGCTGACCGCCTGTGGAGGCGGCGGCGGAGGTGGCAGCGACGCCCCGGCCCGCCCCACCGCCAATATTGATGTGCTGACCCCGACGCAAGCCACCTTCTCGCTGGCCGACGGCCCCGTGGAAGTGCAACTGGACGGCAGCAACAGCAGCAGCCCCAGAAGCGGCACGCTCAGCTACCAGTGGCAACTGGTCTCACAACCCGCCGAGAGCGGCGCCAGTCTCAGCGGCGCCGCCGCCACGACCACCTCCTTCAACGCCGATCTTCCCGGTGACTACGTCGCCAGCCTGGTGGTCGATGATGGCACCATCCAGAGCACCCCGACCCGCGTCACCCTGGTCGCCACCAGCCCCTACCCGGTGGCGATCACCGCACCCCGGCACAGCGTGCGGCTCGGCACCGAAACCCTGGGACTGGACGGCAGCGCCAGCCAGCCGCCGACCGGACAAAGCGGCACACTGTCCTACCAATGGACGCTGAAACAGGTCCCCGATGGCAGTGCCGGTTTTCTCACCGGCGCCGGCCAGGCCCTGGCCACCCTGAATCTGGACGTCGCCGGCGACTACTTGCTGCAACTGGTGGTCAGCCATGACGGCGTCGCCAGCGAACCGGCCGATGTGGTGGTCACGGTGTCGGCGGGTAACGCACCGCCGGTGGCGGTGGCCGAGGATCGCACCGTGAACCTGGGCGAGGAGGTGGTGCTCGATGGCGGTAACAGCTACGACCCAGACGGCGCCGCCCTGCAGTACCGGTGGGTCTGGTCGGACGCCGAGCCCGACGGTGTACCGATCCCGCCGTTGCGGGGCCGCACCACCGACATCGTGCGCTTCACTCCGGAAGCCGCTGGCACTTACAAACTGGACTTCTTTGTTTTCGACGGCACCTGGAAGAGCGAGGAACGGGAAGTCACCGTCACCGTGGAAAGACCGGAGGACGGCAGCATCAATAACCCGCCGATCGGCGACCTCGAAGCCACCGGTTATTTCCCTTCCTACAGCTACAACGAACAGGAAGTGGGTCTGCGCGCCAATTTCACCTTCATCGGTTATGACCCGGAAGGCGATCCGCTACAGATCACCAACGCCGAACTACTGGAAAAACCCGCCGGCAGCACCGCCGAGCTGGTGGACATCGGCGCCTGGGAACCGCTCGGTAAAAAAATCCAGAAGCTGGACAAAGTCGGCCTTTATCGCGTGCGCATGACGGTTTCCGATGGCGTCAACAGCATCACCCGTGAAGCCACCATGGAAGCGAAAATCGGTAACGTCAACGGCCGTCCGGCCACCGGCGGCGTCACCGCCCAGGCACAATCCGTGCTGGTCGGCAACGCGCTGATCTTCGACGCCAGCAGCAGTGATCCGAACCTGGATCCGCTCACCTTCGAATGGGAACTGGCGGACCGGCCGGACGGCAGCCAGGCGGTGGTGGAAGCGGTGCTGGAGCCGGAAAGTCAGGAGTATCGTCGCGCCCGGGTACTCACTGATGTGCCCGGCCCCTATACCGTTCGCGTGGTGGCCCGCGATGATCGCGGCTTGACCGGTGCCAGCCCGGCCGAGGCCAGCGGTATCGCCAAACTGGCCAACAATCCGCCGGAAATCCGCCGCGTCATTTGGAAACGGAACTGGGGCAGCTTGGCACCAGGAGAAAGTTTCTATCAGTTGCTGCCTTGCATGTCCCTGCATTTTTCACCGCTGGTGGTCGATGCCAACGGCGACAAGATCTACACCCACGAGGAAATGCTCAGCGCACCGGAAGGCGGCGACTTCACCAGCGATCCCGGTGAAGCCGACTGCCCGAATACCCGTGGGGCCGTTTTCACCAAACCCGGGACCTATGTGTTCCGTTACCTCGCCAGCGACGGCATCGAGGACGCCGCGCCCTATGATTTCAACGTCGATATCGAGCCGATGGAAAACGCCCGAGGGGTTCTGCTGAAGAGCTGGAGCGAAGGAGACGCGCTATTGCATCCGTTGCCTTACGAGAACATCCCGCCTTACGGCTACGGCACGACCCTCCATCTGCGTCCGGTTCTGGAACCCAGGAGGATAGTCTGGTCCATTGACGCGGTGGACGGTGACTACACCGTGGTGGATGTGGCGGCCAGCCATATCAACGGCGGCCTGGAGAGTCTCACTCCCTGGTTCGAGGGAGTGCGAGAAGGTCAGGTAATCAAACAGGGCGAGACCTTGAACTTCAGCACCTGGATGCCACCGGTCCCTTGCATCCGCACCGACGATCTGGCGGAAGGCTTCCATTTCTCCTTCCGGATCAAGGAAATCCCCCAGGCCACCTTCGTCTACGAAAACTGGGTGGAAGCTTCCCGGGGCGTTCTCAGTCAGTGGACCGACTGCGAACCGGGACAGATGGAGTAATAGAGCATCGGGAGCCGGAATCACCCGGCTCCCGGTTTCAGTCCGTCTCTACTTCTGTCCTCCCGTCTTGCCCTACCGGCTATCCCCCTTTGTTGTTCTCAATCCTTCATATTGTAATGAGAATCACTTTCATCTAATGTAGGGCTCTTTGCTTCGTACTGGCTTGGGAAAACCGGGGGCACCTGACCGTGGATGGCGACACGTCTGAACAAGCGGGATTTTCCAAACTCTATCAAGACCACCATGCCTGGCTGGTCCGCTGGCTGCTGCGGCGCACCCGGGGCGCCGACAATGCCCAGGATCTCGCGCACGATACGTTCATGCGTCTGCTGGATCGTCCGGCACTCCCGCACGGCATCCGCAACGCCCGCGCCTGGCTGGCGAAAACCGCCAGCAACCTGGTCGTTGATCAGGCCCGGCGGCAGATACTGGAACGAAATTACCTGGCCCTGCTGACCGCCCTGCCCGAGCAGGAGCAACCGTCCCCCGAAGACCAGTGGGAATTGTTGCAATTACTGGAACGTATCGACAATCTGCTCGACGGCCTCAGGCCGATCGAGAAAAAAACCTTCCTGATGTCACGCCTCGACGGTCTGCCCTATCGTAAGATCGCCGAGCGGCTCGGCATCAGTCTGTCGTCGGTGGAGAAGTACATGGCGAAGGCCATGCTCAAATGCTACACCGCCGCCTATGTGGAGCGGCCGGATTTATGAGAGACGGAACCCATCAACAGTCAAACGGTGGCCAGAGTGCGCCATCACTGACCGAGTCAGTGATCAAAACCGCGATCGCCTGGCGCATTCGTCTGGAATCCGGCCTGGCGCAAACATCGGATAAAGAAGCCTGCCGGCACTGGCGTGATGCCGACCCCGCCCATGAACTGGCCTGGCAACGTCTCGGCAAACTGGACAGCGTCTTTCACGATGCCGCCGGCAAGGCGCCGGCATTGGCGCGCACCACTTTACACCGGACCGATGAGGAAAGGCGCCGGCTCAGCCGCCGTCAGGCTCTGAGTGTGATCACCGGTTCCGCGCTGGGCCTGTCCAGCCTCGGCTGGCTGGCCGTTGACCAAGGCCTGGTGCAACGTCTCGATGCCGACTATGCGACACGAACCGGAGAGCGTCATCAATACCTTCTGCGGGATCACAGCCGTCTCTGGCTGAATACCGACAGCGCCATCAAAGTACGCTTCGATGACAGCGAGCGTCATCTGCACTTGTCCCGCGGCGAAATCCATCTGCACACCGCCACGGACGCGAGACCGCTGCAAGTGCACTTCCCACAGGGTTCCTTGACGACGCTGGGCACTCGCTTCCTGGTGCGCCGGGAACGTCAACATACTCTGGTGCAGGTGATTGAAGGGGACGTCACGGTGCGGCCGCGTCTGGCCGGTTCACCGGCGCAGGTAAAAGGTGGCCAGGTTTTCCGCATCAGCGATACCGGTCTGACCGCGGTGGATGGTCGGCGCTTCGATTACAGTGCCTGGGTGGACGGCATATTCTCCGTTCGCAACATGCCGATGGCGGAACTGCTGGAGGAACTGTCGCGCTATCGCACCGGCGTCCTGCGCTGCGATTCCCGTCTGGAAGACTTCCTTGCTTCCGGCGTATACCAGCTCAGCGACACCGATCTCGCCCTGGAAGCCATGGCCCGCTCCGCCAACGCGGAAGTCCGCTACTTCACCCGCTGGTGGGCCGAAATCGTGCCGTTGGGGAACGCCTGACGACAACATTATGGCCTTGTAATAATCCCTTTTCTCTTACACACGAAAAAGTCTCATTTTCGTTTACGGGTTTTTCGATTTCGTTCGGCTCAGACAATACATGGCCGGAGAAAAGGAAACCGTTTCGATGCCGCAACCGTTCAAGTCCTTTCTGATTCTGCTCACCACGCTGTTGTGGCTGGGGCAGCCCATGCCGGCGACGGCACAGGCTTCCGAGGTGGTGGCGTTCCGTCTTCCCGCCGGGAATCTTGGGGATATTCTTGATCTTTACTCGCGCCAGGCCGGCGTCACCGTGTCCTACGAAGACCGTCTGGTACAGGGTATCAACGTCTCCGCGCTTGCCGGGAACTACCGCCCCGCCGAAGCCCTGTCGATGCTGTTGCGTGGCAGTAAGTTGCGAGCTGTTCCGGTCGGCGACGGCGCCTGGGTCATCCAGTCCATCCCGGAAGCCACCTCCGATGCTTTCACCTTGCAACCAATCCAGGTGCAAGGGCATTCCGCCAAGGCCGATCAGGTTTACCGCACCGCCGGTTCGGTCAACGTCATTGAGCAGAAAGACATCGAGCGATTTCGCGGCACTTCGGTGGGCGATATTTTCCAGGGCACCCCGGGCGTACTGGTGGGCGAAAACCGTAACAGCGGCGGCCTGGATATCAATATCCGCGGCATGCAGGGTCAGGGGCGGGTGCCGGTGGTGGTCGACGGTGCCCGCCAGGAAACCACGGTTTACCGGGGCTATGCCGGTGTCTCCTCGCGTACCTATCTGGACCCGGACCTGATCTCCGAAATAGAAGTGCAAAAAGGGCCAGTGATGAGTGCCGACGGCGCCGGCGCTACCGGTGGCGTGGTCAGCATGCGCACCATCGGTGCCAATGACATCATCAAGCCCGGCAAGGACTGGGGCATCCGGCTTCGTGGCAGCGTCATGGGCAACAGCAGCTCCCCGCCCCCGGCCGGTACCGTCGCCGGCATGAACGGCACGGGCCGGACTTATCGCACGGATTGCGCGGTACCCAGTCTTTGTGAAGGCGAGCACGCCCTGCCCGATTCATTCGGTTCCCCGGAGGGCATGGACCGGCCGGGGCTGTTCGACATGCGCGGTTGGGCCGGCAGCATCGCCACCGCGCGCCGCTTCGAGCACTTCGATCTGATCGCCGCCTACGCCCAACGCAATCAGGGTAACTACTATACCGGGGCCCACGGCCCCACACCCGAAGTGGAACTGAGTTACCGCGAGCTGCCGTTCTATACCGAGGTGACCGCCGTACGCGACGGCATCGCACGCTTTCGCGGCGAGGAACGGGTGGTCAACAGCAACAATCGCAGCAACACCCTGCTGCTCAAAAGCAATCTCTACCTTGGCGACGATCAGACCTGGGAACTGGGTTACCAGCGCTACGACAGCGAATACGGCGAGCTGATGCCCTCCCAGCTAATCTGGCTGGAGCAGATCAAACAGACCGACAACAGCACCGTCACCGCCCATACCTATACCAGCCGCTACAACCTGAACCCTCTGGACCAGGATTGGCTGAATCTGGATTTCAACCTCTGGCACACCCACACCCGCTCGCTAAACCGCAGTTACTCCGAAGACATTTACGAGGGCTTTTCGGACACGCCCAGGCCGGAGCGCTACGACCGCTGGGGAGCCGATCTGGGCAACGAGACGCTGTTCGACCGCTGGGGGCAACATACCCTCAGCTACGGTTTCACCGCGCAAAGAGAGGAAATCGATACCGATCTTCCCAGCAGCGACGACGACACCCCGATCAGTAACGCCAGTTTCGGCCGCATCGGCGACCGTACTGAACTGAGCGCCTTCTTCAACTGGCAGTGGCAACCGCATCCCGCTCTGACCCTGGACGCGGGCATCCGTTACCTGCGCGCGGAAACCGACGATCACAAACTGGTGGTACCGCAAGGCCGGGAAGAGAACCTCTACGACGACGACGGCAACGTCATCGAGACCGTTTACGTGGAAAGCGTCTTCTGCGTGGACAACAACGGCGACGGCGCCTGTGATCCGATTCGTTACCGTACCCGTAACAGCGGCAGCGCTCCGGTGGCCAGCTTGACCTGGGAGCCCTGGATGAACGGCGTGCAGTTCTACGCCCGCTACGCCGAAGGCCTGCGAATGCCCAGCCTGTTCGAGGCCACTCAGGGCTGGTCGGTACAACCGGCGCTCGATGTGCCGTTAAAGCCCGAGCGCGCCGTCAACAAAGAGATTGGCATGAACATTCTGCGCCGCGATCTGTTCTTGAACGATGACCGTCTGGCACTGAAGTTGTCACGTTTCCGCAATGTCACCCACGACTATCTGACGCGCACTTCGCAGAATCTCTGGGAGGAAGGGAACCAGATTTTCGTCATGCGCAACATTGACAGCGTGACACTGCACGGCACCGAGCTGGCCCTGGAGTACGATGCCGGCTTTGCCTATACCAAACTTGGCGGCAGCAAATACGATCATATCGAGGTCTGCCATTACGGCAGTTATCGGCGCGAACGCTGCAATGACTACGGCGTGGCCAACTCCTATTTCAACAACATGATCCCGCCAAAGTGGCACGCCAGCGTCACCCTCGGCGCGCGCTTGTTCAAAAGACGTCTGGACATCGGCTCCCGCGTCACCTTCATGGGCCAACGCACACCCACACCGCCATTCAACGACGACACCTCGCGCGGCTTTAACCAGCCGGTGCCCTGGCACGACTACCGCCTGGTGGATGTGTACGCGAGTTGGCAATACGACGAGTCACTGATCATCGATTTCAACATCGACAACCTTACCGACCAGTACTACCTGGACGCCCTGAGTCTTGGCCTGGTGCCGGCGCCGGGCCGCACCGCGCGGCTGAGCCTGACAATGAAATTCTGATTATCTGCACAACTTAATGGAGAACGATCCATGCAATGCCTGAAAACACTCTGCGCCCTGTTGTGCGCTTCTTTACTGCTGGCCGCCTGTGGCGGCGGAGGTGGTGGCGGAGGAGGTGATTCCACGCCCCGCCCCATCGCCAACGCCGGCCCCGATCAGACCGTGGAAATGGGCACCACCGTCACCCTCGATGGCACGCAAAGCAGCTCACCCACCGACGGCGCCACCCTCAGCTACACCTGGTCCCTGGCCAGCAAACCGGTTGGCAGCACCGCCGCGCTGTCCGATGAGGCCGGGGCGCAACCCACCTTCGTGACCGATCTGCCCGGTACCTACGAAGCGGATCTGGTGGTCAACGACGGCACCGCCGACAGCGGCCATGACGCCGTCATCATCACCGCCACCAATCCTGACCCGGTGGCCATCGCCGAAACCGAGCACCATGTGCTGATCGGCACCACCGTTATGCTGGACGGCAACAGCAGTGTACCGCCTACCGGTGGTGACGCCGCTCAGTTGATTTACAACTGGCATCTGCAGGATCTGCCCACCGGCAGTACCGCATCACTGGCACAAACCGGCACCGGCCTGACCAGCTTCTACGCGGATGTGGCCGGTACTTACACCGCCATCCTGACGGTCAGCTACCAGGAAAAAACCAGCGCGCCTCTGACCGTCACCATTGTCGCCGGAAACGCCAACAGCAAACCGATGGCCGATGCCGGCGGCCCTTACACTATTGAGCGCGGCCAAACCCTGACCCTGGATGGCACCGGCAGCAGCGATGCCGACAACGACCAGCTCAGCTATCGCTGGTACCTGATGAGCCCGGGTAATGACGCCGCTCCCGCCGCCATCTGGATACCCAATGGATCAGAGCTGACGCTGGACAACGGCTTGCAGGGACACGATACCGCAAGCCCCACTTTGACACCGGATGTCGCCGGTACCTGGACCGCTTACCTGGTCGTCCACGACGGCACATCCATCAGCAACCTCAGTTCCGCCAGCATTACCGTCACCAAACCGGAAAGTGCGGAAAATACACCACCGGTGGCTTCCTTCTACAGCAAACCCCGTGTCGGCTTTATTGCTCCGGTGCCCACCGATGAAGTGGAGCTGGGCGGCACGGTCTGGTCCAGCGGCAGTTCCTACGACATCGATGGCACCAACATCGGCAGCAGCAATCGCCGCTACCAATGGATCAGCACCCCCGCGGGCTACGACGCGGAAGACCTTACCGGCAAAGGCTCATTCAGTTTCACACCCACCGTGGAAGGCCAGTACACGGTGGAGATGACCGTCAATGACGGAGAGGTCGACAGTGAGCCGGTACGCCGTACCTTCATCGCCCGTACCGGCGCCAACCGCGCACCCACTCCAAGTATCTCGGTGGACTCGCAAACTATCCTGGTGGGGCAGACCGGCTGGTTCGACGGCTCCGGAAGTACCGACCCCGATGACAACGCCCTGACCTACCATTGGCATCTGCTGGACAAACCCGACGGCAGCACCGCGCAACTGCGGTACCAGAACGTGACCCGAACCGACGGCACGGTGCTGAATAACGCCCGCGCCGGCATCGTCGCGGACCAGGCCGGTGTTTATATCGTTATTCTGGCCGTTACCGACAGCCATGGTGTGACCAGCAACCTCACTTCCACCTATTACGGAAGAATCCTGGTCAAGTCGCAAAACAACCCGCCAGTGATCGATAGCATCAGCAACGACAACGATCATCTGGTGAATCGCCGTCGCAACACCCACTTCAACGATGCTGATCAGCCCTACGTGATCGATGATGGCAGCGAGCCGGTTCTGCTCTATACACAAAACGCGGTGGATCCGGATCTCGATACGCTCTATTACTTGTGGACGCTGCAACAACCGGCTGGCAGCGAACTGCCCGATGCCAGCGTCGATGCCACTTTCACAGCGGGCAAACCCCTCGTTGCCGGCACCTACACCGCCACCGCCATCGTCAGCGACGGCATCGATACTTCGGAGCCTCATAGCCTCAACTTCAACGCGGTGCAACGCGCTGACTATCCCAGTCTTTTACTGGAGGATTACCACTCGGCCGGTGAGATAAACAGCTGGGACCGTGTCACACAAAGCGGTTTCGCTACCGGAATGCCCGGCGATGCCCCACGGCAACGCGCCTTCCCCTATTGGGATCACGCCGACAATTCGTTTCCGATAACCGCCTTTCAACTCGTCGAGGGCGACAATGCCATCAAGAACTACCGGCTGACCGCCTTTGGTGGGAATTACACCATCATCAAGGTTCACGCCAGCGCGCCGAGAAGAAGCGGTACCGAAGCCTTCTCCGGAAAATTCTCCGGACTCACCGAAGGGCAGGTCATCAGGCGGGGTGAAAGCATCGATTTCAGTCTCATCCTCACCGCACCGGCCAACGCCGACGAGGTCATGCGTGACGTCGGCCCCGACCCGGAGCTTCCCGAGGGTGCCTATGACCCGGGTAATGCCCTGATCGGTATGACCTATACCTTCGAGATCGCGGAGAAGCCGGGCTGGACCTTCGAATACGCTCCCGCCAGCTACTAGTCCTTCACGGTATCATTGACGCGGATCGCCAGGTGCGGGAATCATGGTTATCGGACCGTGCTTCCCGCCCGGATCCAACCGACAACGACGGCCTGATCGAAGGAAACAGCATGACCCTCAAACCGTTATCACTGATATTGGTGTTCACGCTGAGCGCACCGGTATTGGCCGTGAACCCGCAACGGGTTCAAAGCCTTAACGACCAGGCCCTGTCCTTACACTCCGAGGGAAACTATCAGCAAGCAGAGGATCACTATCGTCAGCTGTTACCGCTGCTGGAAGAACACTTTGGCGTGGGCAGTATCGAGGAGGCAAAGATCCGGGCCAGCATTGCCGATACCCAACTCGCCCGCCAGCAATACGATGAGGCGGAGCAAACCTACAGACAGGTGCTCGCCCTGCTGGAACGGCACCATGACACCTTACTCGAAGCAGACGCATTGAATGGTCTGGCTTCAGCGCTGTACTTGCGCCGCCGCTACGGACAGGCGGAACCTTTGTACCTGCAAGCCAACACGCTGCTCAAGGCCGAACCCTCGGCGCCGCTGGAGCAGCGTTTGCTGGTGCTCGACAACCTGGCCGCGCTCTACCAAACCCTGGGGCGCGGCCATCAAGCGCGGCAGTATCAGGATCAGGCCCGACGGCTTCGGCGAAACACGGCGACCCGGCCCTGATAGCAGGCTCATCTACCCAAGAGCGCCGGATCAGAACAGCTCAAGGCGCGACGTAGGCGGTCTTAACGGTGGTGAAGAACTCCACCGCGTAGCGGCCCTGCTCCCGCGAGCCGTAGCTGGAACCTTTGCGGCCGCCAAAAGGCACATGGTAATCCACTCCCGCGGTGGGCACATTGACCATCACCATGCCGGCCTCGGCGTGATGACGAAAATGGCTGGCGTACTTGAGCGAAGTGGTGCAGATGCCGGCGGACAAACCGAACGGTGAGTCGTTGGCCAACATCAGCGCATGCTCGTAATTATCCGCCGGGATGGCGCACGCCACCGGCCCAAAAATTTCTTCACGGGCAATACGCATAGCGGGATCGGTGTCGGCGAACAACGCCGGAGCCATGTAGAAACCTTCGCTGGCGCGGTTCAGGCGCTCGCCGCCATGGACCAGGCGGGCGCCTTCGTCACGGCCAATGGCGACGTAATCCAGATCCTGATCGAGCTGGCTTTGGTCCACCACCGGGCCGATGTCGGTACCCGATTCCAACGCATGATCCACCTTAAGGCCCGCCAACCGTTGCTGTACCGCATCCACGAAACGGGAGTAGATTGCTTTCTCCACAATGAATCGGGAGGAGGCGGTGCAACGCTGGCCGGTGGAGAAATAGGCCCCCTGCACGGCCACTTCCGCGGCCTGGTCCAGGTCGGCATCGGCAAGCACCACCAGCGGATTCTTGCCACCCATCTCCAATTGCAGTTTGGCGAAACGGGCACCGGCCGTGGCCATCACGCGCTGCCCCGTATTCACCGATCCAGTAAAGGAGATGGCATCCACTCCGGTCTCTTCCAACAGGGTCTGGCCAACCACACTGCCGCGCCCCATCACCAGGTTGAATACCCCCTCGGGTAAACCGCTGCGGCTGATGATTTCCGTCAGCGCCCAGGCGGAACCCGGAACCAGGTCGGCGGGCTTGAACACCACGCAATTGCCGTAAGCCAGCGCCGGGGCGATCTTCCAGGCGGGAATGGCAATAGGAAAATTCCAAGGCGTGATAATCCCCACCACACCCACCGGTTCGCGGGTGACATGCACATCCAGACCGGGCCGCACCGATGGCAGCGTCTCGCCGCCGGAACGTACCACTTCGCCTGCGAAGAAGCGGAAAATCTGCGCGGCGCGGGTCACTTCGGCGATACCTTCCGGCAGTGTCTTGCCCTCTTCCCGGGACAGCAGCCGGCCCAGTTCTTCCCGGCGCGCCCGCAGTTCCGAACCGATGAAATCCAACGCATCGGCGCGGGCCTGGATGCCGCAACGGCTCCAGCCGGGAAAGGCACGACGGGCGGCGCTGACCGCCTGACGGGTCTGGGCCTCGTCCGCCTGGGCGTACTCGTCAATGACATCGGCGGTGTCCGATGGATTGATATTGCGCCGCCCGTCGAAACCAGGAAGCCAGACGCCATCAATAAAGTTATTACGCATGATCGGATCGTTCTCCTTCGACGGCGACGCCTGCACCCCGCTTACGCACTGCCGACCAGATCGGCAGCACCAGGAAGAGCAGGGAAAGGACCAGGAACACGGTGCTCGGCACGCTTTCCAGGAAAGCCATGTAATCACCTCGCGACAACAACAAGGCGCGACGGAAGTGCACTTCCATCATGGGCCCGAGAATAAAGCCCAACAGCAGAGGGGCCGCCGGGTAACGCAGACGAATCAGAAAATAGCCGACCACGCCAAACAACAGCGTGGTATAGATATCAAATACGCTTGAGCGTACCGAATACACCCCGATACAAATGAAGAACAGCATCGCCGGATACAGCACATGATAGGGAATCGACAGCATCCGCACCCATACCCGGATCAAGGGTAAATTGAGCAGCAGCAGCATGATATTGCCAACCCCGAAGCTCACCACCAAGCCCCAGAACATCTCCGGTTCGCTGGTCACCAGCATCGGGCCAGGGGAAATGCCGTGTAAAATCATGGCGCCCAACAACACCGCCATCACCGCATCACCGGGAATACCCAGACTCAAGGTGGGAATGAAGGCCGCCTGCACCGCCGCGTTATTGGCGGATTCCGGCGCCGCCACGCCACGCACTTCCCCCTTGCCAAACGCATCCGGATTTTTGGCCAGTTTCTTCTCCGCGGCATAGGACATGAAGGCAGCGATGGCGGGACCGGAGCCGGGCAAGGCGCCGACGAAGGCACCAATGCCGGAACCGCGCAGGATGGTTTTCCAAAGCCCACGCCATTCGTCACGCCTGGGTAACATCGATTTGAACGTCAAACCACCGGTCTTCAGCGGCGCGCGCCTCTCCTGTCCCAGATTGGCCAGAATCTCGCCGACGCCAAACAGGCCCATGGCCAGCGCCACCAGACTGATACCATCGGACAACGCCAGCACGCCAAAGGTGAACCGTTCCGCGCCGGAAGTCTCGTCGGTACCCACCAACCCCAGGGCAATACCCAGAACGACCATGGTCATACCTTTGAGCGGTGATCCCACCGACAGCGTGGACGCGGCCACCAGCCCCAGCAGCATGATCGAAAAGTAGTCCGCCGCACCAAAATCCATGGCGAAGGAGGCAATCAACGGCGTGAAGCCCAGCACCATGAAGATAGCGATGATGCCGCCGCTGAACGAGGAGATAGCGGCGGTGAACAGGGCCACCCCGGCTCGCCCCTGCTTGGTCATCTGATTACCATCCAGACAGGTCACCGCCGCCGAGGCAGTGCCGGGCAGATTCAACAGGATGGCGGCGATGGAACCGCCATATTGAGCGCCATAGAAAATCCCCGCCAACATGATCAGGGCGATCGATGGCGACAAATAGTAGGTCAAAGGCAACGCCAGCGAGATCGCCGCCAACGGGCCGACGCCCGGGAGCACACCAACGAAGGTGCCCACCAACACGCCCACGAAACAGAACAGCAGGCCCTCAAGAGAAAACGCGATCTCGGCGCCCAATGCCAGATTATGAAGAATATCCATCAGCTCACCATTGAATCGCGGCAACCGGAATGCCGAAGCCATAGAGAAACACCAGCACACCGAGCACGCACAAGCCCGCTGCCGTGGCCACCGTCGCCACAGGACGTACCGGTTTTTCGGCAAGCGATACCAGGATCACCAGCGCCAGAGTAGCCGGCACCAGGCCAACGCTCTCCAGCAAGGCGGCAAAGGCGATGAAACCGGCGCAGATCATCAGAATCGGACGGGGCACCCAGAGATTCTCCTGCTTCTCCTCGCGCCTCACCTCCCACACCACCAGCAGAGAGAACAGCAACAACACCGAACCCATCATGACCGGGAAAAATCCCGGTCCCATACGACGCAACGACCCCATCGAATAATCGCTGCCTTGCCAGATGATGAAGAGACCGAGTAGCGCCAGCAGCGCGGCGGCACCGATCTGCAACCCGTTAAAGGGACGAGCCATTTGTTATTCTCCTCCTGCGATGGCGCCCTGTGCGCCTGCTATCAATAACCGTATCAGTAAACACCAGCCTGGGACGACGAAGTGCCATCCGGTGATTTGAAGCGTCGCAATAACGTATCCGTGGCCCGTGCCAGCAGGGTCGCGTCCGCCCCCACGGCAAGGAATCGGCAGCCGGCGCGCAAATGAGCGTGCGCCAGTTCCTCGTTGACGGTGAGCGCTCCGGCGGGTTTGCCCACGGCCTGAATGCGCGCGAAGGCGTCAAGCACCGCGGCGTTCACTCGCGGATGGCCGGGCTGACCGAGATAGCCCATGTCCGCGGCCAGATCAGCGGCACCGATAAAGACGCCATCGACGCCCTCCACCGCCGTGATCTCCTCCAGATTGTCCAGACCGGCGCGGTTTTCCACTTGCACCAGAACGCACAGCTGCTGCTCGCACTGATGGACATAGTCCGACACCCGCCCCCAGCGCGACGCCCTTGCCAGGCCGGCGCCCACGCCACGATGGCCAAGGGACGGATAGCGGGTGGCGGCGACGACACGGCGTGCCTGATCGGCGCTTTCCACCATCGGAATCAGCAGGGTCTGCACACCGGCATCCAGCAAGGGTTTGAGCGTATCGGACTCGCCATTGAGCGGCCGCACCACCGGATGCACCGGATACGGTGCCACCGCCTGCAACTGGGCGAGGATGGAACGTACGTCGTTAGGCCCGTGTTCACCATCGATCAGCAGCCAGTCGAAACCGGCGGCGGCGCTGATCTCCGTGCCGTAGCCACCGGCCAGGGCACACCACAGACCAATCTGTGACTGGCCTTCAACAAGCGCTTTCTTGAAACCATTAACGGGAATTTGCACGGCCACCTCCTTATACGAACCGAAGTCCGATGGCGCCCAGTGGCCCATAATCGACATGGAAGGTATCGCCGCTGGACACCGCCACCGGGCGAGTAAAGGAACCCGCCAGCACAATCTGTCCGGCTTTCAGAGTGACGCCGTGGGGCGCCAGCTTGTTGGCCAGCCAGGCGATCCCCTTGGCCGGGTGACCAAGAACACCGGCGGCGACACCGGTCTCTTCCACCATGCCATTGCGGCTGCACACCGCCGCGCTCCAACGCAGGTCCACATCGAACGGTCGCACGGTACGCCCGCCCATCACCACGCCGGCATTGGCGGCGTTGTCGGAAATGGTGTCGAACACCTTGCGCGGCGCCCCGGAACCGGGATCCACCTGACGCACCCGGGCGTCGATGATTTCCAGTGCCGGCACCACGTATTCGGTGGCGCGCATCACATCAAGCACGGTGCAGTCCGGGCCGGAAAGGTCCCGGGCAAGAACAAACGCCAACTCCACTTCCAGACGCGGCACGATGAAGCGGTCCACCGCGATTTCACCGTTGTCTTCAAAAAACATATCGTCGAGCAGCACGCCGTAGTCCGGCTCATCGATACGCGCCGATTGCTGCATGGCCCGCGAGGTCAAACCGATCTTATGGCCGAGCACGCGGCGACCACGGGCGACTTTCATGTCCACCCATTGACGCTGGATGGCGTAGGCGTCCTCGAAACCCATGTCCGGGTACTGCAGGGTCAGATGGTCAATCTGACCGCGTTCGGCTTCCGCCTGATCCAGCCGTTGAGCCGCATCCCGGATCGCGTCCTGACTAAGCATTATTCTCTCCTCAAACCGCGCCGGCGCGCTTGGCGCCTTCGATAATGGTGTTGTGCAGAGCACCGATGCCCTCGATCTCGGTGACCACGTCATCGCCGGGGCGCACGTCCACCGTGCCCTTGGGCGTACCGGTCAGAATCAGGTCACCGGGCTGGAGGGTCATGAAGGCACTGAAATATTCGATCAGGAAAGGCACGTCGAAGATCATGTCCCTGGTATTGCCTTCCTGGGTGGTTTCACCGTTGACACGGGTGGTCAGCCGCAGGTTCATCGGGTCGGGGATGTCGGCCACGTCCACCAGCCAGGGCCCGAGGGGGGTACAGTCGTCACGGCTTTTGATACGGAAATTAGGCCGGTAGAACCCTTCCAGATAATTACGCACCGCATAGTCGTTGGCCACGGTGTAGCCGGCGATGTAATCGTAGGCACTCGCCTTGGGCACGCGCCTGGCCGGTTTGCCAATGACGATGGCCAGTTCGCACTCATAGTGCATGACGGTGGCGTCGGCGGGGCGCGGCGTGAACGCCCGATGTCCGACCAGGGTGTTGGCGCCCTTGAGGAACACCATCGGCTCCTCCGGCGTCTGGGAAGCGATTTCCGCGGCGTGATCGGCGTAATTCAATCCCAGCGCCAGGATCGTGCCCGGCACCACCGGCGGCAGCCATACCACCTCGCTCTCATCCACATGACGGCCATCCGCCAGCCGCACCCTGCCCTGGTCTTCCCAGGCTTGTTGAATCTTGCCTTCAAAGGCCACGCGAGCCTGTTTCATGACGCGCTCTCCTGCCAGTCCGTTTCCCTTACCAGGGGATTCTCCAAACGGCCGATGCCGTCGATCTCCACCGCCACCGTGTCACCGGCGCCAGCCAGTGGCGTCCCGGTGGGCACGCCGGCAAGTACCAGATCACCGGGGTAAAGGCTGGTGAAATCGGAGATGTCGGCGAGCAACGTGGCCACCGGACGCACCAGTTGATCCAGGCGGCTTTCATGACGGCACTCACCATTTACATAGGCGCGCATGGTCAGCGTGGCGGGATCCGGCAGGTCGTCCGCGTCCACCAGCCAGGGGCCGATCGGGCAGAAGCCATCACGGCATTTGTGCTTGAGCGGCTGCCGGAACAGGCTGTCGTGGGGCACGGTGATATCGTTAACCACCGTGTAGCCGACAATCGCGCTTCGTGCCTGATCGGCGTTGGCACGACACAACGTCTCGCCGATCAACACACCAAGAGCCGGCCCCACGCGCACCTGCCGCACATCATCCGGAATCGGCACCGGTACGCCGGAAGCAATATGGGTATTTGGCGTCTTCACATACACCACTGGCCCGGTTGGCGGACCGTTGTAGGGGGGTTGGTGAATACGCTCGCCAAGTTGATCCAGTTCACATTGAAAATTCAGCAGGCAGCCGTAGACGGCACCGGTCACGGGCCGGTCCCACTGCAACCGGGAAGCCGGACGGACGACGCCCAGGTCCACGGTGTTGTCGCTTGGATCAACCGAAGCGCGCAGCAAGGGGCGCCCGCGCGGGCGCATGGTCGCGATGGTCATGATTCACTCCTGGTTCGGTTCGACGCCGCGCTTAACGTCGGCTCTGCAGTTCAGTCAATCGTTTGGCGATCAACTCGGTTTGCTGGCGCACCAACGGCACCAGACTCGCCACGCGTTCCGGGGTAAGTCGATCCGCCATTGCCGATACCGCCACCGACGCCACCGGTTGGTGGTCGGCGCCGAACACCGGCAGCGCCAAAGCGCGGGTTCCTGGCACCACCCCCACGTCGGTATAGGCGTAGCCGAGGGAACGTGTTTCCCTGACGCGACGACGCACCTCCGCCAGATCCAGTTGATGGCCGGCAAGACGCTGCTCATTTCCCAGCATGACCTGCTCAGCATCGTCTTCATCAGCGAATGCCAACAGCACCAGACCGGAGACGCTGACACCCAGCGGGCGCCGTGCGCCAACCTCGATGGAGAGTACTTTGACCGGGTAGTTACCGGTCTTGCGATCCACGCAGATGGTGTCGAAACCACTGCGGATGGTAAGAAAGACACTGTCGCCACATTGTTCGGCGATGTGGCGTAAATACGGCTCCGCCACGGATTTGACCGGTACCCGCGCGGTACGCGACAAACCCAACAGAGAGACCTCCGGACCCACCATGTAGCGACGGGTGCCGGGGTCCTGCTCCACCGCTTCTTCCTCGATCAGTACCCGCAGAATGCGATGCACGGTGGGCCGGTTAAGGCCGGTCTGATGAACAATATCGGTGATCCGGACCCCTTGCTCCTGGCCGGTGGCGAGGATGCGAAGAATCGATACCGCCCGGCGGATACTACGCGCCCCCTGGGTCTTTCCTTCCTCGCTGGCGTCACCGCTGCTCTTATCCGGATCACCGAATGGAGGCACCGGCGGACGAGTATCGTCGTTGTCGTTCACGGCCGACTCTCGATAATGGTCTTGGGCGTTTGCGAGACCGGCTGCAGCTCACGGATCTCACCCAGAGTGGCGTAGTTGGCGCCGGCGATACGGCACACCGGCTGTAGCACGCGGGTATCGATACGGCCGTTCTCGTAGAGGGCATCATCAATGTGCACCCGGGCCACCTCCCCCACGAAAAACTCGGCCCCGGTATTGCCGTAGGCGGTAACACTGTGCAGCTGACACTCCAGGCTGATCGGCGTCATCATCAGGCGCGGCGGCACGATCGTCTCCGACGGCATCACCGCGAGCCCGAGGCTCTCTACTTCGCTCTCATGGGATTCGTATTCCACCGCGCTGGCGTGCACATCTTCCACCATGGACCAATCAGCGATGTTGATGACGAATTCACCAAGTGCGCGGATATTGCGCGCCGTATCCTTCTCCCGACCGGCCTTGCGGCCAATATTGATGCCGACCATCAGCGGACTGTTGGAAACGAAGGTAAAACAGCTGAAAGGCGCAAGATTGACCAGCCCTTCAAGGGATTGGGAAGTGATCCAGGCAATCGGCCTGGGTACGACGATCCCACTGATCAGACGATAGCATTCCTGTGGTGACAGGGAGCTCGTGTCGATTTGCATATTATTCTCCTGACGGTCGACGGGCCGTTGATCGGGTTTCACGAAGCTATGAACATCCCCTTGAACGGTCAACAGAGCGCGGACCACAGAGTCCATTATGTGGACTTTTTCAGTATAAGCGAATTCGCCGCCTAATTCCGTCGGCGGCTATAACCGGTTTTTTTCACCATGGCGCGGATCATTTGATGAACGCCAACAGTCCACGATATGGACATATGTGCTATTTAACGGTTGATGCCGCGGCGCCGAATTCCGGAAAGTAACGGCTCATCATTTGACTTGGACGCCAGCGCGCTGAAATGCGCCAGGTTCAAAAAGGAGAATAAAAATATGCGCTTGTTTAAACGTCTGACCGAACTGTTCGTGCTGTTATGCCTGACCGTCGGCGCCCATGCCGCGGACTGGCCCAGCAAACCAGTGCATCTGGTGGTGCCCTATCCGCCCGGCGGTAATGTGGACCTGGCCGCCCGCATCATCTCCGATAGTCTGGAAAAGGAATTCGGCCAGCCGTTCGTGGTGGAAAATCGCGCCGGCGCCGGCGGCATGATCGCGGCCTCTCATGTGGCCAGAGCCAAGCCCGACGGCTACACCCTGTTCGTGGCCCCCAATGGCCCGGTACTTTTCAGTCCTCTGCTGTTCCGTAAAGATACCTATTTCTGGCGCAATGATTTCTCCCCCATCGGCTCGATTTCATTCGTGCCGCTGGTGCTGCAAATCAATCCCGAACTGAAAGTGGACAGCGCCAAAGCGTTATTCGAAAAAGCCAAGGCCCAGCCTGGTGAATTGATCATGGCCTCGCCCGGCGCTGGCACCCAGAACCATCTGATCAGCGAAATGATGCAGCGCCTTCTGGGCACCGAATGGCTCACCGTGCATTACAAAGGCAATGCCCCGGCCACCACCGATCTGCTCGGCGGTCGCGTGGATTTCAACTTCGATCAGCTTAGTGTCGCCAAGCAATACATCACCAGCGGAAAACTGAAAGCGCTGGCGGTAACGTCTCCCGAACGGCTGCCCACATTGCCGGACGTGCCCACCTTGAAGGAACTGGGCTACGAACAGGCAGTCTCGGAAACCTTCACCGGTTTATTCGCGCCCGCCGGTACCCCGGAAGGCATTGTCGACACTCTCAACCAGGCGCTCGACAAAATTCTCGCCGACCCGGATGTGATCAAAAAGTTCGACACCGCCGGTACCGAGGCACGAGCGATGACCGTACCGGCGTTCCAGGATTTCCTGGAGCAGCAATACGAGCGCTGGAGCACGTTGATCAAAGAGAACGATATCCACCGCTGAAGCGGTGGATTCACCCCTCGTCTTAATTGGAGAAAGAATTTATGTCACGCCAGAGCGTCCATAGCGCCGGCTTTCAGCATAGTAATCCAATCCCGGCAGCCAGCCGCATCGGTGACCTGATAGCCACCGGCGTCATCAATGGCACTGACCCGCAAACCGGTGAGCTGGGGGCGGACCTGGAAACCCAATGCGAGTACATGTTCGCGCACGTTCGCAATATCGTCGAAGCCGCTGGTGGAAGTACCGACGATATTCTGAAAATGACGGTCTGGATGCAAGATCGCAGCCAGCGTGATGTGCTCAACGCGCAATGGCTGAACATGTTTCCGGATCCCCGCTCACGGCCAGCCCGTCATGCCATACAGAACCCCGTCGCATCCAAGTTCTTGATCCAGTGCGACGTCCTGGCGGTTATCAGCCGTAACGATTGAGACCAGACCGTGTTGCTTCTTGGCCGTTCCCCTAACGGCCCGTTGACCCGTGTATCAAGGAACTTCCATGCCTGATTATTACCCTTTCAATCCCGCTCCGCGGGCACCGTCGGAGCCACCACCGGCCAACACCTGCGATTCGCAGTTCCATGTATTCGGGGACCCGGTGACCTACCCAATTCGTCCCGGCGCCCGCTTTGAGATGCCCACGGCCACCATCGACGCTGCCTTGAAAATGCATCGGGCCCTCGGCATCGAACGCGGCGTGGTGGTGCAAGCCACCACTTACGGTTCTGATCACCAGGTGGTGATCGATGCACTTAAGAAGGCCGGCCCTGACTACCGTGGCTGCGCCAACGCCATTGCACTAAAGGAGCGGGACGACGGCTATATCGAGCAACTGCATGATGCCGGAGTGCGTGGCGCTCGCTTCACTTTCCGTAAGGAGTTGGGCGTGGGCTTGTCCGCACAGGAGTTCCAGCGTGCCACCGACCGGCTGCGGGAGCTGGGATGGTACGCCAAGATACAGCCGGAGAAAGACGGCATCCTGGACAGTGTGTCGCTGTACGAAAACCTGGACATCCCCGTCCTCATCGACCATCTGGGCCGTGCCGACGCCGCCCTCGGCGTGGACGATCCCAATGTAATAAAAACCATTGAACTGCTTAAAAAGGGCAACTTCTGGGTCATGTTGTCGCTGGGTGAAAAGATATCCCACCAAGGGGCGCCCTGGGATGATGTCCTGCCGATCGCCCGTGCTTACATCGACGCGGCTCCGGATCGCGTGATCTGGGCCAGCGACTGGCCGCATCCGCTGTCCAAGACTCCGCCCCCCAACGACGCGGAACTGCTGGAGTTGCTGTATCGCTACGCTCCGGACGCCGAGGAGCGCCAGCGTATCCTGGTGGACAATCCGGCCGAGCTTTTCGGTTTCAAAAACGACTGACGACACGCGCTGATTCGGCATTCCCTTGAGACGCTCGATGCCGTGAGAACTCCTTACTTTGCCCGGCTATGCCGGGCTTTTTTTATGCCCTGCCGTCCATGGCAGTCACCCTTCGGGCCGTCACTCCCGTGACGTCCCGCAGGGTATCGGCGATCGGATTCAGACGGCATTAAAACTTGAATCGCGCCCCGACCCCATAGGTCTTGCCACTACCCACACGCTGCTGATCGTCATGCAGATACATGGCGTAGAGATCGAGTTGTTTATTGACAATATAGTCATAGCCGACACTCCAGGTATCACGCTCGTCATCCATGACACCGCGGTAGTCGGAGTGGGCATAGGAAGCAAGCAGCGCACCAGGTCCCGCCGGCACGGCAACACCCGCGGCGTAACTGTCGACATCCACATCCCCCGCCAAGGTGTCCGTGGAAAGCGCCTGATACTGACCAAATACCGTCATAACTCCGAAATCGTAGGCCAGGCCAGCCATCCAGGCATCCTGGTCGGTGGCGTCCGGTAACGCCCCCCGCTCTCCAGCGCCGCCACCACTATTGAGCGCTCCTTCCCGAATACGTTGAGCGGCCACCGTGGCAAGGACAGGTCCATTCCGATAAACAATATTGCCACCCACTTTGTTTTCGCTGGCCTTGCCTTCCTGCTCACCGAAGGCGTAAACAACATTGGCGCTCAAACCCGCCAAGGTCGGCGACTTATAGTTCAGGGAATTATTCCAGGTGGTATCCCCCATTAGCGCGCCACCATTACCCGCGTTATAGGTATGCAGTATAATGGGGGAAAACGCGAAAGAGTCCTTGTGCGGGTTGGTGAAAACCGTGGAAAGAAAATAAGGCGATTTGGTACGACCGGCCTTGATAATACCGAAATCGCCACTGGCACCGATCAGTGCCCGCCTGCCGAAGAACTCATCATTTTTATAGCGGCCATCCTCACCGGTATCAGGGCGCACAAACATTTCCGCCTGGGCGAAAACCGCGACTTTTTGATTCAGAGGGTAGTCAATACGTACCCCGAGAAAAGAGGTGGACATGCCACCTCCCGCCAATTGCAACGTATCACCATTATCAGCGGGTTTTTGTATGCTTCCAGCCCAAAGGTCCAATAGTCCATAAAAATCGGCATCCAGCTCATCCGCCTGTGCCGCATTGGCAAACCCCATGGCTCCCAGCATCACACTGGAAAGAATCAGCGTTTCGGTTCTTTTATGAATGTTCATTTATCACCTTATTTTTTGCACAAAGAAGCCCATGCGCGTCAGTACACGCAGGAAAGAAAGGTTCGGAATTTGAGATCAGAAGGGAATGTCTATTTCTTTCGCGGCCAACCTCGTCTTATCATCTTTATAATCACGGAGCGCGACCGGCTCCGTGCCGAGGTTTACTTTGTATTTAGCTTTAATTGGAGGCAATTTAAGAAACCGGAATACGTCCACAATGCAGACAACATACGTTCATTACTTTAAAGCACACCCTCCAGTGTCACGATGCCCACACCATCGATTAATCGTTCCCTTCCAGTCGCGCCAGCGCCTCGCGGATCACGGCAGTGTCAGTGGGGCGCACCACTCTCGCCATCTCCTCACCGTCGCGCAGGAAAATCAGCGTCGGCCACAGCTTGATCCGGAACGAGCGGCCCAGCCGCCGGCCCCGGCCGTCTTCCACCCGGATATGGTCGGTGTCGGCGTGCTCCAGAATTTCGCGGATCAGCGGTTGCGCGGCGCGGCAGTGACCACACCAGGGCGTGCCGAATTCCAGCACCAGATTGCCACTGCCGGCATCGATTTCCCGGCGTTCCGGTTCCGGTGCCGCGAAGCTCTCGTTGTAACTCATTTCGGGTTCTCCTGATTGTGCTGCTGATGCCGCGCCGCCGTATCCTGCCGGGAGGCTCGGAAGGCATCGACGAACGCCCGTACCCGGGCGGGAATGTAGCGCCCCGGCGGATAGACCGCGTAAATGCCGCCGTCCGGCAGTTGCCAGTCCGCCAGCACCCGGACCAGACGGCCGGCGCTAATCTCCGCTTCCGCGCTGGGCTGCGCCATGACCGACAGACCCGCGCCGCGCGCCAGCATTTCCCGCAGGACACCGGTGGCGTTAGTGCGCAGCCGGGCCTGCATTTGTACCCGGCACTGCTGTTCGCCTTTACGGAAGGTCCAGGTCAACGGCGAGCGCAGCGGCATGAAGGCAACCCAGTCATGGCCACTGAGTTCCGCCGGCGAGGTCGGTGTGCCCTTCCTCCGCAGATAGTCCGGCGACGCCATCAACCATTGTTGAAAATAACCGAGCAGGCTGGAACGCAACGTGGAATCCCGCAGCCAGCCCAGGCGGATGGCCACATCAATGCCTTCCCGGACCATGTCGGTGATCCGGTCACCGCCGCGCAATTCCACCTGCAATTCCGGGTGCTCGGCACCGAACGCCGCCACCACCGGCGCCAGGGCCTGCATGGCGTAGTCCTCGGGGGCCGTGATTCGCAGTTCGCCGGTGAGGGCCCGCCGGTCTTCTTCCAGATCGCCGAGTGCCGCTTCCAGGTCACTCCACAACGGCCGGCAGCGCCGATAAAGCGCCTCACCGGCCTGGGTCGGCTGCACCTGCCGGGTAGTACGATGAAACAGAGTCTGCCCCAGGCGCTCTTCGAGGCGGCGTATCTGCAAGCTGACCCGGGTCTTGGTGCACCCCAGGCGCTCGGCGGCGGCGGTGAAACTGCCCGCTTCCACCAGGGCGATGAATACCGGCAGGCTGTTGTAGTCGAGATCTTCCACGGCGGCCATGGCCAGCCCCATTGTTATCAATTTGAAAACACTGAATTATTGATTGGGCTGTTTTTCAAATCAATCGCCGATGCCACCATGGCTTTGTTTTCCAGCAATCCCTTCCGCATAAGGAGTTGGTTATGAACATTGCATTGATTGGCGCCAGTGGCTTCATCGGCTCCGCCCTGCTCAACGAGGCCCTCGAACGGGGCCATCGGGTCACCGCCGTGGTCACCCACCCGGAACGGCTGCCGCAACACGACAATCTGACGCCGGCGAAAGCGGACGTGATGGACAGCGACGCCCTGGCCAAGGTGCTGGCCGGCTACGACGCGGTGATCAGTGCGTTCAGCGGGCATGCCCAGGACGACGTCTACGGCTACTACATCAAGGGCGTGGAATCGATCCTGCGCGCCCTGGAGAGCATCGACGCCAAGCGCTTCCTGATCGTCGGCGGGGCCGCTTCACTGGAAGTGGCCCCCGGCAAGCTGCTGTTCGACACGCCGGAGTTTCCGGAGCAGTACAAGGCCACCGCCCAGGGCGCCAAAGCGGCTCTGGAGCTGTTGCGCAGCCAGAGCGAACAGACCTGGACCATGCTGTCCCCGGCGGCGGAGATCTTCCCCGGCGAGCGCACCGGCCAATTTCAGCTCGGCGGCGACCAGCTGATCACCGACCAGGACGGTCACAGCCGCATCTCGGTACAGGACTACGCGGTGGCCATGATCGACGAACTGGAAAAGCCACAACACCGGGATCAGCGCTTTACCCTGGGCTACGTCTGATCAGATATTGGCGCCACCGTCCATGGCGAACTCAGAGGTGGACGGCTGGCTGGGATGCCCTGATCAGCCGGCCGCCAGCACCCGCGCCAGATCCGCACTGAAATGGCGCGCCACCTCCGGCTCCAGTCCAGTCACTGTGACGCGCAAAGCGCCGGCGCCGGCGCCAAGACGGAAAGGCCGGTCATCGCGCACCAGCCAACCCCGCCGAGCCAGCGCCGCGGTGACCGCCGCCGCCGGCCCCGGCAATGGCACCCACAGATTGAATCCATCACCGTCCCACGGGCACAGTCCCTGGTCCCGCAGGGCTTGTGACAGGGTGTCCCGGCGACGCCGGTAATCGGCGGCGGCTTCCGTCACCCGCGCCATTACCGCGCTGCTCTCCAAGCACGAGGCCACCATATCCTGCAGCAAATGACTGACCCAGGCGGTACCGGAGGCCAGCCGCTGGCCAAGCCGGCGGGCGCTGTCCTCATCGCTGACCACCAGCGCCAGACGCAGATCCGGTCCAAAACACTTTGATACCGAGCGTACCAGCGCCCAATGCCGGCTCCGCGACGACGCCAGTGGCTGATAAGCCGCCCGTGACAACGGGGCGAAGTGATCGTCCTCGATCACCAGCACGTCCGGATATTCGGCCAGCACCTGGCGCAATGCCGCGGCCCGGTCTGTGCTGAGGTTGCATCCGGTGGGGTTGTGGGCACGCGGTGTGCACAGCACGGCTCGGGCACCGCTGGCGAGGGCCTGGCGCAAGCCGTCCACGGTCATCCCTTCGTCATCCACCGGCACTCCCATGGGACGCAGACCCAGTAGTCGCAGCGTATGGATGCTGCTGAGGAAACAGGGATCTTCCACCGCCACCGGATCGGCGGGCACCAGATGGGCGGTCAGCAACCGTTCGATGGCGTCCACCGCGCCGTGGGTCACGGTCAGGACCGGGTCTGGACAGGGCACGTCCCGGAACCAGGGCTTCGCCAGGGCCGCCAAGCGGGGCGACACCGGCGGTTCACCATACAGGCGCGGTTGCCCGGACAGCGCCGCTGCCAGGGCGCGCGGGTCCGGCAACCAGCGCGGGTCCGGATTACCGCTGGCGAGATCGATCAACGGCGAGTCCGGCGCAGCGCCTTCCCGAGGGCCCGGCGCCGCCGACTCGCGAATCAGCGTCCCCAGCCGGCCCCGGGTTTCCGCCACGCCGATGACCACCAGCCGCTTGTAGGCGGCGGCCACGGTGTTGCGGTTCACACCCAGCCGGGCCGCCAGTTCCCGCACCGGCGGCAGCGCCTGGCCCGGTTCCAGGGCACCGTTTCGCACCTCGGCGCGCACGCTGTCGACGATCTCCGCCGCGCTTTGTCCTGTAATCGCCATTTTTTGTCCTATGACAATATGGATTTTGACCTGTGACAATTATAGACTGAGCGCCCTCCAAGTGCCCATGGGAGCCCGGTGATGACACCAGACCCAACCCACACGCCCCCTTCGCCCTACCCTCCGGCGGCAACAGTGGCGCAGATTCGCGCCAATCTGGCGTCGGTGCGCCGGCGCATCGACGATGCCTGTAACCAGTGCGGCCGGGACCCGGCCACGGTGCGCCTGCTGCCGGTGAGCAAGACCGTGGCGGTGGAACGGCTCCGGCTGGCTTACGCCGCCGGTTGCCGGGAACTGGGTGAGAACAAGGTTCAGGAAGCCCGCCATAAACATCAGACGCTGGCGGATCTGACCGATCTGCGCTGGTCGGTGATCGGCCATCTGCAGACCAACAAGGCCCGCTACGTGGCCCGTTTCGCCAGTGAATTCCAGGCCCTGGACAGCGTACGGGTGGCCGAGGCACTGGAACGCCGGTTGCAGCAGGAAGGCCGTGCCCTGGACGTCATGGTGCAAGTGAACACCTCCGGCGAGGACAGCAAATATGGCCTGGCGCCGAATCAGGTGGCGCCATTTCTGAAGGCATTGACGCCGTTCTCCTGCCTGCGGGTCAGAGGCCTGATGACCCTGGCGTTGTGGTCGTCCGACACCGACCGGGTACGCGCCTGCTTCGCGCGGTTGCGCCAGTTGCGGGACCGGCTGCGCCAGAACGCGCCGGACCGGATCGACCTGACGCACTTATCCATGGGCATGTCCGGCGACTTTGAAACCGCCATCGAGGAAGGCGCCACCGTGGTTCGGGTCGGTCAAGCCATCTTCGGCGCGCGTCCCCTGCCCGACAGTCACTACTGGCCGGACGCGGCTTCTTCTCCCACACCGCAAGCGGAGCAAACCCCATGACGATGAACACCGCCGTGGCCCTGCGCCATCTGGCTTTCGAGGATCTCGGCACGCTCGAACCGCTGCTGCGCGAATGGGGTTGGCAAATCCAATACCGCGATATCGGCGTGGATACCCTCGAGGATTTATTCGATGCCCCGCCTGGCCTGCTGATCGTACTCGGCGGTCCGATCGGCGCTTTCGACGACCGTCTCTATCCGTATCTGCAATCCGAGCTGGCCCTGATCAGCGAACGTCTGCGACAACGGCAACCGTTGCTCGGCATCTGTCTCGGCGCGCAATTGATGGCCCGGGCCCTGGGCGGCCGGGTCAGCGCCATGCCGGAAAAGGAAATCGGCTTCGCGCCGGTGCAACTGGCCCACGCCGGCCAGGCCTCGCCACTGACCGCTCTGGAAGACGTGCCGGTGTTGCACTGGCACGGCGACCGGATTCAATTGCCGGCCGCGGTGCCCAGCCTGGCCACGACGACGCCTTGCCCGACCCAGGCGTTCGCCGTCGGCCACCACGCTCTGGGCCTGCAGTTTCACATCGAAGCGGACCCGGCACGGCTGGAGAGCTGGCTGATCGGCCACACCCTGGAACTGTCGGGGGCCGGCATTGATCTGGAACAGTTGCGCCGGGACGCCGCGGAACACGGCCACTCTCTGGTTCGGGCGGCACGACGGCTGATGACTCAGTGGCGGGATCAGTGGGAGCAAAAGCAATGACGCAGTACCGTTTGACCATCCATCACCGAGGCCGGCTGCTGGGCCATTTCGAAACCGATGGCGCCGACGCCCGGGCGGCCATGGAACAAGTGCATGGCTGCTTCTCCGAAGCCGCCGGCTACCGGTTGACAGTCCAGGTGGCGAGCGAGGAATACCGGTTGCTGGAAAGCGGTCCCGACGGCTTGAAAGTCCTCAGCCGCCGACCGTTGTACCGGCCTTTCGGCGAACAGCGCTAGTCAGTTCTCCACGCCTCTGAGCATGGCCAGGAAGCGGCGGCTGAGAAAAGCGCCGAGTTCGTCGCTGTCCACGCCACCGCGGGCAATAGCGGCATCTGCAAGACCATGCATGCTCCAGTAGGCCATGGTTGCCAACCGCTGCCAGTCGGATACCGGCCAGGCGCCGGCGTCGCCGCCGTCGCGAAGAATCGCTTCCACCTGGCCCACCACCGCGTCCAGATCCGGGTTGTCCCGGTCATGGTGGTGGCCGGCGTAGACCAGATCGTGCAATTGGAAATCGACCTGATAGGCGTGCAGGCTGCTGGTGAACCAGGCGGTCAGACGACCGGGCCAGTCGTCCACACCGCAGGCTTCCACAGCGGCACTCACGCGCTCCAGGAAGCGATGCGTGAAGCGCTCACGCAGGGCCGGGAGCAGATCGGTCTTGGCGTTGAAATAATGATAGAAAGTCCCCTTGGCCACGCCGGCCCGCTCGACGATGTCCCCCACCGTGGTGGCGTCCACGCCTTTGTCGAGAAACAATGCCTGGGCGGCGGTTACCAGCTCATCGAGACGTACTTCAGCGGGCTTCACCTGCCGCTGCCGTTGCTTGGTGTTCAAGAGACTTCCTTCTTCCGATCCGATTCGCCATCTGCGGATGACGACGGTGCCAGTGTACCGGGTCGTCAACACGGGACCTAGGGATTCGCAGCGCCAGGCAATTGACCGACGGTCAGTCAATCACTAGACTGCACGAACAAGATTCATTCTCAAAAGGGAATTCCCATGATTTCGCGCCGGTTCGCCCTGGTCACCGCCGTCTATCTGGCCACCTTCATGGCCGTACTCGACATCAGTATCGTCAACATGGCACTGCCTACCCTGCAGACCGCTCTGAACACCGATCTGGCCGGTCTGCAATGGGTTGTCGACGCCTATGCCCTGTGCCTCTCCGCGTTTATGCTCTCCGCCGGTCCTTTTAGTGACCGTTATGGTTACAAACGCTGCTGGCTGGCCGGCGTGGCGCTATTCACCGTCAGCTCAGGGCTGTGTGCCCTGGCTCCCAATCTGACCGTCTTGCTGGTGGGTCGGGTTGCTCAGGGCATGGCCGGCGCGCTGCTGATTCCCGGCGCCCTGTCAATCCTGTCCCATGCCTTCCCCGATCCGCGCTCACGGGCCCACGCCATTGGCGGGCTGTCCTCATTCAGCGCGCTTTCATTGATCATCGGCCCCCTGCTCGGCGGCGTGCTGGTGGATACCGTGGGCTGGCCGAGCATTTTTCTGCTCAATCTGCCGCTGGGCGTGGCGGTGCTGGTACTGGGCGGGATCAGCATCCCGGAGCGGCGGCATCCGCGGCACGCCGCCCTGGACCCGGCCGGTCAATTGCTGGCCGTGCTGGCGTTGGGCGCGCTGACCTTCGGCCTGATCGCCGCTGGCGAACACGGCTGGACGCATGCCTTGCCCCGCTACGCCTTGCTCACCGCCCTGCTGGGTATGGTCGCCTTTGTCTGGGTGGAAAGCCGAGTGGCGCGTCCGGTATTGCCCCTGGCCCTGTTCCGCCATGGGGAGTTTTCCCGCGCCAATGTGGCGTCCTTCGTGCTCGGCTTTTCCGCTTACAGCAGCCTGTTTTTCTTCTCGCTGTTTCTGCAACGCATCCAGGGCTATGGTCCCGCCGAGGCCGGACTGAGAATGATGCCGCAATTCGTGCTGTCCGGTCTGGCGTCGATACTGTTCGGTCGGCTGCATCAACGTTTCACCCTGTCGTCTCTGTTGATCGCCGGTTACCTGCTGATGGGGGGCGCCATGACATTAATGGTGTTGCTGGACGCCACCACTGATTATAGGTGGGTGGGACTGTTGTTCGCCCTGCTTGGCGCCGGCATGGGGCTGGCCGTGCCGGGTACCGGACTGGCTGTGATGAACGCCGTGCCGCCGGAACGGGCGGCCATCGCTTCGGCGGTAATAAACGCCCTGCGGCAAACCGGCATGGCGGTGGGGATCGCCCTGATGGGCAGTCTGATGAGCACACAGGCAATTCGTCATCTGAGCGCCGCCAGCGGCGACCCGGTGCTGGCACGACAGGCCGTCACCGGCGCCACGCCGGCACCGGAACTGAACGATATCGCCACCCAACTGACCGCCGCCCTGGGCAGCGGTTTTCATCTCGCCATGGCGGTGGCCGGCGCCGCCGGGCTGCTGACGGCGGCGTTACTGATAGGGGCCCGCCGCATGGCCGCCGTGCCGGAACCGGCGGTGTAGCCGAAAACCTTGCCAGCCGGGCCACGCCCCCATGGCGTTGATCGTCAACAAGGACACAAGCACGGTATATTCCTCTCTATCGGTCAGATCAGACGAACAATGGAGGCATGCCATGGACCGGTTGGAGCTACTCAGGATCTTCGTGCGCGTGGTGGACTGCGGCAACTTCACCCGTGCCGCGGAGACTCTGCCGCTGCCGCGCTCGTCGGTGTCCGGCGCGATCAAAACGCTGGAACAGCGTGTCGGCGCGCGGCTGCTGCATCGCACTACCCGCCAGGTCACCGTCACCGAGGAAGGGCATCGTTTCTACGATCGTTGCGTGCGGCTGCTTGCCGATTACGAAGAAACCGAGGAGCTGTTCCGCCCCGGCAAGGCCCCGGCCGGGCGCATCCGCGTCAATGTGCCGGCACGTATTGGCCGGCTGGTGCTGGCTCCGGCGCTACCGGCCTTTCTTGACCGCTATCCGGATATCAAGGTGGATCTGTGCGTGGCCGACCGCCAGGTGGACCTGGTGCAGGAAGCGGTGGACTGTGTCATTCGCGTCGGCCCGCTGGCCGATTCCTCGTTGATCGCCCGGCCGCTGGGGCAATTGGAACTGATCAATTGCGCCAGCCCGGCGTACCTGCGGCGCAACGGTACACCACGTACGGTGGAAGAGCTCCGGTCACATCAGGCGGTGCATTATATCGCGCCCAGCCAGGGCCGCCCCGAGCCCTGGGAGTATCTGCGCGATGGCGAATACCACCAGGTGGAGATACCCGGCGCGGTGGCGGTGAACAACACCGAACTGTATATCGCCTGCTGCCGGGCCGGGCTGGGTATGATCCAGGTGCCGGCCTACGACGTGCGCGAGGATCTGGACAACGGCCTGCTCCGCGAAGTGCTGCCCGAGTGGCGGGCGGAGCCCATGGACATCACCTTGCTGTATCCACAGCGCCTGCATCTTTCGCACCGCTTCCAGGTGTTTTCCCACTGGCTGGAAACGGTAATCGGCGAACGCCTGCGCCCCGCGCCCCGGCGCTAAGCCTTCTACTGTTCGTCCCGCGCGTACACCACCAGACGCAGATGACGATCCTCGTCCACGATCAGGGTGGTGTGCTGGTAACGCCGGACCTGTCCATCGCAAAGCAATTCCCGGCTGCCCATGCACGGCGCTTGCACGTCCTGGCAGGGCCACCATTGGCGGAATTCCGGCGAGGTCCGCTCCAGTTGCCGGACCAGATCGGTGATGCTGGGATCGGTGGTGGCGCGCACGAAATCACGGCGGAAGCTGGCCAGCATGCGCGGCGCCTGTTCGGCCCAGTTCACGAACACGCCGCGCAGATCCTCGGCGGTGAACAACAGCCACAGCAGATTGCGCTGCCCCGCCGGTCGCTGTTCGAAATCAAACAACGTCTGGGCCGCCGCGTTCCAGGCCAACACATCCCAACGCAAATTGAGCACGTAAGCCGGATGGTCGGGCCAGTCGTCCATCAAACGCCGCACCAGCGGCGGCACCGAGCACCAGGTTTTGCCCGGCTCCACCGGCGGCCGGTTCTGCGCCAGCAAAAACAGATGGCGGCGCTGGGCGCCGTCCAGTTTGAGCACCCGGGCGATACGTTCCAGCACCGGCGCGGACACTCCGATCTCCCGCCCCTGCTCCAGCCAGGTGTACCAGGTCACCCCGACCCCGGCGAGCGTGGCCACTTCCTCGCGGCGCAACCCCGGCGTGCGCCGGCGTCCACTGTCCGCCAGCCCCACCTGCTCCGGAGTGATCGCCTCCCGGCAGGCGCGCAGAAAGGCGGCCAGTTCCCGGCGTGTGCGTTGCAGCCTTGGCGTGGCCATGGGGGTTACCTCTTGTAATAGAATAAATAGCTAAATTGTAATGCGATAAAAGGCCGCCAGAATACCTCCCCTTCACCCATAAGAGGAGACCATGATGGCGGCCCGTTCCCCACTTGCTTCGTCCCTTTCCCATGGCAAGGGCATTCCCGGCCTGCCGGTGTTGTTGCTCGGCGGTTTTGTCACCATTTTCGATCTGTTCGTGGTCAACGTGGCGATCCCCAGCATGCAGCGGGACCTGGGCGCCAGTTTCGCGCAAATCGGCTTCGTGCTGGCCGGCTATGAATTGGCCTTCGGCGCGCTGTTGATCACCGGCGGCCGTCTCGGCGACCGCTTCGGGCGGCGGCGTCTGTACCTCTGGGGGATGGCACTTTTCACCCTGGCCTCGCTGCTGTGCGGCGTCGCCCCCACGGCGGAAACGCTGATCGCCGCCCGGGTGTTTCAGGGCGGTGCCGCCGCTCTGCTCTTTCCGCAAATCTACACGTCCCTGCGCGTGCTCTACGACGCCGACACTCAGCGCCGGGCGTTTGCCTGGCTGGGTATGACACTGGGGTTGGCGGCCATTGCCGGGCAAGTGCTGGGCGGCTGGCTGGTGCACCTGGACCTGGCCGGTCTGGGCTGGCGCACCATCTTTCTGGTCAATCTCCCCATTGGTCTGCTGACACTGATGTTCGGCGGGCGCGTGGCCGAATCCCGCCTGGAGCAGCGGCCGGATCTGGATGGTGCCGGCGTACTGCTGGTGGCGGCCGGTTTGACGCTGTTGCTGGTGGCACTGCTGGAAGGCCCGGCCCGGCACTGGCCGCTGTGGAGTTGGGGCGCCCTGGCATTGTCCGGCCTGCTGCTGGCGCAATTCAGTCTTCAGCAACGTCGTCGGCAACGCCGGGGACTTGTGCCGCTGGTGGATATGACGTTACTGCGGCAACCGGCTTTCGCGCTGGGCTGTGTGCTGGTCACGCTGATTTATTCCACCTCCAGTTCCTTCTTCCTGTGCTTCGCGCTGCTGGTGCAAACCGGACTGGGGCTGGATCCGTTCCAGGCCGGGGCGCTGTTCGCGCCGGCCAGCGCCGGTTTCATGGCGTCGTCGCTGCTGGCGTCACGCTGGGTATCGCGCTATGGCACCGCCACCCTGGTGGCCGGCGGTGGTCTTTACGCGGTGTCCCTGGGATTACTGATCGTGCAGGTGAAGTGGACAGCGGAGGGTGGCCTGCTGGCCTGGTGGATTCCGGTATTGATCGCGGTGGGCTTTGGCCAGGGCCTGGTAATGACGCCGTTGTTGAATCTGGTTCTGGGAGTGGTGCCGCAGCGACAGGCGGGTATGGCCTCCGGCGTGATCTCCACACTGCAACAGGTAGGCGCCGCCCTCGGCGTGTGCGCCATGGGCATGCTGTTCCTCGGCACTTTGCGGGCCGCTCCGGCGGCGAATCCGGCCGCCGCCCATGTGGACGCGTTCGTCGTTGCTATGTTGTACAACCTGACGGCGGCGCTGGTGTCTTGCGTGCTGTTGCAGCGGCTGCGGCGGTTGGGGCATAACGCCTGACGCCAAAGGATGGAAAACCGCGTCCACCGCCCTTATCGGCGGGCGCTTACCGCCGGCTGATTTCGTTATTTTCTTTTTTCTTCTTCCCTTTATCGTAGTGCCACTTGATGGCGAAGAACATGCCCGTGCCGAACACGGCAACCTTGAACGTAAGGAAGACTATAGGGATCCAGTCCATCATTTGGAGTATTTCCAGGCTATGACTTGACACTGTCTATCGTGAGGAGCGTCGCGAAGTATGCCTCATCCGGGGTCTGATCGGCCAGGCTCGAATGGCCTCCGGCGCGCTCTCACAGCAGCGGCATATCCACCACCGTGGACCAGGCGGTGAACAGCAACAGCACCGCCATGGCGCGATTGAACCAGCGCAGGCGCCCCGGCGAGCGAGTCCAGGCCGCGGCTTTGACGCCCAGCCAGGCCCAGGTCGCCATGCACGGCAGCGCCACCAGAAAGAAGATCAGTGACAACAGGGCCACGCGACCGCCTTGCCCGGCGCCGGGGGTGACGAACACGCCCATGACCGCCAGCGCCATCATCCACACTTTCGGATTCACCAGTTGCAAGGTCGCGGCCACGGTAAATCCCCGGCCACGGCCAAGCGCCCGTTCGTCGTCACCAAGGGAATCACTGCGGAACAGACGCCAGGCCATCCAGCTCAGCCAGGCAACACCCATCCAGGCGATGGCCCGCTGGATCTGCGGGTGCTCCGCCAGGGAGCGGGTCAGGCCGCTGCCGACCAGCAGCACGATGGTGGCGGCGGCGGCGCAGCCGCCGATCACCATGGGCAGCGCCGCCGGCCAGCCATGGCGGGAAGCGTTGCTCATCACCAGCACGTTAGTGGGACCGGGCGTGATCGAGGCGACAAAGGCAAACAGAAAAAACGCGACCAGGGATTCCATGACACCAACCCTTAACCAGATGGGAGGGCTATCGTCGCGTGGCGGCCGCCGTCAGTCTGGAAGCTTTGAGCAGCGATTGCGGTAATAGGCCGGCGTCATCGCATAAGCGCGGCGGAACCAGCGCCCGAGATGGCTTTGGTCAGCGAACCCGGTGGCCGCCGCCACTTCCGCCGGTGTCTCGCCCCGGGCCAGCAGGCGGCGGGCGCCGACCAGACGCAGTTGCACCAGATAGGCGTGCGGCGACATACCGAACGCGGCTTTAAAGGCCCGCGTGATACGGAAACGGTCGCAGCCGAGCGCCCGCCCCACGTCGTCCATGCCGATGTCATCGGCGATATGAGCGTGCAGGAATTCCCGCGTTTTCGCCGCCAGCAACGGCATCGCCGGGCTCGGCCGCGGGCGTCGCCGCCATTGCACATGGCAGGTCAACCGCTCCAACAACGTATCCAACGCCGCCTGCCGGGTGATGCGAAAATCGCCGTGATGCATGACATCAAAGGCGGTACCGATGGCGTGGGCCAGCCGCACGTCGCTGCTCATGGCGTCCTGAAACGCCATGCGATAATGATCGGGGCGTTGTTCGAACAGCCCGCCCAATCGCTGATGCAGCCATTGCGGATCGATGTACAGTAGCCGGTAGGTAAAGCCTTCCGGCGTCGGCCCATGGCCGTCATGGACATCACCGGGTTCCAGCAGAATCACTTTGCCCGGCGTGCTCTCATGGCGGGTGCGCCCCAGATGAAACCGCTGCACGCCCTGTTCGGTGAGGCCGATGGCATAGGTGTCATGCCAATGCGGGTCGTAGGCGTGGCCTTCGAAATGGGCGCGCAAACTCTCGATCCCGGTTTCCGGATCGCGGGACAGATCAACCCAATTGGTGGACGTCATTGCCGTTCCTTGCCACAGTCTGGGGCGGATTCGCCCCGTGGCGTCATTATTACAGATTATTGGAATTGATCATCAATACAGCCCCGGGCGGGGACACGTCTGGAACATTTGTGCAGCGCCCCTCCATTCTTCAGTGCTAACGGCATCCCATAGGAATAAAAAATGAAATTTCTCTGTCTGGCCTATGAAGCGGAACACGCCCTCACCGATCTGACGCCGGAACAATGGCAGGCGCTGCGTCAGGAAACGCTGGACTATGTGGAAACCCTGCGCGCCGGGGGCCACCTGGTCGATACCCACGCGCTGCAAAGCGCGCACCGGGCCAAAACCACCCGCATCCGTGGCGGCAAGGTCTCCGTCACCGATGGTCCGTTCGCGGAAACCAAGGAGCAGTTGGGTGGCTTTTTCCTGATCGAAGCACGGGATTTCGAGGAAGCCCTGCGCCTGGCCCAGGGCTGGCCGTCGGCGCGGCTGGGCACGATTGAAGTGCGCCCGATCGAGGAAGTGTTGCGTGAAGAGGGGCGGTATTGAGTTGGTCTCACCCTCTCCCTCGGCCCCTTATTCACCCTGAAGGGTTCACCCCTTCGGGGCCAGCCTAGCGGCTGTTCTGCGCTGCGCTGGTCCCCTCAAGGGAGAGGGGACCGTATAGAAAGGTTGATCTTGTCTCCCCTCTCCCTCGAGGGGAGAGGGGTTGGGGGAGAGGGTGAAACGTTGCCGTTCAGTTCTGCCCGGCAATACGCTCCGCACGCAGCCGCTGGATCGCTTCGGCGGACAGCCCCAGGGTTTCCGCCAGCACCTCGTCGGTATGCTCGCCGAGAAGCGGCGGCGCGGTGCGGTACTCCACCGGTGACGCCGACAGCCGCAGCGGGCTGGCCACCTGCGGTACCGTGCCCAGACTCGGATGCGACATTTCCAGTTGCATGCCCCGGGCCTGGACATGGGGATCCTGGAACACATCGGCGATGCTGTTGACCGGTCCGCAGGGCACACCGGCCTGTTCCAGAACCTCGATCCATTCCTTGGTGGTACGCATTACCGTGGCCTGCCGCATCAACGGAATCAGGGTATCGCGATTGTCCACCCGGGCCCGGTTGGTGGCGTAGCGGTCGTCCGCGGCCCATTCCGGGTGTCCGGCCACCTCACAGAAGCGGGCGAACTGACCGTCGTTGCCGATGGCCAGGATCACATCACCGTCGGCGGTGGGGAAATCCTGGTACGGCACCACGCTGGGATGAGCATTGCCCATGCGCGTCGGCGCTTGACCGGTGGTGAGGTAATTGAGTGTCTGGTTGGCCAGACAGGCGATCTGCACATCCAGCAGCGCCATGTCGATGTGCTGGCCTTCGCCGGTCCGGTTGCGATGCTCCAATGCGCCCAGAATGGCGATGGTGGAATACAGACCAGTGGTGATGTCGGTGAGCGCCACGCCCACTTTCATCGGGCCGGCACCGGGCTCACCATCGCGATGGCCGGTGATGCTCATCAACCCGCCCATGGCCTGAATCAGAAAATCGTAGCCGGGACGGCTGGCGTAAGGCCCGGTCTGACCGAAGCCGGTGATGGAGCAATAAATCAGTCCGGGGTTGTCCGCGGACAAGGATTCATAGTCCAGACCGTAACGGCGCAGGCCGCCTTTTTTGAAGTTCTCGATCACCACATCGCTTTGCGCGGCCAGTTCACGAACCAGCGCCTGCCCTTCCGGGTGGGCGATATCGATGGCCACCGACTTCTTGTTGCGATTGGTGCACAGATAGTAGGCGGACTGATCACTGTCGTGACCCTCCGCGTCCTTGGCGTAGGGCGGCCCCCAGATGCGGGTATCGTCACCGCCGCCGGGCCGCTCCACCTTGATCACCTCGGCGCCCAGATCACCCAGGATCTGGCCGGCCCAGGGGCCGGCCAGAACGCGGGACAGATCGAGCACGCGCAGGTGCGACAGCGCGCCACTCATAACAGCCCCTTAGTTGGTGAAGGCTTGCAGGCCGGTTTGCGCGCGGCCGAGGATCAGCGCGTGCACGTCGTGGGTCCCCTCGTAGGTATTCACCACTTCCAGGTTGACCAGGTGACGGGCCACGCCGAATTCGTCGGAGATGCCGTTGCCGCCCATCATGTCGCGGGCCAGCCGCGCGATGTCCAGCGCCTTGCCGCAGGAGTTGCGCTTCATGATCGAGGTGATTTCCACCGCCGCGGTGCCTTCGTCCTTCATCCGGCCCAGACGCAGGCAGCCCTGCAGACCCAGGGTGATTTCGGTCTGCATGTCGGCCAGTTTCTTCTGGATCAATTGGTTGGCGGCCAGCGGACGGCCAAACTGTTTGCGGTCCAGGGTGTACTGGCGGGAGGTGTGCCAGCAGAACTCGGCGGCGCCCAGGGCGCCCCAGGCAATACCGTAACGGGCGGAGTTCAGGCAGGTGAACGGACCGCGCAGGCCGGACACGCCCGGCATCAGGTTTTCTTCCGGCACAAACACATTGTCCATGACGATTTCACCGGTGATGGAGGCGCGCAGGCCGACCTTGCCGTGAATCGCCGGAGCGCTCAGACCTTCCCAGCCTTTCTCCAGAATAAAGCCGCGGATCTTGTCGTCCTCGGTCTTGGCCCAGACCACGAACACATCGGCGATGGGGCTGTTGGTGATCCACATCTTGGCGCCGGAGAGCAGGTAACCGCCGTCTGTTTTCTTGGCGCGGGTGACCATGCTGCCCGGATCGGAACCGTGGTCCGGCTCGGTCAGACCAAAACAGCCGATCCATTCGCCGCTGGCCAGCTTCGGCAGGTATTTCTGCTTTTGCTCTTCACTGCCGAATTCATTGATCGGCACCATCACCAGGGAGGATTGCACGCTCATCATGGAGCGGTAACCGGAATCCACCCGTTCCACTTCCCGGGCGATCAGGCCGTAGCACACATAGTTAAGGCCGGCGCCGCCGTAAGCTTCCGGAATGGTGGCGCCCAGCAGCCCGAGTTCGCCCATTTCACGGAAGATTTCCACGTCGGTGTGCTCGTTGCGGAAGGCGTTAAGCACCCGCGGCATGAGCTTGCCCTGCGAGTACTGGTAGGCGGTGTCGCGCACCATGCGCTCGTCTTCGGTGAGTTGCTGATCCAGCAGGAGGGGACTCGCCCAATCAAAGGCTGCGTTATTGGCCACGGTTATTCCACCTTTTCACTTCAAGAAGGGATGAGAGACTGCCCGGTCAGGCACGAAGGCGCTATTTGGGCGGGTTTGGCGCCATGCTATACAGGCCGTGGCGGTCAGAACAAGCCACTTTCTCGCACGCCTTTGTGCTATTTTATCACTTGTAGATCAAAACGGACCGGGAAGACCCGCATGCGACGCAAGATCCCCAGCACCGCCGCTCTGATCGGCTTCGAGGCGGCCGCGCGCCATCAGAGCTTCACCAAAGCCGCCGAGGAACTGGCCCTGACACAAAGCGCCATTTGCCGCCAGATCGCGGCCCTGGAGGACTTTCTCGGCGTCAAACTGTTCCGCCGCTCACGTCCGGGCGTGCGGCTCACCGAAGCGGGCCGCGATTACAGCCGCCGGGTCAGCGTCCATCTTGATGAATTGGAACGGGATACACTGGCGGTGATGGGGGACCACGGCGCCGCCAACACCCTGGAACTGGCGGTGGTGCCCACCTTCGGCACCCGCTGGCTGCTGCCACGGCTGAAGGACTTCCGCCGTGCCCACCCCGGCGTCACCGTCAATCTGACCAACCGCACCAAGCCGTTTCTGTTCGCCGAGACCCGCTTCGACGCCGCCATCTATTTCGGCGACGGCGACTGGCCCGGCACCGAAGCCACCTTGTTAATGCATGAGGAACCGATGCCGGTGTGCAGCCCGCGGCTGATCGCCCCGGAACGGGAGCTGGACGCACAGACCATCGCCGTCCTCACCCTGCTGCAACAGACCACCCGCCCCTACGCCTGGCGCGAATGGTTCGACTCCACCGGCCTGCGGGTGGAACGGGACATGACCGGCCCGCGTTTCGAGCTGTTCACCATGCTGGCCGAAGCGGCCATGCAGGACATGGGGATCGCCCTGATTCCACCGTTCCTGATCCGCGAGGAGCTGGCCTCCGGGAGGCTGATCATTCCATTACCGCACAGCTATCGCAGTTCTTGGGCGTACCATTTTATTCTGCCGGAACAGAAAGCGGAGAATCCGTTGTTGGTGTTATTCCGGGATTGGCTGGTGACGGAGATCGAGCACTTCCGGGCAAGCGGCGGACTGACTGCGGCGCCGGCACCACAGGCGGTTTGACGCCGGGCGAGACGCATGGGTGTCACGGCTCACAAGCCGCGATCTTTTCCCTATCCGATGTCTTCCCTATGTCATTTCCTGGCGTTAACCTTGGACACGATGTCGAATTCCTCACCCCGTCGTTCGACTCAATGACGACTCAAAAGAAAGGAGAGACCGATGAACTACAAAGGAAGTTGTCATTGCGGAAACGTCGCCTTCGAAGCCGAAGGCGAGTTGGACGGCGCCATGTCCTGTAACTGCTCCATCTGTCAGCGCAAGGGATCCCTGATGTGGTTCATTCCCCGGGATCACCTTCATCTGCTGACGGCGGAGGACGACATCGCCACCTACACCTTCAATCAGCATGTGATCCAGCATCACTTTTGCCCGAAATGCGGCATTCATCCCTACGGTGAAGGGGTGGATCCGGAAGGCAATCGGATGGCGGCGATCAACATACGTTGTCTGGAAGGTGTCGACCTGGATTCGGTTCCCGTGCAGCGGTTCGACGGCCGCGCCATGTAACCGGTCCGGTTCGCCGACCAACCCGCCGAGCGACTGACCCACGCTCTTCACACTGCCCTTCGGGCATACCCGAACCTCATGGAGGTTCCTCTGTCGCGTTGCCGCAACGGGAAACCGTCGGCCCGTTCCCGCCACCCCCGTTCCAACTAACCTATGGTGGCGTAGCACGCGGCATCTTGTAGTAAGTGAAAGGATAACGACTGTGACACAGGAGAATATGGAAACTTCCAACGCGTCGCCGCCGGCCGCCACGCGGCGCGAGTGGCTGGGTCTGGCGGTACTGATGCTGCCCACGGTGCTGCTGGCACTGGACATGACGGTCCTGCATCTGGCGGTGCCACAGCTGAGCGCGGACCTGCATCCCACCAGTGATCAGTTGCTGTGGATTCTCGACATCTACGGTTTCATGATCGCCGGTTTCCTGGTGACCATGGGCACGCTGGGCGACCGTATCGGCCGGCGTAAGCTGCTGCTAACTGGCGCCACCGCTTTCGGTGCCGCTTCGGCGCTGGCGGCCTTCGCCACCAGCGCGGAAATGCTGATCGCCGCCCGCGCGCTGCTGGGCATCGCCGGCGCGACGTTGATGCCGTCCACCCTGTCGCTGCTGCGCAACATGTTCCATCAGGAGCACGAGCGCACCGTGGCGATTACGGTGTGGATGACCGGCTTTATCGTCGGCAGCGCCATCGGCCCGCTGGTGGGCGGCGCTCTGCTGGAATTTTTCTGGTGGGGATCGGTTTTCCTTCTGGGTGTGCCGGTGATGGCGCTGTTGTTGGTGTGCGGCCCACTCTTGTTGCCGGAGTTCCGCGACGAGCAGGCCGGACGTCAGGATTTTCTCAGCGCGCTGTTGTCGGTGGCCATGGTCATCGCGGTGATCTACGGCTTGAAGGACATGGCCCGCAACGGCGTATCGTGGATGCCCTTGCTGTCCATCGTCGCCGGGCTGGTCATCGGCGTACTGTTCGTGCGCCGGCAACGCCGTTTGGCGGAACCGATGTTCGATCTGGCGCTGTTCCGCAACCGCACTTTCAGCACCTCGGTGGTGGCCATGCTGCTTACCGTGCTGGCGCTGTCCGGTGCCTGGCTGATGGTGTTCCAGTACCTGCAAGGGGTACTGGGTCTGTCGCCATTGCACGCCGGTCTGGTGATGCTGCCGCCGGCGGTGATCCAGACCATCGTATCGCTGCTGGTGCCACGCCTGACCCGCTATATGAGTCGAGGCGTGCTGGTCAGTGTCGGCCTGTTGCTGTCGATGTTCGGCTTCCTTGCCATGGCCATGGTCAATGGAATGGACAACATGCCCTGGCTGGTAGCCGGCATGACGATCATGGGCGTGGGCGTGATGCCGATGATGATTCTGGGCACCGACATGGTGGTCAGCGCCGCCCCGCCCAACAAGACCGGCGCCGCCTCGGCAACGTCGGAGACCGCCACGGAACTGGGCATGGCCCTGGGTATCGCGGTGATCGGCAGCGCCGGTGCCGCGGTTTATCGCGCGCACATGGCCGGAGTCCTGCCGCCTGATCTGCCAGCGGATCTGACACTGGCCGCCGGTGACACCTTGGGCGGCGCTCTGGATGCTGCCAGCCAATTGCCGCCGGACGTGGCGGATCTGGTGCTGTCGGGGGCCCGTGAGGGCTTTACCCAGGCCTTGCACACCAACGCCCTTATCGGCGCGACCATCGTTGCCATCACCGCCGTGATGGTGGGCTGGTTGCTGGCGCGCCGTCAGGCCGCCCCGGATGACACCACGCAAACCGAAACCCCGTGACCCAACGCCTTCGAACAATAACGGATCGACAGGTCGGCAGTGGTCCGCTGGTCCGCACTGTGGCAATCTCGAATCAGATCATCCGGATAGGAGGCTGGTTTGATGAACGAAAAAGAAAAAACATCGTCCTGGGTATCCACTGTTAGCATCCTGGTGGGCCTGCTCATGGTGGTCGCCGGCATCGGGCTGTTCGGCGGCGGTATTTATCTGATTCTGCTGGGCGGTTCCTGGTACTTCAGCCTGGCTGGCATCGGCCTGGTGATCGCCGGCGGCCTGGTGATGGCCCGGCATGTTCTGGGCTTCTGGCTATACACGGTCGTTTTCGTAGGCACCGCGTTGTGGGCCTGGTGGGAGGTGGGTCTGGATTTCTGGCCTCAGGTGTCCCGCCTGTTCGCGCCGGCGGTGCTGCTGTTCCTGCTCGCGCTGCTGGCACCGGCTTTACGACGGGGCAAGCCGATCAGTGGCGGCACCGCCTATCCGGTGGCGGCGGTGATTCTGCTTGGTCTGGCGGCGACGATTTTTCATGCTTTCCATCCCGGCCCCATCATCGCCAGCAAGACCGAACCGCCCTCCTTGACAGTGACGGATCAGGCTCGGGAATGGCATCACTACGGACGCCAGCAGGACGGCACCCGCTATGCGCCGCAGGATCAGATCACACCCGACAACGTGGGCCGGTTGGAAGTGGCCTGGACCTTTCGCACCGGGGATGTTCCCAATGCCAACCCTCCCGGAGCCGGCGGTGAGGACCAGAACACGCCGATCCAGGTGGGCGACACGCTTTATGTCTGCACCGTGCACAACAAAGTGTTCGCCCTGGACGCGGACAGCGGTGAACAGAAGTGGAGCTTCGACCCGGAAGCGTCCTCGCCCTTGTGGCAACGCTGCCGGGGCCTCGGCTATTACCGGGCCTCAGACAATGATGAAACCTGCGCCGGACGCATCGTGCTGTCCACCATTGATGCCCGCCTGATCGAGCTGGACGCACAAACCGGCGCGCTCTGCCCTTCTTTCGGCGATGGCGGCACCGTGGACCTGAAGCAAGGCATGGGAGAAGTGAAGCCCGGCTTTTACTTCCAGACCTCGGCGCCCACGGTGACGCAAGGGCTGATCATTATCGGCGGCTGGGTGTTCGACAACATGATGATCGGCGAACCCTCCGGCGTGATCCGCGCCTTTCACGCCGACAGCGGAGAACTGGCCTGGGCCTGGGATCTGGCCAATCCAACGCTCACCGGCCTGCCTCCGGAGGGCGAGACCTACACCCGCGGCACACCGAATGTCTGGTCCACGCCGGCGGTGGATGAGGAATTAGGATTGATCTATCTGCCCACCGGCAATGCCACTCCGGATTTCTTTGGCGGTCACCGTACCGACGCGGATGAAGACTATTCTTCCTCCATCGTTGCCCTGGATCTTGGTACCGGACAGGAACGCTGGAAATTCCAGACCGTGCATCACGATATCTGGGATTACGACGTGCCCTCCCAACCCACTTTGTTCGATGTGGACGACGGTAGCGGCAATGCCGTGCCAGCGCTGATCCAAACCACCAAGCGCGGTCAGATTTTCATGCTCGACCGGCGTACCGGCACCCCCATTGCCGAAGTGGAAGAGCGCCCGGTTCCGCAGGGCGCGGTGGATGGTGACTGGACCTCGCCAACGCAACCCTATTCGGTGGGCATGCCCGCCATCGGCGCGGAGAAGCTGTCAGAGGCGGCCATGTGGGGCGCCACTCCGTTCGATCAACTGTATTGCCGGATCCAGTTTCGCAAACTGCGTTACGAAGGCGATTTCACTCCGCCAGGACTGACTCCCAGCCTGCAATGGCCGGGCTATTTCGGCGGTATGAACTGGGGCAGCAACACCATCTACAAACCCGGCGGCTATCTGATCGTCAACGACACCCGTTCCCCGCAGCGGGTATTGCTGGTACCGCGCGAGGAAGCGGATAAGGAAGACGCCTCCGCCTCTCATACCGGTTTATCTCCTCAGCACGGTACGCCCTATGGCGCCTCCAAATACGTGTTCATGTCGCCGCTGGGCGTGCCTTGCCAGAAGCCACCTTACGGTACTCTCAGCGCCATCGATTTGAATCGGCGTGAAGTGGTCTGGCAGGTTCCATTAGGTACCGTGGAGGATACCGGCCCTCTGGGACTGAAAATGCACCTGCCGATTCCCGTGGGCATGCCGACGGTGGGCGGGCCCATGTCCACCGCTTCTGGCCTGGTGTTCTATGCCGGCACTCTGGACTACAACATTCGCGCCATGGACGTGGCCAGCGGGGAAACGGTGTGGAAACATCGCCTGCCGGTGGGCTCCCAGGGCACGCCAATGACTTACACCTCCCCGGCCAGTGGCAAACAGTACCTGGTGATCTCCGCCGGGGGTTCCCGGCAATCTCCCGCCCGGGGCGACTACATTGTTGCCTTCGCCCTGCCGGACAAGCAGGACGGCGCCGCCCGCTAAAGCGATGGGGCGCCGGCATCCGCGCCGGCGCTCCGCCGCTTGAGGAGCGCGTGCAAGGCCACCGCCAGCACCGCCCCGACCGTCGCCAGCGCCATATCCTTCTGTGCGTCCCAAATGTCGCCCTGGGTCCCCAGGAACGCCTGCCCCAGATCACCGCCAAACCACACAGCGGCAATCCACTCGATCAGTTCGTACAACATCGACGTGGCCATGATGATCGCGGTGGCGAATACGTAGGCCCAGGCACGGCCCAGACCCACCACGCGCCGACAGAATTCGAACAGCGGTATGGTCAACAGCAACCCGTAAGCCAGATGCACCAGTCGGTCGAACTGATTGCGCTCCCAGCCCATCAGTTGATCAAGACTGAAGCCAAACAGCTTCCGCAGCGCCGGCTCGTAGGGCACCAGGGAATAGGTGTAATGGGAACCCAGCTCGTGCAAAGCAAGAAAAGCAAAGATCAACAGATAGGCCTGGTTGGAGAAAACGAACCAGCGCCGGGTGACAATCAGTGCCACAACCGCCAACAACACCAAGGCGTTTTCCAGCATCCAGTCCGCACGATCGTGGGGCTCGACAGCCATCCAGACGACAAACACCGTCAACAGGGATAGTAGAAGCATAAAGACAGCGCGACCGGACATTCCGTGATTCCATATCTGAAAGCATTTCAGGCAAGCGGCCACCGCGCGGGAGGTCAAGATTGGCCGTCGTCGGCAATGGCGACCAGCCAACGCCTGACGACCTTTTCCTCTTCGGCGCCGAGCCCTTTCATCAAAGCCTGTTCTACCTTATTCACCTTGGCTCTGCACTGTTTCAAAAGCCGCCGGCCTGATTCACTGGCTTCGATTCTCTGAATACGCCCATGTATCGGATGAGGCTGTCGCCGCACCAGACCACTCCGCTCAAGATTTTTGATGATCACGCTCACTGTCTGTGGAGTTAGCATGGCCAGCCGGGCCAGATCAGCGTTGGAAATCCCGGGATAGGCCTCCAGCATGGTAAGGGTCAGAAACTGGGGTAATGTGACCTCTTTGTCGGCAAGCGCTCTTTCCATTCGTAGTCTGTGGGCAGCGCTGGCCTGGCGTAGCAGATAGCCCAGGTACCCCTGCTCTCCCCGCTTTCCTTCCCCGATATCGGGCACATCCGGCGATGCCTTGCGCATATTATCAGTACTCTTATATGATGTCAGAGTACTGATAATATACGAACCCTTTCTCTATCGCCAGCAGCGGGCGGCAGTGAAGGCAATGAATATGAAGGGAGAGAGCCCGATGCATCCGTCCTACACCCTGCACACCCTGCAAGATGAGTCCGAGGTATCGCGGTGCTTTCCGCTTATGAAGCAGCTCAGACCCCATCTGTCCAGTCCAGCGGAATGGGTTTCCCGGTGGCGTACTCAGAGTGCGGAAGGCTACCGTTTGCTGGGGTTACAGCAGGAAGATCACTTCGTCGCCCTGGCCGGATATCGGGTCCAGAACAATCTGGTATACGGCCGATTTCTCTATGTGGATGACCTGGTTACCGATGAGCGGCACCGTAGCTGTGGGCTGGGCGAAAGATTAATGGCGGAAATAAAGTCGATAGGAGAAACGGAAGGTTGCGCAAAAGTGGTTCTGGACACGCCACTGAGCAATGTCCTGGGTCATCGCTTCTATTATCGTAACGGCCTGCTGGCTACCGCCCTGCGCTTCAATTTCATCTTGGAGAAGGCATCATGATCCGGATTCTGCATGTCTCGGCCAGCACCCGGGAGGCGTCATCCCGGAGCCGGATAGCCGCCGATATGGTATTGGCCAGGCTGCGTGAATCCCACCCGGATCAGAGTATCGTGGAGCGTGATCTGGCAGCCCGGCCGCTACCTCACCCGGATGTCGGCTTCGTGGAAGCCACCGCACTGCCCCCCAAAGCGCGTACGGAACAGCATGCGCACAGCCTGGCGTTGTCGGAGAACCTGATTCGTGAGCTGGAGCTCTCGGATCTGTTACTGATCTCCACTCCCATGCATAACTTTACTGTACCTTCCGTACTCAAAGCCTGGGTTGATCACGTGGTACGTCCATACCGAACATTCCAGTTGAGTCCCGAGGGCAAGATCGGTCTGCTTCGTCCCCAGCCTGTCCTGGTGATCAGCGCCTGTGGTGGCGGATTTATGGATGACATGCCAGGAGAAACACCTCGAACAACGGGAAAACAGAAGGATTTCCTGACCTCATATTTGCGCTACGTTCTGGCGGTCATCGGCCTGACCCAAGTGCAGGTATTGAGATTGGAACATCAGAATGCGCCCAGCGCCGGTGACATTACGGATGAAATCAACAGCTGGGCGGATCAGGTTCTGGATCAGTTGGAACTCTGATCGCTTTCCGGTCATCCCTTATCGGAGTGCCCAAAAGGCAAGGCAGCGAACGTCCGCGATGACTTTCCGTCTTTCCCCACACACTTCGCTACCAGCTTGGCTTTTTCCCGGTCGCTGTCATCATGCCCCAGAGCCAGTTGATTTTATAGCGCTCCGAAGCCACCGTCTGGAAGCCGGCGTCGCGCAGCAGATTCTCGCATTCAGCACTGCGATAGGTTTTGAAATGAGCGGGATCCGACCACTTCAGATACCAGTCACACAGACGGCAACCAAGGTAGTCATGGCACCAGTCGCTGATCACCAGCCGTCCGCCTGGCCGCAGCACCCGAAACATCTCCGCCAGGGCGGCGTCAGGATCACGGATATAATGAAACATGCTCAAGGAGACCACGATATCGAACTGTCCATCCTCGAACGGTAGCTGCTCCGCCCAGCCTTCCTTGAGGGTCACTTCCTCGCGCAAACGGTCACGCGCCCGCGCCAGCATCTGCGGCACCGGATCGATACCGGACAGCAGTCGTGGAGGATGGCGTTCAGCCAGCACCGCCAGCAGGGCACCGGTTCCGCATCCCACCTCCAGAACACGTTCCCCTCCATGCAGGGGCATCCGCGCCAGCGTCTCCTGGATCGTCCGGCGCAAATACCCGGACCAGCGCCGATCATAATCCGCGGCGAGACGGCCATAGGATTCCAGTACCGGCGGCTTTGATTTCATTTCGTTTCTCTTTTCACAGGAGGTTTCACGGCAGATCATCTTCCATTACGGATTTCACAAGCAATTCGCGCGCCAATAAAAAGTCAATAGGAAATGACCACTTTGTCTTGTAAGCCTTTTGCTCGAAGAATTCCGCCCTGGCTGATACCAAAGCTATGACAATATTATTACTCTCATGCGTTCTATCGCACTTTATTGGGAGATCACGGATATGGAAATCCGACACGCACTGGAAGTACTGCGGGACCTGGCGGAAGGTGTTGATCCGGTTACCGGGCAGCCTTTCCCGCAGCACTCGCCCTATATTCATCCGGACATTACCCGGGCCCTGTTTACCTGTATCCAGGACATTCGTTACCGCCGTTCCTCCGCCGTGACCCTGAGGGATAATCCGGCGACGGTCCCAGTAGTGAAGGGGCCGCATTATCTGAACCGGCCCTGGACGCCGGAGCAGAGCCGGCAATTGCGGGATGCTTTCCTGTCAGGGCTCTCAGTGGAAGCTCTGGCGCTATGCTTCTCCCGTTGCCCACCAATGGTCAGGAGTGAGCTGCAACGTCAGGGGCTGGTTCCCGGGGGGGATGATGAGAGCGCAACATCTTCCCGGTGAACCCCCGTAAGGACCACCGCTGCCCCACAATTTCGAAACGACCTATCTCGCCCGACAGCTTCCCACGGAAGGGACTACGAAGTCGCTGTAGGAGCTTGCCTTGCAAGCGAAGGCTTCCTGAGCCCAAGGATTCGCTTGCAAGGCAAGCTCCTACAGCGGCCTTGTAGCCATCTTTGAATTCATGTCTGCAGCGCCTGCCGATATAACCCTGGCAGGAATTCAAATACCGACCCTCTTCATACAGAAATGGGCCGCGATACTGCTTACTCCCAGTCCGGCAAATGCTTCAAGAGCACTTGAGCATCGTCGTACGCGTTCAGCGCCGCCACCACTTCCGGCAGCGGATCGGGGTAATAGCCGGGCAGATCCCGCTCACCCGGCAGATCAAGAGGGAACGCCAGGCGCTCCACCGGCGGTTCGAAGCGGGCATCGACACCCGGCCGATTACCACGGGCATCTATCCGATACCAACCGTGCTCCGGCAGGAACACTGCGTTGAGTCCGTGCAGACAATACGGAGCACCATCGTCATTGACGCTCAGACGCTGGTAGCAAAGGGCGGCGGGCAAGCCATTCGCCCTCAACAGTGCCGCCAGCAAGTGGCTCTTGGCGTAACAGAAGCCGCTGCGTTCGCGCAGCACTTGTGATGCCGAGCAGGTCACCGGGGAGAGTTGATAATCGATGGAATGGCGAATCTCATCACGCACCCAGAGAAAACACCGTTCCGCTATCCCCACGGGATTATCCTCCTGCCGCGACAACTCATCGGCCAAAGCCCGAACATCCGGATGGTGCCAATCCACTACCTCGGTCGAAGCCAAAAACGTTTCCATACCCTTCCTATCTCTCCAAAATGGACATCACCCGTACGAACGAGAACCCTATCAATGCACTCTTTCGACAAAATGCTGGCCCACGCCAATCATGGCCCCCAAAACCAGCAGGCATAGGGCATATCGCCCCACCCTGCGGCCTTGCGCCTTACCTTCTTCAGACACGGAGGGAGGCGGCTCGGTCTTGTTACCGAAGATACGGACCAATAACCGATATGGAAGCAAGAGAATCGCGGCCACGCCCGCTTCCATCAATCCAGCCAGCGTCGCCAGGACCAGGAATCCTATCAGGACTTTTATACCGCCCATCAGAGCGAGGGTCGCTAACAGATACCCGACTCCCAGAAACAACAAGCCGACCCCGAGCAGCGTCAACAAGCCGGCTCCGTCCATTATTTTCTCGAAGAGCGGTTTCATCCCTGATCACCTCTTTCACCGCCTGTTTGAAGGCCCTGCTTGAAGGCGCGGCGCCGGCAGTGTGGAAGACTTCCGGACAGGGTATCAGCATTCGACTTGAATTCCAGGGTAACGGTTAGTTCACCACCAGTTTCCCTTTCATCATCGTCCAATGGCCGGGGAAGCTGCAGAAGAAGGTATAGTCCTCTGCCGCTCTCAAACGATTCCCGGTAATGGTCAGCGAGGTGGATTGCCCACCCCCGATCATGTCACTGGCGCCGATGACGCGGTCATCGTCAGCCGGCACATAACCGTTCTCCGGCCCGGCCTTCATTCCGGCTTTCGCCACGTCCTTGAAGTCTCCGGTCAGCGTCACCACCACGTTGTGGCCCATGACGTTCGCGCCGAGCTTGCCGCTGTGCACCAATTCAATGGTCACGGCTTCACATTGGGAGGACACCGTGATCTCGGATTGGTCAAAGCGCATATTGTCGTCGCCATGCAGGGTAACCTGGCAGTTATCGGCGGCCTGTGCCAGAGAGGACAGCCCCCAGATCAGCAAGCCGACAGTAGTGTAAAAAGCAGTGTTCATCGGTGATCTCCTTGAGCTTGAGAGTGATGGGATGCCATGACCGCCTCGACCTCACGGACGAAGGCCGGATCCGGGACGCCGGCCATTTTCTCGGTACGTGCCACGATGCGGCCATCGGCGTCCAACAGCAGCCAGGCATTGGTGTGATCAAAGCCGCCGTCGTCACGTTGACGGAAGCGGATATCCAGCAGCGCGGCTATGGTTCGCTCCTGGTGATCCCGGGGCCGCAAAAAGGTCGCCCGTTGCGGCGACAGACGATAACGGGTCATGGTTTCCGCCAGCACTTCAGGCGTGTCATGGTCCGGATCCATGGAAATGATCAGTAGCCGGGGAGCCGCCGCCCCCTCTTCCAGGAGCCGCTGTTGCACGCTCATGCCCTGGTGAATGATCAGCGGACAGCTCATTCGGCAGCGGGTGTACACCATCGAAACAAGGCGGGGTTCTCCACGCAGATCACGCCACTGCAATGCCTTCCCTAGCTCATTTTCCAACGTCGCAGACAGTGCGTAGACGGAGTCGCCGGGCAGACTTTGCTCGCCACGCACCGCCTGAGGTATCAGCATCGTCAACACCAGCAAGGGCAACAGCACACTCAGGAAGTCCCAGGGTCTGCTCACAGCGGAGCGGGATTGCGTATTTTCTTCACGATTCGCTTTCATGGTAGCTCCTTGGCACAACGAAAGCCGAGGTTGAATAAGGTGGTCCGGGCGGACAGTGCCGACAGCAAGGCCACTCGTTTGATCACCGCATAATCACGGCGATCGGAGAAGGCCAGCGCACTGCCACCGCAGTACCGTAGCGGGCTTTCGGTATCGACGTTGCGGTTATCGGCGGCGGCCATCATGCCGGCGTGGTCCCAGGGCCATTCCCAGACCAGCCCATGAAGGTCATGCACGCCATACACATTTGGCTCGCTCTCTCCGGCGGCACGGTGAGCCCCGGGGGTGCCCACGGTCAGGATCCGGCGGCGGCGATCGGCATCATCACGGGCATCCGTCTGGTGGGCATCGGCGGCGGCAGCGAATTCCCACTCCAGCCAGGTCGGCAACCGCGCGCCCCGGGCACGGCAGTAGGCGTCCGCGGCGAACCAGCTCACCCGGGTCACCGGGAAATTCAGAGTGCCGGGGTGTGGAGCCAGCGGACTTTCCCAGTGAGACAGGTAGCCGGCGTCGGCGAACAGACCGGGAATCCGGTCCCGGCGCCATTGCGGGTGCGTCTCGACAAAAGCCAGAAATTCCACTTCACGCACCGGTTTTGACATCAGCTGATACCCGGCGACGACGCCCTTATCACCGCCGTTGCCAAACCGTAAACTGGAGTGGAAGGGGCCGCCGGGCAATGGCACGTACTCGTTCGCCAGCACCGCCGTGCTCAGTACACACAGCAACGGAATCCAGCTCCCCTTCCCTTTCATCCTCTATCTCCCACCCTCGGCTTCAGGGTATTCCCCACTGAACTGCTGGCCGGTGTAGATCTCCGGTTTCATCTCTCCGTCCACACTGAGAATGCCCAGCGCGCCTTTGTTGAAAGTGCGGAAGATACTGTGATCGACCAGAATGAAGTTACCCGGGACCTCGGTGGTGAACTCGACCATGGCGGCTCCCCCCGCCGGGATCAGCGTGGTTTGCACGTTCTCCTGATACTTGCTGCCCCCTTCGTAGAAGACGCGATCGAAGATCTCGCCAATCACGTGGAAACTGGATACCAGGTTGGGGCCACCGTTGCCGACAAACAGACGGACCTTATCCCCGGCGTTGGCGGTCAGCGCCCCTTCCCCGGTCAACGCCCCTTCGCTGCCATTGAAGACCACGTAGGTGGGGTGCTCGTCCACCGCCTTTTCCAGACTGAACGGTTGCAGACCCGGTGCGCCATGGTCGCCCTCGGTGTAGAAGTCGCCTTGCATGACGTAGTACTCACGATCCACCGGTGGCAATCCCTCCTCCGGCTCCACCAGAATCAGGCCGTACATACCGTTGGCGATATGCATTCCCACCGGCGCCATGGCGCAGTGATAGACGTACAGACCGGGGTTCAGGGCTTGGAAGGTGAACTGCGTTTTGTGGCCCGGCAGGGTGAAGGTGGCTTCCGCGCCACCGCCAGTTCCGGTGACCGCGTGCAGATCAATGTTGTGCGCCACATGGGAGTCATGGCGGTTCTTGAGGTGGAACTCAACGGTGTCACCCTCACGGATCCGGATGAAGCTGCCGGGCACCGTGCCGCCGAAGGTCCAGAACTCGTAGGTAACGCCATCGGAAAGGCGCATTTCCTGTTCCACCATTTCCAGGTCCACCACCACCTTGGCGGGACCTTTGCGGGAAATCGGTGGTGGCACCAGCGGCGGTGCCGTTAATTGAGCCTGCTCCACCGGAAGCGGTGCTTCGGCTGTTGCCTTGCCGGTTGTGCACCCATTCAAGAGAAGTGCCAGAGCGATCCCCCCGGCGAGCTGCTTCAGTACGGTATGTGATGTTAATCCAGATTTCATGGCCGACCCTCACTTTGGTTATCGGGCTCTACGTCGCGGTCTGGATTAAATATGCATTTAAAATGAATCTTTATGTTTTGACCGGTATCAATGAGTGAACCGCACCAACACATGGCGGTGACAAACCGGAATGATCAGTGATCTGAATCAATAATGATGGCGGTGGAACACGAAGGAGGAGGGAGCAGGATCCTCAGCGTCGAGTGTCCCGGCGGGCCTGGCGCCGCAGCGCCTGCGGAGGATGCCCGAACCGGCGAACGAAGGCGCGGCGCATTCGTTCCGGATCATTGAATCCGAACATGGCGGCAATCCGCTCGATGGGCTCGTGGCCGGCTTCCACCCGGTGCCGGGCCGCTTCCACCCGCAGCCGTTCCACTGCCCGCGCCGGGGTCTCCCCGGTTTCGGCACGGAACAACCGGCTGAACTGGCGCGTTCCCAAACAAGCCGCCTCGGCCAGACGTTCCACCGGCAACGGTTCATGCAGATGGGCACGGGCAAAGTCCAGCGCCATGCGAACGCGATCGGATTCAGGCTCCAGCGCCAGCGCCTCGGAAAACTGCGACTGATCTCCGGAGCGCCGTTGCTGTACCACCAGCTCCCGGGCGGCCGCGCGCGACAATTCCAACCCCAGATCCTGCTCGATCATGGCCAGCGCCAGATCGATACCGGCGGTGATGCCCGCGGAAGTCCAGATATGGCCATCACGGATGTAGATGCGGTCACCTTCCACCTTCAATGCCGGATAGTGCCGTTGCAGTTGAGCGGCATAACGCCAATGCGTGGTCACGCGGCGCCCGTCCAAAAGTCCCACCGCCGCCAGGATCACCGCACCGGTACAGACACTGGCGACCCGGTTGGCTCGCCGCGCCAGACGCCGGACAGTGTCCCGTTCTTCGCGCTGTTCGGCTAACCGGTGAGCCCCCCTGCCACCGACCACAATCAGCGTATCCAGCATCGCACGACCGGGTTTGAGGGTGTCTATGGTGATACCGGCGGTGCTGCGCACGCCGCCGCCCTGGCGGGAAAGCACGCGTAGATCGTAGGCCTGCTCCGGGGCCAGCTGATCCAGCCTCTGAAAGGCCGCCAGCGGGCCGCTGAGATCCAGCAACTGGAAGTCGGGGAACACATAGAAGGCAATTCGATGCATGACGGAAATCGAGGGAAACTGGTCATTGGCGCCACCACCTTGCTCCCCTAATCTGAAGGCGTCAAGCAGGAGACCCACCATGACGCAAACTTTGAATATCGTGTTCGCCGTTTACGATGATGTCACCCATCTGGATTTCACCGGCCCGCATATGTTCTTCGCGCGGCTGCCGGGTGCCCGGATCCAGGTGGCTTCTCTGCACGGTGATCCGGTGCACGCCGACGGTCTGGTATTCGCCGAGCTGGCGGCACTCACCGATATCCCCCACTGTGATGTGCTGTGTGTACCCGGCGGCCTGGGCTGCGTGGCGGTGATGGAGGACCCGGCCTATCTGTCGGAACTCAAACGGTTGGCCGCCAGTGCCCGTTATCTGACCTCTGTGTGCACCGGCTCCCTGATTCTCGGCGCCGCCGGCCTGCTGGAAGGCAAGCGGGCCGCCTGCCATTGGGCCTGGCGGGATATGCTCGGTGAACTCGGCGCCATCGCCGATCCGGAACGAGTGGTGCGCGACGGCAATCTGATCACCGGTGGCGGGGTGACCGCGGGTATTGATTTCGCGCTCACCGTGATCGAGGAACTGGCCGGCGCCGATGTCGCCCAGGCAATTCAGCTCGGACTGGAGTACGCGCCACAGCCCCCCTTCAACGCGGGCCGCCCGGAAACCGCGCCGGCGCCGATACTGGATAAAGTCAATGACGCCATGGCCGCGGCCATGCCGGCACGCTGGGAAGCCACCCGCCGGGCGGCGCGGCGTCTATCGCAAGACAACTGAGGCGACCACCTCAATCCAGGCGATGCCGTGGGCGGTCGGGGCGGTAATGGGAGGGCGGCTGGCCGAGCCGCCGCCGAAACATGGTGGAGAACGACGCCGGGCTGTCGTAGCCGTATTCAAGGGCAATGCGGGTGATCGATTCCCCTGCGGTCAAACGCTCCAGCGCCAGCACCACGCAAGCCTGCTGTTTCCAACGCAGAAACGACAGGCCGGTTTGCTGTTTGAACAGGCGGCTGAAAGTGCGTTCGCTCATGGCCAGACGCGGCAGCCAGTGTTCGATACGAGCGTGAATATCCGGCTCATCCAGGAACGCGCGGCAGACCTTCTGCAAGCGCTCATCCTCGGGCAACGGAATATGGAACGGCAAAGACGACAGCCGCGCCAGCTCATGGAAAACCAGACCCGCCAAGGTGCCGTCCCTGCCATCCAGGTCATACAACAAAGGTAACTGTACCGCTTCCGCCAACAGCTGACGCAGCAACGGCGACACTTTCACCACCTGGCACATCGGCGGCGGTCTGATCACCGCGTCGGGTTCCAGATAAAGGCTGTGCGTGCTCACCCCCAGCATGCGCACTTGATGCGCTTCCTCGGCCGGGATCCACACCGCCTGCCCGGGCGGCACCACCCAGTTCCCCGCCCCCGTGGCAACGTGCATCACACCCGTAGCGCCGTAGAGCAATTGCACCCGGCGATGGCGGTGCCAGGGCAACACCTGCCCATCGGCATAATCGGTGCGGATCGCCACCAAGGGGCGCGGCGTATCGTCAATGTCGTCGATAGGGATGTTTCGCATCGCCCTCTTCCAAGCCTCTGTGCCCAGGCCGCTATGCCCATCCTGCCTCACCCTGGCCGAAACACGATCAGGGTTGGCCGGATCGATGATACCGGCTCGGCAGCAGCGACGTATGCTTTCGACTCCGAAAACAATCCAGGCACAATGGGACCCGACTATCATGGACTACATTATCGTCATTGCCGTGGCCGGCTTCGCCACCGGCATCACCACTTTGCTGTTCGGCTTCGGCGGCGGCTTTGTGGTGGTCCCCTTCGTCTATCATTTCGTCAACGCCACCAGCGTTGGCGACGGCAATGGCATGCGCGTGGCCGTGGCCACGTCCACGGCGGTGATGATCCTGAACGCCGGCTATGCCACTTACACCAATTGGCGCCGGGGATATCTGCTTAGAGAGGCCCTGACCCCACTCCTTCTTCCCATCGGCATGGGCGCCGTGCTGGGTGCCGGCCTGGCCGATCTTCTCGACGATTCGATATTACGCATACTGTTCAGTGTTTATCTGGCGGGGACGCTGCTGGATGGCCTGCTGCGCAAGGGGTTCCTGGGTAAATCCAAGCCCCGCCGGATAGGCCTCACGACCCGCTGGGTCGGCGGCCCGCTGATCGGCGCCATCTCCACGCTGCTTGGCGTTGGCGGTAGTGTCATGACGGTTCCGCTGTTACGCCGGCATGGCCATGACATGAAGTACTGCGTCAGCACCGCCAACCCGTTATCAATGCCGGTGGCCATCGTCGGCACGGTGATGTACGCGTGGCTGGGACAAGACCAGTCGCTTGGTGCGGAATATCTGGGATACGTCAACACCAGGGTTCTGGGTGCCCTGGTGATCGCGGGCGTCGCCGGGATGCTGTTCGCGAGACACTGCATCCCGGCGATTAATGACCGGCTGCACGCCCGGGCCTACCTGCTGCTTCTACTGTTGATGCTGCTCGTCAGTCTGTGGCCGTAACCCGTGAAGACTACTGCCATTGCCCCTTTTTCGCGGGGGCCGGCTGAAGTAGCGGCGCCAGCTGTTCGAGCAGATCCCGTTGCCGCTGCGACGGGTTCCCCTCCACCCGGGTGATCCGTTCCACCAGGTTCAGTGCCGACTCGGCCTGCTCCGGCGAAAACCGGTCAAGACAGGGCCGCACCACCGCCGCCAGGTTATCCCGGATTTCCTCGCCCTTACCAAACAAATGCACGCACGCGGTCAACAGATCCGAGGCCTCGGCCTCGGACAGGTGGAAGGTCTCCCGGAACAGCGTCAACAGGGTTCGCTTTTCCTCACCGCTCATGTCGCCATCCAGTTTAGCGGCGGCGGTCATTAACAACGCCGTCACTTCCAGGGGACTTTCCAGAGCATAAATCGGGTTGCCCTGGCTGCGACCGCGCCACTGGCGGCGACGGCGCCAGGCCCAGGGATTCAGTCCGCCCAGATCGATCCCCATCTCCGCCAGGCGATAAAGCAGCCACAGAATCGTGACCAGCGTCCCCAGCAAACCCAATACAATATGCATGCCCGTACCTCCCTGTCTCCATGATGTCATCGGCGCCGCTGATTATAACGGGGTTTTGCCCATCAGGCTCAGCTGAACCCCACCACATCATGAGGGATGTACGCCTGCTCCAAGGCAGCGATCTCTTCCCTGGACAGCTCCAGGGACAAAGCACTGACCGCATCCTCCAATTGCGCCGGCTTGCTGGCACCGACAATCGGCGCGGTCACCGGAGATTGATGCAGCAGCCAGGCCAGCGCCACCTGCGCGCGCGGTACGCCGCGGGCCATGGCCACCTCGCCCACTGCCTCGATCACGCGGCGGTCCGCTTCCGCCATTTGCACGTAGAGCCCCTTGCCAAACTCATCGGTACGCTGCCGATCGCTGTCCTGATCCGGCTCGCGCGCCAGACGCCCTCGCGCCAGCGGGCTCCACGGCAGCACGCCGATGCCCTGGTCGGCGCAAAACGGCAGCATTTCCCGCTCTTCCTCGCGGTACAGAAGGTTGAGGTGGTTTTGCATGCTGACGAACTCGGTCCAGCCGTGCTGACGCGAGGTAAACACCGCCTTGGCGAACTGCCAGACATACATGGACGACGCGCCGATGTAGCGGGCCTTGCCGGCTTTCACCACATCGTGCAGCGCTTCCATGGTTTCCTCGATGGGGGTGTGATAATCCCAGCGATGGATCTGATACAGATCCACATAATCGGTGCCCAGCCGTCTCAGACTATTGTCGATTTCCCGCATGATCGCCTTGCGGGACAGACCGCCGCCATTGGCATCGCCGGACATCGGCATGAACACCTTGGTGGCCAGCACGATCTCGTCGCGGCGGGTAAAATCACGAAGGGCGCGCCCGACGATTTCCTCCGAGGTGCCGTCGGAATAGGCGTTGGCGGTATCGAAAAAATTGATGCCCGCCTCCAGCGCCTGACGAATCAGCGGCCGGCTGCGTTCCTCATCCAGGGTCCAGGCATGCTTGCCACGATCAGGAATACCGTAGGTCATGCACCCCAGGCAAAGCCGGGATACCTTCAGGCCGGTACGGCCCAGTCGAGTGTATTTCATCTCTGCTCTCCCCGTTTTGCCACGGCCATTCGCTGTCCTCCGCAAGAGACGAATGGCCGTGGCCAATGCGATTTTCGCACTGTATACCCAAACGCGGAAACAGACACCTCCGCTGGCGCTAGCGGGACGCCATCTCCGCTTGCCGCTGATCCGGTTCAATCAGCCCCTGGCGAAGTAATTCGGACAAGATCGCTCCTCGGGTGCGCTCGAAGCGGCCGGTCAAATCCGCGATGCTCGCGCCATCACGAAACTGATTCGCCAGTTCCTCCCGCAACGTCTCCGTCCACGGCAGCCCGGCATTTCTGGGGCGACCGAGTTTAATGTTCTCCTTTTGCCGATCCTCCAGACTCAGCGGCGCCCGCTTGGGCATCCGCACGGCTTTCAGCAACGTAAACAGGGAACGAATAACGGCAGGTTCATTGTACAAATGCTCTTCCGGCAGAACTTCACCGGTTACGGGATGTACGCCATTGGCCAGGGCCGAGACAACCCGACGGGCCTCTTCAATATCCATATCGAAGCACTCCTTTTTGTGTATAGATAGTTACGTATAGATAACTGTGTATGGATTCCCTTGGAGTCTATTCACAGTTAACAGGCCGGCACCCCATTTATCCGCCAGCCCGCTTCAAGTATCCCCGGGTACTCCAGGCATGGCTGTGACGGGGTTCATGGGAATGATTGACTCTCCAGAGAGGCTGCGGCACCCTCAACCAGATTGTTACTGAAAAACTCACCAGAAGAATAATCATGAAACAAAGCACCCGGTGCGATCTGTACGACCGCGCGCTCGCCGCCCTGACCGGAGAGCGTCCCGAAGGCAATGAGCAGGCCAGTTCGGTCCCGGTTTCCCGCTATCTGTCCGAGCCCCATTTCGAACAGGAGAGGGACCTGTTTCTTCGCCGCCCGATTCCGGTGGCGGCCGCATCCGAGCTGGCGACGGCCGGTGACTGGTTGTCCCTGGATTGCTATGACACCCCGTTGTTGCTGGTACGCCAACCCGACGGTACGGTGCGAGCCTTCCTTAACGTTTGCCGTCATCGTGGAGCGCGCGTGGTGCCCGCCGGGCGCGGTCACGGTGCTCGAGCTTTCGTTTGCCCTTATCACGCCTGGACCTACAAGCCGGACGGCGGCCTCAAAGGACTGCCGCAGGACTTCGGTTTTCCTTGCCTGGACCGATCACGCTCGGGTCTGCGCTGGCTGGCGGTGAGCGAACGCGCCGGTATGATCTGGCTGATTCTGGATCCGGATCAGGCCGATCAGGATATCGACACGCACCTCGATCCCTTAATGACGGAGCTGGAAACCCAGGACCTGGCACATCCCCAGGGCTTCGCCTCCCGTTCCTACCTGGTGAAGGCAAACTGGAAATTGCTGGTGGACGGCTCCTTCGAGGCGTATCACTTCAAAGTCGCCCATCGCAATACCATCGCCCACCTGTTCACCGACAACCTTCAGATCATCGACGAGTTCGATCTGCATCGTCGCCTGTTCCTGCTCAAGGCCAATTTCGATCCGGTCTCGCCGCCACCTCGCGACCGGTTCCAGCCACGGGACTATGGCAACATCATCTACTATTTCTTTCCCAACACCACCTTCCTGGTGCAACCGGACCACACCCAGTTCAGTACCCTCGAACCCCTGGCTCCCGGCCTCACCCGGGTTCATGAGACCACGCTTCTGCCGCAAGCCCCGGACAGCGACAAAGCACGGAGCTACTGGCAGGCCAACGTGGATTTGTACCGCCGCACCCTGGCGGAAGACTACGATCTGGCCGAGTCGATCCAGAGCGGGCTCGCCAGCGGTGCGAATGAAGCGCTGACGTTCGCTACCTTCGAATACAGCGCCCCGCTCTTTCACCGCCAACTGCAACAGCTTCTCGAACAGCGCCAGCCCCACGTAGTAACGGTGTAATACCTCTCAGCGATCGGCCCCTGCTAACTTTCCCGAGTCCATACCAACAACAGCGGGAGGCCGACATGGGCGCCAAGACGATTCTGATGATTACCGGTGACTTCACCGAGGACTACGAAACCATGGTGCCGTTCCAGGCGCTGCAGGCCGTCGGCCACACCGTCCATGCGGTGTGCCCGGACAAAAAGGCGGGCGATACCGTGGCCACCGCCATCCACGATTTCGAAGGGGATCAGACTTACACCGAGAAGCCGGGGCACCGTTTTGCCCTGAACGCCGACTTCGACGGTATCGACCCCGCCCGCTACGACGCCCTGGTGGTGCCCGGTGGCCGGGCGCCGGAATACCTGCGCCTGAACACCGATGTGCAAAACCTGGTACGGCACTTTTTTGACACCAACAAGCCGGTGGCCGCCATCTGCCATGGCGCACAGCTGCTCGCCGCCGCCGGGGTGCTGGAAGGCCGCACCTGCTCCGCCTACCCGGCTTGTCAGCCGGAGGTGGAATTGGCCGGAGGTACCTATGCCGGCATCGACGTTGACGATGCGGTAACCGATGGTAATCTGGTAACAGCACCGGCTTGGCCGGCCCACCCGGCCTGGCTGGCCCAGTTCTTCAAGCTGCTCGATCAATAACCGGGCCAGTGCGGGTGTCCCGGCCCTGACCGCGGGTTCAGGGACACCCGTAGGATCTCATCATGTGCAAGCTGTTTATTAACGCCGACTCGCAACTCTGGGTCAGCCGTACCCACTCCCTTCGCATCGACGGCATGGTCACCAGTGTGCGCATTGAAAACGCGTTCTGGCGCGTGCTTGAGGAAGTGGCGGAGCGGGACGGCATGAATCTGCCGCAGATGATCACCCGGCTCTATCATGAGTCTATTGACGCCGGCCATGATCTCGGAAATTTCACGTCCTTCCTGCGTGTCTGCGCCATGCGCTACCTGGCCCTGCAATTAAGTGGCGACATCCCCGCCGACACCCGGGTGGCAATCGCATCCCTGGACGCGGAAGGCATTCTGGCGCGCGAGCCCGCCAGCGGCAAACCTCACGGCAGGGCTGGCAAAACCACCCACTAACCCTTTCGTCCTGCGGGAGTCATCCTCATGAGCGACCGCCCGATCAAACAGCCCGGTCCCGATCATCCGATTGATATCCACCCCACACCAGGGCGCGTGGTGGTGATCGCCGACGGTGCCATCGTCGCCGACAGCCGCGCGACACTGACAGTGAGCGAGGCCGGTCTGCCGGATGTGTATTACATTCCCCGCGCCGATACCGACCTGTCGTTGCTGACACCGACACCACTGAAAACCTACTGTCCGTACAAAGGCGAGGCGAGTTACTTCAGTCTGCCCGGAGAGCAGGGTGAGAACGCCGTGTGGAGTTACCCGAAGCCTTTCCCCGCGGTGGCACAAATCAAGGAATACCTGGCGTTCTATCCGGAGCGGGTGGAGGACATCCGGATTCTACCCGAAGCCTGAAGCGGCATACCCTGCTCTATCCTACGCCCTTGGAATCTGCTCGGTGGTCACGTGTCCCGGTTGCCCGCTTACCCGATCCAGCCAGGCCTGAACATGCGGATACAGGGACAGATCGAAGCCGCCTTCATGGGCCTCGTGCGTGTAGGCATAGAGGGCGATATCGGCGATCGAGTAGCGTTCACCGACCATGAACGTGCGCGTACTCAGGTGCTGGTCCATCACCGCCAACGCCTCATTACCGGCCTTGTGTTTCTGTTCCAGCAGTTTGCGATTGAACGGCGTCTCTTCAAGCCCCTTGATCGCCAGCCAGAAGCGGGCGGTGGCGATGTTCGGCTCATGGCTGTACTGCTCGAAGAACAGCCACTGCATTACCCGCGCCTGCTGAACCTTATCTCCGGGCCAGTAATCCGTGCCCTGCGAAAGATAAAACAGTGCCGCATTGGACTCTGGCAGGAAGGTGCCGTCATCCAATTGCAATACCGGAATGCGTCCGTTGGGGTTCTTCGCCAGGAACTCCGGAGTACGGGATTCGCCGCGCAGGATGTCCACGGGTACGTACTGGTAGGAAATCCCCAGCAACGCCAGCAGCAAACGGATCTTGTAACCATTGCCGGATATCGGATCATCGTACAGAATCACGGAGCCCTCCTTGTCTTCCCTGTTATTTACGTTCTTCCAGCGATAAGCGGATCGCCAGACCCGCCAGCACGCCGCCCATCACATAGCGTTGCAGCGCCAGCCATAACGGGTTACGGGCAAACCAGCCGGAAATACCAGCGGCGGACAAAGCGATGGCAAGATTGACGGAAAAACTGACCAGAATCTGCGTCAGCCCCAGCGTGATACTTTGCAGGAACACCGAGCCGTTCGCCACGGCTATGAATTGAGGGAAAATGGACAAATAGAAGACCGCTATCTTCGGGTTCAACACATTGGTCAGAAACCCCATGAGGAACAGCCTGCCATCGGAATCCGCCGGCAGATCACGGGGCTCGAACGGCGAACGGGCACCCGGCCTCACCGCCTGCCAGGCCAGCCACAGCAAATACGCGGCACCGGCCCACTTCAACAGTTCATATGCCAACGGCACCGCCAGGAACAGGGCGGTCAGCCCCAGCGCCGCCGCCAGCATATGCACCAGAAAACCGGCGATCACGCCAAGCAGGGAAATCACACCAGCCCGCCGACCCTGACAAATCGAGCGGGAGATCAGATAGATCATGTTGGGGCCCGGTGTCAGCACCATCAGCAACGCGGCCCCGGCGAAAATAATCAGATCCTGCAGTGGCACCATATTTCAGTCCCCCGGTCGCGCCTTAAAACAGCGCTTCCTCCGGCGTCCTTGTCCCGTCCAGCAGAGCAAATTCCCGGTTCACCAGGGACGGGGTCCGTACCAGATACAGCAGGGCCGCCGCCACATTGGCGCGGGACACCACATTGTCGCCGGCCTCCTTCACGCTGGTCGCCACCCTGCCGGTGGCGGGGTCATCGGTGAGGCGTCCCGGCTTGAGAATAACGTAGGGTACGCCCCGGTTCTTCAGGTAATCGTCCGCCGCTTTTTTCGCCGCCATGTAGGGCCGCAGCTTCTCCGGCGCCCGCAGTGGATCGTCGGCGCGCAGAGCGCTCACCATGATGTAGCGGGACAGTCCCTTGCTCTTGGCCAGATCGGCCACCCGCATGGCGCCGTGCAGATCAATCAGCAGTGTCTTGTCCGGTCCGGTACGCGGCCCGGAGCCGGCGGTGAACAACACCTGATCGCAGCCGTCGAAGGCATGATCAAGGTCCCCTTCCAGATCCGCCAGCACGGAATCCATGCCCCGTTCCCGGAACCAGGCTTGCTGTTCCGTACTCCGCACCATGGCCCGGAACGGGACCGCCGCGTCTTGCGCCAATTGGCAGAACTGCCGTCCGATCTGCCCGTTGGCGCCTACCACCAGAATCGTCATCGCGCCCTCTCTCCACGGCCTTTCCGGTCGTGTTCGTCGCATATATGGAGCCCTCAACCGTAACCCATCGGACAGGGCGCGCAAAACGGTCGCCACAGCCCCCCATGCAAGAGGAGGCAACGCCCAATTCACCGGGACCAGCAGTAGCGGGTAGTCAAGAAAGCCCTGGGATAACGATGAGAGCCGTTCTTCCGGATCGCCACTCAAAAGCGATAGTTGGCGGACAGATTAACCAGCCTCGGGTCCCCTTGGAAACACTGCGTTTCACTGGCGCAGCCAACAATGTACTTCTTGTTGGAGAGGTTCTTGCCATTGAGAGCGAGTCGCCAATGGCCGGCGTCGTAATACACGGCCGCGTCGAACAGCGTGAAGTCCGGCACATCGAAGGTATTCATCTGATCACCGGCCTGCTCACCTACATAGCGAACCCCCGCGGCCACGCTCACGCCCGGCACCCAACTGCCCAGATCGTATTTGGCCCACAGGTTGGCCATCTGCTCCGGTGCCAGAACCGGCCGCTTGCCTTCCGTGCCGCTGTTGCTTCGAGTCACCTCCACGTCCATGTAGGTGTAAGTGCCAATCAGTTCGAGCTTCTCGGTGATCTGCCCGCTGACTTCCAGCTCCACGCCACGGTGCCGCTGCTCACCGACCTGGATGCTGTAGGCCGAATCATTGGGATCCGGGGTGGTGACGTTACGCCGTTTCAGGTCATAGACCGCCAGGGTAGCCCCCAGACGCTGATCAGCGGATTCATATTTGATCCCCAGTTCCTGCTGTTCCCCGGTTTCCGGCTCAAAGGCGGAGCCGTCGGCGGCGTCGCCAGTAACCGGCACGAAGGATTCGCTGTAACTGATGTATGGTGCCAGCCCGTTGGCAAACAGGTACAACAACCCGGCGCGACCCGTGGTCGCCTCTGGATCGGTTCGGGTACGGTCACCGTTGAGCCGGGTTTCCAGCAGATCGGAGCGATCACGGCGCAGCCCCAGGGACAAATTCCAGCCGTCGCCGAATTTGATCTGATCCTGGATGTAGACACCGGTCTGGGTCAGTTCGTCCTTGCCGCTGTTGGCATCGTTCCGTGTCGCCGCCCCAGGCACATAACCGTAGTCGGGATCGTACAAGTCCAGCGCCGGCAAGGTGAGCCGATGATCAATACGGTGGCTGGTAAAGTCGAGGTAGTCCACACCCAACAACAGGTCGTGATAGACCGGCCCGGTGCTGAACGACAACAGGAATTGATTATCCATGGTCAGCATGCGGCCATCCACGTCCCGGTAGTTCAGACGACGATTGTAATCGCGCCCGTTGCTGTCCAGGCTGGTCGGACCACTGAAGGCACCATCAAGGAAATAGCGGTTGTAACGAAGGTTCTGCCGAAACGACAGGGTCTCGGAGAATTGGTGCTCAAACAGATAGCCCAACAAGGATTGTCGGGTGGTATAGGTATCTTCTCCTGGTACGCCGACAAAGCGGCCGAAGTCGATCTTGCCATTGGGGTTGGGTAGTACGGTACCTCGGGCCGGCAAGCCACGCACCGGGACGAAATTGCTTTTCTGATAACTGGCCAGCAGCGTTAGCCGGGTATCGTCGGTCAGATCCCAGGTCAGAGACGGCGCGAAGTAGACCCGGTCGCGATCGACAAAATCCACCTTGTCATCGCTGGACGAGTACAGCCCCACCATCCGATAACGCACCGTGCCTTCTTCGTTAAGCGCATTGGAGACATCGGCGGTATATTGCCGTTGCTGGTAGTTACCCACGCTGACGCCCAGTTCCGCCATGGGTTCGTCCGTGGGGCGTTTAGTCACCAGGTTGACCAGGCCGCCGGGAGCGATCTGTCCGTACAGAATCGAGGCCGGCCCCTTCAGCACCTCAATGCGCTCGAAGGCGAACGGATCATTCTGTATCCACATATCGTTGTCCATGCGCATGCCATCACGGAACAGATAAGCACTTTGCACGAACCCCCGCACAGTAAAGTCATCCAGCCCGCGACGGCCACGCTGGCCGGCTTCCACACCGGCCACCGAGCGCAGGCTTTCCGCCAGAGTACGGGCATCCTGGTCACGAATCTGCTCACTGCCGACCACGGTGATCGACTGCGAGGTCTGCAGCAATGGCGTGGCGGTCTTGGTGGCGCTGCCGGCACGGGCGGCGTGGTAGCCGTCGAACGGAGCCGTGGCGTCCGGCTCGCGGTGATCCGCTTGTACCTCAACCGGTGCCAGTGTCACGCCGACCGCCGCGCGCGCTGCTACAGAAGCCTGTTCATCGGCCTGCGACAAGACCCCGATCATCAGTAATGGCGTGATGAGGAAAACGGAGCGGAATGTGATGGGGATGAGGCAGGGCAGGCTGGTCACACTAAGTGATCTGAACATGGAATTCCTTAAACGACAGGTGGAGCCGCAGGGCACCACACTGTCCAATCCGCGCATTAGGGATAGGCGCCCAAACAGCACCATAAAAAGCGACAACAATCTAAATGATAATTATTATCAAATCAAGACGGAGACGCGACGACGTACACTCCTTCGCCATCACGTACGATGGCATCCCATGGTTCAATACTGGCTCTGCTACTTCAGGAAGGAGCGGAAAAACTGACTCAAGGCGGTCAGATCCTCGGTTCGTTCGGCGGGGTCTTCCTGATAACTGGCCAGGCGTGAGAGTTCCTTCTCGATAAACCGGTTCAACGTCGGAATCGCCGGCACGAATTCCTTTTCCTGACTGCGCTTCTTGCGTTCCAACAGCTTGCTGATCTCATCGTTTACCCCCGGTGCATCCGTGAGGGTTTCACGCAGGCGCTCGAACTCGATGGGCGCGGGTTCGCCATGGGTCTCAAGCCAGCGGATCGCCAGCAGCGGCCTGAGCACGTAAAAGTACTTTTTCAACGGCACCAACTGGGCTTTCAGGTAGCCCTTATAGTTGGTCCTGGCCATGCTGTGGTAGTGGTGCACGCCCTTCGCCACCGAGTATATGCCCGGCATCAGCGAGCGGACGCCTTCGGAGAAGGTACGGTCGTCCACATAAACAATGGGGGACTGCATCCATTCGACGAAGGAAGGGTTGGACTTCCAGAACAGCTTCAATGCCTTACGCAGATCCCAGCCGTTGATGTCGATGTCGTCAACGATCTCGTACTCGATGACATCGCGCTTGTCTTCCAGATCCACGCTGAGATACCAGTCGTGGGGGTGCACATAGATAAAGCGCACATCATAGTCACTGTTCGGGGAGGCAAACCCCCAGGCCCGGCTGCCGGATTCCACGGCATAAAGCACACGGACCCCGTGCTCCTGCTCCGCGTCGCGAATACGGCGCATAATGTCTTCTCTTACTGCCTCGTCGATCATAGTCCGGTTTTTCCTCTTCTGCCGGTTGGTCATCGCCGGTTCGTCATCACCACCATCACAAGAATGGGGCATGACCTGCAACCCGCCAGTCCGGGCAAGCGGGCTCGCCAGTATGCTCGTGACCACGGCCATCCTGAGTGTACCCGTATGCCGTTTCGGCTACTTTTTACGTTCCTTGATGGATCGGCGGGATCAGCGGACGGCAATCGCGGCAAGGTGTCCGACCACCATGGCCGCGGCGCGGGGCAGACAGCCCTTGAAGAAATGGTCGGTGCCGGCGAACACCACCACCGGCCGTTGCTGCGGGCGAACCCACTGCAGCAGGTCGGTCAACGGCGCCCGTTCGTCGTTTTCGCCATGCAATAACAGCGCATTATCGGGAATGGGTTGCGGCTGGTAATAGCGGCCGTCCGGAACCTGTCCCACCGGCAGTCCCATCAACACCAGAGCGTCCACCGGCTGCCGGGCCTCCAGTCTGGTGGCGGCACGGGCAAACACATAGGCACCGAAGGAAAAGCCCACCAGCGCCAAGGGGAGCCGTGGATACTCCTCACGCAAGGCGGTGATCATCAACAGGGTGTCCTGTTCTTCCCCTTCGCCGGCACCGTGCTCCCCTTCCGAGTCATCGACACCGCGAAAACTCGGTCTCACCACCAGCCAGCCGGCATCGCGCAAGACCCGCGCCAGGGCATGCGGCACCGGATGCCGGGGGGAACCGCCCAGCAACGGCTGAGGGTGGCCCACCAGCACCACACCGCAGGGCGCGTCATCAGGATGATCAAGCGTCAGGCGAAGACGCCCTACCGGGCCTTGCAGATAACGGGTTTCACGTTGGGAAACAGATGCACTCATCAGAACAGGAGATTCCGGCTGACATATTGAAGATGGAGAAAAGTCTAACACGATCGTCTGTGTGCTCTGCTCTCCCCCTCACGGCTCCTCGTCCAAGTGCCAGCCGATCAAGTCACCCACCTCATCGTGGACATTGGCCAGCACTTCACAATCACAATAGCCGCCGTGTTCGTTCAGCCAGGGCACCACAAGCTCCGACGCCAGGCCCTGTTGATTCAGGAACACCCGTGTCTGGGTCAGGGAATGGTCGCAAGGCGGGGCATCAGTACGATCAAGAAAGGAGAACAGTGCTTTCAATTGTGCCAATGGCATCGGCAAGGAAGCGCATAATGCCACGCGCCGTTTTGCTTTGAATTCAGCCTTGAGCGCTTTCTTGGCCGCTTGATCCATCCGTTTTCCTCCGGCGCGACGCCCTCTGTTCGCGCCTTGCTATGAATTGGGGGAGGAGCCGGCCTTGCTGATGCTTGCCTACACGATAGCGGCCGGATTCCCCTCTCCACTGGAGTGTCCTGCCCGTCAAATAGTTCCGCATGGGCGGCATCGCCAGTGTGATCCGTGACTGCGTTCTCTGCAATTATCACATCTGGTGGTCCGACCAAAATTTTGTTTAAGACATACCCCGGAGAATGCCCCATAAAGCCATAGTGCCTCACCCGAACGCAGGCGGGCCACCCGGTCATCCCGGACGGCCCACACCCAACACCGAGAATCAGGCTTTGGCCGGCAACGGTTCGGTACGCAACCCCACGGACACCAGCAAACCAGCGAAGATCAACACCAAACCACTTATGGCGAATACACCGGTGGCGCCACTGACGTTGAACACCGCGCCGCCGGCGGCGGCCCCCAACGCGATGGCGAACTGAATCGCCACCACCATCAGCCCGCCACCGCTTTCCGCCTCATCAGGCACGGTGCGGGTGATCCAGGTGGACCAGGCCACCGGGACGGCGCCGAAAGCCATGCCCCATAACGCCACTAGGATGGCGTCACTGACCGGCGTACCGGTGAGCATGGCCAGACTCAGACCGGCCACGCCCATCACCAGCGGCATCGCCGCCAGCGTCAGGCGCATGTTACGTTCCACCAGCGCGCCGCCCAGGAAGGTCCCGATGAAATTGGCCACGCCGAAACCGAGCAAAATAGCGGAAATACCGGATACCGCCACCCCGGTGACGTTTTCCAGGAATGGGCGGACATAGGTAAACAAGGCAAAGTGGCCGGTGAATACCAGCAAGGAGGCCAACATGCCGAAGCCCATGCGTGGCCGCATCATCACCTCGAACATGGTACGCAGACGGGTGTGACCATTGGGCGCCATACGCGGCAGAGTGGCGAGCTGCACCACCAGCGCCAGGATCCCCAGCAAGGAGGCCAGCAGGAACACATTCCGCCAGCCGATCTGATCACCCAGGTAGCTGCCCAGCGGCGCCGCGAACACCGTAGCCGCCGACACACCGCTGAACAGTAGCGACAACGCCCGTGGCACCAGAGCTTCCGGCACCAGGCGCATTACCGTGGCCGCGGACATGGCCCAAAAGCCACCGATGCCGATACCCAGAAACACCCGGCCCAGCAGCAGCAAGACCAGATTGGGCGCATAGGCCACCAGCAGATTCGACACCACCAGCAGCGCGGAAAAGCCGATCAACACATGGCGCCGATCAATCCGCCGGGTCACCGAAGCGATAAACAGGCCGGTCACCATCGCCAGCACCGCGGTGATGGACACCGCCTGGCCGGCCAGACCTTCACTGACCGCCAGGTCCGCGGCCATCGGCGTCAGCAGACTGGCGGGCAGGAATTCGGCGGTGACCAGCCCGAAGACTCCCAGGGTCAGGGAAATCACCGCGCCCCAGGCGGCGGTCACCGGGGCGCTCGCGTTCTCCCGCGCAGTATCAGACTTGTTCATGGGTCTCCCTTCTTTGTCAGATGGCATCACGAAGGGCGCCAGAATAGAGTGGACAACCCAGACGATCCATGCCACAAAGTCTCCCATGCTTGATCAATCGTCCGAACCTCAATCTAATCTGTCCCGTTCCTCCAGCGCTGATCTGATCAGCGAATTGCTGGCGGGAATGCGGCTGCAAGGCTTGCGCTACCATCGTCTGAGGCTGACACCGCCTTTCGGCGTGCGCTTTGGCGAGGGTGGCACGCCACGGGCCCATTTCCACTTCGTGGCCCGGGGACGAGCCTATTTGCGTGGCGAAGATGGCGATTTAAGTGAATTGAGCCAGGGCACCGCGGTGTTGATGCCCCGCGACGGCCCCCATGCCCTGCTCTCCGAACCGGCGCTGCCGTGCCGCCACATCACCGGTTTTGACGCCGCCGCCCTCTGCGATGCCGTCGATGACGTGCAGTCCTGCGACCCGGACACCTGCCGCAGCCAGGATACCTTGATTTTCAGTGGCTGCATGGAATTGGATCTGGGCTCCCTGCATCCCCTGGTGTCATTGATGCCGGCGGTGATGCGGGTTGACCCTCAAGCGGACCGGCAATCGGAATTGCTCCCCATCCTGGAAGCCATGGAACAGGAGGTCTGCGGGCAACGGGCGGGCTTCGCCGGCATCCTCACGCGGCTGGCGGAAGTGGTCGCCGCCGCCATCATACGAAGCTGGGTGGAATGCGGCTGCGGAGATGCCAGCGGCTGGGTGGAAGCGTTGCGCGACCCGCGCCTGGGCAGGGTTATCGCCGCGCTGCATCGCGAACCCGGCCAACACTGGACGGTGGAATCCATGGCGGCGGAAATGGGCGTATCCCGCTCGGTGTTCGCCGAACGCTTCCTGGCGGTGACCGGCATCACGCCACTGCGCTACGTCACCGAACTGCGTATGCGCCTGGCCAGCCAGTGGTTGACCCGCGAACGCCTGCCCGTGGAAGATGTGGCGGAGCGGCTCGGTTACGGCTCCCAGGCGGCTTTCAGTCGCGCTTTCAAACGAACCACCGGCCACTCACCAGGCGCTTATCGCGCCGCCACCGCGCATCAATCCGAAGAGCATTGACGAGGCACCGCAATGTCCGGACAGCCGGTTCCCGGTCAATCACCGATCCGGCTGAAGGTTTCGAACGGCACCGCGCAGGCGCATAAAAACGCGTACAGCCGGACCGACTCATCCCCGGCAAAACGTTGCTTCAACGCCGCCAGCACCGGCTTGCGGGTTTGTAACGCCGCCCTCAGCTTCGGCAAATCGGCGGCTTTTATCGTCCACTGCCATTCATATTCGGAACAACCCAGGCTCTCGGAGACACCCGCGCCCAGATCCTGCCCCACGAACACCAGATCACCGTTGCTCTGTAATTCGGCGGCAAGATACCGGAAGCCACGATGATCCCGGTTTTGCCTCAGTATCACTTTGCTTGGACGCCACCAGCGGCCCATAACGTCATCCATCCGATTGCCGGCACCACATCGCCCCTCCACCCGATCATCAGTTCTTTGATCGTGGCTTCCTGGGGGGGCGAAGACACTGCCTGAGATTACGGGATACCAGCTCGGTTACGAAAATGAAACCCACCTCTCGGATCCGGGAAAAGGAAGCTGCTAGATTGCACGGGAACCGCCCATAAAGGCATCCGGCTCATGTTCTCCATGCCCTCCCATCTTCCGGATGGCTCACTCCTCCTCCCCAGGCATCCGTTTTCGGAAGCGTTTTTCCCGGCGTATCAAATAAAAATCCTCCAACCACTCCATGCCCCAGAGCAGAATATAACCCGATACCACCAATACGACGCCGATCAAGAACGCCGCCATGGCCACCCCGCCACCACCCAAGGCTACCTCCATTCGAACATGCCCCATAACCCCACGTCAGGATCATTTCCAAGCCCAACCTCTGATAACAGGCCAACAGAGGATCACTCCAGAGACCTGCTCCGTCCCTTCTTCACGCTTGTCCCGGTTCGGCAACACCGCTGAGACGCGGCGTCCATTGATACAAAAAGGTCAAAAAATAAACAAAATAGGCGTTATATGCCTCTTTTTGTCCATTTATCTACATTCTACACACATCAAATAACCGTTCAACATCACATTTAATATAAAAATCATCACAAAACGTCGTTCTTGAAGGCTCCACTATCTGCTGAACTGCCCGGCAGGAGAGGAGCAGCCATGAAGAACCCCAAACAACTCATCGGCCAGCGCATCAGCTTGTTGCGGCGTGCCCGGCATCTGACCCAGAACGATCTGGCGGAAGGCGTCGGTGTGGACAGCCGCCATATCTCACGGCTGGAAACCGGCAAATACTTTCCGTCGCTGGACACGCTGGTGACGATGTCCAAGGTGCTGGGAGTGGAATTACAGGAGTTCTTTCTGTTTCCGTCGGTGGAAACGGAAAGCGAAATGCGGGAAGCCCTGGTCGCCATCGCCGAGGAAGCCCCGGAGCCGGTGCTCCGGGAAATATTATCCTTCGCCCGCAACCAGTTGGCCCAGCGCCGGGGTGCCGATTAGCAACGCAGAGACGGCATGCCTTGCCGAATTCTCCATACCCTTTGCTCGTTCCTTCCAACCCGGTAGCCGTACTCTTCCCGGATCGATTAGGATCGAACCATGATCAAGGCCTTGCTTGAGGCTGTTCGCCGTTACCTGGCACATCACGCCGACGCCACGGGCCTGGCGCAAACGCCGATTCCGGGGCTGACAACCATTCGTTCGACCACGCCGAGCAGCCTGGAGTACGCCATTTCGCGGCCCCTGGCCTGCCTCGTGCTGCAAGGCAAAAAGCAGGTCACCATGGGCACTCAGACACTCATCTTCGAGGCCGGGGATTCACTACTGATCACCGCGGACGTGCCGATTGTCAGTCAGGTACTCCAAGCCAGTGTCGAAACGCCCTATATGTCCCTGGTCATGGACCTGGATCCAGCGGTGATCACCGAATTAACCATGGAAATGCACGCCGGCCCCGCCGCCGAGGGTGCGGCCGTGCGATTCCAACCCACCGACACGGAAGTGGCCGACGCCGCGCTGCGACTGATGCAGTTATTGGATCGTCCGGAATCAGTACCCGTACTCCACAAACAACGGGTAAGAGAGCTGCACTACTGGCTCTTGGCCGGCCGGCACGGCGCCGCGATTCGGCGGCTCGGCTACCCCGACGGTCATGAGCAGAGGATAGCTCGTGCCGTGACCTTGCTCCGAGCAGAGTTTACCCGTCCCCTGCCGGTGGAACGCCTGGCCGCCGTGGCTGGCATGAGCCACTCCTCCTTCTATCAGCACTTTCGCAACGTCACCTCTCTATCACCTCTGCAGTTCCAGAAGCAACTGCGGCTGATCGAGGCGCGCCGGTTAATGATGGCGGAAGGCGTGTCGGCAAGCAGCGCCGCTTTTGCCGTAGGCTATGAGAGCGTGTCGCAATTTTCCCGGGAGTATCGCCGAATGTTCAGCCAACCGCCGGCCAGGGATGCCGAGGCCATGAAGCATCGTTTACAGAACTGACCGGCTTTCAGAGCAAACCAATAGCCCAAGCAATCGATACCCGAAAAAAAAGGCCGGCCAATGCGGCAGGCCTGAACAAAACAGAGAGACCATCAGATACCCTGCCCCCCTGATACCTCGATCCGCTGAGCATTTATCCAGCGATTATCCTCACTCAGCAGGCTGGCGATCATCGGTCCGATGTCATCAGGCACGCCAACCCGTCCCAGTGGTGTCATCTCCGCGAAGATCTGATTCAGATCCGGTGTATCGCGAACAGCACCACCAAGAAAATCGGTCTCGATGGCCCCCGGTGCCACTGTATTCACCGCAATGCCACGGTGGCCAAATTCCTTGGCCATGTAGAGGCTGAGGACTTCAACGGCTCCCTTCATCGCCGAGTAGGCGGAAAAGCCGGGAGAGATCACCCGGGTCAGACCGGAAGACAGATTGACGATACGGCCACCATCGACGATCAGCGGCAGTAACGCCTGAGTGAGAAAGAACACCCCCTTGAAATGCACGTTCATCAGCGTATCGAACTGCGCCTCGGTGGTCTCCGCCATTGACACCATCTCGCCATGGCCCGCGTTATTGATCAGGTGATCGAAAGTCTCACGCTGCCAGGTCGCCATTAGCGCCTTGCGCAACTTTTCGGCGAAAATCGGAAAGCCGGCAACCTCACCGGTATTAAGTTGCAAGGCCACTGCCCTGCGGCCCATCGCCTCGATTTCCGCCACCACCGCCTCGGCGTTTTCTCGCCCGTGAAGATAGGTGAGTACAACATCGCCGCCTTTACCGGCGATGCTCAAGGCCGTGTTGCGGCCAAGCCCACGGCTGGCACCGGTAATTAAAGAGATTCTGGTCATGCTTCATGCCCTCAACGTTGGGATAACGTGCTGACAGTATGGCAAGCCGCCCGAAGTCCGGTCGCTGCCGGATCGTCGATTAGCTTTGCCCGAATCTCCAACCCGTTCTCTTCGGCCCTGGCGGCATTGGCAGGCCAACCCCGCTCTGACGGCAGACTCAGCGCCTGTTATACAGAGAGTGCACCGCGCCCGGTTTGTTTTTTATTCCCCGGACCATCGCTTTATGCACGAACGGCGAGGTCATTGCCCGCATCAAGGCACTGTAGTTGACGCCGAAGCGAACCTCGCCGCCCACCTGCAGCCGGTGCGTGCCGCTATTGAGAATCAGGTGATCACTGCTGGCGCCAAGGATGGACAAGCCCTCAGGGGGCTGTAGCCCATCCGGATCCAGGTCCTGTTCTCCGATGGCCAGAATCACCCGGGCCATATCGCCACGATCCATGGACGTAACGCCTTCACCAAAGGCGGTTTCCCCCAAGGTGCCCCAAGGGAGGGAGGGTTTGATTTTGGACTCGATGACCTCCGCCACCAGGGCAATGGCGTCGGTATAAAGGCCGTCGACCGGCTGGCGATGTAGCGATTCCCGGCCCAGCAAAATCGCTTCTCCCAGGCGCAAGTGGTTGACCCGCCCCTTGCGGCCTGCCCCCAAGGCCCAATCCAGGTTGGCCGAATTACCACCGGATACCAGTTCCAGCTTCACTTCCAGTGTTTCCTCCAGCTCATCGGCCAGAGCCGACAGATCCGCCATATTGGCCGCATCCGGCGCCACGCCACTGTGGCAGGCCAGATTGGTGCCAATACCGGTAAGAACCAGATTGGGAAGGCGCAACACCTCCCGGGCGGCATTGACCAGATCACCGGGGAGAATACCTTCGCGCAGGTCACCCAGTTCCACCATCAACACCACACCGTGAGTTCGCTCCGCAAGCTGGGCCGCGGCGGAAAGCCGGCGTACCACCGCAAGCTCGGTGTTGAAGCTGATGTCCGCGTGCCGGACCACCCTTTCCACCTGACTGAGCATGGGTGAGCGAATCAACATGATCGGTGCCGCGATACGTTGTTGGCGCATTGCTTCGATATTTTCGATGCGGGCGTCCCCCAGCCCGTTAACGCCAGCGCGCAACATCGCCTTGGCGACCTCCACCGATCCCATGCACGATTTGGTGACACCGGTCACCGTGATGCCGTTTTCACCCAACTCCTCTACCAGGAGACGGGCATTTTGCGTGATCTTGTCCAGATCCACTTCCAGGCGCGGAGCGTTCATTGCGTTTCTCCTTGAGATCGGACGGCGAGTTCCGGAAAAGCCGCGAACACCATATCCACCAGGTACTGGGCAGGCCTGGTCAGCGCATCGGTGACGGGAATACCGAGATCGCGGGTGTAGGCGTCGATCGCCGAAGCCACCTCGCCCTCACCCATGTGTTCGTGGTTGAGCGTCAAACCAATCACCCGCGTAGGCGAAAAGGTCTCGATCAAGCGGATTTCATCCGCCGGATCCGGCATGGCCATGGTGGCGAAGTCGCATCGAAATTCACGTGCCGGAGCGTGCTGCAAGACCACACCATGAGGGCAGGCCCCGCGCAGAACGAAGGAAGTCGTGGAAAAAGCCGGGTGGCTCAGCGCACCCTGCCCTTCGATGATGATCACATCCGGTTGCTCGGCGTGAAAGGCCTCGACGATGGTGGCTTCCAACTCACCGGCACAGAACTGCGAAGGCACGGAGTCCAGAGCCACACCGTAGCGGGCCCCCTGGATGATCCCCGTCTGCCCGGTGCCGACCATAACCGCCTTGAGCCCCATGGCGTTGAGCGCCGCGGTGAGAACAGTGGCGGTGGTGCGTTTGCCAATGGCACAGTCGGTGCCCAACACCGCGATACGAGGGCAGGTAACCTCACTGATACGGCCGCTGAAAAGGCGCAAAAATTTCTTCGGCCGGGGACAGCGGACATCGACGATATCCACTTTATGGGCAATCCGGGCGGCGGCGAATTCCGGATCATCGTTGAGGAACTCATGCAGCCCGTTAATGATGCTCATGCCCTCGGCCATGGCCGCCAGCACCACTTCCCGTTGCTCGGTGGACAGCAGCCCGCTGGCCGGCGCCATGCCGAAGATAAGAAAATCCGGCACCGTATCCACCTGGCTCAGAGCGTCGCTCAGATCACGGCAAACCGGAATGCCATTCGCGCTACCATCCAGAATGGTGCCGGTATCCTCACCGGTCTGGCGGCTGTCGATCACCGACAGAACAGTGTATTTCTCGGAGTGGCGGATCAGTCCGTTAGCGGTTTTGCCATCGATATCACCGAACTGTCCTTCGCAGTAGACAATCGCGGTAGCGATATTCGAGCGCGCGCGGGTAACAAAAGTGTGAGCGTTATGAAGAGGAGGTTCAGGAGGAACAAGCGGCGGGCGGGATCGGGAGGACGGGACGGCGGCGGGCGGAGCCTGTGCGGAGTACGGACGGGCTCGCAACGAAATGGGGGAAACGATGGTCATGGTGAGCTCCTCAAGCGGCGCGACGCTTAGAGGGGCAATAGCGATTAGGCCGGCCAGGGTGGCCGAAAAAACAACGAGAGATCCCCACTAAGCGGTGGGGTGGTCGGCAGCCATGGTATCACGAATCGGCCCGGACAGGGTGAATATAAACGGTTCATCGCCAGATAATGGCAATGAGCGGGGCTCGTTATTGACGACCATTTTCATGGTGGGAACTCCTGTTCGGAGAGCGCGACAAGGGCAGGTGCCGCCTTCTTTCCGTGCAATCCGTCGCTGTCAAAGCGCTTAGTTCCGGCCTGCTGGGCAAGTCTTCCGGCAATCGGATCGACCATACCAGCCCGAGATCCCGCAGGCGATTCAACACCCACCAACCCGGGTCCGGTTGATTCTCATACAATCCCAGCAACGCCGACCCCGGATAAGCGTGATGATTGTTATGCCAGCTTTCTCCCATGGTCAGATAAGCCGCGGCGGGAATATTGAAGCCCTGTACCGCCGCGCCTTCAACATGCCAGTCGCGCTGTCCACGATTATGGGCGAAATAACCCACCAGCCAATGTCCCGTTACCGAGACGGCAATTCGCGCGGAAATCCCCCAAACCACCCAGGGCAATCCCCCTACCCAGAACAGCAGCACAGCCCAAGGCAGCTGCTGCCACATCCAGGTTCGCTCCATGAAAGCGTAGACACGATCATTGGCGACTCGCGGCTCCGGATCAAACTCCGGCGGCTCGCATAGCGCCAGATCACAATGGAGCTGCCACCAGCCATCCTTCCAAAGGCCTTCTCCGTGCCGCAGGTAGGGATGGCAATCCGGCTGTCTTTGCGCCCAGTCGCGCAGATCGTGTTGATGCATCATCCCCAGTGGGCCGGCCATACCGACCAGCACGCCGAAGTGGACAAAGAGGTATTCCAGCCAAAGCGGACATTCATAGGCATTGTGGATCAGCCGGCGGTGCATTCCCAAGGAATGCCCAAGGCACAAGGTGATCCCCGTGGTGCCTATAAAAACAAGGAAAGAAGACAGCGAAAACGTTAGATATCCGGCGACAATTGCTATCGACACATGCGCCAGATACCACAGCGACTTGGCAGGCGCCCAATGCACCCGGCCCGAGACGGGACTCGTGCCCGGAGACGCCAGGATTCTCGGCGTATGAGCGTTAGTATCCATACTGCACTCCCTCTAAGTTACCGTGGTGTTACGATCCCGGACCGGCGGCCGTCCGTACATGCGGGCATACTCCCGGGTGAATTGAGACACACTGGCATAGCCGACCTCGAAAGCCACCCGGCTCGAGGTCTTTCCCTGGGATAACATCAATCTGCGGGCTTCGATCAGACGTAGCTGCTTCTGGAACTGCAATGGCGACAGCGAGGTAACCGCGCGGAAGTGTTTGTGAAAGGCGGAGCGGCTCATACCCGCCGCTTTCGCCAGGCGCTCAATCGGTAGCGGCCGCGCATAGTCTTTGCGCAGTATGGCCACGGCACGGGCGATGCGTCGAACCTGGCCGTCCGGCAAGCCCAAGCGGCGAATCGCCTTTCCCTGATCGCCAAGCAGCAACCAGTAATGTATCTCCCTGACCAGTTGCTTGTGCAGCACGGACAGCGATTGCGGTTGCCCCAATAACCGGACCAGCCTGAACATCGCGTTACGAAGTTCTTCGTCAACGTTGATGCCCACAGGCTCCTGAGGCGAACCCGCCATACTCATGGCCACATCCAGATCGGTAATCACCGCGGGATCCAGATCCAAGGCCAGCGCCAGATAGGGCCTGGTGATCGTCGCCTCACTGATGCGGCTCACCGTCGGCACATTGGCGGTGACGATCATCGAGTCGCCCGCGCTAAAGCTGAAATCCCTATCGCCAATGGTGACGCGCTTACTGCCTTGCAGCACCAGACACACTAGAGGACTGGCAATGGCATGTTCCAGTTCGCCGGGCGAGAAGCCACGCACCAGAAAAAGACCCCGCACCGGGGTACCAGCGATACCGTCCGCGTTGGCGTGTTCTTGGGTATAACGCTGGACCGCGTCACGCAGAGCATCAGACATGACTTATTCTTGCCCACCGACTTCCACCACGTAAAGCGAAATGGACAATCAGGCAAAAAGCGGCGAACTTCAGGCATCACCGGCTCGCCGTACCGTTCTACCGTAAAACCTCTGCAATGGAGGTGAATGATGACAGACGAAACGAAATCACCAGGCGCGGCAAGCACCGCCTCTCCAGGACCAACCCCTGATCCGGCTCCGTCTCACCGGGAGCACCCTCATCGTGGTGTACGCGTATCCGGGCTGGATGGCGAAGAAGGGCCGAAGGCCTTCTATATTCACATCGAGGCTCTGCCCGGTAAGGAAAATCAGGTCATCCGCATGCTCGAAGACATTCTCGGCTGTGTGCAGGAGGAACCGGCCACCGGCCCCTGGTACGCGGTACGGTATTCGCAAACCACTTTTGGCATCTTCGAGGTTTTCCCGGATCTGGCCGGACGACAGGCGCACGTGGAGGGCGGCGGCGGCGATATCTTCCGGGATGTTGAACGGATGAACGCGCTACTGGCCTACCCCGCCCACGTCCATAGACTGGATGTACTAATGAGCAAAGAGGTATTTACCCGGCGCTGAACGCTCCGTCCACCACCAACCCACCGCCAACCCGCCGTCGGCCCCGTGGTTCCGGCGGCGTGCGCTCTCCGGCCTGGTCCGGTGCCACGCCACCTGCATGCCTTCACCCTCCGATCTGTGCGACAATCCCGCGCGATGCGCATCCCGCTCTTCCACGGCCCGCCCAGGCGAACTATCTCCCTCCGGCATACCAGCCGGGTATGCGGGAAAAGCACACTGGAGCCAGTTTGACAGGAGTCCCGATCCCATCATGAAGAAACCCCTCATTGCGCTTTCTGGTATAGCAATAGCCGCCGCCCTCTTTTTCCTGATCATCCCCAATGATGAGTCTCCGGATATTCAGGCGCTGACGGACGCGATGCTGGAAAAGAAAGACGCCAGGCTCTCCCGCTTGGAATCCGTGGAAGACGAGGCACTCCGGAAGTCACTCCGTAATCTGGTGTACGACGCCATGTTCACCGATGGGATGGAACTGGACTTCCAGGCACCACCACGAAATACCGCCTATACCACCGCCAAACTGGCCCGCCTGGACGATTACTCGAGCATCGATGAGTTGACAGAAGTGTTCCTGGCCAACCAGATCGCCGCCACCACCTATCGGGACAGAAGCTGCGTCTGGCCGCGCGAACCTTTCGACTACCCTTTCCAGCACCAATTGGCCTGGACCGCCATCCGGCTGGATAATGGCGAGACCACCGAGTTGCCGAATCATTTTTCGGGAAGCTCATACAATGCCGAAATAGAATACAGCGGCGCCCGGAGTACGTTTTGCTATCGTGATCCCCTTGGCCCGGACGAGCCGGCCCCCGTGGCACTGGTCGGTGAGTTCTCTGTTCAACTTCCCCAAAAACTGATCCAGTTTGACTTCAGTCGCCCGGATGTCGACCAGTCTCAATCGAAGGACGGGTACACGGTGACGCTGGTGGAGGCCAACGACTTTTCGTACGCCATTGAAGTGTCCTCCTCCAGCGGCGAACCGCCATCATTAGGCAGCAAGGACATTATCGGTGAAGCCCTCGATGACACCGGAAAGTACCTTGCCCACACAGGTACCCGCACCGGCCGCGCTGAACTTTATGAAGCCTCCGACCTTATCATCGACGGCCTGATTGATCGCGCCCTTGAAGGGACACTGACGGAGACGCAGATAGACCAACGATTCGACGAAATGCAGGGCGAGTTGAATGAAAAGTATGCAAACAAACTCCACAAGCACTTCTTTTTCAGCGGCTCCGTTAAAACCGCCCGGATAACCGTGCTTGACAAGGAAGCCAAGCAAACGCCTTTTAAACAGCGTCTCGACTTACCCATCCGCAACCTGGCCAGGCGGCAGCCCACGCCGAGCGTCGATCTGGATACGCTGGAGCGGATCCCCACCCTCCGCCCTGTCTATGACCACTCGATCCAGAGCAAGGTTGATCTCAACGCCGACGAAATGAAGACAGCCATCGACATTCGTCAGAACGAGATATCGGCGGATTTGAAGTACAGCGCCCAGGTAAAGCTTTACTACCCGCCAGTACAAAGCGACCGCTTCCTCGATATATTCGACCGTTATCAAAAGCCGGGGGCTGACGACATCGTCTTTCTCAATGCCCAGGGCGCTCCCATCGATGTGCCCAGTGACGACCCGGACTATTATCGGTTCATGGTCAGCCGGATCGAGTACAACCCCGACCGCTTTCCTGAAAAGCCGGTGCGACTCTCCGCCACCGTGCCCGTGGTGACCACACCGAATCTGACCCCCAAAGGCCACGGGCGAAACAACCTGCCCGATGGCGTGCGCATCATGGACAACATGGTCGTTATCGACCGCGCCGTCTTTAAACCCGCAAGCAATAACGAACGCTCCGAGAAGACCTATCTGTTCTTCGCCAAAAGCGCCGACCAGCGCTATCTGAGCAAGGTCACTGGCCTTCACTTCCCAAGAACCGAGGGCCCTGGCGTCGATGTCATCTACTACAACGGCTCACCGGAGATTTTTGAAGTCTGGTACAGAGGCGACAAGAAGATCGTGGAATATCAGGTGGAACTGGATCTGGAGGAGCCGGCCCCACGGGAATAGCCACACCGTCATTCGTGTTGCAGGATATTGATCAGCTTCCCGAAAGGATCGCGGACATAGAACCGCCGCACTCCCCAGGGTTCACTGACAGGGCCGTACTCCACCGGGATCTCCGCGGCCTTGAAGCGCGCCAGCGCCGCCTCGACATCATCAACCTCGATGGACAGATCAGGCACTGGAGTCCCCGAACCACCCTCGGAGGCAAAACTCACCTGGACCCGCATCGTCTCGGCCGAGCCGTAAGTCTGCAACCAGCCGTGATCCATCAACAGGTCAAGGCCCAGTATGTCGCCATAAAAGAGCGCGGCCTTCTCAGGATCCGATGTCTCGATGTTGGTCATGATGCGTTTGACGTTCATAGTTCACCTCAACTGTGGGGAAGGCGCGCGATGACCTTGATTTCAAAATCAAACCCGGCAAGCCAATTCACCCCCACCGCGGTCCAGTTCGGATAAGGCGGCTCGCCGATCACTGCCAGCCGAACCTCATTGATTGCCTGCCACTGCGCTTCCGGATCAGTATGGAAAGTGGTCACATCAACGATGTCGTCGAAGTTGCAACCAGCGGCATCCAGTACCGCCGCCAGGTTATCAAAGGCGAGCTGAACCTGCTGCTTGAAATCCGGCTCCGCAGAGCCATCCTCGCGGCTGCCCACCTGCCCGGAGACGAACAGAAAGTCGCCCGAGCGGATCGCCGCCGAATAGCGATTGATGTCATACAGCGCCTGCCGGCCGGCAGGAAAAACCGCATCGCGTTTGGCCATGGTTCTACTCCTCTTTGAGAACACCCAATGTTAAGATACGCATCGTATGCGAACAGCATTCTAAACATACGCTCCGTATGCAATCAAGCATACGATGCGTATGTCATTTGATTCATGAAGGAACAGGAGAGCACCGTGGCAGCAAAGCGACGCGCACAGATGGTGGAGGAAACCCGCGCCAAACTGATAAAAGCCGCCCGGCGGGCCTTCGCCCGTCAAGGCTATTCCGCCGCTTCCATGGATGATCTGACCGCCGCCGCCGGCCTCACAAGGGGCGCGCTTTACCATAACTTCGGCGACAAGAAGGGATTGCTGCAAGCCGTGGTCGACCAGATCGACGGCGAAATGCTTGAGCGCATGCGCATCGCCCAAGAGCATGCGGCCAACCAATGGCAAGGGTTACTACTGGAAAGCGTTGCCTATATCGAGATGGCACTGGAGCCGGAAATCCAGCGCATCATGCTGCTGGACGGGCCGGCGGTACTGGGCGATCCCTCGCAATGGCCCAACCAGACCGCCTGCCTGCGCCGGACCGAGTCGATTCTGCGGGGGCTGATTGATGACGGCACCCTGAAACCGGTGGACGCCGAGGCCGCCGCTCGCCTTCTCAACGGCGCCGCCCTGAATGCGGCGCTGTGGATCGCCGCCGCCGACGATCCACAGGCGGTACTGAAAAAAGCGGTGGCGGCGTTTCTGGAGCTGGCGACGGGGTTGCGACGATAACATCCGGCATTTAAAAACCCCGGCGGCCAGACACCAACAGAGAGGGAGACGTAACGATGTCGCGCAACATTCTGGTTCTGGGAGCCGGCATGGTCGGCGTATCCGCCGCCTGGCATCTGCTTGAACGCGGTCACCGGGTAACCCTGGTCGACCGCAATGAGCCGGGCCGGGAAACCTCCTTCGGCAACGCCGGCATCATCCAGCGCGAAGCCGTACGCCCTTATCGTTTCCCCCGGGACCTGGCCACGCTGATGCGGGTGCTGCCCAACCGGCAAATCGACATCCGCTACCAACCTTCCGGTATGGTTCAAGCCGCCGGCCCGCTGCTTCAGTATTGGCGCAACTCGGAGCCGGAGCGCTACGCTCGCATCGTGCCCGAGTACGCCGCTCTCATCCGCCATGCTTTGGACGCTCATGCGCCGATGATCGATGTGGCCGGCGCCGAGGCTCTGATTCGCCGGGACGGCTATCTCGAAGTGCTCCGCACCGCCGAGGCTCTGGACAAGGAATGCCGACTGGCACAAACCGATGGACAACGTTATGGCGTTACCCATCGCGTTCTGGACAGTACGGCGCTCGCCGACATGGAACCCGACCTCTCTCCCGGCCTCGCCGGTGCCATTCACTGGACCCAGCCCTGGACCGTCATGGATCCCGGCGCCCTGGTCGCCGCCTACGCCAAAGCGTTTCAGGAGAGAGGCGGACAGTTTATTCAGGGGGCTCTGCGGAAGCTGTCCCCTGACGGCAACGTCTGGCGGGCGGAGGTCGGCGACGAGACCCTGTCCGCCGAGCAGGTGATACTGGCGTTGGGCCCCTGGTCCACGCACTGGCTATCACAACAAGGCCTTTCCGTGCCCCTGTTCGTCAAACGCGGCTATCACATGCATTACGGCGCCCGCGGCGGTGCCCGCCTGCGGCACTGGGTGATGGACGCCGAGGTCGGCTACCTGCTCGCCCCCATGCGCGCCGGCATACGTCTCACCACCGGTGCCGAACTGGCCCGCCACGACGCCACACCCCACTACCAACAGTTGGCCGCCGCCGAGGCCACCGCCCGCCAGCTGTTTCCGCTGGGCGAGCGCCTCGATCCTCAACCCTGGATGGGCGCCCGCCCCTGCACCCCGGACATGAAGCCAATCATCAGCCCGGCGCCCGGTTTGCCTGGGCTATGGCTGGCCTTCGGCCACGGTCATCAGGGTTTCACTCTGGGACCGATCACCGGGAGATTGTTGGGACAGATGATGGACGGTGAGCCCACCGATGTGGATATGAGGCCTTATCGGGTGGATCGGTTTTGACACCCGGATAGCGGTGAGGCGTCTTCTCGATGAAAGCGGGCCCGTGGACGGGTCAAACAACACCGTCACCGGGCCCTCATGGTCACGGTTTACTGGATGGTGGCAATCACGCTGGTCGGGGTATAGACCAGTTCCACCGCGACATCACCGGCATCAACGGCGTCGAACGTTCCGGCCACGACAGCACCGCTCAATAGCGTGAACTCAACACCGCTTTGCGGGGCGAGTGTCTGGAAATCCAGTACCAGGGTCCCGCCATCGATATAAACGGTTTCCCCCACCGTGAGCTGACTTTGATCATCATCCATTCGTAGCGTCAGCGCGCCGCCGTCCACCGTCAGATTGCCTGGGACAGCCAAAGCACCCTCCACATCCACCAAGACCGAGCCTTCATCGACATAGACATCTCCGGAACCGAACGCGGATGGGGAGAGCGCCGCCAAGGTGCCATCCTGTACCAGGGTGCCGCCGGAATAGGTGTTCTCACCGGTCAGCGCCAGATAGCCATCGCCCTCCTTGAGCAAACGGCCTGCACCGGAAATATCGTTCTGCCAGGAGTCCCGTGCGTTGAACCCGCCAAGACTGGCATCCATGGTCACGGTGACATCGCCCAGAAAGGCGCCATAGCCATCCGCGGCGGTCACCAGATCCAGGCGGCCCCAACCATTGGTGGCGTCCAGCACCGGGTACCCGGAATCAATGGAGGTGGTATAAAGCACCGCCCGGCGCTGCTCGCCGGTAAGGTACGGCAGGCGCGTGGCCAACAGGGCTTCCGCGCCTTCCGGCACGATCGGGTCCTGGCCCGCCTTACTCGGGTCCTGCGGCAAACCGTAGGTCATGCGGAAGCGGTATGCTTCCTTGTTGGCCTCACGATCGTCATACAGATTGTTGTCGTAGACTTCGGTGCGAACATTGGCTCCGTCGATGAGTTCCGCTTGGTCGGTTACCGGACGGTGGGCGTACTGGTACAAATCCATCCCTTCGGCCTCGGCCAGATCACCGAAGAACTGCTGAGTACGCTGGTACGCCGCGGTCGCCTGATCCAGGATAGCCGGCTGATTGAGCGCGTAGCTGGCAACGATCATGGATTGAACGCGGCCGCCAATGACATCGAGCGGTGAATGCATGCCGGCCATGATACGGCTTTCACCCAGTTGCGAGCCCCGGGTCAGCATTTCCGAATAGCGCTGCGGCAGCGCGTAGGCATAGGCCATGGCGGCAAGATAACCGGCGTTGGTATGGCCGCTGGGATAGCCCCCATCCTTGCGACGGTTCTCGGTGTCCTCCGTGTACAGCCCTTTGTCATGATCACCGGTGCTGTGAGCACGGCGCGCGCACATCAGGCCCGGCACCACTTTCACGCTGGTGATGTAGCTGTCCACCGTGCGCATCTCGCTATTGCCGGCGCTGTCCACGCAGGTGTAATCCTTGACGGTACCCAGGAAATCGATCTCTCCGCTATCGGTCATCCGCCAGGGACGCGGCGTGGAGAAGATATACTTGGATGCGTTAGTGGAAGCCGGCGAGCGCTGGCGGAAGGCATCCACCAGAGTAACGACTTCCCCCAGCGTGGAAGCCTGATCCCCGGCAAAGACGATATTGTCATTGGAGCCGGGCTGGTAGTGCTCATCCTCCAACACCTGGGCGGTGGTCGGCACGGGGATATCCACATAGGCCCCGGAGTTCTCGACATAGGCCTCGGTGAGCGGCCCGTAGCCGTCGATCACGCTGTAGTTCTTGCTGCGGCTATCGTCGAGGAACGCCAGGACGGCCTGCTCATCGGAGCGTTCATGGGTCACGTCGATGACGTACTGCATGTTGGCGGCCCAGACCTCGGCATTAATGATCGGATTCGTCAGATAGCTGTCCGGACCACTGCCTGATGCCGCGCTCTGATAGCCGTCCGACGTTCCTTTCCAGATGTCATTGATGCCGCTGAGAAGCTTGGCTACAGGGTTGTCACCAATGATCCAGCGCAAGGTGTCATCCGCGTTGTTTTCGGCATACCGGCTGGCAGGCAGAGGGTAGGCTACCGACGGTGTTGCAACCATCAGCTCGCTGCCGGTCCCCACGGGCTGCTCGGGCTTACCAACATCGGAGGAAGAATCGCTATCGCTTGAGCTGCCACCGCAGCCGGACAATGCCAGTGCGGCCACGGCGGCCAACATCAGACCGCCGGAGCGCGCTCCTGGCAACGAATGGAAAGTCATGAACGGCTCACTTATCAAAGATGGAATCGGGTTGAATTTCTTGCCACAAGAAAGGAAGGCGGCGCTCGCCTTTGCAAACGTCACCGCCTTCGCCAAAGCGATCCATCCTAGTCATCAAAAATGACCTTTCTGTTACATACCGCTCTGAATGACTGGCATCTTAAGAAACCACAAAACGGCGCCGGGTCCGACCCCGCCCTCCATCTAACGAAGTTGAATCAGCTCGCCACTGGCCTTCAAATAATGTTGGGAGTCAGCTCTCTTCTTTTAGCATGCACCGCCGTGGGCTCGTCGGTTCTTTATGGCAACTCATTCCCAAAGGCAGAAGCGATATCCACATCAGCCCCTGTTACCAGAGGATACTGTAACGCAATCCCAGCCACCTCCCCTCTGGCCTCCGGGCTCTTTGACACGCCGGAGACCGAAACAATGCCTTTCGAATACGCAACAGATAAGTCCTCAATGTCCGGCGAGGCGCTGCGGATCGCATCCGCGATCTCGCTGGCAATACGAAAGGCCTCCCTGGACTGAAGCACCTTCTCCCTAACGTCAGGGGGCAGCTTTGCTATATCGTCATTCATACTGTGATCTCCGGTGCCACCGGAACCAGGCTACCAGCAGCGCAAGATGCGTACATAGCGCCGGTTACGGCTGTATGAGGGCGGCTGGCCGAACCAGCGTTGGTAGGTACGTGACAAATGCGCCGAATCAGTGAAACCGGCGGCATGGGCGATCTCGGTGATGCTTCGGTCCGAATGGAGCAAATCAAACACCCGCTGCAACTTTCGCCACGCCTTGTAGTCACGCAGAGACATACCGAAGACGTCACTGATCACCCGGGACGCCCAGAAATAGGATACACCCAGCTGCTCGGCCAGTTGCGCCAGTGAAACTTCCGGCTCGGCCTCCAGGAGTTCGCGAAGACGTCTAGCTCTCGAGTCCATCTGAGGCGGTATCGGCATGTGCCGGAAGGGCACCCGCAACACCGTTTGATAAACCTCGGCAGCCCTGCGGGCCGACAATCTGCCCTGAAAAAGCGCTGCCAGTTCCTGATCCAGATTGCCGAACTGCTCCCGATCCAGCAGCAATACCCGCCCCTTGGCCAACCCGTTGAGGGCATCATAATGGGGAGACGTCGGCATCACATGGCAGCAGACCAGGGGCACATTGGCCGCCAGCAAACTGCGAGGGACGAATGGCGGCACCAGGATGGCACGGCCACGCCATTCCTGGCCGCCGGCGGACACGGTAAACCGGCCCTCGCCAACGGAAAGAAGAACCGCCGCCGACGGCGGCCGGGTGTCACGAGTATCGATCCACGGCGCGGTATAGATAAAGCCGGACCGACCGATCATGTAGACGTTATCCTTCACCTCGTGGGACAGGGTACCGAATCCCGAACTGTCCCGTTCCGAGTGTTTCACCGCCATGGAATCTCTCCTCCGCGCGGCACAGCCGCCTGGTCTTCCACGGCCAGCTCCTGCCCCGCTCGCTCCCATCATAGCCGAAAGCTCGATCCTGGAGACTTGTACGTTTTTGCGGTGGCAGGGCAAAACCGTTCAATTCTTGACGACCTGCTTTAAGCCATCCTGATGTTTGTCAGCTGAATAAAGACAAAACGCGGCGAGCACGCCCGGAAAATCAAATAATTGCACTTCCATTCAAACCACGACAGCTCGCCCAAATCACAACAACAAGGGTCAGGAGAACTGTACCATGCCCAAGCAGGTCCCCCATCGGCGTCAGCGGCGCCGCGCCGCCGTCATCGCCTCTCTATCCTCGTTATCGCTCTTGATGTCCGGATGCGGTGGCTCATCGTCATCGGATTCCGGCGGCGAGCAACTAGCCGGTCTGTTCGGCGCCATGCCAATATCCGGCGTCAGCTACCAACAGGGTGATTCGCCATGGCAGACCACCGACGAGTCAGGTCAATTCCACTATAACGGGGATGAGACACTCACCTTCGCCCTCGGCGATCTGACCCTGGGAAACACCGCCGGAGCAAGAACACTCACCATCGCCAATCTGTCACCCGAGCCCACACCGGCAGAGACACCGGTGATGATCAATACCCTGGTGCTGCTGCACACCCTGGACGCCGATGGCAGCCTCCATAATGGTATTCAGATCACGCCACAAATCCGCGATCAGGTTTCCGCGCACGCCGCCAGCCTGATCCTGGATCAGCCCACCACTGATTTCAATGCCGCCCTGCAAAGCGTAGTGGATAATCTGGAAAGTGCCGGCGCCTTCTCCGACACCGATTCCAGAGCCCGCCGCCTGACCACCCCCGGTGATGCCGAGGAGAACTTCCAACGTGCCGTCTCCCCCCGCCAGGTGGTTGAAACCAACAGCGGTCAACTCAGTGGCTTCCAAGCCGATGAACATACCTGGCAGTTTCTTGGTATCCCGTACGCCAAGCCACCACTGGGCGAACTGCGCTGGCGCCCGCCGGTTGAACCCGAGCCATGGTCCGGTATTCGCCACGCCGTGGCCTGGAGTGATCAGGCCGCACAGAACGCCGCCCTGGAACGGTTTGGTGAAGGCGGCATGAGTGAAGACTCGCTTTATCTCAATGTGACGGCGCCGAAGAACGCCGATGGCCTGCCGGTGATGGTCTGGTTTCACGGTGGTGGATTCACCGCGCTGACCAGTAACACAAAACCATTCAATAATCCCAAAGCAGTGGCGAGCAAAGGCGTGGTACAGGTCTCGGTCAACCACCGACTGGGGCCGTTCGGCTATATCGCACACTCCGAATTGAGTGCGGAGAGCGGTTACAGCGGCTCAGGCAACTACGGACAAATGGACCTGATCGCGGCCCTAGAATGGGTACGTGACAACATCGAAGCGTTCGGCGGAGATCCCGGTAACGTCACCATATTCGGAGAATCCGGTGGTGGCCGCAAAGTGCTCTCGTTGATGGCCTCACCCCGCGCCGCCGGCCTGTTCCATCGGGCGATCAGCCAGAGCGGTACGCTCTATCCGGATACCCGCGGCCTGGCGGCCGCCGAGGCCGTCGGTAGTCAGCTGCAAACCGAGCTGGGCGCTTCGTCCCTGGCTGAAATGCGCGAGAAGAGCTGGCAGGAAGTGGCGGCGGCCGCGGCAACGCTGACGCCCTACACCAATATTGACAACCACTATCTTCCCTACTCCGAACGCGTCGCCTTCGAATCCGGTAACCAGAACGACGTGCCGTTTATGTTCAGCATCAACGCCAACGACACCCCGGATCCCACCAATACCGCCATTGAAGTCTTTCCCTGGATGGCGCCGCTGTGTTCGGCCAATCACTACGCCACCTATTTCACTCACCAGCCTTCCGGTTGGAAAGCCCGGGGCGTGGAAGCCTACCACGCCGCCGAGCTGGCCTACGTATTCAACATGCCAGAGAGCGTCATCACCCACTACCTGTTGGGCCTGGTGACCGATCCGGCAACCGGTGATTCGTTGGTCATTGATGATCTCAATGGCAACGGTGTATCCGGGTCCCAAGGCGACCCCGCAGATATTCTTGCCTCCGCCGGTTTCGACCAGACCGACCAGGAGGTAATCGACCGCATGCTCACCATCTGGACCAACTTCGCCAAAACCGGAGATCCGAGCATCGAGGGCGACATCGACTATCCGCTCTATGACGCGGCCAGTGAAAGCTACGTGGAAATAGGTGCCAACACCGAAGCGAAGACCGGACTCGGCGACGTGCTGAGCGACTAACGGCAAATAACGGTGACTGGAATCAAGGAGAGCACCATGCAAAAAGAACAGAGACAAAGCTCACGGCTGATGCATCTCATCGCCGTGGCGCCCCTGATCCTCGCCGGCTGCGGCGGCAATAGCGACAGTCACGGCGGCGGGCCCTCCGGCCCTGATACCCAGACGGGCACCTTTATCGACAGCCCGGTGGCCGGGATCGACTACGTCGGCACCGAAACCGTGGCGGGCATCACCGGCCAGGCCGGTCAGTTCCACTATCAAACCGGAGAAGAGATCGCTTTCTCCATTGGCGAGCTGAAACTGGGCAGCGCGCAGGGGGCGCAACAGCTCACCCCGCTAAACATCACGGAGGATGCCACCTCCGCCGACGACCAACGCGTGAGCAACAAACTCATTCTGCTGCAGTCACTGGACCAGGATGGCGATCTGAACAATGGCATTCAAATCACCGATATTATCCGCTCGCATGTTTCCGACAACGCGGATGCCATTGATTTCAACCAATCGGCCGACCAGTTCCGCGTGAATCTGCAATCGATCCTCACCGACCTGGAAAACACCGCGGCCTTCTCGGATACCGATCCACGCCCACGCCGCGTCCGCTACCTTAGCGAGGCGGTGGAGCACTTCGCCCGTTCCACCAGCGCGCGGATCGTCGTCAGCACCACCGATGGCGAACTGCGTGGCTTCGAAGCGAACGAAGACACCTGGCAATTTCTCGGCATCCCTTATGCTAAACCGCCCCTCGGCGAACTTCGCTGGCGAGCGCCGGTGAAGCCCGAACCCTGGGAAGGCATCCGCGACGCCGTGGACTGGGCCGATCAATCCGCCCAGGCCACGGCTCTGGAAAGCGTCAATGAAGGCGGCATGAGCGAGGATTCTTTGTACCTCAACATCTCCGCACCGAAAAACGCCGACAACCTGCCGGTAATGGTCTGGTTTCACGGCGGCGCCTTCGCCATTCTTTCCGCCAACTCCAAGCAGTACAACAACCCGGACAGCCTCACCAGCAAAGGGGTAGTACTGGTAACGGTCAACCATCGTCTGGGGCCCTTCGGCTATATCGCCCACCCCGAACTCAGCGAAGAAAGCGGCTACGGAGGCTCCGGCAACTACGGGCAGATGGATCTGGTCATGGCCCTGGAGTGGGTGCGGGACAATATCGCCGCCTTTGGCGGAGACGCTGGTAACGTGACTATATTTGGTCAATCCGGCGGTGGCGGAAAAAGCTATTCACTGATGAATTCGCCCCAGGCCGCCGGCCTGTTTCACAAGGCCATCGTGATGAGCGGCTTCGCGCCTCTGGAAACAGACAGCGCGCCCGGGGATTCACTGGCTGAATCCGAACTGGTGGGCACGGCATTGTTCGACCGGGTCGGCGTGGATACCCTGGAGCAAGCCAGGCAGCTGCCCTGGACTGCTTTCACCGATGCCGATGCACAACACCGCATCCCTCGCCAAACCTACCGGCCCAATGTGGATTACTACTATCAGCCCAAGACCTATTATCAAAACGTTATCGACGGCATGCCCAGCGACGTGCCCCTGATGGCCGGTGTCACCGCCGGTGACTACCCCCATTTGCGCGCCGCCCTGCCTGTGTGGTTGGCTCAACGCTCCTCGCATTATCAGTCCGACCAGTACATCTATAAATTCACCCGGGTCCCACCAGGCTGGCTGAGCCGCGACATCATGAGCTGCCACGGTTGCGAGTTACCCTACCTGTTCAACCATCCGGCCGGTCTGGTGCAGAACTACCAACTTGGGCTGGTCACCACGGCGGACGGCGAGAAGCCGGAGATCGGCGATCTGAACGGAAACGGTATCGACGGCACGGACGGCGACGTAGCGGATGTCTTCGTTTCCATGATGTACGGCCAGGACGATGAAACCGTGGCGGAACTGATGATGACCATGTGGACCAACTTCGCCAAAACCGGCGACCCCAGCCCAGCCCACCTGCAGTGGCCCGCCTACACCGGGGACAACGACAGCTTCCTGGAAATCAGACAGGATACCGAAGCCTCCGTGGAAGCCGGTGTTGCGGAGGCCATGGGGTTGGAGTAATCCCAGCGAGTAACTGAAGGCCGATCAAAAATTGGCAGGGTGATGTGGTCAGGTCTTGCCTTCGGCTCAAAGAGAAGGGCAGGCCTGACACCCTGTTTTCAAGCCACGGATTTCAGTCCTCTCAAGCCCGAAACCCCACCCCGGGCTTCAGCTTTCGGGTCAGCGCCCAGAACAGCAACGCCAGCAAACTCACCGCCGCACCCAGGGCACAGACGCCCGCCCAGCCGGAATGCGCGTAAGTCACTGTCGTGCTGATGGCACCAAGGCCGCTGCCCACCGAGTAGAACAGCATATAAAGACCCACCAGACGGCTGTGCGCTTGCGGGCGGGTACGAAAGATCAGGCTCTGGTTGGTAACGTGCAGGGCCTGACCACCGAGATCCAGCAAAACGATACCAATCAACAGCGCCCACAGTGACCATTCCATCAACGATAGCGGAATCCACGATAACAGCAGCAACACCAAAGCGGCGGCACTGGTGTATTGACCGTAACCCCGGTCCGCCCAGGCGCCCGCCCAGGCGGCGGCCAGGGCCCCGGCCGCCCCCACCAGTCCAAAGGCGCCGATCAGGGTGTGCGAAAACTCATAGGGCGGTGCGCTCAGCGGCAGCACCAGTGCGCTCCAGAAAATATTGAAGGCGGCGAACATCAGCAACGCCAGCACACCGCGTACTTGCAAAACTTTTTCTGTTCTCAGAAGCGCAAGCATGGAAAGCAACAATCTCGGATAACTCATGCTATTGGAAGCTACTGCCAGAACCGGCAACCGGCGCCACAAGGGCCAGGCCAGTGCCAACATCATTGCCGCCGAGCAGAAATAGACACCGCGCCAGCCGGCCACATCGCTGACACCGCCGGCAAAAACCCGGGCCAGTAACAACCCCACGAAGACGCCGCCCTGGGCCGCACCTACCACCCGACCCTGTTCATGGGGCGCCGCGGCACTGGCGGCGTAGGCGATCAGCCCCTGGGTCATGGCGGTACCCAGTAAACCCACGGCGAGCATGGCCGCCAACAGCACCGGCGTTGATCGCGCCAGGCCCACCGCAATCAACGCCGCCACCAGCGCCAGCAATTGCCCCGCCATCAACCGGCGACGATCCAGCCGATCCCCCAGTGGTACCAGCAGCAACAAAGCCAGCGCACATCCCACCTGGGTAGCGGTAACCACGCCCCCCACGGCCGCATGACTGATGCCGAAATCCAGCGCCAGCGCATCCAGTAACGGTTGCGCGTAATAGACATTGGCCACGCTCAGGCCGCTGGCGGCGGCGAACAACAGAACCAGAGCACGCGGTAATACCGCACGCGCCGTTGATGGGCAGGGAACAGAGGAGGTCGTCATAGCATCCAACCAGTTGCAAATAGAAACTGGTTGGATGCTATGCATTCCAGTTTTAAAATGCAACTACAACATCCACCACCTGATATCATCGGAGACGCCATGCCCCGCCGACCCAGCTCTGACAGCACCTGCCCGGTGGCCCGCGCCGTCGATGTGATCGGCGATCGCTGGTGCCTGCTGATCCTGCGGGATGCCTTTGACGGCGTATGTCGCTTCCGGGACTTCCAGCGCGATCTCGGCATGGCCCGCAATATTCTCACCGACCGCCTGCGCCGCCTGGTGGATGCGGGTGTGCTGGACACCCGGCCGGCTTCCGACGGCACCGCCTATCAGGAGTATGTGCTGACCGCCAAGGGAGAAAGCCTGTTTCCCGTCGTTGTCGCGCTACGTCAATGGGGTGAGCATCACCTGTTTGCCCGCGGCGAACGCCATTCGTTACTGATCGACAAGAACACCGGCAAGCCGGTGCCCTTCATGACCCCTCGGGATGAGGATGGCCATATGCTGCCCCCGGATCAGTCGGAAGTGAGGAAGCTGACGTAAAGAAAAGCACAGGCGAGGAGCAGGCACCGTCTCCTCCCCGCCCGGCAGGATTCAATCCTGAAGGGGAATATCGAACGAATAGCTGGCGTGGGAGCCCGGGCCTTTTTCGATAAACAGAAAACCCACCGGCTCGTCGTAGAAATGGTAAGCGCGTCGGGGCCAACCCTGGTCGAACGAATGACGAACCTCGGCGATCTTTTTCAGATAACGGCCCCGCGCGTCCCTGGCAAGCACCAAATCGGGGATATGATTATCCGCCGCCGCCGGACCAAAGAGCACTTGTTTCCCCTGCATTTCATAGCCTTCGGGCAAATCACCGAAGGCAACCCAGCGTACCTCGATGTCCGGCAATAGCAAAACATCCAGTTTTCCACGGGCGCGCACCGGGGGCCGCTCGAAGCGATCCGGATGATACTCGATCCGATTGACGGTGAACCTCACCGGACCCTCCCGATCCTCCGGGTCGAACTTGTAAACCGGCTCGCCATCTTTATCCAGGAAAACCAGTTCTTCCACATGATCGAAGCGGTCAAAGTCGGAGACCAGACGGTTGCTCATTTGCTCCGGAAAATGAAAGTACAGTTTGTCGGCGATCGGATCTGATACCCCCGGTTTCACCCCCTTCCTGAATTCGACCTGAATCAGTTCATCCAGCAGCGAGGGATCCGCCTCCAGCGGCTGATCCAGTTCCCAGTCACTGGCGGTGTGATCATACACCCGGGCCCGAACGCCAAAGGATTGCGGTTCAGTCTGGTTGTCCGGCACGCTGAACTGTACCGGCCTCAGATCCAGTGGCACCGACAGGGTTTCCTCACCGGCAAAACCCGGCAAAAACACCCGTACCTGATCCACCGTGCCCCGGAATGCCACCTCCACATACAGTTGCCGATCAGCATCGTCCAACATGGCCTTCTGCTGCGCCTGCATGCGCTGCTCCATGGCCTCCTCGTCCTTCAGTTCTCCGGATTGAGCCGCGTCGATCAACTGATCCAGCATGTCGATGATCTGATCGTTATCACCGACCGGCCCTTTTCCCGTGTTGCTGCGCGACAGGAAACGACCGGTGCTGTCACTGGCCTCCACCTCGGCTTGGTCAAGCATGTCCTGCGCATCGGCAATCGCCACATCTTCCGGCACATTGAACAGCAACCGAACCCGATGGCCGTCAACTTCTTCCAAGGTGATGCGCCATCCCGACACCTGGCGATGGTCGCCCACGTCAGAGGCGGAGAAGCGGGCTTCAGGCAGCGTCTCCGGCACTGTCAGGGTCATCTCCCCGCGCGCCCGTGCTATCGGCGGCGGTGGTGGTGGCACCTGGCCAATGGGCAGATTCACGTGTTTCTGCACCTGGGTGGTGAACCGCCTATAAGAAGCACTCCACAGCGCTGCCGGAATCAGATCGCTTTGATCGGTGAACGGGTCCTGCTCCACCACCGGCAATTCAGTGCCGTCCGCCAGCACCACCTGCTCCCAGTTAACCTTCAGATCAAAGGGGTACGCGAACGGCAATGTGAGCTCCGCCTCCTGGGGACGGTAGCGCACATCATTGGTCAGCAGCACGCCGGCGGCCAATTGCTCGGCCATGTCCTTCGTATTTTGATAATCTTCCAGGATTGAGTATGGCGAGGTGTGATATTGGACCTCCTCAGGCGGTACCTGGCGCTCCAGATCCCCTTCCCGTATCCAGAACATGATATTGGCCAACTGCGCCAGCTGTTCCTTCACGTCCTGGTCAGAAAGGGCTTCAATCCGTGACTGATATTCCGCCTTCTTTTCCTCCAGCTCCTGCCTTTGCTCCTCGATCGTTTTCTCCGAACATCCCGCGGACAACACCGCAAGGAACGGCAGCCATAAAAACGACAACATCATTCTGCGCATAGAAAACCTCGGAAATGGAAACGTCCATATTGCGGCCCATATCGCCTGCGAACTCATTCAGTGCCGGCGGTAATAAAATGCCTCAGCTCAATCCGCTGTCTCCGGCGCACGGATTGCCTTGCTGTAGAACCCCGACGGATCGAAACAGCAAACCCGCTTCTTTCCAGAAGCCAACATGTCGCAAGCGTCATCAATCCGCTTGGCACGGGTCTTGGCCTGCTTGGCGGTGGTGATCCAATGAATCCAGTCGATACGAGCCAGAGTGGTGGTGGCTTCCCAGATCGCCCGGGCCTCCGGAGCGGACTGCAAAGCGTCCCGCAGATCCGCGGGGACATCCGGTTCCGGCTCTCGCGCCACCGGCCTGATTTCGAACCGGGCGACGTCGCCGAAGGTGGCGCCGGACGCTTCC